>NZ_BCMF01000087.1 GCF_002217925.1 Secundilactobacillus mixtipabuli | reverse complement strand
AAATCGATAAACTCGTGTGTTTCGGCATCCATCATTTCAAAACTCATGGCCTCATCAGCGTTGTTAGTCGTTTTTATCTCATCTAGCAAAAGTACTTCTGGTAAGTGCTGCCAATTGGGTTCGAAGTAAGTTTCGGACTGCATTAACATACGGGCAACAAAGCTAGCAGAAGTCGCCAATTCGTTAGCGATATGTTTTAGTGAGACCGGCTCTGCGAGT
>NZ_BCMF01000086.1 GCF_002217925.1 Secundilactobacillus mixtipabuli | reverse complement strand
CTGTTTTTTTCTACCATAAGTCAAGTATGAAGCGACTTACGAGATGAATTTATTTTGATAATGTATCGAAAATAGCGCACACTAAATAAGCCTTAAGCTTGTCTGATTTTTTGGATAATGGTACTCTATCTTTGATTAATGACGAGCTAAACAGGCAATGTCGTAATCATATTTCTGGTTGGTGAGAACCAGATGAAAAACGGTGGATATCAAACGATCCATTGCACCAATAGTG
>NZ_BCMF01000085.1 GCF_002217925.1 Secundilactobacillus mixtipabuli | reverse complement strand
GTACAACGAGTTGCAAACCCGCGAGGGCAAGCTAATCTCTTAAAGCCATTCTCAGTTCGGACTGCAGGCTGCAACTCGCCTGCACGAAGTCGGAATCGCTAGTAATCGCGGATCAGCATGCCGCGGTGAATACGTTCCCGGGCCTTGTACACACCGCCCGTCACACCATGAGAGTTTGCAACACCCAAAGTCGGTTCGGTAACCTTCGGGAGCCAACCGCCTAAGGTGGGGCAGA
>NZ_BCMF01000084.1 GCF_002217925.1 Secundilactobacillus mixtipabuli | reverse complement strand
TTTCAAAGGATTGAAGCATGTTTGACTAACAACCTAGGATTTAATTTTCAATACTCGGCGTCTAGCGCCTAACTTACTTAGACCAACCTAATAGATTGCCAGCGAAACAGCCATTTTTATGTGCGGCATCAAGTGCCAAAAAACAGCTCGGCTTTGCTTCGCTATCACTTTAACAAAAAAAGTGGTGTATTCAACTCCGTCGAGCTGAATACACCATTTATATTAGTAAGTTTTGT
>NZ_BCMF01000083.1 GCF_002217925.1 Secundilactobacillus mixtipabuli | reverse complement strand
CAAAGGATTGAAGCATGTTTGACTAACAACCTAGGATTTAATTTTCAATACTCGGCGTCTAGCGCCTAACTTACTTAGACCAACCTAATAGATTGCCAGCGAAACAGCCATTTTTATGTGCGGCATCAAGTGCCAAAAAACAGCTCGGCTTTGCTTCGCTATCACTTTAACAAAAAAAGTGGTGTATTCAACTCCGTCGAGCTGAATACACCATTTATATTAGTAAGTTTTGTGTT
>NZ_BCMF01000082.1 GCF_002217925.1 Secundilactobacillus mixtipabuli | reverse complement strand
CATGTGTGAAAAGCCGGTCCATTTATGGTAGTTGGTATAGTCAACGTCTTCTACCGGCTGTAATAATAATTTCCAGTAACGCTTTAAAGTGCGGTATTGGCGAGAAGAAGTTGGTAAGACTTTCATAATGCGGATTCTGGTCTTGGTAAATGCCCGACTGAGGGCATTTACAATGTGAAATCGATCAATGAGAACAATCGCATTGGGAAACACAGTACCGACCAATTTAGGGTACG
>NZ_BCMF01000081.1 GCF_002217925.1 Secundilactobacillus mixtipabuli | reverse complement strand
CTTCCTGGGGTTGTAGGACTGAACATTTGAGTTACCAAAGCAGCAGATAGTCGAACGGTTTGGGAAGACCGGCCAGAGCGGGTGATAGCCCCGTAGACGAAATTTACTGCCCTCAGTTTAGGATCCTGAGTACGGCCAGACACGTGAAACCTGGTCGGAATCCGGGAGGACCATCTCCCAAGGCTAAATACTCCCTAGTGACCGATAGTGAACCAGTACCGTGAGGGAAAGGTGAA
>NZ_BCMF01000080.1 GCF_002217925.1 Secundilactobacillus mixtipabuli | reverse complement strand
CTAAGAGATTAGGCGTTCCCTTCGGGGACGCAGATACAGGTGGTGCATGGCTGTCGTCAGCTCGTGTCGTGAGATGTTGGGTTAAGTCCCGCAACGAGCGCAACCCTTATTGTCAGTTGCCAGCATTCAGTTGGGCACTCTGGCGAGACTGCCGGTGACAAACCGGAGGAAGGTGGGGATGACGTCAAGTCATCATGCCCCTTATGACCTGGGCTACACACGTGCTACAATGGATGG
>NZ_BCMF01000079.1 GCF_002217925.1 Secundilactobacillus mixtipabuli | reverse complement strand
AAACGATCCATTGCACCAATAGTGATCTTCTTCGTTCCTTTGGACGGATTGGATCGCTTTTTCTTTTGATACCAGTCATTAATGTGCGATGGGTGCCCATGTGTGGCCGAAGATGCCAAATTACCAATTGCTTTAAATAATATTTTTCTAGCGACCGGATTCCCTCTTTTGGTAATAAATCCTGAACTTTTATAGTTACCCGAATCATTGAATCGTAGGTCAATGCCAATATATGCG
>NZ_BCMF01000078.1 GCF_002217925.1 Secundilactobacillus mixtipabuli | reverse complement strand
AAACGATCCATTGCACCAATAGTGATCTTCTTCGTTCCTTTGGACGGATTGGATCGCTTTTTCTTTTGATACCAGTCATTAATGTGCGATGGGTGCCCATGTGTGGCCGAAGATGCCATATTACCAATTGCTTTAAATAATATTTTTCTAGCGACCGGATTCCCTCTTTTGGTAATAAATCCTGAACTTTTATAGTTACCCGAATCATTGAATCGTAGGTCAATGCCAATATATGCG
>NZ_BCMF01000077.1 GCF_002217925.1 Secundilactobacillus mixtipabuli | reverse complement strand
CGCGTAATACTCAATTAATCCGTCACGTAAGTGATGAGGTTAAGTTAAAAAGGGCGCATGGTGAATGCCTTGGCACTAGGAGCCGATGAAGGACGGGACTAACACCGATATGCTTCGGGGA
This sequence comes from Secundilactobacillus mixtipabuli, assembly GCF_002217925.1. Lineage (GTDB taxonomy): Bacteria > Bacillota > Bacilli > Lactobacillales > Lactobacillaceae > Secundilactobacillus > Secundilactobacillus mixtipabuli. The sequence goes on along the minus strand of NZ_BCMF01000077.1, from coordinate 116 downwards.
GCTGTACGTAAGCTTTGATCCGGAGATTTCCGAATGGGGAAACCCAATCATCTTAGTCGATGATTAATGCTTAGTGAATACATAGCTAAGTATTGGCAGACGTGGGGAACTGAAAC
>NZ_BCMF01000076.1 GCF_002217925.1 Secundilactobacillus mixtipabuli | reverse complement strand
GTTTTTTTCTACCATAAGTCAAGTATGAAGCGACTTACGAGATGAATTTATTTTGATAATGTATCGAAAATAGCGCACACTAAATAAGCCTTAAGCTTGTCTGATTTTTTGGATAATGGTACTCTATCTTTGATTAATGACGAGCTAAACAGGCAATGTCGTAATCATATTTCTGGTTGGTGAGAACCAGATGAAAAACGGTGGATATCAAACGATCCATTGCACCAATAGTGATCT
>NZ_BCMF01000075.1 GCF_002217925.1 Secundilactobacillus mixtipabuli | reverse complement strand
TGCTAATACCGTATAACAACTGAAACCGCATGGTTTCAGTTTGAAAGATGGTTTCGGCTATCACTTCTGGATGGACCCGCGGCGTATTAGCTAGTTGGTGGAGTAATGGTTCACCAAGACAATGATACGTAGCCGACCTGAGAGGGTAATCGGCCACATTGGGACTGAGACACGGCCCAAACTCCTACGGGAGGCAGCAGTAGGGAATCTTCCACAATGGACGAAAGTCTGATGGAG
>NZ_BCMF01000074.1 GCF_002217925.1 Secundilactobacillus mixtipabuli | reverse complement strand
CTAAGAGATTAGGCGTTCCCTTCGGGGACGCAGATACAGGTGGTGCATGGCTGTCGTCAGCTCGTGTCGTGAGATGTTGGGTTAAGTCCCGCAACGAGCGCAACCCTTATTGTCAGTTACCAGCATTCAGTTGGGCACTCTGGCGAGACTGCCGGTGACAAACCGGAGGAAGGTGGGGATGACGTCAAGTCATCATGCCCCTTATGACCTGGGCTACACACGTGCTACAATGGATGG
>NZ_BCMF01000073.1 GCF_002217925.1 Secundilactobacillus mixtipabuli | reverse complement strand
GTAAGTTTCGGACTGCATTAACATACGGGCAACAAAGCTAGCAGAAGTCGCCAATTCGTTAGCGAGATGTTTTAGTGAGACCGGCTCTGCGAGTCGTTCTAAGCATTCTTGGCGGGTGAAACTGGAAATTGAACAGTGCTTTGGCACTAAACTGGTTTGAGCCAAGAAAGTCCGCTGACATTCCTTACATTTGAAATTACGTCGATTTAACTTTAACAGCACATTATTACCAAGGGT
>NZ_BCMF01000072.1 GCF_002217925.1 Secundilactobacillus mixtipabuli | reverse complement strand
AATACTCCCTAGTGACCGATAGTGAACCAGTACCGTGAGGGAAAGGTGAAAAGCACCCCGGAAGGGGAGTGAAATAGTTCCTGAAACCATGTGCCTACAATTAGTTGGAGCCCGTTAAGGGGTGACAGCGTGCCTTTTGTAGAATGAACCGGCGAGTTACGTTAACATGCAAGGTTAAGATGAAAAGTCGGAGCCGTAGCGAAAGCGAGTCTGAAACGGGCGTTTCAGTATGTTGAT
>NZ_BCMF01000071.1 GCF_002217925.1 Secundilactobacillus mixtipabuli | reverse complement strand
AAATCGATAAACTCGTGTGTTTCGGCATCCATCATTTCAAAACTCATGGCCTCATCAGCGTTGTTAGTCGTTTTTATCTCATCTAGCAAAAGTACTTCTGGTAAGTGCTGCCAATTGGATTCGAAGTAAGTTTCGGACTGCATTAACATACGGGCAACAAAGCTAGCAGAAGTCGCCAATTCGTTAGCGATATGTTTTAGTGAGACCGGCTCTGCGAGTCGTTCTAAGCATTCCTGG
>NZ_BCMF01000070.1 GCF_002217925.1 Secundilactobacillus mixtipabuli | reverse complement strand
GTAGATCTTTGAAAACTGAACAAAGTTTTGTTTCACAAATGTGCAGGGTATATCAGTTTCGGCTGATATCAAATGTAATTTGCGAAGTCAATTTCGCTAGTAATATTAATGAGTCACAAACAATCATAAATTGAGAGTTTGATCCTGGCTCAGGACGAACGCTGGCGGCGTGCCTAATACATGCAAGTCGAACGCATCCCGCTGAATTGAAGTGCTTGCACTGATTTTCAGCATTGGATG
>NZ_BCMF01000069.1 GCF_002217925.1 Secundilactobacillus mixtipabuli | reverse complement strand
TTGATCAAGCTCGTATTCAAGCTTTTCAGACCATTCCCGATCACCGCTCACGCCTCTATCGCATATTGAAATCTCATTGGCGCTTATTCCACCAAAATCAGGACACCATCAACGATGTTAAATCTGTCTATTTACGTGGTATTAACGAATATATGACGCAACAGAACGCCATCGACTTAATTCTATCAGCTTTTCCACGCTTCGCTGCCGTTTATGCGATTTATCAAACGATTTTAACTG
>NZ_BCMF01000068.1 GCF_002217925.1 Secundilactobacillus mixtipabuli | reverse complement strand
GAGTTCAAAGTGTGGTAGTTGATTTAAACGCTCAATACTGTCACTTTATTAAGCGGATCTTTCCCAATGCTGAAATCGTAATCGATCGATTTCACATTATTCAACTGGCTGGACGAGCACTTGATCAAGCTCGTATTCAAGCTTTTCAGACCATTCCCGATCACCGCTCACGCCTCTATCGCATATTGAAATCTCATTGGCGCTTATTCCACCAAAATCAGGACACCATCAACGATGTTA
>NZ_BCMF01000067.1 GCF_002217925.1 Secundilactobacillus mixtipabuli | reverse complement strand
GAGTTCAAAGTGTGGTAGTTGATTTAAACGCTCAATACTGTCACTTTATTAAGCGGATCTTTCCCAATGCTGAAATCGTAATCGATCGATTTCACATTATTCAACTGGCTGGACGAGCTCTTGATCAAGCTCGTATTCAAGCTTTTCAGACCATTCCCGATCACCGCTCACGCCTCTATCGCATATTGAAATCTCATTGGCGCTTATTCCACCAAAATCAGGACACCATCAACGATGTTA
>NZ_BCMF01000066.1 GCF_002217925.1 Secundilactobacillus mixtipabuli | reverse complement strand
GGGGGTGGTAACCCACCGGCTGGTAAGTTACCCGCAGTGTTAAGCACGTTGGTAAGCCGCTGGTCGGTAGTCTACCCGCAGTGTTAAGCACGTTGGTAACCCACCGGCTGGTAAGTTACCCGCAGTGTTAAGCACGTTGGTAAGCCACCGGCTGGTAAGTTACCCGCAGTGTTAAGCACGTTGGTAACCCCACCGGCTGGTAAGTTACCCGTTGTGTTGAGCACGTTGGTAAGCCGCCGG
>NZ_BCMF01000065.1 GCF_002217925.1 Secundilactobacillus mixtipabuli | reverse complement strand
GTTGAAAGAACATCATGACGAAATTAAAAACACCTTCAACTATCCTTACACCAATGGTCCACTGGAAGGCACAAACAATAAAATCAAAGCAATCAAGCGAGCTGGCTTCGGCTATAAGAGCTTCCGAAAATTTAGAGTAAGAGTGCTTTATACCTTGCACATCAAAACTAAAAAAGTCCTAATCACAAAATAGTGATTAGAACTAATTTAAGAAATTTACCAACAACAGTTGTCAAAGAGC
>NZ_BCMF01000064.1 GCF_002217925.1 Secundilactobacillus mixtipabuli | reverse complement strand
AGTGGCTGATGTCACACTGCCGAGAAAAGCTTCTAGTGAGTATCTTACTACCCGTACCGCAAACCGACACAGGTAGTCGAGGAGAGTATCCTAAGGTGTGCGAGTGAACTCTCGTTAAGGAACTCGGCAAAATGACCCCGTAACTTCGGGAGAAGGGGTGCTGCACGCAAGTGCAGCCGCAGTGAAGAGGCTCAGGCGACTGTTTATCAAAAACACAGGTTTCTGCAAAATCGTAAGATGA
>NZ_BCMF01000063.1 GCF_002217925.1 Secundilactobacillus mixtipabuli | reverse complement strand
GATAGGAGAGCGTTCTAAGGGCGGTGAAGCTAGATCGCAAGGACTAGTGGAGCGCTTAGAAGTGAGAATGCCGGTATGAGTAGCGAAAGATCAGTGAGAATCTGATCCACCGAATGACCAAGGTTTCCTGGGGAAGGCTCGTCCTCCCAGGGTTAGTCGGGACCTAAGTCGAGGCCGCAAGGCGTAGACGATGGCCAACAGGTTGATATTCCTGTACTAGTAAGATATGTTTGAGCGATGG
>NZ_BCMF01000062.1 GCF_002217925.1 Secundilactobacillus mixtipabuli | reverse complement strand
GACATATCAAGTTCTAAATAACCTACGTCAAGCTATTAAAACGAATGACTGGAATAATTACAATGCCACTTTTTGGCATACAGACGGTATCTCGTCAGAGATGCAGCTAACTTTAAAAGCGTTGAAAGAACATCATGACGAAATTAAAAACACCTTCAACTATCCTTACACCAATGGTCCACTGGAAGGCACAAACAATAAAATCAAAGCAATCAAGCGAGCTGGCTTCGGCTATAAGAGC
>NZ_BCMF01000061.1 GCF_002217925.1 Secundilactobacillus mixtipabuli | reverse complement strand
AGGTTTCCTGGGGAAGGCTCGTCCTCCCAGGGTTAGTCGGGACCTAAGTCGAGGCCGCAAGGCGTAGACGATGGCCAACAGGTTGATATTCCTGTACTAGTAAGATATGTTTGAGCGATGGAGGGACGCAGGAGGCTAAGCCGTGCGCACTGTTGGATATGTGCGTTCAAGCAGCAAGTCTGGTTGTTAGTAAAATGCTTTCAACCGGGTAGACAAGCTGTGATGAGGACCGAATTTAAGTA
>NZ_BCMF01000060.1 GCF_002217925.1 Secundilactobacillus mixtipabuli | reverse complement strand
GGGGAAGGCTCGTCCTCCCAGGGTTAGTCGGGACCTAAGTCGAGGCCGCAAGGCGTAGACGATGGCCAACAGGTTGATATTCCTGTACTAGTAAGATATGTTTGAGCGATGGAGGGACGCAGGAGGCTAAGCCGTGCGCACTGTTGGATATGTGCGTTCAAGCAGCAAGTCTGGTTGTTAGTAAAATGCTTTCAACCGGGTAGACAAGCTGTGATGAGGACCGAATTTAAGTAGGGAAGTGG
>NZ_BCMF01000059.1 GCF_002217925.1 Secundilactobacillus mixtipabuli | reverse complement strand
ACGCAGGAGGCTAAGCCGTGCGCACTGTTGGATATGTGCGTTCAAGCAGCAAGTCTGGTTGTTAGTAAAATGCTTTCAACCGGGTAGACAAGCTGTGATGAGGACCGAATTTAAGTAGGGAAGTGGCTGATGTCACACTGCCGAGAAAAGCTTCTAGTGAGTATCTTACTACCCGTACCGCAAACCGACACAGGTAGTCGAGGAGAGTATCCTAAGGTGTGCGAGTGAACTCTCGTTAAGGA
>NZ_BCMF01000058.1 GCF_002217925.1 Secundilactobacillus mixtipabuli | reverse complement strand
TGATTAGGGTGAAGTCGTAACAAGGTAGCCGTAGGAGAACCTGCGGCTGGATCACCTCCTTTCTAAGGAATAATACGGAAACCTGCACAGGAACAAAACTTTGTTTAGTTTTGAGAGGTCTACTCTCAGAATTGGTTCTTTGAAAACTAGATAATATCAATTTTCTTTTATATTAATTAATTTCATTAATTAAGCCGAGAACACCGCGTATTTTGAGTTTTTTATTAGTAAAGTTTATTTACTTC
>NZ_BCMF01000057.1 GCF_002217925.1 Secundilactobacillus mixtipabuli | reverse complement strand
ACGCATCCCGCTGAATTGAAGTGCTTGCACTGATTTTCAGCATTGGATGAGTGGCGAACTGGTGAGTAACACGTGGGTAACCTGCCCAGAAGCAGGGGATAACACTTGGAAACAGGTGCTAATACCGTATAACAACTGAAACCGCATGGTTTCAGTTTGAAAGATGGTTTCGGCTATCACTTCTGGATGGACCCGCGGCGTATTAGCTAGTTGGTGGAGTAATGGTTCACCAAGGCAATGATACG
>NZ_BCMF01000056.1 GCF_002217925.1 Secundilactobacillus mixtipabuli | reverse complement strand
AACGTCTTTGGCGCAAAGCATATGTGAAAAACTAGTCCATTTATGGTAGGTAGTATAGTCAACGTCTTCTACCGGCTGTAATAATAATTTCCAGTAACGCTTTAAAGCGCGGTATTGGCGAGAAGAGGTTGGTAAACCTTTCATAATGCGGATTCTGGTCTTGGTAAATGCCCGACTGAGGGCATTTACAATGTGAAATCGATCAATGAGAACAATCGCATTGGGAAACACAGTACCGACCAATTT
>NZ_BCMF01000055.1 GCF_002217925.1 Secundilactobacillus mixtipabuli | reverse complement strand
TACCAGCTGGTGGGGTTACCAACGCGCTTAATACTGCGGGTAGACTACCGACCGGCGGCTTACCAACGTGCTCAACACAACGGGTAACTTACCAGCCGGTGGGGTTACCAACGTGCTTAACACTGCGGGTAACTTACCAGCCGGTGGCTTACCAACGTGCTTAACACTGCGGGTAACTTACCAGCCGGTGGGTTACCAACGTGCTTAACACTGCGGGTAGACTACCGACCAGCGGCTTACCAACGT
>NZ_BCMF01000054.1 GCF_002217925.1 Secundilactobacillus mixtipabuli | reverse complement strand
AGGGACGCAGGAGGCTAAGCCGTGCGCACTGTTGGATATGTGCGTTCAAGCAGCAAGTCTGGTTGTTAGTAAAATGCTTTCAACCGGGTAGACAAGCTGTGATGAGGACCGAATTTAAGTAGAAAAGTGGCTGATGTCACACTGCCGAGAAAAGCTTCTAGTGAGTATCTTACTACCCGTACCGCAAACCGACACAGGTAGTCGAGGAGAGTATCCTAAGGTGTGCGAGTGAACTCTCGTTAAGGA
>NZ_BCMF01000053.1 GCF_002217925.1 Secundilactobacillus mixtipabuli | reverse complement strand
GGGTGGGATTGGAAATTGAACAGTGCTTTGGCACTAAACTGGTTTGAGCCAAGAAAGTCCGCTGACATTCCTTACATTTGAAATTACGTCGATTTAACTTTAACAGCACATTATTACCAAGGGTTTGGACAAAGCGGACATTCGTTTCCCGCCAACCATAGTTGATAATCGTATGATCATTGATGACGCCACAATGTACACAGGCCTTTGGCCGATAGGTCAATTTACCAGTAATCTGGATAACCCCA
>NZ_BCMF01000052.1 GCF_002217925.1 Secundilactobacillus mixtipabuli | reverse complement strand
GCTCTACAATATCTGTTGTTGGTAATAGATTCTATCTATTACTGATAACAGATTTTTTGTACACTATTAACTAATAAAAAAACGGGCATTCCCGCCCGTTCATTAAAATCAACCACGACGAAGATTTCTAGAAGGAAGGAATACCCTTATGAATTATGATACTACGAAGTTGTTGCTAGGCATAGATGATAAACATGTAAAAATTAAAGGTGGTACTGAACGGGCTGATGGGGTTATCCAGGTTACTGG
>NZ_BCMF01000051.1 GCF_002217925.1 Secundilactobacillus mixtipabuli | reverse complement strand
AGAAGAGGTTGGTAAACCTTTCATAATGCGGATTCTGGTCTTGGTAAATGCCCGACTGAGGGCATTTACAATGTGAAATCGATCAATGAGAACAATCGCATTGGGAAACACAGTACCGACCAATTTAGGGTAAGTATAATTCATATCAGTAACGATAATCTTGACTCTTTGTCGTGCGGATTCGGTGTAATGTCTAAAATGACGCTGCAGCTTGAAAATTGATCGGAATGGTAATAAATCGATAAACTCG
>NZ_BCMF01000050.1 GCF_002217925.1 Secundilactobacillus mixtipabuli | reverse complement strand
CCCTGAGAGATGATCAGGTAGATAGGCTAGAAGTGGAAGTGCAGCGATGCACGGAGCGGACTAGTACTAATCGGTCGAGGACTTAACCACGAGTAGTGGTGTTCATCGGTAAGAGAAAATGATATTGTCTAGTTTTGAGAGCATCAGTTCTCAATAGTGTGGTGGCGATAGCCTGAAGGATACACCTGTTCCCATGTCGAACACAGAAGTTAAGCTTCAGCACGCCAAGAGTAGTTGGGGGATCGCCCCCT
>NZ_BCMF01000049.1 GCF_002217925.1 Secundilactobacillus mixtipabuli | reverse complement strand
TGATTAGGGTGAAGTCGTAACAAGGTAGCCGTAGGAGAACCTGCGGCTGGATCACCTCCTTTCTAAGGAATAATACGGAAACCTGCACAGGAACAAAACTTTGTTTAGTTTTGAGAGGCCTACTCTCAATTGCATAATAACGCTTTTTGGGCCTATAGCTCAGCTGGTTAGAGCGCACGCCTGATAAGCGTGAGGTCGATGGTTCGAGTCCATTTAGGCCCACTCAACAAACTTTGTTTGTTATGGGGAAT
>NZ_BCMF01000048.1 GCF_002217925.1 Secundilactobacillus mixtipabuli | reverse complement strand
ATGATTAGGGTGAAGTCGTAACAAGGTAGCCGTAGGAGAACCTGCGGCTGGATCACCTCCTTTCTAAGGAATAATACGGAAACCTGCACAGGAACAAAACTTTGTTTAGTTTTGAGAGATCTACTCTCAATTGTATAATAACGCTTTTTGGGCCTATAGCTCAGCTGGTTAGAGCGCACGCCTGATAAGCGTGAGGTCGATGGTTCGAGTCCATTTAGGCCCACTCAACAAACTTTGTTTGTTATGGGGAAT
>NZ_BCMF01000047.1 GCF_002217925.1 Secundilactobacillus mixtipabuli | reverse complement strand
TTTCCCGCCAACCATAGTTGATAATCGTATGATCATTGATGACGCCACAATGTACACAGGCCTTTGGCCGATAGGTCAATTCACCAGTAACCTGGATAACCCCATCAGCCCGTTCAGTACCACCTTTAATTTTTACATGTTTATCATCTATGCCTAGCAACAACTTCGTAGTATCATAATTCATAAGGGTATTCCTTCCTTCTAGAAATCTTCGTCGTGGTTGATTTTAATGAACGGGCGGGAATGCCCGTTT
>NZ_BCMF01000046.1 GCF_002217925.1 Secundilactobacillus mixtipabuli | reverse complement strand
TATAATTCATATCAGTAACGATAATCTTGACTCTTTGTCGTGCGGATTCGGTGTAATGTCTAAAATGACGCTGCAGCTTGAAAATTGATCGGAATGGTAATAAATCGATAAACTCGTGTGTTTCGGCATCCATCATTTCAAAACTCATGGTCTCATCAGCGTTGTTAGTCGTTTTAATCTCATCCAGCAAAAGTACTTCTGGTAAGTGCTGCCAATTGGGTTCGAAGTAAGTTTCGGACTGCATTAACATACGG
>NZ_BCMF01000045.1 GCF_002217925.1 Secundilactobacillus mixtipabuli | reverse complement strand
TAGATAGGCTAGAAGTGGAAGTGCAGCGATGCACGGAGCGGACTAGTACTAATCGGTCGAGGACTTAACCACGAGTAGTGGTGTTCATCGGTAAGAGAAAATGATATTGTCTAGTTTTGAGAGCATCAGTTCTCAATAGTGTGGTGGCGATAGCCTGAAGGATACACCTGTTCCCATGTCGAACACAGAAGTTAAGCTTCAGCACGCCAAGAGTAGTTGGGGGATCGCCCCCTGCGAGGGTAGGACGTTGCCACG
>NZ_BCMF01000044.1 GCF_002217925.1 Secundilactobacillus mixtipabuli | reverse complement strand
TGTTAAGCACGTTGGTAAGCCACCGGCTGGTAAGTTACCCGCAGTGTTAAGCACGTTGGTAACCCCACCGGCTGGTAAGTTACCCGTTGTGTTGAGCACGTTGGTAAGCCGCCGGTCGGTAGTCTACCCGCAGTATTAAGCGCGTTGGTAACCCCACCAGCTGGTAAGTTACCCGCAGTGTTAAGCGCGTTGGTAACCCCACTGACTGGTAGTCTACCTGCAGTATTAAGCGCGTTGGTAACCCCACCGGCTGGTAAG
>NZ_BCMF01000043.1 GCF_002217925.1 Secundilactobacillus mixtipabuli | reverse complement strand
CTGAATTGAAGTGCTTGCACTGATTTTCAGCATTGGATGAGTGGCGAACTGGTGAGTAACACGTGGGTAACCTGCCCAGAAGCAGGGGATAACACTTGGAAACAGGTGCTAATACCGTATAACAACTGAAACCGCATGGCTTCAGTTTGAAAGATGGTTTCGGCTATCACTTCTGGATGGACCCGCGGCGTATTAGCTAGTTGGTGGAGTAATGGTTCACCAAGGCAATGATACGTAGCCGACCTGAGAGGGTAATCG
>NZ_BCMF01000042.1 GCF_002217925.1 Secundilactobacillus mixtipabuli | reverse complement strand
AACGTCTTTGGCGCAAAGCATATGTGAAAAACTAGTCCATTTATGGTAGGTAGTATAGTCAACGTCTTCTACCGGCTGTAATAATAATTTCCAGTAACGCTTTAAAGCGCGGTATTGGTGAGAAGAGGTTGGTAAACCTTTCATAATGCGGATTCTGGTCTTGGTAAATGCCCGACTGAGGGCATTTACAATGTGAAATCGATCAATGAGAACAATCGCATTGGGAAACACAGTACCGACCAATTTAGGGTAAGTATAATTC
>NZ_BCMF01000041.1 GCF_002217925.1 Secundilactobacillus mixtipabuli | reverse complement strand
CTGATTTGGCAATGTTCGTTAAAATTACTAAGTATGAACAAGCTGTTGAAATGGCTAAAGTAGTAACTGGTTGGAAGATTTTTGCTGATGTTCGAGGAGACAATGGTGTACCGGCTGTGACTATGGATCAATTGACCGAACTAGGTTTCGTCATGTGTTCAACCCATTACACGATGAAGGCTGCAATGGAAGGCATGCTGGAACATGGGATACAGAACTTTAAGAATCAAAGCGTCGCTTATACCTTTACGCATGCTTCCGG
>NZ_BCMF01000040.1 GCF_002217925.1 Secundilactobacillus mixtipabuli | reverse complement strand
TCCAGTAACGCTTTAAAGCGCGGTATTGGCGAGAAGAGGTTGGTAAACCTTTCATAATGCGGATTCTGGTCTTGGTAAATGCCCGACTGAGGGCATTTACAATGTGAAATCGATCAATGAGAACAATCGCATTGGGAAACACAGTACCGACCAATTTAGGGTAAGTATAATTCATATCAGTAACGATAATCTTGACTCTTTGTCGTGCGGATTCGGTGTAATGTCTAAAATGACGCTGCAGCTTGAAAATTGATCGGAATGGTA
>NZ_BCMF01000039.1 GCF_002217925.1 Secundilactobacillus mixtipabuli | reverse complement strand
ATCCATCATTTCAAAACTCATGGTCTCATCAGCGTTGTTAGTCGTTTTAATCTCATCCAGCAAAAGTACTTCTGGTAAGTGCTGCCAATTGGGTTCGAAGTAAGTTTCGGACTGCATTAACATACGGGTAACAAAGCTAGCAGAAGTCGCCAATTCGTTAGCGAGATGTTTTAGTGAGACCGGCTCTGCGAGTCGTTCTAAGCATTCTTGGCGGGTGGAACTGGAAATTGAACAGTGCTTTGGCACTAAACTGGTTTGAGCCAAG
>NZ_BCMF01000038.1 GCF_002217925.1 Secundilactobacillus mixtipabuli | reverse complement strand
CTTTCATAATGCGGATTCTGGTCTTGGTAAATGCCCGACTGAGGGCATTTACAATGTGAAATCGATCAATGAGAACAATCGCATTGGGAAACACAGTACCGACCAATTTAGGGTAAGTATAATTCATATCAGTAACGATAATCTTGACTCTTTGTCGTGCGGATTCGGTGTAATGTCTAAAATGACGCTGCAGCTTGAAAATTGATCGGAATGGTAATAAATCGATAAACTCGTGTGTTTCGGCATCCATCATTTCAAAACTCATG
>NZ_BCMF01000037.1 GCF_002217925.1 Secundilactobacillus mixtipabuli | reverse complement strand
GTGTGGTGGCGATAGCCTGAAGGATACACCTGTTCCCATGTCGAACACAGAAGTTAAGCTTCAGCACGCCAAGAGTAGTTGGGGGATCGCCCCCTGCGAGGGTAGGACGTTGCCACGCAAGCGAAGCAGTCATCGAGAAATCGATGGCTGTTTTTTTCTACCATAAGTCAAGTATGAAGCGACTTACGAGATGAATTTATTTTGATAATGTATCGAAAATAGCGCACACTAAATAAGCCTTAAGCTTGTCTGATTTTTTGGATAATG
>NZ_BCMF01000036.1 GCF_002217925.1 Secundilactobacillus mixtipabuli | reverse complement strand
GCAAAAGTACTTCTGGTAAGTGCTGCCAATTGGGTTCGAAGTAAGTTTCGGACTGCATTAACATACGGGCAACAAAGCTAGCAGAAGTCGCCAATTCGTTAGCGATATGTTTTAGTGAGACCGGCTCTGCGAGTCGTTCTAAGCATTCCTGGCGGGTGGGATTGGAAATTGAACAGTGCTTTGGCACTAAACTGGTTTGAGCCAAGAAAGTCCGCTGACATTCCTTACATTTGAAATTACGTCGATTTAACTTTAACAGCACATTATT
>NZ_BCMF01000035.1 GCF_002217925.1 Secundilactobacillus mixtipabuli | reverse complement strand
AATCTTGACTCTTTGTCGTGCGGATTCGGTGTAATGTCTAAAATGACGCTGCAGCTTGAAAATTGATCGGAATGGTAATAAATCGATAAACTCGTGTGTTTCGGCATCCATCATTTCAAAACTCATGGTCTCATCAGCGTTGTTAGTCGTTTTAATCTCATCCAGCAAAAGTACTTCTGGTAAGTGCTGCCAATTGGGTTCGAAGTAAGTTTCGGACTGCATTAACATACGGGCAACAAAGCTAGCAGAAGTCGCCAATTCGTTAGCG
>NZ_BCMF01000034.1 GCF_002217925.1 Secundilactobacillus mixtipabuli | reverse complement strand
ACAAAGCTAGCAGAAGTCGCCAATTCGTTAGCGAGATGTTTTAGTGAGACCGGCTCTGCGAGTCGTTCTAAGCATTCTTGGCGGGTGGAACTGGAAATTGAACAGTGCTTTGGCACTAAACTGGTTTGAGCCAAGAAAGTCCGCTGACATTCCTTACATTTGAAATTACGTCGATTTAACTTTAACAGCACATTATTACCAAGGGTTTGGACAAAGCGAACATTCGTTTCCCGCCAACCATAGTTGATAATCGTATGATCATTGATGAC
>NZ_BCMF01000033.1 GCF_002217925.1 Secundilactobacillus mixtipabuli | reverse complement strand
ACATTATTACCAAGGGTTTGGACAAAGCGGACATTCGTTTCCCGCCAACCATAGTTGATAATCGTATGATCATTGATGACGCCACAATGTACACAGGCCTTTGGCCGATAGGTCAATTTACCAGTAACCTGGATAACCCCATCAGCCCGTTCAGTACCACCTTTAATTTTTACATGTTTATCATCTATGCCTAGCAACAACTTCGTAGTATCATAATTCATAAGGGTATTCCTTCCTTCTAGAAATCTTCGTCGTGGTTGATTTTAATGA
>NZ_BCMF01000032.1 GCF_002217925.1 Secundilactobacillus mixtipabuli | reverse complement strand
GCAGCGATGCACGGAGCGGACTAGTACTAATCGGTCGAGGACTTAACCACGAGTAGTGGTGTTCATCGGTAAGAGAAAATGATATTGTCTAGTTTTGAGAGCATCAGTTCTCAATAGTGTGGTGGCGATAGCCTGAAGGATACACCTGTTCCCATGTCGAACACAGAAGTTAAGCTTCAGCACGCCAAGAGTAGTTGGGGGATCGCCCCCTGCGAGGGTAGGACGTTGCCACGCAAGCGAAGCAGTCATCGAGAAATCGATGGCTGTTTTTT
>NZ_BCMF01000031.1 GCF_002217925.1 Secundilactobacillus mixtipabuli | reverse complement strand
GATATCAAATGTAATTTGCGAAGTCAATTTCGCTAGTAATATTAATGAGTCACAAACAATCATAAATTGAGAGTTTGATCCTGGCTCAGGACGAACGCTGGCGGCGTGCCTAATACATGCAAGTCGAACGCATCCCGCTGAATTGAAGTGCTTGCACTGATTTTCAGCATTGGATGAGTGGCGAACTGGTGAGTAACACGTGGGTAACCTGCCCAGAAGCAGGGGATAACACTTGGAAACAGGTGCTAATACCGTATAACAACTGAAACCGCATG
>NZ_BCMF01000030.1 GCF_002217925.1 Secundilactobacillus mixtipabuli | reverse complement strand
GGAAGGCTCGTCCTCCCAGGGTTAGTCGGGACCTAAGTCGAGGCCGCAAGGCGTAGACGATGGCCAACAGGTTGATATTCCTGTACTAGTAAGATATGTTTGAGCGATGGAGGGACGTAGGAGGCTAAGCCGTGCGCACTGTTGGATATGTGCGTTTAAGCAGCAAGTCTGGTTGTTAGTAAAATGCTTTCAACCGGGTAGACAAGCTGTGATGAGGACCGAATTTAAGTAGGGAAGTGGCCGATGTCACACTGCCGAGAAAAGCTTCTAGTGAG
>NZ_BCMF01000029.1 GCF_002217925.1 Secundilactobacillus mixtipabuli | reverse complement strand
GGAAGCTCTTATAGCCGAAGCCAGCACGTTTGATTGCTTTGATTTTATTGTTTGTGCCTTCCAGCGGACCATTGGTGTAAGGATAGTTGAAGGTGTTCTCAATTTCGTCATGATGTTCTTTCAACGTTTTTAAAGTTAACTGCATCTCTGGCGAGATACCCTCTGTATGCCAAAAAGTGGCATTGTAATTATTCCAGTCATTCGTTTTAATAGCTTGACGTAGGTTATTTAGAACTTGATATGTCGCTTTTAGCTCTGAATCAATACTTAACAGCTGATCAACA
>NZ_BCMF01000028.1 GCF_002217925.1 Secundilactobacillus mixtipabuli | reverse complement strand
TGTGTTTCGGCATCCATCATTTCAAAACTCATGGTCTCATCAGCGTTGTTAGTCGTTTTAATCTCATCCAGCAAAAGTACTTCTGGTAAGTGCTGCCAATTGGGTTCGAAGTAAGTTGCGGATTGCATTAACATACGGGCAACAAAGCTAGCAGAAGTCGCCAATTCGTTAGCGATATGTTTTAGTGAGACCGGCTCTGCGAGTCGTTCTAAGCATTCTTGGCGGGTGGAACTGGAAATTGAACAGTGCTTTGGCACTAAACTGGTTTGAGCCAAGAAAGTCCGCTGACATTCC
>NZ_BCMF01000027.1 GCF_002217925.1 Secundilactobacillus mixtipabuli | reverse complement strand
ATATCAATTTTCTTTTATATTAATTAATTTCATTAATTAAGCCGAGAACACCGCGTATTTTGAGTTTTTTATTAGTAAAGTTTATTTACTTCGCGTAATACTCAATTAATCCGTCACGCAAGTGATGAGGTTAAGTTAAAAAGGGCGCATGGTGAATGCCTTGGCACTAGGAGCCGATGAAGGACGGGACTAACACCGATATGCTTCGGAGAGCTGTACGTAAGCTTTGATCCGGAGATTTCCGAATGGGGAAACCCAATCATCTTAGTCGATGATTAATGCTTAGTGAATACATAGCTAAGTATTGGCAGACGTGGGGAACTGAAAC
>NZ_BCMF01000026.1 GCF_002217925.1 Secundilactobacillus mixtipabuli | reverse complement strand
TGTAGACCCGAAACCAGGTGACCTACCCATGTCCAGGGTGAAGGTGCGGTAAAACGCACTGGAGGCCCGAACCCGTGTACGTTGAAAAGTGCTGGGATGAGGTGTGGGTAGCGGTGAAATTCCAAACGAACTTGGAGATAGCTGGTTCTCTCCGAAATAGCTTTAGGGCTAGCCTCGGAAAGAGAATCGTGGAGGTAGAGCACTGTTTGGACTAGGGGCCCGTCACGGGTTACTGAATTCAGATAAACTCCGAATGCCATAGATTTATATCCGGGAGTCAGACGGTGAGTGATAAGATCCATCGTCGAAAGGGGAACAGCCCAGACCACCAATTAAGGTCCCTAAGTGTATCCTAAGTGGAAAAGGCGGTGGAGTTGCATAGACAGCTAGGATGTTGGCTCAGAAGCAGCCACCATTTAAAGAGTGCGTAATAGCTCACTAGCCGAGTGATTCTGCGCCGAAAATGTACCGGGGCTAAGGATACCACCGAAATTGTGGATGCGACCAATAGGTCGCGTG
>NZ_BCMF01000025.1 GCF_002217925.1 Secundilactobacillus mixtipabuli | reverse complement strand
GGAAGCTCTTATAGCCGAAGCCAGCACGTTTGATTGCTTTGATTTTATTGTTTGTGCCTTCCAGTGGACCATTGGTGTAAGGATAGTTGAAGGTGTTCTCAATTTCGTCATGGTGTTCTTTCAACGTTTTTAAAGTTAACTGCATCTCTGGCGAGATACCCCCTGTATGCCAAAAAGTGGCATTGTAATTATTCCAGTCATTCGTTTTAATAGCTTGACGTAGGTTATTTAGAACTTGATATGTCGCTTTTAGCTCTGGATCAATACTTAACAGCTGATCAACAACGTCTTTGGCGCAAAGCATATGTGAAAAACTAGTCCATTTATGGTAGGTGGTATAGTCAACGTCTTCTACCGGCTGTAATAATAACTTCCAGTAACGCTTTAAAGCGCGGTATTGGCGAGAAGAGGTTGGTAAACCTTTCATAATGCGGATTCTGGTCTTGGTAAATGCCCGACTGAGGGCATTTACAATGTGAAATCGATCAATGAGAACAATCGCATTGGGAAACACAGTACCGACCAATTT
>NZ_BCMF01000024.1 GCF_002217925.1 Secundilactobacillus mixtipabuli | reverse complement strand
GCAACGCCGCGTGAGTGAAGAAGGGTTTCGGCTCGTAAAACTCTGTTGTTGAAGAAGAACACATCTGAGAGTAACTGTTCAGGTGTTGACGGTATTTAACCAGAAAGCCACGGCTAACTACGTGCCAGCAGCCGCGGTAATACGTAGGTGGCAAGCGTTGTCCGGATTTATTGGGCGTAAAGCGAGCGCAGGCGGTTTCTTAAGTCTGATGTGAAAGCCTTCGGCTTAACCGGAGAAGTGCATCGGAAACTGGGAGACTTGAGTGCAGAAGAGGACAGTGGAACTCCATGTGTAGCGGTGAAATGCGTAGATATATGGAAGAACACCAGTGGCGAAGGCGGCTGTCTGGTCTGTAACTGACGCTGAGGCTCGAAAGCATGGGTAGCGAACAGGATTAGATACCCTGGTAGTCCATGCCGTAAACGATGAATACTAGGTGTTGGAGGGTTTCCGCCCTTCAGTGCCGCAGCTAACGCATTAAGTATTCCGCCTGGGGAGTACGACCGCAAGGTTGAAACTCAAAGGAATTGACGGGGGCCCGCACAAGCGGTGGAGCATGTGGTTTAATTCGAAGCTACGCGAAGAACCTTACCAGGTCTTGACATACTGTGCTAACC
>NZ_BCMF01000023.1 GCF_002217925.1 Secundilactobacillus mixtipabuli | reverse complement strand
CGTGGTTGATTTTAATGAATGGGCGGGAATGCCCGTTTTTTATTAAATAGTAGTGTAACAAAAAATCTGTTATCAGTAATAGATAAAATCTATTACCAACAACAGATATTGTAGAACCCAAACTAACCGATTGACTTTGTCATTTATCTATATAAATGCAATTGCGTTTTTCTTGTAGCTAGCGTGTTCTTACGTTGCAAAGATTAGTTTGAAATTGGGTGAGGACGTGATAAGATAAATGACAACTGAACCTTGAAAGTGGCTGTTAGACAAAAGACAGAGGATTTTTTGAAAAAGTTGTGTTTTAGTGTTGACCTCGCTTTAGATAGCTGGTATAGTAGTTATCGTTGTCAAAGAGATAACACGTTTGGCAACGAGCTTGTCTGAATAACTATTCAAATAAGTTATAAAAAAACGTTGACAAGAAACACGTCAACATGATATGATTTAATAGTTGTCGAAAGGCAATTAGCAAATCAAGTAGACCTTTGAAAACTGAACAAAGTTTTGTTTCACAAATGTGCAGGGTATATCAGTTTCGGTTGATATCAAATGTAATTTGCGAAGTCAATTTCGCTAGTAATATTAATGAGTCACAAACAATCATAAATTGAGAGTTTGATCCTGGCTCAGGACGAACGCTGGCGGCGTGCCTAATACATGCAAGTCGAACGCATCCCGC
>NZ_BCMF01000022.1 GCF_002217925.1 Secundilactobacillus mixtipabuli | reverse complement strand
CGGCAAAATGACCCCGTAACTTCGGGAGAAGGGGTGCTGCACGCAAGTGCAGCCGCAGTGAAGAGGCTCAGGCGACTGTTTATCAAAAACACAGGTTTCTGCAAAATCGTAAGATGACGTATAGGGGCTGACGCCTGCCCGGTGCTGGAAGGTTAAGTGGATGAGTTAGCTTCGGCGAAGCCCAGAAATGAAGCCCCAGTAAACGGCGGCCGTAACTATAACGGTCCTAAGGTAGCGAAATTCCTTGTCGGGTAAGTTCCGACCCGCACGAAAGGCGTAACGATCTGAGCACTGTCTCAACGAGAGACTCGGTGAAATTAAAGTACCTGTGAAGATGCAGGTTACCCGCGACAGGACGGAAAGACCCCATGGAGCTTTACTATAGCTTGATATTGGGTGTTGACACAACTTGTACAGGATAGGTCGGAGCCGTAGAAACCGGAACGCTAGTTTCGGTGGAGGCGCTGGTGGGATACGACCCTTGTTGTGTGAACACTCTAACCCGCGCCACTCAGCGTGGCGGGAGACAGTGTCAGGTGGGTAGTTTGACTGGGGCGGTCGCCTCCCAAAAAGTAACGGAGGCGCCCAAAGGTTCCCTCAGAATGGTTGGAAATCATTCGTAGAGTGTAAAGGCACAAGGGAGCTTGACTGCGAGACAGACAGGTCGAGCAGGGACGAAAGTCGGGCTTAGTGATCCGGCGGTACCGTATGGAAGGGCCGTCGCTCAACGGATAAAAGCTACCCTGGGGATAACAGGCTTATCTCCCCCAAGAGTCCACATCGACGGGGAGGTTTGGCACCTCGATGTCGGCTCATCGCATCCTGGGGCTGTAGTCGGTCCCAAGGGTTGGGCTGTTCGCCCATTAAAGCGGTACGCGAGCTGGGTTCAGAA
>NZ_BCMF01000021.1 GCF_002217925.1 Secundilactobacillus mixtipabuli | reverse complement strand
GTTGATTTTATTGGCAGTTTTGAATCTCCTTAAGTTACCCAGTTCACCTAGAAGACCCACAGTGGTCTTTTCACCGAAGCCTGGAATGCTCATGAGGATATTGAATTCAGGTAGTTCTTGAGCCTGTTTTATCATTCCCTCAATCACTTTCACTTGCTCATCATGATTTTGGCTTAATTTACGGCAAAGAGCCTGAACTTGATAAACCATGTGAGATTCCACTGGCACAGCAGGATAACTCCGTGAAGCCAGCTCGAAGAGCTTGCGACCAACTTGGTTGGCTCGCTTCTCGGACATGTGATAACTACCATTTCTTTGAATCATGTTACTAAGTTCAGGGAAGGAATATTTCAACGCAATTGTGGCATGTGGAAATAGTTCTACCATTTTCCAGTATTGAGTGCCATCGGTATGAGAAAAAATCTGTTCAATTTCTGGAAAAGTATCCTGTAAGGCCTTGTGAAGCTGATTTTTAAGCTTTACTAAATCAGCAACACACTGCTGATAATATCTATTTTCACGCATGAGTTCTTTATATACTTCATCCTGTTCAAGCGTTATCGGACGGGATAATACATACTGAGAATCAGCTAAATTCAAGGCATCATTGACATCATTTTTATTCGGCCGAAGACGATCCATCTCTTTCTTAGCGGAAAGGGGATTAAGTTGAGAAAAAGAGTATCCATTGTTCACCAAAAATGTACGTAAACGGTGTGAGTAGACTCCCGTTGCCTCAAACACAATTTCTGTTTGTCCTGCATATTGATTGATTTTGCTCTTCAGTTCAGTAAAGCCAATTAGGTCATTGGTAATTTTAAATTGCGCTCTGACCTCATGGTCAGCAGTAATTGCTACCTGAGATGTCTGTTTTGAAACGTCGATTCCTACAATAATTCGCATTAAATCACACCTTTCAAAGGATTGAAGCATGTTTGACTAACAACCTAGGATTTAATTTTCAATACTCGGCGTCTAGCGCCTAACTTACTTAGACCAACCTAATAGATTGCCAGCGAAACAGCCATTTT
>NZ_BCMF01000020.1 GCF_002217925.1 Secundilactobacillus mixtipabuli | reverse complement strand
GAGAGCATCAGTTCTCAATAGTGTGGTGGCGATAGCCTGAAGGATACACCTGTTCCCATGTCGAACACAGAAGTTAAGCTTCAGCACGCCAAGAGTAGTTGGGGGATCGCCCCCTGCGAGGGTAGGACGTTGCCACGCTATTATTTATGGAGGATTAGCTCAGTTGGGAGAGCGTCTGCCTTACAAGCAGAGGGTCACAGGTTCGAGCCCTGTATCCTCCATTGAGCCGTTAGCTCAGTTGGTAGAGCATCTGACTTTTAATCAGAGGGTCGACAGTTCGAGACTGTCACGGCTCATAGCGTCAATCATAATGTTGACAATAAAAGTCAGATTTGATATTATGTTTATTGTGTTGCCGACTTAGCTCAGTTGGTAGAGCACCTGTCTTGTAAACAGGGGGTCGGAAGTTCGAATCTTCTAGTCGGCATTTCAACTTAATATGCGGAAGTAGTTCAGTGGTAGAACATCACCTTGCCATGGTGGGGGTCGCGGGTTCGAATCCCGTCTTCCGCTTATGCCAAATACGCCGGGGTGGCGGAATTGGCAGACGCACAGGACTTAAAATCCTGCGGTCAGTGATGACCGTACCGGTTCGATCCCGGTCCTCGGCATTTTTCTTTTTAATATTTTGCACCCATAGCGCAACTGGATAGAGTGTCTGACTACGAATCAGAAGGTTGTAGGTTCGACTCCTACTGGGTGCATTTGAACGGGAAGTAGCTCAGCTTGGTAGAGCACCTGGTTTGGGACCAGGGGGTCGCAGGTTCGAATCCTGTCTTCCCGATTTAAATAAAAAGTTTCAAACAGTTTTATTTAAACGCCATCGCGGTGTAGCTCAGCTGGCTAGAGCGTCCGGTTCATACCCGGGAGGTCGAGGGTTCGATCCCCCCCGCCGCGATTTGATCTTTGACTCGGACCTTTAGCTCAGTTGGTTAGAGCAGACGGCTCATAACCGTCCGGTCGTAGGTTCGAGTCCTACAAGGTCCATTGGTCCTTATTATTGATCATTTGTTTCGTTACATTATGGAGGATTACCCAAGTCTGGCTGAAGGGAACGGTCTTGAAAACCGTCAGGTGGGTCAAACCACGCGAGAGTTCGAATCTCTCATCCTCCTTATTATCGCGGGGTGGAGCAGTCTGGTAGCTCGTCGGGCTCATAACCCGAAGGTCGTTGGTTCAAATCCAGCCCCCGCAATTTGTATGGTCCGTTGGTCTAGCTGGTTAGGACGCCTGCCTGTCACGCAGGAGATCACGAGTTCGAGTCTCGTACGGACCGTTTATATGGCTCGGTAGCTCAGTCGGTAGAGCAACGGATTGAAGCTCCGTGTGTCGGCGGTTCGATTCCGTCCCGCGCCATTGCTCAAAAAGACCCATGCGGGTATAGTTTAGTGGTAAAACCACAGCCTTCCAAGCTGTTGTCGCGAGTTCGATTCTCGTTACCCGCTTTTTGGGCCTATAGCTCAGCTGGTTAGAGCGCACGCCTGATAAGCGTGAGGTCGATGGTTCGAGTCCATTTAGGCCCATTGGAGAAATACTCAAGTGGCTGAAGAGGCGCCCCTGCTAAGGGTGTAGGTCGCGTAAGCGGCGCGAGAGTTCGAATCTCTCTTTCTCCGTTAGGTTTCTTGCTTTTTGAAATGTATATGACCCGTTGGTCAAGTGGTTAAGACACCGCCCTTTCACGGCGGTAACATGGGTTCGAATCCCGTACGGGTCATCCAACACAACTTTTATATATTATCGCGGGGTGGAGCAGTCTGGTAGCTCGTCGGGCTCATAACCCGAAGGTCGTTGGTTCAAATCCAGCCCCCGCAATTCGAATGGTCCGTTGGTCTAGCTGGTTAGGACGCCTGCCTGTCACGCAGGAGATCACGAGTTCGAGTCTCGTACGGACCGTCCAGTACTGATAATCGCCTGTGGGCGGTTTTTTTTGTTTAAACTTTTTTGATTTCTGACATTAAATTAATGGCATTCATTGACCTACTGCTAGTGGGTCAATGAATGCCATTTTAAAGGCTCTACAATATCTGTTGTTGGTAATAGATTCTATCTATTACTGATAACAGATTTTTTGTACACTATTAACTAATAAAAAAACGGGCATTCCCGCCCATTCATTAAAATCAACCACG
>NZ_BCMF01000019.1 GCF_002217925.1 Secundilactobacillus mixtipabuli | reverse complement strand
CGTGGTTGATTTTAATGAACGGGCGGGAATGCCCGTTTTGTTATTAGTTAATAGTGTACAAAAAATCTGTTATCAGTAATAGATAGAATCTATTACCAACAACAGATATTGTAGAGCCATTTTTTTGTGGTTTAATCTTAAATTGATTTTTAGACGTTGGAGAAGGCGTTAAATAACCAACTACCTAATAGGACAACGATGATGATTGCAAAAATACCAATGAAGGAGGATGCAAAAACTAGCACCAAACCGCCCAAAATTAAAAGGCCTAAGATTCTAAAAAACCAGCCAAAGAGGCCTAGAAAAAGCCGTAAGCCAAAGAATAAGAGAAGCCCTAATACAATCATTGTCATCAAGATGTTCACTTTCCTTTACAATTTATTTTTAACTATTTCCAAGGCCCATACATGTGATCATTCAGTTTGGTGAGACTGCCACATTTGAATGAATTCCTTAGACATCACAGGGGTGTTTTTAACAATGTTCTGTGCTATCGGAGAATCCTGATACTGCGTTTGAATCCATTGATTGGGAAACAGCAGTAAAAGGTTTAAAACTAAAAAGATGAGCAGATAACGAACAATAAAGTTTAAAAAAGCACCAACTAATGCATTAACTGAGTGGATGACAGGAAGTCGTGTGATCATATTCATATCTCTGCCAATTCGTCGCACGATTGAATAGGCCAGGCCAAATAATACAAAGAACACACCACCAGATAGCATTCTTGGTATTGGTATCATTGCCGAGTTTGAAGAAGTAAAGGCGTGAAATAGAAATTCAGCTAGTGCCTGACTAAAAATTGTGGCGATAAGCCACGCAATGATATATGCCAGAAGGGACATCACAACCGAGACAAACCCGCGACGGTAGCCTGACATTAGGCCAAGAGCTAAAATAATAATAATTCCCCAAGAAAAAATCATCTAATCCCTCACTTATAATCATCTATGTTAACTACTGTATCAAAACAGTGAATGGAAGCATCACTTATTGAAAGAATAAAATAAAAAATTAAACAACCGTTGCATGAGATAATAAAAAAAGCTTCAAACACCATTAAATCAGTGTTCGGAAGCTTTTCGATTAACCTCATTTGTTGATCAATCACCCGCACGGGGATCGAACCCGTAACTCCGCCTTGAGAGGGCGACGTCTTAACCAATTTGACCAGCGGGCAAGGTTATGAATGTAGCGTATTAAAATGACTTAACACAATATAATAATTTACACGATTTTACGGTAAAAGTCAATGTATCTGATAGAATATTCGTTCGGGATTGTTAATCATGCATTTTATCCTGAATTTACTGGTTTATTGTTGACAATAATTTCAAAAACCGCTAAACTATTATCTTGTCAGATAGTTATTGGGTATTCGCCAAATTGGTAAGGCAGCGGACTCTGAATCCGTAAGTTACTGGTTCGAGCCCAGTATACCCAATCATATTTTTAGCCGTTATCATTGATTTTCACCAGTCAATGATGACGGTTTTTTTATTGAATAAAATTCATTTGATTAATCTTTTTAACCAATCAAAACAGGTGTGGCATAAGTTAATATCGATAAGGATTTAATTTCTTGACGCACATACATTCTAAAATTTGTTTTAGTTCATTACTTGAATATAGCCTTAATCTGTTCTACAACTCAGATTCCTGCCATATAACACCAAATAACGCCATCCCGATGATAAAGCCCATCGGAATGAAGTTATTTGGTGTTATATTCTGGAATCTACCGAGTTGTGTCACATCTTTTTGTGTTAGCACCTTACTATTCAAAAGAGAGGTCTAACAGGTATAAATTTTGTCGTTTTAAGTGACTAGTTGTCACCCAAACTTCACGATAATCTGGTTTGGATTGCTTTGTTAGTTCGTAGAAATGATTGAGTAGATCGCCGTTTTCCCCAACGAAGGCATCAGCCATCAAATTTACGCTGAGACGGTCGCTAGGAAAGTAAATTTCAGGATTAGAAACCTTTACACTATCAGGAATACCGACTGTGATGGTGTTAGCGTACTCACGTGGCTTGAAGATCACCCGGTCTGGGTGACGGGCCACAAAAGTGAGGACGTTATAAATTGAATCTGAATTACTTGCCAAGGAGTTAACCTCTTTTCACTTTTATGCGTTTACTTGCATTCACATTGTAGCAGATGGCAGGAGCCTGCCGCAAGGATTCGGCAAAGGTGACGAGTGGTCATGAGCGTGCTTGACATCTTAGTTGATTGAGCATAAAATCTATTAAAATTAGAAAATAAAGCTCATAATTATTTAATGATAACCTTTAAGGAGTGGTTCTATTGGCAAAGGCACCAGCACCATCAGAGATTGATTGGCAAAACTTAGGGTTTAACTATCTGGATCTACCTTATCGTTTTCTAGCACATTATAAGGATGGCCAATGGGATGATGGTCAACTCACTGGCGACTCAACGTTACATATTAACGAAGGCTCGACTGCTTTACATTATGGGCAAGCGGATTTTGAGGGATTAAAAGCGTATCGGACTAAAAATGGCGATATCCAATTATTTCGGCCGGACCGTAACGCAGCTCGAATGCAACAAAGCTGTGATCGTTTATTAATGCCTTCGTTTCCAGCAGACAAGTTTATTGCAGCGGTTAAATCAGTCGTGAAGGCTAATGCTGATTACGTGCCACCATATGGGACTGGCGGTACGCTTTATTTACGGCCGCTGATGATTGGAATTGGTGAAAATATTGGTGTGCATCCCGCACCGGAATACTTATTTACTATCTTTGCGATGCCCGTTGGTGCCTATTACAAAGGTGGCGTAAAGCCAACTAACTTCACGACGTCTTATTATGATCGCGCTGCGCCTCACGGAACGGGTCAAAGTAAGGTTGGCGGTAACTATGGTGGCAGCCTGTTGCCAGGTGATGAAGCACACAAAGCTGGTTTTTCGGATGTGATTTATCTAGATCCAGCTACCCATACTAAGATCGAAGAAGCTGGATCGGCTAATTTCTTTGGTGTTACACAGAACAACGAGTTTGTCACACCCAAATCGGATTCAATTTTACCAAGTATTACGAAGTATTCACTCCTGTATTTAGCCGAACATTATCTTGGCATGAAGCCGGTAGAAGGCGATGTCTATATTGATGACCTCGACCGGTTTACTGAAGCTGGTGCTATGGGTACGGCTGCGGTGATCGCACCGATTGGCGGGATTGAGTATCAAAACCAGCTTCACGTTTTTTATAGCGAAACTGAAGTTGGTCCCGTAACGCAAAAGCTTTATGACACGTTGACAGGGATTCAATTTGGCGATGTTGAAGCACCAGAAGGCTGGATTCAAAAAATCGCCCTTTAAATGTAATCAATTTAGTAAAGATAGAGCTAGCAGCTCTCCAAATGATGGGGCAGTTGCTGGCTCTATGTTATTCTAGAGGAAAGAAGCATGAGGGAGTTTTAAACTAAATGTATGAAAAAACAGTTGAAGCGATAACTAAGTTAGTCAAAGATGGTGTAGTCCCAGGCGTAAGCTATGCTTATATTGATGGTCAGCGGGTTCAAAAGGGAATGTATGGCGCCGAAGCCCTAGTTCCTAGCTATGAGCCCTTAAAACCGAATCAACTTTATGATCTAGCCTCCTTAACAAAAGTAGTTGGCACGGTGAATGTTATTTTACAGTTGGTTACTGCTGGTAAGCTGGCACTAACGGATGCCGTGCACAGCTATCTGCCAGAATGGCAAGACACTCGGTTGACCATCAGGCATTTAATGACGCACACTTCGGGCATCACCGGGTATATCCCACATCGGAACAAATTAACGGCCAAAGAGCTGCACCAGGCGTTATTGGGGCTTCACGTTGGCGAGAATTTTGAACGAAAAATGGTGTATTCAGATATTAATTTTATTTTCCTTGGCTGGATTGCTGAACGAATACTGGGTCAGCCGATACAAACCTTAATTACCCAGTCTGTTTTACAGCCTTTAGGAATGAAAACAAGTACTTTTCAACCAGCTGACCCCTCGCAGTGCGTGCCAACAGAAGTGTCGCCAACGCGTCATCTGATTCGCGGTGTGGTCCATGACCCCAAAGCGTTTGTACTCAAAGAACGCTGTGGCTCTGCGGGCCTTTTTAGCACTTTAAATGACTTGATTTTGTTTGAAAAGGCAATGCTTTCAGATAGCAGACAGCCAATCACACAGGCTCAAAAGGGCGCCCTGTTAGCTGATCAAACACCCCTTCATCACCAGTGGCGGTCCTTTGGTTGGGCGCTGCTACAAGCCAAATTACCAACACCTCATCGCTGCATCTGGCATAGTGGTTATACGGGCACCTTTTTAGTGTTAGATTTAAAAACGCGTCAAGGAATGGTCTTTCTTTCTAACCGGGTGCACCCAGTTGCCCCCAATGAGGCTTTTTTAGCCCGTAGAAATGCAATTATCAACACTTACTTAACGGAAAAAAGTGCCTATACAGTTCAATAAGTTTGCCTGAAGGGAGACAAAAAGGCCATCACGACAGCTGTGAACAGCTATTGTGATGGCCTTTTGTTTTGATTTAAAAAGTTGCTGGAATTGGCAGTGCTTCTTGTGAAGTTAAATCAGCATCGGGATAACTGCGCTGAAGGGCAGCTACCAATAGCCGTTTAGCTAGGTTGCCGTTTCGAGTTAAAATTGGGCCGTGAAAATAAGAGCAGAAGACGTTCTTATAAATGGCGCCTTCAGTACCGTCTTCACCGTTGTTTCCCTTACCTTCGATGACGTTACCCAGCGGCCGTTCGTTCTTGCCTAAGAATGTCCGGCCTTGGTGGTTTTCAAAGCCATGGTAGGTTTCGCCGGTTTCTTCATTTTTAATCACAATATCACCGATGAAACGATGGTTATCCTGGGAAAGCGTGTAGTGATCAAGCGCACCGATACCAGGGATCTTATCGCCCTTGGCGTCGACGTAGTAGTGTCCTAATAATTGAAAGCCGCCGCAAATTGCTAACACAGGACCGCCATCTTCAATGAAATCAGTCAAAGCTTGCTTCTTCGTCTGAATATCCTTGGAAACGATAACTTGTTCAAAGTCTTGACCGCCACCGAAAAAGGCGAGGTCAAACTTATTTGCATCAAAATCCTGCTCTAAACTAACAACTTCCACGTTCAGCTTAACGTCCATTTGTTTAGCATAGTAATTCAAAGCCAAGAGATTGCCGACGTCCCCATAAGTATTCATCAGGTCGCCGTAGAGGTGAGCCACATTTAATTCGTAGGTCATGCTCCCATACCCTCCTTGATATAGCCTTGATCGGCTAATAATTTTCGTAATTGTAACACAGCGGTGTAGGTTGCCAAAACATAAACGTGTTCGGTTGGTAAAGTCTTAATCTTTTCGACCACGTCTTTTAATTCAGGTACCACTTGATGCTTGTTGTCAGGAACACCCGCGACCTTTAAACGGAAAGTGATATCTTTATACCGCTCACCGCCCGTAATGTAAGCAGGAATGTTTAAGTGGGGCAGCTTTTCAAAATTGCCATCCCAGATCCAGCTGGTATCAATACCATCAGCATAATTAGCATTTAGCAGGCCAACGAATGAGAAGGGCTTCTTGTCAGTCGCAATCATGTCGAGCACTTGATTAAGGCCCACAGGGTTTTTAACTAAGATCAAAGTGACTTGTTTGCCGTCTAAATGAATCACTTCTTGACGGCCAAAGACTTTTTTATCTTCACTAAACGCGGTGTCGATCTGCTCTGGCGTGACGCCGAGAAAACGACCCACAGCATAAGCGGCTAACGCATTATAAATGTTGTATAGGCCACCGATTTCAATCTTCATCGGGTGATTATCGACTTCAAATTCTGAGCTTGTAGGCGTCAGATCAGTTACCTTTGTCACCGCAAATTTAAGCTCGGGACGCTGGTAGCCGCAATTGGGACAGAAGTATTTGCCGAGATTACTGTAAGTGAGATATCTGTAATGCAAGATATGCTGGCAGTTAGGACATAAAACGCCGTCCGTATTCGGCTTAGCCTTGATGTCTTTTTCTTCAGGATCTTTAAAGCCATAGTAAATGACCGGGTTGGGCAGGTTCTTAGAATGAAAAATTGGGGCATCCCCATTAGCAATAATGGTAGCTTCTGGTGCTAAAGCCACACCGTCGATGATTTTTTGATAGGTGGTGTAGATTTCGCCGTAACGGTCCATTTGATCCCGAAAGATGTTGGTAAAGACGAAGGCCTTAGGTTTGATGTATTTAGTTACCTTGATGACGTTGGCTTCATCAACTTCCAACACGGCAATTGGCCGAGCCCCTTTAACTTTGGGAGCCCGCAGAAACGTTGTGACGATCCCCTGTTCCATGTTGGAGCCAGTGGGATTGGTTAGAATGTGACTGTATTTTTGCTTTAAAACGCGAACGGTTAAGGCCGTAGTCAACGTTTTACCGTTTGTCCCAGTAATGACGATGACATCGTAATTCTGTCCTAAATGTTTAAGAATCTCTGGATCGATTTTGGTGGTGATTTTGCCAGGCAGAGAACTGCCGCCCTTTAAAAACGTATGCAGAAACCAGTATGAGGATCTGCCCGCAAAGGCAGCTACGTTACTTCGTAAAGTCATTGTTTTCGCTCCTTGTCCTGTGTTGCTGTCTTAGCAGCCACAGAAACTATTTTTTCGATTTCACTAAGCATATATTTTACCATGTTTCAGTTAAATAAGCCGTGAACCAGTGCGGATTTAATTAAAAAAACGATTTCACTCGTGAATATCGACGAGCAGAGGGTGAATTTTAACGTTAAATCCGCTATAATAGATGAGAAATTTGCGAAGAGTGGAGATTGAGACTATTGGCACAGTTATTTTTTAAGTACGGGGCAATGAACAGTGGGAAAACCATTGAAATTTTAAAAGTAGCACATAATTACGAGGAACAAAATAAGCCAGTTATTATTATGACTAGCGGTAAAGACAACCGTGATGGCGTCGGTTTAGTTTCCAGTCGAATCGGTTTAAAACGCGAAGCAATTCCAGTCTTTCATGACGATGATATCTTTAAAATGGTTGAAAATATCAACCCCAAGGCTAATTGTGTCCTGATCGATGAAGCTCAATTTTTGACCAAGGCCCACGTTTTTGAGTTAGCTAAGATCGTGGATGAATTAAAGATTCCCGTGATGGCATTTGGGTTGAAGAACGACTTTCGCAACGAGTTGTTTGAAGGGTCAAAATACCTGTTGCTGTATGCTGATAAACTCGAAGAAATGAAGACAATTTGCTGGTTCTGTGCCAAAAAGGCGACAATGAATCTTCGTTTTCACGATAATAAACCGGTTTATGAGGGTGAACAGATTCAAATCGGTGGTAATGAATCATATTACCCCGTCTGCAGAAAACACTACTATAATCCACCAATGGATTTATTAGGCGAAGAATAGGAGAGTTAACATGGACGAAATGTTCGATAGATTACAAGCACTGGTCGACCGTTATGATGAACTTAACGAGCTGATCAGTGATCCAGAAGTGATTGCGGATACGCGGCGCTTCATGGAGCTGTCAAAAGAAGAAGCCGATCTCAGAGAGACGGTGGAGGCTTACCGGAAGTATCAAAAAGTAACGGGTCAAATCGATGAAGATAACGAGATGCTTCGCGAAAAACTTGACGACGATATGACCAGCATGGTCAAAGATGAATTAAAAGATCTTGAAGATCAAAAGGAAAAGCTAGAAGAACAAATCAAGGTACTGCTGCTGCCTAAGGATCCTAACGATGATAAAAACATCGTGATGGAAATTCATGGGGCTGCTGGTGGTGACGAAGCCAGTTTATTTGCGGCCGACTTATTTGATATGTATTCCCGCTATGCTGAAAAGCAGGGTTGGAAAGTTGAAATCGTTGATAAAAACGAAACTGAAGTTGGTGGCTTTAAAGAAATTGTCATGCTGATCAGTGGTGACAAAGTCTATTCTAAACTGAAATACGAGAATGGCGCTCACCGGGTTCAACGGGTACCCGTTACCGAGTCAGCGGGCCGTTTGCATACCTCTACGGCGACCGTTGGGGTGATGCCAGAAGCAGAAGACGTTGATGTTGATATTGATCCAAAGGATATTCGGACCGATGTTTACCGTTCTTCAGGTGCTGGTGGCCAACACATTAACAAAACCAGTTCAGCTGTTCGGATGACCCACTTGCCAACCGGTATCGTGGTTGCGATGCAAGATGAACGGTCACAACAGCAAAACCGTGCCAAAGCGATGAAAATTCTGCGTGCTCGTGTTTATAACTACTACCACGAACAAGAAGAAAATGCCTATGATGAAAAACGAAAGTCAGCTGTGGGAACAGGGGACCGTTCCGAACGAATCCGGACTTATAACTATCCTCAAAACCGAGTGACTGATCATCGCATTGGCCTGACCTTGAACAAGCTAGATAAAATTATGAATGGTGATTTGGATGATATCATTGATGCGTTGATCTTGTATGATCAAACGCAAAAGATGGAGCAGCTTAATGGCTAATCGTACCTACTATGAAGCCCTCAAATGGGCTTCTTTGTTTGTTCAGAAAAACCGGTTGGATGAGTCGGCTGCGACATACTTGCTGCAAGAACTCAGTCACTTGGATCAGACCCACTTGCTCATTAAATATCGTCAGCCGATTCCTACTGCCTTAGATCAGCAGTATGTTGATGCCATTCAGCAATATGTTGCAGGCGTGCCACCGCAGTATATTATTGGCACCGCCCCATTTTATGGCGAACGGTTTGTGGTTAATCCAAACGTCCTGATTCCTCGGCAGGAAACTGAAGAGTTGGTCGAATGGGTACTATCAGAACACGCGAACGCTCAATTATCAGTTCTAGATGTGGGTACGGGCAGCGGCGCAATCGGGCTGACGCTGAAAAAGCAACGGGCTGAGTGGCAAATCACACTCACTGATTTGTCTCAGGCAGCTTTGGCAGTTGCGAAGGAAAATGCTGACCGATTGAATGTTGATGTGACGCTGGTCCAAGGCAACTTATTAATGCCAGTTGCCGGTTCACGATTTGACGTGATTGTCAGTAATCCACCGTATATTTCACACGCTGAAGAGGATGAAATGGATGCGGACGTCCTCGCCAGTGAGCCATCAATGGCGCTATTTGCAGATCACCAGGGCCTCGCCATATATGAACAGTTAGCTGACCAGCTCAAGCAAGGGGTCGTTACCGCAAACGAAGTGTTTCTTGAAATTGGGTTTCACCAAGGCAGTGCAGTTAAACAGATTTTTAATGCAGCTTTTCCAAAAGCCCAAGTCATTGTTCGTCAAGATATGTCGGGCCATGACCGGATGGTTCAGGTCAAGTTGGGTTAGGGACATCATTCTTTAACCAGAATAGGAGTAATTTTATGGAAACTAAAATTTTTAAACCAGCTGAAGTTGAAGCTGCAGCTAAGCTGTTAAAACAGGGCGAATTGATTGCCTTTCCAACCGAAACAGTTTACGGATTAGGGGCAGATGCGACAAATGAACAGGCTGCTAGCAATGTTTATGCTGCCAAGGGGCGTCCCAGTGATAACCCGCTGATTGTGACGGTTTCATCCATCGAAATGGTTGAGCACTACGCGCAGCCCTTATCTGATCAAGTTAAGCAGTTAATGGCTCATTTTTGGCCCGGTTCATTAACCATTGTTTTACCGTTAAAACCAGGAACATTATCAAAGACGGTGACAGGCGGGTTGGACACTGCGGCCTTTCGAATGCCTAAAAACCAGGTGACACTTAAATTGATTGCTACCGCCGGAATTCCGATCGTTGGTCCATCTGCAAATACGTCAGGGAAGCCTAGCCCGACGCTTGCCAAACATGTTTATCATGATTTAAACGGTAAAATTGCCGGCATCGTCGACGATGGTCCGACTCAAGTAGGCGTCGAATCAACCATCATCGACATGTCAACTGAGACACCAACCATCCTTCGTCCAGGAGCAGTGACAGTAGCTGAATTGGAACAGGTCATTGGCGATGTGAAAGCTGATCATCATCATGTCGGTGCTAATGAAACGCCTAAAGCACCAGGAATGAAATACAAGCACTATGCACCAAGTGCCCAGGTAGAAATCGTTGATCACCCTGCGGACTTTGACGCGGCAATGGCATGGGCTGCAAAGCAAAATGAGGCCATTGGTGTCATGGCAACAGAAGATGTACTGGCGCAGTTGTCAGTGCCTGAAAACGTGGAAGCTTATTCTTTAGGTAAGGATATTCGTAGTGCTACTCACCTGTTATTTGCAGGGCTACGTCACTTTGATCTAGAATCTGAAGTGAAAGTGATTTTTACCGAAGGATTTGAAAATACGGGGTTAGGCGCTGCCTACATGAACCGGCTGGATAAGTCAGCTGGTGGGATGCACTTTTCAAAATAGGACTTTATACCTGAACTTTAAGTTTAAACTGGCAAGTGATGTTCGCTAAGTAACGAATGAATATCACTTGCTTTTTTGATTTGTTTGTCTTTATTCGGTCTAGACCCTTTCTTTTTAAGCTTAAATTTGTTAAACTAAGACCTATCAAATGCCAAGGAGCTGATTGAGTTGAATTACCAAACACAAGACCCGAAGTTATGGCAAGCCATTAGTCAAGAGCAGGACCGTCAACAGCATAATATTGAGTTAATTGCTTCTGAAAATATTGTTTCCCAAGCTGTTCGAGCAGCCCAAGGTTCAGTACTGACCAATAAGTATTCTGAAGGCTATCCGTCAAAACGTTACTATGGCGGAAATGAATTTATTGACGTTGTTGAGAACCTTGCCATTGAACGTGCAAAAGAACTCTTCCACGCCGAATATGCCAATGTTCAACCTCACTCTGGTTCTCAGGCAAATCAAGCAACGTACGCTGCTTTTTTGAAGCCTGGCGATACCATCTTGGGCATGGGCTTAGATTCGGGTGGTCATTTGACTCACGGTGCTAAGGTTAATTTTAGTGGTAAACTCTACGAATCATACAGTTACGGCTTGAACCCGGAAACCGAACTGCTGGATTACGATATGATTCGTGATTTAGCGTTAAAAGTTAAGCCTAAGATGATTGTTGCGGGAGCCTCAGCATACAGTCGCATTATTGACTGGCAGGCTTTCAGAGATATTGCAGACGAAGTTGGGGCTTACTTTATGGTGGATATGGCTCACATCGCCGGATTGGTTGCGACTGGGTTACACCCATCGCCAGTCGGTATTGCGGATGTCGTGACAACAACCACGCATAAAACCCTTCGCGGTCCTCGTGGCGGCTTGATCTTGTCGCAGGAAAAGTATGCTAAGCAGATCAACTCTGCCGTTTTCCCTGGGACTCAAGGCGGCCCATTGGAACACGTGATTGCAGGGAAGGCAACCACCTTCTTAGAAGACTTACAGCCAGAGTTTAAGGATTATGCGGCTCAGATTATTAAGAATGCACAGGCAATGGCTGCAGTTTTCAATGAAGCTGAGAAGGTCCGGGTTGTCTCGGGTGGAACTGATAACCACCTGATGACTTTAGACGTTAGCCAGACTGACCTGAATGGTAAACAAACTCAGGAATTATTGGATAGTGTCATGATTACGACTAATAAAGAAGCGATTCCTAACGAAAAGCTCAGTCCATTTAAGACCTCTGGGATTCGGTTGGGGACACCTGCCATTACCACGAGAGGTTTCAAGGAAGCTGATGCTAAACAAGTTGCGCAGCTGATCGTTACCGCAATTGAACACCATGATGATGAAGCCGTACTTGAACAAGTCCGACAAGGTGTGCGAGCCTTGACGGATGCACATCCAATCGATGATTATGTGGCACCGGTTAAATTTGATTAAATAAGGGCTAAAAAGGGACCTGTAATAACAGCTCAAGCGATGGTTTGTAAACCGCTTGAGCTGTTATTTTTCTACCATAAGTCAAGTATGAAGCGACTTACGAGATGAATTTATTTTGATAATGTATCGAAAATAGCGCACACTAAATAAGCCTTAAGCTTGTCTGATTTTTTGGATAATGGTA
>NZ_BCMF01000018.1 GCF_002217925.1 Secundilactobacillus mixtipabuli | reverse complement strand
ATCTTCGTCGTGGTTGATTTTAATGAACGGGCGGGAATGCCCGTTTTTTTATTAGTTAATAGTGTACAAAAAATCTGTTATCAGTAATAGATAGAATCTATTACCAACAACAGATATTGTAGAGCCAATAAAAGGTTGTGCCATAAGTCAATATTGGTAGGTATTTCAATCCATTTTTGAGTTACGATTAGTCATAACGATACTGTGATTCAATACGTTAATATAGCTTAAATGCCCGGAATCTACCGAGTTTTGACACAGCTTCTTGTTTTTTTAGATTGCGTAAACGTGTTCAGGCAAGCAAAGACTTGCCTGAACACTCTAGCATTTCAATCTCCACGCTAGCAATAAACCGAGAGCTTCCATCACACAGACCGCGGTGAAAACCTGAACGTAACCGAATGCACTGGCAATCCCAGCACTGATCATCGCACCACACACGTTGCCTAATGCTTGAAACGTTTGATTATAACTAAAGATTCGCCCCAGTGCTGCCGGTTGTGTATTTTGCGTCAATATAGCTTGTAATGCTGGCAGTAATGCAGCAATTGAAAGGCCAGTAATAAAGCGTAGACTGCCAAGCCCCCAGATGTTGGTCACGAAGATTTGAGGGATGTAGATGAGCGTTCCAAGGGCGAGACCACCAATCAACAGTTTGCGTTGACCGTGCATATCACCCAAACGTCCTAGGTAGCCCGCTGATAAAACGGTGGCAATGCCTGGTAGGGCTGCCACAATTCCAGAAATAAGCGGTAAGTGAGGGGCTGACGGCAATAGATCGTCCAGATATAGGCTTAAAATTGGATTAACCGCATTGTTAGTGGCTTGCACGATTAAAGTTAGAACAAAGATTAATAGTAGTAGCTTGATATGTGGCTGTGCCGAAAGCGTATCACGGATCCCCATTTTTTCAGAAGCAGGGACGGGTTCAAAGGTTTCCGTCACTAGTTTCCAACTTAGACCAAATACGGCAAGCATCAACAGTGCGGCAATGAAGAAGGTACCCCGGAATCCAACGAAGGTTGCTAATGTGCCACCAATGATTGGGCCGCAAAGTAATCCCGCTGTATCGCCAGTTGCCAGTGTGCCTAAAGCCCAACCTTTATGTTCTTTGGGTGCTTCTGTAGCAATCATGGATTCGGCGTTATTGATGTAACCAGAAAAAATACCTTGAATGGCACGTGCAAGGATAATCAGCCACACGTTTGGTGCAATAGCAATCATGAAACAACAGAAGCTTAATCCCCCAGCGGCTCGCAAAAGCATAGGTTTGTGTCCAACACGGTCAGAAAGCTTTCCCCACAGCGGTGAAACAACCGCTTTGATGAGGAAGGTGACGGCGAAGATGCTGCCGGAAAGCAGACTGAGTTGACTTGGAGTGTAGTTGCCAAGGCTTTTTAGGAACAGAGGTAAGATTGGAACAATTAATGATATTGCGCCTTCAGACATAAATGCGCCCATCCAAAGGACCATGAGATTTCGGTGCCAATAAGTGATTGATTTCATATGTATGACCAGGTTTCACTATTAATTTCACTTATAAGTGATGCGGATTACTCTATCATTTCAGTGGTATTATAGTCAAAGTGAACAATACTATAATATTTATTTATGAGGTGCTTATGAATTTTAGAGATCTGGCGTATTTCCACCAATTGAACCAAGTATTGAGTTTTACTCAAGTTGCAAAGAATTTTTCAGTGAGTCAGCCAACTATCACGCAATCTGTTAAGCGGCTTGAACGGTACTTTAATACTGAACTTTTGATTCGTAATCCACATACTAACGGTGTGCAGTTAACGCCAGCAGGACGGCAATTAAGCCAGACTGCCGAAGAAATTTTGACGGTCTGGGAGCGTAACCGGGCAGTCATTGCTCGAATGACCGCGGATTCATTATTGATAGGAATTGAACCAACGATTGGTGAGCAGTATCTGCTAAAAATTGTTTCAGCATTGCAGGCCAATGGCTTATTTCAGCATGTACGTTTCGTGGAAGCTGGTTCACTGGTTCTGGATCAGAAATTGGCAGTTGGGGAAGTAGATGCGATTATCACTGGCGAAGTAGAGCGTGAAGAAAACCCAGTAGAAGATCGATTGGTACCAATTCATTTTCGGTTACTCGCAAGTGTGAATCATCCATTGGTTCGCCAACGTTCGGTTACCGTTAAGGACACGTTGGGATTTCCAATAGTCACCAAGAGTGCTAATTTCTTGAACCATAAAATTTTTGCGCGGTTATATGCACGACAAGAGCCTCAGGTGCTGTTTGAAAGTGATAATGCACATGTTGTATTAGATGCTGTAGCATCCAACGTGGCGCTTGGTTTTCTAGCAGACTTAATAAAATTACCGGATACAGTGGTGCCATTGCACATTTCAGACGCACAATTGCCCCATGTATGGTTGACCTTGAGATACCGCAGTGACCGCCAGCCAACGCATCTTGCCAATCAGATTATGGATGTGATTAAAAAAGCGGTCAGGGAAAATGATTAATTTTAATCAACTGTCGCAAGCTCGTGGATTTGCACCGCTTTTATGTATCGTTGAATTTTGTTGCTAATAAAAGCGCCACATCCAATAGTTATGATTGGACGTGACGCTTGGTTTTTAGATTGCGTAAACGTGTTCAGGCAAGCAGGGAACTGCATGCAAACCGACTAATCCATAAATCCAAGTTCGGGAATTTTGTACTCTTTGCTGTTACATTGCCAAAACGTGCTCCAGCTATCTAATCGCTTGCCTTCGCACTCTAGCTATTCAAATGTTTTCTCCTCAAACTAGCCGTATTATGCCAAACTAGCAGGAAGTTTAACAGAACTAGAACCGAGGTTGAGATGAAGACTCCCGAGTAGTCGAACACCGTGGAAACGACTGAACCAATCATTGGTCCCAGCACACTGCCAATTGCTTGGAAAGACTGGTTCCAACTGAAGACCCGGCCAGTAACCTCTGGTGGGGTGTTTTTTGACAGAATCGTTTGGACAGCTGGCAACATAGTGGCGTTAGAAATACCAATTAAAAATCTTAAAAACATCAGTTGCCAGACGTTAGTGACAAACGCCATTGGCAGATAGACCAGGATGGCAAAGATAAAACCAATCGACAAAATTAATTCAGTCCCAATTCGATCGCCTAAGCGGCCCAACTGAGGAGCCGCAAAGAGGGTGGCAACCCCCGGAATGGCAGCAACAATACCACTAAACAGCGTAATTGCCGATCCCTTGGGCATGATTTCTCTGACGTACAGTGACAAAATGGGTGAGATGGACATGTTGGAAGCCTGGATGATCAGGGTAGTAATGAACATTCCCAAAATTAATCTTGGATGATTGACCACACCCAGTACTTCTTTACTCGACAGCATATTTTCTTTTTTAACGGGCGTGAACGATTCCGTCACGAAGAAGTAGCTCACGAAAAAGACGGATAATAAAAGCGCACCGGTAATAAAGAAGGTGACGCGATAGGAAAAGATTTCGGCTAAAACACCACCAACGAGGGGACCGAACAGTGATCCCGCAACGTAACCAGTTGATAGCGTCCCAAGCGCTTGGCCGCTCTTGCTTTTAGGCGCCTGAGTGGCCATCAGCGCGTTGGCATTACTAATGTAGCCAGAAAAGATTCCTTGGATAAAACGGAGGGCCATCAATTCCCAGACGCTGGTGACAGCGCCCATTAGCCCCATCACAACGGCCATTCCTAGTGACGCGCGCAACAGCATCAGTTTACGGCCTTTTCGGTCAGCTAAGCGGCCCCACATTGGACTGGCTACGGCTGTTACCAAGTAGGTCGCGGAGAACGTGATACCGGAGTATAGGTTAAGCTGATCTTTGGTGAAGTTACCTAGTGTATCCACATAGAGGGATAAGAACGGCATGATTTCGCTAAAGGCGAGTCCAGCCATGAAGGTACCAAACCACAGGACGAATAAGTTGCGCCGCCAGATGGGGCGTTTGGGCTTGACGGTGGCAGGTTCTGGTTCAGTCAATGAATATCAATCTTCTTTCTTTTAAATCATTCTTCAATCGGTTAAAATATAGCAGTAACATTAAGAGTAGCACGTTTTGGGTGTATAACCAAGGTATACCAATTACGCGTTAAAATTATTAGATCGCTTACATATGCGATTTAATAGGGATGGTGGGGAGAACAAATGAAACATAAAGAACATAGCCAATTTACAAGGTGGCTGTATCGCATTGGTTTGGTGATACTGTTACTCATTTCGCTGGGATTAATTTTTAACCAGCAGATCAAGAACTATCTGGTGAGTTCGTATCAACCGAAAATAACGGCTAAATCAGCTGCTGACAACGACAAGAAGCAGGCTAATTTTAATTTTAAAAACGCTAAATCTCTGAATTTCTCAACGGTGGCGAATGCCCGGATGAACTCAAAAAAAATTCTGCCGGTGGGTCAGATCTTAGTTCCCAAGTCCGGTATTCACTTGCCGATTGCTAAAGGCGTTGCTAATACGACGCTTGCGTTAGCTGCCGGGACCATGCGTTCAGATCAGAAGATGGGGCACGGTAACTATCCGTTGGCGGGCCACCACATGGTGCGCAAAGACATTCTTTTTTCACCGCTGTACTTTAAGACGCGGGTAGGCGACACGATCTACACCACGGACATGAAGCAGGTCTACACGTTTAAGGTTTACCGACGGGCGTTTATCGCGGCCACGCGTGTTGACGTGGTGAACCAAACGAAGGCCAATATCATTACGCTAGTGACCTGTGACGCAACAGGGGCGCGGCGGTTGATGATCCGTGGGAGATTGACGCATACTGCAAAGTTGGCGGATACGCCGGTGAAGGTTCAAAAGGGGTTTGAGGCGAGGTTTAATAATAAGTAAGTGTGCGAAACAACTCGGTAGATTCCAGAATATAACGTGAATAAAACCCATTCCGGCGAACTTTGTCGGAATGGGTTTTATTCACGTTATATGGCCGGAATCTGAGTTGTGGAACCGTTCTGGGCTAGATTGGCGTATTGCACAAAGGTAAATCTTTAGTCAGCCGCTTTAATCCTATCCAACCAAGCTGGCAGTGCCGACATTAAGACTTGATAGGTATATTCAAACCGGTGGGTGTACCAGGGATCTGGAATTTCCTGCCCCTGTTTATCGGGCAGAATGTCTAAGCAGAGATGAATCTTATGGCGGTCTTGCGCAGGCGCCATCTGGTTGAGGTTAAAGATGTTTTGGTTGTCCATCGTAATAATGTAATCAGCCCAGTCAAAATCTTGCCAGGTAATTGGTCGCGAGTGCATGTCGCTGTAATCCAGGCCGTGGGCAGCCATCACTTTACGTGCACCGGGGTGAGGCTGATGACCCTCTTCTTCGCTACTCGTTGCGCATGAATCAACTTGAATTTGATCCTGCAGGCCAGCTTTGGCAACCAGATTCCTGAAAATGGCTTCGGCCATAGGTGACCGGCAGATGTTACCTAAACAGACAAAAAGTACGTTGGTCATGATGGAAGCTCCTTTTGAATCATTTCCTTCATATTATTGAATAACCACCGGCACGTCAAGCGACGGAACAACCACAATAAATTTAATCAGATTGAACCTTTAGCATTTTTTAGAGTTGTTTCGTAGTACAATAAAAGTGTCTAAAACGAGAGAGAGCGTGGGAAATGTGATGCAAGGGAATTTTATCTATATCAACTGGGAACAGGTGAACAATCTTGTGATTTCGTATGGGATTACTTCGGCCGATTTTGTGAACGGTATGCCGGAAGTACCACAACGAATTGTTTTGATCGATGGAAAGCTTGAGGGTAATCAAGTTAATAGTCACACCCGTTTTCAAACGGTCACTGGGCAAAATTCAGTTCGTGAGTTTTTACTTTCACGGACGGACTCCCCTAAGATGTGGCTGGATTATCATGAGAGCGATGATTTGGATTTAATGATGCCTAGTGAGATTGCCGAACTATTATATATGGCCCACATGGGCACTCACTATCACTTGCCACTCTATTCTAAGCTGCAGAACGCCTACGCTTTTTTAAGTACGAAGAGCGATTTTGTCAAAGTTTACTATCGTCAGATGGCGACCTTTGAACATATTTTGGATATTTCAATGAAACGTCATTTAAGGCTATTGCATAGTAATCGTTGGATGATGTTTAACCGGCCCTTTTCGGTTAGTGAGGTGCCTAAGGACATCATTCAAAAACTGTCGGCTGCTTTCTCAGAGGGATTAGTGTTTGCCTTTGATCAAGCAGTTGAGCGGCGCAGGGTGTACTTAATCCCCATCAGATTGCAGGAACATCCGGAACGGCAAAACTGGTGGCATGACCGAATGGATGTCTACGAAACGACCCACCAAGTTGGGACCCTCAAATATGATGTTGAGCAAAAGCAGTGGAGTATTGAGATTACTGATGAAACGCCCTTTACAGAAAATGAAATGGATTTATAAGCGGAGTCAATCGAGGAACAGCTCGATATGTCCCCGTTTTTTTGGTGGGGAGTCGTGGTATAATGAGACCCGACGTGTTTTAAAAAATGAGACGAAAATAGGAGATTGTTTTCAATGAAGATGCAACTTGGTGAAATTGCAAGCGCAATTTCTGCTCAGAATGATACGAGTGCCTGGAATCAGATTGAAGTTTCCAGTGTCGCATTTGATAGTCGTCAGCTTTCTAAGGGGGCACTATTTGTGCCGTTGGAAGGCGAACGCGACGGCCATGAGTTTGTTAAGGGTGCACTGCAAAATGGTGCGGTCGCTACACTTTGGAAAGCAGATCATGGCGAGGCACCCGCTGGCTTACCTGTGCTGGTTGTCGATGACCCGTTGACTGCGCTGCAATCCCTTAGTCGGTACTATCTATTAAAAATCAATCCTAAAGTTGTGGCCATTACTGGGTCTAATGGTAAGACGACGACCAAAGATATGGTTGCCGCCATTCTCGCCACTCAGTTTAACGTGACGAAAACGATGGCTAATTTTAACAACGAAATTGGCGTGCCCGTTACCATCTTATCCATGGAGCCTAATACTGAAGTATTGGTGATTGAAATGGGCATGGATCGTCCGGGCCAACTTGATTTCTTAAGCCGCTTGGTAGAGCCAGACGTTGCCATCATCACCATGATTGGTGAAGCGCACATTGAATTCTTTGGCACGCGGGATAAAATTGCTGATGCGAAGATGGAAATCACGCATGGCTTGAAGGCAGACGGCACGTTTATTTACGATGGCGATGAGCCTTTATTGGTTGAACGCGCTAAAGCTATCTCTCAACGTCAGCAAACGTTTGGCCGCCATGAGACGGATGATATGTATGTTTTGGATGTTGAAGCAACGGATACGCAAACTCGGTTCACCACCAGTGCATGGCCGGATCAGAAAATGACAGTGCCGATGATCGGTGATTATAACGTTAATAATGCGTTGGCCGCCCTGAGTGTTGCGCGGTTATACCGAATCTCACCACAGGCCTCTGCCAAAGCCTTTACCAATCTTAATCTGACGGAAAACCGTGCAGAGTGGGTAAATGGTCACGCAGGCGAACGTATTTTAAGTGATGTTTATAATTCAAATCCAACGGCGGTCAAAGAAGTGATGGCGGCTTTCTCCAAAGTGGCGACTAATGGCAAGCGGCGCGTCGTACTGGGCGATATGCTGGAGTTAGGGGAACAGTCTGATCGGTTACATGCTGGATTGGAGGAAGCTTTTGATCCTAAGTCTATTCAGGATGTTTACCTTGTGGGCCCGCATATGAAAGCATTGTACCAAGCCTTACAGGATCGATTTGAGCTGAGTCATCTTCACTTATATGAAACGGCTGAACAGGCAAAGTTAATTGCTCAGCTGAATGAGGATATTCAATCTGAGGATATTGTTTTAATTAAAGGTAGTCACGGCATCCATTTAGAGAATGTTTTAGCTGCATTACAATAATTCAAACAACCGCTGTCTATTTTATAGAAGCGGCTGTTTTTTCTACTGTGAATATTAGTAGTTGCTTTTCTCTCGTGGGTGATGTATGATACTCTAGTTGTATTTTTTTAGAACTGCATCATTCAAACGGGGAATATGACGCACCATACGAGACGGATTTCTCATAGTCTTATTCCCTTTGTAAAAGCCTATTAGGAGGACACTTATTTGAAGTTTTCAGAACTCGGGTTATCAAAAGCTTTGCTCAAGGCCGTCGAACGTAACGGTTACGAGGAAGCAACCCCCATTCAAGCAGAAACCATTCCAATGGTATTGGAAGGTAAAGACGTTATCGGACAAGCACAAACAGGGACTGGGAAGACTGCGGCCTTCGCTTTACCTATTTTGCAAAACATCGATCGGGACGATCCCAACATTCAAGCGCTGGTCATTTCACCAACTCGTGAATTAGCCATTCAAACCCAGGAACAAATTTTCCAATTGGGTCATGAAGAGCACGCGAAGGTTCAAGTTGTCTACGGTGGTGCTGATATCCGTCGTCAAATCAACAGCTTGAAGAACCATCCCCAAGTCTTAGTCGGAACGCCTGGCCGTCTGTTGGATCATATGAACCGTCGGACCGTTAAACTAGACCACATTAAAATGCTGGTTTTAGATGAAGCCGATGAGATGTTAAACATGGGATTCTTAGATGATATTGAATCTATCATCAAGGCAACGCCAGACGAACGGCAAACAATGCTGTTTTCTGCAACGATGCCACCAGAGATCAAACGGGTTGGTGTGCAATTTATGCACGAACCACACCACGTTAAGATCAAAGCAAAAGAATTAACGACTGACTTAATTGAACAATACTATGTCCGTGCTAAGGACTATGAGAAGTTTGATGTGATGACCCGGATGTTTGATGTTCAAGCACCTGATCTGAGCATTGTCTTTACTCGAACAAAGCGTCGGGTGGATGAAATCACCCGTGGCCTTGAAGCCCGTGGCTATAACGCTGCTGGGATTCACGGTGATTTGACTCAGAAGAGCCGTTCACAAATTCTGAACCGGTTTAAGCATGGTAAGCTTGATATCTTAGTGGCAACCGATGTTGCTGCCCGTGGGATCGATGTTGAAGATGTTACCCATGTCTTTAACTACGATATTCCTCAAGATCCAGATAGTTACGTGCACCGTGTCGGCCGTACTGGTCGTGCCGGTCATCATGGTGTGTCATTAACCTTCGTGACAACAAACGAAATGGACTACCTGCGTGAGATTGAAAAGTTGACTAAGGTGCGGATGCTGCCATTGAAGCCACCTTCGGAAGCCGAAGCCTTCAACGGTCAGTTGAGCAATGCTGAAGCTACAGTTAAGGATCTGGTTGAAAAAACCGATACTGACAAGTATGCTGACGTTGCTTCAAAGCTGTTGGATCAGTACGAAGCAGTTGACTTAGTTGCTGCTCTTCTGAATGACTTGACCAAGGATAACTCTAACCAAGTTCCCGTTAAGATCACACCAGAACGGCCATTACCTCGTCACAAGGGTGGCGGCGGTAGCCGTAATTATCGTGGCGGTCATGGTGGCGGCCATGGTCGTGGCGGCAACAACCGTCGTTACGGTAAAGGTAATGACAGTCATCGTCGTTCAGGTTCAGGTTCTGGTAAGGACCATCGGGATCATGGCGGTAGCCGTGATCGTCGCGACCGTAAGAACAGCGGTGGCAACAAACATGGTTTTACGATTCGTAAAAAAGATTAATTAAACGTTTAAAATATGATTCTTCAGTCAGTGAGCTGAGGAATCATATTTTTTTATGAGAAAAAATGAGAAATTAGCGAGTGAAAAAGCATCAACCAAGCGTGAGTAGGAGTCATGCTAGTGGGTGATTGAATGTGGTAAAATTAAAACTACGAAATCAGTGTGAAAGTGAGGCGCTAGCTTGATATACGGAATTGGAGTAGATATTGAAGAAATCAGCCGAATCTGTGAAGTAACGGATCAGGCGCGGTTCGTTAAAAAGGTGTTAACACCAAACGAAATAGCTGTCTATCGAACCTTGAACGCTAAGCGTGGTGCCGAATTTCTTGCTGGTCGCTGGTCTGCCAAAGAAGCTTATAGCAAGGCGTTCGGAACGGGAATTGGCCAAGCGGTTTCTTTTCAAGACCTGGAAATACTAGACGATGAGAACGGTAAACCAGTACTGGTTAAGCATCCATTCGAGGGAAAAGGGTTCGTTTCAATCTCTCATACCCGCGATTTAGTGATGGCTCAAGTCTTGCTAGAAGGAGATTCAGCAAAATGACAATTGGTATTCACCGGCCGACACAGCTGGTCATTAACAGAGCCGCTATTTACCATAATATTGCTACTGAAAAGTCCCGGTTGAAGCCGGGAGTGGAACTATTTCAAGTTGTTAAGGCTAACGGATACGGCCACGGTATCGTTGAAGTAGCAACGGTTGCCGAAAGGGCCGGAGCAACCGGCTTTTGTGTTGCTATTTTAGATGAAGCTTTAACGCTGCGAGATGCTGGTTTCAAACAGCCGATTTTGGTATTAGGCATCACTGAGCCGCAATATGCTGATTTGATGGCAACAAATCGGATTTCTGCCACGGTTGGTTCGATTGATTGGTTGAAAGAAGCGGCCAACTATTTGACTGGTGACAATCAGTTAGCGGTCCATATTGCCTTAGATACTGGCATGGGACGAATCGGTTTTCAATATCCCGAAGAGTTACGCACCGCAACTGAATATCTTGAATCAAGTAGCCAATTTAATTTTGAGGGTATTTTTACTCACTTTTCCAAAGCTGACGCTGCAGATACAGCTTACTTCCAACATCAGCTAGCGCGCTGGCAAGCGTTTATGGCGGTATTACCGGTCCGACCAAAGTATGTCCACGTCT
The DNA here is from genome assembly GCF_002217925.1 of Secundilactobacillus mixtipabuli. Taxonomy (GTDB): domain Bacteria; phylum Bacillota; class Bacilli; order Lactobacillales; family Lactobacillaceae; genus Secundilactobacillus; species Secundilactobacillus mixtipabuli. The sequence continues at coordinate 1,415 of NZ_BCMF01000018.1, read as the reverse complement.
CTAATTCTGCTACCAGCCTATGGCATGATGCCTGCAACGGTAATATGATTCGCTATGGCGTTGCAGCGTACGGGCTTAATCCCTCTGGTGTTGAATTAACCCCGCCGTTTGAATTACAACCCGCGATGAGCTTGACGACCAAAATGGTATTCGTCAAAAAGTTACCTAAGGGTTACTCGGTGAGCTATGGGGCGACTTATACGGCACAGCAAGATGAATGGGTGGCAACTTTGCCGATTGGTTATGCTGACGGGTATGAGCGTCGTCTTCAAGGCTTCCACGTTTTAGTAGATGCTAACTATTGCGATATTATTGGCCGCGTTTGCATGGATCAGCTGATGATTCGATTACCGCACGAATATCCAGTAGGAACTGAAGTGACAATGATTGGTGAGGATCACGGCAAGACCATTAGTTTACAGGATGTTGCTGATTACTGTGGGACGATTCACTACGAAATTGCGTGTGGTTTCACTGAACGATTAAATCGAACTTATATTAATTAAACTGTGAGAGCCCCTTATCTGAGCAAAACTTAGGTGAGGGGTTCTTTTTTATTAGCGTCAATGGTAGAATTGTAAGAATAAGTAACGGAGAAAAATAGGCGTCTATCATGAAAAGTTATAGCGTACTAGGTATAATAAATGGGCGATGATCATTATAAATTCAGCCCGTAACTTTTTAGAACTTAGCATTCGATTGATTTAGTCAATCTGACGGAGTCGTTGATCACCGGATACTAACGGTAGGTTAACACAAACCTACTTGGGTTAAATGACTGTATGAATATCACGTTACCCAGTCATAGTTGGAGGATCTATCATTGGGCTGGCGCAAGTACAAGGGGATGAAAAGATGGCAAATGATGAGATCAAACGGGGCGATATCTACTATGCTGATTTATCACCCGTCGTTGGATCGGAACAAGGTGGTGTGAGACCAGTGCTGATCGTTCAAAACAACATTGGTAACCACTACAGTCCAACGGTGATTGTCGCTGCTATAACAGCAAGAATATCGAAACCTAAAATGCCGACACATGTGCCAATTAAAGCTCATCATACGGGTATCGAAAAAGATTCGGTGATCTTATTAGAGCAGATCCGCACGATAGATAAGCAGCGTTTAAAAGATCATGTGGCAGAATTAGATGCGGGTACCATGAACCAAGTTGATCACGCTTTAGAAGTCAGCATTGGCTTAAATAAAAAGAGTGACTATAAGCAGCATAAGCGAGCCTAATCTGGAAAACTTACATAATGTAAAAAGCTATCTTCTCAGGAAGATAGCTTTTTTGGGCTCTTTGACAACTGTTGTTGGTAAATTTCTTAAATTAGTTCTAATCACTATTTTGTGATTAGGACTTTTTTAGTTTTGATGTGCAAGGTATAAAGTACTCTTACTCTAAATTTCCG
>NZ_BCMF01000017.1 GCF_002217925.1 Secundilactobacillus mixtipabuli | reverse complement strand
CGTGGTTGATTTTAATGAACGGGCGGGAATGCCCGTTTTGTTATTAGTTAATAGTGTACAAAAAATCTGTTATCAGTAATAGATAGAATCTATTACCAACAACAGATATTGTAGAGCCTAATAAAGAATGAAAAATAGTTAATCATTAATACTTGTTCAGTCAGCTTGCCAACAATTAGGATTGAGGGGTATATTGTTTAAATAACGTTTTGTGAGATCAGCACGGAAGTAGTCAATAAGAATCGACAATCGCCTTTACCGTATGGAGGGTACAGATATGCTAGAACTTAAACATTTAAAAAAGTATTACCACGTTGGGGATACCATTACGAAAGCACTGGACGATGTTTCGGTCGCTTTTCGAAAACAGGAATTTGTGGCCATTTTGGGGCCCAGTGGGTCTGGGAAAACGACTTTATTGAATAACATTGGCGGTTTGGACGTTTATGATTCCGGAGATTTAATCATTAAAGGTAAGTCTACCAAAGAGTTTAAGGCTTCAGACTGGGATGCTTACCGAAACAATTCGGTTGGTTTTATTTTCCAAAGCTATAATTTGATTGGTCATCTCGGCATCATAGATAACGTTGAATTAGGGATGACGCTGAGTGGCGTTTCCACGGCTGAGAAAAAAGAACGGGCAATCACGGCTCTAAAACGGGTCGGTCTTGAAGAACATATGTATAAAAAGACGAACCAGCTTTCTGGTGGCCAAATGCAACGGGTAGCCATTGCTCGGGCGATTGCCAACGATCCTGAAATTCTGCTTTGTGATGAACCGACTGGTGCTCTGGATACGGAAACCAGTCAGGAAATTATGCAGATTATCAAAGACCTGTCAAAAGAGCGGCTGGTGGTGATGGTGACCCATAACCCTGAGTTGGCCGATCAATACGCCGACCGAATCATTCGCTTTGCCGACGGGAAAATCCAGTCTGATTCGGCTCCTTACGATGAACAGGATGACAATCAAAAATTTGCTTTGAAGAAGACTAAAATGACGTACTGGACCGCGTTGAAACTGTCATTTACAAATATTCGGACGAAGAAGGGGCGGACCTTTTTAACGGCCTTTGCTTCTAGTATCGGCATCATTGGCATTGCCATTGTGCTCGCTTTATCTAACGGTTTCCAAAAGCAAATTGATAAAACCCAGTCGAATACGTTGGCACAGTATCCAGTGACAATTTCACAAGTGGCATCGTCACAAAACGGTACCAATAACGGCGGTCAGAATAAGGAAAAGTTTTCCAAGGATCAGGCTGTAATTGCTGAAACGAGTGAGGCTGATAAGGCACAGCACACCAACAAAATTTCTCAGCAATACGTCGACTACGTCCAAAAACTAAATCCTAAATATGGGAAAAACATTGGTTACACCTACACCACTGGGATGAATCTAGTCCGCAATGTGAACGGTAAGATTAAGCCTGTTCAGCTGTCTAATCAGGATCAAAAGAAGGCGAATGGTCCTGATTATTCGAGCATGATGGCCAGTTCGGTGGGGGTTGGCGTTTCTTCCTACCCAACCGATAGCACCGGTAAAGTTAGTTTTCTGCACAAACATTACAAAGCTCTGGCTGGTCAATTTCCAAGTAAAGCCACGGACGTTGTGCTGATTACCAACAAGGATAATTCGACTAACGTCAATGCGTTGAAAAATCTAGGCTTTAAAGTGAAAAACGGTCAGAAAGTTAATTTCAATAAAATTGTTGGTACCACCTTTAAGGCGGTTAATAACGACACTTACTATACCCAGCAAATGGGTATGTATTTGCCAAACAATAATTATAAGGCGATGTATAACAACTCTAGCAGTAAAACCTTACGAGTCGTTGGCGTGTTACGCGTTAAGTCGGCTAATGAGGAGAATATCCTTGCTCCCGGCTTTGTTTACAGTGATCGGTTGACCAAGCAGATGGTCGCGCAAAATGCTGACTCTAAGATCGTTAAAGCGCAAAAAGCCAGTTCAAAAAATGTCTTAACTGGCCAAAACTTAAATGGCAGTACTGCTAAAGATCAAGTGATCTCGGCATTGGGTGGCGCTAAGGTACCGTCTAGCATCATGATTTATCCCAACACTTTCCAAAACAAGGATAAGGTGCTGAGATATCTGGATGGCTATAACAAAGGCAAATCAAAGGCTGACAAGATCATCTATACTGATATGGCCGGCTCCGTTTCCAAACTGACAGGTGGGTTAATGAACGCGATTACGTACGTTTTAATTGCTTTTGCTGCAATTTCGTTAATCACCAGTATGATCATGATCAGTATTATTACTTACACTTCTGTACTTGAACGAACCAAAGAAATCGGGGTTTTAAAAGCCTTAGGCGCACGGAAGAAGGATATCACGCGGGTCTTTGATGCGGAAACGGCGATTTTGGGTGTTGCTTCAGGACTGATTGGCATTATCATTGCCTGGTTGGCGACGTTCCCAATTAATGCAGTCATTAAAAATCTAACTAATCTGAACCACGTTGCCCAACTGAGTTTGTGGGCAGCTGTGACTCTGATTATTGTTAGCACGGTGCTGACCATTTTAGGTGGACATATTCCGGCACGGATGGCTTCTAAGAAGGATGCTGCAACCGCGCTAAGAAGTGAGTAAAAGATAATCGTTGTTTAACAGTAAAAGGGCTGACCGACACTAGCAGATATGGCTTGGTGTTTGTCAGCCCTTTTTGCTGTTGGCTATTTCGAGTGATTGGCCAAATTTAAGCAGTCAAATGAAGGATTGTTTGATAAAATGATGGAGAGAACTGGGGGGATTAAAATGAAAAGGCGACTGATTTTTGTATTAACAACTATCTTAACGGTACTGTTTTTGGGATGGGGGAGCAGTACGGCTGCGGCATCCGGCTACCATATTAATCGGTACCGGATCAACGTTAACCTTGAAAAAAACGGCGATGCAAATGTCACACAGCGAATCCAATACCGGTTTGATGATTTATACCATGGTGTTTTCCTTAATCAGGATTATGCCGGTACTGGCGGCATCGTTGGCAAGCCAAGTGTGTTCATCTTACATGATGGGGATAAAATTGCAGCCAGTCAGAAAAATCCTGGCGCGGAAAATACTTTTGAAACTTCTGATTCAAATCAAAATTATCAAATTAAGGTTTATCATCTGGCCTACGATGAATCGGTAACTTACGTTTATCACTATCGCATCCGGCACGTCGTTATTAACTATGCTGATACCGCCGAACTGAATTGGAAAATTATTGGCCGCGGCTGGACGGTGCCACTTAAACATGTCCAAATTATGGTGCAGCTGCCTGCCAAAAACGTTCAGCAATTACAGGCTTGGACACACGGCCCTCTTAGCGGTCATACACAGGTCAACAAACGTGCTGGTAAGGTTGTGATGACGGTTGCTAAGGTTCCAGCGAAGACTTTCGTTGAGAGCCATATGGTTTTTCCAACCTCGGTAACGGCGGCTAATCCAAGAACTATCACCAAGAAACATTTAGCATTGGTTCGACAACAGGAGGCTAAACTGGCCAAGCAGGCTAATCTTAAACGGCTTCAATCGCAGTTGATGCCATTAGCCGTGATGCTTATAGCACTCGGAATTGGGATTGGGTATCTATTACGGACAATGCACTGGTTCAAAAAACACGTTGGGTTACCGGTCAAAGCAGTGCCAAAGGTCCATAACTTTGAGATTCCGAGTTATTCTGCGGTAACCAGCCAAAGTCTTTTGACACAGAGTGAGCCGGATACGAAGGCCTTTACTGCTTGGCTGATGGAATTGGCAGCCAATCATGAAATTGTGATTGAGGCCGAACAAGGTAAAACGGTCGCGGATATTTCGGAGACGACTTACCGCATAACAGAGACACCTGAGCTGAAACCTGAACATCAAGCTGATGATTTATTAGCCTTCTTATTGAGTACGGTCGGTAAGGGGGACAAGTCAAAGCGGTCGTTTACCTTGAATGATATTGATAATTATCGGCGGTATCATCCGGATACGCAGACCTTAAGGCGAAAATTTGCGGCGTGGCAGAAAGCTCGCTATCAAAAAACCGAAGCCCTGGGATTCTTCAATCATCAAACGGATGATGTGGGGGTTAGTGGCTGGCTACTAATCGTTTTTAATGTGATCTTGAGTATTGTCAGTTTGATTGCAGCGCTGTTCTTTACGGTGCCATTACTACGAGTTGTTGGCATCATTGCCAGTCTCGCTTTGATGGTCATTAGTACCGTGGTGGCCGTCAAACATATGCGTCACGTTTCCCATTACAATCAGGCGGGTGAAGATGCCGCTGGGCAAATTCGTAATTTTCGCAGCATGCTACATGATATTGGTCAATTTGACCGGTCTCAAGTGGGCGATTTAATTCTCTGGGAACAGATGCTGCCTTATGCAGTTGCTTTTGGCCTCGCGAAGCGCGTACTTAAAGCAATGACTGCTAACTTCAGTGTTGCAGAATTAACGCCATATTTCCAAACTTATTACCCAATGTATTTGGACGACAGTTATGCCGGAACTGATTTCAGTACTGCATTTACGTCAGCTTTCACATCTGCCAGTATTGATAGCAGTTCATCAGGTGGCGATTTTTCTTCAGGTAGCGGTGATTCCGGTGGCTTCAGCGGTGGCGATTCTGGTGGCTTCGGCGGCGATTCCGGCGGCGGTGCATTCTAAAAAGAGCTTGCGCTAGGGCTTAATCTTCACTATGCTTGAACGTAATAAGGGTTGAACGGGTGAGATGAATTGAAAAAAGTAAAACGGGTTCGTTGGGCAATTCTAACGTTGATCATCATTGTAGTTGCTGGGCTTTTAGCTTTGCCATGGCAACCGTTGATGACGGTGGCAAATATTTGGTTCATGCTAGGATTAGTCTTTTTAGTGGGCGCTGCCTTTTTCATTTTGGAGAAGGGCCATTTGTTTGCTGGCTGGCGTAGACGCCGGCGAAAAGATGAAGAACCATTGCCAGAAGAGAAAGTGCCTGCGCGAGAAGTTGCGCGATTAAAAAATGGCCCAGTGGTCGTTAATCAATATGCTTGGTTCTGTTTGATCAATGCCATCGGACTCATCGTGCTGGGCATTGTTGCAACGATTTAAAAAAACGGTTAACAATCAGTTCGGTAATGACTGATTGTTAACCGTTTTTAGTTACTGAAGTTAGATTGACTGTTTTACGGATTAAAGGGCAAACTTTTCAATGGCGTAAGCGACGCCATCTTCTTCATTGGTCTTAGTCACAAATTGCGCGATTGCTTTCATGTCGTCAATCGCGTTACCCATGGCCACACCGGTACCCGCAAATTTAACCATCGTTAAATCGTTGCCTTGGTCGCCGATTGCCATTACCTCGTCAGCGGCAAAACCTAGTTTGGCTGCCAGTTCAGCAATGGCATTACCCTTGCTGGCGTTCTTGTTCATGGCTTCAAAGAAATAGGGCTCACTTTGAACCACGTAGAATCGTTCCTTTAGTTCTTCAGGGAAATTCTTGATGAATGGTGCCAACCGTTTGGGATCGTCAACGAACATCCCTTTTGAAATAGTGAGTTCGTCAGTAATCTCTTCAGGCATCCGGAAGCGAATCGGCATTTGGACGAGAAATGATTCAGCTACCGTGTATGGACTGATATCGCGATTGGCCGTATAAATGTGATCTAAGGTTTCCATGTGGAAGTGGATATTTGCTTTGCGAGCCACGGTCTCCAAATCGATGTAGTCTTCTAAGGTGATGTTATGACTAACAATTGGTGTGCCAGAAATAGTTTGGGCCAAACTACCATTGAAAGTGACCACGTATTCGGTATCGCCACTAATATTCAGTGGCTCAAGATATTGCGCCACACCGGTAATAGGACGACCCGTACACAGCACAACTTTGATGCCCTTTTCACGGGCTTTAGTGACCGTGTCAATTGTGTGCTGCGTGAGCTGCTTACGGTTGTTGACTAAAGTGCCATCGATATCAATTGCGATAAGTTTGATTGCCATGTGAAAAACTCCTTAATGATTTAAATGATGTAGTCGTTATGCAAATGAGCCTGAAAGGCCTTATAGACGGGATCGAAAAGTTCAACGTTGCCTTGCTTGGGGGTCAGCATTTCCTTGGGGAAAAAGAAGCGTTGATCACCAGAGAATTTGCCAGTGATAGCACTGACCAATGCACTGACAGTAGAAAGCTCAATGAGCTGGCCATCAGATTGCATCAGCTCGATTTGAGTCATTGGCTTTTTCATCTTAGGGTCATAGGCGTCATAAGGCAGATCGTAGCTGTTATTAGTATCCGTATAGTAAGTTGTATTAAAACCGGCCTTTTCAATCAAGCGCCGCAGTTCAGGAATCTTAGCCTGAGTTTGATCGTCGAATTTAACTGACTTTAAAGGCTTACGGTCCAAGAACCGGTGTGCTAAATCAGCCAGTATCGGATCGGTTGATTGCCGCCAGTGAGCGAAGTAGGTGGTTAGCGTGCCATCATCAAGTAGCAGGTAGTCATCCAGATTGAACTCATGGTTGAAGAACGGAAAGAGTAGATAGGGTGCGGCCGCTTCGTTTTTATTGCTGGCTTTTTCATAGTCTTTCTTCGCCCGTCTCAGCAGATGGCTTAAAATGACTTCCATTGACCGGGAAACGGGGTGAAAGTAAATCTGCTGATACATTTGAAACCGGCTGACGATGTAATCTTCAACCGCGTGCATCCCACTTATTTCAAAGCAGATGCCATCTTTATACGGTCGCATGACCCGCAGAATCCGGGTAAGGTCAAACGTACCGTACTTGGTGCCGGTATGATAGGCATCACGAAGCAGATAGTCCATCCGGTCAGCGTCAATTTGGCTGGAAATCATTTGAACAACCTGCGGATTAGGGTACGTTTTTTTAATCACGGATGCCACTTGTTCAGGGAACTCCGGACTGACACTCCGAAGAACCTGATTAACCTCAGTTGTAGGAGAGGTTAAGATTGCAACGGTGATGGCTTCATGGTCAGTCTGAAAGATGTGCTCAAAGGTGTGGCTATACGGGCCGTGACCAATGTCATGGAGCAGGGCGGCACATAATGCCACCAGACGTTCATGATCATCCCATAGGCCATCGCCGGGCTTTTGCGTGGGGTAGTTGCGCTGAAAGTTATCACAAATGCGCCGCGTGATTTCATAGACACCCAGTGAGTGAGTGAAACGGGTGTGTTCAGCGCCGTGAAAGACCAACGAAGCAGTCCCCAACTGTTTGATTCGTCGGAGCCGTTGAAATTCTTTGGTGTTGATCAAATCTAAAATGAGCCGGTGCTGAATATAAATGTAATTGTGAACGGGATCGCGGAAAACCTTTTCTCGAGGCAATCGTTCTGCTTGATATGGCAATTTATTGCCTCCTTTTATTAAACGTTAAATGCCAAGCTGTCTTTTTTGCATCTTGGCAAGTTCCTTGTTGTAAGTTGCTTGAAATTCAGGTGATTGTGTACTGGTCATTAGAGTGGTTGAATCAAGCTGCACTTCCTGTTGCTCATAGGCTGCTAAGATGGCCCCTTTAACTTCCGCAATGGTCAGCGGCTGGTGCATAGCATCAGCGATATTGGTCATGGTTTGTGGCCAGACATCGGGGAAACCGAGCTCGTTAGAATGCCCTGCTAATCCAGTGTCGTAGAAATCACGCACTAGTTCGCCACGAAAGTTCTGGTCGCCAAGGATGCTAACATAGGCCATGACCACGAGTGCTTTTGTCGTGCGCCGCTGGGAAATACCAGCAAACTTTTGACCGTTGACGCTCAGGTCATAGTCACCCGGACAATACGAATGAGTCACTTCATAGCTTTCAATGGGCAGGCTGGGAAAGGTTTGCTGAATCAACTGTTTCATCAGCTCGTAGCCGTCATTGACGGATAAATGTTCTGAGCTAGTTTGCGGAATGAACAGTGAAACGTTCAAAACACCGCCATCACTGACAACGGCCAGCCCACCAGAATTGCGGATGAAGTGGTCATAACCATTGCTGGCTACCGTGGTTAAAGCGGCTGCCAGTTCAGGGAGGTGACGGTCCTTTAGACCGAGGATCAAAGTTGGTGGCAACGTCCAAAAATGCAGCAATGCTTGGTCGGTGTCACCGCACAGATCCAATAGTGCGTTGGTCATACCAAACGCGGCTAATTTATTGTCACTGGTTAACGGTGTATCAATCACTTGTAGAGATGAGAATAACGTTTGTTTTTTCATAATATCCCTCGATGAATTAAGAACAAGTCTTTTATCATTATAACGGAAATCAAGTGTGCCGTCACTAATTTTGGACTAGCCCATTATTTCAACTGTTAAAACGTGATGCTGCAGGTTAATTTAACGCTTTTTGGTTAAAGGATTAGGCAGCAGTGACAGCGGAGTTTAATCATGCAAATTCTTGATTAAAAGCGTTATAATGAACACAGCGTATTAAAAATGGAAAGGAAGGGTTGCAATGGATGACTTGTCAACCAGTATTCCAGTTGGCATTCACTTAACGACTCATACCGTGCAAGATGGCCAATCATCTGATTATGCAATCGATGTTGAAGGTCAAATTGTTCAAATTGGTGAGACGATTTATTTGAGGTATCAGGAACCAGCTTCTGAAGATGAAGCTGGCAGTGTGCCCGTGACGATTAAGTTTTTGCCCAATGGTGATGTCACATTGACTAGAAACGGGACTAATCGCTTGCGCATGCATTTTAGTGCGGGCAAACGGATTCGGGCGACGTACCGGACACCGTATGGTTTAATGCCGGTTGAAACGGTAACGCCGCAGCTGCGGGTAGGCTTTCATGAACGGCCGTTTGGCGGTTCAGCTTCAATTGACTACCTACTTTATGCCGGCGAACAATTATTAGGAAATTACGAGATTAGATTGCAATTTACGGTATAATCGAGTATAGTGATTCGTAGACTGTGGAAGGGACGTGCACCAGTTTGGAATTAAAAGTCTTAGAAGGCCAAAACAAAAACGAATTATCGATGATTGAAGTAGCTCACGCCATTTTATCTGAACGTGGGGATGCCATGCCGTTTGTTGACTTAGCCAATGAGGTTCAGGCATACCTGGGCGACTCGGATAAGGAAATTCGCGAGCGGCTTTCTCAGTTCTATACTGATTTGAACATTGACGGTAGTTTCATTTCGTTAGGTGATAACGTCTGGGGTTTACGGACCTGGTATCCCTTCGAATCAATCGATGAAGCTACGGTTGGTGCAGAGGAAGATGAGGAACATCCTAAGACGAAGAAGCACAAGAAAGTTAATGCTTTCTTAGCTGACTCGGCTGATGATGATGACGTCATTGATTACGATGACGACGATCCTGAAGATCAAGACGACGTTGATGTAGATGATGACGATCTTGATGCTGATTACAATGATGACGATGATGACACCGACGATGATACTAAAGAACTTGGTAAATACAAGAATGATTTAGCTGATATCGATGACGGTGATGATGACGACGATGACGACAGCATGCCAGATGGTATTGAAGGTCAATTGTCAGAATTTAATGAAGATGATGATGATTTCGACGACGATGATGACGACGAGAAATCAGGCAAGTAGTTTTTTTGACTCAGCTAATTTAGCTGAGTTTTTTTAATGCCTCGGATTTTGTCACGTCATTTAGTTACCCGCAATTATTAAGTGCCTGGACTTGACGTGAAAGTGACATCTTGTTATTATGTTTTTTGGGCACCCTACGAGGAATCGTAGGGTCAACGTTCGGAACAACCGCTCCCTATTCATTATGAATAGGGAGTTTTTTATTGGTTTACGACTGTTTCCCTAAACTAATCTATGAGGAGTTATACAATGACCAAATATATTTTTGTAACTGGCGGTGTGGTTTCTTCACTTGGTAAAGGAATTGTGGCAGCATCTCTTGGACGTCTGCTTAAGAACCGTGGGTTAAATGTGACTATTCAAAAATTTGATCCTTACATTAACGTCGATCCCGGAACGATGAGTCCATATCAACATGGTGAAGTTTTCGTTACGAATGACGGGACTGAAACTGATTTGGATCTCGGCCACTACGAACGGTTCATTGACAATGACCTCAACAAGTATTCTAACGTCACAACTGGTAAAATTTATTCAGAAGTGCTAGAAAAAGAACGCCATGGTGATTACTTAGGCGCAACCGTTCAAGTGATTCCGCATATTACTGGTATGATTAAAGAAAAGATTATGCGGGCAGGGAAAACTTTAAAGGCCGATATCGTCATCACTGAAATCGGCGGGACTGTTGGGGATATTGAATCCCAGCCGTTCCTAGAAGCCATTCGACAGATGAAAGCTGAAGTCGGTGATGAAAACGTCATTTACATCCACACGACTTTAATTCCATATTTGCATGCTGCTGGTGAAATGAAAACTAAGCCTACGCAACACAGTGTTCGTGAATTAAGAGGGTTGGGGATTCAACCTAATATCTTAGTGGTGAGAACTGAAAAGCCGATCACGGATGCGATGCGAAGCAAGATTGCGTTATTCTGTGATGTTAAACCAGAAGCTGTTATCGAATCTATGGATGTGGAAACCATCTATGAGGTGCCGCTACGGCTTCAAAAACAGGGCATGGATCAGCTAGTCCTTGATCATTTTGGTGTCAAAGCACCAGTTGCTGATATGGCAGGCTGGTCAACCATGATCGATAAAATCAATCACTTAAAGAAAACAATCACGATTGCGTTGGTTGGTAAGTACGTCAGTCTTCAAGATGCCTACATTTCGGTGGCAGAAGCTTTGAAGCATGCCGGTTATCCACTGGATGCTAAGGTTGATCTGCAGTTGATCGATGCGGAAAAGGTCACGGCTGACAACGTGGCGGAAACGCTAAAGGATGCGGATGGCTTATTGGTTCCTGGTGGCTTTGGCGATCGCGGTATTGAAGGGATGATCACCGCCATCCAATATGCGCGTGAAAATAATTTACCATTCTTAGGGATCTGCCTTGGGATGCAAATGGCCAGTGTTGAATTTGCCCGTCACGTGCTTGGTTACGCCGATGCCAACTCGACTGAAATGGATCCTAACACCACTCACAAGATCATCGACTTGATGGCTGATCAAACGGATGTTGTGGATATGGGTGGTACTCAACGGTTAGGTGCTTATCCATGCAAATTAACGCCAAACACCGTTACTGCAGCCGCCTATGAAAATCAAGCAGAAATCTCAGAACGGCATCGTCACCGTTACGAATTTAACAATGCCTACCGTGATGAAATGAGCAAAAAGGGCCTTGTTTTCTCTGGCACTTCACCTGACAATCACTTGGTTGAAGTCATTGAACTGCCAACGAACAAGTTCTTTGTTGCAGCTCAATATCACCCCGAATTTCTTTCACGGCCAAATCACCCTGAAGGTTTGTTCAAGGCTTTTGTAGCAGCAGCCAATCATCAACACGATGAAAAATAAGGATTAACTGTATTTTTAAGGTGCACGGTCAGTAAGATCGTGTGCCTTTGTTTATCTAATCGGACGAATGTTTGCTATTTGAGCAAATTTTCAACGATACAGGGGCCTCAAATATTACAATTTCATGGAATCGACGTTAAACTATTGTATTTTAACTGTTCATTATTTATGATTAGTTAAGACTGCTTCAAGCACGACATTATAGTAGAGGAAAATGACGTCATGAAAAAAATGATAATCCACGGTGGACAGCGCCTGTCAGGCAGCGTCAACATCGGTGGCGCTAAAAATAGCACGGTCGCACTAATACCAGCGGCAATCCTGGCAGATACACCGGTTAAATTTGATATGGTACCAGATATTCTCGATGTGCATAATCTGATGCTGATTTTAGAGTCCATGAATGTGCATTCTGAGTTTGCAGATGGCGTATTATCGATTGATCCCACTGAAATCATTGAGGCACCAATGCCTAGTAAAGCCATTAAAAGTCTTCGTGCTTCCTATTACTTTATGGGTGCGTTGCTAGGCCGTTTTGGGCGAGCCACACTGACCTTTCCCGGCGGCGACAACATTGGACCACGGCCGATCGATCAGCACATTAAGGCTTTTAAGGCCTTAGGTGCAGAAGTCGAAGATGATCATGGGACAGTTCGCATCACCACAGGCGAAAAAGGGCTGCACGGGGCACGAATCTTTCTGGACGTTGTTTCCGTTGGTGCCACAATCAATACGATCTTGGCTGCTGTTAAAGCAAACGGGCTGACAACCATTGAAAACGCGGCTAAAGAGCCTGAAATCATCGATATTGCAACCTTTTTAAATAACATGGGCGCCCATGTACGTGGTGCTGGGACCGACGTTATTCGGATCGAAGGGGTACCGGTTCTTCGTGCCACTAACGTTCATACCATTATTCCTGACCGGATTGAAGCGGGCACTTATCTTGCCATGGCAGCTGCCATGGGTGATGGTGTCACAATTCATAATATTATTCCTGAACATTTGGAATCATTTACGGCCAAACTGATTGAAATGGGTGTTGATCTGCAGATCGGTGAAGATTCTGCTTATGTTGGCCCATCTGACAACTTAAAGGCAATCGAAGTAAAAACCATGCCTTTCCCTGGTTTCGCTACTGATCTTCAGCAGCCGATCACGCCGCTCTTATTAAAGGCAGCGGGCAGCAGTGTCATCGTTGATACGATTTACCCTCAACGGCTGAAGCACGTCCCGGAACTTAAGAAGATGGGTGCTAGAATTCGTCCTGAAAAGGACATGATCGTGGTGGATCACACTGACCACTTAACTGGTGCTACCGTAGACGCTGGTGAGATCAGAGCAGGTGCCTCACTGATGATTGCAGCTTTGATGGCTGAAGGGACAACGACGATTACGAGTGCAGATAACATTTTGCGCGGTTATGGCAGCATAGTTGAAAAATTAACGGCTTTAAATGCTGATATTAAAATTGAAGACAGCAATCGAGTAGAAGAATTGTAAGTGTTGACTTGAATTAGACTAATTCTTATGATATTCTATTTAGGTTGACGATAACAATCAATCTCTGTTTCAGTACATGATTCAGGGCAAAGGAGCGAAACAATTATGAAAAAAGGAATTCATCCAGATTACCACCAAGTGGTATTCCAAGACTCAAGTACCGGCTACAAGTTTTTGTCAGGTTCAACTGCAACTTCTGAAGAAACAATCGACTGGGAAGATGGCAACACTTACCCATTGATTCGTGTTGAAATTTCTTCTGACTCACATCCTTTCTACACTGGTAAGCAAAAGTTTGCCCAAGCAGATGGTGCTGTGGATCGTTTCAACAAGAAGTACGGTTTAAAAAACGACTAACATTAATTAGTGGACCGCTTACCTTGATTAGGGTGAGTGGTTTTTTTATTTGAGGGGAATAAAAGGGCTCTTTGACAACTGTTGTTGGTAAATTTCTTAAATTAGTTCTAATCACTATTTTGTGATTAGGACTTTTTTAGTTTTGATGTGCAAGGTATAAAGTACTCTTACTCTAAATTTCCG
>NZ_BCMF01000016.1 GCF_002217925.1 Secundilactobacillus mixtipabuli | reverse complement strand
TTGGACAAAGCGGACATTCGTTTCCCGCCAACCATAGTTGATAATCGTATGATCATTGATGACGCCACAATGTACACAGGCCTTTGGCCGATAGGTCAATTTACCAGTAATCTGGATAACCCCATCAGCCCGTTCAGTACCACCTTTAATTTTTACATGTTTATCATCTATGCCTAGCAACAACTTCGTAGTATCATAATTCATAAGGGTATTCCTTCCTTCTAGAAATCTTCGTCGAGGTTGATTTTAATGAATGGGCGGGAATGCCCGTTTTTTATTAAATAGTAGTGTAACAAAAAATCTGTTATCAGTAATAGATAAAATCTATTACCAACAACAGATATTGTAGAACCCTTTTTTGATTAAAAAAGCGCCAACCTCGATTCGAGATTGGCACTAAAAGGATAGCTGAACAACTAAAGTTCATGGTTTAAGTTTTCAATTTCTGGTACTTTGAAATCTTTTCGTTCAAGGGCCCGAACGATCCGGTCAAGTTTAGCTTTATCAACGTCCGCTGGCAAAGTGAACATGATCCGATGGACAAGCTCGCCGTCACGGGCATCTAAGCTGATCACGCTGGCAATATTCGTATATTTGGTAATGATCTTAGCTATCCCGACTAAATCACCACGGGTACCTGGCGATACAACGGTCAGGACATAAGAGCCAATATTGACATTCCATGATTGTGAAAGCATATCCATTAAACGCGTATGAGTTAAGATACCGTAGAATTTGTTTTCCGCATCAAGAACCGCAATATATGGCAAATCTTTGATTGAAAAGAAGACGTTGAAGAAAGCCGCATCGATTTTGATGAACTTAGTTGCATTTTTCAGTAAAGTCGTAACGGGCAGTTGCATATCACCGCCACGTGATTTATGCCGATAGATGTGCATTTTGTAGATGTTACCTCGGAAAATCGTCCCGGTTTCATCCACAATGGGGACACAACGATAACCGGAATCTTCAAGTATCTTAAGGGCTTCTTCTAAAGTGACGTTTTCCTGAACGGTCACCAGACGCTCTTTAGGCTTGATCAAGGATTTCAACAACATTGGGTGTAGCCTCCTAAATAATTAGAGCTCTCTAATAAACTAGAAGTATCATACCATAAAACTAACGGGTGAAACAACTTGAATAGTGGTATGGTCGGGAGAATCAGGGTCACTTTACATTAAAAAACGCAAAAATTGTGGTGGGAACCAGACGTTCAGAGATCAGTTATTATTTCGGTTAATGATGGGATTAAAAAACATGATGGTCAGCTGTAAGCTAGCCATCATGTTTTAAATTTTATTTTGATTAGTAAATCACGACTGCAGTGTGCAATGGAACAGCTGCGTAAACTTTACCAACAACGGATGGCGGTGTGTTAACACAACCATGTGAGCCATGGGTCAAGTACCAGTTACCACCATAACGCGGTTGCCATGGCGAGTCATGAATACCCACGCCGGTATTATCGATTGGCATCCAGTAACTTACAGGTGACGCGTAATTGGAGCCGTCATCGTTTTTACCTCGTAGGACAGCATTTCGTTGTTTACTCCAAACGTCCCAAACACCTGATGGCGTTGTACCAGAAACGGGCTTACCCGTAACCACTGGTGTTGAAATAATGATTTTACCATTTTTGTGTACCCACATATGCTGGGCCGGTTTTGAAACCTCGATATAAGTACTGCCTAGGTCGGAACCATCTTTATGGTAGCCCATTCCTTGAATCACGGGTGTTCGTGTAATCGGCTTCCCGGCTAAGACTGCTTTTGAAAGGATGGGTGTTTCAGCTGAAACTTTGATGCTCCAGCCATATAAGCCAGCGGGAACTTTAACCATTCTGCCGTCATGAGCTTTAAAATGACGGGTTTTATGAATGGTTCCGTATTGGTAACTCAGTTTAGTTAAATACTGTTTGATCTTAGTATTTGAGGCTGAGATCCGACCGTTGCTGGTCGTTAACCAACTGCCAATCGTGTCACTAGGGACGCGAACGGAGTGGTTCGTAATCCGGTATGTGATCCGGTTTTTGACTAACTTTTCGGCCTGGTCCTTCGCGTGGGCTAAGGTCTTATTGTTAGCTAATACGGTTGGCTTAACGTAGGCCTGAGATAGATTAATGGTGGATTGATGGGTTGCAATCGCTTTGGTGAGCGCTGCTTTGACGGATGATACAGAAACTTCCGTTCCGTATACTGGCTTTTGAACCATAAACCGGTGATCCTTATAAACCAGTGTTGCGTTATGAGTGGCTGTTCGTTGAGTACCAGCGGCCTTTTGCACGATTTGATCTGCCAAGGCAGTCAAATCAGAGTTATTCATCGCACTGGCACTTAATTGCTCATCATCAGCAGAAGCACTAACGCTGTGTGCCGGCCAGCTAAATGAATTTTGTTTGGCAATCATCTGTTTTAACTGACTTGAAGAGTAGGCTTTAACGCCAGCTTCGCGAGACGTAAATCGCGTCAGTGGTTTAGAATGATCTTCAATTGTATATGATTGATTTGCCAACTTTGTTTTTAAAGTCTGGGCTGCCTGTTCAGCAGTCTGGCCACCAACTTGAATACCACCAATTTGGGTGTCACTCAAGAAGTGGCTATTATAATGGGCCGTTCGCCAACCGTAACCAATTCCTAAAATGATAATTACGGTTAGGCCCGCGGAGACCCAACGTGAACGATGTGTCATGTTCTGATCCTCCTTATGGTCACTTATAAGGATAAGGCATAATCGGTAAAAACTCAATTTATTAATAAACGAGGCTGCGACACAACTCGGTAGATTCCAGAATATAACCGCAAACAGCGTCATTCCGATGGGTTTTATCGGGATGGCGTTATTTGCGGTTATATTCTGGAATCTGAGTTGTGGAACAGGTTAAGGCTATATTCAAGTAGTGGAACTAAAGTAAATTTTCGGCTGTGTGTAAGTCGGGCAATTAGATTAAATCCTTGTTGACGTAGACTTATGGCACAGCCCCGCATCAGTTTAATGATAAAGGAGAATCAGACTATTGATTGAGAGCTGCCAAACCTTCCTGAGTCACCTTTTTTAAGGTTTCTGCAGAAGCTTTCATTTTCGCTTTTTCAGTCTCACTAAGTGGCACTTCAATGACACCGGCCAAACCGGTAGCATTAATAATGCCTGGCGTTCCGATGAAGATGTCATCCAAGCCGTATTCACCGTCTAGTGCAGCACCAACGGGCAGAATGGCATTTTCATCACGGAAGATGGCTTTGGTGATCCGCATCAGGCAAGTTGCAACCCCATAATAGGTAGCACCCTTAGTGTTAATAATTTCGTAGGCCTTGTGCATCGTTTGATCTTCAATTTCTGCCAGTTCAGCATCGGTGATCCCGTGTTCTTCAGCAACTTGGCGCAGTGGTTTTGCGCCAACTGTGGCTTCATCATAGGCGGCAAATTCGGTATCGCCATGTTCTCCTAAAATGTAGCCATCGATACTACGAGGATCTAAGTTAAGCTTCTTGCCTAAAGCAACTCTTAGACGGGAGGTATCGAGGGAAGTGCCAGAACCAATGACCCGGTTCTTCGGGAAACCTGAGAACTTCCAGGTGGCATAGGTTAAAATATCCACTGGGTTAGCTGCCACTAAGAAGATACCGTCAAAACCTGAATCAACAACGGGCTTAACGATAGAACTTAAGATTTTTAAGTTCTTATCAACGAGGTCTAATCGAGTTTCGCCGGGCTTTTGCGGTGCACCCGCAGTAATGACGACTAAATCAGCGTCTTTGGCATCACTGTAGTCACCGGAATAGACTTTCTTAGGAGCTGTGAAAACCTGGGCGTCTTCCAGATCCAGCGCATCACCACGAGTACGTTCTTTGATCACATCGACGATTACTAACTCTTCAGCTAATCCTTGCTGCATGAGGGAAAAAGCGTATGCTGACCCCACAGCACCGTCACCAACGAGGACAACTTTTTGATGAAATTTTGACAATATACCCACCTCTTTCAAAATAGTAACTTGTTAATAGTGATAGTTTATCATAGAATGGTAAGCGCTTACTAATAAAAAGTACTGTGAAATTAAGTCTTTCATTTTGGAGTTTGTGAAAGCAAATGAATTGAATGGTTACTGGTAAAACAGTAATTAAATCTTTTTTGACTTTTAATTGAGCAAGTAGATGTATAAGCGATCATTGTGATTTTTCATTATATATTTCGAATGGATCATCAAGTGATCTGCACTGACGGTTGTCGGACAAGATAATATGCATTCGCCGGTGACGTATGCTATACTTTGACATGATATTTGGCATCGAATTCGTAAGAATTTTTTACGCTGAACGGTTGAAACTACCGTTCAGCTATTTTGCATGTTTTAATGTTAAAAATGAGAGAAATAGGGAGCGAATTTTAAAATGAAGATGATCGTTGGACTCGGAAACATTGGTCCACAATACAAGCAGACACGTCATAACACTGGTTTCATGGTTGTGGAGCAGTTTGCAGAAAAGGCGGGACTCCAGTTCACCAGCCGTAAGATGGAAGCTAAGCTAGCAACCGGACAAGTGAATGGTGAAAAGGTCATGCTGGTTGAACCGACCACTTTTATGAACGAATCTGGCCGTGCAGTTGGGGCATTGATGCGGTTTTATAAACTGGATATTGATGATCTGATTGTGGTCCATGATGATATGGATATGCCATTAGGGAAAATCCGGATCCGGCCAAAGGGTTCTGCCGGCGGTCATAACGGTATTAAGAGTATCATTGCGGCTTTAGGAACCAGTGAATTTAACCGGATCAAGGTCGGCATTCAGCACCCCCAAAAAAGTACGGTAGTTAATTACGTGCTCGGTAAATTTACTGAAGAGCAGCGGGCAACTTTTAACATTGCTGCAGGTCACGCGGTTGCCGCACTGTTTGACTGGGTTGACGGGAAAACGATTCCTGATTTAGAAAATCAGTATAATTAAGGAGTGAAGCTAAGTGCAACTTGCAGATTTTTTTGCAAACATGCCGCAGTACCAACAAGCAGTCGCGGGCTTTGAGCATCAGGACCGAGAATTGCTGACGGGAATTGCTGGCTCAGCGCGGGCACTGTTGATTCAGACGCTGCTGCAAAAAGAACAGCGGCCCATGATTTTTGTGACTGACACAATGTACCATGCAGATCAGCTGGCAGATGAATTAAGTAGTCAGCTTGGTGCTGACCAGCTGTATGAATTTCCAGTCGAAGAACTATTGGCTGCCGAGATTGCCACTAGCTCGCCTGACTTTCAAAGTCAGCGGATTCAAGCGCTGAGTGCGCTGGTCCAAGACAAGCCGGCAGTCGTTGTCACCTCAGTATCAGGCTTACGGCGTCAGTTGCCAGATCCTAAGCTTTTTAGCCAAGCGCAAATTCCACTAAAAACTGGCGGTGATGTTGACTTAGAAGGTTTAGCTGCCCGTCTTCAACGCATGGGCTATGTCAGGCAAAAACTCGTCGATGGTCCCGGTGACTTTGCAATTCGTGGCTCGATTATTGATATCTATCCACTGGATACGGAATATCCCGTTCGAATGGACTTATTTGATACCGAAATTGATTCATTGCGGCACTTTGACGCCAGTACGCAGCGCAGTGTTGAAAATATTGACGCCGTTACGATTCATCCGGTGACCGATTTGCTGATGACGCCTGAGCAACGACAGGCTGCTGCTGATACATTAAATAAGAAGTTAACTAAAGAACGACAACAGCTATCTGATGAAGACGGCGACTTACTTGCAAATAGCATTACCCCCCTGATTGAATCCTTAACCAAGGGGGATGTTTCAGCTGAATTAAGATTATTTGCAAACAACTTTTTCGGTAAAACGAATCTGTTGGATTATCTGAGTGACAACGGACTACTACTCATTGACGATTATCCCAGATTACGGGATACCAATAAGCAACTGGAAACGGATGAGGCCAACTGGACAGTTGATAAGTTAAGCGCTCATCAAATCTTTAGTGACCAGCAATTTGGCCTGCATTTTCAAGACGTCCTTAAGCGTGATCAGCATGCCGAAATTTTCTTCGCACTCTTCCAAAAGGGTATGGGTAACATGCGTTTTTCCCAATTAATTGATATTAAAACGCGTGCGATGCAGCAGTTCTTTGGTCAAATGCCATTACTGAAACAGGAAATTAATCGCTGGCAGGCATCGAAGCAAACCGTTGTGATGATGATGGCAAATGAAGAGCGGCTCAATAAAGTCTCACAAACGCTTGATGATTTTGGTATTAATGCGGTGATGACTAAGGCAAGCGATATTCAGCCTGGAGAAGTCCAGATCATCCCAGCTTCGAGTCAAACCGGCTTTGAGTTACCAGATGCTAAATTAGTCGTGATTACTGAAGCCGAAATGTTTAAACAAGTGACTAAGCACCACCGTCGTCGGCAAACCATGCAGAATGCCGAACGGTTGAAGAGTTACACCGACTTAAAACCAGGCGATTATGTCGTTCACGTTAATCATGGGATCGGCCGATTTGAAGGCATGCAGACTTTGGAAGTCGATGGTGTGCATCAAGATTATATGACCATTGCCTACCAAAGCGATGCCAAACTCTTTATTCCAGTGACGCAGTTGAATTTGATTCAGAAGTACGTCTCTTCTGAGGATAAGAAACCGCACATTAATAAACTGGGTGGTTCTGACTGGGCTAAGACCAAGAAAAAAGTGGCAGCAAAGATTGAAGATATTGCTGATGACTTGATTGAACTCTACGCCAAACGGGATTCAGAAAAAGGGTATGCTTTTCCTCATGATGATACTTATCAGGAGGAATTTGATAACGAATTTCCATACTCAGAAACGCCTGATCAATTACGTAGCATTGAAGAAATCAAGCACGATATGGAAAAGCCGAAGCCGATGGATCGCCTGTTGGTCGGTGATGTGGGCTACGGTAAAACTGAAGTGGCCTTACGGGCTGCTTTTAAGGCGATTGAAGCTGGCAAACAAGTTGCTTTCTTAGTGCCCACAACGATTTTGGCACAGCAGCATTACGATACGATGACGAATCGTTTTGAAGGCTTTCCGGTTAACGTTGCGATTTTGTCACGTTTCCAAACGACGAAGGAAGTTCACCAAATTATTCACGGCCTGGAAGACGGCAGTGTGGATATTGTTGTCGGGACGCACCGGTTATTGTCTAAAGACGTTAAGTTTAAGGACCTAGGCTTGTTGCTGGTTGACGAGGAACAGCGTTTTGGCGTGAAACACAAAGAAAAGCTGAAGCAGATGAAGTCTCAGGTGGATGTTTTGACGCTGACCGCGACGCCAATTCCGCGAACCTTGCACATGTCCATGCTGGGGGTTCGTGACCTGTCAGTGATTGAAACGCCTCCAGCCAACCGTTTCCCCATTCAAACGTACGTCATGGAACAAAATGCTGGCGCGATTCAAGACGGTATTCGGCGTGAAATGCAACGTGGCGGGCAAGTCTTTTATCTGCATAACCGGGTGGGTGATATCGAAGAAACGGTTAGTCAGATCAAAGCACTCGTGCCTGACGCAGAGGTTGCCTATATTCACGGTCAAATGACTGAGGCCCAGCTAGAAGGTATTTTGTACGACTTCATTCGTGGTGAATACGATGTCCTGGTCACGACAACGATCATCGAAACTGGGATGGACATTCCTAACGCCAACACACTGTTTGTTGAAGATGCTGATCACATGGGGCTTTCACAGCTTTATCAGTTACGTGGCCGGATTGGTCGAAGTAACCGGGTGGCTTATTCGTATTTTATGTATCAGCCCAACAAAGTGTTAACGGAAGTCAGTGAAAAACGGCTGGAAGCCATCAAAGATTTTACCGAATTAGGTTCCGGCTTCAAGATTGCGATGCGTGACCTCTCTATTCGTGGTGCCGGCAATCTTTTAGGTAAGCAGCAGAGTGGCTTTATTGATTCAGTTGGTTATGATCTATACACGCAAATGCTGACCGATGCCGTTTCTAAGAAGCAGGGTAAAACGGCCAAGCCCAAGACGGATACTACCGTTGAACTGGGATTGGAAGCTTATCTGCCAGAAACGTATATTGGTGATCAGCAGCAAAAAATTGAAATGTACAAACGAATTAGGCAAATTGAAGGGCCAGAGGATATTACCGAAGTGCAAAATGATCTGATTGATCGGTTTGGCGAGTATCCGGCTGAAGTGACAAACTTACTGACAATCAGCCAAGTTAAGCTTCAGGCAGATGAAGCTCTCATTGAGAAGATTCATCGAATCAAGGATCAAATCGAAGTCATTTTTTCCGCTAAGGGAACGGAACGCTTTAGTGGCGAAGACGTCTTTAAAGCGCTAGCTAACACTAAGTTGAGAGCGACGGTTGGCTTGTCGAATGATAAACTGGTCGTTAAATTAGTGATTCAGCCAAAGATGACGCAGGACAACTGGATGAATGAGCTGAATCAGTTCGTCAAAGCTTTAAGCGAAATGGCAGTTCAAACGACGAAATAGGTGAACTATGCAACGTAAATCAATGAAAACAGTGATGCAGGGTGCATTGTTACTTTCAGTGGCGTCACTCATTGCCAAAATTTTGAGCGCGGTTTATCGGGTCCCTTTCCAAAACATGGTTGGGAACACCGGTTTCTATGTGTATCAGCAAATTTATCCTATTTATGGGATTGGTATGACCTTTGCCTTGAGCGGTTTGCCAATGTTTATTTCAAAATTAGTGGCGGAAAACGAATCAGCAGAGAATAAACTGACCCTGATTTCAAGGCTGTTTATTATTTTAGCTGGGTTTTCAGTTGCCTTGTTTCTGTTTTTGCAGGGGTTTGCACTTCCTATTGCCAGCACAATGGGGGATCCGAGTCTGACACCAATTATTCGTTCAGTTAGCTGGATGTTCCTTTTTTCTCCATTTTTAGCGATCAGCCGCGGCTATTTTCAAGGTCAGTACGATATGCGGCCAACCGCGCTGTCTCAGTTAGTTGAGCAGGCTATTCGGGTGACAGTGATTTTGGTCGTTGCTTACTGGGCGATGAGCCAGCGATGGAACGTTTATAAAATGGGAACTTGGGCCATGAGCAGTGCGCCGATTGCGGCCATTTTTGCGTCAGCCGTTATGTTGTATGCGGTGCGAGCACGTCACCTAAAAGTGACAGCTGCGATAAAGCGGCCGGTGCTATCAAGCTATGGCCACTTAGCCAAACGGATGCTCATAGAGGGGGGCACTATCAGCCTGTTTGCATCAATGATGGTGTTACTCCAGCTGGTTGATTCCTTTACGGTCATGCGTGGACTGATGATTCAGGGCCTGCCATCGATGATCGCCAAATCAATCAAAGGGGTGTATGACCGTGGCCAACCACTTGTTCAACTTGGCTTAGTCGTTGCGACTTCGTTTTCATCATCACTTTTGCCATCCTTAACCGAAACGTTAAACCGCGGTTTCCATTCGCAATTTGTTCGGCAGGCCAATACGGTCGTTAGGATCAGTGTGGCGATTGCTACGGCAGCCTCAGTTGGGCTGATTGCCTTGATGCCGGAAGTTAATGTTTTGCTATTTGGCAACCAGCAAGGAAATCGGATGCTGTCGGTGTACGTGTTAAGCATTATCCTAGCCACGCTGATTATGATTGATAACAGTATTTTGCAAAGCCTTAATCAATTTATGGTGACGATTGCGGGCCTAGCCATCGGCTTATTGATCAAAATTATGTTTAATCAGTGGGCAGTTGTACGTTTTGGTGCAATCGGTGCTAGCTGGGTAACGGTTGTCGCGTTATTGGGCATGGCAGGCTTTCTAAGGCATCAATTACGCAACGAAAATCTAGCTGCTTTTAAAAGGGGTTTCTTAGGTAAACTACTTTTGATTTCCCTGATAATGATGGGGGCTGTTAGAGTGGCGATGCCAATTGGCAACTGGTTGACGGCTGCTTGGTCGCCACGAATGGCTGCCTTGTTTGATGCAAGCCTAGGTATTTTGGTGGGCGTGCTAGTCTTTATGTTACTTGCTTTAAAATTAAACTTACTGACGTTACGTGAATGGTTGCTGTTACCCAAAGCCAATCATTGGTTACGCTGGTTTAAAAAATAAACCTGGAGGTTCATGATGAGATTAGATAAATTTCTAAAAGTGTCACGTATTATCAAACGGAGAACCGTTGCTAAGGAAATTGCGGATCAAGGAAGAATCACGATCAATGACCGGGTTGCGAAATCCTCTACCGACGTGTCACCCAACGATCGCTTAGTCATCAAGTTTGGCAATAAGACCTTAACGGTTCAGGTGCTTCAATTACTGGAGACAACTAAGAAGCAAGATGCCGAAAACATGTTTAAAATCGTAAGTGAAGACTACGAAAAAGATTACCGTAACGAGTAGTAACGGATTATATTAGACAATTAATGCTATTGTGAACGAAACCGTTAACTTTCGGCATTATACTATTACAGTTCTGTGACATTCCGTGAATCCGCTTTAAATCTCATAGACAACCCCTAATATCGTTGATATACTTCAGTATGAGGATATTGACGTGGGGGGCGTTAAAATGGTTAAACGGTCGAAAATTACGCAGCTTGATAATCAATACACAAGGCAGGCTAATCAGCATGAGCATCGAACGCATTTGAGTAAACAACGTAAGAAACGGGCTTTGAAGATTATTGGTGCATTTTGCCTCGTTTTTCTCGTCCTGGGTGTTCAAATTGTTCATGCCAAGAACGCGATGAGCCAGACTAACGTCCAAATCGCACGTCAGCAGCAAAAGCTAGCACGGGTGAAGCAAACCCATCAAGATCTTAATGAACATGTCAAACTCTTGAATAACAAGGATTATTTAGAAAACCTCATTCGCTCGAAATATTATTTTGCTAAGTCTGGCGAAACCATTTACAGTTTACCTAACGACAAAGCAAATGACGTCACGGCGAAGTAAGTAAGTGTGAGGACTAAAGTGAAGTTGGTTTCAAGTGTGAACTTGTTTACCGGCTTCATTTTTTATGCTTAAATGAGATTTTGATTAAATAACCGTTTGGCGTTCAGGCTTGTTTTGCGAGAAATGTGCTATACTGTTAGTACCAATTTAAGGAGGAAATTCTTGTTTATGGCAATCGAGGTTGGAGCAAAAGTTGCTGGTAAGGTTTCAGGCATCACAAATTTTGGTGCATTCATTGATTTAGGTGAACATAAAACCGGATTAGTGCACATCAGTGAAGTCTCAGATGGCTTCGTAAAAGACATTCATGATGTTTTAAGCGTTGGCGATAAAGTAACGGTGAAGGTTTTGAATATCGGTGACGATGGCAAAATTGCGTTATCGATTCGTAAGGCGGAAGATAAGCCGGAAGCACATTCAGAGCACGAACACCACGAGCATCGTGAACACGAACATCATGAAAATAGCAATAATTACCATGGTGGCAGCAATAGCCATTATCGTAACAGCAACAACGGTGGTGGACATGCCCGGAATAGCAGCCACTCGAGTTCAAACCATAAGGAGAGTTTCGACGATTTAATGTCCGGCTTTCTAAAGGAAAGTGAAGACCGATTAGCAACCCTTAAGCGCAATACTGAAGGTAAACGCGGTGGTCGTGGCGGCCGTCGGAGCTAATTAATCAGACAACAATTGAACTGAAGCGTCCGTTCGCAAAACAGCCGTTTTGTAACGGAGGCTTCTTTTTTATATTGATGAGGTAATCAAGATGGATATTTCAGAACAATTTAACTCAGCGGTCATTCAAGCAAATTGGTTTCGTTCGGACCAGGTCGCCATTGTCGCGGTTTCAACAGGAGTTGACTCTATGACATTATTAACCTTGATGCAGCAGTTGCCACTCAGCGTCCGTCCTAGATTAGTGGTGGCCCATGTTAACCATCAGTTACGTCAGCAAAGCCAAGTTGAAGAGCAATTTATTAGTGAGTATTGTCGGGAACATCAGATTGAACTGGCGACCACTCGTTGGCCAATGGCTGATCACCCGAAAAGGGGAATTGAGGCTGCCGCTCGTCGTTTTCGCTACGAATTTTTTACGAAGCTCATGGTTAAATATCATGCCAGTTCATTATTGACTGCCCATCACGCGGATGATCAAGCTGAAACGGTCCTGATGAAGCTGGTACGGGGTGGTCAACTGGCACAGCTGCAGGGGATTTTACCCGCTCAGCCGTTTAAAACAGGTCAGTTAATCAGGCCTTTGCTAGCCTTTAGCAAGGGCCAGCTCAGAGCATATGCTAAACAGCACCAGTTAACCTGGTTTGAAGATGAGACTAACGATGATGATAATGTGTTACGTAATCGGATAAGACATCAGTTGATCCCGGGACTCAAGCAAGAAAATCCGGCTTTTCTCACGCACGTTAAAGCGTATAGTGATCAGCTGACGGCGGTTATTCAGCTGGCACATGAGCGGGAAGAGGAACTTTTAAGCCAGATCAGTGTTGATACTCAGACATACAGTGTCGATCGGTGGCGAAAGTTATCAGCTATTCAGCAGCGATTTGTGCTGAAGACCATTTTTCGACATGAACAAATTCCTATTAAAGAAGCTTACTTGGATGAAGCAGTACAATTGCTAAAAAACGATAAAAAGCCAAACGGTCAACTAAATTTAACGCACTCACAAGTTTTGGAAAAAGACTATCATCACTTTTCAATTAAAGCAGAATTAAAAGTTCCCACAAATGACATTCCAGCTGATAAAATTGTGGTAATATCTAACCAGTGGGTTCCGTTATCACGGGGGTTGCAGGTGCGTTTGATGCCGTTTCGTTTAACGTCAAAGCCTGACCGCTGTCAGATGGCACTTAATTTGAAGCCGGCTGAACTGCCTTTACAAATCAGGCAAGCTAGACCAGTGGACCAAGTAAAGCTGGCTAGTGGCGGTCATAAGTCGGTGCGGCGAATTTTAATCGACCATAAAGTCCCGCAAGCACAACGCTCAAAGCAATTAGTTGCTGTGAGTGCTAAGGGCGAGGTTTTGTGGCTCATTGGGTTGCAGCGCAGCGCCCGTGATTTTTCAGAACCTAACTACGAACTGGTAGTAAAACAATCTGACTAGAGGAGCAAAATTAATGAATAACGATATCGAGCGTGTATTATACAGCCAAGAAGACATCAAGGCTGCCTGTCAACGTCTGGGGGCTGAAATCACTCGGGATTACGCAGGCAAGAAACCGCTGTTCATCGGTGTTTTGAAGGGTGTTATTTTTTTCATGACGGATCTGTTGCGGGAGATGGATTTTCTTGCTGACATCGATTTTATTGATGTTTCCAGTTACCATGGCGGAACAGCTTCAACCGGCGAGATCACTTTAGTTCACGATATCGATACCGATATTAGTGGCCGGGACGTGATTGTCATTGAAGATATTTTGGACAGTGGCCGAACACTCGCTTATTTGAATAAACGGTTAACCGAACGGCATCCTAAATCCCTAAAAGTTTGCACACTTTTGGATAAACCAGAAGGACGGGTAGTTGAGGCAAAGGCCGATTACGTAGGGTTCAATGTTCCTAATGAGTTTCTGGTTGGGTATGGCCTTGACTACGTTGAATACTACCGAAACCTACCGTATGTTGGGGTTTTAAAACCAGAAATCTATACGAAATGAGGAATTGGTCAAAAAAGGTCAAATTTCTGGATAAAACATTAGTCAAATAAGGTCAAATGTGATAGTATAATTTTTATCAACGGGGGAATCGTCCCTCAGTTTCATTCCCAATACATAAGGGAATTGAAGTAAGGAGGCACTAAATGAACAATCGAAGAAATGGCCTTTTTCGAAATAGTCTTTTCTACATTGTGATCTTCTTGTTGGTCATGGGTGTTATTTACTTCTTCCAAGGAAATAACTCAAGCTCGCAATCCCAAGAGATTCAATCAAGCGAGTTTATCCAACAACTAAAAGAGAACAAGGTGAAGAACTTTTCTGTTCAACCTTCTGGTGGCGTTTATAAGGTCACTGGTGAATATCGAAAAGCGCAAAAGGCTAAGACTCAGACTGGCTTTACCCTTGGGGGTAACACCAGTTCTAAGGTGACAAGCTTCAGTACTGCGATGTTGCAAAACAACTCCAGTGTCACTGAAGTCACACGTTATGCTAGGGATCATAACGTGAAAATGAATACGAAACCTGAAGAGTCCAGTGGCTTCTGGGTAAACTTATTAGTTTACGTTTTGCCTCTTCTGGCGTTCATTTTCTTCTTCTACATGATGATGGGTCAGGCCGGCCAAGGTGGCGGGAATGGCAAAGTCATGAACTTTGGCAAGTCCAAAGCAAAACCAACGGACAGTAAAGAAAACAAAGTTCGCTTTACTGATGTCGCTGGTGAAGAAGAAGAGAAACAGGAATTGGTGGAAGTTGTTGAATTCCTGAAAGATCCGCGTAAATTCGTTTCATTGGGTGCGCGGATCCCATCTGGTGTGTTACTAGAGGGGCCTCCTGGTACTGGTAAGACTTTGCTGGCTAAAGCGGTTGCCGGTGAAGCTGGTGTCCCATTCTACTCAATTTCTGGTTCTGACTTCGTTGAAATGTTCGTCGGGGTTGGTGCCAGCCGTGTTCGTGACTTGTTTGATCAGGCCAAGAAGAACGCGCCATCGATTATCTTTATTGATGAAATTGATGCCGTTGGGCGTCAACGTGGTGCTGGAATGGGCGGCGGTCACGATGAACGTGAACAAACCCTGAACCAGTTGCTGGTTGAAATGGATGGTTTTACCGGTAATGAAGGTGTCATTGTCATGGCAGCTACTAACCGTTCCGATGTTTTGGATCCTGCTTTGCTTCGTCCTGGTCGTTTCGACCGGAAGATCTTAGTTGGTCGTCCTGACGTTAACGGTCGTGAAGCTATTTTAAAGGTTCACTCACGTAACAAACCATTGGCTAATGATGTCGACTTAAAGGAAATTGCTAAGCAAACGCCAGGTTTCGTTGGTGCCGACTTGGAAAACCTTCTGAATGAAGGTGCCTTGTTAGCGGCTCGTCGTAACAAGACTCAGATCGACGCTTCTGATATTGATGAAGCTGAAGACCGGGTCATTGCTGGACCCGCCAAACGTAATCGGGTTATCAGCAAGAAGGAACGGGAAACTGTTGCTTATCATGAAGCCGGACATACGATCGTTGGGTTAGTTCTTAACGATGCCCGGGTTGTCCATAAGGTAACGATTGTTCCTCGTGGACGTGCTGGCGGGTACGCCATTATGCTGCCTCGTGAAGATCAGATGCTGATGAGTAAGAAGGATGCTGAAGAACAAATGGCAGGCCTGATGGGTGGTCGGACAGCTGAAGAGCTAATCTTCCATTCAGAATCATCTGGTGCCTCTAATGACTTTGAACAGGCAACTCAAATTGCCCGTGCAATGGTTACCCAGTATGGGATGAGTGAAAAAGTCGGGACGGTTGCTCTTGAGAGCGCCGGTGCCCAGCCGTTTGCTGGTGCCAACTATGGTCAAGGTCCAGCCTACTCACAAGAAACCGCTGCAACGATTGATGAAGAAGTTCGTCGTTTAACTAATGAAGCTCACGCCACTGCGAAGAAGATCCTTTCTGAGCACCGTGAACAACATAAGATCATTGCTGAAGCACTGTTGAAGTATGAAACCTTGGATGAAAAGCAGATTCTTAGTCTTTATAACACTGGGAAAATGCCAGACACGCAAGAAGACAGTGAATTTCCTAGTGAAAAAGCTGCCACCTTCGAACAGTCCAAGCGCGAACTTGAACGGCGTGAAGCGGAACGACAAGCTAAAATTCAAGAAAAAACTGATCAAAAATCTGATGAACCTAAATCAGATTCTGAAAGTGATCAAAAACCGGCTCAGGATGATTCTGAGAAGGACGATTCAAATCAACCGCATACTGATGATCCAACTGATCATTCGGATGATGGGGAAGATTAGAATTGATAAGAAGCGCAGGCCGAGGGCTTGCGCTTTTTTGTGGGTTTTGAATAAAACGAGTTATGTTTAAGAGGTTTCAGCTGACAGAGAGCTGCATACAGTAATGAGAGGGCATAAATCCAAGATCGGGATTTCTCCCCTCTCACCACTGCATTTCGCTCTCTAATCGTCAGCTTCCACACCTTGTGTTAATTGGGTTCCAGCTGGCAGAAAGTTGCATATAGCAGTGAATCGGCATAAATCCAAGGACGGGATTTCTACCGTTCCACCGCTATACACCACTTTCTAACCGCCAGCTTCCACACCTTGTGTTATACTACTCTAGAAATTCTTTTAGGAGGAAACTATGTCAGATTATTTACTTAAAAGTGTTGTGGATGATGGTCAATTCCGTGCCTATGCCGTTGACGCAACTGAATTAGTTCGTGAAGCACAGCAACGTCATGATACTTGGTCAGCCGCTTCAGCCGCTTTGGGCCGGACGCTGATTGCAACGCTAATGTTATCGTCATCCGTATTAAAGGGGGACGATACCTTGACCGTGCGTATTAATGGTGGCGGACCAGTGGGCGGCATCGTAGCTGATGGAAACGCAAATGGGACTGTTAAGGGTTATTTGCAGAACCCGCACGTTAATTTACCATTAAACAAACGGCATAAGATCGATGTGGCTAAAGCTGTGGGGGTGGAAGGTTCACTTTCAGTTACCAAGGATCTGGGCCTAGACAAACCGTATACGGGTCAAGTACCGCTCGCATCGGGTGAAATCGGTGATGATTTTACTTATTATTTAGCACAATCAGAACAGATCCCTTCAGCTGTTGGCGTGTCCGTATTTGTTAATGACGATAACAGCATTAAAGTGGCTGGCGGCTTTTTAGTACAGGTCATGCCAGGTGCTAAGGATGAAGCTATCAGTCATCTGGAGAAACGCTTGAAAGAGGTCCCAATGGTTTCTGAATTACTCTTAGACGGTCAAAAGCCTGAGGACATGCTCAACCTGTTGTTCGGTCAAGAGAATGTTAAAATTCTCGATAAGATGCCAGTTTCGTTTAAGTGTGACTGTTCAAAGGATCAGTTTAGCCAGGCATTGGCAAGTATTTCTAAAAAGCAGCTCCAAGAAATCATTAATGAAGATCATCACGCTGAAACGGTTTGCAATTTCTGCAAGAACAAGTACGAATTTAGTGAAGATGAACTAAAGGTTATTTTAGCTAAAATGTAATTCACTATTGTTGGTAGCCAGTTCTTAGCAGAATGTGCTATGATAGCTAACGCAGAAAATGAGTCAGACAAAGAATATTTAGAGGTGAGCATATGGAATGGCAAATCGGCGACGTTAAAATTGCAAATCAAGTCGTTGTTGCACCAATGGCTGGGGTGACTAACTCCGCTTTTCGTGTAATCTGTAAGGAATTTGGTGCGGGCTTAGTTGTCTGCGAAATGATTTCAGACCGTGGCATTATGTACCATAATAAAAAGACGTTGGAAATGATGTTTGTAGATGCCAGCGAACATCCAATGAGTATTCAAATTTTCGGTGGGACCAAAGAAACGTTAGTCCAAGCTGCCAAGTTTGTGGATCAAAATACGGCTGCAGATATTATTGATATCAATATGGGCTGTCCCGTTAATAAAGTCGTTAAGACTGATGCTGGCGCTAAATGGCTACTTGATCCAAATAAGGTCTATGAAATGGTCTCTTATGTGACTGATGCCGTTAAAAAGCCTGTTACGGTTAAAATGCGGACCGGTTGGGATGACAAACATATTTATGCGGTAGAAAATGCCTTAGCTACCGAACGTGCGGGCGCCTCGGCACTTGCCATGCACGGGCGGACCCGTAAACAACTGTATCAAGGTCACGCTAACTGGGATATCTTAAAGGAAGTGGCTGACCAGCTTACCATTCCATTTATGGCTAATGGGGATGTTAAATCAGCTGAGGACGCTAAACGAATGTTAGACCATACTGGGGCGGATGCGGTTATGATCGGCCGAGCAGCAATGGGAAATCCGTGGATGCTTCATCAGACTGAACATTACCTTGCCACTGGTGAATTGTTAGATGAACCGTCACCAGCAAAGAAAATTCAAACAGCCAAGGAACATTTACACCGGTTAGTCGAACTGAAGGGTGATTATGTTGGCCCGCGTGAGTTCCGGGGTCAGGCTGCGTACTATTTAAAGGGAATTTCACATTCAGCACGGACTAAGGCGGCTTTGAATAACGCTGAATCAGAACAAGAAATGAATGACATTTTCGATGCATTTTTAGAGAAATTGTCAGCTTTAGCCGCTAATAGCCGATAATTTTAAAAAAGCAGGCAAAAGAGCTTGCTTTTTTTATTGAGGGTTGTCAAAATTAATAGCGGACTAGTTATTATAAGATGGAGGTATTAGTGTGGCTGGAAAAGATAAAGAAATGAATGACCAACTACGAGTTCGTCGCGAAAAGATGAACGAACTGCGTGAAGAGGGGATCGATCCCTTTGGTCACCGATTTGAGCGAACTTATTTAGCAGCGCAATTGCACAAAGAGTTTGAAGATGACGATAAGGATGAACTCAATGGCTTAAAAAAAACTGCAGTGATTGCTGGACGGATGGTCTCTAAACGTGGTAAGGGTAAAGTTGGCTTTGCTGACATACAAGACCGCACTGGAAAGATTCAAATTTACGTTCGGAAAGATATTCTGGGCGATGAAATTTATCATATTTTCAAGCGTTCTGACATTGGTGATCACTTGGGTATCGAAGGTGACATCATTAAAACTGACATGGGTGAACTGACGATTCGGGCAACTAAGCTGACGTTTCTTTCTAAAGCGCTACGCCCGTTGCCTGATAAGTTCCATGGGTTACAAAACAAGGAACAAATCTACCGTCAACGTTATTTGGATTTGATTTCTAATCCGGAAAGCTTTGACCGTTTTAAGAAACGTAGCAAGATCATTACAGCCATTCGGAGTTATCTAGATGGCAACGATTTTCTCGAAGTCGAAACACCAGTCCTTCATAATCAAGCTGGTGGTGCTAATGCACGGCCATTTATCACTCACCATAACGCGTTAGATATTGATCTTTACCTTCGTATCGCTTTGGAACTCCATTTAAAGCGATTGATTGTTGGTGGGATGGAACGCGTGTACGAAATTGGTCGCGTATTCCGGAACGAAGGGATGGATACCCGTCATAACCCTGAATTTACGATGCTTGAAACCTACGTGGCTTATTTTGATTTCCATGATGTGATGAATGAAACCGAAGGCATTTTCAAAGCGGCCGCTAACGCTGTCACCGATAATGGTGTGGTTACCTATCAAGGAAACGAAATTGATCTGAACAAGGACTTTGCACGGATTCACATGGTAGATGCTATTAAGCAATACACAGGTGTGGATTTCTGGCCTAAAATGAGCGTTGAAGATGCACGTAAGCTGGCTGATGACCATGGTATTCACTACGAAAACTATTGGGCAGTTGGTCATATTATTAATGCTTTCTTTGAAGAGCTGGTACAACCTAAGTTAGATCAACCTACTTTTGTGTACGGCCATCCAGTTGAAATTTCACCATTAGCAAAGAAGAATCCAGAAGATCCTCGCTTTACTGACAGATTCGAGCTCTATATTGCTGGTAATGAATTTGCCAATGCCTTTACTGAACTGAACGATCCTATTGATCAGCGTCAACGTTTCGAGGCACAGGTCAAGGAACGTGCTGAAGGTAATGATGAAGCTGAAGGAATTGATGAGGACTTCATCGAAGCATTGGAATACGGTATGCCGCCTACTGGTGGACTCGGCATTGGGATTGATCGGTTAGTCATGTTACTGACTGATGCAGACTCAATTCGAGATGTTCTATTGTTCCCAACGATGCGTCCAGAAGAATAAGCTGACATTTTTATTCTATATAATATTGGCCGGCCTAACCACGAGCATATTTTGCTTGTGGTTAGGCCGGTTTTTGTAGCTGCTGCGTTTGGAGCTGAAGACCCAAACTAAGGCTCTTTGACAACTGTTGTTGGTAAATTTCTTAAATTAGTTCTAATCACTATTTTGTGATTAGGACTTTTTTAGTTTTGATGTGCAAGGTATAAAGTACTCTTACTCTAAATTTCCG
>NZ_BCMF01000015.1 GCF_002217925.1 Secundilactobacillus mixtipabuli | reverse complement strand
CTTCCGAAAATTTAGAGTAAGAGTGCTTTATACCTTGCACATCAAAACTAAAAAAGTCCTAATCACAAAATAGTGATTAGAACTAATTTAAGAAATTTACCAACAACAGTTGTCAAAGAGCCCTTTATTATACATGCCTGCATCACGTTATTTCTTAAAATCCACGCGGAAGTTAGCACTGCTTCTTTAAGTCACAAAAACAGGCATCCTCAAAATGAGAATGCCTGTTTGACGATCACTTTAACTATTCTTTACCGTGAAAACGATTATGGAACAATGGACTAACGGGTCGGTTTTCGTGGATGCGGACAATCGCATCACCAATCAACGGACCAACCGAAATCTGTTTAATCTTATCAATTTGTTTTTCCTTAGGTAACTGAATCGAGTCGGTCACAATCAGCTGCTTAATAGCTGAGTTTGAGATTCGTTCGATAGCAGGACCAGAGAGGACCGGATGAGTTGCACTGGCATAAACTTCAGTGGCACCAGCATCCATTAAGGCCTGAGCACCAAGGGTAATGGTTCCGGCAGTATCGATCATATCATCGATCATGATTGCACGTTTGCCCTTAACATCACCGATAATATTCATAATCTCAGCAACGTTGGCTTTTGGACGCCGCTTATCAATAATTGCAATTGGTGCCTTTAAAAATTCAGCCAGTGCCCGGGCACGACTAACACCACCGTGATCAGGTGAAACGACAACTGCGTTTTCTGCGATCCCGTGGTTAATAAAGTAATCTGCCAATAATGGCGCACCCATCAAATGGTCAACGGGAACATCAAAGAATCCTTGAATCTGCGCAGCATGTAAATCCAAAGCTACGACTCGGCTAATACCAGCCTTTTCCAACATATTAGCAACTAATTTTGCTGTGATTGGTTCACGCGAACGTGCCTTACGGTCTTGACGTGCATAACCATAATACGGAATAACCACATTAATAGTTGCAGCACTCGCACGGCGAAGAGCATCCACCATAATCAACAGTTCCATTAAATTATCGTTGACAGGAGCGGAAGTCGATTGAATAACGAAAACGTGGCAGCCACGAATGCTTTCTTCAATGTTGATCCGGATCTCACCATCACTAAAACGGTCAACTGATGTTTTTCCAAGACTAACACCAACTTCATCAGCAATACGCTGGGCAAGTGGTTTGTTGGAATTCAACGCAAAGATTTTCAACTTTGGGTCATTATATTTCTCTGACATGGGATCCTCCAATGGCTTATTTCTAGATACATTTTACACTAACAAACAAATTGAGTACATTACTTTTCTGGATCGTAAGGCAACTTTTTGAAATACCCCGCCTTATTCGTCTGGCGGGCACGGGCAATTGCCATGTCATACTGAGCGACTTCATCAGTAATCGTTGATCCTGCAGCAATAAACGAATGATCCGCAACCGTTAATGGCGCAATCAAGTTAGAGTTACTCCCAATAAAGGCATCATCGCCAACCGTGGTCTCATGCTTATGCGCACCATCGTAGTTAACAAAGACGACACCGCAGCCAACGTTGATCCGTTTGCCTAGATGTGCATTACCAACGTAAGTCAAATGACCAACCTTAGTGCCCTCATCAATTGTGGCCTTTTTGACTTCCACAAAGTTACCTAGATGCACGTTCTTACCAATATGTGAGTCCGGCCGTAAATGACTCATTGGTCCGATATTGCTGCCATCTTCCATCTCGGAATCTTCCAAATAAGAAGATGTCACCGTCACATTATCATGTAAAACGGTATCATGCAACTCAGAGTGTGCCCCAATATGACAATTATCACCAATCACCGTCTTGCCCTTCAGCAAAACGCCGGGTTCAATAATGGTATCAGCACCAATTTTAATGTTGACGTCAATATAAGTATCCTCAGGATTGATCAACGTTACCCCATTATTCATGTGGTATTCGTTGATCCGCCGCTGCATGACTTTAGTCGCTTTGGACAAGGCCACTCGATCGTTAACGCCCATGGATTCTTCAAAGGAAGGCATCCGATATGCCGCCACAATGTCACCTTGTTCCTTTAAGATCTGAATAACATCTGTTAGATAATACTCGCCTTGAGCGTTGTCATTAGTTGTTTTATGAAGCGCAGCAAAAAGCGCTTTATTATCAAAAACGTAAACGCCAGTATTAATTTCGTTGATCTCTTGTTCTTGCTTAGTGGCATCTTTTTGCTCTACGATTTTTTCAACGATACCGATGTCATTGCGCACGATCCGACCATAACCAGTAGGATCAGGTGCCTTAGACGTTAGAATCGTTGCGACCGCTTTTTTAGCTTCGTGATACTGAAACAGCTTTTCAAAAGTTTCAGCGCGAAACAACGGCGTATCACCACTAACAACTAAAGTCATGCCGTCCTCATCTTTTAACAGCGGTTCAGTCTGCAAAACAGCGTGGCCAGTACCCAGCTGTTCTTTTTGCAGCACATACTTCGTACGGTTGCCCAAGGTTTCTTCAACCTCTTCGGCACCATAGCCAACGACCGTCACGATTTGATTCATGTGCGTTTTTTCTACCTGAGTCAAAACGTGGTCAACCATTGAACGGCCGCAAACCTTGTGCAGGACCTTATATAGTTTTGACTTCATTCTAGTTCCCTTACCAGCAGCGAGAATAATCGTATTTCTAGTACTCATTTAGACAAACTCCTTAACGTTATTATTAAATGAAATTCACTTGCTTAATTCTTAAACTGCGCCACTCGCTCCGGTGTGTAAATTTGTTCTGAAAAATTACCAGAGGTGACATCGACATGGTCATTAGTCGCGTGAATTTTAAGCAGTGACGTGTACTTTGGCACTTTACGGTCGCCCTTAAAGGCGCCTTCAGCGAAGACGGCAACACCAGCCACTTTAGCGTCAAATTCTTTGACTAATGACTGCATACCGCCAACGGTGCCGCCACCCTTCATATAATCGTCCACGATCAAAACGCGTGAACCGGGTGCTAAGCTTCGCTTTGACAGCGCCATTTTCTCAATTCGGCTGCTAGAACCCGAAACGTAGTTCACACTCACGGTAGAGCCTTCAGTGATCTGTGAATCATGTCGCGCAATAACGAATGGCACATTTAAATAATTCGAAATGCTTTGCGCAATCGGAATCCCCTTAGTTGCCACCGTTAAAACAGCGTCAACTTCATCTGCTAGATACTGAGTTGCCACCAGCCGGCCTACTTGGCGTAAAACACTGGGACGGCCAAGTAAATCAGACATGTAAACATAACCGCCGGGTAAGAAACGGTCAGCCTCAGATAATGATTTGATGACATCTTCAACGAACTCAGTTGCTTCCTGCTGAGCAATATACGGAATCAACCGGGCACCACCAGCTGCCCCTGGGACCGTTTCTAACAGACCCGTCCCGCGAGCTTTAAGTGTGCGCTTTAAAATCGTTAAATCTTCACTGATTGAAGACTTAGCTGAGCCGTAACGTTCTGAAAAAAAGGTCAACGACACTAATTGATGAGGCCGCTCTAAAAGATACCGGGTCATATCAATCAGCCGGTCGCTTCTTCTTACTTTCACTTTGGTTTCCTCCATGTCACTTAACATCATATTTAATATTATCATTCTAGCATAAATGTTCGGATTTTAGGGTTGGATTCTCTGAATCTCATGATTTTATTAACAAGTCTCTGAAGTTTAGTCGTTTTACCTGCTCAAAAATAAACGAGATATACGGATAATCTTATTTATTTATCAGTTCATAAAAAAAGGCACAGCATGCTATGCTGTGCCTTAGTTAAACCAACATTTACGCCCGGATTCGCTGATACACCAGCGCGCTGAAGTAGAAGATCACTTCAATAGCTGCAATGAAGAAACTGACCGGCCAGTTTGTCACGTAACTCAAATACAGGCCTAACCAAACCCCAACCAGTGAAAAGCCTACAGCCACGCTAATCATCATCCCAACTGTATGGGCAAAATACTTAGCCGCGGCTGCTGGCAGGGTCAATAGAATAAAGATCAGTAACGAACCCACAATTTGAGCCGCCACGCTAACCGAAAAAGCCAGTAACACTAAGAAGATAACGGATAATGTCCGCGTCCACAACCCTCTCACCTGAGCGCCGATTGGATCGAACGAATCAAACTTGAGATAGCGATAGACTACCAAAACAACCACTAGAACCGAAATGGAAAGAATCATCATTTGAACAACGTTAGCCCGGCTGATGCCAATCACGCTGCCAAATAAAATGCCGGTGGCGTAGCTTGCATTGCTATCCGCTAACGAGAGAAAAAGGATCCCTAAGCCAATCGCTAAAGCTGAAATTGCCGTAATCGAGTTTTCCCGTCGTGACGATTTGGCGCCTAATTCACCCACACCAATCGAACTGATCGTGGTAAACAGAAGCATCCCGTTTAATGGCTGCCAGCCCATAAAAATACCAAAAGCGGCACCGGCAAAACCAATTTCAGATAACGTATGCGTCAAGAAGGACATATTACGAGCAATCACGAAGACACCCATAATACCTGAGATAATGGCAATTAACGTCCCAGCCATGTAGGCATTTTGCATAAAAGGATAACTAAGCATTATTCATTTCGCCTACTTTCTCATTGGTCAATTCCGAAATATTGCCAGCTTCGTAGTGACCTGGGCTTAAAAATAGGTAGTGGTCCGCATAGTGACGGGCTAACGGAATATCATGCGTGACAAAAATAACGGTCAGCTGTTGCTGTTCGTTAATCTGTTTCACCAAATCAAGCAGTTCGGTCTTAGCAACTGGGTCCAAGCTTGCCGTTGATTCATCGAGAATCAGCAGGCTGGGTTCATCAAGCAGCGCCTGAGCTAAATAGGCTTTCTGCTTTTCACCACCCGAAGCCTGCCCCAAAGGTCTGCGCCGAATATCAAAGAGTTTTGTTTCGGTCAAAATTTGGTTAACCCGTTGCCGTTCCTTGCCTGACAACCAGGGTAAACCAACCTTAGCAAAATTTAAGCCCACAAAATCCTGAATACTGAGAGGATACTCTGTATCAACGTTTCGGAATTGTGGCACATACCCCACTGGAACCGCTTGACGATTAGGTAAAAATGCCAGCGTGCCGCTAGTTGGTTTAAGTTCTTGTAAGATCAACCGCATCAGCGTGGTCTTACCAACCCCATTTTCGCCGACAATGCTCAAAAAGTCGCCACGTTTCAAATCGTAGTTTAAATCTGTCAGCACTCGCTTGTCGGGAAAAGCAAAGGATAAATGATTTAGTTGTAGTATCGATTCAGTCATAAAAGCTCCTCAATAAAAAAAGCACCTCGCGTGCTTTTTTAATTTACTGCAAACAGTAATGATTACTATTTTATTGTAAAGGTTTATTAAGAGAAGTCAATCTCTTTTACAAATATTGGCCTAAAAAGTTATGCAACACCTGTTCGTAATGCTTAGGATCATGAGCATAGGCTTGAATATGCCGCGTATGGGGGACGATATAAGCCGCTTTTGGCCCCTGAACCGCATCGTACAGAAGTTTAGCGTGTTTGACCGGGACCACTTGATCATCTTCCCCATGAATAATCAAGACCGGAACCATCGCTCGCTTAAGTTGGTC
Organism: Secundilactobacillus mixtipabuli; assembly: GCF_002217925.1. Lineage (GTDB taxonomy): Bacteria > Bacillota > Bacilli > Lactobacillales > Lactobacillaceae > Secundilactobacillus > Secundilactobacillus mixtipabuli. The sequence continues at coordinate 20,446 of NZ_BCMF01000015.1, read as the reverse complement.
GTCCACTCGTTCCTGGCTCAAACGTGAGCCCGTCCGCCATCGGGCTAACCAGTCAGCGATGGGTACAATGATATTAGCCGGTAAATGATAGTCACGCCGTAACGTCGTCTTGGCCATCTGATAAATGGAAGCAAACCCTGAATCGGCTACTACCGCTTTCACGTTCGTCGGCAATTGCTCACCAGCAGTCGCTAAAACGGTCGCAGCCCCCATACTGAACCCCATCAGAACAATCTTCACCTGGTCACCTAATTCGTCAATTACTTTGTTGACCCAACCCAAGTAATCCTTGCGGTCCGGCCAGCCAAAACCGATTCGATGACCATCACTTTCGCCTTGAGCCCGTGCATCCGGCATCAACACGTTGTAGCCATGGTTATGGAATAACCGTGCGAACGGAATGACTTGCTCGCGCGCATGATTGATACCGTGAGCTAAAATCACAACTCGCTGGCTATTCTCAGCAGCTGGAATATAACTCGCACGTAACGTTAACCCATCCGGCGTCAGTTGCCGCCACTCTTGAATCGGCTGTTTGAGATACCAGACGTTATCAGCCGCCGTATTTTCAGCGACCGCCTTATGGTGCCCCTTTTCCTTTTCTGCATCACTAATATGTGTCATACCGTGATAGGCCGCAACGCTTGCGCCAACGGCTGCTGTCAAACCAGTTACCACCGCTGCAGCCGAAATTTTGAACCACTTGGACAAAATAATCACTCCTTATAGCGAACGGACAAGATAAGCTTCAGGGCAAAAACCGCGAATACTGTTAAAGACCCGCTGTGCCCGGGATTCTTTGTTAAAGACGGCAAAGACGGTCGGACCAGTACCGCTCATCACTGCAGATTCTGCGCCATACCCCTTCATCCGCTCTTTGATCTGTTGAATTTCGGGGTAACGGCGCACTGAGATGGGCTCCAATGCATTGCCCATGTTGGCCACCAGCTTTTGATGATCCCCAGTTTTAATTGCGTCCAGGACGTCAGCAATCTTGGGGTGCGCCAACACATCGTAATTAATTTGCCGCAAAATACTGGGCGTTGACACGCTCACGTTTGGTTTAGCTAAAACGATCCAAACTGGTTTTAATGCTGGGTCCAAAACCTCAATCTGTTCGCCGAGCCCGGTTACATGAGCCGTTTTGCTATAGACGCAATAGGGCACGTCAGAATCAACCTTTAACCCTAATTTAGCTAATTGCGCCACTGGTAAATGAATCTCCCACAACTGATTCAAAGCACGCAAAACAGCTGCAGCGTCTGACGAACCGCCACCTAAACCAGCTGCAACCGGAATGTTTTTTTGGATTTTAATATGCGCGCCACGTTTAACTTTGAACGTGCGCTGAAGCAATGAAGCTGCTTGAAACGCGAGGTTGCGCTGATCATTAGGCAAAAACCCCGAGTTGGAGGAAACGACGATCTGCTTGGAACCGGTCGAGCACACTTCAACGTAGTCCGCCAAGTCAATGGAGGTCATCACCATATCCCATTCAGGCTGACCATCAGCGTGGCGAAACGGTGTATCAAGGCCAAGATTAACCTTGGCCGCTGCCTTTTCCACTATTATCAAATTCTGATCACCTACACTTCAGTTAGAATGGCTTGCTTATATTACTGCTCCCTTAAGTTTTGTTATTAGGGACATTATACTCGAAATGAACAAGGTGTGAAAGAGGCGCATGAGCCCATTCGAAGCTAGTCGTTATCCCTTTCAGATTCCAACTCAGCTAAAAAAGTGCAAAATAAAAAGTCCCACCAGAAAATTTTCTGATGAGACCCCTATCGCTTTAAATGAAAATCAATTTCGACTTTTATTCACCGAAATATGGTTTAGCAAATTTCACGGTGCCGTTGGCATAAACATAAGCATCGCCATTTGGCGTTGGTTCGTCATCACCAAATGTATTCCACCACCATTCAAAACTGGCAATCATATTCTTATGCTTATTGGCATACTTACCAAAATAGTCAGTATTAATATAAATTTCTTCAGTTGAATCTTCAACCATGCCTGGAATTGGATTAGTCTGGACCTCTGACGCGTGACGCTTTGAGGTCAGCGTTGGCATATTGCCATTGAACGTCGTCACACCCTTATAATTTTTACGAATTAATTTAGCATGGGTGCTATTAACAATGGTCATCGTCGTGGTAAATTTTGAGGTTTTGCGGAATTTCTTCATGATTTTCTTGGTATTAGTCAGAGCAAACGTAATCTTGCTGACCTTCCCCTTACTCTTCGTGACTTTAACATAGGTATCTTCCCACTTATCATGATAAGTTTTCGTACTTGCACTTGCCTGTGTCCCAACACTAAATACTGTCGCTAAAGCAACCACCATCGTTAAAACGAATTTTTTCATTATTTTACCCCCATATCATTCTTCACTTCTAATAAGCTGTTGTGCTCCGTAAGATTTCAGGGTTACGGTTGGACATTAATAGGCCGTGACCACCGTTATCAAAGTTCAATGATTCAAATTCACGGTGCGAGTTGAACTTTGTGTACTTAAAATCGCTGGCTTTTAGTGAACCATTACCATTCAGCTTTTTGGCTGGGAAACTAGTGATTGAATCATCGGCCACTAAATACAGCCGGCCATTGTGACCATTGTATCCCATTGCCTGTTCGTGGGTCCCTGGCCGGTGGTCAAACAGTTGCTTGGTCAGCCGGAAATGAACGGTCTTGGAACCAATGGTACCCTTATAAACTTTGACCCTTGAACCGGAGACGGTCCAATAGTAGGCATTGCCACTGTGGTCAAAGGTCAGGTCGTGACCACCAGGTACGTTTGCACCATGGCTGGACATGTGGAACGTGATTGCCTTGTTAGGCGTTAATGACGACGTACTGATTCGTTGCAATGTTGAGGTTCGCGTTGCGCTCATTGACGTGTCACGCCACATGTACAGTGATTTATGTTTCTTATCGTAAGCCAGTGATTGACCGTGACCAGTGGTAAAAATCCCACCAATTCTAACCGCAGAACTGCCAGATTTACCAGCCAATAAAGCTTGCTGCTGATCAAATGACATGCCCTTAAGCTTATTCATATCATAGCGGGCAACAAACCCTTTATTCGTCATTCCCTTAGTGTGGTGCGGTTGATAAACAACGTAGAGGTAGTGACCCCCATCATAAGCAGCCGATTGCGGATTAGTCATGTCATACTTGGAACTACCCTTGGCTGAGTGCGTATTCGGTAACTGAAATTCGGTTTTAAACGTCCATTTCTGATTGCCGCCCACACTGGCAATCGTATTACTGCCGCTGCCATTCTTGGCAAATGCATACGAGCCTGCCTTGACAAAACCCGTTGCCTTATTATTAACAGTCCGCAAGCTACCTGAAGAATACTGTGTGATGGCGTTACTCTTTTGAGTATACGACGCAGCGTTGGCATTACCCGCGAAACTCAATAATGCTATTGTCCCTGCAACAGCACCGGTCATTAAGCCTAAATGCTTCATTCAAAATTCCCCCCAGAATTAATTTTTTGCACTGTCTCTCTTCACAACCCCATTTAAATGAATTGCTCAAAGTTCATGTACAGTCCTATATTATCACAAATCTAATCGCTTAATTAATGGTTAAATAACTTTTTTAAAAGTCAAAAAACGCGCACCATTTGATATTCAGTGCGCGCTTATTGTTATTTTAGCCAATAAAAAAAGGCCTCAAAGACCTGTTTTTACTGATTGTCATCCTGATCGTTGTCACCAAAGTCAATCTGAATATTCTGCGTTAGGATATCAGTATAACTGTATGAAACACGTTCGAATGAATTTTCATCTTGGTCCAGATCCACAACGAAGACAGCTGGATATGTCTCTTTAAGAATTCCATGACGCTCCGTTGTTTTTTTACGCCCTGCCTGGGCGACTACCATAAGTTCCTGGCCAATGTGTGTTGACAGCCGGTCCTTAATAGTTGCTAAACTTGTTGGCATGACCTCACCCCTTGTGTGAAACATTTTATCATGGTTTCACAGAAAAGTCAAATTATACCACAACCACTTATTTACAACAAGTATTTTGTCATGAAAAAACAGATTAAAATCCTTTCATGATAGCATTCAGCACCTAACCAGCCTGCTCACTACTGTTGGTTTCAGTTCTCTAGTTAGTTAAAACGGTTTAAAGTAAACCTTCTTCGTGCAACGCATTCGTCAATTCAATAAACTGTTCGATTGTCAGCTTTTCTGCCCGGATTTGTGGTGAAATTCTAACTTTGGTCAAAACATTAGTAATGCGATCTTTGACGTCTTGATCCTTACCAAAGATTGCGCAAAGATTATTCCAAAAACTCTTGCGCCGATGCATAAAACTACCCTTCACAAATTTTGAAAAAGCCTTGTCATCAAAAGGTGCTGGATTAAAGGGAACCCGTTTCTTCATCGTGACAATGGCTGAATCAACGTTAGGTTGCGGAATGAATGCCGTCCGCGGCACAGTGAAGGCCACTTGAGCGTCCGTGTGATACTGAACGGCAATGGATAATGAACCGTATGCCTTGGTACCGGGTACGGCAACCAATCGATCAGCCACTTCTTTTTGCATCATCACGGTAATGGAATCGAACTTGAGACCACTTTGCAGCACGTTCATCAAAATTGGGGTTGTAATGTAATAAGGCAAATTAGCCACTAATTTGAGTGGCTTGTTGGGATCAAAGTGATCACCAATAATTTCTGGCAAATTAGCTTTCAAAATATCCTGATTCAGGATGGTGATGTTATCATACTGAGACAACGTTTCATCCAAGATGGGTACCAATTGGTCATCAATTTCAAACGCTAAAACATGATGACTGTTTTGTGCCAAGAACTCTGTTAATGCCCCGATTCCGGGACCAATTTCAATCACGTTGTCGTTTTCTGAAAGTTCCGCAGCTTGAACGATGTGTTCCAAAATATTAATGTCAGTTAAAAAGTTCTGGCCAAGACCCTTTTTAATATTCAGACCATACCGGTTAATAATCGCCTGTGTTCGTGCTGGACTTGCAATTAATGGTGTACTCATTGGCGTTCACTCTCCTCTTGGTCAATCTGTTCAATTGCGTGCCAAAATGTGGCTTGACTAATTTCAAACATCTGCAATCTTTTTTTCAGTTGTTTCCCGTTCACATAACCGATTCGCAATAACTCACCAAGTTGTTCACGGCGTGCTTTTGCCTCGGGGTTGCCCACTAATCGTGCTTTAATCAAATCTGCCTGGCTAATTTGTTCAATGGTTGAGTCACCCTCAGTATACAAGTTCGCCAATGCTTCTCGAATTGCTTCTGGGCTAGCGTGTTCGACACCCAATGAACCGCCGGCTTTGGTAGGCACACCCTCAGCTTTAGGTAAAAAAGCGTGTTTGGCGTTGGGCACAACTTCAGACACAATCTTACGAATCTTTTCACCGGAAAAATCTGGGTCGGTAAAAATGATAATCCCACGCTTTTTAGCCACTTCTTCAATTAAAGCCAACGTTTCATCTGGGACGGCAGAACCGCGGGTTTCAATCGTGTCGGCTTTGACCGCCTTCGTAATCTGTTTGGTATCGTCTTTACCTTCAACCACGATCACTTCTTTAATGGTTTTCAATCTAATCTAGGACTCCTTAATGTTAAAAAATCGGTGTGCGTTTCGCCAAGTTGCAGCGGCTATTTCTTCAGGTGACGTGTCACGTTCTTTGGCGATAGCTTCTACGGTATATCGTGTAAAGCCGGGTTCATTCTGTTCGCCACGATGGGGTTCTGGCGTGAGGTATGGCGCATCCGTTTCCACCATCATTCGATCAAGCGGGGTTGCCCGAACCGCATCGTGTACTTCATGAGCGTTCTTAAAACTGGCAACGCCTGAATACGAGATCATCATACCCAAATCCAGGAACTTCTTCAACCACTCTGGATCCCCGTTGAAACTGTGCATCACGCCACCAGTCTCTTGGATCCCCACTGATTTAATGATGTTATACGTATCTTCAAATGCGTCTCGATTGTGGACCACAATCGGTAAGTGATGGGCCTTGGCGATTTCAATCTGCCGTTTAAAAACCCGTCGCTGAACATCTTGCGGTGACGTATCCCAATGGTAATCTAAGCCAATTTCGCCCAGAGCCACGACCCGGTCTTCTGTCAATTGCTGTTCCAACACTTTTTCTTTTTCAGCATCGTAAAACTTCGAATCTTCTGGATGCCAGCCAACTGCGGCGTGTAATTGCGGATATTCGTGAGCGAGGCGAATCGCCTGTTGATTGAGTTCCGTGTTTGAACCCACGATGGTCATTTTGACCACGCCCAGGTCGGCTGCACGCGCGAGGTAGTGTGGCACGTCATCGATAAACTCTTCGCTATTTAAATGGGTATGTGAATCAAAAATTTTCATTGATTATTCTCCTGCATTGAAACAAAAATCCGAATATTCAACGAGCTGAAAATTCGGATTTCGCCTTCCGCTAGTTGCGAAAGTTTAGTTACTATTCGACTGTCGACCCGTTTTCGATGCTATCAGGCACCGTAACGAGCTGCACCTTACCCTTAGAATCTTCAGAGGACAAGAGCATTCCTTGACTGACTTGGCCACGCATCTTACGCGGCTTCAAGTTCGCCACAATAATCACTTTTTTACCCAGCAAATCCTTAGGTTCTGGATAGTACTCGGCAATTCCCGATAGAATTTGACGGTCATCCGCGTCACCAGCATCCAAGCGGAACTGCAGGAGCTTATCAGCACCCTGCACTTTTTGAACGTCAATGATCTCGGCGACTTTCAATTCGATCTTTTCGAAAACATCAAACCGAATTTCCTTCTTGTTTGATTTTAATTCGGTATTTTCTGGATTCCAAACACCTGAATTAGCGGCTTCTTTGGCGGCTTCCATAGCAGCCCGGCCCTTCTTCTTATCAGATTTGGTCATCTGAGCAGCGATAAAGGCAACTTCTTCTTCAGCATCGCGCCGAGGGAAGATTGGCGTTCCCTTTTCAACAACTTTACTGTTCTTAGGCAAGCTAGCCATAGTCAATTCTTTCAAATTAACGTTGCTGTCAAATTCCAGGCCGAGTTGCGCCAAAATCTGTTTTGGTGCGTGTGTCATCACGGGACTCAAGAAGTAAGCAATGACCCTTAAGCTAGCTGATAAATGAGCCATAACGGCAGCTAATTGCCGTTTACTGTCATCATCGTCGCTCTTAGCCAAGATCCATGGCTCAGTTTCGTCGATGTACTTGTTCGTCCGGGCAATTAATTTCCAAATTTCTGCCAAGGCATCGGAGAGGTGCAAATCGTCCATCAACTGATGGTAGTTAGCCATCGTGGTTTTAGCCGTTTCTTCTAATGAAGCATCAAAATCAGTCACACCAGCTTCATAAGCTGGAATAACCCCATCTTCATACTTATTGATCATGGCCACTGTCCGGTTCAGCAAGTTCCCCAAATCGTTAGCCAAATCGTAGTTCAATCGGTTAACGAAGTCTTCAGGAGTGAAGGTGCCATCGTTACCGTAAGGCATTGCCCGAATCAAGTAATAACGAACGGAGTCCAGTCCGTACCGGTCAACCAACGTCTCAGGGTAAATGACGTTACCCTTTGACTTAGACATTTTGCCGTCTTTCATCAGCAGCCAGTTATGACCAAAGACTGTTTTAGGTAGTGGTAACCCCAAGGCATGAAGCATAATTGGCCAATAAATCGTGTGGAAACGAACGATTTCTTTACCGACCATTTGAACGTTGGCAGGCCAGAATTTCTTAAACAAGCTATCATCTTTGCCATCGTAACCAAGCGCCGTAATATAGTTGGTCAACGCATCGAGCCAAACATAGACAACGTGTTTAGGATTAGATTTAACCGGAATGCCCCAATTAAAGGTCGTCCGTGATACGGCTAAGTCTTCTAGACCTGGCTTAATAAAGTTGTTGATCATTTCGTTCATGCGGCTTGCTGGTTGGATGAAGTCTGGGTGCTGCTTGTAATAAGCTAACAGCCAATCGGCATACTTACCCATCTTAAAGAAGTAAGATTCTTCCTTAACCAGTTCAACTTCGTGGCCACTAGGCGCCTTACCGCCGATCACTTTACCGTTGTCGTCACGATAAACTTCAGCAAGTTGTGTTTCTGTAAAGTATTCTTCATCGTCAACGGAATACCAGCCTTCGTACTCACCCAAGTAAATGTCACCTTGGTCTTGTAACTGCTGGAACATTTGTTGGACGGCTTTTTCATGGTAATCATCCGTTGTTCGAATAAACTTATCGTTCGAAATTTCCAACGTCTTCCATAACTTCTTGATGCCAGCTGCCATTTCGTCCACGTAAGTTTTAGGATCAGTACCCAGCTTTTCAGCTTTTTCTTCAATCTTCAAACCGTGTTCGTCAGTCCCAGTTAAGAAAAAGACGTCATAGCCGGTTTCACGCTTGTAACGCGCCAAGGCGTCACAGGCAATCGTGGTGTAAGAATTCCCAATGTGTAATTTCCCCGATGGGTAATAAATGGGTGTCGTTATGTAATACGTAGGTTTGGTTTCTGTCATGTTAAAAAACAGGCCCCTTTCAGTCAATTTTATTTTTTAAAGCTATTCTCTACTTCTAGAAAGTCTCCAACATTATAGCATATCTGCTTCACCTGAGAAATAACTCTCAGTCATCAACTGCCAGTTTTACCCAAAATGTTGGTGTTCTTAAAACAAACTCATTTGCTGCGGTCCCAATCCCTGCCAGGATAAGTGCAGCAGATCTCGGAGTGCCAATGCGTTAGGTGCCGCGTCACGACCCGAATTATTATTGAAAATCACGCAAACTTCCTGAGCCTGGGTTGCTAGTTGAGTGACTGTCTCGGCAAAATCAGCTAGTTCATGGTCATCGTATCGGTAAAGTGTCCGAACACCGCGCCAATCCTTGCCTTGATTAAACCAGCCCTTTTCATTGCGCCCGTGCAGTCGGACCAGTGCTAACCGGTCATCCGCCACCTTAGGAACAAACGGCACCCCATCGTTTAGCCGATGAGGTTCATCCACGATCACGTGAGTCATGTTAAGTCCCTTTAAGTAACGCATCAAATCTGCCGTCAACGCCGGATCATACCAACTAGGATTTCGGAACTCTACCGCAATTGGTAAATCAGCCATCTGATCACGGATCTCAAACAGCCACTGCAGGTTCTCAGTGGTCCGCTGGAAAAACGGTGGGAACTGGAACAAAACTGTTTTTAACTGGTGTGCTTTGACCAACGGCCGAACCATGCGCCGATATTCATTGAAAGCTTGTTGACGCTCCTCTTCACTAGCCGTCTCCTGACCATAATCGTGCTTAGTCATGAGCTTATTGGCTTTCAGGATAAACTGAAACTTTTCCGGCACCTGTTTTTGCCAATTTTCAACCGTCGTCGCTCTTGGGATACCGTAAAACGGCGTATCCAACTCAACCACCGGCAAAACTGCCGCGTACTCGGGTAACGTCACGTCACGTTGGACATCCTGAATAAGCGCCGGGTGTTCTTTCCAAGTTGTTAAACCAATTGTAATCATCGCAAGCGCCTCATTCTTCCAAACTATTATTGCTTACTTTGCTTCATTAAATAGCGATCGATTCGGTAATCTGGGACGATCCACGGGACTAACGAACCAAAACATAGGATCGCAGAAGCAGGCGGCCAAACAAACGCCAAAACTGCGCCCAACAACATCATCGCCATAGAAAACCAGGATTTATGGTTTCCCTTACCAAAGAATGCTGTAAAAACTGAATCGGCGTCATGGGCGCTTAACAGCGACCTAACTAAAATATAAAAACTAATATTGACCACTAAATAAACGATCCCCATAGTGACTTCAGGGGCAACATACTCAATATGATTACCCGCCCAGGCTGTTGCTACCGGCATTAAACTGATCATGAGCAAGAAAAAGTTATTGGCCCACAATACAGAACCGCTGACGACTTCCGTAATTTGAAACAGGTGATGGTGATTGTTCCAGTAAACGGTCACCGTCAAGAAACTCAGTAAATATAAAATTAATTTATAGCGTAATGGCCATAAAGCCTGGAACCCTGTTCCCTGAGGACTCGGAATTTCCAACACTAAAATCGTGACAATGATGGCCATGACACCATCGGTAAATGCCTCCAACCGCGATTTGCTCATTTTCGCGCCCCCTCCTAGTTATGTATGACCGGCTATCCCGGTCGAATCAATTTACACGTTAAGCTGCCGATAAAAATCAGCGGCATCTTCTTGAACCATTTCAAAATTAAACGAAAAGGATAGTGGCTCATTATTAATGACAATCACTGGTGCCATTGGGTTGCGGTAATCCAGCAGACCTGCAAAAGGATAGACTCGCATAGAAGTCCCTGTAATCACAATTAAATCAGCATTGGCCATTGCGTTGACGGCATTTGAAATGTTAGCTTCATTCAAACCTTCTTCATACAGCACAACATCGGGACGCAACTGACCACCGCAGCCTTCATGTACCGGACTCTTGAGATAATCATGCCAGTCAACTTGCTGATGACATTTCTGGCAATAAACCCGGTACAGGTTACCATGAAATTCAATCAAGTGCTTAGCGCCAGCTTCACGATAAAGGTTATCAATATTTTGGGTCACGATTGTTGCGCGATCCTGCTGCGTTAGCGCTGCTTGCTTTTCATGAATCACGTTTGGCTTGGCATCAGGCTTATACAAATTGGTTTTAACGTAGTCATAGAAAACGTCTGGTTCCTGAGTCAGACAGCTATGACTAAGATAATATTCCGCATTTTTGTGGTGCGTGTATAACCCGTTATTAGACCGATAATCTGGTATCCCAGAAGGCGTTGAAACCCCCGCACCCGTCAGAAAAACAATGTGCTTTGATTGTTCAAACGCTCGTTGAATCGTTGCATCCATATGATGGCCCCCAATCATGACCGATTAACGTAGAATATATGGCATTTCCAACTTCTTAAACAGTTCTTCAACTGATAGAGAATAAATGGCTTTGTAGTATTCAGGATTATCGTTTTCCTTAGTTGGTGCCGAAATAACAAAGGAATTTTGACCATCGGCACGATTAATACCGACGTATGCCCGACGCTTGCTCTTAATATCCACCATGTCGGAGTGGAACAGCTCAAATGCCTGGCGAACTTCAAGCCGCAGCTGGCGTTTAGAAACAACGTTTGAAACGGTCGCAAATTCCGTCATGTTAATTGGTGGCAAGCCCCAATCCTTTAATTGTTCATCAAAAGCCTTGAACAGTTTGACAATATTACGACGTAGCGTAAAGGGTGAATCCACCTTTTTTTCGGTAATCAGTTCATACAGCTTTTTGGCCGCTGCAAATGCGATTGGATAGTCCTTAGCTAGCTGAGCATTAACCGTATCGTTACCATCACCGTAAAATACCAGTGCGTCGGTTAATGTCAGCAAACGCAAGGTCATTTTATCGTCCACTGGTTTTGGCTCAGGGGTAATCGTTGCCTGAATCCCCTTCAAATACATCTTTTCGATTTCATCATTGATCAAACCGTGCTTTCGCTGTTCACTCACAACGACGATGTGGCAAACCGTGTCATACAGCTCGGTACCAAGCATCATCAACTGCTGATCAAGCTGCTCTTCACCAGTTGAAATGGCAAAGAAAATTTGTGGGAAGCCACGTAGCGTCATCAGCAGGTGCAGAAGTTCGTGTGAAGCTGTGTAGTCTGGTGCAGATAAATCGCTGACCTGAATCATAATGTGATCCTTGTCCTGAACGGCCTGTGCTTGATCATGCCGCACATAACCGTTTTGAAGTTTACCGATAAATTGTAAATCAACTTTACCGGGGAAAAGTTCATTGACGGCATCCAGTAAGGATTGCGTCGCCGAATTAATTTCAACGTTTTGCATGGTTGTCCTCCTTGTGGTTTCTGATTTGTTTTAATAATTGTTTAGCTTGTGCTTCATTTGGATCTTTGAGTGCCATTAACTGTTCGGTCAAGACAGGCACTTCTTGTGGGGTGGCACCAACCGTCATCGCTAAGGATCTCACTTGCATCTTCATATGGCCCTGTTGAATACCGCTGGTCACCAGTGCTTTAAGGGCAGCAAAATTCTGTGCTAACCCCACGGCAGCAATCAATTTCATCAATTCTTCTGGTGAGTTGATCCGCGCGATTTTTTGGTTGATGCTAACCAGCGGCAAAACTTTCGTTGCACCGCCAACGGTACCAACTGGTAGGGGCAGGGTCAGCGTTCCCGTTAAGCGGTCACCCGCTAACTGCCAATCGCTAAGGCCACGGTACTGGCCGTCTTTAACCGCAAAAGCATGAGCAGCACTTTCAATTGCCCGCCAATCATTGCCCATAGCAATCACCAACGCGTCAACCCCGTTCATGATGCCCTTGTTGTGAGTGACAGCCCTCATCGGATCCAATTGGGCAATGCGGCTTGCCTGTACCAGCCGTTTGGCAACTTGCTGTGCGTCGTCTAAATCATCAGCTAATTGTGAAACCGGTACTGAAACGGTGGCCGTCGTCAGGCTTTGATCACCAGCATTCGACAGAATACTAAATAACGTTGTGTGATGCAGTTTACTTTGCACCACATCGGCAACTGCTTCCAGCATGGTATTCATCATGTTGGCACCCATGGCAGCCTTAACATCCACGGTCAGATCAATTGAAACAAAGCCTTCACCGAGATCACGGGTTCGAATTGATTTTGGCCCGCCACCACGGGTAACAATTGAAGGGTGGGCTTGCTTGGCCACATCCAGCAATTCATTTTGATGCAGGGCTACCCAATCGTCAATGGAGGCATAAACCTTCACGTCGCTCAGCACAACCTGTCCAGTCAATAAACGGGAATGAACGGCAGCAGTGATGCCACCCGCTATTGTCAATTGCTTGGCACCATTGCTAGCGGCTGCAATCACACTGGGTTCTTCCGTTACCATCGGTACGACATAATCATGGCCGTTCACCCTAAAATTAACGGCGACGCCCTCTGGTAATTGATACGTCGTTAAATAATTTTCAATCAATAACGGTGCATCTCCCTGAGCTGCCCGTTGTTGAAGTGCTTGTTGCTCCGCCTCAGACAATCCTAGCGTTTCTGCTAAAAGCGCTAACCGCTGTTTGGGAGTCCGTTTGTAAAATTGCGAAAACGCCGCTTCCATGTTCACCTATCCCTTACCTATTAGTCATCATATTCGTGATTAAGATACGCGTGAATAATGCCTTCACGCACACCACTTTCTGAAAAAATCACCCGATCTGAATCCAACATCTGTAATAGCAACACAAGTGGCATGATCCCACCAATGATAATATCTGCTCGGTCTGGTTCGAGACCTGATACCTGTCGTCGCTGCGAAAGATCTTTGCGTAATAGCATGCTAAATAATCGAAAAACTTCCGGCGTTGTCAACTGGTAGCCATGAATCTGCTCCACGTGTAAAATTTGTTGCTGACGCCGACTCATCCGGGCCAGTGAGCGATTCGCACCACCGAGCAAAATCAAGGGTTTAGTCTGCGCCTCACGCAACCACCAAATATCTCGGAGCCGTTTTCTTAAAAAAATCGTTGCACTGAAGAAGTCAGCTGCGTTAACTTTATCGGCCAAATTAAACTGTTCAGACAAATTAACCGCGCCAAACGGAATACTGATCAGATTACTCTCTTTACCATCACTGATGTTAACCATTTCCAGACTGGCGCCGCCAACATCCAGCATTAAAGCGTCTTCCACGCGCAACCGGTTCTTAACCCCCAAATAATCGTAGTACGCTTCATCGTCTCCAGACAAGATTGCTAACTTAAGACCAATCTCACGTTCAACTCGTTCAAGAAACGCCTCTTGATTACTGGCTTGACGGACCGCTGCAGTGGTAATTGCTTTGACCGTTAAATTGGGCAATGTTTCATAATACGTTTTGAATTTGTGCAACGCGGCCAACGTTCGTCTGATAGCAGGTTGCTGAAGTTCTTTTTTTTCACCCATTCCCTCAGATAAGCGCGAATCTTCCTTATAACGTGCGACTTCACGAAAGGTTCTATCCGGCCGAATTTCATTAATGGTCATCCGCACGGAATTTGAACCCAAATCAACGATCACTAAATTATCCATCACCCAACACCCTTTTTATTATCAGATCCGCCTATCTTTAACCGAAGTAGTTTAACCCCATCTTTTCGACAACTTCTTTTAACGTTTGATTGGCAACAACGTTGGCCTTTTCGCTACCATCCTTCAAAATCTTATAAACACCAGGAATATCCTGAGCATACTGTTCGCGACGGGTACGAATTGGGTCTAAAACAGCCTGTAAAACATCGTTCAAATACCGTTTAATTTTAACATCACCAAGACCACCATGTTGATATTGGGCTTTCAAATCAGCGACTTTTTCCTTATCGTCGTCAAAAATATCAAGGTAGGTAAACACCGTATTACCTTCGACATGACCCGGATCTTCAACGTGAATATGCGTTGGGTCCGTGTACATTGACATCACTTTCTTTTGCACAGTGTCGGCATCATCCGATAAGTAAATCGCATTGTTCAATGACTTACTCATCTTAGCGTTACCATCAAGTCCAGGAATCCGGCCTTCCCCTTCTGGTGGGAAGTAGCCTTCAGGTTCAACCAGTACGTCGCCATAAATACTGTTGAAACTACGAACGATTTCGCGAGTCTGTTCCAGCATTGGTTCTTGGTCTTCACCCACTGGCACAGTGGTTGCTTTAAAAGCAGTAATATCAGCTGCTTGACTGACAGGATAGATAAAGAACCCTGCTGGCACGCTTTGGCCAAAGTTCTTTTGCTTAATTTCAGTCTTGACCGTGGGGTTCCGTTCCAAACGCGAAACGCTGACCAAGTTCAAATAATGCATGGTGAGTTCACTCAATGCAGGGATCTGTGACTGAACTAAAATGGTTGACTTTTCTGGATCGATACCAACAGCTAGATAGTCTAAAGCAACTTGGATCAGACTGTTACGAATCTTTTCTGGGTCGCGAGCATTGTCAGTCAGCGCTTGCTGGTCAGCAATCATGATAAAGGACTCGTAATCACCTGAATTTTGTAACTTGACCCGGTTTTGCAATGACCCCACGTAGTGGCCGATATGTAACTTACCAGTTGGCCGGTCACCTGTTAAAATAATTTTCTTATTGCTCATCTTAATTCTCCCTTTCAGTTCATGTACCCGTCTTTTGGTGCGGTGGCTGGCTTAATAAAAAGACGCCCCATTGCAACTGCAATAGGACGTCAACCGCGGTACCACCTAAAATTGTGACCATCAAGTCACCACTCTCACCGATAAGGAGGCACCCTAAAATTCACTAATCAGCTCCAAATTAATCATCGTGACCAGTTTCAGCAAACCTGATCTCTCTGTGGTGATGATCGTAACGCACTGACGAATTCTATCTATATAATGTCTTCTATTCTAAGCAATTTAAGGGGTGTTGTCAAAATCAAATACAGGTGATTCTTTGTAATTGACACAAACACCTAATCACACTAGAATGGTTCAAGCACATTAAACGAAAGAGGCGGTTTTTTGGAATCACAGGAACAGAAAATTGAACAGCAACGCGTCGATTCGGTGATCAATCAAATTACCGCAAAAATCAAGTCTGTATCACTGGAATACAGTAAGGCGCACGCCGAAATGAAGTTGGTTCAAGAAAACTACAGCGCCAACACCTCCGTTAACTACTTTGAAGTTGATGATCGAATTGAAACTTCCGCGGAGCTGCAACAGCAACGTGCCCTGGCCTCAAGGCTGATTGAAAATGAACAGATTATCTCCAGCCAGCTGAACGTTTATAAAGAACTGGAAAAGTCCCCCTATTTCGGTCGGATCGATATTCAAGACCCCGACGAAACCGAACAGGAAAAACTCTACATTGGAACAGCTTCCTTTACCGATGATGATGCTAACTTCCTGGTTTACGACTGGCGGGCACCCATTTCGGCAATTTATTATAACGGGACCCTAGGAGATGTCACCTATGATACACCAGCTGGTAAACAACATACTAAACTGACCAAGAAGCGACAGTTTTTGATTCAAAATGGCAAGATTGAAAGCATGTTTGATACTAATGAAACCGTCGGCGATGAGATGCTGCAGCACGTATTAGGCCAGCAAAATGACGAAACCATGCAAAATATCGTGTCCACGATTCAGCGTGAACAAAACGACATCATCCGTGATACCCGCTCTGACCTCCTAGTCGTCCAAGGAGTGGCGGGATCGGGTAAAACATCCGCTATTTTGCAACGCATTGCGTTTTTGCTCTACCACAGCCGACAGGAACTGCAAGCTGATCAAATCGTTTTATTTTCACCTAATAAACTGTTTAGTCACTATATCTCTGACGTCCTGCCTAGTTTAGGCGAACGGAATATGCGCCAGGTCACATTAGCTGATTTTCTCACTCAGCGGCTCCAGGGCCTTCAGGTTGAATCTTTATTTGACCGTTATGAAAGGGATCTTGATTTAACCGCCGAACAGCAAGCACTCGTGGATTACAAGTCATCATCTCGTTACATGCATCAAGTCGCCGATTATTGTCAAACCCTCGCACCAACCCATTTTAAATTCAACCACATCTATTTTGATGGCCGGGTTTTCTTTGATAAAACCGACATTGAGAAGATTTATCAAGGCTTGCCGCACCTGCAACCAGCTGAACGGTTCTTGCGAACTAAAAACCTCCTCATCAAACAGCTAAAGCGCCGGATCAACGAAGAAGCTAAATCCGACTGGGTCGCTGAAGCCATCGATCAACTCTCAGACGAAGAGTATCACAACTTACTGGGGTCAAAACGGCTCCACGATTTTCAGGAAGTCGATGCTGAAACGAACTACATTGCACGCAAAATTGTCACCCGTCGCTTGCGAAAAGTTTACGATGCCATTTACAATAATTACTTCTTGGATATCTATAGCCAGTATGCCGATTTCATGGCAACTGTTACACCCCCTGACAACGTCACCAAGAAATCAATGATGAGCAGTCAGCAGGCCTTTCTCCATGATATTGAGTTCCATAAATGTGAATTAGTAGATGCAGCACCATTGCTCTACATTCGTGACATTCTAACTGGTGGCGGACAAAATCATGCGATGCATCACCTCTTTGTTGACGAAATGCAGGATTATTCCATTGCTCAGCTACAGTATCTGCACCATGCGTTCCCCAAGGCTCATATGACTTTCTTGGGAGACGCCGAACAAGCGTTGTTTAAAGCAGTGCAAACACCCGAAGAACTTCTAAATAGTCTCAGTGATGCCTTTCAGGTTCATCACCCCCGGTTATTGAAATTAAACCGTTCTTACCGATCAACGCTACCAATTACGACTTTTTCAAAAGCGCTGTTACCAGATGGCAACCAGATTGAAGCCTTCAATCGGCCGGGTAAACTCCCTCGATTAGTGATCCGTTACGATACAGATAGCGGTTACGCGGCATTGGAGGATGAAGTCGCCAGTTTGCGGCTCGAAAACGGTACAGTCGCGATCTTAACTAAGAATCTGGCGCAAGCTCATGAAGTGTACCAGAAGTTGCACCATGAAAGCGACGACGTTACGCTGATGACTGATTCGGATTTATCCCTGCCGAAGGGAACCTTGATTATGCCCATTTATTTAGCCAAGGGGCTGGAATTTGACGCTGTTATTGCCTGGAACGTCTCCGCAGCTAATTTCCCAGACGAGCGTTTTACTGGTACTTTGTATACCATCGCAACACGGGCCATGCACCAACTGATTTTGATCAGCGTCGGACAGGTGTCACCTTTAATTGCCTCCGACAAGATGCCAAAATCTGTTTTAGAAATCGAACATGAATTGACCAATTAAGTCCCCTTTAAATTCACAACAAAATGCCTCCATCACCATTCATATTCGAACGGTGGTGGAGGCATTTTGTATCAGCTCTTTTCGCTGGCTGGTGCTAACTGTTTTTGATTAGGTTTCAATGCTTGCTTAAGCATGAATGGCGCAATTATGGTGGCTAAAATAATGACTAGTACCATTTTAGAATAAGTTGCGTTAGACAATAAGCCAGATTGAAGGCCAATTTGCACAGTGATCATGCCCATTTCACCACGAGAAATCATGCCTGAGCCAATAACGTAACTGCTATGAAAGCTAAATCCAGTTAGGCGTGCACCTAGGCCGCACCCCAGTAATTTAGTCAGACAAGCAAGAATCGTCATGACAACGATCAACCCAAGTGACTGGCCCAAATATTGAAAGGACATACTCAGTCCAATTCCAACGAAGAATAACGGAATAAAGGCAGCGTAACCGATTGGTTCCGTATGTGCTTCAATCACTTCACGGTACGGCGTATGGGCAACTGCAATTCCCGCGAAGAAAGCGCCAACTGCGCCACTTAAGCCCACAGCATCGGCCAGCCATGCCATGCCCAAACAGATCACCATCGACATGATGGTGACAGTGGAATTCATCAGCAGTTTTTCGCTAATACTCATCAAGTATGGGGCAATCCAACGCACCACGAGGTAAGTGCCACCAAAAAAGGCAATTTGCTCCAGCAAAATCAACCCGATGTTGGTATCCTGGCCACTGGTCTTTAACCCCTGCGTCCCCATTAAACTAATCATCACTGATAACAAGATGACACCCACAATATCGTCTGCCACGGCCGCACCAAGAATTGTCGCGCCTTCCGAGGTATCTAGGGCATGGTACTCTCTTAAAACTGCGACGGATATGGAAACTGATGTTGCACTAAAAATAACACCTATGTATGCTGCCTCAAAAATTGAATAATGAAAGCCGATGGCTGCGCCACCCATAAAAACAACCGGCATGACAACCCCGCATAGGGCCACGATAATGGCTGGTTTAAAAAAACGCCGAAGCAGGGTCAGGTTGCTTTCCAAGCCGCCAATAAACATCAGCATGATGACACCAATATTTGAAAAAAGATTGATCAACTGATTAGGCTGAACCCAATTAAGTAGTGCTGGCCCGACTATAATACCCACTAAGATCTGACCAATAACAGATGGCATTCCCATTCGGTTTGAGAAGTGTCCAGCAAAGGTCGTCAAAACTAGCAGGAGGCATAATGTTCCAATAAAATTCACACTAACCACCTCTTGTAGTAGAATGGTGCTGCATGATTCAGCACTAAATAGAATATAACACTAACCAGAAGGGAAATCTTGTCCATGTTTAATAATTGGCATCAAGCTGGTCACATCAAAAAAAGAACAAAGCAGTATCAGGGCCCTGTTTTCTCCGTTGAGCAGTGCGAAATAGACACCCCAGATGGTCTTTCAGTTGAGCGCGATTTAATTCATACTGCACCAACGATCACAATCCTTGCCATGACGGCTGATCAACAAGTCGTGCTAACCAGTGAGTACCGGGTCGGCATCAATGCTGATTCGGTCTCCTTGCCAGCGGGTATCATTAATCCTGGTGAAAGTCCCGAAGAAGCAGCTCAACGAGAATTTCAAGAAGAGACCGGCTACATCGCACAATCAGCTCAGGTGATGACCACGATCACTTCTTCAGAAGGCTTTATGGATCAAACTGCAGCCCTCATTTTATTGTCCTTTAACCCCTCAAAGCGCACGGCTACCCATTTCGATACTGATGAATTTGTCTCCACGCAGTTAGTTGATTTTACACGGGTTTTAAAGTTGATCAAGACCGGCAAAATCAATACTGCTCAAGCTTTAGCCGCAGTTGGTTATTATCAGATGTACTTAGCGTAGCTACTGTGATACAAATAAGCACCCTGTTTTCAGTTAAGTCTGAAAACAGGGTGCTTATTAAATTCTGTATGATACCGGAGGTGGGGTTCGAACCCACACGTCCTCAACGGACACTGGATTTTGAGTCCAGCGCGTCTGCCAGTTCCGCCACTCCGGCATATTGCTCATTAATAACAATAGCCTATCAAATGATTTGCTATCGGGAAGACAGGATTCGAACCTGCGACCCCCTGGTCCCAAACCAGGTGCTCTACCAAGCTGAGCTACTTCCCGATGTCGTTTTATAAATTACCAACTTTATTAGTATACTACGCCGACCTAATTATTACTAGCTTTTTTCAGTCCAATTCACTTTTTTATTTTATTGATCCGCGTACATGGATGCCTGTAGTATAATATGAGTTGCCGCTGTAGCTCAGAAGGTAGAGCACTTCCATGGTAAGGAAGAGGTCATCGGTTCAAATCCGATAAGCGGCTTCTATTTTATAATTATTGCGTGCCTTTATAACAGTTAGCGTTTATTCTTTTTGAAATGAATGGCTAGCTTTTTTGCTGTAACAGACAAAAAAACAGCCATCGATTTCTCGATGACTGCTTCGCTTGCGTGGCAACGTCCTACCCTCGCAGGGGGCGATCCCCCAACTACTCTTGGCGTGCTGAAGCTTAACTTCTGTGTTCGACATGGGAACAGGTGTATCCTTCAGGCTATCGCCACCACAC
>NZ_BCMF01000014.1 GCF_002217925.1 Secundilactobacillus mixtipabuli | reverse complement strand
CTTCCGAAAATTTAGAGTAAGAGTGCTTTATACCTTGCACATCAAAACTAAAAAAGTCCTAATCACAAAATAGTGATTAGAACTAATTTAAGAAATTTACCAACAACAGTTGTCAAAGAGCCAAAAAAATCCCATGATCAGCAATATTAGCCGATCGTGGGATTCTTATTAGCCTATTATTACAGGCGTTGGTTAAGCTTTTTACCCAATTCTTCAAAGCCTGGTTTACCAAGCAATGCGAACATGTTGGTCTTATAAGCTTCCACACCAGGTTGGTTGAATGGATTAATACCGTTTAAATAGCCTGAGATAGCAACTGCTACTTCAAAGAAGTAAATCAAGTAGCCAAGCGTATAAGCGGATTGATCAGGGATGTGGACACTCATATTAGGAACGTTACCATCAGTATGCGCTAAGGTAACACCTTGGAAGGCTTTGGTATTAGCAAAATGCATCGTTTCACCCTCAAGGTATTTTAGGCCATCCAGATTTTCTGCTTCTTTTGGAATATCAATATCATGATTTGGCTTGTCGATAAAGACAACCGTTTCCATCAGATTACGAAGACCTTCTTGGATGTACTGACCTAGTGAGTGCAAATCAGTCGAGAAGTTAGCTGATGAAGGATAAATGCCCTTCTCATTCTTCCCTTCAGATTCACCCATTAATTGCTTCCACCACTCAGCAAAATACTGCATGTTGGGTTCGTAATTTTCCAAGAGTTCAGTGGTGTAACCTTTCCGGTATAAAATGTTCCGGTAGGCTGCGTACTGATAAGCTTCATTCTTCGTTAAATCAGTATCAGTGTATTCAGCCATTGCATCAGCTGCACCAGTCATTAACTGATCAATGTCAGCGCCAGAAGCTGCGATTGGTAATAAACCAACGGCAGTCAGGACTGAGTAACGTCCGCCAACCCCGTCTGGAATAACAAAGGTTTCGTAACCGGCAGCGTCAGCTTCCTGCTTCAGAGCACCGCGTTTCTTATCCGTAGTCGCATAGATTCGGGCGTTGGCACCCGCTTCGCCATACTTTTCAATTAACCGTTCCTTGAAAATTCGGAAGGCAATTGAAGGCTCTGTCGTTGTGCCTGACTTAGAAATCACGTTAACTGAAAAGTCACGATCGCCAATCAGCTTAATGAGGTCATGAACGTACGATGGACTAAGTGAATTCCCCGCAAACAAAATCTGCGGTGCTTGACGCTGAGCGTCTGGCAAGTAATTAAAGAACGTTTCATGAAGGAAATCAATGGCCATTTTAGCACCCAAGTAAGAACCACCAATCCCAATAACAACTAACACCTTTGAATCAGATTGAATCTTTTTAGCTGCTGCCTTAATTCGAGCAAATTCATCTTTATCATAATCCTTAGGCAAAGTTAACCAATCCCGGAAGTCACTACCAGCGCCAGAACCCGTTTGTAGTTCTTCATCCGCTGCGTTAACTAACGCCTGCATTTCACCAAGTTCATTCTCGTGAACAAACTTATCAAGCTTTGATGCATCGAAGGAAATATGTGCCATCTAACTGTACCTCACTTTTATTTTGATAAACCCTATTATATACGATTTAACCGCAAAAATAAATGGACTATACCACAATTAAATTATTTTAATATTCCCAAAATTGCACTACCGATAATAACTAAGGCTGACCCAATAGTAATGTAAGCCATTTCACGTCCAGTCTTCTTCTCACCTAAAAGTAAGATACTACCGAAAGTCGAGATAATAATACCACTTTGTGCCAAAGAATAACTGATTGCTAACCCAACAGCTGGAATTGACATAAACATGAAGAAGTTACCAACACCCCATGACAAACCGGTGACCATGTTTTTGACCATCGGTTTACCAAACGGTTTATTCCGGGCGGCGAAAATTAAGGCACCAACCACCATACCGACAGATTGCGGTAAGAAGATGGCTTTAGAGTTGACGCCAGAGGAACTAACAATAACCGTGTAAAGTGTGTAGCCGATAGTTGAGAAAATTAAAGCACGGGCACCAGCGCCGGCATTATAGCCAGTTCGAGGAACACTAGCACGATCACGCAATGACGTAAAGACGATACCGACGATTAAAACGACCATGGCAATGGTGCCTAAAGTCAACATTCTAGTCGTTGTCCACTCATGAAATAAAAGAACACCTGCTAGGGTCGTACAAACGAGCTGCATACCTGTTGAAACTGGAATCGTTACCGAAATACCAATGGCTTTCATTGACTGAAATTGTTGAAATTGGCCTAATGCCCAAAACAGCCCTGATGCGATCCCAATCATCCAGACGAAACTGGTTAAATGGGGGTGAAAATAAAAAACACTAAAAATCCCAAAAATAAGAGCACCTAGCGTCATTCCTAGGGTTTGCTGGTATGAAGAACCACCCATTTTTCCACTAATCAATCCAATGCTTCCCCAGCAAAGTGCAGGGATTAAAGCTAACAGTACTGCCATGAAATTCACTCCGTTCTCTCTTACATACTTTAAAGCACTAATGAAAGCGCTTTATTCTCTTTTCATCCTTATTAGTGTACTAGATAATGGCCAAAAAAAAAAGGATTTTTTATTAAATCCTTCATTCTTAATCATTTTCTAAATAGAAGTTCATCATTTTGCCGGTTTTTTATCGGGAAAAATAATCGTAAACGTGGTGCCTTGATTGGGCTTACTGGTAACTTCGATTTTACCGTTATGCAATAAAACCAACTGATGGACAATGGCCAAACCCAAACCAGATTCACCGTACTTGGTATTTGTCCGAGACGGATCCGCTTTATAGAAGCGTTCCCAGATGTTAGCTAACTGTTTTTTGGTCATCCCAATACCAGTATCTGAAATCTTAAAAATTGTCTCTTGATAACCGCGTTGAGCTAAAATAACAATCTGACCATTTTCGGTAAACTGAATGGCATTTTGCGTAATATTAAACATGATCTGAACAAACCGGTCATAGTCTGCATAGACTTCAATATCGCTGCCCCCCTGAACGCTGATGTGATCGCTTTTGGCGGCGGCCTTTTGCGCTAATTGTTCAGCCATCCGATTTAAAGTATCAATGGCATTAAACTGTTGCTGATTTAAACTGATTTGATTATTGCGAATCTTTTCGTAGTCCAAATTCTCATTAACTAGGCGAATGAGTCGTTTAGTTTCATTTCTCATGAGATCAATGCTTTGGGCCTTGCTCTCTTCAGGAATTGCATCATAGGCTAAGCCCTCTAACAACCCGTTAATAGTGGTCAACGGCGTCCGCATTTCGTGAGCAGCATCTGCCATAAACTCCTTGCGGCGCTCTTCTTGTCGCTGAATTTCGATTTTAGATTCCTGTAAAGACCGTGCCATATTGTTAAAATCATTGGCCAGATCATCCACTTCATCGCGATTCTTACTTGGTACTTGGACGTTGTAATTACCGTTTGCAATTTGATTAGTTGCTCGCCGTATCCGATCAATCCGCAACGTCAAATAGCGTGCAATGAGAAAGGCCAAAAGCATTGCCACAAAACTTGCAACTAGTAAGGCCTTGGTTAAATTAGCATTGATTTTAGCAATGTTCGAATTGATGTTGGAAACGTAAGCACCCACCTTGACCACTGCCACAAGATGCTTTTGATGGTTATCATCCGTATAAAAATAAGGCTTTATGATGTCTGTCATTGCCGGCTCGACCTGCCCACCGGTAGCGTGGGTTTGATGATCTGCGACATTTTGAACAACTTTCCCCTGCTGCAATTTCTGCCAATCCGTTTCTTTGATTCTAGAAATATACACATTATCAGGAAAGATGGCGGTGTTTTCGCGGTTATAAATCGTGAAGTTAACCGACTGGTTACGTAACAGCACTTCACTATTTAACAATGATTCAGAATCAAAACTGACGTGCTGAGGATTGCTTGAGGAAACCCGAACAGATTGTTCAACCAAACTATTCGCATACTTCTCCAAGCTGGTCCAAGTATTTTGATAGACGTATTCCTTCGTCATGCTGCTAAATGACAGCCCTAGAAGAACTAATACAACTGCAATCATTGATAATAAGGCTAATAACTGCTGGTAGACCAGTTTCATGACTCGTCAGCTCCCGTGTCGTCAAACTTATAGCCGACCCCCCAGACCGTTTGGATAATTTGGGGACCGACTTTTTCAATCTTCTGCCGCAATTTTTTGATGTGGGCATCCACGGTTCGTTCATCACCATAGTATTCGTAATCCCAGACTAACTGTAGGAGCTGCTCACGAGAAAAGACCTGCCGTGGCTTTTGTGCCAGTGTCTTCAGTAAGTCAAATTCCTTAGGCGTTAAGTCATTGATCTGACTGCCATTCAGATAAGCTTCCCGAGTTTTACTATTTAATTGAAACTTACCCGTATCAATATCAAACTTTTCTTCCTCTTTTACTGTTGAGGCCGAAACCGACTCGTGATCCGTTACTTTACCACCGATCTTGGCGCGCCGATCTAATGCCTTGATTCTCGCAATCAGCGTAATCGGACTGAACGGCTTGGTAACGTAATCATCCGCTCCCATCTCCAGTCCGAGAACTTGATCACTTTCAGAATCCCGGGCCGTCAACATAATAATAGGAACCGTTGGTGAAATCTTACGAATTTCAGTGCTGACCTGCATCCCATCCATCTTGGGCAGATTTAGGTCTAAAGTAATCATGTCCCACTCATCAGGGCTTTCGTTGAACATCTGAACAGCTTGTTCACCATCGTAGGCGAAATAAGCGTCCCAGCCCTCTTTTTTAAAAAACATTTGCATCATTTCAGATACAGATTTATTATCCTCAACCATTAATATCTTCATTGTTGTATCCTCCGTCAATCACTGACCGCTTATACTGAAACTGATGCAGCTTACAGTTTTAAGTAACCGTTCTCATTATTAAATAATTGAATTTTCGTGTTTCTAATGTGCCACTTCAATAATTGATCCAGCAGGTTAATACTGTTAAATTATTATAACTGTTTTCATTATACTCGAACAGCGCGGTTCATCACAAATTGAATATAAGAATGTGCTACAATCGACATAATAAAGTAACTGGAAAGGTGTATTGATGTATGACAAAAGCAATCGTCTTTTTTGACCTAGATGGGACATTATTAAATGATAAAACGCAGTTAGATCCTGAGGTAATTGATGCAGTGTCACAGTTGAAAGCCAATGATATTTTACCCGTTATTGCAACTGGCCGAAATATTTTTGAAATCAAAAACGTCCTTCAGCAGACCCAAATTGACACTTTAGTTTCTGCCAATGGTGCGTTCATTGCCCTGCACGGCAAGCCAGTAGATGTGACAAAAATTTCCAAAGACGTCATTAAACGCTTAACCGCTCTTGTCAAAGATCACGACGATGCTTATGCCACATTGAATAATCAAACTGACCGGATCAACCGAATGACTGAAAACGTCAAAAAAGTCTACCACTATATTAATAGTCCAATTCCAATTATTGACCCAACCTTTTGGCAGCTTTACCCGGTTCACATGATGCTCATCATTGCAACAAAGGAAAATGACACCGATTACATAGATAGTTTCAAGGATCAATTAACTTTCTTCCGACAAACACCATACAGTATCGATGTTGTCGGCCCAGGTGTATCAAAAAAAGCTGGCATTAAAACACTCTTAGCACGGCCTGAATTTCAGGGTGTCCCCACCTATGCTTTCGGCGATGGTAATAATGACATGCCAATGTTTGATGTGGTTGATCACTCCATTGCAATGGGTAACGGACTGAAACACGTGAAAGAAGCCGCTGAATTTGTCACAACGGCAAATGTTGATCACGGCATTATCAATGGTCTCAAACATTTTAAACTGCTTTAATTAAAAAAACTGTGATTTCCAGCAAATGGAAATCACAGTTTTTTAATCTACCAGCTGAGAAGTTCTCGACTTTGATAATGCCAATAATTCAATATCATTCAATTTAATTTTATAACTTATCTTTCAGCCCGAATATTATCCCGTCATTACTTACATTTTGCAAATCAAGCCATAGCTCATTTCATATGGCAGGATCAGCGGCAATCTAGCACTTATCTTGTCAACTTACATCTGTTTTTCTTTTACATCTCGTTGGTAAAATGGCCTGCGTCTTGATTATTAAGGCTACCCACTATCAGAATGCTCTGAATGCACAACGCCTTGATAGATTAAGCAATTGTGTTCACTCAATCCGATTACAGCTCAATTTTGCTTCCTAATTGTTTTATATACCTGTCAGCTATGCAGTTAGTAGTTAAGTGTTGATATTTAAATATATAATTTCCGAGTTCAAAAATGGAATGCAATTTTGAACATTAACGGAAAATTCAAGATACCTTCTCTCAATAGTATCTACAACGATAAACACGGAAAACGTAAAATAAGCTTGTGTGAATCTCTGTATATTTATGAATGTTATCTGTTTTCTTCTCACATGAGTGAAGATGAAGTAGTGAAACAATAACTCAAACATTTTAAAGACATCTTCAAATCATAAAAAGGTGGCTCCACTACGATGAATATCGCAATGGAACCACACAGATGTCACAAAAATATAGTATTTCGCTCATTAACCTGACAGAGGGGAACTGCTAAGATCACGACTTTTTGACCGATTCCAACGAAAAATCCGATGAACTTACTGTAAAAATATCTGTGTAATTTCAGCAAACCCTTTCTATATTACAGTATCTTCACCAATACAGATTATCCTAGCTAGGTGTCCGACTTTGATCATTAGTAAATAATAGTCGAATTCTGAAAATTATTTAGTCGCGATATCCTAACTAAATGGTCCATTTTTGGATTCACTAACATACCCTACTATTGTTTTAAAATCAGAATTTCCCGTAACTTATCTGCTAACTTATCGTCTGAAAGCTCTCGACGAGTGGTCCACAGCGTCATGACTCGTGCTTCACTTGGTGTCTTAATAAACCGTCGTTCCCAATCATCCTCGTCGTCACTGTCCCCTAAAGTTCTCAGGTACTGACGTAAAAATTTTAACTTTTCAACTGACAACGGTACGTTATTGTAACCATCATTTTTGTAAAAGTCTCGCCATTTTTCAGATAAGTGATGTTCCTCAACAAAGACAATATTTGCTAGCGTTCGATAAGCATCGTCAACCAACAAAAATGGTTTCAAGTAGTCGTCTGGACTCGTCGCTTTTTGAGCTGTTTGGTAGGCTTGGATGACAGCAGCAAGTGCTGTTAGTCCCTGTGCCTGGTTAACAACACTAATATAAAAGTCACCGTATAACATTCTAGCATCGGCCGAATCGAGTGTTAGCATTGTTTGACGAACTTTTAGTAATAGCTGTTGCCAATCTGCAAGTTTCGGTTGAATCATAGCATCAACCTTAATTAACGCTTCATCCATATCAACGTCGCCAACCAACCAATTTGTATCTGGTAGCTGATTTGCATGCCCAACCCAGGCTTTCACGATACGACGAATTAAGTACGGCGCTAACTCATCACCGGCAGTTTCATCTGTATGCGGACCGTATTGAACAATGGCATCCCAGTATTTAAGATACAATTCCGTTAAATTTACATGTTGTTCACTATAGTAGGTATTGACATATTCTGAAACGATTTCATGATCTGTTCGTGGCTGATAATCTTTTAACCAAGCCTTAGAAACCTCTCGCAAGTATAAAATATGAGGTTTGATACTACCAGTGTTAATCAGCTCCAGTGTGTCCATGTGATGGTCGCTGACTTTTGCAAGTTCAGCAGACACAAAACTTGGTCGATTTGATAACAGTCCTAAAAAGTTTGACGCTTGCAAATCATGAAAAGCAATGTGATAGTATATTCCGCGTTTATGTTGTTGTGGATTAGGCACCGAAAATACTGGCGATCGTGGATTGTCTTGGAATTGACGTCTGGAAACCATCTTACCGTAGCCGCTATCGGCCCAGATTTCAATTACGTCACTCGGCAGTTTCAATAGTCCACTATTATACATTGCTGTCACTTCGCCATAGATGTTAATAGCGGTGGGTGCCCCAGGATCCAATTGTTGAACCATTTCGTATTGTTCTTTAATAATTTGATTGATGACATCTGCTTTAGCTTGCTCTGTCCACACCCGACTGTCATCGTCTAACCAAAATGGCTTATCACCCTGACCGCGAAATCCTAAACTATAGATAGTTGAAGTCCCTTTCTGTTCCATGATGGCTTTTTGCCATAAGTTTCGGAATAATTCTGGGTATTTAACAAATGAAGCTGTTAAGTTAGGATATTCTCGGGCAAACATTTCTGCCCCTAATGGTTCCGCATGGTGTTGAGCAATCATCAATCCAAAGGCTTGCGCTGGTAATCGATTTAGTCGTGAGTTGATATCGGTTCCTGGGACGATAACGTTGCAACCAGCTCGAACGGCAGTTTCAAAAATTCGTTGCCAAACGTAGGTATTTGAATCATGATCCTCCCACCCCATAATCAAGAGTTCGTCATTAACAAACCAGCCACGATATGGAACTTTATAGTCTGGTAAGCTTAGCGCGAATCGTGTCCAATTAATGACTTCGTGTATTGCAATTGGGGTATCAAGCCAATACCAGAAATCATCAATTTTCAAAATTTCTCTTGAGACAGCTACGGCGCCATAAAGTACACCCAAGGCTGTGCTAGCCGTAATCGTTACTTGACGATCATTGTCATAGTTAATGTGATATTGGTCGCCACTTAATGATCCTTTGGAATCGAGTCTTAATAAAATTTGATTTTCAACATCATCTTTAGTTGTTACTCGATCTATGTCACGTTGTAAAATCATCTGTGCATTTTTTAAAACCGGATTCGTTAAATCATCAGCGACTACATGTGTTGAATGAGAAATTGTAAATGCCTGTTTAGTCACTCTACTCACCTACTTCATTTTTTTGATCATTCTTTTTCCAAACAGAAATTGAATCGTACTTAACTCCAGTTAAATCCTCACAAATAGCTTTAGTTTTAGGTTCGACATCTTTCATACTGCCACCGTTCTGAAGTCGCGTTAATTCGGTTGCAAGCACCGTGAAAGTTTTCTTACTTAAGTGGAACCGACTGGCAAAGAATAGAGCGAGCAATATCATGATGCCCACACCACCCGAAACGAGAAAAATAATCATGTGGATGGCACTTTGCGGTTGCGTAATCGCCCCACTAGTTGATTGCCGGAAGCCAGCAAAATCAAGCATGTAACCAGCAACAACTGCTGCCAACCCTTGGCTGATTTGATTGATAAATGTCATAACTGAAGCAAATAATCCAGATCTATTCTTACCTGTAATTAAAGTATCTAGATCAGGAATAAATGGGAAAATGTTCCAAGGAACAAAGTACAAAATTGACAAACCAACTTCGTAGAGTAACATACTTAAAGTCAACCACGTCATAACAGATGATGGTTTGGTAAAGGCGATAACACTCCAGCCAATCGCGCTAATCACAATTGATGTGTATCCGAAGGTGTAGATTGCGCGAGGTGAGTATTTGGTGATTAAGAACCCAGCCACTAACGTTATTGGTAGCGCAACGATGTTTAAACTCTGCAAGAATCCGGACGTACTGGTTGATTTTCCGATAACATACACGATGTAGTACACGAACGCGTTCGAAAATAAAATTGTTGCAAAGTAGGAACTGAGATAGATCCCCATGTGGATTCTGAAGCTCTTAATTTTAAAGGTTGAAAAATAATTTTTGATTTCGGCCTTTAGACTGCTGTTCCCACCATTTTCCCGAATACGTTCTTCATCAATCATCTTAGCTTCTTTTTTAGAAACGAAATGTTCCCAGGTCGATTGATAAGTGATAAATATCAAGAAGAAAGTTACTCCAGAAAATAGACATTGCATGACAAGATATGGAATTGGTGAGGTTTGTGGCCAAAACTTAAACAATTGGGCAGGTACCAATTGCACCAGCATGTTCCCAATACCAGTGATAAACATACGAGTAGTTGACATTTTAGTCCGCTCGTTATAATCCTTCGTCATTTCATTTGGTAGGGTTTCCCAAGGAATCTGAAGAACTGACATCAGTACCGTCGTAATTAGATAGGTGATTAAATAATAGATGTAACTCATGTTGGCAACCCACATTGTGATTGCGATCACAACTGCCGGTGCGGCAATCAAAATAAACAGGTGCCGGCGACCGAATATTCGGCCAATCTTAAGTTTGTAAATACTATCTGAAATATTTCCCATAACCAACGAAGCGATTGCATCAGCCACTCGCCCAATCAAGAAGATTGAAGCCCCTTGAGCGGCACTCAAACCACAGAAAGTGGTGTAGAAGAACATTAGCCATGCACCGACAATGCCTTGCATTGAGATACTGAAGAATGAAAATACCCCGAATCCTAACGACCGACCTACGCCGATTTTTCCTCTATTTTGATAAATCTTCTTCGATGCATATTCATCCCAACCGTCGTGAACTACCGGTCGTTTTTTATTATTTTGTGAGTCCATTGTAGCTGCTCCTTTCAATCTACATAATTAACCTCTATTTAAGACGTTTTCTGGTGCTGTATAGCTATCAACTCCCTTTTGTCGTTTAGTAAGTAAAGGTTAGCAATGATCATTCACTTTATAAATGTAGGCCTACATTTGATATACTAATATATTTACTAAACGATAACTATTGTGTACAATGATAATTGTAAGCGTTTTATATAAACTAATCTTTGCGAATCTAACCCAAAATATTGCAGAAAGGGACGTGAGTGAATTGCTGAACAAAATGTCTTTACCAATTGATGGCACATTAACTCAAGATATTGTTTGCTATCATAATCAGGATAGTCAACACGACAGTCCTCTTCACCAGCATAGCAATCACTTTGAACTCTATTTATTTATTTCAGGTGATGTTACCTTTTTTACTGATAATGCAGCTTACTCCATGCGGCGCGGTTACTTAGTTGCCATTCCACCACATCGTTGGCATCGCTCATTTACCAATGGTAAAACCACTTATGACCGAATTTTTTTAAATATTCGAACGAATCTCGTTTCAGAACTTTCCAGTGACCTAACGGACTTATCTAGTTGTTTTCAAACCAATCAAGATCAGGAGGTATCAATCTTAAAACTAACAGCCAATGAATTGAATCATTTTATCGATTTAAGCCATGAGCTAATTACCGTTTTAAGATCTAACAACTATGGTTCTGACATTCAGAGAAAAATTATTTTATCACAAATTCTATTGTTGGCAAATACAGCTGGCAATGCTCAGAATAGCGAAAAAGATAATATCATTCCAATACAGTTACAGCAAATGATTGATTTTATAGATGTCAATCTAGCAAATAATCTGAGTTTGAGCAGTTTCAGTCGGCAATTTTTTATGAGTGCAACTTACCTTAATCGCTATTTTAAACGTTACATGGGCCTTTCGCTGCACAACTATATTATTGAAAAACGCATCGAATTGGCAAAACAACTTCTTTTTGATGGTGAGACGGTTGCAAATACTTGTGATCAATGTGGATTTGGCAATTATAGTAATTTCATTCGCTCTTTCACTAACCATGTAGGAATTTCGCCTGGTCGTTATGGTAAAAAAATTCATTGATATCATCCTAATCATGACTGCCATTAAGTCTCAATGAATCTCAAAATGGTATAATGTATATTAGAATATCAATTCTGAACTGAGCGAGGTAATTCAATGGCAAACTTGCAAGATTACGCATATAACACGATTTTAACTGAAATTTTGGCTTTAAAACTTACCCCCGGGGAGCGGATTCAAGAACAGTCTATTATGGACCACCTCAATATTAGCCGAACTCCCGTAAGAGAAGCAATTTTGCGACTAAAAATGAACAATTTGATGAGAACGGTCCCTCAAAGCGGTACGTATGTCACTAAGATTAGTCTAACGAGTGCACTTAACGCACGTTTTGTCCGACAGAATGTTGAAAAAAGTATTGTTTTTGAAGCATGCGATATAATGAGTGCTGAAAATATTTTAGATTGTGAAACAATTATTGATAAACAGAAGCTAGCAGCTAAAAACCATGATGTTGATGTATTTTTTAATTTAGATAATGACTTTCATAAATCGTTTTATAGTATCTCTCATCGCGGCGAAATATGGGAATGGATCCATGCAATTTCCCTTCAACTAAATCGATACCGATATCTAAGGCTGAAAAATACTCAGTTACCCTGGAAATTGCTGATTACGCAACATTCAGACATTCTAGCCGCAGTTAAGAATCATAATGGTCCACAAGCTGAAAAACTTGCTTTTGATCACTTAAGGTTGATGCTGGACGAAAAGAGTACCCTTGTTACACAATTTCCTGACTATTTCGAAGATTAGTATACAGCTAACAATAATTCAAAAAAGGTTAATCTCCACTAGTTACCACTTGTGAAAATTAGCCTTTTTTGAATTTAATACATTAATATATTACCTGTCCTATGATTAACTCCTCATAATGGCCCTAAGTGCCACCATATACTTTTGAGCGTTTCTCGTCACACCTTCAAAATCATTGTTTTGAGCTGGACCAACCAAGTTACTCCCTGCTCCAACGACAAGTGCACCTGCTTCAAACCAATCACTTAGGTTTTCAGAAGTGACTCCACCTGAAGGCATCACACTAATGTATGGGAACGGCCCTTTAAGTTCTTTGATTGCACCTGGCGTAGCCAATGAACCAGGAAATAGTTTCACAACTTCTGAACCATAACTCATCGCAAGCTGTGCCTCTGTTGGCGTGAACACGCCAGGAATGTATGGTACTTGATAGAGATTACACATTTTAGCCGTCGCAATGTCGAAAGTTGGACTAACAATAAAATCGGCACCTGCAATAATTGCTAATCGTGCTGAAGTCGCGTCAAGAACTGTCCCAGCACCAATTACTGCATCCGTTTTGGCAAATTTTTTAACCAGATCAGTAATTACTTGATCTGCGTGGGGCACAGTATATGTTAATTCGATTCCCATTACCCCACCATTAAGAACGGCTTCGGCAATTTTTTCAGCTTTCTCGGGTGATTCGGCACGCACCACAGAAATCACACCAACGTGCTGTAATTTATTTAATAACATCATTCGTTTCATCTTTAACTCTCCTATTCTTTTTTTGCTGAGTTAGGAAATCTTGCAGTTGAGCTCTCGTCGGATAGCCATCATTATCACCAGGCGCTTGAACAGCTAGTGCCCCAATTGCACATGCCCGCTCAACAGACTTCCGTAACGATTGTCCTTCAAGTAGACCACTGATTAAACCAACTGCAAATCCATCGCCTGCACCAACTGTATCAACTACGTGATTGACTTGAAAGCCCGAAACACAGAATGGTGTTTTACCACGTACTTTTACATATGCCCCATCTGCACCTGTTTTAACGATTACTGTTGTTGTCTCGATTCCTTGATCTAGATAGTAATTTGCAATTTTTACAGGATCACGTGACCCCACTAAGATTGCACCCTCAGCAACACCTGGCATAACAATGCGGCTGTATTTTGCCAATTCATTGGTACATTCAATCATTTCAGTCTCAGAAGTCCATAATGATGGCCGTAAATTAGGATCAAACGTTGTTAGTACGCCAGTCTGATTCAATTTAGCATTGAGGTGTTTAAAAGTCGCCAGTGTTGATTCGGATAAAGCAGCAAAGATGCCAGATAGATGTCCAATTTTAACATTAGATAGGTCAATTTGATCGATCTGAGTTGGATTATAGTTAGCAGCTGCTGAGTTTTTTCGAAAATAGTATACAGAAGGATCTCCAGTTGTAACACGTTGTTTCAAATAATGACCAGTCCAGTATTCTGTCGTCATTTCAAGATACTTAGTTGAGATTTGGTTTTTCTTTACTTCATTAAAGATAAACCGACCAAAAGGATCGTCACCAATTGAGGACACATAGTCCACTGAATGACCGAGTCTAGCTACACCAATTGCCACATTTAACTCAGCACCAGCAGCAAATTTTCTGAAATGAACGGCATTCGTTAACGAAAGATCTTCGTCCTGAGATGCCAAAACTACCATTGGTTCACCAATTGTGATTAGTTCACTCATAAACTCATCTCCTAGTTACTTGATATGATCCTTAACTAATGCTTCCCAGATACCGCTTAGATAAGTAATTCCCAACGCTCGGTCGTATAATCCATAGCCTGGACGTCCTACTTCCCCCCAGATGTCCCGACCGTGGTCAGGACGAACATAGCCAGTGTATTTCGAGTCATAAAGTGCTTTCATAATGTCATACATATCGAGCGAACCTTCAGTTGATAAGTGAGCAGATTCATGAAAATCGCCTTCGGTATTCACAAATTTAATGTTCCTGGCATGGACGAACGGTACCCGATCTTGTGCGATGAACTCCCGTAAAATTGCCGGAACGTCATTAGCAGGATTTTCGCCTAAACTGCCAGTACAAATAGTAAATCCATTGTAAGGACTATCAACCATTTTCTCGATTTTAACCATATCTTCTCGATTTTTATAGATTCGTGGTAATCCGAATAATGAAACTGGCGGATCATCCGGATGCATTGCCATTTTCACATCACACTCTTCACAGACGGGAATGATAGCTTCCAAAAAATACTTTAAATTTTGACGCAGTTTATCCGCATCAATATCAGAATATGCCATAAATAACTGTTTTAGCTGAGCTAATCGCTCTGGCTCCCAACCGGGTAATACGTAATTGTTCGCTCCGTTTTGAACGGATCGAAGCATTTCCTCAGGGTCTGAATCAACCTGTTGATGATCGTATGCCATGGCATATGATCCATCAGGCAACTTCTCTGCTAAGTCAGTCCTTAACCAATCAAAAATTGGCATGAAATTGTAACAGATAACTTTAACGCCACATGAAGCCAGATTTCGAATTGTTTGCTGGTAATTCGCAATATACTCGTCACGGGTTGGTTTTCCTGCCTTAATATCATCATGAATATTAACGCTCTCAATCACTTCAAGATGTAATCCGTTAGCTTCAACTTCTTTTTTTAATTGTTTGATAGACTCCAGTGGCCAAACATCTCCTACCGGAACATCGTATAGTGCACCAACTACCTGAGTGGTTCCAGGAATTTGACGAATATTTTGAAGCGAGATTGGATCATCACTCGCACCAAACCATCGGAAACCCATTTTTAACATTAACATTACTTCCCTTCTATTATGCCTTAATTGGTGTTGCCTTTACCTTTAACATTTGATGCAATGTTGACCGCACTGCTTGTGGTCCTTTTAGCAGATTCACTAAATCGCATTCGATAATATCCCCAAGACCAGCATCGTAAAGATTTATTCCAAAGATCCGTTCATCACTTAAAATTGGTGATACTCTTTCGTGAACCAAAGTGTCGGTTGCTCCAAAGTGCACGTTTTCCATTTGCTTGATTAATTGATCAAGGAGTGGATCCGGACTGAGTTCTAAAACCTGTCCAGCATCATCGATTTGAGTTAAATACCTTAACCAAGCCGCAATTACAAGTGGAATGAATGTCAAACTTGCTGGGCCAAAATTAGGTCGTGATAGCTGAAGATAATGTCTAATAGTGATGCCATAACGAACAGCTAACTTTTGCGACGTATCCGTTGCAATCCGTTGAGGAGTATCTGGTATATAGGGATTAGGGAGTCGTTTAGTAATCAGTTCATCCAAAAACTTTTTGGGGTTAATTACTTTAGGATCTTTAACTACCGGCAACCCTTCTACATAGCCGATTTGCTGAATTAATCCTAGCAAATCGGAATCTTTCATTTCCTCCGAAATCGAGGTAAAACCCAGTAGACTCCCAAAAATGGCCAAAGCAGTGTGCAAAGGATTCAAACATGTCGTGACCTTCATTTCATCAGTGTCATTTACAATTTCACGCGATGTTAAAATAACACCGGCTTTCTCCCATGCAGGCCGACCATTGGGAAAATGATCCTCAATCACTAAATAGTGAGCTGCTTCTGTGTTTGCAAAGGCAGCAATATTTGTATGTTTAGTTGTATGAATAACATCGACCCCTGTAATTTGATCAGATTCGAGTGTTCTCTGAACTGCACTTGATGGATTGGGTGTAATTCGATCAATCATCGAGCATGGAAAAGCTACCTTTTGATCATTGGCTAGGTAATCATCAATAAACGCCTGCGATACAAGTTGATTAGCAAGCCACTTTTTAGCGATTGTCAACACACTGTGCTTCAGTACATCTCCGTTCTGAGAAAAATTATCCGTACTCAATAATGCAATTGGATACGCCCCATTTTGGTAACGCGCGTACAGCATACCAGTTAACAGAGTCATGTTATTAGTCGTAGCAAACGGCCCAGATTTAAAGTCGTGTTCCAAATCGGGCTTAAATTGTCCTTGACGATTTGTTAGCTTATACCCTTTTTCCGTGATTGAAAATGATACAACCTGTAAACTGGGTTGCTTGAATGCGTTTTCTAAATCTTGATAGCATTTATCGCTACTCTTACCAACGAACCAAGCGGCAGCTACCGATGCCAGTAAGTCACGTTTTTGTGACCCATCCGCTTCAGTAATAATCCGCAGAATTCGATTATTATAGTCTTGATAGGCTCGTTTAACGACTTCGTCATCATAGGTTTCAACCATAATAACCCCGGTTGTTGCAGCTTTTGTTTGCAAAAGTTTATGAGCAATTGCTGCATGAAATGCTCGAAAGAGATTTCCACCACCAAAATGTATCCACGTTGGGTGCACCAATGATTCATTAACCATCTTGGTCTGTGAATACGTTGGCACCTGAATTCCATATTTCTTGAATTCGTCTGATTGCTTCAAATAATCGTCAGTTATTTTAACCACTTCTAATTCAATCCCTTCTAAATTTTTACACCTTAAAATTAAAATATCGGTTGGCATTGTTGTAACAGATATCCGCAATAAGCCTACCCAAGTAATCGGCATCTGATGGCAGTTGCCCACGATTAACCAACTCACCTAAGTAATCACATAACACGCGTCGAAAATATTCATGTCGTGGATAAGATAAGAAACTCCTTGAATCCGTTAGCATCCCCACAGAATTACCGAGTAAACTTTGTTGTGCCATAATTCGAAGCTGTTCGCGTATACCCTCTCGATTATCGTTAAACCACCAAGCACAGCCAAGTTGCATCTTTTGAACAACATTTGAGCTATAAAAATTACCCATACCAGTAGCCAATTGCATCCAGTCATTTGGATTCAGTGAATAAAGAATAGTTTTGGGGACAGCATCTTCTTTCTGCTGATCTGCAAGTAGCGTTATCAACTGAGCAGACATATCGGCCTGGGTCCCAACTGAATCAAATCCGGTATTAGGCCCTAATTGTTGATACATGGGTAGGTTAACATTTCTCAATGCGTTAACGTGAAATTGCATTGTCCAATTATATCGCTTGTTTAATCGCATAAATGCTGACAGGAAACCCGTCAAATAAGCATTAATTTCATCTGAGGTCAACATTTCATTGCGACGTGCTTTGTTTAAAATATGATCCAACTCAACCTCAGACTTCTTAACAAACTTAAAAGTATTGAGGCCGCAGTCAGATAATCGACCACCGACTGAATCAAAGAACTCGAACCGTTTTGTAAGTGCGGTTACAAGAGACTTGAAATTCGTAATTTGTACATCTGCTACTTTGCCCAGTTGATTAAGGTAATCGGAAAAATCAGATGCCGTGATGGCCATTGCTCGATCTGGACGCATTGCCGGCAAAACTTTGAATCCGTTAGCCAATTCCTCATTTTTTAATAACAAGTGATACTTTAAGTCAGAAACCGGATCATCGGTCGTACAAACCACCTTAACGTTCGAGCGTTTGATAAGGTTACGTGGTTTAAGCTGTGCAGTTGCTAACTGCCGTTTTGTTTGTTCCCAAATTTGATGTATATTCCCATCATTAATTACTTCAGAAATACCAAAATAACGCTTTAATTCTAGATATGACCACTCTAATAATGGATTACCAATAGCTTTTTCCAAAACTTGCACCCATGCAACAAATTTTTGGTAATCATCCCCCTCACCCGTGATTAATTCTTCTGGAACCCCATTAGCACGCATAAGCCGCCATTTATAGTGATCACCAAATATACCTTTATTAATCCAAATTTGAGTTAGATTCAGATCATTTTGATTTTCATAAATCTCCTTGGGATCAAGGTGACAATGAAAATCAATGATGGGCATCTTTTCAGCGTAATTGTGATACAGTGTTCGACCCATTACAGTCGTCAATAAAAAATCGTCATCTAAAAATTTCAAATGTTATTAGCTCCCTTGCAATAAATTTGATCCACGATTATTTGGTTTTAGCATCAAAAATGTAATCGCCTTCATGCTGTATATTAATATATTAGTTTTGACAAATCAACCCCAAATTAAAATATATATTCAGCCTATCCTAACAAATCAGTGCTTAGACCTGATCTTCTTGTATTTAATAACAATTCGACATTACAGGAATTTAAGGTAATATAAAAGCCTGATAGAAATGCTGTTCTACCAAGCCTTACAAGAATTTAAAGCGCTTGCTAAAATCTTAAAATGGAAATGGACGGAATTTACAAGGTTGATACACCGCCGTTTGTTGCTTACGTGGTCACAAAACGGTCATAAAAATTCGCTAAAAAATAAGGCGGTCACACCTACTGTGTCCACATGTGACCATTAGAAAACCAGTTCGAAATGCATACCATATTTATCAGCATCAAGCGAAAGGTGGTTACTCATAGTGAAAAAATTAAAAGCGGTCACGGCATGGTCACAGTATGGTCACAAAAGCTTTAAAAACCATCGTTTTCCTACTACAACCCAAAAATAAAAACGCCGTAAGCTCAACGTTTACAGCGTTTCTTTTTATCTCTATGTTTCCTTAAAATGGAGATGGCGGGAGTCGAACCCGCGTCCAAGCATATCGCCACCCAAACCTCTACGCTTATATTCAGACTATTTTAAATTCGCTGATCAATTCGCCGCCTGTCAGGGCCAAACATGAACAGCTAACCTGATTGATCTCTTCTGACGACTTCAGATGGGAGCCAGCAGCGTAAGCCCACTTCATTTAAGACCCGTATCAAACCCATGGGCGAGATTAGGCGGATCCTTACTTAGCGCTTATTAGGCAGCTAATGCAAGAGATTTTGAACTGTTATTTGCAGTTAAAAATTAGGTGAGGTTTTTTACGTAGACCCTCGCTACGAAGCGCAGTCTGAGTTCGACCTATACCTGTCGAATCCTTAACATCCCCATAAAACTACAGCATATAGTTTAGCATACAAATCAGTACTAAGAAAGCTAAACGACTGCAGTTTCTATGATTAAAACTCAGTGATGGCTTCATCTTCGGATAATTCTAGCCAAAGTGTCAGCGCCAGTGGATTAAAGTTCGACCACGAAGACATATCATTATATGCCCGTTCTAGTAAGGTGCACTTTTTACGTTTCTTAAGCTCATCGAAAACCGTTAGCGCAAACGCGTTCTCTTCTAAATCCGAAATAACGGTTGGTAAATGGTGTTGCCATTCAGCAATCAAATCTTGAAAAATCAGCAATTTACGAGCGTTTTTGATGGTATAATCCACGCCCTGAGTTCTCAAATCTTCAACAAAGTCTTGGTACTCCTGCATTACGGCGTCTCGAGCTTCTGCCCACTGATTTGAATTATACGTTGGAAACTTCGACATGTTATCCCTTCTTACCTGAAAAATAAGAAACTTTTATCTAAACTAATCAAGGCCCGTCAAACAATGACGGGCTTCATAGTGCCTATGACTCAGACTAATGAGTTTCAGCAGATTTGTCAATACACACTTCATAGTGCTAATTAACCATTTCCTAATTTTAATGTCAAAGTCGTTACAATCCAGTGACTACAACCGTACAGTTTAATGACAATTCAACAAATGTCGTTGTCAGACGATAGTTAACATGCTAATTTGAAAGTAAAGAGAAAAGGGAGGAAATTATGACAACAACATTATCAAATCGTTTCGTCAAGGTTTTGCTAATCACAATGGCAACACTGTTAAGCCTGTTTACTTTAATGTCAATTAAACCAGCAGCTGCTTCAGCAGCCAGCTACAGTGTCGTTAGCAGCTCCAATATGACTAAAACAGCCTATCATCGTGCTTCAAGCAAGGGGGCTGTTTACAATCTCAGCCACACTAAAAAGTTAGCTAACTTAAGCAGCTATCCTAACACAACCTGGTATGCTACTAAGCAAGTCACACTCAAGCATGGCTCAACTAAGGCCGTTTATTACGCCGTTAAAAACGGTGCCGGTACCGTGTCCGGTTACGTTTGGCACAGTTATTTGACTAAGGGCCAGGCGCCTTTATCTCTCAAATATGCTAAATCGGCCGTTGCAATGAACGCTAAAACGGACAAAGTTTTGTGGTCTAAGAGCGCCAATACGCCAAGGGCCATCGCCAGTGTTTCAAAACTGATGACGTTATACTTAGTTGAACAAAAAGTAGCGAATACCGGTTCCACTTGGAACTCAAAAGTAACGACTTCATATTCCGGACTTAAGCGAATGGGTGCATCAAGCGTCTACGGTGGCTT
This sequence comes from Secundilactobacillus mixtipabuli, assembly GCF_002217925.1. Lineage (GTDB taxonomy): Bacteria > Bacillota > Bacilli > Lactobacillales > Lactobacillaceae > Secundilactobacillus > Secundilactobacillus mixtipabuli. The sequence continues at coordinate 15,200 of NZ_BCMF01000014.1, read as the reverse complement.
CAAATTCACCCAAAACAGTTACACTGTCAAGCAGCTTTACCAAGCTGCCTTAATTGAATCTTCAAACAACGCTGCGATTGCGTTGGGTCAATGGGTTGCTGGTGGATCAACACCCGCTTATAACACCAAATTCATTGCCATGATGAACGCTCAAGCCAAAAAATGGCACCTCGGCAATGCTAAATATGTGTCTGCCAATGGTATGGAACAGTCTGCGCTTCGTGGTTATGGCTACTCAGTTAGTGGCGGGAATGCCAATATGGTTTCCGCTACAGACGTTGCTTTAATCGCCAAGCACTTAATTACCGACTACCCATCAGTTTTAACCGATAGCAGTCGTGGGAGTTTAACGGTGGCAGGTCAACTTTGCTATAACTACAACAATCTTTTACCTGGTCGTAAATACTATGATTCATCGTTAAAAGTGGATGGCCTTAAAACCGGCTATACCGATCTTGCCGGCTACTGCTTCGTTGGTACCGGTCAAAAATCGGGCCATGATCGACTCATCACGGTCGTTTTGCACGATGAAGATGAATTCACAGAAACCCGTTCACTGATGCAATACGTTTACTCAAAGAACTTGATTTAGTTTAATACGGCATATCCGAGCCTGATCATTCGCCTAATGCGATGACCAGGCTTTTTAATTCTGTCTGGCTAAAAAAATTTCTTTAAGGTTGCAGAGTGGTAAAATAGCAGGCGCAGAAAGGAGTACTAGCATGAAACAGATTTTAATTGAGCTCTTTATTCTATTATTAACGATTCTACTCTTTCTGATTGGTATGTCTCAGTTCTATCAGCCAAATCAACCGAAGTCTTCATTGTCATCGAATATTCATACATCTGCATATTATTTATAAATTATCTTTGTAAACGCCTACAAAATAAAGGGCTAATATTAGTCGCATGCATAGTTCTCGTATCAATATCAAATTAATGAATTTTTGTGTAGCTTTTAGACCACTTTCTGTGTATAATAATGGCAACTTAATACAAGGAAGTGTTTAAAAATGAAATTACCAATTACTGATTTTAAAGAACCTCACTTTGACTTTGATCATTTACGTCCAATTACAAAAAAAGACCTGCAGCAATTTGATCCTGCAGAACTCAGTTATATTCAAACTCATCGCTATGCCATGGATATCGATGAAAATAAGTTTATTTAGTCCCCAAAAATAAGCGTCAGTTACTGGTTCAACATAAGTTGAGCCAGTAACTGACGCTTTTTCAATTCAATAATTTAATCACTCTCGGGGTCATCGAGGTCCCGTTCAATATCAATTCCGTACAGTTTATTAACGGCTGCATCACGAGGGGCTTGGTGAACGACTAGTATCGTTGTCGCCCCTTTGCTGCTGACATAACCCGCAAATGTTGTCACCTCTTCAACTATGTAAGCTAATCCGTCTGAGTGGATAATGTATTGACCAGCTACTGGCATGGTTTCAAAATAAACCTTATTCATCCGAATATAGTCATCACCATCGTGTAAAACGACCATCACTTTGTACAAACTAATCGCTCCCTCTTTAAGCCTAGTACCATTAAACCACTATTAATTCTCTGATAGCAACCGGCTCGGTTCATTAAAAACAATAATAAGCGGGATGATCAACGTCATCCCGCTTATAACTATCCCTTTTAAAATCCTAAATATCCGTTTGATCCCGTGTACCGTTCTGTTCCCCAAACAGTTCGACATGGGTTCGTACCATCGACCGAAAACGTGCCATCGACTTAGCATCAACCGATTGCCCTTGACGGACGACCTGTTCAACTAAGTTATTCTGCACCACGGGGTGGCCTGAAAAATTTATCACATTCATTAGTGATACCTCCAAAGCTTCAGGACTTACAAACCAACTCTTACAACACCATAATTATAGCTCATTCCATTAGATTGGTCTAGTTATAGTATCATAAATTCAAAAAAATGTGGCAAAACGTCTTCCCCTATCCCAGCCCCTTAATCAATCACATGATTAGTCAAGTAAGCGTTTTATTAAGTTTATTTAAAAATCTTTTAATTAAATATATCATAATTGGTATAGCTGAATGCTCAGCGTTGCTAAATTTAAAATAAAGCTCTAAAATAATGAATAAAGGAGGGCTCTTACATGGCCGAATCAAAGCATTATATTCATCGATATGAAACAGAAGCAATCAACAACGATGGCGTTAATGGGGTCGCTTATATCCCTAATGGTTTAGCAGTTGCGGTTAGCCATCCGCTAGAAGACAAGCCCGGTACTAACCCCGAACAACTACTGGGATTATCATTAAGCACCTGTATGTCAGCCACCTTGGAAGCCATTGAAAAAGAAAACGGCCTGCCCCATTTAGCTGAAGTCAGGGTGCATGTCAGTATGGTTAAAAGTACCGATGGCTTAGATTTTTTAGTGACCGCTCTGATCCATATCCCCCATATCAGTCACTCCCAGGCAGTTGACTTTGCACATCAAGCTGAACGTCGCTGCCCAGTCTCCAAACTATTGAGCAATAGCGGTAAATACACGATTGAAGTCGTTGATAGCTTTGATCATTGAAACTTAAAGCACCATTTGAACCGCAATCTCCTACAGTTCAAATGGTGCTTTTAATCAGCCCGTTTATGAAATTCTTGATTTATTTTCTAAACTTGCGGCTTCACTAAATTGACGAATGAATTGGAGCAGATCCATCGCTCGGTCTTCGCCAAAAATTTTAATCCAGCCGTTAAAACGATCTTCGGCAGCTTTTGCTAAGATCTCTTCAATTTGACGGCCACGTGGCGTCAGGTGCAGAAATTGCCTGCGGTGGTCCTTTTCGTCGCGTTGCTGATAGATATAGTCCAATTTGAGTAACACCTTAATCTGTCGAGAAATGGCACTACGAGTAACGCCCCGCCGATCAGCAATTCGTGCCAAAGTCACGTGAGATTGCTGAGCAATATCGTGCATAATTAAGTACTGCTCGAAAGATAGGCTATATTTCATCGCCGGCTCCGACACGAAAGAATCCAGATATTTAAGTAACTTCATGTAAACGTCAATGTATTCATCCAGTAATTGTGCTTGTTTCATATTTTTCACCCTAACCTAAATAGCATTCCTGCTGTTAGCTTATCATTATCCGAAATGAATTACCACATGTATCCGATAATCCCAACGATTATATAACAGTAATATTTTGGTTATCCTTAATTTTTTTCTTATTAGGACAACATCAAGGTTTAATCACCTTTAAAAACAGTGTAAAATTAATCAGAAAGGAGGAGAAGCATATCGATTTAGTTAAACGGCTTCATCAAGTCGAATTGGGCAACCTAGCAAAAATCATTGCCCTGTGTGATGACCTTTCTTTGAACTATTTTTTGATTGGTGGTTCCTTATTGGGCGCCATCCGTCATCAGGGCTTCATCCCCTGGGATGACGACATGGATATCGGCATGACTCGGGCCGATTATGAGACCTTCGCTCAGTATGCGCCTGAAAAACTACGCGGCGATCATTATTTCCTGCAAACCGCCTATTCAGATGATAATTATGGCTTTAGCTATATGAAATTACTGGATCGGTTCACCTACATCGAAGAAAAGGGCAACGTTAATAACGCGCGTAAAGGCGTCTTTATTGATATTTTCCCCTTCGACCGCATTCCAGATGACCCTTCACAAAGACGCAGTCAAATAACCCGTTTCAAGTTGCTTGATAGTCGGATTATTCTAAAAGCTGGTTACGGCTTGATTGACACCCCTTTACGGCGCCACAAATCAGAACCGGCACCCGAAAAAATTGAGGATCTGACAGAACTCAAACACCAACGGGAAGCGATTATGCGCCTTTATGAAAACAGTCACTTTAATTTCTACAAAAATTTAGCCTCACAATATGGTTACGACCGTGAAATTCTCTCGGGAACTGAACTGACCAACCTAACCCAAGTCCCATTTGAGTACTTACAAGTTAACGTGCCAACGGCCTACGATGCCATTTTGACCCGGGTGTACGGTGATTATATGTCCCTACCGCCGGAAAACCAGCGAACGGAAAAACATATCAGCCGGTTAATAATGGATAATCAGGTATTCTATTAAATTTTATTTTGGAGGCGATTATTGTGGCAACCCACTACTTTGGCACCATGCTCATTTCGGTCCAGGGCTTAGATTTGCTCATTGTTGATCTTAAAACACTAAAAACAATTGAGCGTGTCCACAAAGAATTATCAGTTGGTGATAACTTATACCACCATCAACCCATTCAATTTGAATTGGTTGATCAAATGACCTCGTCGTTACGAGGCTTTTTACAATTATTAAATGATTATCAAATTGAGGACTATCAGCTTTGGGGCAGTGAAGCACTTTCTCGAGCAACTAACGCGGACTTCATTGCAGATCAAGTCTTCTTAAGAACGGGAATCAAACTTAACTGGCTCTCTATTAGTGAGGAAACGTATTACCGTAATCAGGCGGTCTTGGTTGATCTGCATCAAAAGAGAGTTCCAACCGAACAAAATCTGACCTACTTAATTGGGATTAATTCTGGTAATACAACCATCACCGAATTTAACCACTTTTCATTTGTCTACTCAAACTACTATTCTTTAGGACCCGTTCGAATAGCTGAAGACCTTGAAAGCCTGCGTCAAAGTGCACCCAATTCCGTAGAAGTCCTCAGTGACTACATTGACAGCAAGCTATCAGATTACAAACGCTTATTGCCACAGGAAGCCATTGACGGTCCAAGCGATCTTATTTTATTAAGCTCGATGCCTTTAAGTCAGCTGACCATTGAAAATGAACAGCACCACACACTGACCGCAAAACAATTTGATGCTCTTTTTGACCGAGTGATTGACGCTTCAGATCAATTCTTGATCGATCAATATGGCGTCAAAGAATCCGAAATATCCTTGTTATTACCCGAAATATTACTGGTTCGCAAACTCATGCACTTGACGCAAGCCACAACATTGCATTTCTCGCATAATACCGTTTTGGATGGTTTGGCAATTAATGAAGCGGTTCGTTCTGGCTATAGCAAGTACGATTTCTCTGAACAGACCATCAATTCAGCCATCACCATGGCTAATCATTATCGCGTGGAGCCCGTTCACCGCGAGCTCGTGACGAAGTTTGCCCTGCATCTTTTTGACCAGTTGAAACCTATCCATCAGCTAACCGCACGTGATCGACTATTACTTCAAATGGCTGCTATTTTGCACGACGTGGGCGCCTACGTTGAACCACATGAACACTACCTGCACTCTGACTACATCATCCGTCACACCAGCATCATTGGCTTATCTGTCCACGAACGGCAAATCATCGCTGCCATTGCCAGATATCATAGTTCTAAGACCCCCAGTGAAGATCTTAGCCATTTTCAAAAACTTGATACTGAGGAAAGGCTGTTAGTCGCTAAGTTAGCGGCAATCCTACGCTTGGCTGATGCACTAGATGACGATCAGCAACAAAAAATCCGCCGCATCTCAGTGTCGATTAAAGCACCTGAACTCGTTCTCACCGTCTACAGTAATGAAAACCTCTCATTTGAGCAATGGGAATTTTCCTACAAAAGTCAGTTTTTTGAAGAAACATTTGGTTTGAAACCACGACTAAAGCAAAGGAGTGTGACTTCAAAATGAGTGATAAAAGAAACTATAGCGATCCGGATTATTATAACAATCGCGAACTGAGTTGGATCGACTTTAACGATCGTGTTTTAGAGGAGTCGCGTGATAAGGGAAATCCGCTCCTTGAACGGTTAAAATTTTTAGGTATTACCCAAAGTAATCTAGATGAATTCTTCATGGTCCGGGTGGCTTCGCTAGCTAAATTAGCGGCGGTTAACTATCCAAAACCCGATGCCTCTGGGATGACTGCTGAGGAGCAATTGCGAGCGGTCAACAAACGGGCTCACGATATGCTTATCAAGCAGTATACGACCTTGAACCGGTCCTTGATCCCTGCCATTCAGCAAATTGGCGTTCACCTAAAAAAAGCACCTAATCTATCAGCTGAGCAATTTCAATTCATTAAAAGCTACTTCCACGATGAGCTTTATCCAGTGCTCACACCAATGGCCGATGATAGTTCTCGACCTTTTCCCTTCATCGCTAACGATACACTTAACTTAGCCATCCAGCTGACACCCAGTGATGGCAGCGGCCGACTGTACGCAACGCTCCAAATTCCGGATGTCTTTCCGCGAGTTGTGCGTTTACCTGGTGAAGAAAACGCTTTTATCCTGATTGAAGAAATCATCAAAACTTTTGTTGGTCAGCTATTCGTTAATTACAACGTCAAGGAAAGTGTCGTTTTCCGAGTTATTCGAGATATGGATCTCGACGTTGCTGAAGAGGATACTTCCGACTTGTTAAAAGATGTGCAGCAACAGCTCAAATTACGTGAGCATGGTAATGTTATCCGATTAGAAGTTGAAAACACGATCAGCAAGAAGCTTTTAAAGCTATTAAATAAAGAGCTGAATACCCCTGACTTCGCCGTGTATGAAACCAACGGGCCCGTGGATCTCACTTTCTTAAGTAAACTGACGAGTCAAATTATCAACCACGATGACTTAAAATACGCCGGCTTTACCGCCTACCAGCCAACAGCACTGGACCATAACCACGATATCTTTGCCGCCATTCGGGAACACGATTGGCTTATGCAACACCCCTATGACAAATTTGACCCAGTAGTTGAATTTATTCGCCAGGCTGCTATTGATCCGGATACGTTAGCAATCAAAATGACACTGTATCGAGTATCTGGCGATTCGCCAATCATCCGTTATCTCGGCCGAGCAGCTCAAAACGGGAAACAAGTTACCGTCCTCGTTGAAGTTAAGGCACGATTTGATGAACAAAATAACGTTCACTGGGCCAAGCAGTTGGAAAAGATGGGCTGTCACGTTATCTATGGTTTAATCGGCTTAAAGACCCACTGTAAGCTCTCCTTGGTTGTCCGTCGGGAGCAAGGCGGCATCCGTCGCTACATGCACATGGGAACTGGAAACTATAACGATGTTACCGCTCATTTCTATACGGATATGGGACTTTTCACAGTCAATAACGATATGGGAATCGATGCTACCAACATTTTTAACATGCTTTCCGGTTACTCCAAGCCGCCCTATTTCCACCAGCTTCACATTAGTCCCGATGGGATTCGCGAATTTATTTACGATAAGCTCTCTCAAGCAAGTGCTGCCGCAAAAGAAGGTGCCAATGTCATCGTTCGAATGAAGATGAACTCACTGTCAGATCAAAAAATGATTGAACATCTGTATAGAGCCTCTCATTGCGGCGTTCATATCGAATTGATCATCCGTGGAATCTGCTGTTTAAAAACCGGTATTCCAGAAATTAGCGACAATATCACCGTTCATTCAATCGTGGGCCGTTTTTTAGAGCACAGCCGAATTTACAGCTTCGATATTGATGGTCAAAAAACCGTCTACCTCTCCAGTGCTGATTTAATGACCCGCAACCTTAACCGACGAGTTGAGCTACTCTTTCCAATTTTGCAACCAGATTTAGCTAATCGCGTTCTCCAAATTTTCGACACAATGTGGCACGATAACGTTAAGACGCGGGTCCTACGCGCAGATGGTACTTATACCCACATTGATCGCCGTGGACTCGTACCGCTTGAATCCCAAAGTGCTTTTGCCAAGGCCGCAACCGAACGTGTTAAACGTGACCAAGCCGAGGCCGCCAAAGCGGCACCTACTGAATTTCAACCCATGCTAAGTCCTGAAAACCAACCGAATCCCTTAAACTATGATGATGGGAGTGAATCAGACTAATGGAAAATTTTGCAGTGATCGACCTCGGCTCTAATTCAGCTCGAATGACCATTACCCAAATTGATGATGACGGTACCTATTCCACCGTCAAACAGATGAAAGAGTACGTTCGATTATCCGAAAACATGGGGGAGAAAAAGGTCTTACAGCCCGAAGCCATTGAAAGAACAATGGCTGCCCTACACGAGTTTAAAGCCGTTTATTCAAAGTTAAATAACGTCAGGCTCAAAGCCGTTGCTACTGCAGCCACCCGCCAAGCAACGAACCAAAAAAAGTTTCTAAAGCGCGTTGAAACAGAACTCGACATTAAACTTGACGTTTTACCTGGCACCATGGAAGCCTACTACGACTACCTGGGTGTCAGTGAAACGTTACCGGCAACTAACGCCGTCATCTTGGATACTGGCGGTGCCAGCTCTGAAATCGTGCTGGTTCAAAACAGCACCATTAGCCATTTAATCAGTATCCCGTTAGGTAGTGTCAATTTAACCCAGCAATACTTACCTACGGATCAAATTTCAGCTGCCAGCCTTTTTAAGGTGATGACATTCGTTAACGATGTTTATAACAGCATTTGGTGGCTTCGAAACGGGCTGAATTTGCCCGTCATTGGTCTTGGCGGCAGTAATCGTACCTTGGCCAAAATCAACCGTCGCTACAATAATATTCTCAACTTCGAAGATATTCACGGCTACCGCCTAAGTCGTCATTCGGTCGACAATACCTTTACTAGGATCGTTAGTCAGGACCTAGAAGGCCGAAAATCGATTCCTGGGCTCAGTAAAGACCGAGCTGACATCATTGTGGGTGGTTTAACACCATTGACCTTACTCATGCGTTATCTTGACTCTGACCGGATTACATTTTCCAATAGCGGCCTGCGAGAAGGGATCCTATTTGAACACTTGAAAGAGTTACGTTTGCAAAACGTTCATGAGAAAGCCGAAATGACCTTGAATCGGTTCCAAACAGATGAGGATTAAAACCAACTCTTGCCGTCAATGCTTTAAGCAATCGTCAATTATTATACGGATTTGAATACAAAAAGTGACAACCAATTTTACTTGGTTGTCACTTTTTAGTACTGCTTATGTACGCTGACTCATCTCACTAATAAAACTGCCCCGGCTGGGATCGAACCAGCGACCTCTTGATTAACAGTCAATTATTCTACCGCTGAACTACGGGGCAATAAAAACGCCATGAGTTATTTATACCATAATTTATCACAGCGTGCAATTGCTTTTTCCTCAAATTCTAACCAATATGATTTTCTTTTAATACCATATCGACTTCGTGTTGGACCTTCTCTGGCTTCTTCCACTCCTCAAAGTGATCCATTGCTTCTGTTGGCATTTCATAGTTTTCGTTAATGTATTTCTCATAAGTTTCAACATGCGGAGAATGGGGAATATTTAACTGTAAAATACGGACCTGCTTGATAAATCCGCGTTCAGCTGCTAACTCAGCACGGCCATTTTGCACCATATTACTAATTTCCATGTATTTGGTACCATCTAGCCGTGTGATTTCTTCAATGAGTGTAAACGTTTCATGACTCTTCAAATAAAAACTCTCCCTCCACTTTTTAACTGACACATCAATCCAAAAAGGCAATGTCAGAATTTATTTTAGCCCTAATGTGCAGTTGCGTCTATTCACTTGATTATTATATTCGGTATCCTGCCCGTAAGCAATCCCACAACACCCTTAATCAGTTCATGAAACACACAACACAAAAAAGCCACTATCTAAGATAGTGGCGGCATAAGAGAGAAAGAGAATTGATTAGAAGGTAATTAATTCATACCTTACAAGTAATACTATAAGGCATTATGAAAGCGCTGTCAACCTTTTCCAGATGAATTTTGCAGTTACTTTTTTTATAAAAAAAAGGCGCTTTAATCGCTTCACTGAACGATTAAGGCCCTTTTAAAAAACACAAAACGTGAGATAGCCCTTTTCGCTCAACACGAATTGGGGGTAAATAAATGGTTAATGACACTATAACACATTTTATGAGAAATAATCACATTTTTTAACCATAAACTCATTTTATTTGTTGAGACTACCCGTTTTATCCACGTGACTGGTTGGATGCGTCAAAGCTGAAGGATTTGAAACAACTTCGGTCAAAGAATGACCGGACAAATTCGTCCAACAAGTGAAGACCAGCAGCAATAAAACAACAAGTGTTAATAGGCGACTGCCAACTGACATTTTTTCACTGATGACAGAACCATAAAAATCCTTTTTAACTTTTACGGCAACATTTTGCTCATTTGGATTCTGTTTCTGTCGTTCTTCCACAACGGCAGCTCGATAAGCATCAATATCAAACTCTTTTTGTGCTTGTTTCATTTTCAATTGAAACTGTTTCTTTTCCTTTTTACTCAAATCCTTGAACCATTTAACAAACTGACGGTAATCTTTAACGATTGAATCCGTATCACCGACTTCTTTTAAATTACCATAGTGGATCCAGGCAACTCGATCACACAGCATTTCAATCTGCTTCAATGAGTGGCTCACGAAAATAATCGTTTTGCCAGCAGCTTTAAATTCTGTAATCTTATCCACACACTTTTGGTAAAAGGTATCGTCACCCACGGAAAGGGCTTCATCAATTATGAGGATATCAGGATTGACGTGTACAGCAATTGAAAATCCCAATCGAGATTTCATACCACTTGAATAACTTTTAACGGGTTGATATAAGAAATCGCCAATATCAGCAAAACTAACAATGTCATCCATCAGGCCATCAATCTGTTCGTTTGTTAGCCCCTGCATCAAGGCTTTCAACCGGATATTCTCTAACCCGGTCAGATTGCCTCGGAGCCCTGCGCCAATGGCAATAATGGACGTATCTCCGCGCACATCAACAATCCCAGTAGTTTGCGGAATAATCCCAGAAATAATATTAGAGAGAGTTGATTTTCCCGATCCGTTCACACCAATTAGCCCCAGTGTTTCACCGGGCATGATTTTCAATGAAATACCCATTAGCGACCAAAAATGAGGAACGGGTTTGCGATTCAGTGCGAAGAAAGCCCTTAGCTTTTCTGACTGAGTCTTGAATAAATCGTATTCTTTGGTGACATTTTGCACCATAATCTTATAATCAGTTGCCATTTTTTAAATTCTTCCTAACATCTTTTTTCGGTTTATAACGCATGAACGTCATTATATCAGAGAAATTGACCCATGTCTTGTTTGTCTATGGACCCAATTAATTGTTCTTTAGGCCTAGAATATCGGTAATCTGAATCCAGCCGGTGACTGAACCGCTCTTAACTTGATACCAGATGGTTTGATCCTTAGTCACGATACCACGGGTCAATACCTTAACCTTCTTGTTAGCTAACTGTTTGGTCCGGATCAGTTTGGTTTTATCAGCTGACGTTGGCACACCGTTATAAAATTTGATCGTGCCAGGTTTTACCGTTGCGGTACCATCATAGCTGGCATAATCTACTCCAGGTGTAATCCTCGTACTTGTATCAGCATCCGTGCTGTTGGCCGTAGTTCGGTCAAAGCGGTCGTGCAAATCATAAGCCGCAATAATTTTATTTAACTTATTGGCATAATTCTTATCAGTTGCGTAGTTTTCAGCAACAATGTTCGTGGCAGTCATATACGAACTTGCATTTTCCCGCCATGCGCCTTCATAGAGAAATGGATTCCACGATGTCCCGCCGCGTAATACTTTGGCGTAATCATTCAATGAATCCTGAGCAGTTGGATAAGACTTAAACTGAGCTAAGGTATTGTACATCGAACCACCGGGATTGGCTTCAGCGGTCGACATCGTTACTGAATGGCCATCATAACTGCCTTTGACACCAAAATAATTATTAGCATCTAACGAGAGCTGGCTAGTGCCCCAATTGCTCTCCAGGGCTGCTTGTGCCATCATAACAGAACCATAAAGATGATTCTGGCGACTGACCTTTAACACCGGTTGACTCAACCGATTAATAAAGTCAGTATGGGTATCCGCTTGGGCAACACCCGTTGTCAATACACTGAGTCCAATAGCTGATGCCAGCATAAGTGTCAGTTTTTTCCAGAGCTTCATCCTAATAAATCTCCCATCTAAAATACTAAACCGTTAATATTATATCTGTTTCTGAAGAATTCACAAGTTAAGATCTGCTAATAAATTGAAATCTTAAACTTTAAAAAAGCCCCGTACCAAAAGTGGTATCAAGGCCATTAAAACGATTGATCAGATTAAATTTTAACTGCTTTTGAAGCAACCCATCCGGTTAGCGAGCCACTGTGAATCCTGTACCAGGTGGTCGTTATCCCATTTTGAACATGAGTGGCTTTACTATCGACTTTAACGCTATGGTTAGCTAAAGCTTTCGTCGTGGTAACTTGCTTAGCAATGTATTCTGAATTAAAAACGTGATCATATACTGGATAATTGCTGCTGATTACTTTACCGGTTTTCTTATAACTCGCGTAAGTGGTCTTGGGAAAACTCAGTACCCCTGAATAAACCCAGTACTTCTTTGCGGTGGTTTGCTTGCTGAAACGAATCCGATACCAATTCGTCTTATATTTAACCTTATTGCCACGCCCATCAATCCAGACAGGTCTGCCTTGCCAACCACCAATTTTTGACCAGCTATAACTGGCAGTTTTATACTTGCTTCCCTTAACGTGGTTATAAACAGCATAACTCTTATATTTCGAGCTTAACGTAGCTGTTTGACCATCGGCGCCGAAGTAATACTTCACTTCATCCGCGCTAACTGTCGGTTTTTTAGCCGGAGCCGGCGTGCTGTCTAATGAATAAAATTTATACGTTTGAATCAAATTGATTAGCGATGACCCATAATTTGGTGCTGTTGCATAGGTTCCGGTTAACGCGTTAGCTGCATTCTCATACGTGGCTGCGTTCTCGCGCCAGGTTCCTGAATAGTAATTAGGATCCCATGCAGTCCCGTTACGCAACAGCTCCGCGTTATCGGTCATGGAGGCTGTCACACTGGGATATTTTTTAAACGCCGCGTTCGTGTAATAAAGTTGCCCCTTATCATCATATTCAGCCGTATTCATGGTCACAGAAGCACCATTATACGCCCCTTTAATACCAAAATAATTATTGGCATCGACTGATAGTTGACTCGTCCCCCAAGCACTTTCCAACGCAGCCTGAGCCATCATAACAGATGGATATAACTTATATTGATCAGCCACTTTTTTGACCGGTGATGACATGGTACTTATGAATTGATCCGTTGTTGTGCTCGCTCCTGCGCTAGTGTGCCCAGCACCAGTTAGACCGCATACGACTAAGCCAACAGTGAGCAGCCCCACTATCCATTGTTTGCGCATGTGTATGTCCCCCTCAGATACAGCAATTTATTCTTATTATAATTGGAATAGACGTTGAAAACAAGCTCGTCCAATCTTCTTCATTATAACTGAACCCTTGAAACTTGGAGGTAAACTTTACCGTTCGGTGTCCCCATCAAAAAAGAAGACCGACTTCGTTGTCGCTCTTCTCTCCTATGCATGATTCAATTCTCTTTAAATTAGTATTCTTCACTCAACTTGCTTGCCGCCGCTTCATCAATAATAATCGTTACTTGATCGTGACGTTGCAGAAAGCTAGCTGGGACATCAGTGGTTACGGGTCCTTCGATCATTGCTTTAACCGCATCAGCTTTTTCTGGGCCATATGCTTCCAGTAGAATATGCTTGCTAGTTAAGATTGAAGCAATCCCCATGGAGTAAGCATAACGTGGTACTTCATCTTCGTTTTCAAAGAAACGGGCGTTGGCTTTGATAGTTGATTCAGTCAGGGTTACTTTGTGAGTTCCGAGTTTAGGATCAGTGCCAGGTTCGTTAAAACCAATGTGACCATTCTGTCCTAAACCTAAGATTTGCAGATCGATTGGGTTGTCCGCAATCACTTGATCGTAACGCTTCATTTCAGCAGCTGCATCGCTGTTCATACCATCTGGCACATATGAATGGGCAAATGGCTTTTGATCAAACAGATGCTTTTGCATGAAGTAATGATAGCTTTGAGGATGATCAGGGGTCAAACCGACGTATTCGTCCAAGTTAACGGAAGTCATCTGACTAAAATCAAGGTCACTCTTGGTTAATTCCTCGTAAGTCGTGACTGGTGTGCTACCAGTTGCTAACCCGAAAACCTTAGCGCCATCACGGTAAGCATTCTCAAATACTTCAAAACCCTTTCGACCGCCGTCTACACGATCCTTAACGATAATCACATTCATTTTTGCTTTAGTAGATTCTGACATGATTCGCCACTCCTTTTGTTGGTATAGCCCAATAATAAGTCATCTAGACCAATATTGCAAGAAAAATGACTGATTTCACTTAAAAATTAATTTTTCTGCCACTACGCTGTCGATCACCCCGCTTATTTGCGGCTAAAGTATTCTGTTGTGCCTTAAACTTTTTCCAAGTAGCATCACGTTTTTCTTCTGCTTGCTTATTTTGACTACGTTTTTTGGTAAATTTCATGTTAACCTTCCTCTCTCTACTGCGAGATTGTACCACGCTACGCTTACAGCGTCCACGGAAGTGTTTGAAAGCGTCAAATTATTGATTTCAGTGATTATGAACTATAATATAGCCAAATTTATTAGGGAGGTGCATTATGCTGCACTATTCAAGCCAATCGCTAACCCCAGCAAAATGCTACAAGCTGCTGTCAGGCAGCATTATTCCGCGGCCAATCGCCTGGGTCACCACATTAGGGCCCAAACCCGATCAAACTTTGAACATTGCACCATTCAGCTTTTTTTCAGCCGTAGCCAGTGGCCTACCGCTATTAAGTCTGTCAGTTGGGCGCAAACAGTCTGAGCAAAAAGACACGGCTGCTAACATTTTAGCTAATCAAGAAGCGGTTATTCACCTTGTCAGCCAGCCACTAGCTCACGAGATGAATCAAACTGCTGCCAGTCTGCCTCACAACAAAAGCGAACTGGCTCTGACTGATCTCGAGACGACGCCAAGTCACACCATTTCGGTGCCTGCCTTAACGGCCCCTAAAGTTCGCTTTGAAACGATTCTCCATCAATATATTCCAATCACGGATCATCATGATCAGGTGCTCACTGACATGTTTATCCTAGAAGTCACCGACTTTTATTTCGACGATGCCGTTTTAAATTCAAAAAACCTGCACGTTGACGCCAAGCAGCTCGACCCATTAGCAAGACTAGCGGGAACAACGTACGGCACGATCGATGGTTTATTTGAAATGAAACGGCCGTTATAATTTGGGCTCTACAATATCTGTTGTTGGTAATAGATTCTATCTATTACTGATAACAGATTTTTTGTACACTATTAACTAATAAAAAAACGGGCATTCCCGCCCATTCATTAAAATCAACCACG
>NZ_BCMF01000013.1 GCF_002217925.1 Secundilactobacillus mixtipabuli | reverse complement strand
CAAGCTAACACACCAGCCATACCGCATGAAAATTCTTTGCCATGAAATTTAAAATGCTTTGTCTTTTTTTTCGCCAGAATATTAATTTGATTCAGTTCATTGTTTGAGGCGGAAAATTCGGTTTTTGGTGATGTGCTCTTAGTAGTACCTTGCTCAGCAGAGAAGCTTACAACCTTATTATTGCTCTTATCAACAACCGTTTGAGTTAATATTGTAGTATTTTTGTCATTATTTTTGTAAATATTATAAACAACATCCGTTGATATAGAAGGATCTACTGAGGATGTTGCACGATAATTATATGGTGTGACTGCGTCTTGGTCATTGGTATAACCACGTTTTTTTATATTATTTAAATAGTTATTTATTTTCTCACTTTTATTTAAATTTTTATATTATTTAAATAGTTATTTATTTTCTCACTTTTATTTAAATTAGAAACATCTTGCTGTGCATTGCTTGAGCTCAAAGACGAAACCTTTGCACTCAAGTTTGAATATTTAAGCTCTGTATTTAAATTATGGTAATAAGATCCAACTCTAGTTTTAGCCGAACCATTAATTGGGAATAAGAACGAGCCAAGTAATACAGTAACTGAGCACATTAGTAGTCCGATAAATATTTTTTTAAAATGTTTTGCCTTACTCATAATCAACAACTCCTCTAATTTTTAAGGAACCCTTATTGTAAGAACTTGTCTACTACTGAAATTTTGGATTCTCCAACTAAACGTGTAACCTCATGGGTGCCATTGTATTTTATTAAAGTTGGTATAGCATTTACATGCAGTCCCTTTAATTTTTTATAGCTAGAATTAGGTTCGTTAGCTAAATCGACTTTAAAGATTTCCTTGTTAGGATGCTTAGCAATAGCTTGTCGGTAAATCTTTTTCATTTTTTGACAATGAATGCAGTATCTAGAAGCATAGAGGACATACGTTATCTTTCTTTTCTTTTGTTTGAGCAATTTTAATGCGGTGGTTAATTTTACATTCACCACTTTTCCTTCTGACTTTGCGAGCACTGTACTTGGAAGTAAAAACATGAGGCTGATTCCTATTACGAACAAGCAAAAACTGCTTAAAACTGTTATTTTTCGTTTTTTCATAAAAAGCCTCCTCAACACATAAAATCGATGTTAAAACAATCAATATATGCTACATGCTCATAATATCATAATTAATTTTGTTTGTGGCAAATTCTATAATTAATCCGAACAAAAATAAAAAAAGGCCCAAAGCAATCTCTTACAATGGTAGTAGTTAATTCCAACCAGCTATAAGGAGTGATTACTTTGGGTACTTCTACTTTATCACGTTTTCAACGTGGTGCGCTAGCTCAACTGGTCAGTGAAGGCCATCATACTTACCAAGATATGGCTGACGCCTTAGGCGTTGCCAAATCAACTATTAGCTATGAATTAGATCGGGTCAAACCCTATGATCCCGAATTAGCGCAACAAGACGCAGATCATAAAAGGCGGGCTTGTGGTCGCCATTCAATTCTAACGCCATCATTGACAATTTTAATTACCAACCACCTACGTTTAACTTGGTCACCAGAAGCGATTGCGACAGCTTTTAACCTGAGCACCGCTTCAATTTATAACTGGCTTAAGCTTGGCTGGTTACCTTTCAACTTGGCTGATCTACCTAATCGAAATGTCCGACAGCGCCGAGCTAATGAGCATCGTGGCACATTTACAAGTGGGACTTCCATTGAACAACGACCAAAATCTGTCAATCAGCGATTAGCTTTTGGTCATTGGGAAGTCGATACGGTACTTTCTAGCCGAGGTCAGTCACAAGCATGTTTGGTCACTTTTGTAGAACGTAAAACCCGGCTTCTATGGGCTATCAAAGCCCCTAATCGCACCGCCAAGGCCTTAAATGATACCTTTGGAAAGTTTATGGGGACCTTCGGTTCCCAAGTGAAATCTATAACTGTTGATCATGGTAAGGAGTTTGCCGATTATCGATCCATAGAACAAGACTATCAGATTAAAGTTTATTTTTGTCACCCGTATTCACCATGAGAACGGGGATCCAATGAATATTTCAATCGACGGTTACGTTGGTTTTTCCCGAAAAAGACTAACTTTGACCAGATAACGACTGATGAAATCCTGGCAGCACTTGAGCTTATTAATCAACGACCATTAAAAATCCATCATCAACAGACTGCCATTGAAAGTTTCCGGGCTTGTTCGGATTAAACTTGTAATTTGCCTTATATTAGTTATATTGTTGATAAGAGCGAGACATATCGCAAGCAAGAACATCACGAAATGTATTCTTAAATTTGCGTTATGAGAACCATAATAAATTTATTGGAACAGCTCTCTCGAATTTAAGGGGTTGATTAATATTAGTTTCCTATTTTTTAGTTATTTATCTATTCCAGCTTTATTCTATCCCGGCTATATTAAATTATGAAGCCTAAACGTCAAGCGGTTCGCGTATAATAAAATAGTGAGTAATTTAAAAGTGGGGGAAGGACTGTCTTTATGTTGGAACTGTCGTTTGAAAAAGAAGTTGTTAAAACCTTAACGACCGGAAGTAACCAATGGGTGGAACGAAAAGACCTATATGGTGCGACACCGGATCAATTGTGGGCTAATTTTCGCGATAAATTAAACAACAATAACTATGCCAAATTGCAGGGACGCCCTTTAACGGATACTGAATTTAATCAAGTCAAACGGGCGATTGAAGTCCGAACACCTTACGAAGCGGCTAAATTATTAGCCGCCGAAAATGGCATTGGCAAAGTTGAAGTTGAACGTGATGATGCTAAGCTGGGCACGGTGACGCTGGAGTTGTTTTGGAAAGCGGACGTCGCTGGCGGTAAATCTAGTTATGAAGTGGTGCGGCAAGCGGTCCGGCCACGGTTAGCTGGTACTCAAGACGTCGATCCTGATCGCCGCTTTGACGTAACCCTATTGATTAATGGGTTACCCTTAATTCAATTGGAACTAAAAAAAGCCACGGTCGAACTTAACCAGGCGTTTAATCAAATTGAAAAATACGCGCAAGAAGGTAAATATACGGGGATTTACTCGCTGCTGCAAATGTTTGTGATTATGACACCAGATAGTACGGCCTATTTTGCGAATGCCGAACCGGATCACTTCAATAAAGCCTTTTTGTTTAATTGGCGAACGCGGGATAATCACCCCGTGGAAAACGGCTTAGCGTTCACGCGCCAAGTCCTTAATATTCCCATGGCCCACAAAATGGTCAGTGAATATACGGTCATCGACCAAGAGCGGCAAAGCCTAATTCTTTTACGGCCCTACCAAATTTATGCCATTGAGGCTGTCATGCACCGGATTCATGACCATCAAGATGGCTTTGTTTGGCATACCACGGGTTCTGGTAAAACACTCACCTCATATAAAACCGCTAAATTAGCTGCGCAAGATCCTGGTGTCGATAAGGTCATCTTTTTAGTTGACCGGCGGGATTTAGACGAACAGACGACTAGCAACTTTAGTGCCTATGCCGCTAATGACGATATTGCCATTAACGAAGCGCAAAGTACCGGTGATTTAATGCGTAAGTTGCAACAAAATGACGGTAAAGTCTTGGTCACCTCGATTCAAAAACTCCATCGGGCGGTCAAAAAAACGCAAGCTCAGCTGGCAACCGGTAAGCAATCCCGCTTTAGTAAGACTTTAAAGCAACGGGTGATCTTCTTTGTTGACGAAGCCCACCGGTCGCAGTTTGGTAAGATGCAAAAGGAAATTCGCGCAGCGTTTACTAATAGTAACTGGTACGGTTACACCGGCACCCCCATCTTTAACGAAAATAAGAAACAGCTCAAGGGTGATCTAGCAGTTACGACTGAGGAGCTATTTGGTAAAGTCTGTCACGTTTATAACTTGCGAGACGCCTTGGAGGACCAAGCGGTGTTACCGTTTAACGTGGAACACGTAACGACGATTGGCAAAGACACGTTAATAACCCGTGCCCTTGAAAAAGAAACTAATCGTGTTAAAGCTCGTCGTGATAAACAAGGACGGCTGCTGAGTACAGCTGATGAAACAAAAATTCAAGCCAAGATTCAAGCGATGTCAGTCAAGGACTTGGAAGAAACATATTTAACTCCGGCTGACTTTGAGACCGATGAACATATTAACCAAGTTGTTCAATATATTTTACAAAAAGGCCCACGTAAAACGAGTTTGGGTCATGGAAACTATAATGCTATTTTGACCACCAGTTCCATTGAAATGGCGCAACGCTATTATCAAGCCTTTAAAGCCGCTAAAAAGACTACTCACAATCAGCTAGATCCTGATTGGCCCCGCATTGCGATTACTTATTCATTAAGTGAAAACGAAGATCAGAGTGCGCAAAAACATGACCAAATGGCCACCATTTTAAAAGATTATAATCAGCAGTATCACACTAATTTTGATTTAGCCGATTTGAATCTCTATAACGAAGATGTCGCAAAACGGGCTGCCCGGCGTGAGGCGGTCTTTGCTCATTTGAAACCGGATCAGGAAATTAATTTAGTGATTGTGGTGCGGCGGTTATTAACAGGCTTTGATGCCCCTCGGCTAAACACGCTCTTTGTCGACCGCACCTTAGCCTATCAAGAACTTATTCAAGCCTATTCACGCACCAACCGGCTCCAAAACCGGGAATTAAAACAAGAAGGTCAAATTGTGACCTTTCGGGTGCCGGCAATCATGGAAGCTAATGAACGTGAAGCTTACAAGTTATATAGTGGTGAAGGCTCCTTTAATGTCATCATTCGTCCCACTTATCAGCAGGCCGTCTTAAAATTTCAAAAGGCTGTGGTGGATTTAAAAGCCATTGCCCCGACGCCGACGGCTGCCGATGACCTTAAAGGAACCACTGCCAAGGTGCAATTTGTGAAAGCCTTTCGCCAAGTGAATCAACAATTGAACTCGCTATCGATGTACAACGATTTCACTTGGAAAAATAGTGAAAAAACTTTTGGGATCGCTCAGCCCGAAGTAGAATCCTATACGGGTAAATATCTGCGAATTAAGGCGGCGGTTACTAACAAAGAGCCTGAGAAAGTCCCGGAAGAATTAGCCGCCTTAGATTTTTCCTTAGCCGTTGGCTCAGTCGTCTTGGTGGACTATGATTATTTGACGCAATTAATTCAAGACTGGATTGATGAACAGCAACAGTACTCGACACCCGATCAGGCCCAAGCGCATATGACGGATTACCTGCAAAATAGTGCCAAAGTACAGGCTAGTTTGAATAAATTGGCGGAAACGCAACCGCAACAGGCCCAGTTAATTCGCGAAGCCATGCCCTATATTGAGCAACAACTGCAACAGTCTCAGCAACAGAGTGGTCAAAATCAAGCTCCAATAGCGTTGAATGCTAGGGAGTTGGTGGCTGATTACGCCCGGAGACAATTGGTCCAAAAAACGACGGCCTTTGCCCACACGTGGGGCTTAGATCAAGCAGCCCTATTGCGGGTGGCGCGTGAACATACCGTGGGGACTGATGAATGGCATCATGAACAAGAATTAACGCAGTCAGCGAATTTAGCAGCGGCCTTACAAGCTCAAACTGCCACTGGACCGAAGATTCCAGCTATTTTGCCACTATACCGGATTAAATCCCAAGCCGCTTGGCGGCAGTTTATTGAACACGATTTAGCAATCTATTTACAAAAATAAGTGAGGTTAAACAATGTCAGAAAAAAACACTCAAGCTAGTCAGCTTGAAAGTTCCCTATGGAGTGCGGCCGATGTCTTGCGCGGAAAAATGGACGCTTCCGAATATAAAAATTATTTATTGGGGTTAATTTTTTATCGGTTTCTATCCGAGAAAACCTTAACTACCTTTAGTGGATGGGCGGGTGAAACCGAAAATGTCACCCAGAAATATGCTCAATATATGGATCCTCAATTTAAGTTGGAAGGCGTCTCGGTGCAGCCCAGTTTAGTTGAGTATTTGCAAAACACACTCGGCTATTTAATTCAACCCCAGGCCTTGTACGCCACCCTGATTGGCAAAATTCAAGCCCATACTTTTGCGTTAGATGATTTATCCCAAGCACTTCATGATCTGGAACAGTCGACCCAAAATCTATCGTCAGCACAAGACTTTTCGGGCTTGTTTGCCGATGTGGATTTAAGTAGTAGTAAATTGGGCAGTTCTTTACAACAACGGAACCAAACCATTAGTGATACCATGCTAGCTTTGAATGCGATTGATCTCGTTCATCATCAAGGCGACGTCTTAGGTGACGCCTATGAATACTTAATCGCGCAATTCGCCAGTGATTCTGGTAAAAAAGCGGGTGAATTTTATACCCCGCGGCAAGTGTCCGACATTATTGCCCAGATTGTGACTTATCAGCATAATGCAGGTGATAACCAAGTTCGGACTGTCTATGATCCAGCGGTTGGGTCCGGTTCACTGCTGTTAAATGTGGGACAACATGTGCAAGACCCCAGTTTAGTGAGTTATCACGGCCAAGAATTGAACACCACGACCTATAACTTGGCCCGTATGAACCTAATGTTACATGGCGTCTCGTACGACGATATGCACTTACGTAATGGTGACACGTTAAGTAAAGATTGGCCGGTTGACGAACCTTACTTATTTGATGCGGTCGTCATGAACCCGCCCTACTCGGCACACTGGGATAATAGTGACAAACGTTTGTCTGATCCCCGCTTCCGCGACTATGGCGTCTTACCGCCTAAATCTAAAGCCGATTTTGCCTTTTTGCTACACGGCTTTTATCATTTGCAGGAACATGGGACTATGGGTATCGTCTTACCCCATGGCGTGTTATTTCGGGGAGCTAAGGAAGGCAAGATTCGCCAGAAGCTCCTGTTAGATAACCGGATTGATGCCATTATTGGACTACCCGCCAATATTTTTCATTCCACTGGTATTCCGACATTGATCATGGTCTTAAAGAAACACAAGACCACTGACGACGTCTTGTTTATTGATGCGTCCCGGGAATTTGAAAAGGATAAGAATCAAAATAGGCTAACGGCAGCGAATATTCAAAAAATTGTGACCACTTATCAAAACCGTCAAAATGTCGATAAATATGCCCACGTGGCCTCACCAGCGGAAATCAAGGAGAATGACTACAACTTAAATATTCCGCGCTACGTTGATACGTTTGAACCGGAACCCGAGATCGATCTGGACCAAGTTAAAGCTGATCTGAAGCAATTGGACGAGGAAATCATTCAGAATGAACAAGCCTTTAATGAATTAGCTAGCCAGTTAGTAGCCACTCACGTTAATGACCAGTCAAAATCGGAGGCCCACAATGAAGGATAACCAAGCTAAATATCCGCAATTAAGATTTAAAGGTTTCACTGACCCTTGGGAAAAACGTAGATTGGGTGAACGCTTTTCTGAAAGAGCAGACCGCTCAGGTGATGGCGAAATGTTATCCGTCACGATTGCTAACGGTGTTGTGTTAGCAAACAGCCTCGACCGTAAGGATAATTCCAGCTCAGATAAATCAAATTACAAGGTTGTAAAGAAAGACGATATTGCATATAACTCTATGCGTATGTGGCAGGCTGCCAGCGGCGTTTCCAAATATGATGGCATTGTGAGCCCTGCGTATACGGTCCTTGTTCCGGCAAATGGGGAGAGTTCAACATTCTTCGGTTATCAATTCAAGCAAACAGAGATGAAACAAATATTTCAACGAAATTCACAAGGGCTTACGTCTGATACGTGGAATTTGAAATATCCTTTACTGAGCAGAATCAAAACATCGGCACCAGAGAAAACAGAACAAATCAAGATTGGAGAGTTTTTAAATAAGCTCGATAACCTCATCGCAGTCAACCAGCGTAAGTTAGCTAAGCTTAAGGAACTTAAACAGGGCTATTTGCAGAAATTATTTCCCGAAAATGGTAGCAAGTTCCCGCAATTAAGATTTGCAGGGTTTGCTGACGCTTGGGAACAGCATAAGTTGGGAAGTATCCTTTCTTTACTTAAAGATGGCACACATGGAACTCATAAAGATTCACTTTCAGGCCCATACCTACTTAGTGCAAAAAATATTAAGGGCGGGCAAGTTGTAATTGATGATTCCGATAGAAAAATATCGCAGGCAGAATTCAATTCGATTCATAAGACCTTCAGTTTGCTGCGCGGAGATGTCTTGCTAACTATTGTTGGATCTATCGGAAAATCTGCGGTACTACAGGATCCGAGCAGTCTTACATTTCAACGAAGTGTTGCCTATATGCGACCGAAAACTATGGATTCTTTTTTTCTAAGAGATTTATTAACCACGTCTGCTTTCCAGAAAGACTTAGTTACTCATGAAGTGGTATCTGCACAACCGGGCATATATTTAGGAGATCTTGCCAAGCTTACTATTAGCTTTCCCCCAGAGATTACTGAACAAAGAAAAATTGCTGACTTTTTTGGTCACCTCGATCACCTCATCACCCTTCATCAGCGTAAGCTTGAAAAACTACAAGAACTAAAAAAAGGGTATCTACAAAAGATGTTTTGCTGATTCTTAATTTGATCAAATTAAGGATCCTAAGAAAACCCCTGACTTAATTTTTATTGTGCTTGGTCGATACTTAATTCACCTGTATAATGGATTACGCAAGAAGTTTTAAGGACGGTGGCTGTCTTTTCCCTTGCGAGGTGAGGCCCATGGGAACATGGAATAATCTTCAGGAAGGTTTCACAGTCAATGAGCGTCTTCCAGACACTCTCGTTGATGTTGCTGTTTGGCACGTTTTTAATCGCGCTACTCAGCTATATCGACAAGCACCACAAATAAAAAAGCCGCCCTGCGTAACTTTGGTAGGTTACAGGGTAGCTTAATGCTGTCTTATTAACTTCGCCACCGCCTTTGAAGCGGCTTGCATGGGAAGTCCTGTCTTCAGCAGGGCTTCCTTTTTCTATTACATTATAGCATGCCCTTTAAAAACTGGCTAACGTTTTAAACTTTGATCAAGTTCGGATTCGGGTTGTTTGATTTCCGGATTCTGTTCAGCAAATATTTTGAGTTGCTTTTGTGTTCGATCACTAATTTCTTGGCGCACATCGTTTAACTGGTTTTTAAATTGCGCTTTCTGTTGTGGACTAGTTGCCTGTTGAATTTGTTGTTGCAAGCCTTGATACGACTGATTAAGTTCCTGGGCTGATCGCTTTTTGAGGTCATGTTCAGGATCTTTTTGCGCTTCCTGTAAGCCTAATTGTTTGGTTAACCCGTCACTAAGCGCAATCACTTTGTTGCTCACTTGCTGGATCTCACTCAAAGCACTATGGATCACGGCTTTATCTTTAGCCCAGGTAGCCACATAACCAAGTGAGTAGTTACTGGTATCAACGCCAATATTTTGCATGGCAACATATGCGACCGCTTCGGCTTGGGTTTCCTGATAGGCTCGTGGGCGATCTTTAAAAGCTGCTTTTAACCCATGTAGCTGACTATGCGCATATTCGTGATACAACGTCTTTAATTTTAGGGCATTGTCAGGTTCATCACCACCAATGACGATTCTATTAGTGCAAGGTTGAAAGTACCCTTTAGCTCCATTTAGTTTCGCTAAGGGTGCCTCACTGACTTGCAGATCGGTTTGTTGGTTTAAATAATCTTTGAACGCGTTATACAAGCTCGTCACATTCTGATGATCGGCCAAGTTTTCTTTGACAAAATCTTTAGCACTTAGGACTGGGTCACCACTAGTTTGTGATATATCGAAGATGGGCAGATAACGATAACCGACAATGGCACGTTCGTCGGTGGTATCAAGTCGCTTTTGATCAGCGGGGGTTAATTTCTTAATAATCGGGGCAGCAATTCGAATGGCCTTAGCCCCCTTATTAACGGTGCGGTTAAAATCAGTCTGCCATTGTTTAAAGCCTGCGACTTGGGTCGCTTGCGGATTTTGAGCATAGATTAAATCAATGTTTCTAGCACTGTATTGGTGGAATTTCGCCAGGGTATTAAGATACTGTTTAAATCGGTCACTATCAGTTAATTTTAGAATTTGCTGTTCAGCTTGGGCAACTAGTTGCGCCTTCCAGGCTTTAACGTCGGCTTTACTTGGCATTGTCTACCCCTCCTCATCTTCAAAAATATCGTTCAGGGTTGGTACCGATCTTATTTGAATCGGGGTTGTGCCATAAAGAGCGACGTAGCCGTCGGCTAATTTTTGCCAAGCGACTTGATAATAAGCGCCATTACCAGTGATTTCTTTTAAATACTTGTAGGTTTCTTTAGTCTGCAAAACGGGTAATTCGCTACCAGTGACTGCTAATTCATTGTTCATTTGATAATCTCCTTTGCTTTGCTAATCTCACCCGTTGTTTAAGATTACTTTTGGTCTGTAAAAGTAATCCTAAATGACGGGTTCACCAACTGGAACGTCGTGGAAGGCGGTAGGTAAGGTCTAATCAAAGTCAAAACTTAATTTATGGCCGTCAAGCTTTAACTTGGCCGCAAATGACTTCCCTTTTTTGCTTTTGAACCCCTTTAATTTGCTGGTTTCCCCTTTAGTGACCAACGCTTTAATTGCGGTCTTACCGAGGGTCTTACTGCTCCATTTCTTGGGTAAGGTAAAGTCTTCCCCTTGTTTGGGCTTTACAATGTAAAACTTTTGTTTATTTAACACGGTGGCTTGTGGGGTTTCTAAGAAGACCTCGGCGGATTTTTGTGCCTGCTGCTGGTGGTTAATCTGTTGTTTGATCGCTGAATTTCCTGCTAATTGGGTCGGTACATCAGCAATTAATTTAGACACAAACTTCCTAATTTGACTTAAAAAGTTAGCTGGGGTGCGTTCTTCGGTACTGATTTGTTGTAACGCTTTTTCCCATTTAGCTGTCATTTCCGGACTAGTCAGCAATGGTTCGAGTTCAACCGCTTTGCATAAAGTAATTCCGGCTTCACTGACGTGCAGTTTATTTTTTTCAGTGACGAGATAGCCGCGTTTCTTCAACACTTCGAGCACATTCGCCCGGGTCGCACTTGTCCCAATGCCTTGTACATCTTTGAGAATTGCCTGGGCTTCTTCATCATCAAGCGTTTTACCGGCCGTCTTCATTGCCGTAATCAGGGTACCTTCGGTAAAGGGTACCGGTGGTGTTGTTTCTTTTTGCGGCGTTTGCAGGTTGGCTTGGACTTGATCGCCTTGATGAACCAGCGGTAAGGTGGCGGCGGCTTGCTGGTCGGCTTTGTTTTCATCAAATAAAGCCTGCCAACCTGGCTTAGTTGGCACCTTCCCGGTTGCTTTAAAATTAGCGTCGCCAACCTGGGTGATAATAGTGGTTTCCTCGTATTCGTAAGGATCAGCAAACATTGCTAACGTGGTTCGTAACACCAAATCATAGACTTGTTGCTGGATTTTGGGCAAGCTGGCTAATTTCTCTTTCGTCGGCACAACTTTAGTCATGATAATGGCATAATGTTCTTCGACCTTTTGAACGTTGACATAGCGCTTATTCGGCGTGGTATTAGTTAAAGAGACTTGCTTAGAGACTAAACCCAGATACTTCGTCAGATTAGCCACTAAATACGCAAATTCTTCATCAGTGATATAAGCACAATCGGTTCGTGGATAACTAAGCAGTTTGTCTTCGTACAAACTTTGAATGGCCGCTAAGGTTTGGCTGGCACTGGCGTGATACCGTTTATTCATGGCACTTTGCAGACTGGATAGCGAGAATAGTTGCGGACTAGCACGCTTTTTGCCTTGCTTTTGGACGTTCTTGATTAAACCGGCCTGTGAGCCTTTCTGAACGTGTTTAGCCTGCATAAATGTCATTAGCCCTGATTCGTCTTTAAACCGCTGATAAGGGTCTAATTTTGCCTCGAATTTTTGCCGATTAGCTAAAATTTCCGCATTCAGTTCAAAATAGGGTTCGGGCTTAAAGTTTTTGATGAGTTGATCTCTTTGATAGACCATATACAAAGTTGGCGTCTGTACGCGACCAATTGAGTACACCCCACGCACCCCATTTTGTCTCAATAATAAAGTATATAAAGGACTGCCATTCATACCGATCAACCAATCACTAATTTGACGGGTTTGGGCTTCTTTATAAGCCAAATAGTCTTTGTGCCAATCACCAAGATTTTTAAAGCCGGTAATAATGGCGTCTTTTTCCAAACTATTTAACCAAAGACGTTTAATCGTTTTCTTTGTAACATCAATATGGGCTTGGTTCATGATCGACCAGGCGATATTAGAACCCTCTCGGCCACTATCAGTAGCGACGATAATCGTATCGGCTTTCGTTAATAAGTCTTTAACAATCTTGAATTGGGCTTTTTTACTAGCTGCCACTTCAAACTTGTATTTATCGGGGAAAATCGGTAAATTAGATAAGGCCCATTGCTGATATTTCTGATCGTACTTATCCGGTGTGGCTAGTTCAACTAAATGTCCGAGACCATACGTGACAAGCGTATTTGCGGGCAAGACAGGGTCGCTAACCGTATAGTAACCCTGTTTTTTTGTGCTCTTTTGAAAGGCTTGAACGTATGAACGGGCCTGACTAGGTTTTTCAGCTAAGATAACAGTGGTCATATTCGTTCACTCCTTGCGATTAAGCTTCCGTTCTAATTCTGTTTTACCTTGTTCAGCCGCTTTCAACCAAGTTTCACGTCGCAATTCTTGTTGTTGCACTATCGATTGTTGCTTCAAATAATGTTGATACCGGTTGATGGCTTTGAGATCTGCATAGGCTGACCAACGGAATAATAAGCCACCCAGCAGTAAAACTAAGGCCATTAGCGCAGTTCCTAAAAAATCGGTATGGTTCGCCGTGAAAAGCTCTTGGTATAAATCCATTAACATGAGGTAAATTCCCATTATATAGAAGACCATGCTAACTAAGTTATCAAAATAGTAAGACAACTTAGTCCGCCGTGAAGGTGTTGCAAAAGGGTCGGTTCGCATATCTTTTTTGGCTTTTTCCAATAACCAGTGTGCGATTTTTTTCATAACTACGTATCCCTCCTAGTGATTACGGAAATAATTTTGAAACATTCTCATAGCGCCCATACCAGCACTTTTAGTCACACCGGTTGAAGCCCAAAAGTCTTTAACGGCGTCAGGTGTTTTGACCACCAGGAAACCGAATCCGATTGAAGCTATAAAGGCAATAAACCCATACTTTGCCATATTAGTGAAACACCAGACTGATAGTGACATACAAAGCACCTGGCTAATAATGGACGCATTGTAATAAATGTACTTCTTCCACCACGTGCCACTATAATCAAAGCTTTCAGTCGCCATGCTCATTGCCGCTAAAGGAATCGTCAGGTTATACCAAGCCATATCAGCCACAAACACACACATTTTGATAAAGAACACGACGGTTACGACAGTGAAGATTAGTAGAAATAAAATCTGTAAGGGTAGCGAAATGCCAACATCTTTTAGCCCAGGAACTTTATTCATGCCAGTAATCGATTTGGCCGTGAATTTCTGATCAGAACTAAACATATACTTTAGGAGCGGAAAGGTAATTGAACTTTGAATAAAGCCTTGTAAGAACACGAACACTGGGATCACAGCCGCTGATTTAATCCCGTCCATAATAATATTGGCCCAAGTAACATCGGTACTTTCGTCTGCTTCTTTTAGAATTGTCATCACAATGCGACCAAGTACAACCACAACAACTAACGATGTCGCAAATGACAAGAAGATGGCATACCACGTTTTAACAATCGGTAAACTTTGGTTGGCTTGGTCAATGATTGCCTTACAGATATTGAATAAGCCGTCCAATAGTCCAGACAAGAGCCATTCGAAAAAGTGTGAAATGGCTGATTGAATGATATTTGTCATTTTAAATCCCTCCTTTGTCTATTTGGAAATGAGTGATACCGTACCAGTATCGCTTTTAGCCAGTGTATTAATTGGTGTTAGTTTATATTTGTCTGACTGCTTTTTAATCTTAAACAAGCGTGTTTCTGTGCTGCCTGAAACACTATTTTTACCAACGAACTTAATCTGTTCATCACCGTTTCGCTTAGTCAGTTTGTAACTGTATACCTCGCTAAATCCCGCCTGGGACAGAGTTAGGTTTTCTTTAGAGAATTTTGCAGTAGTGGCCGTACCATTATCTTTACTGGAAGCAAACGTCCATTGATGACTTTGCAAGTCTTGCGCTGTAGACTTCCCACAAGCAGTTAGACCAATAGCAATCAACAATACTGTCATTACAGCGATTATATATTTCCTATATGATTTCATAAGTTACTCTCCTTCTATAATCCTTATCCCAGCATTTTCTTATGTCTAGTCTCTAATTCTTGATCGATGTTGTCCTGCAACTTGTCTTCTTCATCATCAGTTGTCTGATCGTCTTTTTTGGCTTGGTGCCGTGCTTTAACTGTCTGATTCCACTTATCTACCTTATTCTTAAAATTGGTTTCTTGGCTGGCTTCTGGTTGGCCTTGATACTCGTTCTGTGACAAGTTAACTAAATGATCAGCGCCAGGAAATAGTTTAAATTGGAACGCTTTTGTAGCTTTGACTGGCCGCGCATTACTAAAGATTAATAAGCTCTGATCTTCGGGCATACGCATGATTTCGTCGGGCGTCATCAGGGAACGGCTCGTATAGCTGTAACTATCGCTCTTACTATGGCTTTCTTCCTTACTATGACTGGTACTCTCACTTCCCGTTTCGACTTTCACGGTTGATTTTCCTAACAGATCACTAAAGTATTTAGCGGTCACGTCGTTAGCGGCATTCAAGCAGATTTTAACGGCATGATTCCCTAAGATACTTTCGGCTTTATCCTTGCCGTACAAGGCTTGTAGCTGGGTTAAGGTCTGACAAATGGTCGTCACACCAATACCGTACCCCCGGCAAGTTGCCAGGAACTCTTCATACTTCGGAAACTTCCCTAAATTGACAAATTCATCAAGGATAAAGTCAACTTGATGGGGCAATTTAGCGTGATGATCGGCGGCTAATTTGTATAATTCATCAAACAATTGTGAGAAAAACAGATTGATGAAGCTTTCGTAAGTGTTATCCATCACCGGGATAATCACGTACAGGACAACCTTAGCATTGCCAATCTCTTTTAAATCAAAATCTGAAAAGCTGGTAAAGTCGGCCACTTCTTGATCGACAAACTTCGAAATGGTTGCCAGTAAGCTCTCAATAATACTGGCTTTCATTTCCCCTTTCGCCTTTTTGAAACCTAACTCATAAGCGCGTCTCGCTGGATCAGTCATAGTTAGATCAAGAAACAAGGTATCTAGCGGACTATCTGCGCCCTTTTCTTCGGCCTCGACGTCATTTTCTTGTAAGACTTGCGTTACGCCCGCCAAATTTCGTTGCTCTGGTGACCGGTGGTTCATGACAAACAGGATTAGTGCCTTCAAAAGTTGCCGTTGGGTACTGAACCACACATCTTTTTTACCTTCGGCATTTTCACTCTGGACGATCTTAGTGGCGACGGTTTCGGCTTGAATATCCCGTTGAATATAGTCAAAGGGATTGTAACGGTCACTATGTGCCATATTGGCAAAGTTTACGACATGGACTTGATAACCTTGGGCTAACTTAACCCCGGCCGTTTTTTCGTATAATTCACCTTTCGGATCGGTGACGACAATACTGTTCTCCGTTTCATTAAACAGGTTGGTAATGACGACTGACTGGGTCTTATACGATCCTGGGCCCCCAACCACAAAGATATTCCGATTTGGTTTGGTTGAGTTGTTCTGATAAACAACCTGCTTATCCACGATTCCTAAAATTGTGCCATTCATGTTAATCTCCCCCTTTCGCTGACTTTTTTCGATCCACTAATGATTTGAGAATTTCGGCCTTGGTACTCTTGTTAAATGCTGTGGTGAGGTCTTTAGTATTGATACTAAAGTAATGGTCACTCAATTCTTTTAAATTCCCCCACGTTGCGCTCCCGTGAGTTTCAGTATCGGCTGTTTCCCAAGCCTTGTGCTTACTGTTTCGCTTCAAGGCAAAGTAGATGGTATACAGGATCACCGCCACACTGACAATAATTAATACCGGATTTTTTTGGCCTAAATACAAGTTGTAATAGTGCCAAGGGTGTAAGGCTAATTGTTTTAATACGGTTGGCATATGATCGGCAAAAGTTAGTTTATAGCGCGACAAGGCCATGACAGAGCCAGCTAAAATCTCCGCTAAATACAAGCCAATGATTAGCGTTAGTAGATACGGCCAACTAGCTTTAACGGCATTTAAGAGTTTACTTTTCATCTAATCACCTACAATCTGTTTAATCTTTTGTTGGTTGGTTCCGGAGTACCGTTGCTTGCAATGGATCAAGGTTGGCACCGACGTTAGTTGATACTTCTGAATGTAATGGCGATTCTGCGGCTGATTCATGTTGATAAAAATAACGTTATGACTAATTGCGTTGTGCCAATAGATTCGGTGAAAAATGGATTGACAATCCGGGCAATCATCGCGATAGAAGAACAACACTTTTTTAGGGTACTTAGCTAATGTCATGACCGGTCGCTGTTTTTCCACGTGGTTGACATATTGATGACCAGCAAACCCGCTAACGGCTAAAACCACCACGATTACCGCTAGGGCTTTACCAACCCGTTTAATTAAGGTCACTGGCTTTAAAGCTACTACCTAAATTTTGGACCGCGGTGATTCGATCCGTGGTGGTATCGAAAGTCACTTGATAAAGTACCGTCGCCTTTTGCCAGTCGTTGTCGCCACTCTTACTTTGGTAACTAACAACCGCCAAGCCTTTCATGTTTTGCCCCTGCTTACTTTGTGTATACAGATTCAGTTGGTTTAACTTGGCTGAAACACTATTGCTATCGCCATACGTCCCTTTATTGGCAAAGTATTGCTGATAGAGCTTGTCGGAAATCAAGTCTTTCACGCCATTTTTACGCTGACCGTAGGTCTTGGGCTTAAAGTTATTCATGACGTCAAAGAACTTGGTGACC
Organism: Secundilactobacillus mixtipabuli; assembly: GCF_002217925.1. Classification (GTDB taxonomy): domain Bacteria; phylum Bacillota; class Bacilli; order Lactobacillales; family Lactobacillaceae; genus Secundilactobacillus; species Secundilactobacillus mixtipabuli. The sequence goes on along the minus strand of NZ_BCMF01000013.1, from coordinate 23,753 downwards.
ACCGTATTAAAGCTAAGTTCAGCCGGACTTTTGTCTTTATTATTTTGGTAGGTCTTATAACTGTCAATTTGGGTGCTCAATAACTGCTTTTGTTGGTTGGTTTTAGTCAATTGCTGACTAACTTGTCGCTTCTGTTGTTGTAAGCGCGTGATCTGCTGTTGCGCCTGTTTAACTTGACTATGTTGATAGGCATTCGCCCCTAATGACAGAACTAAGATCAAGCTGCCAATCACCACACTTAAAATCATGCTCCGCTTCATTTGTTTCTCCCTCCTTACTTCTTGATTGGCCGGGCTAACGTCACATCACCACCACTTAGTAAGCTATAAAAGGCGGTGCCAAAGGTGCTTTCATTAACCTTGTCGCCTGTCCCACCTTGCTCAATAATCTTGGTGGCTTTGCCTTGCCATTTGCCTAACAGAATGGCCGTATGGCCGTTGTTTCCCGCGCCGGCGCCTTGATTGACAATCACAATATCGCCGGCTTTCGCGTCATTTTCACTGATCTGTTTCAAGTATTGATGGCTGCCCTTGGCGTCACTAGCCATCGTGCCGGTAAACCAGCCCATGTTGGCCGGTACCTTGTAACCAGCTTTATTAAGCGCTAACCAGACAAAGCCCGAACAATCCGTGCCACCAGTTTTGCTGGGATTCTTTAAATCACTGCCTAAATCGGGGCTGGGGTGCGTTTGCACATAGTAGAAGTCCCCCTTCATGCTTTCCGCGTTTTTGACGATACTACCGCCGGAATAACTCGGGTCACTATCACAACCTAGCTCGGTCAGATCTCCGGAACTCGCGTTGTCTAAGGTATTGCCCGCTACTGGATCACTGGCACCAAACACGGAATACCAGTGATCGGCATAACCGTATCTTTGGCTTAAATACCATTGCTCCGGGTTTTTGCTCATGCCCTCAAAATCCATCAACCAGTCTTTGGTCGCTTTGTGCACGTCCGTGTATTTGAATATCTTCTTATTTGACGCATAGTAACTACTGTTCAATTCTTGGTCGAGATAATCTAATTGCACTCCGAGATTTGTGGCTGGTTTGTTTTCTTTGTGAGCTAAGTCTTCCAGTTTATCTTTTCGGCCACCTAACCACTGGGCTAAGCCCGTGGCACCGGAACTTGAATTAACAGATTTTGGATCAAGCCGACTTTCTAGTTGTAACACCCCCAAAATACCGGCGGCCGCTTGCGGGGTGGCGCCATACTTCTGTTTCCAATGCACATAGATATTTTTAGCATTGGACGTCATGTCCTTGCTATCAAGCTGGGTCTGGGTTGCGGTAGTCGAATTATCACAACTGTTTTCTTGCAATTGACCTGTGACTGCCGCAATTAGCAAGACGATTAGCAGAATGGCGCCGCCCACAATATAAGCAATCAGCTTCCACTTCTTTTTCTTATATTCAAACGACAGTACCTGCATTTAATCACCCACTTTTTGCTTGGCTTGATCAACTTGTTTTTGCGCTGCTGATTGGTCGCTTTGCGCATTCTTTAAGTCCGACTTAGCCGAAGCCACCTTCTTGTCTTTGTCCTTATCTTTACTGCCATCAATTTTATTGGCGTCGTCTAATTTCTTTTGCGCGTCGCTAACTTCGTTCTTAGCGGAATTGAGGCTTAACAGTGCTTTTAAATACTTAGCTTTAGGGCTGTTCACGCCGGCTAACTTGGTTTGGACGGTCTGGGCGTCTTGCGTATCGTTATGGGCTAGGAAGGCTTGTCCCATTCTCAATAAAACATCAGCGTTCGTCGTAAAGGATAATTGGTTATTAAGCGTATTGGTATCATAATTAACAATCGCTTTTTCGAGTTTCAATTGATCTTTTTGCTTACTCGTCGCCTTAGTTGGTAACTGCCAATCAGCCACTTGACTGCTATCTTGGTTGGCATAAGCCGCATTAACAACCTTGTTCAACTGACTTGGATCAACCTTTAAGGCTTGCTGGTATTGTTTATGCTTTAGGAATGTTTGGGCTTGCTTACTTGAACTGTACCCGGCCTTTTGCATGGCTTTTTGGGCTTCTGACCACTTCTGATCATTTAAAGCAGTCTGAATTTTCCCGCTATATCTTAATCGCGTGACCTGGGCTTGGTTCTGATTAGCCAAACTCTGATACTTCCGTTCATCACTTTTATGAACTAAACCGACGGCCACCACTGCCACAATCGCAATCCCAGCCACACTTAACCAAAAACGTTGCTTGTTTTTCTGCTGGTTCTGTTCAACTGCTTGCCATTCGTGGTAACTGACAAAATCCTCAATGCCGTTAACCACTTCTTTTAATTCGGCTAACGACGTGGCTTTAGCCACTTGTTGTAAATACTCGTCAGGGTGTTTGGCTAGGGCTTCTTTAGGGTTGCTCAATAGCCGTTCATATGGCGTCCCCGTTAAACAAAATAGAATTAAAGCCTTGTACTTAGCTAAGTTGCTGTGCTTATCATCATAAGGCATGAGTTCATTGGCGCGATAAGCGTACCAAACGTGTCGCATTGGGTAATACCATAGATTGGCTGGGTTCAACGCAATATGGTACTGACTATCCGTGACCACGTCCTGTCTCATGATTTCCTTTGCAATCGCTGACCGGATCGCCTTATTTTCATGGGGTAATTCCTTTAGTGACTTGACCTTATCTGGCAAGGTATAAGTTAAAACGACCTTCTGGTCTTGTTCAACCAAGTTGACTAACTGCAAGAATTTGGGATCAGCTTGCTTTAATTCGTGTAGCTCACTTAATTGGTCGTATCGAAATTGATTGTGATTGAGTTCGAGGATTAACTTGTTTCCTTGTCGTTTGAACGTGCCAACCTCAATATTCAATAGCTGGTTTGCTTTACTCATTTAAAGTCCCTCCTTCCTCTTCGGTGGTGGTCAAGGCGTCAATTTCACTTGGTGTCAGGATCACGCGCTTTTGATAATCCGGTTGTGTGGCGGTCTCACGGTTGTATTTTTCTTGGTAAGCTTCTGGGTCGATTAACCGCAATTCTTCTTCGGTCAGCTCCACCCGCATAAAAGCGCGTTGGCTACCATAGATCATCAGGGCTTCACCTTGTCTACGGCGTTCTAATAACTTCTTTTCCTTATCCGAGAACGTCATGCGTAGTTTCATAATCACATCATCAACGCCTTTACCATCAAGGCCAAAGAATACCTTGGTATAGGAGTTCCCAATAATGGCTTCACCAATGTTCTGCCCAGTATCTGTCGTTCCTTCAATCACATCTTGAATTTGTTGCGTCCCGGCAATCGCCCCGGCATTGTACTTTCTAAAGCGCTTATAGGCTTGATGGAAAAAGGTAGCGGCCGCTTTGTGCAAGGTCAGAAAATGAAATTCGTCAACAAACAATTTCTTGCGGCTATGCCGATCTTTCGTGATTTCGTCCCACAAATATTGAAAAGTATTCAGATAGGCTGCTGATTGGACTTCCTGTTCACTTTGCAGCGGTTTTAAATCAAAGGAAATGACCTTGCCCTTTAAGTTGACGTTGGTGTGTCCATCAAATAGGCTGTTAGAACCATGGGTATAACTGCCTAAGATGTAGTAGAAGTCTTTAACCCGACTGAATTTGTCAGCGTCCTTATCAGCTAGTTTTGCCAACTCGTCATAGACATTGGATAAGGTCGGCCACTGATCGTCTTTAATCTCTTTTAAGCGGCTATATTTCAAAACGCCACTGTTGACATAAGCCTGTTTAACAACATCATCAAGGATTGCCAATTCAACTTGGGTAATCCCGGTTTTGAGGACTTCAAAGAATCCCTTTAGTCGTTGAATCTTATCTTTGACCAATAGATCAAGGTTTGTGACTGCTTCATCAGCGCTTAGGATTTCCTCGGAAAAGATTTGTAGTGGGTTAATTTTGTACTTCGCATTAGAAGTTAAGTGCAAGACTGCCCCACCCAGGGCATCGACAATCTTGGTATATTCGTTTTCCGGATCAATAATGTAGATTTGATAGTCTTGAATGGCGTAGCGTAGAATTTTCTGAATCATATAGGTGGTCTTGCCGACCCCGGAAGTTCCGATAATGACTTGATTTTGGTTCAGGGTCTTATTGCGATCCAACATATCCACGGCAATTAAACTGTTGGTGTCTTTGTTAACTCCTTCAATATCGCTCCTGGGCTTTAAGTCCAAAATCTCGGCGTCATCAAAGGGAAACATACTGCTGGCGACTTCGGTATTACTTTCTTTATAGGTGTAATCCCCCATAAGGTTCTCGTTAATTGGCATGGTTGACCAAAAAGCTTGGAAGGTGGCCTTAACAGGCACGAGGGGCTTCATTTGTAGCTTAATCAGCGTATTTTTAACGTTTTCGGTTAAGTCATCTAATTCCGCTAAACTGTTGGCCCGCAGATAAATGAGCATATGTTGATAGACAAATGTGGTAGAATTATCGAGGTATTTATCTAGTTGCATATTGGCCGAATCAATATAATTTTGCAGAATCTTCTTTTTATACGGGTCGAACGTATTGAGCTTCTGTGCTTCCTTATTTTGAATCGTCTTCTTGTAATAGGTAATCATTGAATTGTTACTGGCGCTGTCGATATATTGCACAATATCGATAACGCCTTTTTTGCGCTTCAATTCTGACAACCAGTTGCCGTACACTCGCTTGGGATAGTCAGCAATCGCTAATACTCGAATAAAGTTCTCACCCGACTGCACGTAGGTGGGGTACTGTTCCCAACTGAATGGGAACAGTGAATGCAAGCTATCACGATCAATTAGTTTGGTAAAATTCTCGCCCGCTGGTTTGGTTTTGCTACCTGTTGGCTCTCCGGTGCCTTGGCTATTCTCTTTCTTAGTTGGCATGAATAAATCAATGACTTTATCACCAAAACTCATGTTTCTCCCTCCTATCCATTGAAATTAATCAGGTTCTTTAAAATTTCTTGGACTTCTTGACTAGTCAGCACTTTGGCCGTCACATCAAAGTCCGTTAACGCATTTTCAATATCTCGTTTAACCTGTTCGATCTTTTCGTCTAAATGAGTGACGGCTAAGTTTAAGCTTTTAACGCTTTTGTCCTTAATCGGCACCTTAACGATTAGCAGATGTTGCTTCGTCGTCATGTTTTTGGATTCCTGGACTTTAGTAAAGTGGTCCAAATAACTGGCGATTAATTGAATTTTGAACTGTTGCTCGGGGTGATCTTTTTGTAGTGCGAGATACCGCCGTTTGAGACCATTGAGATAAGCCGTCATATTGACGGGAATCGTTGGCTCTAAGAACTGCAACGTGTCATCAACGCCTTCACCCAACGTACTCATCAGAAACGCGCCATAGTCCTCAAAGACGTCCTGTTGTTCGGTTTCATTAAGTAGATCAAGGTTGATCCCACTAACTCCCAAAATGCCAACGAGATTACCCGTTTTGGTAACTTCGTAATTACCATACATACCCACCACCAAGCTCATGTTATCAATGGTCTCTTTGCCACCATTGATTTTAGGCGGTTGGTAATCCCAATCGAGTTTCGCTGATTTATTGGCGGTTTTGCTCTTCTTCAAACGCATTTAGTTCACCTCGCTTCTTCGGTTTTAAATAAAACAGTTTTTGGCTATTGGCATAGCGGCGTTTCAACTTAAAGTTATCCCGCACTTTAATATTCTTCCGCGCCGCAACTGGCCTAATTGTTAAAATAGCCATGACAATCGTCATGGCTAAGACAACAATCACTATTTTTATCAGGACTAAAATCAGACCATAGGGTGGGATCGCAATAAAGATCAATCCCACTAGTCCTGCCAGTCCCGCTACGCCAAAATCCTTTAAGGTGTAGTCTTTCCAAATGCCGTAGTCTTTATCAACGTTTTCTGGGAAGATGAACTCTTTACCTTTCTTCATTTGGCAGGCCCCTTTTTAAATTAAGTGAATAGACTGTAAACCCAAGGTAATAGCCAGATAATTGCTGCCGCTAAGGCCACTAAACCAGCCACCCGACCAACCGCGTGATAAACCTCTGATTTCTCTCGCGGATCATCTGCGTCAGGCATTCTTTTGATAATAATAAATAGCGCCACACAAATCCCAACTAACACGACCAACCCGGTTAAAATACCTTGAATCGTCTTCCCAGCGCTGGTTAGCTTACTTTTAACTTCGCCACCGTCTGCGGCAAAGACAACCTGGGCGTTCATCAAGCCCAAGTAAATTGCGGTGGCACTACTGACTGTTAGCGCTTTCATTCTGTTGAATTTCATGTTATTCCTCCTTTCCATCGTCTTCTTGTGACCGTAACTGAACTGACTCTGCTTGCGTTTGCTCGGGTTCACGCTTGTAGAACTTATCCAATTGTTCCTCGGCAATTTGCTGGCTTGGTAATGGATCGGTTGCTAAGTTAACCCGCCCATTTTGGCTGGTAGCTAAGTAATATTCTTTTTCCGATTGGCCTAACTCTTGGGTTTCTAAGATGTGCAAGTTATGTTCGTATCGACCTAAAGCGTTATCGACTTCTAACCCATAGAAACCCAAAAAGCCTTCTAAAAAGCTTTCTCCAAAAAAAGCCATTTCATTTTTGATCTGCTTATATTGATGAGTGGGCTTTTCGCTCACCAGTTGCTCGACTTTTTTAGCATTGTGGCTATCTTGATGACGATTAAACCAACCGCTAAGTTTTATTGGCTCAATTTTAAATTGTCGTTTAACTGTCTTTTTAATCATGGCTTGCCGAGCTTCATCAATTGGTCGTCCATCACTTGCCAACCGCGCTTGCAATTGCTTCTGATCCGCTAATTCTTGGTCATCATCAACCACAATGGCTTTTTGATCATCATGAACTAACTTACCTTTAATGCCTTGCCAGCTTTCAACTTTCATTGCCTCACCTCCTTTATTGCATAATCAGGTCAAAGTCATAAAGGTGCTAGACTACCCCTAACCCGCCCTGTAAAATGGATTATTAGGAGGGTGACACCTAGAATTGCGACTTCTAGGTGCTGATCCCCGTTAGCACTGCTATTGCTGACGAGGACGCCCTCTTTTTTTATATGCTTCTTAATCCATACTATGCCTTCATCAGATATTAACTTGGTTTTCCCAGAACCAAGCATTAATTCTTCCGGAAATTCTTCTTTATGTCTGCCCAGCCAAGCACTAACATAATTGCGTCCATGTCCTAGTTCACGACTTGCTTGTGCTAAACTGTGCCATTTTTGTTTGTTTGTCACATGCGGATTCTCCTTTCTTTAATTTAGCCTTAGTTTAACACTTAAATGGGTGCATTGATACTATTTTATTTTACATTTTGATTACAAGTGCATTCCGCCATCTTCATGCCGGTTTCTCGTTTGATGTTGCCGCTGTTTCTTGGTCATTTCCCACTCGGTCTCTTTTAGCCCTCTCAACTGTTGTTTTCTTAGATAATCTGAGTTTTTGGCATATAAGATGGTTATTAAAGTTTCATCCAAAATGTTAGTTAGGTAATTTTTAGGGCTGGTCTGGTGGTAATTAATGGCTTGATAGTGTTTAACTTGCTCTTGCTTATATTGGTCAAACAGAGTTGCTTGCTGTTTCAAGCGGGTTTGCACGGCTTCAATTTGTTTGTGATTCAACTTAGGATCTTGCTCACATTCACCAAGAAATAGTTGGCGGGTACCATCGTGTTTTAAGACCCGTTGTAAGCGATGATCTTTGATGTCCTGCAATTCGATTTTACCTAATAAGTAATTTAACCCCGCCTGATGTTGCTGATTAGTAAAGACCACAGGTGGTTGGTGTTGTAATTGTCTAAGGTCATCTACACTCAATGGCTTTAATTCTGGATCATAATAAACCACGGCTGTATAGATTTGTTCCTTGTCAATCGTATCTAACTTATCTAAGTCACTGTCAGGAAAAGCCGTCATTAAAATACTGTTGTATTGGGTTTGAACCACATCTTTAACTTCCCTAATGACCCGTAAATCTTTAATCGCTTTAGAAATGAATTCAAGCTCATTAGGTTGATAATCGGCTAGCATGCCCCGATCAGTATGCTTCAAATCGTCCAATTGGTGTCCATGTTTGGCTAGTACCGCGGTTAATTGCTTCTCAATTGTCTGGGCTTGCTGATTGACTAGCTGCCAGCTCGTATATGGACGTTTGGTAAACGTTAATAATTGCTGGGTCAGTAAGTCGTTTCGAATATCCGCTAACCGTTCAGTCAATTCACTATCTTTAAAAATGGTTTGTTCGCTATTGGTTTCTTTGATTAATTCACGCCTTTGTGCCAGTGTGGTCTGCTCAAAATCAACTGTTGGATAGAGTTTTTTAGTTGCTCGATCAACCACTTTATTTAGCAATTGGTTAGCTTGTGCTAACGACATGCTCTGCTGATCAATCGTGAGTAATTTTTGAGCCACATCTTCGCCAATCACGTGTTTAATTAAGAGGCTATTTTTCCAATTGAATAGCATACGTTCTTTATCATCTAGGTGTTCCAAGTCCACATAGGTTTTCAGTTGCTGACTTAGATCACGAATTGTGTGTTTTTCGGAGAAAGAAAGCTCACCGGTCAAGGCGTCAAAATGTTCATGATTTCTAATCTTTTGATCAAGATTATGATACTTTGCTTGCGCCTTTCTTTGCTCTTCAACTTGCTGGTTAAATGCTTTTCGCTCGTGTCGTTTGCTATTGATTCCTTCGTGCTGGGTTGGTGTATCATCTATTCCCTGCTCAATAAATGATTTTTCACTGATCCGATCCGGAATATTTTTTTGCTCTAAAACTTGATTAACACTAGCCGCCCAATTGTGCCGCCATTCAGTTATTTTTTCTTTTTTATCCCAATCAACTAGCCAAATTTTCCTTTGTTTTGGAAACCCACTTTTGGTTAAAAGTTGTTTGCCATTTGCATCTTTAATGTACTTCGTTTTTGCTTTAAGTCCCCAAGAACCATCTGGGTTAAAGGGACGGTTCGTTAACATGACATGGGCGTGCGGATTATCTGGGTGATCGCGGTGAATTGCGACATCAGCCACCATACCTTGATCAACAAAGTTTTCTTGCACGTATTTAGTCAATAATGCTTTCTGTTCATCTTCGCTTAGTTCAACCGGTAAGGCGACGTTAAACTCTTTAGCGTAGCGTGAGTTTGATTTTCGATCTTTCTTTTCAACCCCGTTCCATAATTTCTGCCTGTCATTTGCCCATTTTGGCGCATTTTTTGGGATTAAGATAAAGCTTTCTGGTATAACTGAACGGGCATAAAAATAGCTTCGTCCTTCTTTATCATCAAATAGTTTTTCACCACTTCGATAGGCGGAACTGGCAATTGCGCTCCGGCCTTTACCAGCACTAATATTACTAAAACTCATATGAAAAATTGCCATGTCGATCACCATCTTTCTTTGGGTTTTGGGGTTTGATTTTGTTGTCGCCAACGGCGACTTCTAATACAGGTTTTAATGGGTTATCACAACATAGAATTAATTCTATGTGTAAGTGCGCATTGGCCTCGTTTCACTCGGTCTTCTGATTCTCTTAACTTTAACTTAGTGTATGCCTTCCGCTTCGCTATTTCAAATTTTATACTTTGACTTAACGTTTCTTATATGATATAGTCTCGGTGATTATTTCTAATATGATTGGAGGGATCGTTATGTCTCAAAGTAACTTAGAAAAACAAGAAGCTAAATTAAAAGCCCTTAATCAAAAAATTAAGGACGAAAAAAATAAGATTGAACAACGGCTAGGTAAACAAATCATCAGTCAAGCCAATTTAGATTATGCTAATTTGTCTAACGATCAGATTAAGCTTTTAGCCAAGCAATTTTCTGAATTTTTAAAGGTAAAGTCCGTAGATCATTAGCCATACGAGATGGGGAAATTCCATGTCTAATCAATATGAAAAACTAGTCGCGCAGCAAGCGCGTTTAAAACAAAAAATTGATCGGGAAGATTTTAAATTACGCCAATCTAAATACTATGAAAATCGGCAAGCCCGCAAAGCCCGTTCTCGCCGATTAATTCAAAAAGGGGCTTTATTAGAAAAGTACTTTCAAGCTAATAACCTCTCGGTCGAACAAACCGAAGAACTTTTAAAAACATTTGCTGACTATGTTAACGCCCATAAACCGGATAAATTAAAAAACGATCAACCTAATAACTAGGCCGATCGTTTTTATTTTCAGGATTGTTTTTTGGCTTAATTTCTGGATTGTGTTTAGCAAAGTCTTTTAACTGTTTTTAAATTCTTTGTGTAAGCTCTGCTTTACTTTCTTTGTTCTTCCTTTTACTTGATCGCTGTTGAATTATCTTTTGACCCTTACCTCTTCTTTTTGATTTTAGGTCAAGCGTAAAATCTGAAATTTTATTTTGATCTAGCTTACTTAAATGACCGATTTCTTTAAAGTTTAAACCGGCTTTGGGAAAGCGATAAATATTACCAAGATCGACCCAGGAAGGTTTCTTCAACCCAGCGGATTGCCAATCTTGAATCGGATAATATTGTTGCTTGATATAAGCCGACTTCTTTTCATACTGACTAGTAATTTTAAAAGCCTCGACCGTCTGTTCTAATACCCGACGAATTAAAACTGGCCGAGACTTGCCACCGTTAGTTTCTACAAAACTAACGTATAGGCTGACTAAGTCATTAGTCCTCATCTGGATCGTTAAGCCAATCAGCGACCTCTTTAGCGTCTTTGAACTCGGTGACTGGTGTCCCTTCGGTCGCCTTTAAAAAGCGTAAATTAGCTCTTTCTTCTTCGCTTAAAGACGCATTAAAAGGTAAAGCACCATTAGCAACAATCCGCTTGTAAAACATGTTAATGGCCGTGGTTGGATTTAAGCCCAATTCGCTTAAAACTGCTTCGGTATCATCGGCCAAATCTTTATCAATCTTGACTTGGACCCGTTTCTTTTCCTTAACTGCCATGATTGTCTCATCTCCTGTCTTTTGCTACTACCATTATACTACCTTTTGAGTACCTTATCAATAGATAAAGCCCTGGCCTCAAATCACTTGAGCTTGGCGTTGATCTAAAGGCTGAATTTTTGAGCTGGGTAGCTCTGGCACTCATTTAAAAGCCCCTATTCTTCTGTTTAAGCCATTTAAATCTAGCTTAAGCATAAAGATGTTAGTAAGTCTTAAAACCGCTTATAAAGGATTTTGCAGCCTTTTAGGACTAGTAGTACAACCCACTGTTATCGTTGTCGGCCGACTTTTCTTCTTCGGGGTGTTTGGCCGCATATTCTCTAGCCGCTTGTTTATTCCACCAAACACCAAATAGGTTTTGCATGGTGCCGTACAGGTAATTTTCCACGTTCTTGATGTGCTTCTCATTACTTCTTAGGACGTTAAAGTAGCGTCTCAAGGCTTTAGTCATTAGCGGTTTAAGTTCTTCATCATCAAGTGGGATTATGACGCCAATATCTTTGTGATCTTTCTCAACTCGGTACTTAGCATTTAAGATAATGCCAATGAAGCGCCGCATTTGTTGCGGGGTACGGCACCAAAAACTAAGCAGTCATGTTACAGCACCCAAGTAAAAGCTACGAAGATAAAAAACATTCATCCTCAAAATATGTAACCTAGAAAAAAGGCCTCCAGTGTTAAACCGGGAGCCTTTTTTAGTATACCAATTTCTACTTCACATAAGGCGGCTTATCCCAAGTAACCCCCAGCTATCCCGATACTTCCACATTCCGTTATTTTCCGTTTGTGAAACCACCTTAAAAAGAAGTGGTCTAGGTCTTAGATTGGCTTTAATTGGGGAAACTGTCTTTGTGAAATTCACTTAGTTTTTTCCTAGACCATTCCATCAAATCGAATAGTCTCATTCTTTGTATTAACTAGAAACTGACCCACATTTCCTTGGTACTTCACCAATACTCTGAATGAATACTTGTAATTTACACGGGTATATCGAATACCTACAATCTTTCCTTCATACCCTTGGCTATGCAAGACTCTCTTTACTTGATTCCTTTGCCGACTCGTAATCCTGACTGAACTTCGGTAGATTATTCTCTTATTAAGTTCATCAGGATTCAAGGGAACAATGTAATCCTTACATTTCAACAATTCCACCAACTTTCTTTGGAATTTGTCTTGACGGGTTACGGTTTTCCATTCAGTTTAGAGGGAGTGACGTTTTGAGCGCAGAATTGTTCCCTGGAAACAGCTATTTGAAATAACTGAACCAGAGTACAATTCTGCTAACTAAAAGTTTCCCCTTAGTTCGTCGGTCGTTAACGCCCGTCGCTTGTCTGTACAATTGCGGTATTGCTACCACCACTCATTATAAACCTACGTTTTCGGTTTAGCCTACTAAAAAACGCCCTAGTAGGCGTTGATGATACGTATTTATTTTTGTTCGATCACCAACTAATCAATGGCACCAAGCCGAAGCTTCATTTTACCACCCGCGCCGTTAATGGTCGCGCTCACCATTCACCACCCAGCCGTACAGATGACCTTGTTGTGGTATAGCCAGACTTATTGAAGTCGCACTGGCAAACGTGTCCCCTTGGATTTAGACCCCAGCTTGTCCCCTAGGGCTTTAAAAATCGCACCGGCCATGTTATAATAGTCGTTAAACAATATGACTTTTATGTGTGGCGCTCACCAATTCCAGTTGGTGGGTGTTTTTTTATGTTCTGTTTTAATTGCACAACTAATAATAGACGCTTTTATGCCAATTGTAAAGGCAAATCGTAAAAGTCTCCTTTTTCAAAATGTTTAAAAGGAGACTAGTACACTAGGATAAAAGGAGACAAGGAGACTAGTGTACTAGTGCCCCTTTTATACAAAAACAGGTCTATATTTAACAGCTTTATGCTTTTATCTCCTAATCTCTTAGTGTATAAGGAGACAAGGGGATTAGTACACTAGTACACTAGTCTCCTTAATTTGTTTTATTTAATGTAAAAGTGTACTATTGCATTAAATACATAAGTGAGGTGTCCAAATGGGATATGTTATTGTAAACGCTCAGCAAAAGGGCGGCGTTGGAAAAACAACCGATACTGTCATGGAAGCTGTTGTTGCCTCTTCATTTTACAACAAAAAAGTTTTAGTTATAGATACCGATTTGCAGGGAAATGCAACACAGTTCTTAGCTAAAACATTTCAAGTTTTGACATTTAATCAATCATTCATGAGCTGTATAGAAGATGGTTCCTTAGAAAAAGGGATTGTTTCTCTTTCTGATAACTTGGATTTAATTGGCTCCGATTACGACACAAGAAAATTTGGAGATTTCCTTGATAATAAATTTTCCAGTATAAGTGATCGAACTTTTTATCTTAGCAAGCTAGTAAACAAAATAAAAGATAGATATGACTACATATTTATCGACGTTCCTCCTTCGACAGATATTAAAGTTGACAACGCCATGGTATGTGCTGATTACATTATCGTTATTCAGGAAACACAACAATTTGCTTTCGATGGGTCTAAACGTCTTGTCTTAACATATCTTCAAACATTAGCAGACGATTTTGGGGATAAAGTTCATTTTCAAGTTGCCGGAATACTTCCAGTCTTGCTACAGGCTAAACGTCCGCTTCATCAAAGAATCGTAAAAGAAACAATTGAATATTTTGGAAAAGACAATGTATTCAATAATATTGTAAATAACCATGCGAGATTGGAGTGGTATGCAGCTCAGGGAATTCAGTTTGAAGATTACCATGACAAGCGCGTTTGGGGACTATTTGCTGATATATTCTCTGAACTGGAATTAAGAATCAAGTCCTTTGAAAATACAGGAGATATAGAAAATTTCACTTATGCTCATCAGTTTATAACTGGTAACAAGCTTACAAGCAAAGGAAAGGCGATGACTGTCAGTGGCTTTGATCAAGCGAAATAATAATCAGCAGGTTACCATTCAAAAAAAAGCTAACGTTTCAAGAGATTTAGACGCTTCTAAATATAAGAGCTATCAGCGGAAGACACTGAAGGTTGATCCTCCAGTTTACGAATTAGTAAAAACAATTTCTTACGTAACAGATGTGAAAATGTATGATCTCGTTCGTGAGATGGCAAATATTTATCTAGAGAAAAATGTAGATGTCCGTGACCGTGAAAATATAATTCGAATGATAAACCAAAAAGGAGAATAGGAGATTAGTCTCCTATTCTCTCAGACGACACGTTCACTTTTTAGACGTATACTTGTCCGTTTAAATGAAGCAGAATGTACACAAAAAAGGCCACCCACCTCGTAATGAGATGAGTGGTCATTTGGTTGTGTCAATCTTGAAGGATTAACTTAATCCTAGCACTATTTACTTTTGAGTTCACGTACATCGCCTTCAACATTGTCTAGGCGTTCGTTGATAACCTTATGCTCACTTCTACTAGCAATAAAGTCTTCACGTAGGGTAGTTTGCGAATCAAACAACCGTTCAATTCGCTGGCTGCTATCCTTCATACTTTGGGCAATGTCTTGCAGCCGATCCGTAAAAGGTTTCATGATAGATTGTAAACAGCAAGCTGTAAGTGATCTTTAAAATTTTTTATTTTGTAAACTCAAGTTCACCAAGAGCATGTTGGGCTGCTAAATTCAATAGGCTCCACTGTCGGTCAAAGCCTGGTTGGAAGAAAAAGTCAGCTTCGGCCAAATCTTCCAATTTTAATCCTTGTTGGATGGCTAATGAAATAACATTACCTTGGGCAGTGATATCATAAGTTGACAATACAGCACCACCTAATAGTTGATGCGTGTTTGGATTGTAATCTAGCTCTACGTAGACCTCTGTATTTCCCTTCTCCATAGGAACATAAGCTGGACGCAAAGTGTCTTTGTAAAAGGATGTGTGAATTTCAATATCGGCCTTTTGGGCTGTGGTCATATTCAGACCTGATGTGGCAAAGTGATAGTCGAAAACACTTAATGCTGATGAGCCAACTACTCCTGAAAATGGTATAGATGGTGTGTTCTCAAAGATGTGTTCCGCTACATAACGGGCTTCGCGCCGGGCAACCGTGGCTAAAGCTATCGGCATGTCCTTCTGGGCAGGAATTGAATAGGCCAATACCGCATCACCTATGGCGTAGACATCAGGCAGATTAGTTCTCAAATATTTGTCAGTTTTAATCCACCCGCGCTTATCTAGTTCAACCGTTCCCCTTAACCAATCAGTATTAGGCTTTACTCCAGCAGCTTGAATTATCAAGTCACTCGGATATTCTGCATCGCTTGTCTTAACAGCAGAAACTGCTTCAAGACCTTCATAGCTTTCGATCTTAGCACCAGTGACAACTTGAACTCCCTTGTTGGTCAATTCTTTTGATAAGATATCTGTTAATTCAGTATCTAGATAGTTACCCAAAGGCCGATTAATCATATCGATTAATGTAACATTTTTGCCAGCTTTGATGCTGGCCTCGGCAGCTTCAATCCCAATGTAACCCGCGCCAATAACAGTAATATTTTTGACATTTGGGTCAGATAATTTTGCTTTGATCTTCTCTGCCCAATCCTTGCCGCGCATTGAATAAACGTTTTTTAGTTCATGACCAGGAACTGGTAAATTGTTTGGAGTGACGCCTGAGCTTAAAATTAATTTATCATAGTCATAGCTCTGTATTTTACCGGATTTTAAGTCTTTTACGATAACTTGCTTATTCTCTGGATTTATTTTTGTCACTTCATGATTGGCGTATACTTCTGTCCCAAGTTTTTCGAGATCTGCAGGTTTAAAATTACGGACATCATTAACATTCGTTACGCTGTTTTCTAAATATAGTTCCATACCACAGGACATGAAAGAAATAAAATCTCCTGCTTCGAATAGTTTAATATCTAGGTCTGAGTATTTGTGAGTAAGTTCCAGAACTGACTGATGGCCGCCGTGCGATGCACCAACAACAATAACTTTTGTCTTCGACATAAAAAATATAGCCTCCTAATAGATTGGTGAAAAACAATGAGGTGAGTCTACTTACAAAAATGATCCAATTACAGTTTAGAATCATTCTAAAACAAAGTCAATGGATTTTAATTAAAAGGTAGATTGTAAAATTAATCCGAACGCTGTTCGGACAAAAAAGATCAGCTTCCTTTAAAATGGTGTTTACCACAAACCCATCTTTTAGGAGCTGATCTTTTGTCTAGTATAACCTATTCCGAACGAATTAAAATCGAAACCTTTTGTGAACTAGGGCTGTCCAATATCCAAATGGGCGTTCGGCTGAACCGATCACCGTCAACAATTTCTTATGAATTATCTCGATGTCAACCTTATCAGGCTGAATTAGCACAAACAGATGCCGAATACAAGCGATCACGATGTGGTCGGAAAACTAAGCTGAGCGATGAGTTAAAGCAAAAAATTCTCAACCATTTACGTCTAAGCTGGTCACCAGGAATGATTGCTCACGAATTTAAACTAGCGACTAAATCTATTTATAATTGGCTAAATCAGGGGAGAATTGGTTTCTCCTTGAATGATCTACCTGAACATGGCGTACGCCAACGATCCAAATATGATCAATCTTTGGGGCGATCAATTGAACAGCGTCCCATGCTGATTAATCAACGTAATCGCATCGGCGATTTTGAACTAAATACAGTCGTTGGTCCTCGTGGGCATAGTAAGGCAGTTTTATTAACTTTAATCGATCGCAAATCACGGTTCCTTTGGGCATACCGGTTAAAAGATCGGACGACAGCGACTGTTAATGAAGCACTAACTAAGTTCCTAACCACTTTTAATGAGAGCGTAAAATATCATCATAATTCAATGTCTAGTTCGAAATTTATAATTAGAAACCTTTTTGGGGCAAATTACATGGATACTATTTCTTAGTTAAAATATGAGTCTAGTGACTATCGGTTGAAACTAAAGCAACTTTTTTGACAACGCTTACCAACATGCTGTAATCTTATTTAATATATAACAAATAATCTATATACTCTTTTCCATATCTAAAATCATATGAATGGAGGTTATTGAAATGCCTTGGAATGAACAAAATTACCCACCATCAATGAAAAATTTGAAAAAAGTGGTTCGAAAAAAAGCTATTGAGATCGCAAATGCGCTTAAAGAAAAAAATTATGACGATAAGCGGGCCATTTCAATTGCTACGGAACAAGCGGAAAAATGGTATCAACATCGCTCTGATTTAAAAGACGACACTCCATTCAAGAAGAATTTAAGGAGGCATAGCTAATGATATCACTTTTGGAAAAACACCCAAACAAAATTACTCCTCATATACCAATAGAAAAGCCTAAAAAGCAATTACCACAAAGATTTCCAGTAAAGACTCCACCTGAAACTCCCCAAATAAATCCAGAAAAAATATACCCTGAAAAACAACCTGAAGAGCCGGTTAGGCGTGATTAATAAGCCGTTTATGTTAGATTACAAATTCCAATTTGAAGGGGGCCACATAAATCAGAGTGCATTCCTATGAGGCATACTAAATACAATATTGGAGACTACGTTTTAAATTGCAAATAATTCGGATTAAATTTGTAATCTACCTTAATCTATTTCGTTTAGTATCCTTTACTATATATAATAAGGAGGTCTCTAATGCTAGTTTTTCTGTCAACATCATTCATATCGAGAGCGTAAAATATCTTGTGTAAACGCATAAAAGATTTCTAAATTGTATAGAAATAGGGAATGCCTTCCCTTATGATATTTAGTAACCACAGAAAACATCACAGGAGGCATTCCCCATGAATGAACTTACCACAGAAATTATCGCTGCACTAGCCCAAAAACAAGATTTGGACGAAGTTTTTCGTCACCACCTTGAAATCGCCATCAACCAGCTGCTTCAAACTGAATTGGCAGAGTTTTTGGGTTACGAACGCTACTCATACGCTGGGATTAACACTGGTAATAACCGCAACGGCAGTTATGAGCGCTCGTTTAATACGAAGTACGGCCAACTTAACTTAACCATTCCTCGAGATCGCAATGGCCGGTTTGAAAATCATACCTTGCCAGCCTACGGTCGGCACAGTGATAATTTAGAAACAACGGTTATTCAGTTGTATACCAAGGGAATTACCACTGCTGAAATTGCCGAACTCATTGAGAAAATGTACGGTGCTCACTACTCCAAAGCCACGGTTTCCAACATGACTAAAGCCGTCAATGAACAGGTTCAAGCTTTCCAGCAACGTCGACTGGCTTCACAATATGCGGCTATCTTCTTAGATGCCACTTACTTGCCGTTAAAGCGGGATACCGTTCAAAAAGAAGCGGTTCATATTGCGATTGGCATTCGTCCAGATGGTACGAAAGAAGTGCTGAACTACCAAGTGGCGCCGACGGAATCAACTGGGATCTGGACTGAATTACTGGGAACCCTGATTAAGCAAGGGGTCAAAGATGTGCTGTTGTTTGTGGCCGATAGGTTAGTTGGTTTGGATGAAGGCTTAAATCGGCATTTTCCCAAAGCTAAACGACAACGTTGCCTGGTTCATGTTGGGCGTAATTTGATAAACAAAGTTCGGGTGAAAGACCGTAAGGCCGTGATCAATGACTTTAAACAAGTTCATTGGGCTGCCAATCGTGAAGCAGCCGAACTGAAACTGAATGAGTTCGCCAACAACTGGCATCGTACCTATCCCAAGTTAATCAAAGATCTGCTTAAAATGCCGAATCTGCTCACTTTCATGGACTTTCCACCAGCCATTCGGCAATCACTCTACTCCACTAACTTGATTGAGAACTTTAACAAGCATCTCAAGCGCACCACCCACCGCAAAGAACAATTTCCAACGGAAGATTCACTGGATCGATTCCTGGTTTCTCAGTTTAATGCTTATAACGAGAAGTCTCTGAAGCGGATCCACCGAGGCTTTAAAGGACTCCAGGACACCTTGGAAGCATCATTTATTTGAGTTAGATACATATTATATGTACGAAGGCATTTCATTTACACAAGATTCTTGACGCTACCGTTTAGAATGGTTTGCTTTAATTTGGCATTCAGTTTAGTTTTTCGGCCACAATGCGCCCGTTTATATTCAGCGTTGGCCTGTGCTAATTCAGCTTGATAAGGTTGACAACGAGATAATTCATAAGAAATCGTAGACGGCGATCGTTTTAACCGCTCAGCCATTTGGATATTGGTCAGTCCTAGCTCACAAAAGGTTTCAATTTTAATTCGTTCAGAATAGGTTATACTAGACAAAAGATCAGCTCCTAAAAAATGGGTTTGTGGTAAACACCATTTTAAAGGAAGCTGATCTTTTTTGTCCGAACAGTGTTCGGATTAATTTTACAATCTACCATATAGGTTGATGATGTTTTGTTTGAATTCTTTGTCGTAACGAGTTGGCATGTAAAAATTCTTTCCTTTTGAGAGACGATTTATTCATTATACGCTCTATTAAAAGTTGTCTCAGGAATCAGCTTACATCCAATTTTGGTAAAATCATTTCCGCAAACACCCTAACGATTTATCCTCCCCTACTAGGGTTTCTTTTACCCAAGTAATAAGCACCGATTACAAGTAGGATGACAACTATTACTCCTGCTATAATTAGCACCCACCAAGAGTTACTATTTTTATGATGACTATGGGTATTTGTAGCGTTGGCAACTTGCCTACTAACACTAAATACTTTGCTAAATTTCCAATGGCGCTTTCCAGAGTGCATAGACATTTGCAAAATGTAATTTCCATACTTAAGATTTTTATTTAATAGTATATGATAATTAAATTGGCTAAGCGGAGCCATTGACATGTTGCTTTGATTGGATGTAAGAACTACATTCTTACTTTTTAGATTAATGATTTGGGTATGTACTGATAATTGGCCAAATACTGTTGGAGTAACATTTGCTATTTTAGCCAATACAAGCGCATTACCATTGATAACACTAGAGCTAATTTTTTTTAAAACCAATTTTGTATGAATAATTTTATTGCTTTCATTTAAGACAATAGGGATAGCATATGCAATTTCATTCTTGTATCCCATAACGGCCCTTTTTTTAGATGTTTTGGTAGTAGTATTATTATTTAAAATCTGCTTAACATAAAATCCACCAACAATAACACCCTTAAACTTCTGATTAGGTATTTTGATTGTATAGCTTTTTTCGATTGTACTATTAGCAGGTAACGTAACCGTTCCAAGACCTGTCACTAACTTATTAAACCGAGTATTACTCAAGAACTTAGATTTTACGTTCGTATGGTTATACTGAATATTACCAGTATCACCCGTAAATGCTGTATTACATTCAACATTAACTATTTGTCTAGTACTACTTCTGTTAGTAAACAAAAGCTTTACGTGAAGACGTTGTTTAGGCGATACTGTTTTTTCGATGGAGGAGCTACCGTTTTGCCCTTTCACCTTAACTGAATAACTATAACTAGAGTTAGTTATAGCAAAGGCAACCTTGTTATCAAAAAATAGGAACCCTATCAAAACAATTAATAAGGCCCCTATTCTAACCAGCAACTTATATTTTGAAGTATTTAATATCATTTTAGTCCATTTATTAAGATGCTGCACTTGTGGTACCTGCATTTTCAGTCAACGTCCAAGTAATTGTTCCTGTATAGCTTTGCCCATAAACTTGTTTATCTTGGTTTAAATCAATTGATGTATTTGAAGAGGAAATCGGTGTTGAGGTAGTTCCCTCGTCAGTCCCTGTGGCCACAGTAGTTGCAGTTGTTCCATCTAAGGTAGTGATTGTTTTTCCACCAAGGGTTAGTGAGGCAACAGACAAATCATGAGACTTACTACTACTATCAGTATAAGAAAGTTTGGATGGAGTAGCAGTCAAAGTCCAATGAGTGTCTGTTCCATTGCCTAGATCATCAGTAGTTTTTAACTCATCAGAGGTTGTCGTATTGGCACTCGTTGACGTATTATTAGCGATATCATCTACTGTACTAGAAAAAGCCAAACTAGAAGGCACAGAATCAATCGATAGCGTCCCGTCTTTCACAGCTACACCTGTGCTAGTTTTATCCGTTCCTGTCGTTGTATTACTATCCGCATAAGCTGAAATAGACGACATCCCTAAAAACGTAACCGCAATTAATGCAGAAAGGATTTTTTTGTTGTTTTTCATTTGACTATCTCCTTAATTATAATTAAATCAGTCACTATTCGTTATTCATAATAATACACCTAATGGCAAATTACAAGTTAATCCGGATAAAGTTGTAAATTCAGAGTGTACCCTAAATGGACAATAAACGTTATACTAAGAATATAGGAAAAAACTGAGATTCTATCGGGCACGGTAAGCGATTCTTGAATCTGTTAAAAATGTCTAATTTGAGTGTCTAATCTGTTACCGATAATGTAGGGTCAAATTCCGAGAGGAGAAGTCGTGATGAAAATTGGGTATGCCCGAGTTAGTTCAACTGATCAGAATTTAGCACGTCAAATCAAAGCACTTAAAAAAGCTGAGTGTGAAAAAATATTCGAAGAAAAGCAATCGGGAAAATCAACTGAGAATCGACCAGAATTGCAGGCGGCCATTGCGTATGTTCGACAGGGCGATACGCTGGTCATTGCGTCCTTGGATCGTTTGAGTCGTAACTATGATGATGCCAGTGATATCATCAAGCAGATCAGGGACAAACAAGTTAAGATGGAAGTCTTAGATGCGCCATTTCTTTCTATGCGCACTGGCGATTCAGATATGGATAAATTTATGTTTGACCTGTTAACCGAACTGCTAGCTTATATGGCCCAAACGGAACGGAAGAAAATTCGTGAGCGCCAGCGTCAAGGAATTGAAATCGCCAAAGCTAATGGGAAATATCGAGGGACGCGGCCCGCTTACGCCGCAGACGCACCTAACCCACAAAAACGGTTTATCTACCGCCGTATCGTCGATCAATTAAGAAACAAAGCAACCGGTGCCCCAATTAGCTATCGTGCAATTGCAGCTGAAACCGGTGTATCGGTGCAGACAGTAATTAATATTAAAAATCGGTTGGTATAGCTGTTAAATAAGCGTCATCTGAGCACACGTTCGTTATTTTTAACGGACGATTATTTGAGTGAGGTCTGAGGGATTGTTTGATCTACGTAGGATTTTCATATCACGAGTAGGACTTCAGTTTAGAGATACTAATGCGATTAATATTTAGGTTACTTATTTTGCGTTCAATTAGCCTAAAAAATGAGTTAACGAAGCTTTTCGTTAATAGCTTACGGCTACTAATTTCGTTACTCACATTAATAAATGGCTTATAAGCATACATTATGATGTTTTGCCACTTTCAGCTATAGATTAAAAAAAAGCAGGCCACAATTATTAAGTTGTGTCGCTGCCATTCTCTATTATTCCTGTTACAGGGTCTAATTTGGAAACTCCTAATGAACATCTATAAATCTAGTTACATCACGAAATTAAAAACGGCCACTAGAGTATACCCTAATGGCCTTTTCTAAAAGCTGTTTCAGATCTTTGTCTTCCAGACTTCTTTTTGAGGGCCTGTGGGCTTTATAGCGATAGTAATGCGCTCTTGAAACCCCGATGACTCGCCACATCTTAGTTACCTGGTAATTTTGGCTTTCTTGTTGGATATAATCAAAGATATCGGTTATCTCTGCGCAAGGAAGCCGAGGGCTTTTTTTAGGATTTCGTTCTCCTCAGACAGGGAAGCCAGCCGCTTTTCCATCGCTTTAATTTCGTCTGGCGATTTACCGGATTGAGTTTTGGCTTGGCCCTGGATCCACTTATGAACGGTTGAATAGCCAATGCCATATTCTCTGGCCAGTTGGGCGGCTGATTCGCCTTGTTTATATAGGTTGATGATGTTTTGTTTGAATTCTTTGTCGTAACGAGTTGGCATGTAAAAATTCCTTCCTTTTGAGAGACGATTTATTCATTATACGCTCTCTTAAAAGTTGTCTCAGGAATCAGCTTACATCCAACTTGAAAAGAGTACCTTACAACGGACAATTACCATTATTGTTATGGTGATGGGGATTATCACGCTGCTGGCGACCTTGGGGCTATTAATGTGGGTTATTGTACCGATGGTGCTGCACGGATCCGGCCTTAAGTCGATTTGGGACACTTGGCACCCTGAATTAACGGGTTGGGGCGCCGTTAGATGTATTGGGGCGATACTTACTAGCTTTTTGGTGATTTGTATCGAGCTGTTAGTGATCGGATTGCCAACCGTGATTGCGATTAAAATAATGGAATTTGTTGATAAATCGGATAGATAGGAAAACGCATAGCAAGACATTCAAATATTGGGTATTTTTTCAAAGCACGCAGGTAAACTTTAAAAGTTAACATAGTTCCAATGTAGACTTTTATCTTGCGGACAATGTAAAAGTCTACATTGGAACTTTTTTATAAATCATCTTTAATTTCTTGAAGTGTAGCATTAGAACTTGTAATTTATCTTTAGATAGGTTTTATTTATCAATGAGAATTACCTTTCTTAATTCGATATACAAGGATCCAGAAAGGTAATGCAATTAGAACAGTGCCAATTAACGGAATAAATGAATATAAAACAGCTGCGCATGTATAGTTATTTTGATAAATAACAAAATATAATAGAGCACCTGCAGAAACAATTATTCCCGAAATGGGTAAACTTTTAGTCGTGTAAAAGAGTAAATTTTTCTCATATTTTTTCATAAAAATTGCCTCTTATTAATGATTCATTGCACATGCACCTTCTGATGCAGCGCCACACACGACAGCGCAAGCTAAACCTGCGATGCCATTTACGGCAGCCCAAACTGCACAATAGGAACCACAAGCTAACACACCAGCCATACCGCATGAAAATTCTTTGCCATGAAATTTAAAATGCTTTGTCTTTTTTTT
>NZ_BCMF01000012.1 GCF_002217925.1 Secundilactobacillus mixtipabuli | reverse complement strand
TTATGTGCGGCATCAAGTGCCAAAAAACAGCTCGGCTTTGCTTCGCTATCACTTTAACAAAAAAAGTGGTGTATTCAACTCCGTCGAGCTGAATACACCATTTATATTAGTAAGTTTTATGTACTTGGAGTAAAAAAAGGTTATTAGCCGTGATTTAGTTCAAAATAGGTGATTTCTTTATAACTCTTTTTAATTTTTTAGATTCAGGGGTTCTTTTGCATGGTACAATTGAAAGAAATACCAAAGGAGTGTCAAACACATGGGCAAGTTTCAGGTTATGGATCATCCATTGATTCAGCATAAACTGACAATTATTCGGGATAAGAACTGCGGAACGAAGGTTTTTCGCGAAGTCGTCGATGAAATCACCATGTTAATGGCGTATGATGTTGCACGGGATATGCCGTTAAAAGATGTTGAAATCGAGACCCCAATTGCTAAAACAACGGTTAAGACTTTAGCGGGTAAAAAAGTGGCTATCGTGCCAATTCTGCGTGCCGGGATCGGCATGGTAGATGGGATCATGAAGTTAATTCCTGCTGCTAAGATTGGCCATATTGGGATGTACCGTGATGAAAAAACATTGGAACCTCACGAATATTTTGTGAAGTTGCCAGCAGATATTGACCAACGCCAAATCTTCGTTGTTGATCCAATGCTTGCAACCGGTGGTTCTGCAATCATGGCGATCGATGCTTTGAAGAAGCGGGGCGCAACTAACATCAAATTTGTTTGCTTAGTTGCGGCGCCAGAAGGTGTAAAAGCACTGCGCGAAAAGCACCCTGATGTTGATATTTATACAGCGGCCTTAGATGATCATCTTAACGAGAATGGCTACATCGTTCCTGGGTTAGGTGACGCTGGTGACCGGCTTTTTGGTACTAAGTAAATTCATATAAAGATGATAATAGTCAATTAATATAAATCTGTCTGATAAGTCCCAGGCGGTTTCCATTAATTGGCTTTTTTTATCCGTATATTTTTCCGAATAGCTTTGTATTTTGATATGAACGGTGGTATTATTTTGTTTGTATTTGTAATGAAGATTTTTCATTTAAAGTACTACGTTCGAAGATTTGAAATTTGACTTGTTGATTAATGAACGAGGTTCTTCAGAACTTCCAACGTTAACATAGTTTGAAAAGAGGTGATACTCTGTGGGAGATCCATCTTCAGTTGCAACCTTTCAATTCGGGGGACTTACGTTTAATGCCGCAAATATCTTTTCCGGGCTAATTGCGTTTGTACTCGTTTTTTTGTTTGTATTTGCCCTTTCTCGGCATATTACGATGAAACCAGGTAAGGGCCAAAACGTCCTTGAATGGTTAATCGATTTTACAAATGGAATTTTGAAAGGTTCTATCCCTGGAAATGAAACGGGGGCATTTGGCCTTTACGGGTTCACCTTGTTCCTATTCTTATTCATTTCTAACCAACTTGGCTTGTTTTTGCAAATCGCTGTTGGCGGGAAGGACTTTGTTAGAAGTCCAACTTCTGACCCAATCGTTACCATGTCATTCTCGTTAGCAACCTTAATGATTGCTCAGTTTGCTGGTGTAATGAAGTTTGGGTGGAAGAAACACTTCTCAGGTTACTTACAACCGTTTGTTTTTTGGTTACCAATCAGTATCTTCGAGGAATTCACGAACTTCCTGACATTAGGTCTACGTATTTTCGGTGTGATTTTCTCTGGTGAAATGTTACTGAAGATTATCGGAAACCTTGCCTTCTCACATGGGATTGCGACGATGATCGTGGCAGTTCCATTGGAAATGGTCTGGCAAGGGTTCTCCGCTTTCCTTGGTGCCATTCAAGCTTACGTGTTTGTAACACTTTCAGCCGTTTATATTTCAAAGAAGCTTGAAATTGGAGAATAAACATCTTCAAATGAAGCTTGAAGTTGAGGAGTAAACGACTTACAATATTCACCTACTATTTCTACATCATTTTAAGGAGGAACTACAGATTATGGGAGCTATTGCAGCAGGTATTGCCATGGCCGGTGCAGCCATCGGTGGTGGTGTCGGTGATGGTATCGTTATTTCTAAGATGCTTGAAGGTATGTCACGCCAACCAGAATTATCTGGTCAATTACGGACTAACATGTTCATTGGTGTTGGGTTGGTTGAAGCCATGCCTATCATTGCCTTCGTTGTGGCCTTACTTGTTATGAACAAGTAATGTTTTACAACCCGTTAAATTTAATTTTAACAAGAAGGAGGTGTCAATAGATGTTTTCACATTTAGCCGTAGCAAGTAGCCTTGCAATCGGAGACATGCTTTTCTATGCGATTTGTTTCATCATTTTGATGTGGTTGATCAAGTTAGTTGCTTGGAAGCCAATCAATCAAATGATGCAAGACCGTGCTGATAAGATCTCTAGTGATATCGATTCAGCTGAAAAGTCTCGTGATGATGCAGCCAAACTTGCAAAACAACGTCAAGACGCATTAGCAAACTCTCGTCAAGAAGCTTCAAGCATTGTTGATTCAGCTAAAAAGCAGGGTCAGCAACAGCGAGATGGTATTTTGGCACAAGCCCAAAGTGATGCGCAATCATTGAAGGAAAATGCCCAAAAAGATATCGAACAAGAGCGTTTAGATGCATTGTCTAGTGTGCGTAATGATGTGGCTGACCTATCTATTGAGATTGCTTCCAAGATCATTCAAAAAGAATTAAGCGCTGATGATCAAAAGGCATTGATTGATTCTTATATCGAAGGGTTGGGGAAGTAACATGAGTCTTGATAAGGTAACGGTAGCCAAGCGCTACTCAAAAGCGCTGTTTGAACTGCTTTCGAGCAACGGCCAATTGGACGCGGCTTATGGCGAACTCAAGCAGCTACGTAAAGTCTTCCAAGACAACCCGCAATTGGGCAGTGCCTTAACGGATAATAGTTTAGCGCTAGCTAAGCGGGAAGCCTTAGTCAAGCCGCTGTTAGATAGTACAGAAGGTACGATCCATAATTTGGTTCAAATGGTTTATGATTACGGTCGGATGGACGCAATGGTAGAAATCATTGATCAGTTTCAGAAACTGTATGATGAACTTAACCAAACGGTTTATGCGGATGTAACTACAGCGGTCGCCCTGGATGACACACAGCTTGATGCACTTAAGTCAGGTTATGCTAAACGGGTCGGCGCTAAGCAAGTCATTTTGACAAGCAAAGTTGATACATCTATTATTGGCGGCGTTATTATTCAGTCTGCTGGAACGATTTTTGATGGTTCCATCAAGACTAAAATTCGTCGCATGCGTCAAGCATTGTTAGAATAAGAGATCTTTATAAAGGGGTGAAACCTATATGAGCATTAAAGCTGAGGAAATCAGTGCTCTAATCAAACAACAATTAGCAAACTACCAAGACGAGATCTCTGTTGAAGAAACAGGTACTGTTACCTATGTTGGTGATGGTATCGCCAGAGCTCACGGACTTGAAAATGCGTTGGCTGGTGAGTTGCTCGAATTCGATAGCGGGGTTTATGGCATGGTCCAAAACCTTGAAAGTAACGACGTTGGTATCGTTGTTTTAGGTGATTTCACCAAAATCACTGAAGGCGATACAGTTAAACGAACGGGTCGGATCATGGAAGTTCCTGTTGGGGACGCCATGATTGGCCGGGTCGTTAACTCATTGGGTCAACCCGTTGATGGTAAGGGTGAAATCAAGACTGATAAGACCCGTCCTATCGAACGAAAGGCACCAGGCGTTATGGAACGTAAGTCAGTTTTCGAACCACTTCAAACTGGTATGAAAGCCATTGACTCATTAGTTCCAATTGGTCGTGGTCAACGTGAATTGATCATTGGTGACCGTAAAACTGGTAAAACAACAGTTGGTATTGATACGATCATTAACCAAAAAGACCAAAATATGATTTGTATTTATGTTGCGATCGGTCAAAAGGAATCAACTGTTCGTGGTTCCGTGGAAACCTTGCGTAAGTTTGGTGCCATGGACTACACAATCGTTGTTACTGCCGGTCCTTCAGAACCAGCTCCATTACTCTACATCGCACCATATGCCGGTGCGGCAATGGGTGAAGAGTTCATGTTTAACGGCAAGCACGTTTTGATCATTTATGATGATCTTTCGAAGCAAGCCGATGCTTATCGTGAACTTTCCTTGATTCTTCGTCGGCCACCAGGTCGTGAAGCTTATCCTGGGGATATTTTCTACACCCACTCACGTTTGCTCGAACGGGCTGCTAAGCTGAGTGATGATCTAGGTGGCGGTTCAATGACGGCGATGCCGATTGTTGAAACGAAGGCCGGAGACATTTCAGCTTATATTCCAACCAACGTTATTTCTATCACCGATGGTCAAATCTTCTTGGATAGCGATTCATTCTATTCAGGTGTTCGGCCAGCTATCGATGCCGGGACTTCGGTTTCTCGTGTTGGTGGTGACGCCCAAGTCAAGGCGATGAAGAAGGTTGCTGGGACGCTTCGTTTGGACTTAGCTTCATATCATGAATTGGAATCATTTGCGCAATTTGGTTCTGATTTGGATGAAGCTACTCAAGCTAAGTTGAATCGTGGTGCTCGGACCGTTGAAGTCTTGAAGCAACCATTGCATTCTCCACTTCCAGTTGAGAAACAAGTCTTGATTTTGTATGCTCTGACTCATGGTTATCTTGATAAGGTTGAGTTGGATGATATTGCTAAATTTGAAAGTGGCCTCTTTGATTTCTTCGATGCCTCACATGCTGACCTGCTTGACACCATCGCCAAGACAGGTAACTTGCCAGACAACGATAAGATGGAAGCAGCCGTTTCAGAATTTGCTCAAACATTCCAACCAGCAAATGATGAAGACACTGAAACAGTAGCGAACAAATAAACTTGAGGAAGGATAGTGAGAGCTGATGGCTGAATCAATGAGCGATGTTCAACATCGCATTGCTTCAACAAAGAATACACGTCAGATTACATCGGCAATGCAGATGGTTCAGACTTCTAAGCTGAACCAGATTCAAAAGGCTGCTGTAGGTTACCAAGACTACGTTAGCAAGGTTAAAGCCGTTGTAATGCATCTGGCAAAATCTCATCTATTAGATGATTCCTCGAGCGATTCGCAATCTGAACAGTCAAAAAAGACAGCATACTTGGTCATTACTTCTGATCGAGGGATGGTCGGCAGTTATAACAGTAACGTTATTCGCGAGACAAATGAATTCATCAAAGCCCACAGTGGTGATGATGATCATTTGATTCTTGCTGTTGGCGGAACTGGTGCTGACTTCTACAAGAAGCGCGGTGCAAATGTGGCCTACGAATATCGTGGTGTCAGTGATGTGCCAACTTTTGATGAAGTTAGACAAATTGTCAAAACCATCACCTCAATGTATGATAGTGGCGTTTTCAGTGAATTATATGTCTGCTACAACCATTTCGTTAACCGAATCGTTTCACGGTTCCGTGGCGAAAAGATGTTGCCAGTCGATAGTGAAACACTGAGTGGTGACGCTGCTGAGGAAACTCAAGCACAAACGTTAACGGCAGCTTACGATATGGAACCTTCTGAGAAGGAAGTATTGAAAGTTGTTCTACCACAGTATTCGGAAAGCCTCGTTTTCGGAGCAATTCTGGATGCTAAGACGTCTGAACACGCATCAAGTTCTAATGCTATGAAGTCGGCTTCAGATAATGCTGACGACCTCATTGCTGATCTTGAGTTGCGATATAATCGTGCTCGCCAAGCAGCAATTACGACTGAAATTACTGAAATTACTGGTGGGCAAGAGGCATTGAATAATTAATGACGGGAGGAATTAACGAATAATGAGTTCTGGTAAAGTTGTTCAAGTTATCGGACCAGTTGTCGACGTTGAATTCCCGTTGGATGACACACTCCCAGATATCAATACCGCGCTTCACATCAAAAAAGATGATGGCAGTTTCCTTGTTACTGAAGTTACCCTTGAATTAGGTGACGGTGTAATGAGAACGATTGCCATGGATGGTACTGATGGTCTTCGTCGTGGAATGGAAGTTGAAAACACTGGTTCTTCTATTACTGTTCCAGTTGGCGATGACACACTTGGTCGAGTATTTAACGTCCTCGGGGATCCAATCGACGGCGGCGCCGAGTTCGGCCCAGATGCTGAAAGACGTCCAATTCACCGTGACGCACCAAAGTACGATGAATTAAACCCTACTTCAGAAATTCTGGAAACCGGGATCAAAGTTATTGATTTATTAGCACCTTATGTTCGTGGTGGTAAAATTGGGTTGTTCGGTGGTGCCGGTGTTGGTAAAACCGTTTTGATTCAAGAATTAATCCATAACATTGCACAAGGTCATAATGGTATTTCAGTCTTCACAGGTGTCGGTGAACGTACCCGTGAAGGTAATGATATGTACTACGAAATGAAAGGCTCAGGTGTTCTTGAAAAGACGGCCATGGTCTATGGTCAAATGAACGAGCCACCTGGTGCCCGTATGCGGGTTGCTTTGACTGGTTTAACGATTGCGGAATACTTCCGTGATGTTAAGGGTCAAGATGTGCTGTTATTTATTGATAACATCTTCCGGTTTACCCAAGCCGGGATGGAAGTTTCAGCCTTACTTGGCCGGATTCCTTCAGCCGTTGGTTACCAACCTACGTTGGCTACTGAAATGGGTCAGTTGCAAGAACGAATCACTTCTACTAAGAAGGGGTCAATCACTTCTATTCAAGCGGTTTACGTTCCTGCCGATGATTATACCGACCCTGCTCCTGCAACGACTTTCGCCCATTTGGACGCTACCACCAACCTGGAACGTTCATTGACGCAACAAGGTATCTACCCAGCCGTTGACCCGTTAGCTTCTACTTCCACTGCGCTTGACCCACAAGTTGTTGGTCAAGAACATTACGAAGTGGCAACTGAAGTTCAACATGTTTTGCAACGTTACCGTGAACTTCAAGACATTATCTCAATTCTTGGGATGGATGAATTATCAGACGAAGAACAGACCATTGTTGGCCGTGCTCGTCGGATTCAATTCTTCTTGTCACAAAGTTTCTCCGTTGCTGAACAATTTACTGGGTTACCAGGGAAGTACGTTCCGGTTTCCGAAACCGTTAAAGGCTTTAAGGAAATCTTGGAAGGTAAGTATGATGATCTTCCAGAAGATGCTTTCCGTAACTGTGGCCCAATTGAAGACGTTGTCGAAAACGCCAAGAAGATGCAGGCTAACTTAAGCAAGTAAGGAGGGGTTCTAATTGGCTGATGATCAATCAGTTTTAACCGTTAGTATCGTAACCCCCGATGGTAACGTCTATGATAATGAGCAAGTTAAGATGCTAGTCGTTAAGACTCAGCTTGGTGAACTCGGTATCATGGCCAACCACGTTCCTGTGATTGCTTCGTTAGCATTTGATGAAGCACGTATCCAATCAGCCAACGATGATCAGAAAGACAAAATCGCCGTTAACGGTGGTTTCATCGAATTCTCTGATAATGTTGCAACCATCGTCGCTGACTCTGCGGAAAAACAAGATCAAATCGATGTTGGTCGTGCTCAAAACGCTAAGAAACGGGCGGAAGCTCGAATCAAAAAAGCGCAAGATGCACATGACAAAGATGAACTTGCACGTGCAGAAGTTGCACTTCGGCGGGCGATCAATCGAATTAACGTTGCTGGCAAGTAAAATTGCAAGCAAAGACGCTATCAACTTATTGGTAGCGTCTTTTTTGTCCCTTAGAAGGGTAAATGGAACGACAAAACAGGTAGTCGGTGTTCAAAATAAGGACACTGACTACCTGTTTTTAAAATCCTAATGGTTTAATTAATATTTATCTAATGATTTATATTGACCATTTGGAATAATTTGAACCCGTTATTTTAACAAAAGGTTTTAAATTCAGCATGGTTAGCGCTAATCTGAATAGCCGCCTTTTTCAGTTAAAATATTCCACAATCATATTAAAATAATAGCGCGGTGAGTTGTTCTGGTTGGAGTCCCTTAATGGGGGTTCGTTTCAATTCGTCTTCCACAATTGGGGCGATAGCTGTTTGCTGATAGGTTTGCCCCAATAGTGCCTGTTCGAATTGTTTGAGATTAAGGTTACTGAAGAAATCGCCAGACAGTTGAATTGCGGAAAAACGGTGCTTTTGATCCAGATCAAAGGCCACTGATACAATGCCAATTCCCTTTAAATAACGTTTATGGACGTAATCAAATTGACGTTGCTGAGCCTGCCAAACAGCTTCTTCGCCAAAGTGCTGTGCAGCAATTTCAGCTAGGTGATCTTCCTCAGCACTAGTGATTTGGCCGATTTTAGCGCCCGTAATGGTCAACAAAGCACTTTCCAACTGCTGTTTGAATTCAGCAGCTGTCCAATTCGGCTGCTGTTCAATCAGGTTGATGGTTCGCTGATGAACCGAGTTGATGTGTTTTGCCTTCATTTTGACGGGATCTGCTTTAAGTGCCTTTGCCATCCAATCGAGGTTGGCATTAAACAATAAGCTGCCGTGGTGCAGTCTAAAGCCATCCGTCATGTACTGCGCACTGCCTGAGACTTTGCGGCCGTCAACGACAAGGTCGTTGCGGCTATCATTTTGGGCGTTGATGCCAATTTGGTTCAGTGCCTGAGTAATCAAACTCAAGCCAGAAGCAAAATCAATGGTCCGATCCTGACTGGGGGTAATCAGTGTAAACTGACAGCCACCCTGATCGGTATAAATGGTGCCACCGCCCGATAGCCGTTTAACAGCAGCAATATGATGCGCATCAATGAACGGACGATTGAGCTCATTTTCAGCGGTTTGATACTTGCCTAGCATGACGGTCGGTGTAGTAGACCACAACATCAAAACCGGCTCTAACGGCCGTTTTTCAGTCATTAGGTAATACTCTAAGGCAAAGTTGTGTCGGACATCAAGGCTGTCTACAGGTAAGTAGATCATTGATTTTCCACCGCTTCCAACTCTTCCTTAGCTTTGTAAGAGCTTCGAACAAGTGGTGAACTAGCAACAAACTTAAAGCCGCGTTTCATGGCTTGCTTGTAGTATTCTTGGTAACGTTTCATTGGTACCCATTCACGCAGGGTGTAGTTCTTTGGACCTGGTTGAACGTACTGCCCAATGGTCAAGAAGTCAACGTCGATGGCACGTAGATCGTCCATTAACTGGTAAACTTCTTCATCCTTTTCACCAAGGCCTAGCATGATCCCCGTTTTCACATACATGGTCTTAGGCGCGTGTTCCTTAACGTACTTCAAGACGTGAAGTGAGGTATCGTAGGTGGCACGGTTACGAACTTTAGGCGTGATGCTGCGAACGGTTTCCATGTTGTGGTTAAACACATCAGGACCAGCAGCAATCACTTTATCCAGGCAGTCTTCTCGGCCCTGGAAATCGGGTGTGAGAACTTCGATTGAGGTATCTGGATTGAGCTCTCTAATGGCTTTGATCGTTCTGACAAATTGATCAGCACCTAAGTCGGGTAAATCATCACGGTCAACACTGGTGACGACCACGTGGCTTAAACCAAGCTTTTTGGTTGCTTGTGCAACTCTTAGGGGTTCCAGTAAGTCGACATCTTTGGGGTGGCCGTGAGGAATATCACAGAACCGGCAGGCACGGGTGCAGTTAGGACCCAAAATGATGAATGAAGCAGAGCCACTGCCGAAACATTCACCCAAATTAGGGCAGTTAGCTTCGGCACAAACCGTATTGAGCTTTAACCCCGAGAGCAGATCCTGCATCTTATCGACTTTTTTCTGATCATACGTTACTTTAAGCCAGCTTGGTTTGGCTGGTGCTTTTTGCTTTGTTGTTGGTGCTTTATGCTTTGTAATCATGATATGTCCCTCCTATGCGACTTCAATTGTAGCAACCAAATCGCCGACTTTAGTGGTGTCGCCAGTTGCTACTTCTTGGGCTTTCAAGATGCCGTCTTCTTGGCTTTCAACTTGGCTGATGGCTTTTTCGGTTTCAACTTCGAACAACACATCACCGGTCTTGACAGCATCACCAGGTTGTTTATCCCACTTGCCGAAAAAGTATTCATCAGACTTAGGACTCAACTTTGGCATATGAACTTCTTTAATCAAACTAATCATCTCCGTGAACGAAATATTAATATTGAACTGAACGACTAAAGATTAACATGATTCGATATTGTTGTGAAACGCCACGAATATTCCAACCCGTTAGCGCTTACAAATGCCCGTACAACAGTTCGTAGACAATAAAAATAAGACTCCACAGGGAATATGTATTTTAATCGGAAAATAGGTTAAAAACTATTCTGTATAGAATAGTTCATTATTCTTAAAAAAGATGAATTGGATACAATTGAATGTGAACCCCTGAACGAGCAAATTTGTGGTCAGGTGGGAAGCAATCTTACATATTTGTTTAGTAAAAAGTAATGATTATCATAACCTTATAATTTATGTTTAAACTCAGTAGGTCATCAAAAAGTTTGCTTTGTAAAACGTAATATTACAAATGCAATAGAATTAGGGACAGAGCGTATGAAATATGCTATATTTTAGGGGTAATGCAGAAAGGAAAGTGAACAATGCGAACTATCGGTGCCCAAGCTCTGATGACCTTAATCAGTCATTTTGTTTTTATTTTTGTCGCCTTTTGGAGTATCCAAAAGCTGCACATTGAGAATTTTATGCGACTATATCCGAGCCAAGCACGTGTACTGATCGTTCTGCTGTCGGTAACGGTAGGCTTTACCTGCAGCGAATTTTTCTTGAACTTTATAGATAATGTAAGAAACTTAATTTTTCTTGTGAAATAACGCAACTCGTGGAGGGAATTTCTTTGGAAAAGATTATTGTACATGGCGGCCGAGAATTGTCTGGAACTGTACATATCGAAGGTGCCAAAAACGCTGTTTTGCCAATTTTAGCTGCTTCAATCTTGGCTGAGCATGATGATATGGTTCTGACGAACGTACCAATTCTATCTGACGTTTATACCATGAATAAAGTATTAAAATTTTTGAATTTGGACGTCGACTTTGACGAGGCAACGAATACGGTGCGCCTTAATGCTGCTAAACAGCTGTCAACCCAAGCACCATTTGAGTACGTGTCAAAGATGCGTGCTTCAATTGTTGTCATGGGACCTTTATTGGCACGTTACGGTCATGCCAAAGTTGCTATGCCAGGCGGCTGTGCCATTGGTTCACGGCCAGTTGATCTTCATTTGAAAGGGTTCGAAGCTCTTGGTGCAAGTATTGATCAGCATGATGGTTATATTGAAGCAACTGCTGACCGATTGGTTGGGGCAAACATCTACCTTGATTTCCCAAGTGTTGGTGCAACCCAAAATATTATGATGGCAGCCACTATGGCGGAGGGCACAACCACCATTGAAAACGTTGCTCGCGAACCAGAAATTGTCGACTTGGCTAACGTGTTAAATAAAATGGGCGCTAAAGTCCGTGGTGCCGGGACCGAGACGATTCGGGTCGAAGGGGTTACCAGCATGCACGGCACTGACCACTACGTTGTGCAGGATCGGATTGAAGCTGGAACCTTTATGGTTGCTGCTGCACTGACTCACGGTAACGTTTTGGTTGAAAACGCGATTGCAGAACACAACAAACCCTTGATTTCTAAGTTAGAGGAAATGGGTGTTACGGTTTTAGTTGAAGATGATGGGGTTCGTGTGATTGGCCCATCAACCTTAAAGCCCACTAACGTTAAAACGTTGCCACATCCTGGATTCCCGACGGATATGCAGCCTCAGATGACGGTTCTTCAGCTGTGTGCCAGTGGTACCAGTACGTTAACTGAAACGGTGTTTGAAAACCGCTTTATGCATTTGGAAGAGCTACGTCGGATGAACGCTAAATTCAAGGTTGAAGGCCGAACGGTAGCCTTGTATGGTCCAACCAGCTTCAACGGTGCTGAAGTTGCAGCAACCGATTTACGAGCTGCCGCAGCGTTGGTACTCGCTGGCTTGGTCGCAAATGGGTATACCCAGGTTACCAATTTGAAGTATCTGGACCGCGGTTACTATGATTTCCATCTGAAATTACGTGCGTTAGGCGCTGAAATTGAACGGGTCAAAGTGCCACAGCAAGAAGCAGTTGTTTTAAAGTCTAAAACGAAAGATTAATATGAAACGAAGAGTTCGGAACGGCGGGGCTGTTCCGAACTTTTTTCGCATACCCCATCTTAAGGCGGGTATGCTATAATTAACGGTTGAGATAATAAGTTCAGGAGGAATCAAATAGGATGGCAAAAGATATTGGTATTGACCTTGGAACCGCCAACGTTTTAATTTACGCGGTTGGCAAGGGAATCGTTTTAAACGAACCCTCAGTTGTGGCGGTTGATACGAAGTCAAATCAAGTATTAGCAGTGGGCTCTGAAGCCTACCGAATGGTAGGACGTACCCCAAGCAACATTCGGGCAATCCGGCCATTAAAAGACGGTGTGATCTCTGATTTTGATGTTACTGAAAGCATGCTGTCATACTTTATTAGTAAGCTAAGTGTGAAGGGCTTTATGGCAAAACCTAACATTATGATCTGTGCACCGACTAACATTACCGAAATCGAACGTCGCGCGATTATTCAGGCGGCTGAAAAATCAGGCGGTGGCAAGGTTTATCTAGAGGAAGAACCTAAAGTTGCTGCCGTTGGGGCAGGCATGGATATTTTTAAGCCCCAAGGGAACATGGTCATCGATATTGGCGGTGGGACTAGCGATATTGCTGTTTTATCACTTGGTGATATTGTGGCCAGCAAATCAGTACGAATTGCCGGTGATGAGTTAAACGTTAATATTATTAACTTTTTGAAGACGCACCATAACTTACAAGTTGGTGAACGAACTGCCGAATCGATTAAGATTAAAATCGGTTCTGCTTATCCGGATGACGATCATAACGAATCGATGGAAGTTCGTGGCCGTGATTCAGTTTCTGGGATGCCACGTTCAATTGAAATTACTTCAAAAGATATCTACCCAGCAATTGACAGTGTCATGGTTCAAATCGTTAATGCAGCAAAGGATGTTTTGGAAATTATTCCACCAGAATTAGCTGCTGATATTATTGATCGCGGCATTATGCTCACTGGTGGGGGTGCTTTACTCCACGGTGTCGACAAGCTGATGATCGAACAATTGAAAGTGCCTGTTGTCATTTCAGAAAACCCACTTGATAACGTGGCTAAGGGTGCCGGTATTTTGCTTGAACATATGAACGCAGCGGCCACTAATAAGCACGGCCGCAGATAGGAGCCAACTTGAAAAGGTTATTGATGATGCTTGTGCGCGGCTATCAGCGCTTTATATCACCGTTATTTCCGCCAACCTGCCGTTATTCACCAACCTGTTCAGCCTATATGTTAAAAGCACTATCAAAACACGGTGCGATTAAGGGAACGTTAATGGGGATCGCCCGCATACTCAGATGCAATCCGTTTGTGCATGGCGGTTATGATCCCGTTCCCGACCACTTCAGTTTGAAACGCAATAGAAAAGCTGAACTGGCTTATTTAAAAGAGATGAACTTAAAATAAAATTAAAAAGGAGCTTCCCATGTCAAAAAAGAAACAACCAGTCGGTGTGGCAATTGATGATGTGACGATCAAGGGTGTTGATGGTCTCCAATTGTCCATTAACGATGAAGTGATCGGTACTGTAATGCCACTTGAAAATGGCTCTTTCGAAGCTCAGATCGGCTCAGATCGACCCGTTAAAGTTAAAACGCAAGATGAAGCCGTTGAGTACTTGATTCAAGCTTATAATTTACATCATTAATTTTCTCGCTATGAGTCCTAACCCTAAAAAACGGTTAAGGATAATCATTTTTTATCAGAACGGCTGATAAGCCGTCTATAATTAACGCGTGAGTGAGAGGAGGATATGATGCAATGAATGAACGTCGCGAAGATGATTCAGAATCGCGAATCGATTATGGCGTTATTTTTTGTGTGCTGATGCTGGCATTGATCGGTTTAGCGTCGATCTATGTTGCAGCCGTCCACGACTCTAGTGCAACCAACGTGACAACAGTAATGGTGTCACAGGTTGTTTGGTACGCGATTGGAACGGTTGCAGTCGTTGTCATCATGCAATTTGATTCGGAACAATTATGGAAAGTGGCCCCGTTAGCTTACTGGCTGGGGATTTTCCTGCTGGCAGCTGTCTTGGTGTTTTATAGCCGATCTTACGCAGCTTCAACGGGTGCAAAATCCTGGTTTGCCATTGGACCGTTAACTTTCCAGCCATCAGAAGTGATGAAGCCGGCCTTTATCTTGATGCTGGGACGAGTTGCCAGTGACCATAATCATAAATACTATGAACATACAGTTCATTCAGATTGGCTATTACTGGGCAAGATGGTTGCTTGGCTGCTGCCAGTTGCCGTGTTGCTTCGTCTTCAAAATGACTTTGGGACGATGCTGGTGTTCTTTGCAATTGTTGCTGGTGTATCACTAGTCGCGGGGATCACTTGGCGGATTATTGTGCCGGTTGCAATTGCCCTAGCCGGAATTGGCGGGGGTGCCTTAGCATTAGTTGCAACGACTACCGGCCGAACCATACTTGGCCATTTAGGGTTTGCTGCGTATCAATTTTCACGAATTGATACATGGCTAAATCCTGCCAGCAATACTTCTGATCAAGGATATCAATTATGGCAAAGCATGAAGGCCATTGGTTCAGGTGGCATTTTTGGGACGGGATTCAACGTCTCTAAAGTGTATGTTCCTGTTCGTGAATCCGACATGATTTTCTCAGTTATTGGTGAAAACTTTGGCTTTATTGGCAGTTTGATCCTGATATTGCTTTACTTTATGTTGATTTATCAAATGATTCGGGTAACATTTGACACTAAAAACGTTTTTTATGCCTATATTTCTACCGGTGTTATCATGATGATTTTATTCCATACCTTTGAAAATATTGGGATGAATATCGGCTTGCTACCGCTAACGGGTATTCCCTTACCATTTGTTAGTCAAGGTGGTTCAGCGCTGATTGGGAACATGATAGGTATTGGATTAATTATGTCAATGCGTTATCATAATAAGAGTTACATGTTTAGTCGTAACGAGGACTTTGAATAAAGTCAAAAAAATTGGTATGAGGTGAAAGTATGAGTGAAGAAGCAACTTATTTCTGGACAAAAGTAATGGATGACAAGACACGTCTTGGTTTAACGAAAGCTGGCCAAGATGAATTAGGCACCATTAAGTTTGCTCACCTACCAAGTGTTGGCGACAAAGTTACCAAGGGCAAGACCCTGATCAGTGTTGAAGCTGAAAAGGCTGTTTCAGATATTGATAGTCCTGTTAGCGGTGAAGTTGTTGCTGTGAACCCACAGTTAGCTAACGACTTTGATAGCTTAAACAGTGAAGAAGAAGCCGATGCTTGGCTAGTTGATATCAAGGAAAGCTAATTGCATATTAATTAGATTCTGAGAATACAATGACATTTCTTCTTGACAGCTCTCATTCAAATGACTATACTTTTGTCATTGACTCAATTGAATAAGAGATCAGCAAAATGAGTAAGCATAGCGTAGATGCCTAGAGAGTCTCGGTTAGATGAAAAGGGACCGCTACAACATACTGAAGATGGTTTTGCATAAAGAGGTTACGGTGAGCTTAAGTGAACCGCAACTGGTTAACGGCCACTATCCCGTTGGGTCTATAGACCCGTTGAGGTTACTGCTGTGAGGCAGTGACGAATATAAGGTGGTACGCGATAAGCTTCGCCCTTACTTAAATCGATTGATTTAAGTGGGGCGAAGCTTTTTTATTTGAGGAAAAGGGAGGTAACCGGAGTGATTGAGTTTAAAGACGTGACAAAAAGATTCACTACAAAAGACGGTGACTTAACCGCCGTTTCAGATGTTAATCTGAACATCGATGACGGAGAGATTTATGGCATTGTTGGTTATTCAGGTGCTGGGAAAAGTACCTTAACACGGATGTTAAATGGTCTGGAGACACCAACCAGCGGTGAAATCGATATTAATG
Source organism: Secundilactobacillus mixtipabuli (assembly GCF_002217925.1). Lineage (GTDB taxonomy): Bacteria > Bacillota > Bacilli > Lactobacillales > Lactobacillaceae > Secundilactobacillus > Secundilactobacillus mixtipabuli. The sequence continues at coordinate 51,450 of NZ_BCMF01000012.1, read as the reverse complement.
GCGATAAAATCACTGCACTTTCTGGCACGGATTTAAGAAAAAAGCGTCAAAAGATTGGGATGATTTTCCAACACTTTAATCTGCTTTGGTCACGTACAGTCATTCAAAACATTATGTTTCCGCTGGAAGTTGCTGGTGTATCCCGCAAAGAGCGTCAGGAAAAAGCCCAGCATCTCGTTGACTTAGTTGGGTTGACTGGTCGAGAGCACTCGTATCCGTCTGAATTATCAGGGGGACAAAAACAGCGTGTCGGGGTTGCTCGGGCATTAGCTAATGATCCGGAAATCTTAATTTCCGATGAAGCGACTAGTGCCTTGGATCCGCAGACGACGGATGAAGTGCTGGACCTGTTGCTTGAAATTAATAAGAAATTAAATTTGAGCATCGTCCTCATTACCCACGAAATGCATGCCATCCGAAAGATTTGTGATCATGTGGCTGTGATGGATGATGGTCGGGTGGTTGAACAGGGAACGGTCTTCAACGTATTCCGGAATCCGAAAGAGGAAATTACGAAGCGCTTCGTCAGCGAAGAAGTTGATCCAGCATTGACGGATACCAACAGTATCGTTGAAGAACTGATCAAGAGTTACCCAGATGGGACGATCGTTCAGCTGGTCTTCCATGGTGATCAAGCCAAGTTACCGATTGTATCTGAAATCATTCATAAGTTTCCTAAGCTTCAGGTTAGTATCATTGAAGGCAGTATTCACCAAACCCAGGAAGGGTCAATTGGCTCATTATACTTGCAGTTCAATGGTGATAAAGAAAGCCTTGACGGTGCTTTGGACCTGCTGAAGAAAATGCGTGTTGAAACGGAGGTGATTCACCGTGACTAATGGCTCTTACTTTGCGTTTAATACGGTGGACTGGAACAACATGGGCGCTGCCACTTGGGAAACTGTTTGGATGACCGTTGTTTCGATGATTGCCGTTGCCATTTTAGGTGTTTTATTAGGATTGCTATTATTTGAGACAACGGCGAGTCAAAATGTTTGGGTGAAAGTGCTTAATGCAATTGTTTCTTTCTTAGTTAACGTGTTTAGATCCATTCCATTCATCATTTTGATCATGCTGCTGTTACCAATTACCAAAAACCTGGTTGGCACGATTATCGGCCCTACAGCGGCACTGCCATCGTTGATTATTTCCGCGGCGCCGTTCTATGCCCGGATGGTCGAGTTAGCTTTCCACGAAATCGATCGCGGTGTGATCGAAGCTGCGGAAGCGATGGGGGCAAACAGCTGGCAGATCGTTTACAAAGTTTTGCTGCCGGAGAGTATGCCAGCATTAGTATCAGGTGCCACAGTGACTACGATTTCGTTGATTGGCTACACCGCAATGGCCGGTGCTATCGGTGCTGGTGGATTAGGTAACTTAGCTTACATCGATGGTTTCCAAGCCAATAACAATACGATCGTGTTTGTTGCGACGGTTATCATTGTGGTCGTCGTGTTTGCATTTCAATTTATTGGGGATTTCCTGGTTCGCCGAATCGATAAGCGGACCTTATAAAAACTTATTATTCTACATTTTGGGAGGAATTGTTCATGAAGACTTCGAAACGGATTCTAGGTATTTTAGGGATTGCGGCCACAACCGTACTGTTAGCTGCTTGTGGTAACAATTCAAGCCAATCAAAGACCACCACGATTACGGTGGGTGCCTCAGCTGTACCTCACGCTCAAGTTTTAAAGCACGTTCAACCACAATTGAAAAAGGAAGGCGTTAACTTAAAGGTTAAGGTATTCCAAGACTACGTTATGCCTAACAAAGCTTTAGCCAGCAAGGAATTGGATGCTAACTACTTCCAACACACGCCATTCTTAAACCAGTGGAACAAAGCTAACCATGGTACCCTTGTCAGCGCCGGTGGTGTTCACTTGGAACCAATCTCTGCTTACTCAAAGAAGGTTAAGAACTTAAAGGATCTGAAGGATGGCGCAACCGTCTTAGCAAGTTCAAACACCCCTGACTATGGCCGTATCTTAACCATTTTGCAGGATGCCGGTTTGATCAAGGTCAAGAAGGGGATTGACATTACAACTGCTAACTTCAGTGATATTACGTCAAACCCTCGTCACTTGAAGTTCAAGCACAGTTACGAACCAAAATTGATGCCAAGTATCTACAAGAACGGTGAAGGCGACGTCGACTTTATTAACGCCAACTACGCGGTTCAATCAGGTCTTGATCCTCGTAAAGACGCTATCGTCACTGAAAAGTCATCTTCACCATACGTCAACATTGTTGCCGTGCGCAAAGGTGATCAAAAGAAACCTGCTATTAAGAAATTGATGAAGGCCTTACAATCAAAGAGTACACAAAAGTGGATCTACAATCACTATAAGGGTGCTGTTTTACCAGCCAAGAGTTATAAATAAAGAGTAGCTGCGACGCAACTCGGTAGATTCTAGAATATAACACGAAACGACGCCATTCCGATGGGCTATCGGGATGGCGTCGTTTCGTGTTATATGGCCGGAATCTGAGTTGTAGAGCAGGTAAAGGCGATATTTAAGTCGTGATCTAAAGTCAATTTTAGAATGTGTTTACGTCAAGAGATTAAATGAAATCCTTATCGATATCGACTTATATCACATGTCATTTTGAGGCCCATTTAATCGGTCTGGAATTTAATTTCTAATTGACAAACCCATGACTCACCTTTATAGTTAGTTACACAAGTAACTAACCAATTAACATCTTTAAAATTTCGGTTAAATGGAGGAGAATCATGAAAACAACCCCAATTGTCTCGGTACGAGACCTACACAAAACGTATGGTAAAACGGGTGAAAAACAGTATGAAGCACTAAAAGGAATCAGTTTTGACGTCAACGCAGGTGAGTTTGTCGGCATTATGGGCGCTTCAGGTTCTGGCAAAACAACGTTACTTAATATTCTGGCAACGTTGGATCAGCCTACATCAGGTGACGTTGAAATTAATCAGCAGGTTTTGACTGACCTGAAAGGTAACCAGATTGCTGACTTCAGAGCGCAACAAGTTGGGTTTATTTTTCAGGATTTCAACTTATTAGAAAACTTAACCAATTTTGAAAATATTGCGCTGCCGTTGTCGTTACAAAACGTGAAGGGAAAATTGATTCACTCAAAGGTTGCACAGGTTGCACAGTCGCTTAATATTGAAGCTATTTTAGATAAATATCCCACTGAAATTTCAGGTGGTCAAAAACAGCGGGTGGCAGCAGCACGAGCCTTGATTTCACATCCAGCCATTTTATTTGGTGATGAGCCGACGGGGGCGCTTGATTCTAATAGTGCTCGTGATTTGCTTGAGATGCTGACCACCGTCAATCAGGAACAACAAGTCCCTGTTTTACTTGTGACCCACGATCCATTTTCTGCCAGCTATTGCCAACGGATTTTGTTCATTAAGGATGGTCAGATCGGTCAGGAACTAGAAAAAGGTGCGCAGACTCGGCAGCAGTTTTATCAGGCGATCCTAGATGCGCTTGGTACGTTTGATTAGGGGGCTGGCAAAATGTTAACTAAATTAGCGTTTACAGGGATTAAAAGCCGGCTAAGAGACTATATTGTGTTGTTATTTGGTCTGATGATGTCCAGTGGCATCTTCTACATGTTTGAATCATTAGCCACTAACAGGGCATTTATTAAAGCTAACGCCCGGCAGATTACGGGTGCCAACTTTATTTTTCTGTTCGGTGCCATCTTGTTAACGATCATCACGTTAGTCTATGTCTTTTATGCGAATTCTTTTTTGATGAGTATGCGGCGTCATGACTATGGTTTATTCATGATGTTAGGCGCGAAGCAGTCCAAAATTGGTCAGTTGATTCTGATTGAAACGTCAGTTATTGGCACGATTGCCAGTCTAATCGGTACCTTTGTTGGGTGGGGGCTTACCGCGACGCTGGCACCATTTTTGATGAGTCGAATGATTGGCACGAAACTTCACCATTTCAGTGCGCTTTATTGGCCTGCGGTATGGATTACCATTCTGCTTTACATCGTGCTCTTCTTGATTGCTGGTGCGATTAACCGGCTGGTATTAACCAAAACGCCAGTTCTCAAACTGTTGAAGGGCGACAGCCAGCCTAATCGACCACGGTTAAAACCCGTTAGTCAGCTGTTACAAGTGATTATTGGTCTTGGGTTGTTAGCCATGGGTTATTATGCGATGAGTCACATTCAAACGTTTGTTTTAAGCGCGATTCCGATTGGCTTAGTGACCATTGTCCTAGGGACTTATCTGTTATTCAATGCGGTCTTTGTTTGGCTAATTATCATCATTAAGCGGTCTAATTGGTCAAACCGAGGGTTAAGAAATTTTACGCTCTCACAGCTGAGCTTTCGAATTCGGAATTATACTAAAATTCTTTCCATTGTTTCGATATTAGTTGCACTGTCACTAGGGGCAATTACAGTTGGAATTGGTTTACAGCGCCAAGTGACTGCTTTATCTACGGCCAGTAATGCTTACACGATGGCGATAAAAAATCCATCAGCAGAAACGCTTCATGAAATCAACCAGTTAAAACTAGCAACTCAGGTGACCTATCAGCAAAAAGAAACCAAGCAAGTCATTTACTATCGTGCCAATCAAATCAAACAGCATCCCGTGCAATTTACGGGCTTTGGGCCACTCATTAATTCTACCAAGCGAAACCGGCTGGCTGAACCGAAATATCGGCCTATGACGAGGTCACAATTAAGCAAGCACCCTGAAAAATTGATGGTGTTGCAGCCTAAAGCACCACAAAAAACGCCGCGACTGGTTTCAGATGATGCCTTTAAAAAGATCCCCGTTAAAACGCAACGCTTAATGCTGTTCCGTGTGAACAATCTTCAAGCTGATAAAGCCGGTTTAAAGCGGGTTGTTGCCAGTCTAGGGAATCCACCGGTAACGACCATTCCAGGAAGCTACAACGTTTTTATTCTCGGCACTGTTTTATTCGGTGGACTGGAATTTATGGGGTTCTTTCTTGGTATTGCGTTCCTGGCAATGTTAGCCAGCTGTCTCATGTTTAAGATCTTAAGCGGGGCGGCCAGTGATAAGGGACGGTATGAGATGCTCAATAAAATTGGGGCCCGACCAGCAGCATTACGCAGTTCCATCGCCCGAGAGATTTTAGTCCTGTTTGTACTACCAGCGATCGTAGGCGTAATTCACGTTTTCTTTGGTTTACAGATGTTTAAAGTCTTAATGTTAAATCCGTATTATCAGATTTGGCTGCCATTTACAATTTTCTTTGTTTTGTATATGATTTATTACATTATTACTGTTCAGCTTTACGAGCACATTGTGCTGCCTAAACTTAAAATTGATCAGTAGTCAGTATAGCGGTAAAAGGAAGGATTGGATGGTGGATCATGCAGTTTGATTTTAATAGTACTGAACCACTGTATCTTCAAGTTGCCGAGCAGATTGAAGAGGCAATTTTTACAAACAGCTTCGAGGAGGGGACACAGGTCCCTTCGACAACGGAAATCTCGAAGCAATTTCATATCAATCCTGCTACGGTTTTAAAGGGAATGAATATTTTAGTAACGCATCATTTCTTGGAAAAGCGCCGGGGGTTAGGGATGTTTGTCGCCGCGGGGGCTTATGCCAGAATCCGTGAAAAACGTCAGTCGGAATTCTATGACGATTATGTGGTCAATCTTGTGAAAGAAGCCCAGAAACTATCGTTATCAAAAACAGCCATTCTAGAAATGATTAAGAGGGGGTTCGAAAATGGTCAAACCAATTAAAATCACACATGTCAGCAAAACATTTGGTAAACAACAGGTCCTTGATGACATTAATCTGACGATTGAACCAGAGACCATTTATGGCCTCCTAGGTCGAAATGGTGCTGGTAAAAGCACCTTATTCAACATCATCACAAATCGTTTGCCCTTAACCAGAGGTGAGGTCACCATCGGTGGGCAGTCTGTGACAAATAATGACGCGGTCCTCAATCGGATCTATTTAATGAGTGAGGCTAACCTTTATCCGTCACGGATGAGGGTCGAGGACATTTTTAAACTAACAAAGCAGCTCTACCAGGGAATGGATGAGAAACTGACGCAGTCTTTGACGCAGCAATTCGGGTTAAATAGCCATGCGCGCTTTAACAAGCTATCGACGGGTTCACGTTCAATCATGAAATTGATCATTGCTTTGGCGGTAGATGTAGACTACGTTATTTTAGATGAACCGACACTTGGATTAGACGCAAATCACCGGCGCATGTTTTATGATGCGCTGCTAGATAGCTATGCTAAAAGACCACGCAGTTTTGTTATTTCAACTCATTTGATTGAAGAAGTCAGTCAGCTGATTGAACGGGTCTGGGTGCTGCAAGATCACCGAATCATGATTGACGAAACAACTGAGGAAATGCTCAATAAAGGCTATGCCATTACTGGACCAATCAATGATGTCAGCACCTACACGGCGGGTCTGAATGTCATTGGCCATGAGGAGCTTGGTCACTTAGTCGTCCATTACGTTTATGGTGACTTGGACAATGATCGACCAATACCAGATACGATATCGATCAGTCACATTGACTTACAGCGATTATTTATCTATTTGACCAATCAGGAGGTGGCAAAGGTTGAAAATTAAAGCGGCTTTTTCGTACCAACTTAAAAATTACTTCAAATCGTTTGGCTGGGTTTACCTCTGGTCGATTGCGGCAGTCGTGATCCTGCCATTTCTCATTTCGCTGATTTTAGGCCGCATTAACGTTTATGATTTCAGCGACTATTTACCACAAATGCTACCAGCTTTAATTTTAGGCTTTTACCTATTTGTTTTTGGCGGCATTAGTTACGATGGGTTTAAGTTGTTCATTCAGAATGGGATTGGCCGGAAAACTTATTTTTACAGTAAGTTGGCTGCGTTGACCACCATTTTGATTGTTGGTGAAGGCATCAATCTGCTGTATGGGGCTGTGTATCATCAGTTCATTAATGCTAAGCAAAATCCGGTCATGACGTTTAGTGTTCTTTACGGTCATTATTTTAATTCTGCCACGGCAAACACGGTTGCGGTCTTCATCATTACCGTCTTATTTATTGCCTGCATTATGGCAACGGGAATGGTCATTGGGTCTTGTTTAGGTTTATTCAATAGAAGGGCCCAACGCATTATCATTGTTGGACTACCCATTATCCTCTTCGTCCTTCTAGCGGTCTTAGTGATGTTAAATGATCAGACAAGTTTAAAGCTGACGTGGTTGGGCGATCTGCTGCTGTACATCGTCGGAATGAATCAGCAGGTGGCGACAGGCCATTTTAACGTTTTTGCACCAATCATCTCTGGCTCAATATACACGATTGTGATGTTGCTGATAAGTTACCAGTTGACTTTACGTTTCCGAGTGCCAAGATAATTTGACTGATTGACGCTGATTTTCTCGTTAGTGATAAACGTGCTAAAATAAGAACATGACTAAAGAACGGAGCGAGAAAAGTGGAAGCCAACAATCAGATAGATGACATACGCAAACAACTAAATGAGATCCGTACTCAAGTTAACGCAGGCGAACTATTCCAATCACTTGGCACCCGACTGGAGTTATTGGTTAAATCGGTTCAACGTGAGAAAATAGTGACGGCTGTCAACTTACCCGATGATAATGACGGTATTCGTGACTTATTGACGCAGTTAAACGATCAACTGAAAGACGAATCACTGACGGCTTTGAGTGACCAGCAGGTTCTTCAATTAGTGCGTCACATTGGGTCTCCTGATCCCAACATTCGGGATAAAGGCATCTATTTTCTTTTCAATGATCTGATTCAGCAGCACCTGCTTTCAGATCAGCAAATGGTGATGATTGTTCGCTATTTGACTAGCGATACGGTTCTTTTTGCTCATATTCTCGAACCCGAAAACGATGCTATCTACCAACGAGGGTTTGCAGTGTTGTTACTTTCGGTGCTGCTGTATGCTGACCGCGCAGGCTATCAATTTTTGGATCAAAAGCTGGTTAGTCAAGTGGTTGACCAATTAGCTTTATACATGGTGCTTGAAGTAGATACACGTGGTTTCATTAAAACGAATGGTTGGGCGCACGCGTATACCCATATTGGCAACTTATTAGATGAATTATCTGAACGTGAACGATTGACGAGGGCTGACAAGCTTTATCTGATGGCAATCATCATTGAGCGATATAAGACCCTAGACGGTGCTTTAATTTTTGGTGAACCGCAACGCTTGGCTGGCTACCTCGCACGGCTGACTAATAAAAACCAGTTATATGCGGATTATTTTCTAAAGCAGCTTAAACATTGGCGGCAGGAATTAGTCGTGGTGCAACAAGAGGAAAGCCAGGCTGGCTGGAATCGAATCTATAACCGTGGCCGATTGATTGAGGCAATGATCGTCCGGCATGATTTTAACGATGATATCTTGCAATACTTGCACTCTGTCATCGATTTCCTAGCCTAGTGAGCGAAAGGGTGAAACCAATCAATTATTATCAACGTTTATTTCAAACAAGTTATCAATTACTAAAAGTGCGAGCAGTTAATCTTGGTTGGCTGCTCTTACTTGCGATTTTAACCACTTTGCATATTTTGATGTTAAATCCTGGTCTAGTTGGCATCAAGATTGTCCTGATCGTGGCCTTTTTGACTGGGTTAATTTTTGAGCTGAACCTTATTTTAACGGCGTTTACAACGAATAAAACGATTTTGAATCAATCAGATCTCTTAATGCTGACTGCTTGGCACCGACTAGCCAAAAGGTGGCTGCAGTTAACGGGGCTGGTGGTTTTGCTGGCGATATTGTGGTTGCCGTTTGGCGATGCTGGTTTTACCGCACCCGTTCTTAATTTAGTGATGCTACCGATCAACTGGGTAGATACGTTCGTTCTACAGCGTAGAATTATGGTTGTTATTTTGGCTGTTGTATACGTTGTTTTACTCTACGCGTTTTTGAAATTACTCGGTTTTTTAAGGGTAACTGTCAAGCCTGAGTTGGTCCCCATCAGCGGTTGGCGGCGGCTTGTTTGGTTTGTTCGGCCGCTGATTGCCGTTTGGTTACCAATGTCACTCATTGAACACGGTGTTGTTTTGGGGCTCCGAGCTTTAGGGGCGCAACTCTCAAACGGTGTCGGTAATGGCACAACTTTATTCGTTTTAGTAGTTCTGATCATATTTGCGCTAATCGGACTGAGTGTCTTTTTGCTTGCAATGGTGTGGGAATCTGTTGCGCAACCAGGATTTCAGCCTGAATTTGATGAGGATGACGAACCCTTACACACCATGGCCTGGTTCCCAGCCGGTTTGGTGGTGCTGTTAGTGGTGCTGTTTGGGTTCCAAGCGTTTCATTTTAGTTCCGTGGCAGCGACCCCAAGTTTAACGATTTCCCATCGTGGTGTTATTGGGACAAATGGGGTACCAAATTCTTTGGCGGCTTTTAAGCAAACCGTTAAGCAAAAACCAAACTTTGTTGAGATTGACGTCCAAGAAACAAAGGACGGCCATTTTGTTGTTGCTCATGGTCAAGATATCCACTTGAAAACGCGAACTGGAATCAAGGCAGCGGATATTCAAAAATTAACCTTTAACCAACTGAAAAATCAGTGGGCTGAGAAAAATGGTCAAACGACTGAAATTGTCAGTCTAGCGCAGTATTTAAAAACGGCTAGACAGAAAAAACAGCGTTTGATCGTTGAACTGAAAGTGACGCCTCAAGATAGTTCTGATGTTGTCCAACGTTTTGCACACCAGTACGCTGGTCAACTGATTGCTGACCATGACTTTGTTCACACGATGAGTTATCAGGCAGTATTAAAACTAAAGCAGTTGAATCCCAACTTGATCGTTGGTTATATCGTACCGTTGAACGTGATGTCGATTAAAAACTTGCCGGCTGACTTTTATTCATTGCAAGCTATTGGGCTTAATACAACGATGATTAGACAAGCGCATTCTGTTGGGGCGCCAGTCTTTGTTTGGACACCTGATGGCATCGCAGATATGCAGGTTATGCGGGTCTTGGGCGTGGATGGACAAATTACCAACCAGCTTCTGCGCCTCCAGCGAGTTAATCGACAACCACTCAAGCAATTTAACTGGGCAATAGTTGAAAACGTCGTGAACCAGTTCTGTTGATTAGGCGTAGTTAGTTCCATAAGGAGCTGATACGATGACAACCAGATGTGCATGGGCGGAAAAGAGCCCACAACTACTGATTTACCATGATTTAGAGTGGGGCGTTCCCGTTCGTGATGAACGGCAATTATTTGAAAACTTATCATTAGAGATTTTTCAGGCGGGTTTAGCTTGGCAATTGATATTAAAATACCGTGAAGCCTTAAGACACGCGTTTGAAGATTTTGAGCCAGAAAGATTAGCACTGATTACACCAGCCAAGTTGCAAAGTTTGCATCAGGACAAGCGAATTATTCGTAATCAGCAAAAGATTGATGCGGTTATTGAGAATGCTCGGGTATTGAGTAGTTTACACGAACTGGGCTGGACTTTGAGCGCAACGCTTTGGCAACGAGTTAATGACATGCCGCTGGACCATCATTTACGGTCAAACGATCATTTAGAGACTGAATTTTTCGTGGCTGAACTCGCACAAACACTGCGGCAACTTGGGTTTAAACGTATCGGGCCTAAGACGTGTTATGCATTGTTACAAGCTTCAGGGATTGTTAATGATCATTTAGCGGATTGTTATCGGCATGATGAAATCACTCAGGCAATTAGCTAGGACAACTAGTAAGCTGATAGTTGTGTTATGCAAGCCGTTAATCTTATCATGTGAAAATATCCGAAATTAAACCTAAATAAGGCCTACTCCGGCAATCGTCGAAGCAGGCCTTATTTAGGCTTTTTTACGTTAAATTCTGGAATCTACCGCGTTTTGGTGCAAACTGCTTTGATTAAAAATTTAAACTATTTCTCAGCTTTTTTGGCTGGTTGTTTAGCTGGCTTGTTGTCCAAGTCAGTCCGAACAACCAAAACATCACTGATTGCTGTGCGGGTAACGTATTCGGTAACTGAACCGATCAATAGCCGCTCCACAGCATTCAAACCCGTAGCACCGATCATAATCAGATCGATACCTAATTTCTTAGGCATGTCACGGGCAATAATGGTCTTTGGTGCACCGTATTCAATCGAGTAGTCAACGCTGCTAACGCCAGCATCTTTTGCTTGTTGAATATACTTATCCAAGGTTTTCTTGGCAGTATCGGTTACTTCTTCAACCATCGTTGTATCGAAACTAGAAATATTCTGAAATGCACGGGTATCCACAACATGAACCAGGTGCAGGTCTGAATCATTCCGCTTGGCAACGGCCACAGCCTTTTCGAAGGCTAATTCGGCTTCGTAAGAACCATCAACTGGAACTAAGATGTGCTTGTATTGTTGTAACATGATGACTCACCTCTCTCTACTTGTTAATTCTATTTTACGTTATTTCACGCCAAATAAAAAGAGAAATGTAAACCGTTTTCATTTAATCTTCGGAAAGAAGTGAACCAGCATGAGTTGAATCGCTAAAACATCGAGCACACCTACTAATAAGGTCATGGAAATAAAGACATCGTTTTGCATGATGGTGGCGACTGCTGCAATCACCCCGATCACAATCAGTGACCAGCCGCTAAACTTGACGATACCAGCTAAATTAGCATTTTCCTCAGGATGAAAAACGAGGAACGGCCGGTGAGTGTGGGACAGAAAAAACCAGCCAATAAAGAAAGTCAGCAGAACGTAGAGAACCATTAAAATCGTAATAAACACGAAGAACCCTCCAAGGCGTAGCGCCATTTTTTGTCATTTGTCATAAAATAAAAAAGCTGACTTACAAGGTGCAAGTCAGCCCCAAAGTGTTGCCACTTTGAAGATCTAATAGTGCCGTTAATTGTCCGATAGGTTTTGGCCCGCTCATAAGCAGGTGGGACGGGTATATTTACGTTCATGCTACCAAGTGTAAAAGGCCTGCAATCCGGTAAAGTTAACCCATGTCCCAAAGTAACATTAGTTGTTCGGCAAACACGTATGTGGACAACGCGCACACCCTAGAACTTACTTATATACTAGCATATTTTTCCCAGTTTTACCATTTTGACTCCTGGACGCTCATTTTGGTGAACGCTGTGCTTTTCGCAGTCGTTCATACTGTTGAGCCAGCGCAGTTTCAAATTTACCGTTTGTTTTGGGCTCATAATACTGGGCGTTTTTAATTTTATCTGGTAAGTATTGCTGCTTGACCCAGTCATTTTTGAAATTGTGCGGGTACTTATAATCGACCCCATGGCCCAAGTCTTTTGCACCCTTATAGTGGGCATCCTTTAAATGAGCTGGAATATCGCCATAGTGTCCAGAACTGATATCTGACATGGCAGCGTCAATTGCAGCCATTCCGGAATTCGATTTAGGCGATAAGCACAATTCTATGACGGCGTCGGCTAGCGGAATCCTTGCTTCAGGAAAACCTAAGCGCTGTGCGGCGGTGATGGCTTCGACGACGCGGGCTGCCGCTGGCGGATTTGCCAGGCCAATATCTTCATAGGCGATCACGGTCAAGCGTCGGGCAATGGTTGGCAGATCACCTGCAGTTACCAGCCGGGCAAGATAGTGGAGGGCGGCGTCAGTATCACTGCCACGAATGGATTTTTGAAAGGCAGAAATCACGTCATAATGGGCGTCGCCATCTTTATCATGGCTGAAGGCCTTCTTTTGCAGGCACTCCTCTATAATTGGTAGCGTAAGGTGAATGACACCATCGGTTGAATCTGTAGACTTAGCAGCCAATTCTAGGCCGTTTAAAGCACTTCTAAGGTCACCGTTAGTTGCCGTAGCCAATAAATTTTCAGCTTCTGGCGCCAAATCAATTTGCTGGTTACCCAGACCGTTTTCTTTATCTGTAAGGGCGCGGTCAATTGCGGTGCGAATATCGTCTGGCATCAACGGCTTCACTTCAAAAATTTGGGTTCGGCTACGAATAGCGGGATTAATACTGATATAGGGATTCTCAGTTGTTGCCCCAATCAGAACGATTCGACCGTTTTCCAGGTGTGGCAGCAGGAAATCCTGCTTAACCTTGTCCAAACGGTGAATTTCATCCAGTAAGAGGATTACCGTTCCGCTCATCTTAGCTTCCTCAGCGACAATTTGAAGATCTTTTTTTGAATCGGTGGCTGCGTTTAGTTTTCGAAAAGCGTATTTTGTGGAACCGGCAATGGCACTGGCAATACTCGTTTTACCAGTGCCAGGTGGGCCGTATAAAATCATTGACGACAGCATTTTAGCCTTGACCATCCGCGAGATGATTTTACCTGGACCCACTAAGTGCTGCTGTCCGACCACGTCTTCGATCCGCTGTGGCCGCATGCGGTAAGCTAAAGGTTGTGGCATAGTATGTCTTCTTTCAAAAGTAAATTAAAGGCCGAGATTCTTTTTCATTTTAGTCCAGAACGTTGATGGATCTTCGCTGGTGTTTTGCTGAGCGGATGCAGGCTGGTTACCAGCCTTGTCTTCAACTTTAATGGGATATTGGTTGATCGCCGTTTTGGAAATGACAACCAGTCCAGAATCGGTTGGCTGACCGCCGTAAAAATCGTCTTGAACAATTGTAAATGCCCGTTGAAGCTGGCCAGCAATTTGTAGATAGGGTTTCAAAGCTGCCATTCCCGTATGACCATTGAAAATCACTTGATAATCAGGGTGAGCTTTTAATTCAGCTTCAAAAGATGGTAAGTACTCACCGTGCTGGAGCTGTTGGATGGACATCAGCAAAGACACCCGTTCACGAAACGTGCCTAAATAAGTTCGCTGCTCATCGGGATGCAGTTTGGGTGGACCGTAGATGGCGTTATCCAAGTGAGACGTCATCTGATCTTTGTCAGGCATGCGTAACACCAACTTTCATTAGTAGTAAGACTATTGTAACATGACTATATAAACACCGACACCAAGATGAACGGGGGAGAGACATTGTTTAACGATTCTGATTTTCAGGTTTTTGAGGATCAAACTTTGGCTGGCCGGATGGCTGGTATTCGATCTGAAATCGACCCTAAATTTGAAGCTTTAGCACCATTGGCAGTTGCAACTCTAGGGAGCAAGGCACCAATTTATGCACACGTCGCCAAACATTTAAGGCGGCACAAGAATCCGCCGATGAATACGTGGATTGCATTTAGTACCAATAAACGTGGCTATAAGATGAACCCGCACCTCATGATTGGCTTTTGGGATGACCGCTTGTTTGTCTGGTTAGCAGTTTTAGCAGAAGCAAAGGACCGCCAGCTAATGACGCAACGGCCAGCGGCTTTGCTACCTGATTTTGCTAGGCTAAGTGACGATTATGAGATTAGTCCTAATCACATGGCGAAGTTATCACATCGCATTTCAGCAGCCGGATTAGCTGACCAATTGACGCATTATCAACGGGTGAAGCAGTCGGACTTTTTAGTTGGCCGTCAGTGGTTTCGGGGCGACAAGTGCTTTGATGATCCTGAGCAGGTCCAACGAATGATTTTAGCAACGGTTTCAGATTTACGGCCATTCTTTGATCAACTAATTCAGTGAACGATGGATTCAAGACACAAAAAAAGCAATTTGCACGCAGTGTGCAAATTGCTTTTCTTTAGTTAAGCAGCGCTTATTAACGGTTGTAGTATTCAACGATAAGTGATTCGTCGAGGTCTGCATCCATTTCTTCACGTTGTGGTAAACGAACAAGTTTACCTTCAAGCTTGTCAGCATCGAACTCAACGTATTGAGGACGACCAACAACGGCTTCAACGGCATCCTTGATGATTTGCATATCCTTTGACTTCTCACGAACGCTGATCACTTGACCAGGCTTAACTTCGTATGAAGGGATATCAAGACGCTTGCCATCAACAGTGATGTGGCCATGGTTAACCAATTGACGAGCTTGGCGACGAGTAGTTGCCAAACCTAAACGGTAAACCACGTTGTCTAAACGACGTTCGAGCAAGATCATGAAGTTAACACCATGCTTACCTTCGCGAATCTTACCTGCGCGAACGAATAAGTTGTGGAATTGACGTTCAGTCATGCCGTAAGTGAAACGCAGCTTTTGCTTTTCACGTAATTGAGTCCCATATTCGGAAAGCTTTGAACGACGGCCTTGGCCATGTTCGCCGGGTGCGAATGGACGACGTGCTAATTCTTTACCAGTACCTGAAAGTGAAACGCCAAGACGACGTGATACACGCCAGCTTGGTCCTGTATAACGAGACATAGATAGTTCCTCCAAAAATTTTAGTTGGAGTAAAATAATTTGACGTGAGTTTGATATTCGTGCAGATCCCTTTGCGGTTTTCGCCCTGTGCAGCCGCAGGTTACTTACCCAACCACCATTTGGCAGTGATCTGTTGACGAGCTTACCGCTCACCGCTGCATTATTTTACACAAACGCCAGTATACTTCGAATCCCTACTGAATGTCAATATGTTTCAGCAGGATCAAGGCAAATTGTTGTAGTTCTGCACGGTCATCTTCGGTAAAACGGCCGATTTTAGGTGAGTCAAGATCCATGACGCCGATTTTGACACCATTCTTAGTGAGCGGCACAACCACCTCGCTGTTGCTAGCAGAATCGCAGGCAATGTGCCCGGGAAATTGGTGAACATCTTCGACCAGCTGGGATTCTTGAGTCTTGAAAGCAGTTCCGCAGACACCGGCGCCATTTTTGATGTGCATGCAGGCGACGTTGCCTTGGAAGGGGCCAAGGACCAGTTCGTCCTCTTTTGGCTGATACAGATAGAAGCCTGCCCAGTTAACATCAGTCATACTCTGTTTTAATAAGGCAGAAGCATTTGATAAGTTGGCAATCAAATTAGTTTCATTATATAGGAGTGCATCCAGCTGTTGATTCATCATTGAAACGGTTGTTTTTGTTTCAGTCATTTTGATTACCTCTCACGGTTTAATTTGCGAAACTTGAAATTCGGGTGAAGCCTTTTCATAAGGTATGCTATAATTTAAACTGGTATAGATTTTAATGGGTATTTGATGAAAAATCAATCATAATCTATCTAAATATACATATTAAAAGTGTATTTTGGTAACGAAGGATGGGGATTAGATGTTTAGGATATTAATAGGTGTCATTATCCTGGCAATTGTCATATACGCCGGTATCTTAATTTACCAGCAGTATCTGATCAGACGATTGAAGGGACTCAATCAAAAAAGAGAAGAATTGACAATTGATGAGCTGAACGACTCGGTCGATCAAGTTCGTGCCATGAGTTTAACGGGCAAGACGCTGGAAGAAGTTAAGCAGCTGACCACGGACTTTGGCGATCTGAAGGAAAACCGGTTACCGCGGCTAGAAGAGCAAGTTAATGACGCGATTAATAGTGCTAAACAATACCGCGTGTTAACTGCGCAGCAAGGCGCCAAAAAAGCGGCTGCTTCACTAGAGGTTGCCCAACAAGCTATCGAGCAGGTTCAGAATCAAATTTCTGAACTTAAAAAAATTGATGCGCAACATAAGCAGGCCGTTAAGACACTTGAATCCCAGTATCAGTCACTACGCAAGACATTGCTGGCAAAAAACTTTATGTATGGTGATGCCATCGACGGGCTTGAGACGCAGTTAGGCAAGCTAGAAGATGATAATGACCACTTCCGTGAAGTGACGAGTAAGGGTGATCATGAAGAGGCCGCTAAATTACTGGAGCAGCTTCAATCTGACACGGATCATTTGACTGAAATGCTGAAGTCGATCCCACCCCTAGTGACTAATCTTGAAACTGAATTTCCAACTCAAATCAAGGAATTAACCAAGGGAGAAAGTGAACTGACACAACAGGGTTACCAGTTTCCCGTTGCCGATTTAAAGGATCAGATTGCTGCTTTGCCCGCTGAAATAAAGAAGAGCAAGGCACTGCTTGCAAAATTAGATGTTAGTGCGGTACAGCAAGCTGATACGGCTTTGTCCACCAAAATCGATCGGTTTTATGATTTGATGCAAAAAGAAATGGTTGCTAAGCCCAA
This sequence comes from Secundilactobacillus mixtipabuli, assembly GCF_002217925.1. Taxonomy (GTDB): domain Bacteria; phylum Bacillota; class Bacilli; order Lactobacillales; family Lactobacillaceae; genus Secundilactobacillus; species Secundilactobacillus mixtipabuli. The sequence continues at coordinate 34,464 of NZ_BCMF01000012.1, read as the reverse complement.
AGTGGTTAAGAACCTTGATTACCTGGCCAAATTCATCAGTCACGCCCAAAATCAAAATAGTGTGCTGATGAAGGAACTGGAACGGTTAAATCACAACTACACACTGGATCATCAAGAACTTGAAACGACCCGTGAATTTACTGAGCAGCTGAGAAACATTGAAACGGCCTATCAAAAGGACGTTGAAAACATTCACAGTAATGACGCTGTTTATACGGAAGTAGAAGCTCGGCAAACCAGACAAATTCATGATCTTACCCAAATTGAGAAACAGCAGCAAGAAATTAATGATTCGGTTGCTGGATTAGCTAAGGAAGAAGAGCAGGCTAACCAGAACTTGCAGCAGTTTGAATTTAAGCTGCACAGTATTCGGCGGGAAGTTGAAAACTTAAATCTGCCGGGCGTTGCTAAGAGTTACCTCGATTATTACCAGGTCGTCAGTGATGAAATTGATAAGCTAACGGATGATATGAATCAAGTTCAAATTAATATGGAAGAGATTACGAAACAATTGATCATGATTCAATCAGACTTAGATATCTTAACTGAGAAGACGAATGATCTGATCGATAGCGCACAGCTGGCGGAGCAATTGATTCAATATGCTAACCGCTACCGAATGACTCATGAAGAAGTGGCAACAGCTAGTCAAGAAGCCCAGCACTTGTTTGATGAAGATTACGACTATGCCAAAAGTCTTGAAACGATTGCTACCGTTTTGGATGAAGTCGAACCGGGTTCATATAAGCGCCTAGAAGACCGTTATTATCAAAGTAAAAAGCCAGTGGCTGATGAAGATGATAGCGAGGTGCCAGCAAAGTAATCCGGCAATAAAATCATCAACGATGAGTATCACGCAGCACTGCGATCCCTTTTGCGGGGGATGGCAGTGCTTTTTGTTTGTCTAAATTGAGGTGAAAGTCGCTAACCCATTGTGCACCTGACACTTGCTTCCATTCGACCTTTCCTATATAATCAACCCCAGTCTATTTGATTGGAGTCGAACCAATCTAAAACACAAAGAGGCAGATTATACATGATTTATTTTGATAATAGTGCAACAACTAAGGCCGATCCCGAAGTCGTTTCTACTTACGATCAAGTAAGTGAAAAGATTTGGGGGAATCCTTCAAGTTTACATCAGTTTGGTGAAGAAGCCTTCAACCTGCTGGAACAATCCCGTAAGCAGATTGCTAATTTACTTGGGGCATCTCAAAGTGAGATCTTATTTACGAGTGGCGGTACTGAGGGAGATAACTGGGTACTGAAAGGGACAGCCATTGAAAAGCGCCAATTTGGTAACCATTTAATTACGACTGCCGTTGAACATCCTGCCATTCATAATTCAATGGAACAGCTTAAACAGTTAGGATTTGAAGTCACTTACTTGCCCGTTGATAAGCACGGACGGATTTCAATCGACGATTTAAAGGCAGCTATTCGGCCAACAACTATCTTAGTTTCGGTAATGGCCGTTAATAATGAAATCGGCACGATTCAGCCACTTAAAGACGTGGCTGAAGTCTTGAAAGATTATCCGAAAATTCATTTTCATATTGATGCCGTTCAAGGTATTGGTAAGGGTATCCAAGATATGATCATGAACGACCGGGTGGACTTTGTGACATTTTCTGGCCATAAATTCCACGCACCTCGTGGTATTGGGTTTATTTACGCCCGTCGTGGCCGTAAAATTGCGCCATTATTAACTGGTGGCGGTCAAGAGCGTAATTTACGGAGCGGCACTGAAAACTTACCAGCAATCGCCGCGATGGCTAAAGCTTTACGGCTGTTGCTGACGGATGAAAAGCAAAAAGTGGCTCGAGAAGCTGAAATTAAGCAACGGATCTTTGATCACGTTAAACAGTTCCCGTTGGTGACTACTTTCTCGGAAGATAACGATGGCTTCGCACCGCATATCCTGTGTTTTGCGATTCAAGGTGTCCGGGGCGAGACAATTGTGCACGCATTTGAGGAACAGGGGATTTACATTTCAACGACGAGTGCCTGCAGTTCAAAAAAGCACTTGGCTTCAAGCACACTGACAGCGATGAACGTTCCTGAAAGTATTTCGACTAGCGCGATTCGAATTTCGTTAGATGACCACAATACGCTGGCTGAAGCAGATCAATTCAACAAAGTTTTTGACCAACTGTATGATAAATTTAAATTACTTTCAGCATAAGATTTAATCGAAAAGGAGACCCATATGCAATATTCAGAAATTATGGTGCGTTATGGCGAACTCTCGACCAAGGGCAAGAACCGAAAAGATTTTATTCGGCAACTTGGTCGCAACGTTCGTCACAGCCTGCATGAATTTGAAGGCTTAGATATTCGTGCCCAGTATGACCGGCTCCACGTTGCACTCAACGGGAATGACTCAACCAAAGTGATCGAACGGTTAAAGGGTGTCTTTGGGATTGAAAACTTTTCGCCAGTTATCAAGGTAGAAAAAGATTTTGAGGCGGTTAAGAAGACTGCCCTTGAAATGATCCAGGCACAGTATCAGCCGGGTATGACATTTAAAATCAACACTCGAAGACAAGACCACCAATTCGAATATGACACTAACCAGATCAATGATAAACTGGGTGGCCATATTCTGAGAAATGTTCCAGGCATTGACGTTAAAATGAAGAACCCGGATATTACGCTTCGAGTGGAAGTCCGTTTAAACGGGATCTTCCTCAGCAGTGAGACTATTCCAGGTGCTGGTGGATTACCAGTAGGTACGGGTGGTAAAGCCACCATGATGCTGTCTGGTGGGATTGACTCACCCGTTGCAGCCTACCTTGGAATGAAACGGGGCGTTAAGCTGGATATGGTGCACTTTTTCAGTCCGCCATATACCAGTGAACAAGCGCTAGCTAAGGCCAAAGAACTGACTTCAAAGATTGCCGGTTACGCGGGTAGTATCAACTTTATTCAAGTACCGTTCACTAAAGTACAGGAAACGATTAAAGAAAAGGTACCCGAAGGCTATCTCATGACCATTCAACGTCGGATGATGCTGAAAATCACCGCGGCGATTACTGTAGCCCGTGGCGACAAAGGGGTCTTCACCGGTGAATCACTGGGTCAAGTTGCTTCACAGACCCTTGAAAGTATGATGGCAATCAACGATGTGACGACGTTGCCCGTCCTACGGCCATTAGTATCGATGGATAAAACGGAGATCATCAAGATCGCTGAAAAAATTGACACCTATGATTTATCAATTATGCCATTTGAAGACTGCTGCACGATTTTCACGCCACCGGCACCCAAAACACGGCCTGATTTAGAAAAAACCCGTAATTTTGAGAAGCTGATCGACGTGGACGGCTTGATGCAAGAAGCCTTAGACGGTATTGAAGTCACCGTCATCCGTCCTGGCGAGAACTTTATGAATCAGCAAGAAGACGTTTTTGCTGAATTACTTTAAATTAAAAACCGATTAAGTGTTTGTTCACACCTGAAAGAGATTGTCTTTTCGAGTGTGAACAGACGCTTTTTTATAGGCTCAAAAATGAGGGCTTAATAGGGTTTAGTTAGCATATTTTTACGCTTGATTTCACTTGCTTTTTCAGCCTTAACGCTGTAAATTTAAGCTATAGTTGCACCCAAAAGGAGTGTTTAATTTATGAAGGTTAAATTTAACGGTCAAGATGTCGAATTGGAAGGTAATCCACCTCAAGTGGGTGATCAGTTACCTAAATTCAAGTTGTTCAATCAAAACGATGAGAAGGTCAAGATGGCACAGTTGCTGGGAAAACCGCTGATGCTGTCCATCGTGCCTGATTTGCAAACGCCGGTCTGCAGTACACAGACACACAAGTTTAATCAGCAAGCTGACCACTATCCGAACGCGACTTTTGTGACGATTTCAAATAATACGATCGCACAGCAGAAAAACTGGTGTGCAGCTGAAGGTGTCATTAATCTACAGATCCTTTCTGACGAAGAGTTATCCTTTGGCTATGCGACGAATCTGTACTTGCCAAACATGGGTGTATTGACCCGGGCAATTTTGGTAACTGACGCTGAAGGCACAATCACTTATGAAGAGATCGTGCCAGACGTTGCCAACGAACCAGATTACCTCGCAGCGTTAAAGGCTTTAGAAAAATTAACATCTAGAGTTGACGAGTAGCCTAAAAATGGCTATTATATCGAGTATAAGCAATGAGCAAGAGAGCTGACCAAACAGTGTCGCCCAGAGAGGAAACCCTTGGCTGAAAGGTTTTTCGACCCGTTGATCAGCAGTAGCTTGCGAGCTGTCAGACTGAACGCACAGTAGGCCTGACCGGAGTGACATCCGTTAACGATTGTTATTAAGAGGGGTTTAAAAGCCCAATTTAGGTGGTACCGCGAAAAGCATTTCGTCCTATTTTTATAGGATGGAATGCTTTTTTCTTACATAACAATCAAATAAGAAGGGAAGAGATCAGATGACAGATAAGTCAACAGAAATGCCACCCAAGTACGATCCTCAAGCCGTTGAGGCCGGTCGTTACAACGAGTGGTTGTCAGAGGGGCTTTTTAAGCCTAGTGGAGATCAAAAAGCCAAACCATATTCAATCGTGCTCCCTCCGCCTAATGTGACGGGTAAATTGCATTTAGGCCATGCCTGGGATACGACGTTACAAGATATGCTCATTCGTCAAAAACGGATGCAGGGTTACGATACACTATGGCTGCCAGGAATGGACCATGCTGGTATTGCAACTCAGGCTAAGGTGGAAGCTAAGCTCCGTGAACAAGGAATCAGCCGATACGACTTAGGTCGGGAGAAGTTCGTCGATAAAGTTTGGGAATGGAAAGACGAATTTGCCAGCACGATTAAGACACAGTGGGGTAAATTGGGGCTGTCATTAGACTACTCACGTGAACGTTTCACGCTGGACAAGGGCCTTTCAGATGCCGTTAAGAAGGTTTTCGTACAGCTGTATCGCAAGGGCTTGATCTATCGTGGCGAATATATCATTAACTGGGATCCGCAAGCTCGGACTGCCTTGTCTGATATTGAAGTTATCCATAAAGATGACAAGGGTGCCTTTTACCACGTTAAGTATAAATTTGCAGATGGCAAAACGAAGTTGAATGGCAAAGATTACATTGAAATTGCCACGACTCGTCCAGAAACCATGATGGGTGATACCGCCATTGCTGTAAACGCTAAAGATGAACGGTACAAGGATGTCGTGGGCAAGAAGGTTATTTTGCCACTTGCTAACCGGGAAATTCCGATCATCACTGATCAGCACGCGGACCCCGATTTTGGAACTGGTGCCGTTAAGATAACACCAGCGCATGACCCTAATGACTTCTTAGTTGGTAACCGCCACAATTTGGAACGCATCAATACCATGAACGAAGACGCGACGATGAACGAAAAGGCCGGTAAGTATGAAGGCTTGGATCGTTTTGAAGCCCGTAAAGCCATGGTGCAAGATCTGCAAGATCAAGGGTTGATGATTTCAATTGAACCAATCGTTCACTCCGTTGGCCATTCAGAACGGACTGGGGTTCAGGTTGAAGCCCGGTTGTCTACTCAGTGGTTTGTTAAGATGAAACCATTGGCAGAACAAGCTTTGAAGAACCAAAAGGGTGACGATCGAGTCGACTTCGTTCCGGAACGGTTTGAAGGGACGTTCACCCAATGGATGGAAAACGTCCATGACTGGGTGATTTCCCGTCAGCTCTGGTGGGGCCATCAGATTCCTGCTTGGTACAATAAAAAGACCGGTGAAATCTACGTTGACGAGCAGCCACCAAAAGATATTGAAAACTGGGAACAGGACAAGGACGTCTTGGATACTTGGTTCTCTAGTGCGCTATGGCCATTTTCAACCATGGGCTGGCCTGACACAGACGCGCCAGATTACAAGCGCTACTTCCCAACTAATACGCTGGTAACCGGATACGATATCATCTTCTTCTGGGTTTCACGGATGATTTTCCAATCCCTTGAATTTACTGGCCGTCGACCATTCAAACACGTCTTGCTTCACGGATTGATTCGTGATGAACAGGGCCGCAAGATGAGTAAGTCATTAGGTAACGGGATCGACCCAATGGATGTGATCGATAAATACGGTGCCGATGCATTGCGTTGGTTCCTGTCTAACGGTTCAACACCTGGTCAAGATATCCGGTTTACTTACACCAAGATGGACGCTGCTTGGAACTTCATCAACAAGATCTGGAACGCTAGTCGTTATGTCATCATGAACCTCGGTGATATGAGTACGCCAGAACTGCCAGATGAAAGCGAATGGGACTTGGCCGATCGCTGGATTTTAAGCCGTTTGAACAAAACGGTGGCACAGGTGACTGAGCAGTTTGACAAGTTCAACTTTGGTGAAGCTGGTCGGGCTTTGTATGATTTCATCTGGAATGACTTCTGTGACTGGTACATCGAAATGAGTAAGGAAATTTTAACGGGTGACGATGAAAAAGCCAAAGCGAATACCCGCAATATTTTGGCTTACGTCCTTGATCAGACCTTACGTTTGCTGCACCCAATCATGCCATTTGTCACCGAAAAAATTTGGTTGACGATGCCGCATGACGGCAAGTCACTGGTAACCGCTAAGTATCCAGTCCTTCATGAGGCCTTTGATAACGCTAAGGCTGAATCGCAAATGGCTAACTTGATTGAACTCATCAAGGCTGTTCGTAACATTCGCGCTGAAGCCAATGCACCGATGTCATCAGAGATCGATGTTTTGATCAAGACCGACAATCAGGAATTAGCCCACGTGTTTGAAACCAACCGCGATTATATCGATCGTTTCGTTCATCCTAAGGCATTGACAATTGGCGCTGACGTTAAAGCGCCGAAGCTTGCCATGACTGGGATCATCACCGATGCTGAAGTGTATGTACCACTGGCAGAATTGGTTGATTTGGACGAAGAAGCAGCCCGTTTGAATAAGGAAATTAAGAAATTCGAAGCTGAGGTTGATCGGGCCAAGAAGAAGTTGAGTAACGAACGATTCGTTGCCAATGCACCTGATGAAGTTGTTGAAAGTGAACGGCAAAAACAGGCGGATAATGAATCTAAGTTAAAGGCAACTCAGGATCGTTTAGCTGCTTTGAAAGCTGAACAGTAAGTGTTGCACATGTTATAATAGCTTTCGAATCAAAAGGGGCGGGATCATATTGATTCCGCCCCTTTTAAATGAGAAGAGTGGAGATTGATTAGTCATGGTTAAAGATTATGATGATGCCCTGAATTTTATTCATGGACGCACGAAATTTAAGAAAAGCGATCATTTGAATCGGATGCACCGATTTCTTGAAATGCTGGGTGATCCTCAGCAAAATATTTCTGCGATTCACGTAGCCGGTACAAACGGAAAGGGCTCGACAGTAGCTTATTTACGCGATTTACTGATGACGCAAGGCTATACTGTTGGGACGTTTACGTCACCGTTCTTGGTTCGCTTTAATGAACGGATATCAGTTGATGGCAAGCCAATTTCTGATGCTGATCTGATTGAACTCGTTAACCAGGTTCAGCCGGTAGTTGCAGAATTGGACGCTAGTTATCCAGAGGGCGGCCCCACAGAGTTTGAAATTATTACAGCCATGATGTTTCTGTATTTTAAAACCCAGGTTGATGTGGCGGTGATCGAAGTTGGTATTGGCGGTTTACTGGATTCAACCAATGTGTTTACACCTGCTGTTTCAGTCATTACGACGATTGGGTTTGATCACATGAAGATCCTTGGGAATACCTTACCAGAGATTGCAGCGCAAAAGGCGGGGATTATTAAGCCTAAGGTTCCGGTTGTGGCTGGCCGGTTACCTGAATCTGCAATGAAAGTGGTCGAACAAACCGCAGCAAAAAATCAGAGCGCTTTGTATCGGGTAGGACATGAAGCAGCAGCTGATATTAAATCGGCAACTGGCTGGCAGGAAAAATTTGACTATCAGTTTGAAGATCAGCTGTTTAAGGGACTAAAAATTAGCATGCTGGGTGATTATCAGGTGGATAATGCCAGTTGCGCGTTGACCGCCTTCATTTTGTACCAGAGACAACAGCACCAAGTGATTAATCACTCGACGACCGTTCGCTCACTGGCTAAAACGGTTTGGGCTGGCCGGTTTGAACCGCTTAATCAAGACCCATTGATCGTCATCGATGGTGCGCACAATGAACCCGCTATCGAAGAATTAACCGCCTTACTCAAGCAACGATTCAGCGATAACGAGATCTATATTTTGTTTGGGGTACTAGCAGATAAGCAGCATGACAAGATGCTGGCAACTTTGCGGACCGTTGCCAATCTGCATATTGTGTTGACCACTTTTCAAGGACCGGGAACTCGTGCAGTGACGGATCCACAGCAATTAGCCGCACAGTATCAGGATGACCAACGAATCGAAGTTATCGACAACTGGCAACTCGCAATTGGAACTATCCTCCAGCGGATGTCGGCTGAAGATTTATTCTTGATAACGGGCTCATTGTACTTTATTTCGGATGTTCGAGCCTTCTTTAAGGAACTCTAATTCGGCGACTTATATATGTAATATTTAATTTCTTTTAAATAACCAATTAATACTTGCCAGACCACCCTATAATTGGTTATGCTTTTTACCGGCGAGTAGTTATTAAATTTTCGAGGTATGGTATAATAACACCTAGCAAATTAACAAGCAATCAAACGAGTGATTGCGGCTAAATGAAGGGATGAAACAGATTGTTCGGAATAGGAACTAAAAACATTGGTATCGATCTTGGTACGGCCAACACGATTGTTTACGTGGATGGTAAGGGTATCGTTTTACGCGAACCATCGGTCGTTGCTAAGAATTCGAAAACTGGCGAGATCGTTTCCGTCGGTGAAGATGCAAGAGCAATGATTGGACGGACACCGGCAAGTATCGTTGCCATTCGGCCAATGAAAGACGGCGTTATCGCTGACTATGATACAACCGTTGCCATGATGAAATATTACATTCAAAAAACGTTAGGCAGCTCAAACGGCAAACCTTACGTGATGGTTTGTGTGCCTAGTGGTGTCACAGAAGTTGAAAAACGTGCTGTGATCGACGCTACTCGAGTAGCTGGTGCCCGTGATGCATACGTACTTGAAGAGCCATTTGCAGCAGCCATTGGTGCTGGCCTTCCAGTCATGGATCCAACCGGTAGCATGGTTGTGGACATTGGTGGTGGTACTACTGACGTTGCGACGATTTCACTTGGTGGGATCGTTTCGAGCCGTTCAATCCGGATGGCCGGCGACAAGCTGGATGAAGCAATCGTTGCCTATGTTCGTCAGCACTTCAATTTATTGATTGGTGAACGGACTGCAGAACAGCTGAAGTGGGATATTGGTTCTGCTTCAAAGGAAGCTGTTAAAGAAGACGATGGTGCTTCCATTCGTGGCCGTGATTTGATCACTGGCTTGCCAAAGACGATCGACGTTTCTGCCGCTGATATTGCGGAAGCTATCCATGAACCCGTCGAGGAAATCATTGGTGCGGTTAAGGAAACCTTAGAGGAAACTTCACCTGAAATTGCAGCTGATGTTATCGACCATGGAATCGTTCTTACTGGTGGTGGTGCATTATTGCATAATTTACCAGACGTTATTGCAGATGCAACTAAAGTCCCAGTCTTTATCGCTAACGACCCACTTGATTGTGTCGCTATTGGTACTGGCGAATCACTTAAGAGCATCGACGTTATGAAAAAGAAATAACATTCGGGAGTGGGGTACTGGTTCTGGTTGTTGGGTACCATGTTTGTGTATTTAACCTTTCAGAACACCTCCAGCCGTGTAAGCAAATAATTCCGTATGTTCATTTTTAGAACATACGGAATTATTTACTTACAGGTGTGCGGAAGAGTACTGCACTTTTTTAATGTTTAATGTAAAAAGAGAACGAGTCATTTTAAGATACTGACTCACTCTCCAATCACTGGAGGACGATCATGAATAAATTCTTTTCAAACCGACGATTGGTGATTGTGATTGTTTGTCTAATTGTCAGCTTTGGGTTAATGAGTGTCTCGGTTGCCATCCGTAACAAACGGTCGACGCCACCTATGATCCAGCAGTTTGGCAACGACGTTGTGGGTATCGTTAACCGCGTCGTTGCATGGCCTGTAAATGGTCTGAAGGGATCAGTTAGCGGTTTTTCTGATTTAATGAATACCTATCAGGAAAATCAACGGCTAAAGAGTCAAGTTCAAGAACTGGCACAGACTAAAGTTCATGATCAAGCCATTAGTCAAGAAAATAAAAACTTAAAAAAAGAGCTTAAATTAGCTCACTCTCTGACCGATTATGCACCGGTTAACGCAACGGTTATTGCGCGAACACCTTCTGCTTGGCAGAACCAAGTGATCATCGATAAGGGGAGTGCTGCTGGCATTAAGAAGAACATGCCGGTACTTTCAGGCTCTGGTATTGTGGGCCGAATTTCAGAAGTTAACCGAACGAACAGTAAGGTTGAACTACTTTCTAATAGCAGTGAATCTGCTAACCGGTTCGCGGTGACAATTACTAACAAGAACGGTCAAAACGTTCACGGTATTATTTCGGGTTATGACCGTGATAAGAACCTCATCGAAATGGGTAACGTGACCGCCAAGACCAAGATTGAAAAAGGCGATAAAGTGTCAACCAGTGGATTGGGTGGCGTGATGCCGGCAGGATTATATGTTGGTACCGTTGCCACTACAGGGACCGATAATTACGGCCTAGCGGCGAAGATTTCGATCAAGCCAGCCACTAACCTTTCTGAATTGAGCGTTGTCACCGTCGCTGTTCGACAAGCTCAAACAACCAATTAAGGAGGCAATCATGTTACGAGTAACTAAATTACGTTACGGCTTTCCAATTGGATTGTTTCTGTTTTTTTACCTGGACGGCATCTTAGGCGCGACATTTCCACAACAGCTGTTTAGTGTGCCATACTCAATGAGTAGCTATCTAGTGGTTTTATGGCTCGTTTTTACCGTTTTCTTTGAAGAACAGATTCAGGTTCCGCTGACTGTCTGGGCGGCCGTTGCGGGTGGCCTGTTTGACGTATATTACACGGGTATTTGGGGTATCTTTGTATTTGTCTTTCCAATTGCAGTTGCACTGACAAAGGCTTGCTATAAAGCTTTTCCAATTAATTTTTTAAGTGGGCTGCTCGTTTATTTTATCGACATCACCGTGATCTGCAGTTTAAGTTACTTCGGTAATTTAGTCGTTCACATGACAACGGCGTCATTTGCAGATATGATGGTTGATTCGTTAGCACCGACGTTAGCCTATAATCTGGCAACTTACGTCATACTATATTTTCCAGTTCAATGGTTGTTCAATCGTTTGAGGAATTAAAAAGGGGTCGGGAGTATGCAAGCTGTAGTGTTACGTGGTAATCAGGACGGTTATCAATTGGTGTTAGATCAAGCGGCTAGTTTTAACGAGATCAAGGAGAAGCTTAGGGAACTTCTTGATAATTTGGCAGCTGATTCTAACGCCACCAATCAAATCAGTTTTGACGTGCTCAGTAATCAAAGATTATTGACTGCTGAACAGAATAAACAGTTAGAGCTGATTTTTAGTGATTATGACCATTTTCAGATTCATAAGGTGATCCCAGACGTGATCACCATCGAAGATGCACTTCATCTAAAGGAACAAGACAACGTTCATCTGGCAACGCAAACGATTCGCAACGGTCAAACGCTTGAATTAAAGGGCGATGTGTTGTATCTGGGTGTGATCAATGAAGGTGGTCGGCTATTAACAACCGGTAATATCTATGTCATGGGTACGGCTCTGGGAATTTTACAGGCCGGTTACCCTAGTGGCGAAGATAAAGTGGTGATTGGTGATCTAAAACACGCACAGCAAATCCGCATTGGTGAGCAAATCAGCATTGTGGAAACTGATCAGCCTGCAGAGGGTAATCAGACAGTAGCATACGTTAACGATCTCCATGTCTTGCAGTACGGACAATTAACGGATTTAAAAACGATTAATCCAAAGATTTATCACCAAATGGGAGGCTAACGAAGATGGGAAAATCAATTGTAATCACTTCTGGTAAGGGGGGTGTCGGTAAGACAACTTCCAGTGCCAATATTGGTACGGCTCTTGCTTTAATGGGTAAGCGCGTTTGCTTAGTGGATCTAGATATTGGTCTGAGAAACCTGGACGTTGTGCTTGGCTTAGATAACCGCATTATTTTTGATATTGTGGATGTTGTTGAAGGCCGAGCCAAATTAGCGCAAGCGCTGGTTAAAGATAAACGCTTTGATGATTTATTATATTTGTTGCCAGCTGCTCAAAACACGGATAAAACCGCGCTAACAGAAGATCAGGCAAAAGCAATTGTCGACGAGCTGAAAAAAGAATTCGATTATGTTTTAATCGACTGTCCGGCTGGTATCGAACAAGGATTTCTTAACGCGATTGCGGGTGCCGACGCGGCTATCATTGTGACCACACCAGAGATTTCTGCTGTTCGTGATGCTGACCGGGTGGTTGGTTTGCTCGAAAAAAATCCGCTTAAAGAAGAGTCACACTTGGTTATCAATCGGATTCGAAGCCATATGATGGCTGACGGCGAAGCAATGGATATTGATGAAATCACGCACCATCTTGGTGTGCCGTTACTAGGCATTGTGTTAGATGATGATGAAGTCATTGCGACTTCTAACCGGGGCGAGCCAATTGTTTTGGAATCGGAAAACGCTGCTGGCCGCGGCTATCGGGACATTGCCCGTCGCCTGGAAGGCGAAACGGTTCCGTTGATGAAAATTCAACAGCCGAAGACCGGTTTTTGGTCTAAAATTAGTCACTGGTTCTCCCGTGGCTAACAATTTTCAAGAAAAGACTATGTTAATTTTCCGATGAGAGTTGACAAGAACTTTTTTTAAGATATAATGAGAACTAATCTAATAAAAGAAACGTTGATCAGACTAGTAGTCAAACTTAGTTAATCAGAGAGCCCGCGAAGATGAGAACCGGGTAGTTGAGTATGATGAATCACATCTGGGAGTTGACTTTCTGAACCAAGTAGGAAAGCTCCGGTAAGCTCGTTATCGCTGAAGTTTATTATATAAACTTACTGAGGTTGGCTGTGTGAGCAGTCAGCGAATCAGAGGTGGAACCGCGAAATTATCGTCCTCTTGGCTTAATTGCCAAGAGGACTTTTTAATTTCAGTAATAAACTTTGTGAGGATTGCTGCGTAAGCAGTAATCGAATTAGAGGTGGAACCGCGATATTGTCGCCCTCTTGAACTGTTTATCAGTTCAAGAGGGCTTTTTTTATTAAGAAGGGGGAGACATTATGTTACATTACGCATCTGAAATACTACCGTCATTACTAAGTGGTGCCTGGATGACCATTAAGATTTTCTTCTGGACACTGATTGCTTCGATCCCATTGGGTATCCTGGCTAGTTTAGGGTTAACCTCAAGAATCGCACCGATTCGTTGGATTTTGAAATTTTACGTTTGGCTGATGCGAGGAACCCCATTATTACTGCAATTGATTTTTGTCTTTTATGGTCTGCCAATCATTGGCGTTATTTTCCAGCGGTATGACGCTGCACTGTTTGCCTTTATTTTAAATTACACCGCCTACTTTGCTGAAATCTTCCGTGGTGGTTTTCAAGCCATTGATCAAGGCCAGTTCGAAAGTGCGCGGGTGCTGCGTTTAACCCGTGGTCAAACACTTCGCAAAATTGTGATTCCGCAAGTGGTTAAGATCGTGGTTCCTTCAATTGGGAACGAAGTCATTAACCTGATTAAGGATTCATCATTGGTATACGTCATCGGTTTAGGCGACTTGCTTCGTGCAGGTAACGTTGCCACCGCAAGAGATGTCACGTTATTGCCACTTGTTTTAGTTGGGATCATTTACCTCCTGATGACGGCGGTTGCGACCTTTATGCTACGTAAAGTTGAGCAACACTACCGGGCATGGCGATAAGCTAGAGAGGGGATACGGATATGCTAGAACTTAAAAATATTAAAAAACAATTTAGTGGCCGAACGATTTTAAATGATTTCAATATGCAGGTCCCAGATGATCAGATTACCGCTATTGTTGGACCATCAGGTGCCGGCAAAACGACCTTGTTACGTTGCATCAGTGGACTAGAAACCGTCAATTCGGGATCGTTTATCCTAGACGGAAAAGCTTTTGACCCAGCTAATAACCGGGACAATGACAACGTGATCGGTGTTGTCTTCCAAGATTTTCAGCTTTTTCCGAATTTAACCGTTTTGGACAATATCACTTTGGCGCCGCAGTTAGTGTTAAAGCAGTCGAAGTCAGATTCAGAAAAACGGGCACAAGAATTGATTGATCAACTTAATTTGACCGGTAAAGAGGGCTTGTATCCTTATCAGTTGTCTGGCGGTCAAAAACAACGGGTCGCGATTGTTAGGGCTTTAGCCATGAACCCCAAGATCCTTTGCTATGATGAACCAACCAGTGCTTTGGATCCTGATTTACGTCAGACAGTGGAACAAATTATTTTGGGCTTAAAGCAGGATAACATGACTCAGATTGTCGTCACTCATGATATGCAATTTGCTCAAAATATTGCTGATCAAATTGTTCGTGTTGAACCGATTAAAGCATAGTGAGGAGGGAAAAAGCATGAAAAAGAAAATTTGGCTTTGCCTGATCATGCTGGTCTGCACCGTCTCACTCTTATCTGGCTGTAGCGGTGTCAGTGTTGGTAAACGGGCAAACCACGTCGATAACTGGACCCGAATCCAAAAGCGCGGCTACGTCACTGTTGGTTTGGATGACACCTTTGTACCGATGGGCTTCCGGCAAAAGAGCGGTAAACTTGTGGGGTACGATGTTGATTTAGCAAATGCATTGTTTAAGCTATACGGCATTAAGGTCAGTTTCCAGTCGATCGATTGGTCAATGAACGCGACTGAGTTAAATAATGGGACGATTGATCTGATTTGGAATGGGTATTCCAAGACACCTGAACGTGAAAAGAAGGTCGCTTTCAGTAATACCTATCTGCAAAATGATCAGACGTTGGTTTCGCTAAGAAAGGATCACATCAATTCCTTCGCAGATATGCAGGGAAAGACTTTGGGGGCTCAAGCGGGTTCCTCTGGTGCACAAGATATCAGCCAGTACCCTAACTTGTTGAAGAATCGCATTAAAGGTAAGTCTCCCGTCCTTTATGATTCGTTTACCAATGCCTTTATTGATTTAAACGCTGGCCGAATTCAAGGGATGGTCATTGATTCAACGTATGCCGGTTACTATATCAACCACGAAAGTAACCCTAAGGATTACCAAATTACGAATGGTAAGTTTCCTAAAGAGCAGTTCGGTGTTGGGATGCGTAAAACCGATACAACGATGCGTCAAAAAATTAATCGTGGGCTGAAGATTCTTGCTAAGAATGGGACGTTGGCTAAAATCAATCACAAGTGGTTTGGTGACAACGCGGATTCCCCATTACTGAATAACAAGTAATTAAAGAATGCGTGTCTAATATAAATAAGCGCTACCCCTAGTTTTACGGGGTAGCGCTTATTTACGTTAACTCATCAAAAGCTCCTAAAGGTCAGGGAAGAAAGTATCGTATAACGCTTTGATGGCAACCTTTGCTTCGTCTTGCTTAATTCCAAACATCATGGAAATCTCTGAAGCCCCTTGGTTGACCATGATCAGTTTGACGTTTTGGCGGGCTAAGGCATCGGTTGCCTTAGACATGATGCCAGTACGGTTTGCCATGCCTTCACCAACGACCATTAATAGGGCGTAATTGTGAGAAATATGGATTTCATCTGGGCGTAATGCAATGACTAACTCACGGATCAGTGTGTCTTCCAGTTCTGGTGTGAGTTGATCTTGACGCATAATGACAGTTAAATCATCGATCCCAGAGGGCATATGCTCATAAGATAAATCATATTCTGCTAAGAGTTTGAGGATTTTTTGAGAATAGCGCTTTTTATCTAACATATACTTCCGAATATAAATACCGCAGAAGTTTGGCGAGCTGGCAATCCCTGAAACTGGGTATGCGGGATTCACGCGTTTATGAGACGTGATGGAGGTTCCCCGTTCACTGGGATGGTTGGTGTTTTTAACCACGACTTGAATATCACCCTGAATAGCAGGGATTAAAGCTTCATCATGAAAAACCGAAAAACCGGCGTAAGAAAGTTCACGCATCTCACGAAAAGTCATGTTATGAATGGCAATGGGATGGTGAACAACCTGTGGATTGGCAGCGTAGATGGCATCCACATCGGTAAAGTTTTCGTAGCGTTTAGCCTTAACACCACGGGCGATAATTGCACCGGTGATATCGGAACCGCCCCGAGAGAAAGTGCAGATTTGGCCCTGATCGTTGTAACCAAAGAACCCGGGGATCACTCGGACAAGCTTGCTGTCAGCCCATTCGTTGATGCGGTCATAACTCGTAGGAATAATTTCAGCATCATCTGGTGAGTCAGTCACGACTAACCCTGCCTCTTTGGGATCCAAAAACTTCGCGTTAACACCAGAGGCTTTCAATACTTGAGCAATTAGGATGGCATTCAGCTTTTCACCATGAGCTTTAAAAGCCGCCATTAAGTAGCTGTCATCTTGATAATCGTGGTGGGGTAAGTTCAAAATGGTTTGTTTGATTGCTTCAAAGGCAGATTGAGGAATCTGAAAGGCGGTGGCGATTTCTTCATACCGAGCGATAATTTGCCCAGTAATCGTGTCGCTAGGGTCACCATTTAGGGTGGCTTTGGCATATTGAATGAGTAAGTCTGTGACTTTAATGTCCCCGTCAAACCGTTTACCAGGTGCCGATACGACCACAAAGCGCCGTTGATCGTCAGCTTTAACGATGTTAACCACTTTGTTCACCTGAGTAGAGTTGGCAAGGGAACTCCCCCCGAATTTAACGACTTTCATGATAATTCCTCCTACTGACTTAATTTAACATTAAGAATAGCAAAGAAGACGGTTAAAACGCAAGGTCAATGATGAAAGTGAAACGGGTGCCAAATATTTTTGCTTTTTCAATCCAAAAGGGTGGCGTTTTAGTGATAAATCATCTAATATGGTTTGGTAATGTCCAAAGGAGGGCTAAAAGTGCCAAAGCAATTAGCAAAGGGTGTTTGGTTAAACGTCATTCCAACGACCCAATTTAAAACAATCAGTATGACGGTTGACTTTATTGCGCCCGGTAACGTGCAAGAATTATCCAACCGAATTTTATTAGCACAGCTACTGGAGACCAGCAGTGCTGAATACTCCACACAAACAAAATTAGCTCAAAAATTATCGATGATGTACGGTGCAAGTTACGGTGTCAATGTTTTTCGCTATGGCCTGCAAGAGGGGCTGCGCTTTTCAAGTACCATTATTAATGACCATTTTATTGGCGGTGAATCACTGCTGAGTGAAATGATCGCTTTTTTGCGCAGTGTTATCTACCGACCGCTTGTGAACGATGGTGCGTTTGAGTCAGTCACGTTTGCCCGTCAAAAACAGAATTTAATGGCGTACTTAAAGTCCTTAAACGATGATAAGCAATACTATGCTGAGCAGCAGTTAAGCCAGCTTTATTTTAAAAATGAACCGTTCTTTGCAACCAGTCTTTACGGTGACGCCGAGACAATTAATGGTATTGGTGCTGAAACACTGTATGCAACTTATCAGCAACTGCTGGCGACCAATCAGGTCCAAATTACGGTAGCTGGTGATGTTTCGGAAGCTGATTTAGTTGCTGATTTAGCTAAATGGCAGCTTGAAGACCGACAAATTCAGAGTTCAGAAATTATTTATCGTCGTCCTGTAAGCGAAATGGTTGCTAAAACGGAAGGTCAGCCCTTGCAGCAGTCTAAGCTTAATATTGCGTATAAGCTGCCCGTTTATTATCGTGAAGCAGATTTTTACAAAGCTTTGGTGTTCAATGGGTTGTTCGGCGGAACACCAATTTCAATGCTGTTTAAAAATGTTCGTGAAAAAAATAGTTTGGCTTATTATGCTTCCAGCCGTTTTGACGGTTTTACGGGCACACTACTCGTGCAGACTGGGATCGATCAGTCTAATGAAGCAGCAGTGAAAACAATCATTGCACAGCAGCTGGACGCCATTATTAAGGGGCAATTTAGTGATGAGGTATTTGATCAGGTGATTGCTAGTTTAATCAACGGTCGCGAATCACGCTTAGATTCACAGCGGGCCTTAGTTAATCAGGCGATGCTTGACCAGTTACTGAACAGCAGTGTCAGTGCCACAGACTGGGTTAACCAGATCAAACAAGTGACCCGAGAAGATGTGTCGGCGATTGCCAAACGGGTTCAGCTACAAGCGGTTTATTTTTTGAAGGGAGAGGACGCCAAATGAAAGAGAAGCACTATTCAGATTTAGGCGAAACACTCTATTCCGAAAAACTAAGTAACGGTTTGCGCGTTTATTTACTGCCTAAGGAAGGGTTTCATAAAACCTATGCGGTGATGACGACGGATTACGGTTCCATTGACCAGTCTTTTGTGCCGCTAAACGGTACAGCACCAGTCACTCAGCCTGCAGGAATTGCTCATTTTTTGGAACATAAAATGTTTGAAAAAGCTGATCATGATGCGTTTGATACTTTCGCTCATTTTGGTGGCAGTTCTAACGCTTTTACCAGTTATACCCATACCAGTTATTTGTTTTCGGCAACGCACCATTTGAAGGAAAATTTGGAAACCTTGCTGGACTTCGTGCAGGATCCTTATTTTACTGAACAAACGGTCAATAAAGAAAAGGGGATCATTGGGCAAGAAATCCAAATGTATGAGGACGATCCTAATTCACGTGCTTATTTTGGAACGATTGCTAATTTGTATCCTGACCAGCCTTTAGCTGATGATATTGCGGGCTCAATTGAATCAATTGATAAAATTAAACCCGAAGATTTATATTTAGCCCATCAAACCTTCTATCATCCTAGCAATATGAGCTTGTTTGTGGTGGGCCGATTAAAACCGGCAGAAGCATTAGGGTGGATCGAGGCTAATCAGGCGGCTAAAACGTTTAGTAAACCGGCGCCAATAAAGCGAATCCTACCACCGGTATCTCAGCAGATCATTGCCCATAAAGAATTAGTTATGCCGGTTGAACGGCCTAAAGTGACTGTTGGCATACGGGGTAATGACGATTTGCCGACGGGGATCAACCGGCTTAAATACGAGGATGCAATTTCTCTGGGCTTTACACTTCTTTTGGGTGAAACGGCGCCTGATTTCTTGTCATTATATGACCAAGGCATTATTGATGATAGTTTTGGGTATAACATTGAGTTGCAGCGTGGTGCTCACCATGTGATCATGGCCGGTGAAGCTGAAGATCCAAAAGCTTTTGAAACCGCAGTGCTGGATATTTTACACCATGCTACCGATAAACTTGAAGCTGCGCGTGATCGCTTTGAAGCCGTTCAACGGGAAGCAATTGGCAGCACACTTTCGTCATTTAACTCGTTGGAAGCAATTGCCAATCAATTTGATGATCAATTATATGGTGATGCCAGTTTGTTTGACGAAGTTGGCGTGATCAAAGCCCTGACCATGCAGGATGTCATTGCCACAATGCAGCAGTTTTTGGGTTCAGCTGGAATCAGTGTTCAAGAAATTGTTCCTGGTCATTAAGAAAGCTTTAAAAAGTTGGCACACAAGAATTCTTCGTTAAATCATAGCTTGACGTATGCTATACTAAAACTGAAATGACAAGACTTTATAGGTTAATAGGTGGAGAATAATTTATGAGTGAAAATACAAAGTCAATTGGCGAAACCTTACGCGACGCCAGAATTGCTAAAGGGTTTACCTTAGATGACCTTCAGCAAACGACCAAGATTCAAAAGAGATACCTGATTGCAATTGAGGATGGTAAGTTTTCTGATCTGCCGGGCGATTTTTACGTGCGTGCCTTTATTAAGCAGTACGCACAGACAGTTGGTTTAGATGGTAATGAATTACTCAATGAATACAGTGATCAATTGCCAAGTACCAAAACGCAGGAGTACGTTGACCGGGTTAACGAAGATAACCCGTCTACCCGTTCAGCTCAACGCAAGGTCGATGATCGAACGGCTAAAATCAAACGGCAAGTGCCAATTGTAGCCGCAGTGATCGTTGTGGTAGCCGTTTTAATCGGTATTTGGTTAGCTACGACCAAAAGCTCTCAGTCTAGCAACAATTCTCAAAACGTGGATAGCAGTTCTGTTTCCGTTTCGGGGAGTGCTGCTAAGTCTAGTTCTTCTGCTAAAACTTCTAGTAAGAAGGCCACAGCTTCTTCAAAGGCTGCTTCAAAAGCTAGCTTTAGCAAAGTTTCAACTACGGGAGCAGCGACAACCTACACGATGGTTAACGCCCCAAAGACTAAAACCGTTAAAATCAAGACGTCCGCTAGTGCGTGGGTATCAGTAACTTCTGCCGGTACTTCCCTCTTTCAGGGAACCCTTACAGCTGGCAAAGTTCAAACGGTTAAGCTGAACGCTAATGCAACGTCTGTTACTTTGAATTTGGGAAATGCACCAGAAACTAAGGTCACCATTGGTGGTAAGAGATTACCAATTTCAAAGGCAACGAGTTCAGCAACAACTGCTACTTCAACGACGGCTTCGTCGACAACGGGTTCTACGGCTGGTACAGCTAGCTCAGCATCGTCGACAACCACGACGTCTCAGGTTCAAAATATCACCGTACAATTTAAGTAACCAAAAAAGGGTAAGCTAAATAGCTTACCTTTTCTTGAGACTGACGTATTTGGAGGGAACACCGTGAACTTACCTAATAAATTAACGATTGGCCGGATTATCTTAATCCCCATTTTCCTAATCATTCTGGCAGTACCAATGGACTGGGGTTCAGTTATGTGGCTGTCAACCAAGATTCCAGTGACCCAGATTGTGGCAGCTATCGTTTTTGCTGTTGCTTCTATTACTGATTTTCTTGATGGGCAAATCGCCCGCCGAAAGCATTTAGTCACTAACTTTGGTAAATTTGCCGATCCGTTGGCGGATAAAATGATCGTGATGACCGCCTTTGTGCTGTTAGTTCAAATGGGCATGGCACCGGCTTGGGTCGTCGCCATTATTGTTTGCCGTGAATTGGCAGTAACTGGTCTACGTTTGATCATTGTTGAAAACAATGGTCAGGTGATGGCTGCCGCTTGGCCTGGTAAAATTAAGACGACTTCACAGATGTTTAGTATTATTTTATTGCTGCTGAACAACTTTTTGTTCATCGGTTTTCCATTAGGAACGATTTTACTTTACATCTGCCTGTTCTTTACGATTTATTCAGGGATTGACTATTTTGTTAAGAACCGAAGCGTTTTTGCGGATTCATTTAACGATTAAACTGAGAAAGGGTATGCTCTTCGTCAAATCGGAGCGGCCCTTTTTTACTAGCAAAATGAATTGAATGACGGAGGATAAATATGAATGCAGAAATTATTGCTGTCGGTACGGAATTACTATTGGGGCAGATTGCGAACACAAACGGTGCTTATTTAGCCCAAAAATTAGCTGAGATAGGTGTTAACGTCTATTATCAGACTGTTGTCGGTGATAATCCTGAGCGGCTTGAGAGCGTCTTAAAAGTGGCTGAAAGCAGAAGTGACCTTGTGCTGACGATTGGCGGTCTTGGTCCTACCGAAGATGATTTAACCAAGCAAATCGTCGCCCAGCACTTGGGAGAACCGTTAGTGACTGATGCAGCAGCAAAAGCTAAGATCGATGACTATGCTGCCACCAGCGGCAGAAATTCGACGCCCAATAATGCCAAGCAAGCGTTGAAAATTAAACATGCCATCAGTTTGACTAATCACAACGGATTTGCTGTCGGTGATTTATATCTCAACCAGAATGGGACGAGCTATGTTTTGCTACCAGGACCACCAGCAGAGTGCTTGAAGATGATTGATAGCGAATTGATTCCCCAATTAAAAAAACAGGGTCAGCAAAGCCGCGTATTTACCTCTAGGGTGATGCGATTTATCGGTATTGGCGAATCCCAGCTGGTAACCGACCTATCTGATTTAATCGGCCATCAGACAAACCCAACGATTGCACCATATGCAAAAATGACAGAGGTCACGCTTCGAATAACCGCTTCGGCAAAGGATGAGCAACGCGCTGAGGAAATGATTCAAGATGTGGTGAATCAGATATTAGCGAAGGACGGTCAGTACTTCTACGGGTATGGGGACGATAATTCTCTGGCCAACGTCGTGGTTCAACAATTGATTACTCGCAAGCTATCGGTGACTGCTGCTGAGAGTCTGACTGCTGGCGAGTTTCAAAGCACAATTGGCAGTGTGCCAGGTGTTTCCGCAGTCTTTCCTGGGGGCTTTGTGACTTACGCTAACGAAGCCAAGCATCAATTACTGTCAATTCCTTCGGCAGTGATTGACTCGCAGGGAGTTGTCAGCAAAGCAACCGCTATTTGGATGGCTAAACAAGCCCGCCAAAAAATGCAGACTGATATCGCCGTTTCCTTTACTGGTGTGGCGGGCCCAGATGAATTGGAGGGCCAATCAGCAGGCACCGTTTGGATCGGAATTGCTTATCGTGATGATGAACCCGAGGCATACTTATACCACTTTACCAACGGCCGTCAGCAGGTTAGGGCGCGATCGGTGATGGCTGGTTTAGACCTGATTCGGCAAAAATTAGCGGCCAACTAAAAGTGCGAACCTTTGTTCTACTTTGCTTGCAATTTTGTGTTAAGAAAGGTATAGTTTAACTTGCAAATGGCTACTAAGGAGGAACTACATGGCTGACGAACGGCAGGCAGCGTTAGATGCTGCATTAAAGAAAATTGAAAAAAATTTCGGTAAAGGCTCTATCATGCGAATGGGTGATAAGGCTGATACTCAGATCTCAACAATTTCTAGTGGGTCATTAGCACTTGATAATGCATTAGGTGTTGGTGGCTATCCTCGAGGGAGAATTGTTGAAGTATACGGTCCTGAAAGTTCAGGTAAAACGACCGTTGCTTTACACGCAGTTGCTGAGGTTCAAAAAAATGGCGGTACTGCAGCTTATATCGATGCTGAAAATGCTCTGGATCCCGCTTATGCGACTCATTTGGGTGTTAACATTGATGACCTACTGCTTTCCCAACCAGATACTGGTGAACAGGGGTTGGAAATTGCGGATGCCTTGGTTGCAAGTGGCGCAGTAGACATGATTGTTGTTGATTCTGTGGCTGCACTGGTTCCCCGAGCTGAAATTGATGGTGAGATGGGTGATGCCCACGTTGGGCTACAAGCTCGTCTGATGTCACAAGCACTCCGTAAGTTATCAGGCTCAATTAATAAAACCAAAACCATCGCGATTTTCATTAACCAAATCCGTGAAAAAGTCGGTGTGATGTTTGGTAATCCTGAAACCACGCCAGGTGGACGGGCCCTTAAGTTCTACGCAACGATCCGGTTAGAGGTTCGGCGGGCAGAACAGATTAAAGAGGGTACTGATATTATTGGTAACCGTGTGCGGATTAAAGTGGTCAAGAACAAGGTTGCGCCGCCATTTAAACGTGCCGAAGTTGACATTATGTATGGTACTGGGATTTCTCAGACTGGTGAGTTAGTGGATATGGCTGTCGATAAAGACATCGTCAATAAATCCGGTTCATGGTATTCATACGGTGATGATCGCATTGGCCAAGGCCGTGAAAACGCTAAGGCTTATCTGGCTGAACATCCTGATGTGATGGCCGAGATCAAGACCAAGGTGCGTAAAGCGTACAACATGGATGGTGCCGCTGAGGAAGAGCAGGGTGAATCAACGGACGAAAAGAACGTTGAAACGCTAGACCTCGAACCCAAAGATGCCAAAAATGGTAAACCAACTAAAGCAAAACCTACAAAATCATAATCATTCAAAGCCTAGAAGATAATTACTTCTGGGCTTTTTTGTTGTGAGAAAGCCGAAACCAGCACATACCAAAGCTGGCTAGCCGATTTTGCCATCATTTTCTAATAAAAGGAGGAGTTATCCGTCGTTGACCACTCTTTTATTGACAGGGTTAAGAGTTAACATTAGAATATTAGTTGTGTCAATAATCAATTAACATCTTAAAATTTACTGATTTAGCAATCAAAAATTTTGATGATGCGGAGGTGGAATCATGGGTATTCCTGAAATAATCCTCGCAATCATCGCTATCGTTGTAGGTGTTGTTATCGGATACTTTGTCCATAAGTCAATTGTTGAACGCAATTTGGACGCGGCTCACGAAACAGCACAAGGCATTTTAGCTGATGCGAAAAAGCAGGCTGAGACTGATACTAAAGAGGCTTTGCTTGAAGCCAAAGAGGAAGGTCATCGCTATCGGGCTGAAGTTGAAAAGGATTTGAAGCGGCAACGTGGAGAAGTCCAGAAACAAGAAGACCGTGTTTTACAGCGAGAAGAAGCACTTGATCGCAAAGATAACGCTTTTCAAAAGCGGGAAGATGTTCTAGAACGAAAGGAAAACAAACTGAGTTCTGAACAGCAAAAACTAGCTAAATTACAGCAACAGGCGGACTCACTCGTTGAAAAACGGCAAGCAGCTGTGGAAGAAGCAGCTGCACTTTCCAAAGAGGAAGCACAGTCCCTGATTATTAATGAAGCAAAGCAAGCGTTAAGTTCCGAACGCGCTAAAATGATTAAAGAAAGCAATGAAAAGGCCGCTCAAGAAGCGGACTCGAAGGCAAAAGAATTAATCGTTCAAGCGATTCAACGAAGCGGAGCCGATATGGTTTCTGATACCACAGTATCGGTTGTTACACTTCCTAACGATGACATGAAGGGTCGGATTATTGGTCGTGAAGGCCGTAATATTCGAACTCTCGAAACTCTGACGGGGATCGATTTAATTATTGATGATACACCGGAAGCTGTCGTTTTAAGTGGTTTCGATCCAATTCGTCGAGAAGTTGCCAAGATTGCACTTGAAAAGCTCATTCAAGACGGTCGCATTCATCCAGCTCGGATTGAAGAGATGGTTGAAAAGGCCCGTAAAGAATTGGATGAAAAGATTCAAGATCTTGGGGAACAGACTGTATTCGATCTTGGTATCCATTCGATGCACCCAGCACTTATTAAGCTGGTTGGTCAGATGAACTACCGAATCTCGTACGGTCAAAATGTTTTAACGCATGCAATTGAAGTTGCTAAGTTATCAGGAATTTTTGCCGCTGAGTTAGGTGAGGATGTCACACTAGCAAAACGCGCAGGATTATTACACGACATTGGTAAAGCGGTTGAAAATGACGTTGAAGAGTCTCACGTTCAGATTGGGATTGATTTAGCTAAGAAGTATAAAGAAAGTCCAGTTGTGATTGATGCAATTGCGGCTCACGAAGCAACGGCAGCACCTCATTACATTATTTCTGAGTTGGTTTCCGCTGCCAATGCAATTTCTTCTTCTCGGCCTGGTGCACGTAGTGATTCACTAGAAAGCTACATTCACCGACTGGAAAAGCTAGAAACGATCGCTGATGAATTTGACGGCGTTAAAAAGTCATTTGCCATTCAAGCAGGGCGCGAAGTCCGCGTAATCGTTAAACCAGATAAAATTTCAGATTTAGACGCTGTTACACTAGCTCACGATATTAAGGATAAGATTGAAAGTGACATGGATTATCCAGGTCACGTCAAGGTTTCCGTTATTCGCGAAGTTCGGTCGGTAGCGTACGCTAAATAAAACTTATTTAGCACAAAATGAATGGTACCTTCAAGAACTGGCAACAGTGCTTGAGGGTACTTTTTTATACCGCTAATGTGTTAAACTAAAACGTGTTGCAATAGACTAAAATAGATTAGAGGATCAGCATGCGGATATTATTTATCGGAGACGTTGTCGGTGATCGTGGCGTCCAAATGATTCAAACTTATTTACCACAATTAAAACGGGATTTAAAGCCCCAAGCCACAATCGTTAACGGGGAAAACTCGACGCCGGTTGGGCGCGGAATCAGCCAAAAGATCTACAAGCAATTGCTGGAAAGTGGCGCTGATGTTGTGACCATGGGTAATCATACTTGGGATAATAAAGAAATTTATGAATTTATCGGCAGCACCAATAAGTTGATTCGACCAGCTAATTTTCCTGGTAAGGATGTTCCGGGTCGTGGCTGGACAAAATTAAAGGTTAATCAAGCCACTTTGGCTGTTATCAACTTACAAGGCCGCGTTTTCTTGCCACCACTGGATGATCCGTTTGCTGTTGCTGATAAATTAGTGACAGAGATTCGAAAAGAAACCCCAGTGATCTTTGTTGACTTTCACGGGGAAGTCACCAGCGAGAAACGGGCAATTGCACTGTATCTAAAGGGCCGTGTTTCAGCCGTTGTTGGTACTCATACCCACGTTCAAACTAACGATGCCCAAGTGATCGATCATCAAACTGCGTTTATGAGCGATGCGGGAATGACTGGTCCAGCAGCGGGTATCTTAGGCATGCAGCCTGCTAGCGTCATTTCACGGTTCCTCAACCAGCGGCCCGCCCGTTATGAAGTGGAAACCAGCGAACCAGGCATTATGTCGGGTTGTGTGATTGATATTAATGACGAAACCGGGCATGCAACTAAAATCAAATCAGTATTAATTGATCATGATCATCCTTATGATCGTTAATTTATAAGCAATGAATTAGAGGTGGAGAGATTGGCGAAAGTAAATCAGACGCCGATGATGGTTCAGTACCAAAAAATTAAAGATCAGTACCCCGACGCTTTTTTGTTTTACCGTTTGGGTGACTTCTATGAAATGTTTAATGACGACGCCGTAAAGGGCGCACAACTGTTGGAATTAACACTGACCACTCGGAATCACAGTTCGAAAAACCCCATTCCGATGTGTGGGGTACCGCACCATGCGGTTCAAAACTACATTGATATCTTGGTGGATAAGGGTTATAAAGTAGCCATTTGTGAACAGATGGAAGATCCTAAACTTGCCAAAGGGATGGTTAAGCGAGAAGTGATTCAGCTGGTGACGCCAGGCACTCAAACCGATACGGGGGCTGGTAATGCCAAGGAAAACAATTACTTAACGGCACTGACTCGAATTAACAATCAGTTTGGTTTTGCTTATGCGGACTTATCGACTGGTGAGTTAAAGGTTAGTTCTTTGGACAACTTTGATGCCGTTTTAAATGAAGTCATGAGCTTGCGGACTAAGGAGACGGTGGTTGATCAATCAGTTCCAAAAGAGGTGTTAGAGCGGTTGAAGACGGTTGGGATCCTTTTATCTCATCAGGATAATGTTGAGGTAAGATCTGAACTTAGTTATCTGACACAGGGTGTGACCGCAACTGAGCAGCTAACCGTTTTAAAGCATCTATTAACTTACATTCATACCACCCAAAAACGGAGCTTAGCGCATTTACAGCGAGCAGTCATTTACGAACCCACTTTCTTTTTGAAAATGGATCACTATTCTCAACGTAATTTGGAACTCGCTCAGAATATGCGGACGGGCAAAAAGAGTGGGACCTTACTGTGGCTATTAGACGAAACCAAAACAGCGATGGGTGGTCGGCTGCTAAAGCAGTGGCTGGATCGACCGCTAGTGAACCGTCAGGATATTTTAGCTCGCCAGAAAAAGGTAAGCGTGCTAGTTGACCAATATTTTGAACGTAACAGCCTTCAAGAGGAACTCACACAGGTTTATGACTTAGAACGTCTGGCTGGCCGAATTGCTTTTGGGAGTGTAAACGGTCGTGATTTAATTCAACTAAAGACCTCGCTCAAGCAGATTCCTAAGCTCCAGCATATTTTAAATGAACTGCCAAAAGCAGCTTTTAGCGATATTTATGAACGGTTGGATCCACTCGATAACGTCGTTGAAATCATTGATTCAGCTATTGTGGAGGAACCGCCGTTGTCCGTGACGGATGGTGGGGTCATTAAAGATGGCTATGATCAAACCTTGGATACTTACCGTGAAGCAATGCATAACGGCAAACAGTGGATGGCTGAACTAGAAGCCTCAGAACGAAAGATTACTGGGATCAACAACCTAAAAATTGGCTATAACCGTGTTTTTGGTTACTACATTGATGTCACCAAAGTCAATTTAAATAAACTGCCAGAGGGCCGCTATGAAAGAAAGCAGACCTTGGCGAACTCAGAACGGTTTACGACGCCTGAGTTAAAGGAAAAAGAGCGCCTGATTATCGAAGCGGAAGAGAAATCCACTGATTTAGAGTACAAACTATTTGTTAAGGTTCGTGAACTAGTAAAGGCTAATATTCAGCGAATTCAAAAGCTAGCCCATGCTGTGTCAGAACTGGATGTGCTGCAGAGTTTTGCCGATGTCAGTGAAAAGTACCGATTTGTGGCACCGACGTTTACACAAACGGATCATGATCTGGAGATTGTTGAGGGTCGGCACCCAGTCGTTGAAAAGGTGCTTGGACGGCAGACATATGTGCCAAATGATGTTAAAATGCCTGAAAAGACGTCAATTTTGCTGATCACGGGGCCTAATATGTCCGGTAAGAGTACCTATATGCGCCAGCTAGCATTAACTGTTATTCTTGCTCAAATGGGTTGTTTTGTACCCGCTAAATCGGCCAAGATGCCAATTTTTGATCAGATTTTTACCCGAATCGGTGCAGCGGATGATTTAATTTCTGGTGAGAGTACTTTTATGGTCGAAATGAAGGAAGCCAATGAAGCTTTGGCACACGCAACTGCCAATTCCTTAATTTTATTTGATGAAATTGGCCGTGGGACAGCGACCTACGACGGGATGGCATTAGCCCAAGCAATCATTGAATTTGTTCATGATCGGGTTCACGCAAAAACCCTTTTCTCGACCCACTATCATGAATTAACCGTGTTAGATAAGAGCTTGACTCAGTTGAAAAACGTTCACGTTGGCGCCGTTGAAAAAAATGGGGAACTGGTTTTCTTGCATCAAATGCAGGATGGACCAGCTGATAAGTCCTATGGGATTCACGTTGCTAAGTTAGCCGGTTTACCTGATTCATTACTGAAGCGGGCAGATACGATTCTGGCGCATTTAGAAAAAGCCCAGGACCAGCATGCAACGGTTCAAGTAGCCACTGAGGGTCGGGAGAGTCAACCTGATTCTCAACCAGTTGAACAGACATCTGAAGATGTTACTGATGAGTCAGATACTCAACTATCGTTATTTGGCGAACCAGAAGAGAAGGTAACTCAAGCGGATAAAGTCGCTTCGGAAGTTAAAACGTTAAATTTAATGGGCATGACGCCGATGGACGTGATGAACCAAGTTTATAAGTGGCAGCAGCAATTGGCGCATTCAAAGAAAAAACGGTAATGGGGTGAGAAAATGGCAGCAATTCATGAGCTTTCAGCAGTATTAGCTAACCAAATAGCAGCGGGTGAAGTGATTGAACGGCCAGCCTCTGTTGTTAAGGAATTGGTGGAAAATGCCATTGATGCTGGTAGTCATGAGATTGATATTCTCGTGGACGAGGCTGGCTTGAAGTCGATTGAAGTCATTGATGATGGTAGCGGAATCGAAGCAGATCAACTAGAATTGGCCTTTCATCGCCATGCAACGAGTAAGATTGATGATCGTAAGGATCTATTTAAAGTTCATTCGTTAGGGTTCCGTGGCGAAGCACTGCCTAGTATTGCTTCTATTGCGGATGTCGAAATGGTGACTTCTACTGGTGGAGAAGGCCAAGCAATTCATATCGCCGGCGGGAAAGTGATTAACCAAAAGCCGTCAGAAGCTCGCCGAGGAACAGATATTACCGTTAAAGACCTTTTTTACAATGTTCCGGCGCGTTTAAAGTACATGAAATCGCTGAATACTGAACTTGCTAAAATTGTCGATATCGTTAACCGACTGGCTTTAGGGCATCCGCAGATTCAAATTTCACTGACTCATAACAATCGCGAATTAATGCGGACTGCTGGCCGAGGTGATCTGCGCCAAGTGATTGGCAGTATCTACGGCATGAATAAAGCTGGGAAAATGCTCCCAATTGAAAATGCGGATGCTGATTTTAAAGTGAGCGGGTATGTTTCCTTACCTGAGCTGACTCGAGCCAGCCGTAATTATATGACTATTTTGCTGAATGGCCGATACATTAAGAACTATCAGTTATCAAAAGCAATCATTGAAGGTTATGGGTCTAAGCTGATGGTGGGCCGTTACCCGGTTGCCGTGGTTAATCTTGAGATGGATCCGCTGCTGGTTGACGTGAATGTTCACCCAACTAAACAGGAGGTCCGCATCAGTAAAGAGGCTGAATTAGGGAAAATCATTACGGCTACGATTCGGGCACGGTTGAGCGAACAGAACCTTATCCCCGATGGCTTCACTAATTTAAGACGGGGACACGTGGACCCGAATCAGGTGGCAGAAGACCTAGCAGCTGTTTCAGCTACTTATACGCCTCAATCAATTAGTCCGACAGTAAATCAGACGCCCCATCCGGATGAACGACCGCTGCAAGTGCAACGAACTGAACCTGATCAAGAAGCGTTATTCGAGCAAAAGCCGTCTGATGGCTCAAATCAGCCAATTGTCATTCATTCGAGAGATGAGTTGAGTTCGCCGAAAGTTTCGGCTTTTGAGGAGAAGTATCAACAGCCTAAGGCACCGTTTAATGACTCGGCGCAAGAAAGCGATTCTACGAGGGTAAAACAAAAACCGCAGGAAACGGAATTACTGGATAATAAGGACCGTTTTCCTAACTTGATCTACATCGGCCAATTTCATGGCACCTACTTGTTGGCGCAGTCGGATGAAGGACTTTACATTCTTGATCAGCACGCGGCTCAAGAGCGGGTCAACTATGAATACTACCGCCAGGCAATTGGTGAAGTCAGTGAAGACCAGCAACGGTTGCTAGTGCCAATTGTTCTCGATTACAGTACGAGCGATATGCTTAAAATCAGCGATAAGCTGGAGACCTTAGCCGCAGTCGGTTTGCACTTAGAGCAATTTGGGCCGAACAGCTTTATCTTGCACCAGCATCCAACGTGGTTTAAAGCAGGCCAAGAAGCAGATACGGTCAAAGAAATGATTGACTGGGTTTTGCGGGATGGCCACATAACGGTGGCGCAATTCCGGGAAAAAGCCGCCATTATGATGAGCTGTAAGCGGGCTATCAAAGCTAATCATCACTTAGATGATCAGCAGGCTAAGGCGTTGATTGAACACTTAAAGACGGCAGAAAATCCGTTTAACTGTCCTCATGGCCGGCCAGTATTGATTCATTTTACCGATACCGATATGGAAAAAATGTTTAAACGAATTCAGGAATCACATCATTCACTGCGTTCAGAAGCATAGAAACAGTTTATGGGGCGCACTTAGTTAGGTGTGTCCTTTTTCTTTAAACGATTTACAGTTTTAAAATAAAATTTCACAGGGATATTTACAAAAACTAGTGCTTACTGCAACAGGATTTGGTAGAATTAGACTGTTAAAATGAATTCGGAAAGGGGATTCTCATGGAAGAATCACAATTAATCGGCATTATTAACCGACTTAAAGCAATGCAAGAAGATGCCGGAGACGAACCACAACCCCGTCGCTTTGAAAAAGAGGGCGTTGAGATGGCTCAAGTTGTCTATCACCCAGAAACACAGACCTATAGTTTAGATGAACATCAAGCTAAGGAACACTTTGAGTTTGATAACATTGATTTGATCGCGATTGAATTGTTCGAATTACTTACTGATAACTAAAAAATAAAAACTATGGGAAACCATAGTTTTTATTTTTAATCAGGGTCTATTCGGGGGTAATGTGAAAACAAGATTACTTTAAGTCTGAAGTTTTTACAAAGTAATTTAGAGAAGATTGCTATTTTATAGAGATTCGATATAATGGCATTTGTTAAGTTTAACCTGGAGGCACGATGTTATGTCGGATTTAGTAAAACGGACGACTGCAAAGCTTAATACCGTATTTGGTTTTTTTATTCTTACAGTCGTTTTATTTTGTATTAAGACGTATATCGCGTATCAAACGGAGTTCAGCTTAGGGGTCAAGGGTGGCGTTCAGCAATTTTTACTTGCTGTTAACCCAATTCCGGCTGCGCTGTTGCTGTTTGGTATCGCATTATACTTTCGTGGACGCTTAGTCTACTGGCTTATGATCCTGATTAATTTAATTCAAACGTCATGGATTTTTGCCAATATTGTTTATTACCGCGAATTCTCTGATTTCATGTCTTTTGGGGTGATTAAGGGTTCTGGTAATGTTCAAAACAATTTAGGAAAAAGTATCGCCCAGATTATTCATCCAACCGATTTTTTGGTTTACCTGGACGTTGTTTTACTTATCATCTTGTTATTGGCTCATGTCATCAGAGTTGATAGCCGGCCATTTAAACGGCGATATGCGTTTACAATGACCGTGCTGGCTTTTTCATTGATGGGTGCCGAATATGGCATGGCGAATGCTGATCGGTCAGGTTTGTTAACCAGAACGTTTGATAATAACTACTTGGTGAAGTACTTAGGTTTAAACGAGTACGCCGCTTTTAGCGTTTATCAGACCCAAAAGCAGAGTGCCACACGAGCACATGCCAACGCTGGCGATCTCCAAAGTGTCCAAAAGTACCTAAAACACAACCGTGTCGGCGATAACTCCGCATACTTTGGGACAGAAAAAGGTAAGAATGTCATTATCATTCACTTGGAGAGTTTTCAGCAATTCCTCATTAATTACAAAGTGGACGGTAAAGAAGTTACCCCTAATCTGAACAAGTTCTATAAAGACCAGCATACGATGAGTTTCGATAATTTCTATAATCAGGTTGCGCAAGGGAAAACCTCTGATGCAGAAATGATGCTCGAAAACTCTTTGTTTGGTTTACCTCAAGGGTCTGCAATGACGGAATATGGGACCCAAAACACGTTTCAGGCGGCTCCCGCAATGCTTGACCAGAGAGGGTATACTTCAGCAGCCTTTCACGGTGACGTTCCGAGTTTCTGGAACCGGGATAACACCTACAAATCATGGGGCTATGATTATTTCTTCAGTTCACAGTATTACAAGGAAAAGCCAAACTATACCGTTGGTTACGGGCTGAAAGATAAAATCTTCTTCCGTGATTCAGCTAAGTATCTGCAGCAGTTGCCACAGCCGTTTTATACTAAGCTAATTACGTTGACGAACCATTACCCATATGAGATCGATAAACAGAATACGGACTTTCCTGCGACTAAGACTGGCGATAAAACGGTGGATCCATACGTCCAGACTGCCCATTACTTGGATGAAGCATTTGGCGAATTTTTAACCTATATGAAGGAATCCGGTCTATACAAGAATAGTATGATCGTTTTATATGGGGATCATTATGGGATTTCCAATAATCATCGGCCAGCTATTGCTCAACTACTAGGTAAGAAGAAGATTACGAATTATGATCTTGCACAATTCCAGAAGGTGCCGCTCATGATTCATGCGGACGGTATGAAGGGTGGTATTAACCACACGTATGGTGGTGAAATCGATGTTTTACCTACCTTAATGGATTTGCTGGGTGTGAAGGATGATCATACGATTCAATTCGGGAATGATCTCTTAGCTAAGAATCGTAGCCAAACCGTTGCCTTCAGAAATGGTGATTTTATCACACCGCAATTTGTGAAGATCGGCAGTACGGTTTACGACACCAAGACTGGTGCCATCATTGAACCTAATGCAGCCCAAAAGAAGCTAATAGCCCAAGAACAAAACCACGTGACTTCCGAGCTCTCACTGTCGGATCGGGTTATTCAGGGTGATTTGTTGAGGTTCTATCAGCTGAAGGGCTTTAAATCGGTTAATAAGAGTAAGTTCAACTATAAGTATGCTAATGGTATGCAGCAATTAAAGGCTGCACAGAAATCTGAACCAACGAGTTTAATGGCTAAAAATCATGGCAAAGTTACCGCTGATTACAAGACGGATGCGCCTGAACTTAAATAATTTGTGATTAAAGGGGTAGCACTTAAATGTGCTGCCCTTTTTTTCTTTCAAAAAAGTAAAATACTTCTTGACCAAGAATCCATATCTTGGTAAGATTGTATTCGTTGTTAAAAAGCAGTGACGTTATGTTGTCGAATAATTATACAGATTCTTCTCTAAGAAAAGTTGAATGTATGAGAGTTGTGATTTATGATGTCGCATGTTTTACCAAGTTAATTCATAATTATTCAAATTAATGATTGACTTGGCAGGCAACGGTTGTTATACTAATTAAGTTCTGTCAGTTCTTCGACAAGATGTAAGAACTGGTTTCATGGCATTTGAAGCCAATAAGTAATGTCAAATAATTAAAAATAATTGCTTGACATTACTTAGCTCAGATGATATGATTTAAAAGTTGACTGATTAAATATTCATCAGCCAATCAGAACAAAGTAGATCTTTGAAAACTGAACAAAGTTTTGTTTCACAAATGTGCAGGGTATATCAGTTTCGGCTGATATCAAATGTAATTTGCGAAGTCAATTTCGCTAGTAATATTAATGAGTCACAAA
>NZ_BCMF01000011.1 GCF_002217925.1 Secundilactobacillus mixtipabuli | reverse complement strand
CGGAAATTTAGAGTAAGAGTACTTTATACCTTGCACATCAAAACTAAAAAAGTCCTAATCACAAAATAGTGATTAGAACTAATTTAAGAAATTTACCAACAACAGTTGTCAAAGAGCCAAAAGATCTCTCTCGTCTAAGGGGACGAAAAAGATCACAATCGGTGCAATGGATCGTCTAATATCCACAATTCACCATTTGGTTCTAACGAATCAAACCTATGATTATACTGTTGCCACAACACACCAGCATAACTAAGTTTTAGCCTAGTATGTCCTAAAAAAATTGGCAAGAGGATAGGCTTATTTAAGTGTATCCAATATTTAACAACCTACCATTCAATAAGCAATGAAAAAGCTTGAAGTGCTTGACTTTTGGTAGAAAAAGAACCCGCAATAGCACGGGTTCATAGCTGACTTGAACTTCTGAAAGAGAAATATTTTTTCATTCTTTTGATTGTTTTTATTTATGCTTACCGTTCAACCATTGAATAGTCGCCATGTCTTCTAACTCCTTTAATAGCAAGGGTTTCAGCGTCTTGCTTTTTACTAACTGCCTAAATGTGCCCAAAATATGTCATATGCTCTTTCAATTATGGGCACGTCGTCCGATTTAATTATTGCTGTCATTTAAAAATGTCTATGGCCGTGTAAAAGCCACTTGACCATCCCTGTATTTTAACATCTTTAAGCAACGTAACACAAAGGTTGAGCCGTCAGTTTCAAGCCAAAATATTGATTCAACAGCAAAAGAGCGACCACCAAAACGGGTGGTTGCTCCTTGGGGTTATGCATACAATTACCGATTGAATTTATATTTGATGAACAGTAGTGGTCGCTTCGCCTGATCCAATTTGTTTTCATACTGTCTCAAGTAATCAGCAGCTTCATGATCACCACCGTTAGCACGACTGACTAATTCATCAATTGCACCTTTTCGTACCATCGCTTGAGCCCAACCGCGGCCGAATAAATGACTATAAAGCGCTTTGTTGTTTTCGTTTCCCAATTGCATTCTAAAAGAATCCCTCCCACTCATATTAATGTTTGTTAATGTAAATGAGTCATCAACGTTTAATCCTGCTCCAAATACATTTGCCAAGCCTCATCAAACACCGTCATTGACGGTAAGTAACTCGCATTTTCTTCCAGGTACTTTGACAGTGTGTCGAAACGCGTTTCCTGCTTTGGAAAAGCCTGATCATAAAACGCATTGTTAGCAAACTCAGCCACTGGTTCATAGTCTTCAGGATTACGCTGTGTCATCAAAAATTGGTAAAAACTTTGTCGCATTAATGATCACTCCTTTACGCGTTAGTTTTTAGGCTTTGGCACCAGCACTTTAAATTCAAACTGACCGGCACCGTTCATATTGATTTTTTCGGCACGATACTGAACACCGTTCGTTCTAAAATGCTGTAGATTCATCGTGATTGTTTTTTGATGAACGTTTAATTCGATCCACTGAGGTAAATTATACTGTGCTTTAATATAGCTTAAAACGGCACTGACCGGCACGTTTAACTGCCCAACCGCTAATTTTTTAGCCGTTAACTGCACGTTACCATTCTTTAAGACCGTTGGTGTCAATGACAGACCAAAGTTAACGGGCAAGCCTAAAAGTTTGGTTTGACCGGTTAATACGGCATCATGATGAACCTCAAACTGGTAATCAACTTTCTGCTTACTTTCAGCTTGGAAATGATCGAGATAATAGGCAGCCATTGCGTTAAGCTGCTGCTTGTTTAAACTCACGTTAAAACTGGCTGCTTCTACCGGTGCTGCTGGTTCTGCCGCATTTTGATTGGGTGCTGAAAACAGCTTGATACCAACCGTCCCAATCCCCACCAGTAAAATGGCAACGAGCGCGATAAACGCCCATTTCCAGGGGTTCCGTTTTCTGTTATTAACTGCTTGTTCTTGACGACTACCTGTATTCAAAACATCACCTCAAAATCTATCCTTATCTTTTATGCCAATTAACGTTACTTTGAATCTGACGATTTAATTTAGACGCCATCACATTATAACCCTTTTTATTCGGGTGAAAATGATCTTCAGTGGATAAGTAAGCGTTCTTTTCTTTGCTGTCCTGTGTCTGGAGTAGCTTTTCAACTTTTTGGGGATCCACGAAAGCTTGGTCATTTTGCCGATTTTCAGCCTTTAATTTGGCTTGGGCGCTAGCCGATTGATACTGCCCAAAAGAAAGGACTGAATCAATGTTAACAAAATGCGTTTGTGATTGCGCTTCAGCAACCTCACGATTAACCTGATTCCACTGATTCACAGCCGTTGTGATCATGGTTGCATTAGTAAAATACACGTACACGGGATTGTAAATGCCAAAAAGATAAATCTGCGCATGCGGATTAACTTCCCGCACGTCAGCAATCAACTGGGTCAATTTTTGCTGATAAGCCGTTTTTAACGGTGCCAAATGATTGGTCATCTGCGCATCATTATTGACCATAATATTTTTTTCCAGTGCCTGTAATAAGTCATTGCCGCCAGCGGTTACCGCGATCACATCGGCTCGCCGTAATGAGCGCCGCAGCTTTTGGCTAGTTTGAACGCGGTGATCGATTTGATCGCTGCGTTCACCACCAATACCGAAATTAGCAGTCTGAGGCTTAACGTAATAGGTTTGTTTTAACTGCTTTTTCAGCAAGGGTAAATAGCCCTTATGATCATCAGCATAACCAATGCCTTGAGTGAGTGAATCACCCACTCCTACAACTCTAACCGTTTTTTGAACAATTGGTTTTCTTTGGCTGAGGTTCTTGGAACCCGGCTGGTGCTGAAGCCAAAACCACCCACCGCCGACAATGATCATGATGACCAGCACGGCTGAAAACCATTTAAAAAAGTGCTGCATACTATAACCCCTTTACTAAGTCTAGACTTATCTTCCTATTAGTTACCCGACCGAGTAAATAACAAATGAGATGGTCAACTGAGCCATCTCATTTTGTCTGTCCGGTATCAAATTCAACTGTTGTTACCACACGATACATTTAGTCGTCAAAGTAATAAACCAGTGCAAAGGCACCCGGACCACCGTGGGTCGCGATAATCGGTACCGTTTCACGAACCAAAATATCGATGTTAGGAAACATTGGCTTGAGGTGCTTGACAATGTCGTCCACCATTCCCTCAGCATGCACGTGAGAGATACCAATTGCTTTGATGTTTGGCGTGTTTTTCATTTGTTCATAAACTTTATCGTAGAACCGGTCGATGGTCTTCATGCCACGACCCTTGGTACGGATGTTTAATTCACCATTCCCAACTTGAAGGACGATCTTAATGTTCAATAATGAAGAAATGGCACCCGTCATTTTGTTGATCCGGCCACCCTTAACCAGGTTGTTTAAGGTCATCACGCCCATGTACAAACGGGTGTTTTTCTGAACCTTCTTGGTAACGGCGACGACTTCTTCGGCCGATGCGCCCTGTTCAGCTGCTTTCGCTGCTTCAATGCACTGGAAGGCCAGCGCCCGATCAGTGGTGCCACTATCGACAACGGTCACATCAGACTTTGAGATCTTGGCAGCCTGTTCAGCTGTATGTACAGTACCACTGATTGCTTCTAACATGTTTAGGCAAACAATCGGACTGCCGTCAGCACCCAATTCATCAAAAACTTTGATGAAATCGCCTAGTGGCGGTTGACTCGTCTTTGGGAACACCTTGGAATGTTCCATTTTATCAATAAATTCTTCATTAGTGATGGTGTGGCGTTCGACATAAACCACGTCATCGATCATGACCGTTAACGGCACGATTGTAATATGATATTTTTCAACTTCTTCATCGGTTAACCCAGCGGATGAATCAGTTA
Organism: Secundilactobacillus mixtipabuli; assembly: GCF_002217925.1. Taxonomy (GTDB): domain Bacteria; phylum Bacillota; class Bacilli; order Lactobacillales; family Lactobacillaceae; genus Secundilactobacillus; species Secundilactobacillus mixtipabuli. The sequence goes on along the minus strand of NZ_BCMF01000011.1, from coordinate 89,643 downwards.
CGATTTTGACAGTTGCCATGATTGATTATAACCACGCTTTCTTCCCCATTGTAGGTATTTTCATGCTACAATTAATTTCAGTGCATGAAAACGATTCGATAATAGTATAGCAGATGAACCACCGTGTAACAAGGCGCTAAAGCGCTTGCTAACGGCATATTTTAAAGAATATTAACGCGTTACCCATGCACCCTCATTCTTTTTTTACAAGGAGGATTTCCCCGTGATCCACTCGAAACAACTTAATTCTCATTCAACCGAATCAAGACGGTATCAAATCATCAATGAAGTGCTTAATTCAGTCACCCATGGTATTGGTGTTGGCCTAAGCATTGCCGGGCTCGTGCTGCTGATCATTCGCGGTGTTCATGAAGGCGGCGCTATGAGGATCACCGCTTACAGTATTTATGGTGCCATCCTAGTGCTGTTTTACATGGCTTCGACCCTGTTTCACAGTCTGTATTTCACCCGAGCCAGTCACCTGTTTCAAATTTTTGACCATTGCGCCATTTACTTGCTGATTGCCGGAACCTATACGCCATACTGTTTAGTCGTCATTAAGGGCGCACTGGGCTGGGTCATTTTTGGTGTGATTTGGGCCATGGCCATTCTGGGAATTATCTACAAATGCCTTTGGCTGGGTAAATTTCAAAAACTTTCCACTGTCATATACGTGATTATGGGCTGGTTTTGTGTTCTAGGTTTCAAACAGCTTTTCAACGGCCTAGGCGTTCAGGGCTTCACATTACTGGTCCTCGGTGGCGTTTCTTTCACGCTGGGTGCCGTTATTTACAGTTTTAAGGGTATCAAGTTCGGTCATGTCATCTGGCATCTATTTGTGCTTTTGGGCACGACTTTAATGTACTTCTCAATCTTGCTATACGCTTAACTTAAATGGTTAAATCAAAGAAGCGATAAATTCCACTAACTGGAATTTATCGCTTCTTTTGTTAGTCATTTACTTTTTGACTCGTTACTAACCGAACATCGTAACCTGCATCTTCTAGAGCTCGCTTGATTGCCGCACTGTCGGTCTTATCTACGTGCATTTCAATCATGATTGGTCCAAGATTACGAGTCACAATCAGAGTTTGAATGTTAAACCCATTATCCGCCATAATCTTGCCAATTTCGTAAATAACCCCTTTGCGGTCGTGTTCAATCATCACTTGTACCACGGTGGCGTCCACAAAGTAATCAGTGATGTCGAGGAACCCATCTAAGACATCGTTGGTGGTAATGATCCCCACTACTTGTTTGTCATCCATGACCGGTAAAACACCAATATCATTGTGGCGCATGGTGGAAATGGCATCCTCTAGCTGCGCATCCTTAGAGATCGTCTTAACTTCTTTTTCCATAATTTCGCCAACGGTCATCTTATTGAGGAGGTAATTCACCTCATAAATGGATAAACTGGTGGCCTTCGATGGTGAAGCCGCTTGAATGGTTCCTTCAGTGACCAGACCAACTAATTGATCACCATCGATCACCGGTAACCGGTGGATTTGATTTTCCTTCATCACGCTGACTGCCATGTTGATTTTGGTATCCGGTGATACCGTGATCAATCTATCTGTCATATAATCCGCAACACTCATTGTCTAACCTCCTAAGTATGCTTTTTGCACGTCTTGATTAGCCAATAACTCTTGGCCTGTTCCCGTCATTTTCACTTCACCACTGGCCAGTACATAACCACGATCAGCAATTGACAGTGCTTTTTTGGCGTTTTGTTCGATGAGCAGCACAGTGGTTCCTTGCTCTTTGATTGCTTTGACAATATCGAAAATTTCATTAATAAAAATGGGTGCCAGTCCCATTGAAGGCTCGTCCAGCAGGAGTAGTTTAGGCTTAGACATTAATGCCCGGCCCATGGCTAACATCTGCTGTTCACCGCCAGATAAGGTAGCAGCATCCTGGTCGATGCGCTCTTTGAGCACTGGAAATCGGGAATACACCGTCTCAAAACTGCTGGCGATTTCAGCCCGATTATTCTGCAGAAAGGCCCCCATTTGGAGATTTTCTCTGACGGACATTCCTGGAAAAATGTGCCGGCCTTCTGGCACCTGGGAAATCCCAGCAGCCACGATTTTCGGTGCTTTTTGTTTCTGCAGTTCTTTGCCTTCATAACTGATTGTCCCGCTGACTGGTTTCAGCAGCCCGGAAATCGTTTTGAGGATCGTGGTCTTACCGGCACCATTAGCACCGATCAACGACACAATTTCGCCTTCGTTAATTTTAAAACTCACGCCTTTTACAGCGTTGATCACGCCGTAGTTCACGGCAAGATTGTTGACTTCAAGCATCGCCATCGCTAGGCCTCCTCTCCCAAATAAGCTTTGATAACCGCGTCATTTTGCTGAATTTCGGTTGGTGTGCCTTCAGCCAGCAGTGAGCCGTGGTCCAGAACGTAAATTCGTGACGCCAAATTCATCACCAACGACATATCATGTTCAATCAGCAGAACGGTAATGTGAAAATCACGTTGAACCTGTCGAATCAGGCGGGTCAAATCTGCTGTTTCCTCCGGATTCATACCGGCTGCGGGCTCGTCCAAGAAAAGGATCTTCGGCTTCATGGCCAAACTGCGGACAATTTCTAGTCGTCGTTGAATCCCATAGGGTAAATTCTTGGCTAATTTATCCACATCGTCTTGCAGATCAAAAATTTTGAGCAGTTCAATGGCTTCTTTGCGAATCTGCGCTTCTGTTCGATAAAATTTTGGAAAACGAAAGACGGATTGGATAAAGTTTTCTTTATAATGCGCCGTCATGGCAATGAGGACGTTATCCAGCACGGTCAGTTCTTTAAACAACCGAATATTTTGGAACGTTCTGCCCATCCCAAGGTTAGCAATCTTATAAGTTTTCATCCCGTTAAGGGGAATCACACCGTCAGTCCCTCTAAAGGTGATCGACCCGGAACTGGGGACGATAACGCCAGTCAATAAGTTAAACAGCGTTGTTTTCCCCGCCCCATTAGGACCGATCAACGCAACCAATTCATCATCGTTCAGGTGCATATCCACATCAGAAACCGCGGTCAGCCCACCGAAGTTTTTCACGAGATTTTCGACGTTTAGCAAAGTTGTCATGATTTTGCACCCACCTTCTTGTTCTTTCGACTAAAGAGTCGTTTAAATGATAGCTCTCGGGAGCCCATAATACCGGATGGCTTGAAGATCATGATAAGGATCAAGACCAGCGCGTAGATCACCATACGCAGCGCACCAAAGCTTTGCAGTGCGGCGTCCACAACGCCCAAGATAGTAGCAGCGACAAAACTACCTGTAATACTGCCAACACCACCAAGAACCACGATAATCAAAATTGCAATGGACTCCATAATGTTAAAGTTGTTTGGCGCAATCGTTTGTAGATAAGAAGCCTGCATCGAACCTGCCACAGCAGCAGTTGCAGCACCCAAGACAAAAGCGGCCAGCTTCCATTTAAAGATGTTGATTCCCATCGATTCGGCTGCAATTTCATCTTCACGAACGGCTAATGCTGCCCGCCCGCCACGACTATGGATAAAGTTGACGATGATAATCGTTGTGATGCAGACCATGGTGTAAACCACTGGCCAAGTAGCAAATTGCGGAATGTTAAACATCCCAGAAGGGCCGTTAGTAATCTTCAGATTATTGATAATGATTCGGATAATTTCTGCCGCACCCATTGTGGCAATGGCTAAGTAGTCACCGCGCAGGCGCAAAGTTGGAATCCCAACGATCAAGGCAGCAATAATGGCCACGACCACACCCACGATAATGGATGCATAGAAGGCACCAGCTGTCGGTGTTTTACTGATGATGATCGCAGTAGCGTATGCGCCAACCGCCATAAACCCAGCGTGACCAAGGGAAAATTGGCCAGCAAAGCCAATGACCAGATTCAAGCCAACGGCCAAAATAATGTTAATCCCAATAGTCACCACCATATTTTCAAGGAAGGAATCGATCACCCCAACCAAGATCAACGCATTCATCAAGTAAAAGCCAGCGACCATCAAAATGAGCCAGCAAATATTATATTTCAAGTTTGCTTTCAAAATAATCACCTAAACCTTTTCTTTGACGTTTTTGCCGAAAATCCCTGCAGGCAGTACTAGCAGAATAATGATCAGCACCAGATAAACCGCAGCGTCTTTGTAAGCTGAAAGGCCAACAGATTGAACTGCAGTTTCCAGCAAGCCAATCAAGAAACCGCCTAGTGAAGCCCCTGGCACGGAGCCAATCCCACCAACGACGGCAGCAACAAAGGCTTTGATCCCCGGTGTCATCCCCATCAACGGGTCAATGGAGTTGTAATACAGGCCAATCAATACCCCAGCGGCACCGGCCATTGATGAACCAAGCGCAAAGGTAAATGAAATCGTTCGGTTAATGTTGATCCCTACCAGTTCAGCAGCGTCCGGATCCACGGAAACAGCCCGCATGGCCCGGCCCATCTTGGTCTTCTTGATAATCAGCTGCAGCATGACCATCAACAGACAAGCGGTAACTAAAATCAAAATTTGAATGTTTGAAACTCGCACACCCCACAGATTGTAATTTACCTGTTTGATGACTTGAGGAAAGTCCCGCGTATCAGCACCATATAAGTACGACATCCCATTTTCCAAGAAATAAGAGACCCCGATTGCGGTAATTAAAGCGGTAATTCTTGGTGCGTGTCGAAGTGGCCGGTAAGCAAAGTATTCAATAATCACGCCGGCCGCTGCGCAAACAACCATAGCGGATAACAGGGCGAAAATAAAATTAAAATGCCAAAAATTAATGGTGTAATAGCCCCAAAAAGCACCCAGCATATAGATGTCACCATGAGCGAAATTGATCAGTTTGATGATCCCATAAACCATGGTGTAGCCCAGAGCCAGCAGCGCGTAGATACTGCCTAGCGAAAGGCCGTTTATCAATTGTTGAAAGAGTGTTGTCAAGATGTCATCCTCCTTTATGTATTCGAGTTCCAACTTGGAAGCCCTCGTCAGCAGGCCGCTTGGACCTGTTCACGAGAGCCCCCGAATGGGAAGCTCAGTGTTTCATTACTTGATTTGAGTTGAATCAACAACCTTACCATTGTTCAAGTGTTCAACGGCGATTGGCTTATCAGCATCATGTTTGTTATCGATGGTGATCTTACCGGTAACCCCATCAAAGTTCTTGATTTTGGCAAGACCCTGAGTGATTTTAACGGAGTTGGCTGACTTTTGACTTTCGATTGCTTGCTTGATCATGTAAGTTGAATCGTATGCCAATGCTGAGAAGGTAGGTGCATCAGTGTGGTACTGAACTTTGTAAGCCTTCAAGAACTTAGCAGCAGTTGGGTTAGATTCAGCAACGGTCCGTGAGAATGGTGTGGTGTAGTAAATGTTAGAAGCGTTCTTGGCGCCAGCAATTTGAACCAGTTTGGCATCGGCCATCCCATCTGAACCAACGATTGGCACGTTCAAGCCAATTTGACGGGCTTGTTTGATGATCAGACCGATTTCTGAGTAGTAGCCTGGTGCGTAAATGGCATTGACTTTTTTATTTTTAAATGATGTTAGGATAGCGTTAAAGTCTTTATCACCTGCTGAGAAGTACTGTGTATCAACGACCTTACCCTTGTACTGAGCTTTAAAGGCTTTGGCCAGGCCAGTTCCATAATCAGTTGAGTTGTCACCAAGAACAGCAACCCGTTTAGCTTTCAAATTGTTGTAAATGAACTTCGCACCGGTACCACCTTGGAAGTTGTTTTGGTAACATGCCCGGAAGACATAAGGCTGTGCCTTACCGTTCTTTTGAAGAGTGAAGTTTGGATCAGTAGCGGATGGGCTTAGTGCAGGTACTTTAGCTTTGGTTTCATTTGGAATGGCTGCGGTACCGGCATTGGTTGTGGCAGTCCCAATAATGGCATTGACTTTATCGTTATTAACAAGCTGTGCGGCTACTGAAGCGGATGTACTCGTTGAAGTCTTGTTATCCTTGATTACAAGTTGAATTTTCTTCTTTTTACCGTTAACGTTCACGCCACCCTTGTCATTGATTTCTTTAGTTGCCATCTGAATCCCCTGTTTCATTTGGTTCCCGTAACCACCGGCTGCACCAGACAATTCAAGGTTGACCCCAATCTTGACGGTTTTGCCCGTTTGATCATTGCCTTGACTGGTTGTCTTAGCGGTTGAACACCCCGCAAAGATGACGGCTGACATTGCAATAGCTGCGATTCCTGTGACACGTTTAATCATTTTCTTCTTCATAAGTTTCTCCTACTTTCGTCTGTGTTTTAGTTTTGTATGTATGATGCGGTTTGCCTGACTAACTTCCCTCCTTGTGTCAAAGCAATAAAAAAACCTCATTCAATTTAATGAATGAGGTCTAAAGTCAGAAATTAATCATTAAGCCCTCATCATTAAAAACGCACTAATAAGGGCTCAACTTTATTTAGTTAATAGCTTGGCTACTAACTCATAGTTGCGTCCTTGGTTTTTAATAATAAGACTAAATTCTGACGAGCAGAGGTTACATTAAGTTGTTGAACGTTTGAATTTTTCATGTCATGTAACCTCCTGTCAGAATTTGTTTTGCTTAGTGAATGTGTTAACTATAATCAAAAACTCACTATCCGTCAACAATAAATTTGAATTTCTAATCATTTAATTCAAGATATTTAGTTTGAACAGGCCACAAATTGCTGATACAGCAGCAATTTAAGTGGATGACGCTTAAACAAAAAATATTAACGCTTTTGCATAAATTAAACTGTACATCGAATCATTAGAAGAACATGAGTGACCAGCACTGGCCCGGAATACAAAAATTGCTGACTAGAACAAGAATCGTTTCTAATCAGCAATTTTTTACTCGTCTTTAAGTTTAGCGTCGTTCCCAACGTTCAAAAACCAGACCATACGGGTTTTTCTCATCTGGTTCGTGGGCAGTCGATTCAACTAATTTAAATCGGCTGTAATCAATCTCCGGCATGTAAGTATCTGCTTTAAATTTGTGCAGCACCCGAGTGCGTAACAGGGTATCAACGTAGGGCAACAGGCTCTTAAAAACGCGTGCACCACCACTAATGATAACCGTCTCGTCCGGATGCGCCTGTTCATAAGTAACGACTTCAGAAGCACTGTGCAGGACTTCAACGCCACTAGGATAATCAGTTGCAGTGCGCGACGTTAACACAATGTTTTTACGATGCGGTAAGGGCTTTTTGTAGCTGGCAAATGTTCGGCTGCCAGATATCAGCATCTTACCAATGGTATTTTGCTTAAAAAAAGCCATGTCAGCTGGCAAATGCCATGGCAGCTGACCTTTATGACCAATCGCGTGCTGCTGGTCTTCTGCCCAGATAAATATCATGAAATCACCCCTAAACTGCAACCGGTGCTTTAATAGCTGGTGCCGGGTGATAATTGGTCACACTGATATCATCCATACCGTAATCAAAAATGCTGGATTTATCAGGGTTCAGCACCAGCTGAGGTGCTGCAGCTGGCGTTCTGGATAGCTGAGTCTTTACCTGTTCAATATGATTGCTATAAATATGTGCGTCACCAAACGTGTGCACAAAATCACCAGGTTCTAAGCCGACTTCTTTGGCAATCAAATTCGTCAGTAAAGCATAGCTGGCAATGTTGAATGGCACGCCAAGGAAAATGTCAGCAGACCGCTGATATAACTGGCAGCTTAATTTACCGTCGTTGACGTAGAACTGGAACATCGTGTGGCAAGGTGGAATTGCCATGCCAGGAACATCTTCCGGATTCCAGGCTGAAACGATCATACGCCGTGAATCCGGATGGGTCCGCAAAGTGTCCAAAACGTTACTGATTTGGTCGATTGTCTCACCCTTGCGCGTCTGCCATGCCCGCCACTGCGCACCGTAGACGTTCCCTAGGGAACCGTATTTGGCGGCAAAATCATCATCTGCAACAATTCGCTGACAGAAGGCTTCCTTTTCTTGCTTATAGGTTTCGTTAAAGGCATCGTCTACCAATGAGCGACGACCAAAATCAGTCATGTCTGGGCCATGGTAGTCCGATGATTCGACAAAGTTTTTAAACGCCCACTCATCCCAAATGTGATTGTGGTGTTTGAGTAAAAACTGGATGTTCGTATCGCCGTGTAAGAACCAGAGTAATTCGCTTTTGATCAAGCCAAAGGGCACTTTTTTGGTCGTCAGCAATGGGAATCCCTGACTAAGATCAAACCGCATTTGGTAGCCAAAAACACTAATGGTGCCCGTTCCCGTTCGGTCGGATTTACGATGACCGTTTTCCAAAACATAGCGTTCCATGTTTAAATATGCGTCTTCTAACATTGATCACTCTCTCCTATCCCTATTCAACGTACTGACTTAAATAATCCCAACGGGCCATTTTTTCGTCAAGCTTCTTGTCCGTTGCTTCGAAGTCAGCTTGTAATGTAGCTAATTTATCATAATTATCGCCATTTTGGGTCATTTTTGACTGCAAATCAGCCTTTTTGTTTTCCAAAGCATCGATTTCGTCCTCGATACCATCCCACTCCAGCTGTTCCTTGTAGGTCAGCTTGGTTTTCTCCTGCTTAATTGGTGCTGATGGTGTCGATACCGGTTTAGGTGCAGTCTTTTTGCTACTTGGCTGGGTTTTCTTCTGAGCAGCCAAAAAGTCAGTAAATAAGCCACTATAACGCTCAATTTTACCGTTGCCATCAAAAATCAGCAACTTATCAGCGACTTTGTCTAGGAAATAACGGTCATGGGACACGGTAATGACAGTGCCATTAAAGTGATTAATGTAATCTTCAAGTACCGTTAGCGTCGAAATATCTAAGTCGTTAGTCGGTTCATCCAAGAAAAGGACGTTGGGCTGTTCCATCAACAGTTTCAGCAAGTACAGCCGGCGCTTTTCACCACCGGATAATTTACGAATCAGGGTGCCGTGCATGAATCGTGGGAACAGGAATTGCTCCAGTAATTCAGAAACGGAAATTGAATGACCATTTTTATCGGTGACATTATTACCAACTTCACTGAGGTAGTTAATGATCCGTTTGTCATCGGGAATCAGCTCCGTGCGTTGGGTGTAGTAAGCCATTTTGACTGTTTCACCCACCGTAACGATACCGGAATCAAGCGGTAGTCGTTGCGCCATCACGTTTAGGAGCGTTGATTTTCCGGCACCATTTTCGCCGGAGATCCCGATACGATCCCCCGCTTGAATCAAGAGATTGAAATCCTTTAGAATCAAGTGATCATCTAATCTTAGAGTCGCATCTTTAAGCTCGATTACTTGCTTACCTAACCGTGTTTGACCTAAATCGATAGAGACATCTTGTTCAGTGGGCGTTGTACCCATATTTTCCTTGATTTTATTGAACCGGTTGATCCGCGCCTGCTGCTTCGTTGAACGGGCATGAGCCCCCGCCTTCATCCAGGCTAATTCTTGTTTATAAAGTTGCTGCTGCTTGTGATCGGCATTAGCTTCTTGTTCAACTCGTTCCGCTTTTTGACCCACGTAATCTTGGTAATTACCATCGTAGTGAAAGAGCCTTCCAAAGGACAATTCCCAGATATGGTTAGCAACCTGATCCAAGAAATAACGGTCATGGGTAACAACTAGTAAAGCGCCCTTGTAGTTTGCCAAGTAATTTTCAAGCCAGTCAATTGAATCAAAGTCCAAATGGTTGGTTGGTTCGTCAAGCAGCAACAAGTCGGGTGCCTGAATCAAAACTTGGGCTAAGCCAACCCGTTTCCGCTGACCACCTGATAAAGTCCCCATTTGCTGATTAAGATCAGTAATGTGCAGCTGTGTCAAAATGGTTTTAACGTCGCTTTCAGCATTCCAAGCGTCAGCCTCATTCATTTGGGCTTCAGCATCCATATACTGCTGCTGTTTCTTTTGATTTTCTGGGTCTTCACTATAAGCAGCTAACGTATCCTCGTAGCGCCGAATAATTTTGAAGACTTTTTGTGAGCCAGAAAAAATAGCATCCATAATGGTCTGCTGGTCGTCAAATTCTGGTTCCTGTTTTAAATAAGCAATGGCATAATCGTTTGGCGTAATGATATCGCCGGTATATTGTGCCAACCCAGCTAAGGTATCCAATAAGCTCGTTTTACCGCTACCATTGGTTCCAATCAATCCAATTCGATCATTTTCGTTAATGATAAAATCAACCTTATCAAACAGCGTTTTTTCGCCATAAGTCCGGGTCAACCCTTCTGCTCTTAATGTTTGCATTTGGTCACGCTTTCTCGTTTAAGTAGTTAATTGCTGTGCTCAACAGCACTTGATTCTGATTGGTTAATTGCCCGTCAACTACCTGACGTTCCAGATAATTCAGTGCTTGGCCTAGTTGTGGACCGGGCTTGACGCCAGCTGCCATCAGGTCTTGACCAGTAATAGCCAGAGCCTTTTTAGAGTGAATCTGCAAGGCGTCATACTGTGCAATTAAAGCGGTCGTTTCATATGATGACTCACCTAATTTGTAAGCCACTTCATTGGCGATGACCAGCAGCTCCTTGCCAGTCTGATAAAGCACCCAAGCGTCAACAGACTGTGTTGAAATCGCCTGAACGGCTTTGGTAGCTGTTTGGACATCCTCGATGAGCTGATTTGCTGATTTCCAATGTTTGAGCAACTGATTGATCTGTTGCCATGATAAATTAAAAGTGGCAGCGATTAAACTCCACACGGCCGTCTCGTTACTCAAGCCACTTTTTAACTTGTTTCGCAGCTGATCAAGCTGGTCACTATAAGCCTTAAAGTCCGGACAGTATTGGTATAAACCCGTCTCCATAAAGACGTCAAGTCCCATGGCCGGCCACTGGCCCAACAGCATTTTAACGAATTCGACGTGAATGCGTTCCACTGCTATTTTGGTCAATAAACTGCCGTGGTGTTCAATTCCAGCAATGGTTTCGGAATCAATCTTAAAGTTCAGCTGACTCGCAAACCGAACGGCCCGCATCATGCGCAGTGCGTCTTCATTAAACCGCTTTTCAGGATCCCCCACCGCGCGAATCCGATGATTTTTCAAGTCCGTCAGGCCATCAAAATAATCGATGATTGTGCCATCTGTTTTCAATGCCAAGGCGTTAATCGTGAAATCTCGGCGGTTCAAATCTTCTTTTAACGACCGAACAAACTTCACTGAATCGGGCCGGCGATAATCCTGATACCCAGATTCCGTTCTAAAAGTCGTCGTTTCGTAACCGGTACCGTGGTCTAAAATCATGACGGTGCCGTGTTCAATTCCGGTATCCACTGTGCGGTTAAACAAGGATTTAACCTCTTCTGGATAAGCACTTGTGGCAATATCGACGTCATGAATCGGCAAGCCTAATAGGGTGTCACGCACAGAACCACCGACGTAATAGGCTTCGTAGCCAGCAGCTTCAATCGTATCGATGATTGGCTGTGCCTTAATAAATTCTTCTGGTAGTGTTTCAATTTTCATTTTGATCGACCCTTTTATCTGAGTTATGCATCAACTTCTATTTTCAGTCTATTTAATTTTACCAGATATCCTTGGTATAACCAACCGCGCATGAAGTTAATATGCTATGATAATTATGAGAAATTGTTAACACTTTATCGGCAATGAATCACTTATTGGGGGGATCAGTTTGGCAAATAACGTTGAAGAAAAGATTCGGGTCATGGATCTGCTCATGATTACCGTTGGCTGTGCAGCCTACGCCTTTGCACTTGTCGTTTTTAACATTGCAAATCAACTGGCAGACGGCGGCATTAGCGGTGTGACACTGATTTTAAAGGGACTGTTCAATTTTAACCCCGCCTACTCAACCATTTTAATTAACATTCCTTTGATTTTGTTTGGCTACCGCTTTTTAGGCCGCCGAGCCATCATCTATACGCTGTATGGGACTTTTATGCTCTCAGCATTCCTGTGGATTTGGCAACGCGTACCGCTGAACATTGATTTACACCACGATCTGTTCTTAGCTGCCATGGGAGCCGGTATTACTGGCGGTGCCGGCAGCGGATTACTCTATCGTTTCGGCGGTACCACTGGCGGGACTGATATTATCGCCCGAATTTTCGAACGTTTCCGTGGCATTCCCATGGGCCAAACACTGCTATGGCTAGACATTGTCGTTTTGCTCTGTTCCTTAGTGTACATTGATATCCGGCATGTCGCCTATACGGTTCTATACTCCTACGTCTTCTCCCGCCTCGTTAATTTTATTTTAAGCGGGACTTACGCAGCCAAGGGTGTCCTGATCGTCAGCACAAAGTCGCGCGAAATCGTTGATCAGATTATGACCGTTATGCAGCGTGGTGTCAGCATTCTGCACGGAGAAGGCGGTTATTCACATCAGGATCGCCCCATGCTTTACGTTGTCGTTAGTCCTAGCGAACTCCATGAACTGCAAATGATTGTCAGCGACTTGGATAAAAATGCCTTCATGACCATTTTTGACGTGAATGAAGCCATCGGTGAAGGCTTTACCTACTCACGGCCAACACATGGCCTCTTTAAACGCGCTCGTTAGGGGCGTGTTTTTTTGTTTTATTTAATAAGTTAAAGTAACTTTTTATTAATAACTCATTATTAAGGAGATACAAAAAGCGCTGCGCAATTCGCGCAACGCTCCCCTTTTAGTTAATCAAAATATCGATTAGTTCAATTTACGCCGTTTGGCTAATCCCAAGATGCTCAACAGGCCAAAGATACCAAGACTAGCTGCAGCCTTCGCCTGAGATGCCGATTCACTGGTTTGCGGCAGTTGGTTAGTACTCTGAGCGTTCTCAGACTGCGTAGCACCTTTTACCGCCCCGTTGGCACCCGCCGTCCCAGCATTTTGACTGGTTGTCACACTACCCTGACTAACGTTACTGCCAGTGGTCGATTCTTGATTAGCCGTGTCGCCTGATTGGTTGCCAGCAGCTGAATTGCCACTAGCCTTTTGGTCAGAAACAGCCGCACCTTGATCACTGCTGTTTGACGTCTGATCATCAGGCGTCTTAGCTGTGTTAGCCGCGTCATCATCGGTGCCAACTAATTGCGTCGGTGTTGTTAATGGCGTAGCAGGTGCTGTGGTCGGTCCAGAAACGGTCTGTGGTCCAGTTGGTTGCACGGGTTGCACTGGTGTTACCGGCTTCGGAGCAGCTACCGTAAAGTCCAGGTTTGACTCTGTTACATCAAAACCATTGGCGGCCTTATTGAGTTTATAATTATAGACAGCAGCCTGAAAGTCATTGCCAGTGGATGCTTTAGCGACTTCTTCAGCGTTCGCAATAGTCATTGGCACCGACAATGTATAACTTTCACCCTTGCCAAGCGCACTACTTTGAATGTAAATGGCCAGTAGTTGACTAGGCGTAAAGTCCGGATTTGCAGCCTTTATGGCATCATATGAATCATAATTCCCAGGGTCATCAGGATTGACTGAAAAAGTAAATTCCAAGTTTGGTTGGCTCTGAATCAAAGCAGGAATGTCAAAATCATTTTGAACTAGCGCAGTAGTTGAATGGTCAAAGAATTTTGGCAACAGAAAATCCGAAAAGATCTTCGTTGCGGTGTCTTTACTTGGATTGGTAATGGTGTAGTCCAGATTAAAGCTGTTGGCATCCTTAACCGCTAATGTCGCATTGCTCGTCTTTGGTGTACTCTGATCTTGATTAATGTTTGCGGTGTTATCACCAGTCGTTGTGGTAGCTGCTGGCAAAGTCACTTTGGCAGTGCTGTCCCACTGGGTAACCCCAGCCGTTGGAACGCCAACTTTTTGAGTTGTAGTGTCACTCTTTGGTGGCAGCGCTGAAGTAGCACCAGTACTTGCATCCCCAGTCGATTTATCTGGCGTTGATCCGGTTGAGTCACCAGCTTTATCACTTAAACTCGAGCCTGTTTGTGAACTCTGATCTGCTTGCGTCGTTGTTGTTGTTGCAGCTGCCTGAGTCTCGGCACTAGCCTGTACCCCTAACAGGCCACTAGCACCGATCGTTAAAACGGTAATGGCAGCAAACAGCCAATTGCGTCCACTCTTATACATCTTATAATGTTTCTTTTCAATCATCATTTCCATACTCCCCCAATCGCCATTTTTCAAAACTTGTAACCCATGATTAGCCTATCACAAATCTCACGTACCAACACACTTTTTTGGTGTTTATCAAAAAAGAAAGTGCGACATAACTCGTTAGATTCCAGAATATAACACAAACGACGTCATTCCGATGGGCTTTATCGGGATGGCGTCGTTTGTGTTATATGGCCGAAACCTGAGTTGTAGAGCAGGTTAAGGCTAGATTTAAGTAGTGATTATAGAAGGCGTGTACGTCAAGAAATTAAATGAAATTCTTGTCGATTTAGACTTATGGCACAACTACTTTTTATCGTCCAATCTAAAAATCATTCTCTTCTTCGTTCGCCAGCATTTCAGCCATTTCAGCATCATCTGGTACAACCTTCACATAGGCTTGCAGCATTTTCAGCATTTGGTCGCGTTCACCCATTTCACGGAAGAAATAGACCGCCGGCTTCAAGAAGTCAGCCTGATCCATAAAGTATGGTGCGGCAGCTTGATAGTACCGGTTCGCTTCATCATACTTCTCTAAACGCGCATACGAAGTTGCCAAGTTCCAGTACAACTGTGGGTCCAGATTATCCTGGCCCACATAATCAGTCAAAAAGTCCACGTTATCCTGGAAACGGCTTTGCTTGACGTAAAGATTAGATAGCTTAATGACGATATCTAAATCATCAGGATCAAGGCTGTGTCCCTTTTTCAGGTACGTTTCAGTCAATGACTCATCCTCTACCCTAGCGGCAATATCGGCCGCGTAAGACCAGAGTTTCTCGTTATACTGGTCAACACCCAATCCTTCCTGTAAGACCTTTAAGGCATCATCTAGCCGATTCTCAGCTACCAAAGCTTGCCCGAGGTAAGGATATAGACTCGTATAGTGCGGATCAGTTTCCTTTAATTCATCAAATAACGTAATAGCTGGTTTGTAGTCCTTTAATTGTAAGTAGGTAAACGCCGTTTCGAACTTCACGTCAGGCGTCATATCGCCCGAATGAATTTGTTTCAAATAGCCGATTGCCTGCTCAAATCTACCGGCATTGGCGTAGGCGACACCGATTCGTTCCACCAAATTAACGGCACTAAACTCAGGAATCCCCTGTTTGATCAAATCAAGGTATAGTGGGATGGCTTTTTTAAATTCACGCATCACAAAATACAGCTCGGCCAGTGCAAACTGAATGGCTGGCTCATCAGGCGCTAACTTTAAAGCTTCCAGCAGCTTTTGTTCACTGACTTCAAAAAGTTCCTGGGTCTGATACAAATCAGCTGCCACCATCAGTGACCGGACGTACGCTGGTGAATCGGCCGACACGTCGTTTAACAGGGCCAGCGCTTCATCGTTTTTATCATCATCAATTAATACGTCAGCTAAGTTGACCCGCAAATCATCTTCCTCGGGATAAGCTTTAAGTAACTTTTCGTATATCCGTCTCGACTGGTTCAAAAAGCCAAGTGAATACAGCTCCTCGGCTAAACTATAGAGCGTGTCGTCATCATCGTGACGTAAGGCGCTAGCGTAGGCTTTTTTAAAATCATCAAGTTGACCACGTTCTAGCTGGTCAAGTGCTTGCTGTGAATAACTCATTTAAACCCCTCGTTTCGTTCATTCATGAGACTATATGTTATCACTTTAAGAATCTGCAAACAAGCAGGTGGCCTGTCACGGTAACCATCATGCATGATAAAACTTGAAGGCATTAAAAAAGCCAACCCTCATCGGATTGGCTCCACCGTCAATAAATAATTATTTAACAGCGTCCTTCAAAGCTTTACCAGGCTTGAATGCTGGTACTTTGCTTGCAGGAATTTGAATTTCGGCACCCGTTTGTGGGTTACGACCCTTACGAGCTGCCCGTTCGCGAACTTCGAAGTTACCAAAGCCGATTAATTGTACCTTTTCGCCCTTAGCCAAAGTTGCTTGAACTGAGTCAAATACTGCATCGACTGCAGCAGTTGCGTCCTTCTTAGTTAAGCCGGTTGCAGCTGCGACATCGTTAACAAGTTGTGCTTTATTTGCCATGAATGATTCGCCTCCTTGGATAATATATGATGAGTACATAATCATCTCATCTAGCCGATCAACAAGTCAATCAGGCCACTGAAATAATAACGGCAATCCGTATCATTTCTGATTCCAAGATAGCACACAAACCCTATCATAGCAAGGTTTTTTGCGGTTTATGCCCAATAAAAGTGCTAAAAAGGCCATTTTTTCCGTACAAACCTGAAAAATGGGCGTAAAACACGCTAAATCAACGTCTGGTCTACTTCCGGTGACGTTCGATCAAATGAATTGGTGTCCCAGAAAAATCGAAGTGTTCACGAATTTGATTTTCAAGATAACGTTCGTATGAAAAATGCATTAAGTCCGGATCATTAACAAACAGAACAAATGTTGGTGGCTGGATGGCTACCTGAGTCGCAAAGTAAACCCGTAATCGACGGCCATTATCGTTTGGTGTCGGATTCATCGCAATGGCATCCATAATGACTTCGTTCAACGTCGATGACTGAATCCGCTTAGCATGATTACCAGCAACCGTCTTGATCATTGCGGGTAACTCACCCAAACGTTGATGCGTCTTGGCTGACACAAATACGATTGGCGCGTAAGCCAGATACAGAAATTCTTCTCTAACGTGAATTTCAAAATCGTGCAGCGTTTGGTTATTTTTCTTCAGCGTGTCCCATTTGTTGACCACAATAATGATCCCACGACCAGCTTCATGTGCGTAGCCAGCGACCCGCTTATCCTGTTCGCGAATCCCTTCTTCGGCATTCAGCACAAACAAGACAACGTCGGAATTATCAATGGCTTTCATGGCCCGCATCACACTGTATCGTTCAGTGTTCTCGTAAACTTTCCCCCGTTTTCGAATCCCAGCGGTATCGACCATCGTGAATTCGGTATCGTCAGCAACGAACTTCGTATCGATGGCATCTCGAGTGGTACCGGCAATTTCTGACACGATCACCCGTTCTTCACCAAGCAAGGCGTTAACAAGCGATGATTTACCAACGTTTGGCCGGCCAATCAAACTGAAGCGAATACTATCATCTTCCACTTGACCTTCTTTATCAGGGAAAGCCTTCACGACAGCATCCAACAAGTCACCAAGGCCTAATCCGTGGGCGCCTGAAATAGGATACGGATCCCCAAAACCTAATGAGTAAAAGTCGTAAATATCTTGACGCAGTTCCGGATTATCAGCCTTATTAACGGCTAAAACAACCGGTTTGTCAGCGCGGTAGAGAATTTGAGCCACTTTATCATCAGCATCGGTAATACCCTCTCGGACGCTGACCACAAAAACGATCACGTCGGCTTCGTCAATAGCCACCTCAGCTTGTTGCGTAATTTGTTTTAAGAATGGTTCATCGCCCATGTCAATACCACCGGTATCAATCATGCTGAACGTGTTACCAAGCCATTCACCGTGCGCATAAATCCGGTCACGGGTAACACCTGGCGTATCTTCAACGATGGAAATTCGATCCCCAGCAATCCGGTTAAAAATAGTTGATTTCCCGACGTTGGGGCGCCCTACAATAGCGATTGTTGGCATACTCATACAACATCCCTCTTTTCTGTCTTTAAGTTATCACGGTTTAATCACAACAAAAATGTCATTTTGAAACTGGCATTCCGTTCCAAAATGACATTTTTAAGTTAATGAAAATTTCTGTTTTGAAACATTGATTTGATTACTTGTTGTCTGAATCTGCGTCCTTTTGGGCGTTCTTCAGTTGGTCACCGATCAAATCACCTAAGGTAAAGCCTGCATCGTCATCGTCAGTAGACATTTGAGTAGGTGCGGCTTGCTTTCTTGGTGCACGTTGCTTTGGTTGTTGTTCATGGTCGTCACTGCCAGCTGGCTTTTCTTTCAAAGCTTTGATTGAAAGTGCTAAACGGTGAGCATCTGGATGAACTTCAAGAACCTTGACCTTAACCTTTTCACCAGTTGATAAAACATCGTTTGGTGTCGCAATGTGTTCATGTGCGATTTGTGAAATATGAACCAGGCCTTCAACGCCAGGGAATACTTCAACAAAGGCACCGAAACTGGTCAGACGCTTAACAGTTCCTTCAAGAACTGCGCCTTCAGGAGCTTTTTCTTCAATACCATCCCAAGGTTCTGGTAAGGTCTGCTTGATTGAAAGTGAGATCCGGTTACGATCTGGGTCAACTGATAAGACTTTTACCTTAACATCTTGGCCAACCTTCAAAACATCTGCTGGCTTTTCAACACGTTCGTAAGCAATTTCAGAAACGTGAACCAACCCATCAACACCGCCAAGGTCAACAAAGGCACCAAAGTTAGTCAAACGAGCAACTTTACCTTCAACTGTTTCGCCAGCCTTGATTGTGCTCATGATTTCTTCGCGCTTAGCAGCCTTTTCTTGTTCAACCAATGCACGGTGAGACAAGATCAAACGGTTTTCACTAGGTTCGATTTCAATAATCTTAAAGGTCAACGTTTCACCCTTAAACTGGTTCAAGTCTTCAACGAAGTGATCGCTGATCATTGAAGCAGGTACGAAACCACGAACACCAGCATCAACAACTAAGCCACCCTTAACCACTTGGGTAACAGGGGCTTCGATTGTTTCACCAGCTTCATACTTCTTTTGGATTTCGTCCCAAACTTTACGGGCTTCAAGGCGACGAACAGATAGTAAGTAACTGCCGCCTTCCTTGTCGTTACCAATTTTTGAGATAACAACTAAATCAAGGGTGTCACCAACCTTAATGACATCGTTGATATCTGAAACAGGTTTAGTTGAAAGCTCTTTTTGTGGTACCACACCTTCGATACCGGTGCCTTCGATACCAACGATAGCTTGTTTGTCATCATCAATGGCCAATACTTCACCCTTAACGACATCACCAACATTCACCGTTTCAATGCTATTTAAAGCATTTAATAAATCGTTGTTCTCATTGTTATTGTTTTCACTCATACGAACTTTTCCTCCTTGCGACAACTCTAACTTACATTTTATCCGAAAATTGTCAATATTACCAGTAGCTTGGCAAACTTTATGCGAATTCTTTTTGTTTTTTCACAATGATGTCACTAATTTTGTCCACAACCTCGTCAATTGATAACGAAGTCGTGTCTAATCGAATGGCATCTTCTGCCTGCGTTAAAGGTGAAATCGCCCGGGTCGAGTCTTTATGGTCCCTAGTCTGAATTTCATCACGTAACACGTCCATTGGGGTGTGAATGCCCTTTTCGGCATTATCTTTAAACCGCCGTTGGGCCCGTTCCTCAACACTAGCGACGAGAAAAATCTTAACTTCGGCTTTTGGTAACACTGAAGTCCCAATATCACGGCCATCCATAACAATACCGCCAGCCTCGGCAATTTGGCGTTGCCGTTCGGTCAAATCTTCGCGGACGGTTCCCTGGGCAGCCACGGTTGAAACGTTATTGGTCACGTCAGGCTGACGAATGGCCATCGTTACCTCTTGACCATCAAGAAAAACTAATTGTTCGGGATTTCCCGGTTTAAATTCAATTTGAGTTGTTTTTAGCATTTCAGCTAAAGCAGCTGCATCATCCAACGCAACGTGTTGCTGCATCGCCTTTAAAGTCACCGTTCGATACATGGCACCGGTATCACAATAGACATATTTAAACCGGTGCGCAATCTTTTTGGCCACCGTACTTTTCCCAGCAGAGGCTGGCCCATCGATTGCAACTTGTAGTTCTTTTTTTGACATTTTTTCCACCTGTATCAATTTATTTGACGCGAAGTTTTTCCCCTGGTGTCAGCGTCTTATTCCCAGATATACCATTCAACTGTTTTAACCGTTCAACGGAGATCCCGTTGTTGACAGCCACCCGGTAAAGGCCCTGACCCTGACCAACGGTAGCGTACTTTGCACCGGAAGCCGAGCTGGTTGAACGTTGCGAAGACGTCGCCTTTTCAGGGTTTGAATGATTGCTTTGCTGTTTAGCTGTGTTTGAAGCATTGGTTTGCCGTGCCTGCGTCTCTGAACTCGCCTTTGACTCCGCTGCAACGCTGTCTTCATGTGCTTTCGAACTTGAATCAGCTGACGCTTTTTTAGCAGCAGCCGACGAAGCTGCCTTCTCAGATGCAGATTTGGCAGCTTTTTTGCGGGATGTTTGGCTCACAGAACTCGTCTGCTCACTGGAAACACGCATTGAATTATCGGGTTTGTTCATTGCACTTTGACGGGCCAGACCATAGATCAATGACCCCACCGCAATGATAATAATAATAGCAACTAAGATAATCGTGATCAATCGATTATTATGACTTTGTCGATGACGCTTAGTACGTGACAAATTACCTTGAGCATCACGGTCGTCCCCAAACGACTGATCCCAAGGTTTTGTTTCAGATGATTGATCGCCTTTTTTTGGATCCATCATGTAACCTCCTCAAAAACTTTCATTACGAATTGTACCATAGCTGGCGCTGGAGTGGGAACTTTTTTAAACGGCGCTGGTCACTTAACCGTTAAGATTAAAGAGCTGCTGGAGAATAAATTGCCACCCAGCTGAACGCTGATTAATTGGGTCACCCTTTTGCCGTTTAGCTGGCGTATCAAGTAACCCCAGTGTGGCGAAATCCACCGCGGGTTCTTCACTGCTGCAGCAATGGACAGGTTTTTCATCATCACCAGCAGTCTGATTAAAATATTGCCAAATATACTGCCGTTTACAAGCTGGTGTGCGGACGTAGCCCATCATCTTTCTTAACGCAGTGAGGCGCTGATCACGCCGTGCAGCAAAGCTTTGCTGCACCTGTTCTTCACTAAAATGATGTTGCTTATAAAACCAAATTAAATTTGCCTTATCATCACCAGCCACCCGTGGTGCAGCCTGCTGGAAGTAGTAATGAATTTCATTTTCCTGTGGGACGGTCGCCTCACTTAAAAATTGAGCGATCTGTTCATCACCCGGCTGATAAAGAAGGATTGCCACACTCTGCTGACCATCTCGGCCAGCTCGGCCAATTTCTTGCCAATAGGATTCAAGGTCACTTGGGACGTGGTAATGCACCACAAACCGCACATTATTCTTATCAATGCCCATCCCAAAGGCACTGGTCGCACAGATGACATCCAGCTGATCCTGCATAAACTGCTGCTGGATCTTGAAGCGGGTCTCGGGATCTAAATCAGCATGATAAGCAGCGACACTGCAAGGCGTCTTAGCCGTCAGCAACTCAGCCATTTCATTGGCCTTCTTTTTACTGGAAAAGTAAATCACCCCTGGTTTCTTTAGGCTCGAAACCAGTTCGATCAGACGGTCATCTTTATCCACTCGGGCTTCAAAAGTTTCAACGTTCAAAAAGATATTGGGACGGTCTACCGGCTGAACAATTTCGCTTGCTTGCGGCAACTGTAATTTCTGCTTGATATCGTTTCTGACCTGCTTAGTGGCTGTGGCTGTCGCCATTAAAGTTAGCGGATCGTTCAGTTGGTGCCTAATTCGCCCCAATAGTAAGTACTCCGGCCGAAAATCTGGGCCCCAAGTTGAGATACAATGGGCTTCATCAATCACCAAAAGGCCCACCTGCGTGGTCTGAAAAGCACTAAGAACTTGGTCTTGGCTAAGCATTTCCGGTGACACAAATAAATACCGGTACGCCGCCAAATGCCGCAGGATTTCCCTTTTTTCTGGATAAGTCATCAAAGAGGTTAACGCAGCTGCCCGCTTTTCGCCCTTGACATTCAGGGCGGTCACTTGGTCTTGCATCAGCGAAATCAGTGGTGAAACAATCAGCACCAATTGTTGGGTCACCACGCCATAAAGTTCATAAATTAAAGTTTTCCCGGCCCCCGTTGGTAGAACAGCCAGCGTATCATGACCGCCTGTTAGCGCCGTCAGTGCTTCAAGCTGACCCGGTCGAAATTGGCTGAAGCCAAACCGTTGTTTTAGCGCTTGGTAAAGTTGTTCAGTGGTTATCATCAGTTGACTTGCTCCTTAAGATCTCCAATAGCCGAAATTGCCAAAAATCAATCGGCAGATCTTCAACTTGTTTAAACTGCCACGCGTCCAGCGGTGTTTTGGCTAATCGCTTTTCCATTTCAGCCACCAGTTCTGGCTGTAAAACTCGCTGGAAATCAAACTGGCCTTTGGGCAACATGATCGCCGCCTCAAGCAAATGTTCTCGAACGGTACTCAGCTTCAACGACCGCTGTTGGCTGATTTTCTCCAATGTCGTGCCTGCCAGATAGCTTTGCAACGTCTGCTGGGCACTGGCACTGACGAGTGGTTGATTTAACCCCATCAGCAAGCTTTTAATACTGTCAGCCTCACAATCAGAAATCCGCTTAGCCAACTGACAAATCAAGTCGGTAACGATCACTTTAGCTTCAGACTCACTGACCTTAAAATCATGGGCGATCTGCCCCAGTGTTTCTCCCGGCCGCTGATGGCCAACGAGCATTCGGCTCATTAACAAGGCCTGCTGTTCTGGCAGCTGCGTAAAAAAGACCGTCCAAAAAGTATTGAATTCAGCCTGCAACTCTTGTCGATGGAACCGATGAAACCAATGCTTAATAAATTGTTTGACCTGCCAAGTCACTTGAAGCGGATAATACTGGTGATTTTGATAGCTTTGTTCAGAAACAACCTGAGTGGCTAACAGCAATCGTTGCCAAAGAGTAGCTGTATCAATCACTAGCCTCACGCTGAAGTATTTAGGCTGATAACGGCCTTGCATCAAGTTCTGCCATGATTGAATGCCCTGAGGCGTTAAAGTCGCGTTTGTTTGGTCAAGCTTCACGTCGCCTCGACTTTGTAAGTCGGCAACAGCACGATTCATTTCGTCGCGGCTAAGCTGCTTCTCGTAGCCTAACCAAGGGAGTTGCTGATAGCGCATCCCCCAATACAGCGTGGAAACCGTTCGTTTACCCACTAAAATATTCTCGATAACACGTAGGCGTCTTGGAGCCGTTGGTGATAAAAACAACATTAATTGCTGTGCATCCATGCTCGCTACGCCCCTTCGCTCATTATTCTGAATTCATTTTCCCACACTGAAATTTAGCTGTCTAGTAGGGAAAGGCTGTGAAGCAACTCGGTAGATTCCAGAATATAACAGCAAACGACGTCATTCCGATGGGTTTTATCGGGATGGCGTCGTTTGCTGTTATATGGCCGGAATCTGAGTTGTAGAGCAGATTAAGGCTATATTGAAGTAATGAACTAAAGCCAATTTTAGAATGTGGGTGCATCAAGAAATCAAATTAAATCCTTATCGATATAAACTTATGGGACATCTACTATAAAAGGATGGCAATGAGCCATCCTTTTAATCAATTTGATTTTAAATTTGAACCTAGAGTAAGTCCGATTGCTGTTCTAAAAACGACTTCATTCGTTCAGTGATGAGGACGAACACGGCACCGACCAGAACACCCTTGATCAGGTTAAACGGAATCACACCAAACAATAACATTTGTCCCAGCGGTACGGTGATCTTCATGTGCAGCACTGCCATGTAAACGGGAATCAAAACCGTCACGTTCAGTAACGCCATAATGACGGACAAGCTGATTGTTCCTGCAATGGCACCGATAATTAACCGGGTCACCGTCTTGTATTTTTTAACGTATTTTAAAACGTAATAAATGGGTAGCATAAAGCTGACCGAAGCAATGAAGTTGGCCGCAACACCGATGAAGTTAGCAATATCAACGCCGGTCAGCAACCAATACAGCAGGCCCTTAATGGCAGCAATCAAAATGCCACCCAAGGGGCCAAACATGATCATGCCCAATAAAATTGGAATGTCAGAAAAATCGACTTTCATGTATGGCACAAACGGTAAAATTGGAAACGAAATGAAGTAAAGTAAAAACGAGATACCGGCAAATAACGACATGACGACAACTTGGCGAATGCTGAATGGTTGACTATGTTCCATTAGATATACCCTCCAAAATGGGTCATCTTCAAATGAAAACGCAAACAAAAAGCCGGATTAATTTTCTCCAGAGGAAAATCAATTCGGTTTCACAATCATTTGTGTTAACCCAATCTTCTTTATACCAGACTTTACTGTCGGTTTCGGAGTTACACCGAATCAACTACTCAAACGAGTAGGTCACGGACTATTACCGCCGGTCGGGAATCGCACCCTGCCCTGAAGATGAACCACGTTATTTAATTAATTTAACCCAATTGTAAGGGGTAAACTTTAAAATTGCAAGTTAATTGTCTAGCTTAGCAACTCGTTTGAGTTCTTTGACTTCCTCAGGCTTCAGTTCACGGAACTCACCCGGCATAACACCCTTCAGCGTTAAAAACGCATAGGTTTCCCGCTTGAGTTTCATCACGGGGTGACCGATTGCTTGTAACATCTTCTTAACTTGGTGGTTTTTGCCTTCGTGAATCGTTAATGAAACGATCGCTGTTTTACGTTTGTCATCACTGGACAGCAGCTTTGAGTGCGCCGGTGCAGTTCGCTTCCCGTCAACACTGACACCCTTACGCAAGTTTTTCAGTTCTTCATTAGTCGGTACGCCTTCAACTTTGGCGACGTAGGTCTTATCCACTTCATACTTTGGGTGGGTAAGCTGATTAGCTAATTCACCATCGTTAGTCAGTAAGATTAACCCAGTGGTGTCATAATCCAGCCGACCGACTGGGTAGACGCGTTCTTTAATCTCATCATCTAGCAAATCAATCACAGTTTTCCGGTGCTTATCATCAGAAACCGTTGAAACCACTTGCCGCGGTTTATTCATCAAAATGTAGATTGGCATCTCTGTTTGAATCGGCATTTCATCCACGGTGACCTGGTCATGTTTACCGACCTTAACACCTAGTTCAGTCACCGTCTGGCCGTTAACCTTAACGTGACCGGACGTGATCAATTTTTCTGAGCTGCGTCGTGAAGCAACGCCAGCGTGTGCCATAACTTTTTGCAATCTTTCCATGTAATTAATTATCCTCCGAGTTTATCTGTTGGTTGAACCGTTTCAAAAACAAGTCACTGTTCTGTTCATCATCTGCCGTCGTTTGTGCTTCTGGCAAGGGTGGTAAATCACCCAGCTGCTTAAGCCCAAAATAGTCGGTAAAGTAATCTGTTGTCTTATAGAGTTTAGGACGGCCGGGGCCCTTTTTACGGCCGGCTTCAGTAATCAGCTGCCGCAGCAATAATTTGTTTAACGTCCCTGAACTTTGCACCCCGCGAATCTCATCGATCTCAATTCGGGTGATGGGCTGATTATACGCAATAATTGCTAAAACTTCTAGTGAAGCTTGGGAAAGCCCCGTAGAACTAGGCGCTTCAAAATACTGACTGACAACGCTGGCCAGCCCTTCCTTAGTTGCTAAGCGAACCGTATCGTTACTCTCTAAAATGACCAGTGCGCAATCTGGATCACTGGCATACTTCTGATTTAACTTCGATAATGACTGTTTGACTGCGGGCACCATCGAATCCGTTAAGTTAGCTAATTCCTGAATCGTTAAGCCTGATTCGCCACTAACAAACAGCAGTGCCTCTAATTGTTGTATCTTACTCATTTATCTTCTCCCAAATTGGCCGGTTTAACGGTAATCGGCATCACTCGGCTTGGCTGATCCACAGCAATTTCGTGCTGCTTAGTCATTTCTAGTAACGCCAAGAAAGTCGTGACCAGTTCTTCCTTATTCGGTTTTTGATCAAATAACTGGCCGAAAGAGACTGCCACGCGGACCTTGCTGAGCTTAAATCGCAACGTATGGATCTGACCCTTGACGGTATACTGTTCATCCTGAATCAACCGCATGGGCAATTCCGGCTGACGCTGACGTTGCGTTAATTCAACTAAGACCCGTTGAAGGTCCTTAGTGGTCAATCCAGGGGCCAATTTACCAAGCTTGACGCCGGCTGGCACCGCCATTTCCGGTCTGGTATAAAATTTCTGTCGCGCTGCTGCCTGCTTTTTAAACCAGCTAGCCGCTAGTTTATAACGTTGATACTTCACCAGCCGATTAACCAAATCTGCTTGCATTTCTTCCAGGCTTGGCTCGTCGTCTTCTTCTACCGGCGTTTCTTCCACCGGCAGCAACAGTTTGGCTTTCATCTTCATCAACGTCGCCGCCATTACGAAATAATCGCCGGCCACGTCGAGCTGATGATCCTGCATTTGCCGTAGTGCTGTCATGTACTGATCGGTGATCGACACAATGGGAATGTCGTAAATATCGATGGCAGCTGATTTGATCAAATGCAATAGTAGATCCAGTGGACCTTCAAAGTCTTGCACGTGAATCAAAACAGGCTGTTCACTCATGGCTAGCCTCCCATTTGGCAACGATTCCGGTAGTCTCAAGTGTTCCCATGATTCGCTGTTCTGGATACATGTCCTGCAACTCATCTAAAATCGTGTTGGTTTGATCATTGTTTCTCACCGCCGGCGTCAAAGCAATCAGGCGAATCACGACGAAATGAGGCCGCAGTTCGACGCCAACAATCCCAGAAAAGTCCTGATTAACGTCCTTCCACAAGAGGAGCTGTCTGGCATCACTGTTTTGATACCACTGCAGTTCGGCCTGCAGCCGGTCGATTTTTTTTAATGCGGGTGCAAAAGAGAGCAACCCCATTGCCACTTTTTCATAATCATTTCGATATTTAAGCAACAAGTTAAATCCCCCCCGTAACGTTACGCTCTTGGATGAGCTTTACGATAAACTTCTGTTAAATGTTTCTTGGAAATATGGGTATAAATTTGGGTCGTTGAAATATCGGAATGTCCTAATAGTTCCTGAACGATCCGCAAATCGGCACCATTTTCTAAAATATGAGTGGCAAATGAATGCCGCAGCGTATGCGGCGTCACGTGCTTACGGATACCTGCAACACTCACGTAATGCTGAATTTTCTGCCAGATACTCTGGCGGCTTAAACCACTACCGTGAGCGTTTAGAAACAGATACGGCGAGCTGCGCTGTTTTAATAGCAACGGCCGACTCTGGTTCAAATACCGATTGATCCATTCAATGGCCACATCGCCGATTGGAATAATGCGTTCCTTATTCCCCTTACCAAGGGTCTGAATAAGTCCCATTTCAAGGTGCAATTCGCCCATTTTTAGATGGACCAGTTCACTGACCCGCAACCCCGTCGCATACATCACTTCTAAAATGGCGCGGTCGCGAATCCCGTACTTATTAGTGGTATCCGGCGCAGCCAATAGTGCATCTACCTCAGCAACCGTCAGGACTTGTGGCAGTGGCCGGCCCTTTTTCGGTGCCTTCACCTCTGCCATCGGGTCAACGGTCAGCTGATCATTTTGAACCAAGTACTGGAAAAAGTGACGCAGAGTTGAAACCATTCGCGTCACACTGTTCCGGGCTTTGCCACTCGTTTGTTGTTGTTTCAAAAATTGCAGGACAGTCAATTGATCCACTTTAGCCAAATCTGAGAGCTGCTGCGCATCTAAAAACTGGTGAAATTCTTTTAGGTCCTGACGATAAGAACTGATCGTATTGGCAGTTAACCCACGTTCAATCCTTAAATCATGCAGAAAGTCCTCAATCTGTTCGTCCATTCTGATCACGTCCCGCTTCAGTCAGCCATAAATAACCATCATGCTGTTCAGCAAACCGCTGTTTCATCAAATGACCCACTGCTCGTTTGAATTGTCCCTTACTAATCCCAAAGTAATCTTTGATGTCAGCAGGATCACTCTTATCAGTGAAAGCCACCTTACCTTCAGGCGCATGTTGTAGCGTTGCCAGCAACATCAAGGCATCCTCAGGGATAGCTTCGTAAGCCCGTGGCCGCAAGGATAATTTTAACGTGCCATCAGGATATTGGCTGATAACCCGCGCATTCAGCTGTTGGCCTAACCGTGGTTCTTGATCACGTTCTTCAGGTGGAATGAAGCCCAAATTATAGTCAGCTGTCAGGACCATCGTCCCGGTCATTTTTAGCCGGTAAGCAGTTGCGACAACGTCTTTGTTTGTGAGCTTAGTCGTCACTGGTTGTGAAATGGCCCGGTACAGTGCTTCATCACCTAAATCACCCCACATACGGCCCTTTTTATCCAGCGTGATCGACAGCATCAAGCGGTCGCCGCGTTGTGGCCAAAGTCCAGCAATCTCTGGCAGGTTATCCAGTGAAACCACAATATCCTTATTGGGCAAACCAATATTGACGAATACGCCAAGGCTATGCTGAACCCGAACCACTTCGCCAAAGCCATAATGATCCACTTGAACCTTTGGTGCGTCACGTGTGATCTGTAACTGGTGGGTCTCGTTTTCGTAAGCAAATCCCTTAAACTGGCTGCCCAGCTTCAACGGCTTTTTGATCTCAGCCTTATCCAGTCGAAAGGTCAAGCCATTGTTCTGTACGAAATATTGTTTGTCATTTTCATCAGTTACCTCGCCGCTAATAATCCGGCCGAGTAACTGGGTTAACTCATTATCCATTTTTAGTATCCCCGTTCGTTCACTTATATTACACATCTTTTGACATTATCGCACATATTGACCGGCGGTGGTAGTTTATTCTGAATTGGTCGGCTTTAACTGTTTCGCTGTGTAGACCAATGCACGCTCGAAAAGGTGAGAAACGCGCTTCAGCCAATAAAAAAAGTCCAGCCCGCGGGCTAGACTTTTTCAATATCAGCTTAATTCAGTTGATTAAAGTGCGTTTGAAGCACCGTGGTAAACAACACCGCGACGTGAGTCAACAGTAATCAATTCACCATCAGAGATCTTTTCTGAGGCACCTTCAGCGCCAACGATAACTGGAATCCCCATTGAGATACCAACTACGGCTGCGTGTGAAGTTAAACCACCGTTTTCAACGATAACGGCGCTAGCCTTTTCGATAGCTGGCAAGTAGTCTTTGTCAGTGTTCTTAGTAACCAAAACACTGCCTTCAGTAGTCTTGCTGTTAGCTTCTTCAGCGTTGTTTGCTAATACGGCTTTACCAATAACAGTGTCATCACCGACACCTTGGCCGCGTACTAACTTTGAACCGATCAATTGAACCTTCATCAGGTTAGTTGTACCGCGTTCGCCAACGGGAACACCGGCAGTGATCAAGATCAAGTCGCCTTCCTTAGCTAAGCCGGTTTCAACAGCTTTAGCAGCTGCTAAATCAAACATAGCATCGGTGTTAGCTGGCTTTTCAGCAACGATTGGGTAAACACCCCAGTTAACCATCAAACCACGACGGGTACGGTCATCGAAGGTAACGGCCAAGATGTTAGCATCTGGACGGTACTTGCTGATCATACGAGCAGTGTAGCCTGATTCAGTAGCAGCAACGATGGTCTTAACACCCAGGCTCTTAGCAACACGGGCAACTGAAGCACCAATTGATTCAGTAACGTCAGCGTTAGCTAAGTCCATGTGGTCAGTACCAAAGTCCTTCAAAGCATTTTCAGCCTTGATGTCGATCCGGTTCATAGTTGAAACGGCTTCTACTGGGTATTCACCGTTAGCACTTTCACCAGAAAGCATGGTTGCATCAGTACCATCAAAGACGGCGTTAGCAACGTCAGATGCTTCGGCACGAGTAGGACGTGGGTTTTCTTGCATTGAATCCAACATTTGAGTAGCAGTGATAACTGGCTTGCCCAAAACGTTGCACTTACGGATCAAGTGCTTTTGTACCAATGGTACGTTTTCAGTTGGAATTTCAACACCCATGTCACCACGAGCAACCATCAAACCATCAGAAACTTTGATGATATCGTCAAAGTTGTCGATACCTTCTTGTGATTCGATCTTAGGGAAGATTTGAACGTGTTCCATGTGCTTTTCTTCCAATAATTCACGAATGTCCATAACGTCTTGTGGCTTACGAACAAATGATGCAGCGATAAAGTTGATTTCGTGATCCAAACCAAAACGAATATCAGAAGCATCTTTTTCAGTGATACCAGGTAAGTTGATTGAAACGCCAGGTGCGTTAACACCTTTACGTGAACCAAGGACACCATCGTTTTGCATGGTACCAACTAATTCTTTGTTTGCATCGTCTTTTTCATCAACAACCATGTCAAGCAGACCATCGTCGAATAAGACGTGACCGCCAACACTAACGTCGTCGAATAAACCAGGATAGGTGACCGCGATCTTGTCCTTAACACCTTCTAAGGAATCATCCATAGAAATCCGGAGCTTATCACCAGTGTGGTACTGGATCTTACCGTCTTTTTGAACAGTAGTCCGAATTTCAGCACCCTTAGTATCAAGCATGATACCAACAGTCTTGCCAGTAATCTTTTCAGCTTCGTGGACGTTATTCAAACGGCCTAAATGTTCTTCATGGTCACCATGAGAAAAGTTAAACCGGAAAATGTTAGCGCCGGCCTCAATAAGCTTTACGATTGTGTCGACATCGGTACTAGCTGGACCAAGTGTACTTACGATCTTGGTTTTCTTCATAAGAAAAATCTCTCCTTTGAGTTTAGGACGATTTCAATTTAAGCAATCATGTGATTGCTATCACAATTAAAACAGTCCAATTTGGAATCCGTTTGTTATTTTAGCACTTTTCAAATTTATTGTCTGCTGTGTTTTTCGAAAAACTATACATTTCCGTCATAAAAGCGTTTTCATGCCCTTTTTGGCCTAAATTTTTACCCCAAACTCTAATGTTTTAATTGCAACACTACATTATGGTGACCCAAAATTTGCTCTAATGGTTGCACTAATTGCTCATTGGCTGGCAACCAAAATTGCTGGCTTAAAATGCGTTTGCTGTCATCCGCTACCCGGTAAATAATCACTGGCGTCTGCCCGTGATGTGCGTTTAAAAAGGCGGTTAGCTGTTTCATCGTGGCTTGTTCATCCGCTTGTGCCGTCAGTCTCAAAAACCAGCGGGCACCCTGCAACTCTTTAGCCGTTGACCCTTCAATTTTTGACGGTTTTAACGCCGCTGCTTGCGTGACCGCATCCGCCACGACCTGTAGACTGCCACGGTTCGTTTCAACTTTACCGGTCACTAAGATCACCTGCTCTTTTGCCAGCCAAGTGGCAATCTGGCGATAGGTATTAGGAAAAACGGTAATGCTGGTTTCGCCGGTAAGATCACTGGCGGTTAAAAACGCCATTTGATCACCGCGTTTAGTCCGGATGGTCCTGACACGAGTCACATAGACCACTAGCGTGACGTGCTGATCCACACTGAGATCACCGATGGCAACTGCCCCGCGCTGCAAAGCCAGTTTGCTGTATTGTTCCACGGGATGGCCCGACAGGTAAGCGCCCAGGTATTCGTTTTCTTTTGCCAGCCGTTCAGTTAACGAAAAATCGGGCTGATGGCTGATTTTGGGGGCCAGTGCTTCAAACAGATCCATGCTGCTGCCGCTTAATTCCACACTGCTTAAAAATTCCGGCAAGCTGGCAATTAATTCGGCACGATTATAGCCAAACGTATCAAAGGCCCCGGAATATATCAGCCCCTCAATTAAATCTTCCTTTAGCCATTTCGGATCAAGCCGCAAAAGAAATTGATGCAGTGACTGAAAATGACCATTGGTCTGCCGTTCCGTCATGATACTTTGGAGCAGATCTCGGCGCATCCCTTTGATTGAGGCTAAGCCAAAGCGAATCTGGTTGTTCTCCAGTCGGAAATACGCCCCGCTGTAGTTAATGTTAGGGGGCAAAATGGTCACTTGATGACGTTTGGCCTCCATTAGGTACAGTTTAGTTTTCGCGCTGTTATTCAAAACGGAATTCAGCAGTGCCGTGAAAAAGGCTGCTGGATAATGCGCTTTCAGGTAAGCTAATTCAAAGGCCATTTTACTGTAAGCCACCGCGTGAGACCGGTTAAAACCGTAATTAGCAAACCGGTCAATATAATCAAAGGTGGCTTCGGCAACGTTAGCTGCATGACCCTTAGCTACCGCTCCTTCAATAAAGCGTTTCCGCATGGCTTCCATCGTGGCTTTTTTCTTCTTGCTCATGGCCCGCCGCAGTAAATCGGCTTGCCCAAGGGTAAAGCCGGCCATTGCCGAAGCCACTTGCATGACTTGTTCCTGGTAAACGATGATGCCATAAGTCGGGGCTAAGATGGTCTTTAAAGAAGCATCCGGATACGTCACGGGTTCCTGATTGAAGCGCCGTTTGATGAAGTGGTCAATGTTTTCCATTGGCCCCGGCCGGTATAAGGCGTTAACAGCTGCAACTAGTTCAAAGGTATCGGGGCGTAACCGTCTTAACACGTTTTTGATCCCGCTAGATTCGAATTGAAAGACGCCGTTGGTATCGCCCCTTTGAAACAGGGCTAGAGTTGCCGGGTCATTGAGATCGATCTGGCTGATCTTTAGCGGCTTGCCAGTTTGGACTTGAACGTACTTTAAGGCTGCTGCCAGCAAACTCAAGTTGCGCAATCCCAGAAAGTCCATTTTCAGTAAACCGACCTGTTCAACGTAGTCCTTCGTGTATTGCGTCATCAACATGGTTTCTGAACCGTTTTGAACCGGTACGATATCGGTCAATGGCTGGTCACTTAAAACCACCCCGGCGGCATGGGTTGAATAGTGGCGGGGTAAGCCCTCCAGTTTAGAGGCCGTCTCGAATAATAACTGATTTGTCGTGGAGTCTGAGACCAGGTTTCTTAGTGGCTGAGATTGCTTGTAGGCCTCTTTGAGTGAAATATGCAGCACACTAGGGATCGTCTTGCTCCATTCGCTCAAATCATAAGGCCGTAAACCGAACACTCGGCCAACATCACGAATGGCCTGTTTGGTTGCCAACGTCCCAAAGGTAATAATTTGTCCCACTCGCTCATGACCGTATTTTTGGTGAACGTATTCCAAAACTTCTTCTCGTCGGTTATCCGGGATATCTAGGTCGATATCTGGCATCTGTGCCCGTTCTTCGTTTAAGAAACGTTCAAACAGCAAATTGTATTGCAACGGATCAACATCCGTAATGCCTAAAACGTAGGCCACTAACGAACCGGCTGCGGAACCACGGCCTGGTCCAGTGGTGATCCCCGCCCGCTTAGTAAACTGCATGACGTCCCAAACAATCAGAAAATAGTCGTCAAACCCCATCCGGTCAATGACTTCCAGCTCATGGGTAAGCCGTCCTTCATAAGGTGCCGCATCCGTGATCTGATTTTCCTTTAATCGCCACTTCAACCCCACTTGGCACTGGGCTAACAAATAAGCCTTGGCCGGTTGCTGATCAGGCGTCTGAAATCGGGGTAACTGGGGGTGCTGAAATTTCAACTGGACTTGGCAGGCATTAGCGACGGCCTCGGTCCGCTGAGCAGCGGCTGTTAAGCCCAAACGATCGTACAAACTCGTAAATTCTGCTGCTGGCCGTAACCAGTATTGCCCCGTCTTCTTCTGAGCTTCTGCCAAATTGCTGATCGTCGTGCCGTCTTTAATGGCGTTTAACACGCCGACAGCAAACCGGTCATCAGCATCCAAATAACGGATATCCGGTAAAGCGACGACGTTCACCTGTGCATCCGCAGCTAACTTCGTCAGTAATTGCCGAACCGTTTCGGACTGCGTCGGCGCGATGCCAATCAATAAACTATGCTCATCGACCACCTGAGATAGACGGGCTAATAGTTGGTGAACATTGTCTTGTTCGCCTTGGTCTAACCAGTACTGCAGCTCACCTTCATGAGGTAAGATCACCATCAGGTCGGAGAGCCACTGTTTGACCTGTGCCACAGTAACCGGTTCACGATCGGTTCTGGTTTGAATAAAGGATGAGATCGCCATTAAATGCTGGTAGCCCGCTTGATTCTTTGCTAGCAGAATCATGGGAAATGCCTGTTCAGTCGCAAAGATTCCTGCCAAATCAGCCGTTAGGCCAATAATGGGCTGCACGTCATATTTTTGACACAGTTGATAAAAAGCGACCGTCCCGTACATGACGTTGCGGTCAGTAAGCGCCAATGCCTGATAACCTCGCTGGGCAGCAGTCTTAACCAGCTCTTCCAGTTGGTTGGTGCTTTGCAGCAGACTGTAGCTGCTGATGACTTGTAATGGAACAAACGCCATGATCAATCGGCTTCCTTTCTCGTTAATCTTCCGTTTACCATTATAACAGAGTGTCTCATTTTAAAGCTTTCATTTTGGCTGGTATTATGCTAGAATTTCTTTGATTGCGAGGTGTCTACAATGAAAACTTTAGAAGCAAACCTGGTTGTTATTTTTTGGGCAATCATTTTTGGTGAAGTCATTGGTTACATTGGCGGTCAATTGGAAGTCATGACTTACGTACCCGCACAGATCGGTGTCGTAGCAGTCATCGCTGCCTTGATTTTCACCAATGGTGTCAAATTAGTTTCAAACTCAGATACAAAAGCGAACAAATAATAACGACAAAAAAACGGCGGTTCCTGATTGGGAGCTGCCGTTTTTTTGTCGTTATTTTTGCTGATCTTGGTTCGGCCGGGTATTAAAGGTTAAACCATTCCCCTCAGAATTTAATCCGAGTTCAACCGTATCTTGAGCAGTGACTTGACCACCAATGATCAGCTTAGCTAATGGGGTCTCGACTAGGCTGGTAATGGTCCGTTGCAATGGCCGCGCACCATAAGCCGGCAAATAACCGCGCTTGGCTAGCCAGTTCGTGGCCGCAGGCGTGATCGTCAATGCAATCTGCTGTTCAGCCAACCGGTTAGAAAGCCGCTGAATCAGCTTGCCCACGATCTGTTCAACATCCGCCATGGTCAATGGTTTAAACATGATCGTATCATCGATCCGGTTTAAGAATTCCGGTTTGAATGACCGTTGCAGTAAACTAGCAACCTGTTTCTTGGCATCGTCAGCAATCTGGCCTTGATCATCCGTCCCTTCCAACAAAAGATCTGATCCCAGATTAGAAGTCATAATCAGTAACGTGTTCTTGAAGTTTACCGTTCGACCTTGGCTATCAGTCAAACGGCCATCATCCAACACCTGCAGTAAGATGTTGAAGACGTCTGGGTGAGCCTTTTCAATTTCATCAAATAAGACGATGGCATACGGGTGTCGTCGAACAGCCTCGGTCAGCTGGCCGCCTTCTTCATAGCCGATGTAGCCTGGCGCTGCCCCGACTAACCGGGAAACGGATTCCTTCTCCATGTACTCAGACATATCGATGCGAACCATTTCGTCCTCGGAATCAAACAGGTTTTCAGCTAAGGCCTTCGCAAGTTCCGTTTTACCCACCCCAGTAGGCCCTAAGAACAGAAATGAACCCAGTGGTTTACTTGGATCCTGTAAGCCTGCCCGTGAACGTAATACGGCGTCTGACACCGCTTGAACGGCTTCATCTTGACCAATCACGCGGTGATGCAGGTTATCCGCTAAATGCAGCAGTTTTTCCCGTTCAGTGGCCACCAAGCGATTAACGGGGATTCCCGTCATTTTAGCGACCACTGCGGCGATTTCTTTTTCAGTGACGGATTCTTCCACCAGCCAGTCACCAGAATGATCCTTATTTTCCATCGCTGCTAATTCTTTTTTCAGTTGCGGAATGGTGCCGTGTTGCAGAACCGCCGCTTTATCCAAATCATATTGGGCTTCAGCATCGTTTAACTCACGGTTAGCTTGATCCAGCTCCGTTTTCTTCTTGCTTAGGGCATCTAGCGACTGTTTTTCGTCTTCCCAGCGCGCATTCAAGTTGCTGACGGTTTCTTTCACGTCGGCTAACGTCTTTTGAACTTCTTTCAAACGGGCCTGTGACGCCTCGTCGGTCTCCTGCTTTAAAGCCGCTTCTTCCACCTGCAGGCGCATCTGCTGCCGCCGTGCCCGGTCCAGTTCCGTTGGTGCTGAATTCATGGCCACCCGAATCGAAGCTGACGCCTCATCCACCAGGTCCAGCGCTTTATCTGGCAAATAGCGGTCGGTAATGTATCGGTCGGATAATTTAGCCGCTGCTACCAAGGCGTTATCGTGGATTCGCACGCCATGATGGATTTCGTAGCGTTCCCGCAGACCCCGTAAAATAGTAATGGTGTCTTCAACGGAAGGCTCTGCTACAGCGACCCGCTGGAACCGGCGTTCAAGGGCCCGATCCTTTTCCATGTACTGCCGGTATTCATCCGTCGTCGTGGCCCCGATCAAATGCAGTTCACCACGCGCCAGCATGGGCTTTAGGAGATTACCGGCATCCATACTGCCTTCGCTCTTGCCAGCACCCACGATGTTATGAATTTCATCAATAAACATGATGATGTCACCATTGGACTTCTTAACCTCGTTTAAGACGGCTTTTAACCGTTCCTCAAATTCACCCCGGTACTTAGCACCGGCAATCAGCGATCCCATATCCAGTGAGAAAATGGTTTTGTTTTTCAGGTTTTCTGGCACGTCGCCGCGGGCGATTCGTTGTGCTAAGCCTTCAACGATCGCCGTTTTCCCAACGCCGGGTTCACCGATCAAAACCGGGTTATTCTTGGTTTTCCGGGAAAGGATCCGCGTTACGGTCAAAATTTCTTCATCCCGGCCAATAATGGGATCCCGCTTACCGCTACGCATGGCTTTAACCAAGTCCGTCCCGTATTTTTCGAGCGCTTGAAAACCCTCTTCTTGATTTTTAGACGTGATTTTTTCACCTCCACGAATTTCAGTGACTTTATTTTTGACCTGCTGAAGGGTCAAACCCTGTTCATTTAGATAATCCCCGAAGCGACTGCCGCTCATTTGCACGACGGCAATAATCAAGGTGTCACTGGCAATATACTCATCGTCCAAGTCTTTACGGACCTCATCGGCTTTTTGCAGCAAGCGGTATAGATCTGGTGACAGATTTTGACCATACGTCACGTTTTGACCTTCAACCTCACTGATTTGATCAATTTCGTGATCCAGTTCAGCGTTGAGCTGATCCATATTCAGGCCAAGCTCACTAAAAATCTGTCGGTCCAGCTGACCTGGCTGAATCAAAAATTTAAAGAGGTGGGAGACACCGATGGATTGCTGCTTGCGATTAACGGCAATCTGCTGGGCTTCCGCAATCGCATCGGTCACTGACTGCGTTAAAATGTCTGGGTTCATTAAACGATCATCATCCTTTACTTATTTGGCTGAATTTTGCCTTTGACTTTCGTCCATTCTAGCATACGTTTCACCGAAAATAAAAATGTTTTGACCTTTTTTGACCAAAGTATTTTAACGGGCTTTTCGCCGGGTTTTGGTTGGCTTTTGGAAGACGTCAGCCGCTGGTTTAAAGCCCCAGAATTTATGGCCGCGATAGGTTTGCTGGGCAAGTTTGCCATGAACGGCCATTTCCTTGCCCCGCTTAGTTTTAATTTGAAAGTGGATTTCTTTTCCAGCCAACAGGTCGGCAACTTCCTGTTCGGAAAAGTGATGGCCGCCCCAGACTTGGTTGAAATTCACTTCTTTACCACTGGCAGTTTGACCACCCGTTTTCGCCTTTTTAGGATAATGCTTGACCAGTTTTTCGGGATCACC
Organism: Secundilactobacillus mixtipabuli; assembly: GCF_002217925.1. GTDB lineage: Bacteria > Bacillota > Bacilli > Lactobacillales > Lactobacillaceae > Secundilactobacillus > Secundilactobacillus mixtipabuli. The sequence continues at coordinate 52,245 of NZ_BCMF01000011.1, read as the reverse complement.
CAAATTAACTTTCAGTTTATCAGCGTTCGCAACCATGATCGGTAAATCGTGGTTCACCGTCTGGGTCGCGGTGGTCAGCAGTTCCGCCGGGGGTAATTTAAACGCACCCACTTGTTCCATCAGGTCCATTAACCGCTTAGTGGCATTGGTACTGCTAATAATCGTCCCTTCGGTGAGAATCGCGGAAATCGTGCCCGTATTGGTCATGGATAAAAATCCCCGCCGTTCTTTCATTAATGCGGTCGTCCCTGCGGTGATCTGCGATAAGGTCGATACCCGCGTTGCCCCAGTGCCAATATTGTGGTGCTGTAAATAGTTCATTAGCCACTTCATGGTTGGTTTCACCGGTTTCTTATTGGCACCTTCAAAAATGAACGGTGACGCGGTTTGCCCTAACTGCTTCTTAGTCGCTTCACCCGCTTCATCCGTATCACTGATTTGACGGGAACTATCAAAGATTAATTTATAATTCAAAGCTACTGGCACGTTGAAGGCTGTCTTAAACGCCGGATAATCCTTCAGCTCCGCCGTTGTGTGGTCAAATTGGTAATCTTCCCCCAGCATGGCCAGGTAGTTCTTGGCGACAACTGAATAAATGGCCGGCCCAGCTTTACCGTACTTGGCTAAACTGCTTAGTGAACTAGGCACTTTTTCACCGGGACGGTTGGCCCCATGGTCAACACTGCCGTTAGTGACGTGAGTAAACCGTGGTTCACGGTGCGTCAGCAGTTTTTGATCCACGTCGACCACTGCCGCAATCTTAGGCACTAATGGCAGTAGTTGATAGAACTGTGCCATGGAGATTTTTGAATCATCCGTCCGCGGATAGCTGACGATTTTGGCTTCATACATTTTTTGATAAGTACTCAGTACTTCCTTAGCGCTATAGCCCTTGGGCGCCAAAATTGACGCCAAGTTTGACAGGTCCAATAACTTCGGTGGTGCCGAGTGGCGCCGGACCGTCTTAACGTTGGTAATGGCACTTTCGTGGTACTGCTCCAGCTCGTGTTTGGCATCAGCCTGTTTTTCATGACGCCACTTAGCTGCTTCGTCCTCATCTTTAAAATGACGGGCGAAAACGTGCTCCGCGTTGTCTTGAAACTTCACTTCATAGAAGGGCTTGCGTTTGTAATTTTTAATAGCCATTAACTGTTCGTAAACATGGCGCACCATGAGCGACTTTAACCGCCCCTCACGGACCACTTTCACCGGATAACCCGCCTGCTTTGTCACCGTGGTGGCGATCCGGGTCAGCTGCATGGACAGAAAGTCCCACTTGCTGCGGGCATCGGACTTTAAGTAATCTCCATCCTGCATTTGGCTTGTGATCGATTTGATCTCACGAAAACCGCTTTGAATCGAACGGGCTTCTTCATCCGCAAAGTACAGCCGCTTGACTGGTTTTTCCCATTTAATCGCGTTAATGATCTCCCAGGCCAGCAGTTCACCTTCCCCGGACGGATCCACATCGGTAGCGATGACCATCACATCGCAATCGGCCACCGACTTTTTGATCTCGGCTAAATCCGACTTGGTGGATTTTTTCCGGCCCGTTCGCGGATTCTTGGCCATGATCGGCCGTTTCTCCCAGCTAAAATCGTTAACTTGCCAGGGCAGGTGTTCCAGTTTCCAAGAACGGTACTGGGCCGCTTTATCCGCTGGCACCTGTTCCTTAGGATCAACGAATTCCATCAAATGGCCATGGGAATGAACGATTCGGTACGTTTGTCCTTCAAACTCCCCGCTGGTACCGCCCAAAGCACTCGCAAAGTTCTTAGCCGCACTGGCCTTCTCACATAATATGGCGTACTCCGTCATTGTGTAACGCTCCTTATAAGTGAAAAAGAGTTTTAGCAGCCGTCTTTAACTGTTAAAGCTCTTTTTGACTGGATTATGCTTGTTCAGCATTTAATTGAATCATTTTTAAAATCACGTCCGTAGCTTTAGCCATGGTCTGCTCCGAAACAAATTCAAACCGGCCGTGCATGTTTTCACCGCCAGCAAAGATATTCGGCGTCGGCAGGCCTAAGAAAGAAATCTTAGACCCATCCGTTCCGCCCCGCACTGGTGCGATATCCGGTTTAATTCCTAATTCGGTCATCGCTTTTTTAGCCAATTCTACCACGCTCATATCTTTTTCGATAATCTCACGCATGTTGTAATACTGGTCTTTAAGGGTGACTTGCACCGTCTGGTCACCATACTTAGCGTTCAACCGATCTGCAATACCCGCAAACAGCCGTTTACGGTCTTCGAACTGCTGCCGGTCATGGTCGCGGATAATGTAACTCAAATCAGCCGTATCAACGTCGCCACTCATTTTATACAGGTGGAAAAAGCCCTCTCGTCTAGCCGTCTTCTCGGGTCGGTCATGTTCCGGTAAGGCATTATGAAAATCGATTGCCAACTGGTTAGCATTGACCATGGTATCCTTAGCTGAACCTGGGTGAACGTTGGTCCCAGTAATGTGTACCCGGCCATCCGCTGCGTTGAAGGTTTCGTATTCCAACTGCCCCAGCGGTCCGCCATCAACGGTATACGCAAAGTCCGCACCAAAATCCTGCACGTCAAAATGATCAGCACCAGTCCCGATTTCCTCGTCTGGTCCTAAGCCAACCTTGATGGTGCCATGTTTAACTTCTGGATGAGCCGTTAGGTAAGCCATGGCGGTCATAATTTCAGCCACCCCGGACTTATCGTCTGAGCCTAATAACGTTGAGCCGTCTGTGGTAATCAGTGTTTGACCCGCGTAATTTAAGAGGTTAGGGAACACCTTGGGATCCAGCACATATTTTCCAGCTGGGTCCAACGGAATCACCGAATGCCCATCGTAGTTTTCAACGATCTGCGGGTGGATATCCTGGCCGTTAAAGTCGGCCGTATCCACGTGGGAAATGAACCCAATCGTTGGTACCTGCCTATCAAGATTGCTGGGCAACGTGGCAAAAACGTAGCCGCTAGGCGCGCTGACGTGAACATCAGTCAACCCGATCTGGTTCAGTTCGGCGGCCAGCGTCTTCAAAAAATCGACTTGACTTTGAGTGGACGGAACGGTCGTGCTCTCTTCATCAGAGCGGGTTTCAACTTTGATATAGGTCAAAAAACGTGGTACTAAGTCATCGTATTGCATGTCATCGTCACCCCTTAAATAAACGTAAACGGATCCGTATTCAATTCAGATGGCACAATTTCAATTGGCCACTGCTGTTCACTTGCCCACTGCTTGAACAATTTAGTCAAGTGAGGCTTGCAGATACTTTCAATGTGGTGGCCCGGATCGATCACTGGAAAATGAGCCGCAATCATATCATGACCCGTATGGTAATAAACGTCGCCGGTCACGTAGGCGTCCGCGCCCTTTTGCTGAGCAATCTTGAAGAATTTACCGCCGTCACCGCCAAGCACCGCAATTCGCTGCACGGTCTTGTCCAGATCGTCAGCCACCACGCGTAAGCCCGGCACGTTAAACACCTGTTTGCAGTGGGCCGCAAATTCTCGCACGGTCATTTTATTAGGTAAATCACCGATGCGACCCATACTATATTGATGGCCTTCGTGATCGAGTTGGGTCAGTTCCAAAGCGGGATGCCCGCCAGGATACACTTCGTTAATGGCTTTCACCACCGCCTGTAATTTGGCATGGGGTACGCGCGTCTGAATCGCTAACTCATCGGTGTTGTTGCGTTCACCCACCGGGCCCAATTCCGGGTCCGCTCCCTGCATGGGCGTAAACCAGGTGGTGCCATTCCATTCATAGCTGGCACCGGAATAACGGGCCATATCACCAGCACCGGCGCCCACCATGGCCAACCGGACAGCATCCGCATAGACCGGCTGCACGTGGACGGTGAGCAGATAATTAACCTCGCGGATCCCGTCAACCATGCCAACCGTGTTTGACAAGCCTAAGGCATCAACTAACCAGTCATTCATGCCGCCATCGGCACTATCTAAATTGGTATGCGCTGCGTACACCGTAATGTGGTGCTGCAATAACGTGGCATACATCTGATTTTGCGGATCTTCCAAATCTAAATTACGCGCTGGATGAAACATCATCGGATGATGCGCAAAAATAAAATCAGCGCCAGCAGCCACGGCTTCAGCCACCACTTCTGGCCGCACATCTAACGTGACTAATACTTTGTGACATTCAGCTTCCAATGAACCCAGCTGCAACCCCACTGGATCTTTCGGCTCAGCGATTGACTTGGGTGCAAATTGTTCAAACCGTTCAATTAAGGTTTTAACCTTCATCTAAAATAACCTCCTGAATCTGATCGCGTTCCTGAGTAAAGGCTGCAATCTTTTCTTGTGGCGCGTTTTTAGCCTGTTTCATCGTGGCAATAACTTCGTCAAGACGCGCTTGTTCACGGCGCCACTTTTGTTGCAGCACGGGACTTTTTTCCTGCAATAAAAATGGACCGTATTTGAGTTCAACTGCCGTATAGCTGACTGCTTGATCAGTCGGATCAGCAACAATAATTTCGTAAATATGGCCGTCCTCTGCTAGAATCCGTTCAGCAATGATTTGATAGCGATTATCCTGCAGCCACCGCCGGACATTGTCTTCCCCCACGTTCGGCTGTAAAATCAGCCGTTCGTGATGGGTCAAATGCGACTTGCCGTTTTCTAGAATATTGGTGATCAACGTGCCGCCCATCCCAGCGATCGTCACCGTATCGATGTGATCTTCTGGCTGAATCGCTTCTAGCCCGTTCGCCAGCCGTGCCGTGATCACAGCCGTCAGCTGTTCATTTTCGATTTCAGTTAACGCATTGTGGTAAGGTCCCTTCACGACTTCGCCAGCAATCGCCGCACTAATGACACCCTGTTTGGCTAAATGCACCGGCAGATAAGCATGGTCTGAGCCAATATCGGCTAGCCGCGCACCAGGCTGAACAAAGTCGGCGACGACTTGTAGACGATTAGATAAATGTGTCCCGTTCATACGTTGTTTCACTCCTCTTCAATCTCGTAGTTCCATTATAGGCTAGAGCCCGAAGCTAGCACAACAAAAGAACGGGTTTTATTCGCCAGCTTATACTAAAAAGGGTGTCACGGTGATTTTCACATCGTGATACCCTTTTCGTTTTGACCTTACTTTATAATGACGTCATTACTCATCATTTCGTTTGCGACGTTTCAGTCCAGCTGCGCCTAACAGACTTGTCAGCATACCAAGCAGGCCGAAACCGACCGTTGCCTGATTTTGTTCGTTGGTCTGTGGCAACTGCTGCTGGTTAGTGGTTGAAGGATTAACTTGATTATCCAGAACTGTCGTAGTTGAATTTGCGTTAGCTGAATGACTAGAAGCGCCAGTAGTCGTCTCACTGAGTGTTTCAGCACGCCCAGCATTTTCACCAGTTTCTACCGAGGTCCCAGAACCGCCATTTGATTGATTCTGATTGGTCTTAGTAACGGCTTCACCTGGTTCAGGCGTCTTCGTAACCACTTTGCCAGGTGTCGTGGTATTGTCCGTTGGCACGTTCTCAGGAGGTGTCGGTACCTTTTGAATATTGGTTGGTGTCCCTGGAGTACCACCACCATCTGGCTTAGCAATCGGCGTGTAAGTCACAACGACATCTTCGTTATACATTGGCACGTCTCGCGTCGCAACTTTGCCAACGGTTTGCTGACCAACTTGACTTGGATTTACCGTATAACCTGGAAGCGTTGGTGACGGCACTTCGTCGTAGGCGCTATCTGGTGTTGCAACACTGTCACTCGTAACTTCATCAGTCACCACCTGCCAAGTAATCGTCTCGACCTTTGGTGCTGGCACGGTGCCCGTGTAACTTGGATCATCAACAGCATAGTGGATTGTCCGGGTTGAAATAGTCGTGGTGCGGTCCAGCTTGTGTGCCAGCTTGATTGTCAGGTTATCACTGGTATCATTACCCGCTTTAAATGTATACGGTACCTTGTCGTCCTGTCCCGCGGCTAAAACATAGTGATCCGGAATCACTACCTGGTAGTTGCCGGTTTCATTGGTCTTGCCCGTAAGCGTTTTTGGCGTACCAACTACTTTGTTGTTCGCATCCGTATCTACGTAAGTCACTGTCAGATCAGCATTATTTGCCGAATAGGTAACGGTGATGCTGCTATTAACAGGCCGCGTAGTCGTGGCTTGATCGATTCCTGCTGGTACACTGGCTTCCTTTGGCGTATAACCTGGTATTGATGGCGAAATAACTTGAGGGTAGTTACCAATTGGCGTATAGGTCGTCACGTGCGTAACCTCATCTGTATCTGCCGTCCAATTCAATGGCTGACTGACAGGATTTGGATTGCCCGCAGGAAGGCCGGTATAGGTGATTGTCCGGGTCGTGGTGCCGGTAAAACCATCCGGTAAGTTGGTAGTGTGTTTGTGAACCAAGTTAACCGTCAAATTGTCCGTATCATCTGGAGTAATCGTGTAAGTTAGCTTGTCAGCTTGTCCCTTCGCTAATTCATAGTTATCAGGAACCTTAACATCATACGTGCCTTTCTGATTGGTAACACCATCAACTTCAACAGGATTACCCACTGGTTGGTTCTTGTTATCGTTGTCCACATAAGTAACGGTTAGGCTGTTCTTGTTAGCTGTGTAGTTAATGACAACATCAGCTGGATTAGTTGGCATCGTTTTGAGCACAGTAGGCGTAACTGCTGGTGTATTTGCTGACGTTGGCGTGTACCCTTCTACATTTGGTGTTACATAATTTGGATAATTACCGCTTGGTGTATACGTTGTTACTTGAGTAACCAGATCGGTATTCGCTGTCCAGCTCACATTCTGATGGGTCACCTTTTGTGTCCCATCAACTCCATTAATGATAATCGTCCGCGTTGTGGTACCACTGAAACCATCAGGTAATTTGGTATCGTGTTTGTGAACCAAGTTAACCGTCAAATTGTCCGTATCATCTGGAGTAATCGTGTAGTTCGACTTATCTTTCTGGCCTGGTGCTAATTCATAGTTATCAGGAACTTTAACATCATATGTGCCTTTCTGATTGGTAACACCATCAACTTCGACAGGATTGCCTACTGGTTGATTTTTGTTATCGTTGTCCACATAAGTAACGGTTAGGCTGTTCTTGTTAGCCGTGTAGTTAATGACAACATCAGCTGGGTTAGCGGGCGCCTCAACCGTTGCCTTATTCGTAATTGCCGGCGTATCAATATTTGATGGCGTGTACCCCTTAACTTCAGGTGTTACATAATCTGGATAATCTCCACTTGGCGTATAGGTTGTGGTATGGGTCACCAAATCAGTATCCGTAGTCCAAGTAACGTCCTGATTAATCACAGTTTGTGTTCCATCCACATTATTGACTGTAATCTTACGAGTCGTCGTACTGTTAAAGCCCTTTGGTAAATCAGTCGTGTGTTTGTGAACCAAGTTAACCGTCAAATTATCCGTGTCATCTGGAGTAATCGTGTAAGTTAGCTTATCAGCTTGTCCCTTCGCTAATTCATAATTATCTGGAACCTTAACATCATATGTGCCTTTCTGATTGGTAACACCATCAACTTCAAAAGGAGCACCTACAGGTTGGTTCTTATTATCGTTGTCTACATAGGTAACCGTTAGGCTTGAATCACCTATTAAATCATACTGTACATAATCACCATCATCATAATAGTGCGCAACTTGGCCTAACGCAGCTAACCCATCCTTTTTGCCGCTATCAATGATAGTTCGAGTAACTGTATTATCCGTACCGGTTTCTAACTGATATCCCTTTGGAATCAATGCAGTATCTGTAGCATTAAATTCTGATTTTGTTTTCGGATAGTCTTTAAGTGTGTCGACATTATCATTAACTGTCTGAGTTAAATCTGGAATTTCAACATACTGATCGTGACCTTCGGCGTCTACATAGTGATAGCGAGCCTTCACAGTAGAAGTCCCCACAATCTTGATTAAAGCATCAGTGGAACTAACAACGACCTTTGAACCGTCACCATAAAATGCGGTTTGCAGATAACCTGTATTACCAGCCATGTCATTGAAGGTAATTGTCTTGCCATCAACCGTCTGATCAGCTACTTTACCAGCAATAGCAATCCGTCCAGTTGAAGTATTCGGCTTGATGCCACTAACTTGAATCATGATTGACCGGATCTTAGACCAGTCACCATTTGGAATCTGGTCCGCCGTTACGTAACCGGTGGTACTAGGAGACGTATCAGCAGTATTAAAGGTTTGAGCGGTAGTTGAATAAAGAACAGTGGAATTAAGCGCTGTCCCGTCACCGTTTGCAGTTGCAAAGTTCGTTGGCATGGTAATGGGACCCTTTAAATCAAAAGTGTACTGCGAACCCTTTGAATCTCCGACAGTAGGTAAATTAATAACAGCTATCGCATTGTGATCTTGGGCATCAGTTGCAGGTGAGGTATAGACAATAGTATCGTAAAAAGTCATATCAGCAGTTTTCTTATCATCACTGGTACCAACACTATTCTTTCCACTCTCCGGATTAACTGGGGTAGCATCTGTATTACCCTGTGCAAAAGAAGTGTTGAAAAATGAGCTTGCAGTTGAAATATTCCACGTCCCAGTCCCAGCTTCGCCACGCATTAAGCAGGCATTCGGATCATTTTGAACAAACGAAGAATCAATCGGTTTCGTAGAATTAACAAGCTTGGTCTTTGATGACGAAATATAGACATAATATGGGTAATCGCCAGGCAACGCATCGGGATTGTTGGCTAATGTAACCGCACCCCAATAACCCGTGACTTGACTAAAATCGACAATTTTTCCGGTCCCAGAATAATCAATTTTGACAACCGTTTGCCCATTATCCGCAGTGAATTCAGAAACTTTAGCACCAGTGACTTGAGTTAATTGAGCACCAGTAGGATCTGGCGTATATCTTGAATCATGAATGGGATCATCGTTCATACTTCCAAGACTGTTAACAGATGCTACAGTAGTAGCTTTAGGAAGGACAAAGTAAAAGGTTGGCTCATCAACACTATTTGTGTTCTGGCCCTGACCAAAATCATCATATCTAATCTGAAGTGTTCCTGCACTAGAGTTACCTGGCGTTTGATGATTAGTTCTTGTCACGAGATAAGCGTCACCGATAGCCAAAGCTTCAACAGCTGTTTGATCGACTGACGCCTTACGTTCATAATGCTCATCGCCAGCCTTAAAACTAATATTGATAGAAGAAGTCAGTTTATCATTGTATTTAACAGCGGTCGTGTTGTCATCATAATTAGTCGCTAAATGACCTTTAACAGAAAAGCCGGATGCATCATCCGAAGCCTCTGCAAAAGAGCCAGCCGCAATCGCATTTGGCTCAAACACTGCCGTTCTAATCGCAGAACCATCGGCAGAAGTAACTTTTGTACCCGCTGCTACAGTTCCGGTCTCAGTTTCCCCATTGGCTAAGGTTAACGTGTATTTATAGCTGGATGTATCTGGTAAATAGGCTGATGGCGTAATCCCTTGAGCGGGTGTTTGGATACTTGTTGCATCAAGACCATCAGGAACTTTAATTGTAATTTGGGTATCGGTGGCATTAGCAGCCGAATTAAACTCAAAACCAAAACTGTTAAGGTTTTCGGGATCATCACTGGGAATATTATCCAACACTAATTGAGAAGAATTCCCAGAAGAATTTCCTTTAGCAATAGGCGATACGTCGCTTTGACCAACATTTGTTCCACCGTTGTTTGGTAATATGGTAACCTTCCACGGGTCAGCCGAATCGGTAATTGTATTGTTAGTACTATCCCCATTGATAATTTGAGAAAAAGTGACATCACCACTTGCAGTGAGAGCTTGTGCAGTTGTAGTTTGAGAGACATCAAAAGCCCCAACAATCTGGTATTCAGGAGAATTGAGTATTCCGTTATTGCCAACTTGACCACCAGCGCCTGCTGGAGCATTAATAATGACGTCAGTTCCCTTGCCACCTGGTTGTGTGATTGTTGTACCATCAGTAAAAGCATTCATTTTGGCCGTACTATCATTGTCTAAATTAAAACCAGTAGGAACCGGAATTATGATTTTGGTTCCTCCATAATTATCTACCTTACTTGCCCGATTAGTCGTGCCAAGGCTGTCATCATAAGGAATCCCATCACTTTCGTTCACACTCACGCCGAAGATATAGTTTTGATTAGGCAATAGCTGTTCAACTGTACTAGGATCAGGATGAAGCATAGTAATCGTCGATAACTTGGTTGTTGGTTTAACTGTCTGAGTGAAACTAACTCCAGTTTGAGGCTTGTCGTTCACTGTGAAAGTAACGTTTTTAATCACTGTTTTACCCACATCAGCCATACGCGCTGGCGCCAAAAACGGACTTGTCAAATTAAGCTTTATTCGTTGCGTGCTGGCTGTGTCAGTCGCGAAAGTATCAGTAATGATATGTGAGCCATCTGTACCCAAAGTGGTTGTTGTAGTCCCTGCTTCAGCACCTAAAGAATCCACTGAATCAAAAGTATACAGTTGATTGTCCGCTGGAATTGTAACTTTGTAAATATCACCAGCTTTTGCATTGGCATTGATAGTGATTATTAAAGGGCTTTGTGCATGGGTATCAGTCCCAATTGCAGATTCAGAAATAGTTAACCCTGTAGTAGTGCTTGCCGGTTCACCCGCTACCGCATCAATTTCTTGGGCTTGATGAGTCGTTGCGTATACTTGTTCAGCACTGGCTTTAGCTGCATTTAATTGGTCTTCGGTTGGATCAACCAGCACTTTTTTCTCTGAAGTTTGAGCGGTTGAATTATTTGCCTGTTGAGTCGGTTGAGCAGTAGCCTGTTGAGTGTTTACTGCAGAATCCTCAGCAGTTTTTGATGCGCCGTCCACCGCTGCTTGTGATTGGTCCGCTGCTTTTACTGCGCCGTCAGCATTATCATTATTCGTACCCTGAGACGTTTTCAACGGTACTACCGCAGCTTTTTGAACAGTTGCAGCCGTTGTCTGACTTGATGGCGCTTCAGCTGGTTGTGAAGCACTGTCTGTGACACTATCCGCATAAGCAGTTGTACTCCCCAACAAAAGTCCAGCACCAACTGCTAAGCTCGCTAAACTAGCGTAAATCCATCTTCTACCAGCTTTATACGCTTTATAGTGTTCCTTTAAATTGGACTTAATTGTTCTAATATGATTGTTTTTTCCGACCATTTCTGGTGCCCCCTATTTGACCTACCAATTAGTTATCTCATCCATCAAAAACAACTTAACGTTAAAAGACATTTATCAACAGCGTTAACTAAAATTCCGAATGAAAATTCATTTTCCTTTCGTATACTCCCCCAATCTTTTGGTTTTATTATAATGTTGAAGTTTTCACGTGTAAAGTTTATCCTTAAAACAATTTTTGAAATTTTGTTTAGGTCACTAGTCATTTAATTGCACATAAAAACACCCTGATTATCAGTCTTTTCGACTCATAACCAGGGTGTTTTTCATCCTAAATGGTTATCAATTTCAATACTTGATTCTAATTTACTCCAAGAAATCCTTCAGTTGCTTTGAACGTGATGGGTGACGAAGCTTGCGTAAGGCTTTAGCTTCGATTTGACGAATCCGTTCACGGGTAACACCGAAAACTTTACCGACTTCTTCCAAAGTGCGGGTCCGGCCGTCATCCAAACCGAAACGAAGACGCAACACGTTTTCTTCCCGATCTGTTAAGGTGTCCAGAACGCTTTCAAGCTGTTCTTTTAACAGTTCGTAAGCAGCGTGATCTGCTGGACTCGTAGCATCGTCATCTTCAATGAAGTCACCCAAGTGAGAGTCGTCCTCTTCACCAATTGGGGTTTCCAATGAAACGGGTTCTTGAGCGATCTTCAAGATCTCACGAACCTTTTCCGTTGGCATATCCATTTCGGCACCAATTTCTTCAGGGGTAGGTTCACGCCCTAAGTCTTGCAGCAATTGACGTTGAATCCGGATCAACTTGTTGATGGTTTCGACCATGTGCACGGGAATCCGGATGGTCCGGGCTTGGTCAGCAATAGCACGGGTGATGGCTTGACGAATCCACCAAGTTGCATACGTTGAGAACTTGAAGCCTTTACGGTAATCGAATTTCTCAACGGCCTTCATCAGACCCATGTTCCCTTCTTGGATCAGATCCAAGAATTGCATACCACGGCCAACGTAACGCTTAGCAATGGAAACCACCAAACGCAGGTTAGCTTCGGCTAATTCTTGCTTAGCTTCTTCATCGCCTTGTTCGATCCGTAAGGCCAACGCCACTTCTTCGTCGGCGGTTAATAGCTTAACCCGACCGATTTCCTTCAAGTACATCCGCACAGGATCATTGATCTTGACACCGGATGGTGCAGAAGTATTCTTTAATTCACTAGCAGTAACTTTCTTGGCAGCCTTAACGGCACGTGAATCGGGATCACCGTTTTCATCAACGACACTGATACCAGCATCTTCAACTTTTTCCAGCAAACCGTCCATCTTCTTGGCGCTTAAGCCAAATGGTGAAGCAATTTTATCTGACAGTTCATCGTAGGTGACTTGACCCTTTTTCTTGTAGTCCTTTACTAGGTCCTTAACGGCTTTGTCGTAACCTTTTTGATCAAAGTCTTTGCTGCTTTTCTTTGTTTCTTTTGCCATTAGAAAGCCCCCTAAGCTTGTTTTTGAGACTGCTTTTGCTGTTGTAGCTTAATATACTCGATAACAAGTTGGCGCACGCGGTCATCATCGCCCAACCGCCGTGCTTCTTGTAACGCTTGCTCTGTTTCGCCAATTTGTTTGGTTAGTGGTGCGACATTCATGATCAATTGAATATAATCATCAATCTCGCCCTCACTGGTTGACTCATTTAACTGCATGGATTCAATATCGATCACCAGGTTTTGTAAATGATCATCATGGATAAAATCAACAAACTGGGCTGGCGCATAACTCTGGTGGGTCTCAAAGTACCCTTGAGCCAGTGTATAAACCAGCTGGTAATCATCATCGACAAAATTAAATTGCGGTAAGCCGGTAACACGTAACCACACATCGTGGTCGTGAAGCATCCGGTACAGTAACGCCCGTTCCGCTTTTTCCACTGGCGTGCGCTTAACGACCTGCTGCTGTTGCGTCTGTGGCTGGCTTTGACCGGGATTAACTGCCGGTCTGGCTGGCCGCTCAGGCGTTTGCTTAGCCGGTTTCACCATGGCCAACTGCTGGCGCAAACTGCTCTTTTCCAGTTGAAACTGTTCTGCCAATTGTGTCAGGTAAACGTCTTGTTCAACTGGCGACTTCACAGTGGCTAGGATCGCCAGAATGTCATTTAAGTATTGAAACCTGCCAGTATCCGTATTTACATCATACTGGGTCTTCAAATAACGCATCTCAAATGCAACTGGCGTTTCGCGGGCAGATGACAGCGCGTGGGCCAGCTTTTCTTCACCATAATTTTGACGGTACTCATCGGGATCCATTCCCTCAGGCATCTGAATGACACCTAACGTTAAACTGGAATTATCACGTAGAATGGATAAAGCCCGCTGAGTCGCCTTTTGCCCTGGTGTATCGCCATCATAACAAACATAAACTTGTTTGGTAATTCGCTGAATCGCGTAAATCTGCTCTTCAGTCAAACTGGTTCCCATGGAAGCCACGCCATTATCCACACCTGATTGGTGGGCTGACATCACATCCATAAAGCCTTCAAACAGGATCAGGTTACCCTGTTTTCGCACGGCACCCCGCGCCAGATCAAAGTTGAACAGCACTTTGCGTTTATTAAACAGTTCGGTTTCCGGACTGTTTAAATATTTGGGCTGATCTGGCTGCTGTTTCAACATCCGACCAGAAAAGGCAATTTCCTGACCCGACTGGTTGCGGATAGGATACATGATCCGGTCAACAAACCGGTCACGCAATTCACCATCCTGATTTTCAATGAACAAACCGGAATGCCGCAAGGTTTGATAATCAACCTTACGGGTGTCAAAAAACGGCTTCAGCAGTTGCTTACTGGGCGCATATCCCAGACCGTAATCTGAAATGGTTTGGTCTGTCAAACCGCGCTTGTGCAAATAGTCCAGCGCTGGCTGACCCATTTCCGTATTCATTAAAATATGGGTATAAAGCTTTGTTGCATCTTGGTGCAGCTTGATCAGCTGATTAGTTGGTGACTGCGGGTCGCCGTGCTGACCGGCACCGGTTGCTGCGTTAACGATTTGCTCGTCAAGCGACACGTGTGAAAATGCCGCAACTTTTACCACGGCTTCTTGAAAGCTGAGATTTTCAAGCTCCATCAAAAACTTGAAGACGTTACCACCTCGGCCACAACTAAAGCAGTGAAAAATTTGCTTATCCTCAGTGACCGAAAAAGAAGGCGTCCGTTCTTCATGGAATGGACACAGACCAAAGAAATTTTTTCCTTGCTTCTGCAATTGAACATATTGACTAATAAAATCCACGATATCGGTTGCATCGCGGACTTGTTCAATTACCTGTTCGGGTATTCTCGCCAACGGCGCAACCCCCTTCATTTAACAACCAAATCACTTTTAAAACATCGACAATAACATGCGGATAAATTGTCAAAACGAACTTATCTTCATTATTGATCTTTCTTTTTTGCAATCTACCGCGTACGTAGTTATATCATATCAAGTAAAGACTATATGTGCAACTAAAACACCTTCATATGTAGTCGATTAAAAAATAATCTTTTACTTGATTGTGCGAACGTATGTTTGTATAATAATGATAACTTTAAAAAGGTGGTGTTGATATTGACCAAATTCATTAACGTAACTGGCATACTAGGCGCTGAACCCAAAGTGATTAAGCAGGTTCCCCCGATGTTGTACATTCCCATCATAACAGTTGACGGGCAAACATTACACTGTCTTGTGGTCCAGCACGCCCTAGATTTTCTGTACCGTGCTCGCGCAGGCGCTAAGATCGCCGTCTATCGCCACTATAATCAGCGTCATCAGTTCGTGATCAATAAGTATTTTGTTCAAGCACAAGTGTCGTGAAATACTTTTACTCTTAACGAGGTTTTTCTAAATCAAGATTAGAGAACAATTAAAAAACACCTTGACATTTCATTTTCTCAAGTCGATAATGATTCACTATTAGCTGTCACCCAGTGAGATGAAGCTAAACGACATATTAAAGTCCGTCTAACGGATGGACTAACCAAAGGACTGAGAATAATGATTTCACAAAGTGGACCGCAACGCTACATATCAGACAATAAGGCTTATGACGAATTACCAGGGTTCATGGCCAAGTTAAAGGTGAGAACCGTCTTATTTCTTCATGGCGAGAAATCATTAGCCGCAGCTCAACCGTATTTACCAGAATGGCCAGACGATGTGAAGGTTGTTGACGTGCCGTTTGGTGGTGAATGTTCATTTGAAGAAATTGACCGCGTGAGTCAGATTGCTGACGAAAACAACGTTGATATGGTGATTGGACTTGGTGGCGGGAAAGTTTTGGATACCTCTAAGAGTGTCACCACTGGTACTCACCGTTACCTCGTTTTAATTCCAACACTAGCAAGCAACTGTTCGCCATGGTCAGCTATTTCCGTGCATTACAAGGAAACCGGCGAACACATTAACCATAACATTTACTTGGAAACCGCTAATTTAATGCTACTGAACCCCAAAGTTATTTTGAACTCACCAATCGAGTACTTCGTGGCTGGTATTGGTGATACCTTAGCTAAGTTCTACGAATCCGAGTTGATCTTCCAACAATTACCAGAAGACCAATACACCGTAGCCCTGACCATTTCTCGTCAAATGGCCAACAACTGCAAAGAGGTTCTATTGAAGAACTCTATCGGTGCTGTAGAAGACATGAAGGCTGGCCGCTTAACCCCTCGTTGGCGTCAAATCGCTGAAACCATTACTGTGATGGCCGGAACTGTTGGTGGCTGGGGCGATGACTACGGTCGTGCCTCTGGCGCCCACGCCATTCATGACGCTTTGACCATCTTCCCAGCAACTGCCCCACATCTACACGGTGCGAAGGTTGCCTATGGCATCTTGGTTCTACTGGCGATTGAAGGCAAAACTGACAATATCAGAGATTTGCTGCCCTTCTACCATGAGCTTGGCCTACCAACTAACCTGGAGGACTTGAACCTTGGTGATATTCCTGACAGTGACATCGAAAAGATTGCCACTGCTGCAGCGGATCCAAGCACGCAAATGCACTTCGTTCCAACTAAGGAACCGGTTACGGCTGAGGTTGTTAAGGATGCCATCTTAACAGTTGAAGATATCACAGCTTTTGTTGAAGAATAAACGTTTGAACTATAAGTTCCAAATAAAGCAGCACAGCAATTTTCTCAGTTGGGAAATTACTGTGCTGCTTTTTATGTTATACCGATTGGTGAAACCCACCCGCTTTTTAGCGTAAAAAAGAGCCTTAGCGGTGGCAGCTGCTAAGGCTCGTTCATGTTGTTCAACTTTTTACATTTATTATATCATTTTTCTCAGTCACAGAAAGCGACCACAACTTAATTCGTACCACCTTGCACAGACTTAATTCAATTCGGTTTTCTAATAGCAATTACTGTGCCGTTAATCCCCCATCAACCGTGAATTCTGCACCCGTCGAATAGCTCGAATCATCTGACGCCAAGAACAGTACCATCTTAGAAACCTCTTCTGGTTCAGCAATTCGTTGCAGCGGAATCATTTTTGCAAATTGTTTGACTGCTTCATCCGTATCGCCCTGATGAATCATCGGTGTTGAGATCACGCCTGGATGAACAGAGTTGACCCGGATATGATAGTGGGCCAGCTCCAGTGCTGCAGCCTTGGTCATCCCGCGGACAGCAAACTTCGTGTCGGTGTACCCAATGGCCCCGCCGACTAAGCCATTGATAGAAGAAATATTCACGATGCTGCCAGAATCCGCTTTTTTCATTTCAGCGGCAGC
Source organism: Secundilactobacillus mixtipabuli (assembly GCF_002217925.1). GTDB lineage: Bacteria > Bacillota > Bacilli > Lactobacillales > Lactobacillaceae > Secundilactobacillus > Secundilactobacillus mixtipabuli. The sequence continues at coordinate 35,363 of NZ_BCMF01000011.1, read as the reverse complement.
GTACTTCATGCCCAAAAAGACGCTTAATTGATTAATATTGAAAATTTTCAGGTATTCATCCGTGGTGACGTCAAACAGTGATTTGGCATACGTGATGCCGGCATTATTAACTAGAATATCCAATTGGCCAAAATGAGCAATTGTCTCTTTAATCACCGTTTGCCAGTCGGCTTCACTGGCAACGTCTTGCTTAACAAAGATGGCATTGTCTCCCAATTCAGCCGCTAATTTGGTCCCAGCTGCTTCATTAATATCCGTGATGACCACTTTAGCGCCCTCGCTAACAAACAATTTAGCGTGCGAGGCGCCCATACCTTGTGAACCACCTGTGATGATGGCTACTTTGCCGGTTAATTTATTCATGACAATGATCTCCTTTGCTGTAAGCGCTTTCTATTTATTTAACAATAATTTTCCAGATGGCAGGTCCCTGCCCCTATTCGTCACTAGCCGTTAACACATTTAGCCAGCGTTTCGCGGATCGAAGCAGGCACATCATGAGGCTTAATGCCTAGGAATGCTTGCGTCTCTGCCGGATCAGAGCATAACTGCTCCTCTTGTAATTGTTGCGACAGCAACAGGTTAATCCCGTGTTCTTTACCGGCCTGTTCAACTTCAGCCTGAGCTACTTCCAGTTGTGGCTTTATTTGGTCAAATGAAATCACGGGTACTTGCGTTTTACCGGTCTGACCTAAGGCCGCCACAATCATCGTATAGAATTCCTGATAGCTGAGGTTGTAACTATTAATCGCAAAAGTTTGTCGATGGCGACCATTTTCCAACGCACCAACGGCGGCTTCCCCGACTTGCTCAACGGTCACAGACGAGGTTGCCCCCCTTAAAGCGGGATAGACGGGCTGATCACGGATCATATCAACAAACATTTTCCATAATGGCATTCGGCCTGGCATAGTCCCAAAAATATAGGGCAATCGCAGCGAGGTCACGGTCATGCCACCTTCACCTTCCGCAAAGGCCACTTGTTCTTGCAGCAGCCGGGTATTAACGTAAGGCTGTTCTTGATAGTCTGGGTATTTTGCTGCCAGCTTAATCGCAAACTCACTATTATATGAACCGAATAACACAAAATGGCTGACCCCGGCTTGCCGTGCTAATCGCGCAAATCGCTGAGTCGGGAGAACGTTAGCTTGATAGTAAAAACTCAAGGCCGGCTTATCTGGAACCGCACGCTCATCCGCGCCTGCGGCATACATAAAGCCATCGCAATCGGCTAATAAGTCAACGACTTGTGAATCACTAAGTTCGTTCATATCGCCAAGAGTCAGTTCGACTTCGTCAGGGAGTAAATCAGCTTCCGGCAATGGTGGCAACGCCATGGTTTTGACTTGATAATCGCGTGACAACAGCTCCTTGATGGTGTAATAGCCTAAAAAACCGGTACCACCTAAAACAAACACTTTCGACATTGAAATCCCTCTCTTCTAGGTTGCTTGATAATTAATTCACAACCAGTATAATAGATTCCAATAACACTTAAGTAACAAAAATCGGTTAAGTGTTCAAATGTTGTGGGGTGATTGCATGAATCAGAATTTTCCGTATGTCAGTACTAATTATTTATCGGGTCAGTATCAGCCGCAAGCACTGACAATTGTTCATCAGCACTTGAAAAAAACTCAGCCAGCTCATTTTTCAGATGAAGCGGAGTTTCTCGTGATTACTGATGGTCAAATAACCCTGGAATTAAACCGGCAACCCATCAACCTGTCTGCTGGGGAAATCATCCAGCTCATGCCCTATCAAATGCAGCAGTTAAAGCTATCTGACAATCAATCGGTGACGCTTTTTCGAATTCGTTTGTCTTTGGGACTGCTCCTACTTTCTTCAACGGATGAAGTACAGTATTCAAAGGCCCTTAAAACCACTGATCGATTCTACCCAATCGTACGGGTCAACACCACTGAACAGGCTTTTCTAACGCAGTTTTGCCAAGAAGTTATTCGTCAAAAACAATTACCGTTTGGCGGATCATCAAGTCTGAACTTATCCTTAGTTTCATATGTCATGTATTTGTTTCAAACGGGAACCAAAGTCCCCCTCCCAAAACAGAATATGGAGCCCGCTTGGCAGTGGTTAAAATACTTGCAGTTTCATCATCAGTCAGCAGTTACTGTGGCAGAAGTTGCGAAAGTCTTTAGTGAAGATGAAAGTACCATTCAAGAAGAACTGCTGCGGATTACGGGTTTTTCATTTGACCAATTACTCAATCAAGTCAGGATCAGAAACGCCACGGCCTTATTAGAGTTTTCAGCGCTCACCATTCGCCAGATTGCCAACATCTGCGGGTATCATTCAGTTGGCACCTTCTACTACCAGTTTAAAAAAGCACATCGACTGTCACCGGAAGAATATCGTATGCAACTCAGCATCCATCAGCAACTTGTGGGCCTCAGTGACGGCTGGGTGATCGGCGTTTATCTGCTGGAACACTGTTATGAACCCTTAACAGTTGAACAAGTGGCTCAAACGTTGAACTTTTCAGTTGATACGATTACCGACCGGTTAAAAGAGCATTTTGGCTTAACGTTTAAACCCCTACTCAACCTCTTCCGCTGTGAATTAGCTCGCCCACTCGTTCTAGCCTCAAAGCTGACTTTTGCACAAATCGCCATTAAAGCTGGTTACCACGATACAGTCAGTTTTACACGAAACTATCGAAAAGTTTGGCAGGTAACGCCGAGTGTTGATCGTGGGAGCGGATCGGGACATTAGCGTCGAAATTTCTAAAGACATTAAAAAGCCGCCCAAAACTTTGACGGGTTTGGCGACTTTTTAGTGTTGCTATTTAGTTAGTCACAACTCGGAGAAGTCACTGTGCTACTTCTACCACGTCTTGATTATATCATGAGGCGTGGTATTTTTGCTGATTAAAATTTGTTAGATGTTTTGCCGCGGTTTAGGACACTTTTCGATAATGTCCCACTTTCGCAAAACCCTTATAAATTGTAGGTAAACCAGGCTTCGCATGATACAATTTTAAATGTTGCCTACCCTACACAGCAACTGTTGGGAGGTGAACATGTTGTTCAGCTTTCTAGTAGCACCCCTTGTGGTTTCAATCATTTCTATTTGGTTTGCGGATTGGTTAGATCGTAGACACCACAAGTAAAGCTTTAGGCAACAAGCTAACCCACCCGCTTTTTAGCGTAAAAAATAGCCTTAGCAGGTGCAACTGCTAAGGCTATTGGTGTACACGTTGTTCAGCTTTTTACACCTATTATTATATCATCTTTCTCCGCTATAGCAAGCAAGCATAACTCAACTTGTACCATCCACTGACTGTTTAGCTTTAACCAATCCCAACAATTGAAGATTACTACCTACTTTAGTGCTTATCCTTACCATAACCGTCACCCAAAAATCACGATCGAATTTTTCACAAATCGAATGTCATATTCGCCACGTAAACACCCAAAATAATAATAGTGGCGCCTAAAAATTGATAGCCATTGAACTGTTCACCCAGAATAACCATCCCCGCAACGATTGAAACAACCGTTGAAATACCAATGAACGATGACGTCTGATTGACCCCAATTTTTGAAATCGCAAAATTGGCTAAGAACAGTGCGACCACTGAGCTGCCAATACCTTGGTATAATACTGCCGCCAAGAACTTCATATTGACCACCGGCAAACGCAGTAAAGTACCAATGTTGCCTTGACCCGCGGCTTCACCAATGGCTAATGCACTAAAGACAACCACACCCGCTACTAACATTAAATAGGTAATTTCAATCCCCGTATAGTCCGTGGCTTTCTCCACAAACACACTGTAAAGTGCGTATGTACCAACGGCCAGTAAGAGGGACAAATATCCCACTACTGACAGGCTGGTCTGCGTTCCGACAGCCACCACCGTGATGATGACACCGACCAACGTCATCAAAATGCCGATCACTTGTTGGCGGCTCGGACGCCTATGTAAAATCAAAGTTGATGCCAGTAAGCTTGCCACCGGGATGCAAGCTAAGAAGACACCACTTTCCGAAGCAGTTGTATGACTGATGCCAACCGTTTCACCAACAAAATATAGCACGGGGTTAAATAGGCTGACTAATAAAAGTGGTTTTACCGCCTTACCCCGCAAATCAATATGCACGAAACCAGCCAGTATCAATCCGCTCATCACCACAAAGGCAATCACAAAGCGCCACCCCAGCAAAGCTAACACACTCGCCTGATTTGTCGCTTGTTTTGTAAAAATATAGCTCAACCCATACAGTCCTTCACTACCCAATGCAGCCATACTTCCAAGAATTAACGACCGTTTGTTTACTTCTTTCATCTGTTTGCCAGCCCTACAATCTGATATTATTCTTCCAATTCACGTACTTAATAATTATACCCCAAACTTTTTGCGAACCCTAGGGCATCGTCGCTGGCAATAAGGCTGTCATTCAGCCATGCTATATCTAAATCTTCCTATATATTAGGCATGGTGGCCGCCCACCAAGCCAGAACGTTCAATTGCAGTTCCACCAGGTGTCAAAGACGAGGCCCGCACCAGTGCCTTGTAGCCAAACCGTTTGCGGATGCGGTCAATGGTGATTGATAACTGCTGACGGTGCAGGGTAACCTCCGGATCTTCAAATAGTGAAAACTGCGTCATCCGCTGAGTAGAGATTTTGGCACATCTAACGCCAACTTGTCGCACGGGACTGCCATCCCACTTGGTACTGAGTAAATACCAAATCGCTGAGGTCAGCTGTTTCGTGTCGTTGGTCGCTTCTACGTGCATTTGTGCTGAAAAATGAGTGCGGTTGCTTTTATCTACATCCGCAAAGCCAATATGCAAACTGATTAGCTCAGTAACGACGTGGTTATTTCGCAACCGCGTCGCCACTTGGTCAGTGACCTCTTCTAGTACGACTTGCAAATCAACAGGCTTAATATAGTCCCGCATCAGAATTTGTGAATTGCCGTAACCTTTACTGGCAGCTCGCGGTACATAGCGTTTAGTTAAGGTTGAATAATCGATGCCCCACGCGTCGTAATACAGCTGTTCACCCAGCACACCAAAGTGTTTTTTGAGCTGTTTTAATTCAGCGTGAGCCAGATCAGCCACTGAGTATATCCCCATCAAAGCCAAACTTTTAGCCGTTCGATGACCAATACCCCACATAGCCGTTATTTTGGGGATCTGCCAAATAGTCTGCGGTACCTGGTCATACGTCCATTCGGCGATCCAAGGTGCCTGCTCCTTAGCCGCGTTATCTAAAGCTAATTTTGCCAATAACGGATTCTGGCCGATGCCCACCGTGGTGATAATGCCAGTCTGATCAAACACCCGTTTTTGAATCTGCCGGGCAATTTGCTGATTATTGCCAAACAGCTGGTGACTGCCGCTGACGTCGATAAAGGACTCATCAATCGAATACGGAAACCAGTGCGCATCATCCGTAAACTGACGGTATATCTGGTTGATCCGGTAATTGAGCTTGATGTAATCCTTCATGTGCGGCTCTACCAGCTTCAAGTCCATATCATCACGTAGTTCAAAGCGCCGTGTCCCCAGCTTTACACCATAATTCTGCTTACTGTAAGGACTCGCTGCCAAAATCAGCCCGCCACTGGATTCTTCTCTGGACAGCACCGCAATTTTTGCCGAAGTCGGGTATTCCGCCCGCTTAATGGCCTCCGTCGACGCGTAGAACGACTTACAATCAATACACATGATATCGTGTACCGGCAGCCGGCTGGGATCTGATAGTGGATCGCTCATGCCGACCACCACTTCTCTGCTTTCTTTAACGTAACGTGGCGAATATGAGCAAACCGAAGCGTCATCAGGCCGCTGTCGCCCTGTAAATACACCAAGGCCTGTTCGTAGCCAATCACAATGCCCTCGACAGTCTGATAATGATCACCGCGGTCTACCTGCAAACTCAGCGGCGTCGTTTTTTGCCAGCTTTGCTGCAGCAACCGATCGATGCTTGCACTAGCCATCTGGGGTAACGGTCGCTCAGCCGCCTCTTTGCCCTTTTGCTGATCCATATAAACGGTGTGGTCCGACATGAAAAAGCCCATCCATTTCATCATGCCTCGGTCGTGGTATAACCAGTTTTCTTTTGCAACCTCTCTAATCATATTTACCACCCTTTCTCGCTTAACCGTGTCCGTGAACACGGTCGTTTTTAATGTCTTTAGTTGGGTGCACCAGCTGATGCGTGTTGCGATACTGAATCCGTAACTTTGAGAACTGTTTCAACTCTGCCAAAACCCGCTGGTACTTTTCCGGATCATGTTCCAGCGCCAATAGCTCGTGTGAGTGCAGGAGCTGAGTACCCTGCTTTTGTTTTTCAAGGAAGAAATAGTAGCGATCGAAGAAATGGTTATCGACAACTAACAACCAGTACCGAAAACGGTATTCACGCAAGAAGTAATGGTCGTACTGGGTCTTTAACGCCTTAGTTTCTGCTAACATTTTCTCATCCCAAATCTCATATAGAACATATGTTCGTACTTCATTGACTAAATCCTACCAGAAATTTACCTCGGATTCAAGCCTTTCCGCAAACTAAATCAACACTTGCTAATCTTTTCTATACAACAAAAAAAAACGTCAAGACGTATGCTCGACGGTTCCTTGGCATCTAATTTAAATGAACTTACCCACCTCATCCCTCTTTTAACCAATAAATTGTAAAAGTCAAGTTTATCTATGATAGAATAATATTTGTAGAATATGGGACGGTGACAAACGAAAAATCGAGAGGTGGTGCCATGACGATCATGACGAGGACTGAACGGATAGGAAGTTTGTTGGTTGATAGAGATTGGCCTGTTTTTCTTGAAAGCTGTGTGGGTCTGCACCTGTGCAACGCTACTAGTCAAACAGGCAACCCGATTGGTGAAAGCCATCAGGAAATTTCTAAAGACGCTAAAAAGCCGCCCATAACTTTGACCGGTTCGGCGACTTTTTAGATCTTTTAAATTGTTGTAGCAACTTGGAGAAGTCACTGTTCTACTTCTACCACGTCTTGATTATATCATGAGGCGTGGTATTTTTGTAGCTTACTGATTGAAATCCACTAAATGTTTAGCACCCGCTTTTAGCGTAAAAAAGAGCCTTAGCAGTCGCATCTGCTAAGGCTCTTGGTGTTCACAGTGTTCCATCTTTTACACTACTAATTATATCATCTTTCCCAGCTACAGCAAGCAGCCACATGCTACTTCACCGGATGCTTAAAGTACCGCTCTTCAGCTTCCTTACGCAACCGCACCGCTTCTTCAAAGTCAGGCGTCATATGATTCAGCACGTATCTACCATGAAACATGAGCCGGGCGACGAACCGCTGAGCGTTGTTGTCAAATGATACGCCGATCACGCCCGTTCGATTCCGCTTCCCCTTATACAAGCTGGAATAGGCAATGCCATCTTCGTTGTACATAGGATTGCCCTGATTGGCCACAAAGGCTTCATTACACTTTGCGGCTTGACTGGACATTTCCCGCCGTAAGCAGCCGCAACTTCGAGTAATGCCGTGGCGCAGGGAATAGCCATCCGCGACAATGTGTTTACCGCAATCGCACACACAGTTCCAACGAGCGTTACCATTCGCCCCCTTGTCGTAAGCCCGGCTAACCACTAACAACCGACCAAATTTTTGATTTACCATATTAATCACTTTACTCATGCCAATCAAGTCCCCTCAAGATAGTAATGAACGGGTCTGGTGTTATTGGCAGCAGATCCTCTCCAGAACAAAAAAGCGATTAAAGATAATCGTTTTTTCGCCGGCTGAATATAAAGCGTTAGTTACTGTCTGATCACTTCGCCGCCACTTGCAAGAGCTTGATCTGATCCACCAAGAAGGCCATCAGACTGGCTTTCGTCAATCCCTTATAGGCTGGTTCAGTGGCGAGTAAATGATCGATTTGATTCCCCACCAAAGCACTGACGTTGGGCCAGATGCTGGCAAACTCCCGAACTAACCGGGCGTGTTCCCGCTGGAAAGTGTCCTGGTCCGCTGCAGGAAAGCGTTGTGCGCGTAAGTAAATATCTGCGAAATACGCCACCGCGCGAGGCACCAGCTGTTCAGGCCGCTGATCACGAATCTTCTCTAACAGATAACGGTTAACTTCGACCCACTGATCAAGCTGACCAGCAAGCGCCCGTTTAATGGCATCCTCGTGCCACAACCAGATATAGACCACTTGATCCAGATAGGAAATATCGGTGGCCATGGCACACGCCAGCCCCACAAAGTAGGTGTCTTCATTGAATTGCAGATCTTCCCGCCACGTGAGCGACAGGCTTGCAATATACTTCCGGTTAAACCATTTAGCAGCAACCGTCTGCCAATTATGCTCAGGATGAGTGACGTACTGGTACGTGCCGTCAGCATCGCGGATCTCCTCCACGTAGCGGGCGATGATGACTTGGTGGTCCCCCGCTTTGACTGCGTTGAAGAACGACCACAGCGCTTGGGTATTTTGCAGCTCATCGTCGGCGTCCACGAACATATAGTAATCCCCACTAGATATGTCCATACCGACCTGCCGAGCCACGCCAGCACCTAGGCTGTCTTCATAGCCGTAATAGCGGGCATCTAAGTTTTCAAATTCCTCAAACAGCGCGTCCCCATCGATGGCTTCAGCCCCATCACCAATAAGGATGACTTCTACCTGGGTAAAATCGATCCCCGTTTGGTTGTTAATCGACGACAGTACCCGTCTGAGCTGGTTTAACGTCTCGTTGTGATACGGAATAATAATTGATACTAGCTTACTCATCGCCCATATCCCCCTTAATTTTGCGCGACGTTAAAGGAAAAGCCCAACTGTTTCAAATAAACCGTGAAGCCTTCTAGATACTGATTGAACTGAGCGGTCTCAGCGTTCCAGGGTGCCTTTGGTGACTGGTCTTGACGCTTCAAATCACCGATAAACCCAAGGACGTACCCCCAAGTCAGCGCGTTCTTCCCCACTAGTGACTGCATCAGCTGCTGCATGGTTCCCTTAGCCGTTTCTGGCAGCTGTTTGATCTGGCTGTAGAAACGAACCACGAAGCGGGCAAATTCATTCGCGTAGGTCTGCTGATTCAAGTTCTTGAGCTTCTCAAAATATTGTTCCTTCATGGTCAGCCATTGCGGGTCTACCGGCCGCTTGAAACCAGCTAAGACACCGGCTGGCAAGTGACGGTTCGTGAACTTGGTGTAGCCGATTTCGTTGACCGCCACATCTTCGTTAGCAAATAGATGAACGAGGTTGCAGAAATATTCTTCCGCGTGTTCAGGTACGCCAACGGGGAAATTAATCTGTTGTTCACTGAGAAAGCCTCGCCGAAACAGTCGGCCACGAACCGTTCGCGTGTTTTGACCAACTTTATAATCAAACTGCAGATCAGGTGAAAACGCCTGTTCCAGCAGTAAGGGTGAAATGACATCGGCTCCCGCATGCGCCTTCATCTGCCGCAGGAAGGTCTGCAAAATATCGGTCTGGTTCAACTGGCCATTGACCCCCATAAACATCACGTATGTGCCGGTGGCCTGGCCCAAGCCAAACTGCAACGCTGCCACCCAATCCAAAGCTTGATTCGTTTTGAGGTAGGTCATTTCAATATTGGCAAACAGTTCCAGTAGTTTGGGCTGCTTCAGCTTGTACGTGCCGTTATCCACCAAGATCACTTCGATCTGGGCTAAATCCACCCCGATCTGATTGTTAATGGATGATAACGGGACTGCCAAATCGCTCTCCTGTGCGTTGTTAACTGGGATGATAATACTGATCTGCTTTTCCATTGCGCCTACCTCCTAAAATATTAGTGTTGCTATGTATCCCCAGCGGTCAGGCTCCGCCGGGGAATCGAGATGAACTCATCTCGATGAGTGCTGATTATGATTAGCAGTCAAGAAACGTTGGGGGCCGCCGTGACCGCTATGAGGAAGAATCAGCTATGGGAAATCTTGGTTCAATTCGTGACTTTCGGAGAATGAATTAACCGGTTTCAATTAATACAGAGCATCCTCGTCATCATCGTGACGTTTCTTACGCTTCAATGCACCGTAGACCATTGCGGCCTCCAGAACACTTGCGCCGATACCTAACATGACTGCTGCTTCGCCATCGTTAGTCTCGCTGGTTTGTGGCAACGTCTTAGCAGCTACGCTAGCCTGCTTAGTGTTGCTGGTGCCAGAGAGAACTTGCGTGGTGGCGGTTGGGGCAGCCTTGCCGCCTTCAGTATCGTAACCCGTTTCAGTCACCACACCGCCGTTGTCGGTATCAGTACCGTTGTCGCCGATCAAGCTGTCACCATCGACACCGGTAGAATCGCCATCTGTCGTCGTGGTTTGACCATTATCGCCGCCTGGAACAACCGTATTGTCACCAGTTGTCGTCGTGGTATTGTTGCCCGTTGGTGTGTTACCGCCTGGGGTATTGTCACCTGTTGGTGTGTTACCAGTTGGGGTATTACCATTTGGTACGTTGCCGTCTGGCGTATTACCACCTGGCTTGTTACCATCCGGTGTGTTGCCATCTGGGGTATTACCGTTTGGTGTTACACCGCCAGGAACCTTTTCGATCGTGTCCGTGGTGGTCGTTGACTTCGAACCGTCTGGGTTGGTAATCGTGGTAATGATTACCGTCTCAGTCGTCTTCGAACCATCTGGGCCATTGGTGATCGTCACTGTCTTATTCGTGGTGGTGTTAGAGTTATTGCCACCATTGTTATCCGTGTTGTCTTTACCCGGAGTCGTCACAATTTCGGTCGTGGTCGTCGTAGTCTTATTGCCGCTAGGATCCGTAACGATCGTGACAATAACCGTCTTGGTGGTCGTTGAACCATCCGTGTTATTGGTGATCGTCACTGTCTTAGTGGTGTTCGTTGAAGACCCGTCAGTACCAGTATTGCCACCATTGTTGTCGCTTGGCTTCGTGTTATCAGCAGGGGTCGTTACGATGTTGATTGTGGTCGTAGAATCGGCACCATCTTCACCTGGCGTCGTCGTGGTGGTTGTCTTAGTCGTCTTCGAGCCATCTGGATTAATGATAATCTCAACGGTCTTAACGGTCTTTGAGCCATCAGGATTAGTCGTGGTGTTGGTGGTCGTCGACGTATTCGAAGTCGTCGAACTATCGGTTCCTTGACCATCACTACCGCCACCGTTGTTGATATTGTTGTTGGTAATGTTAATGCCACCGTTACCAGTACCCGTACCATCACCGGTGGTGCTGCCACCACCGTTTGGCACCGTGATTGAACCAGCATTGCTGCCGTCTGGGTAAGTGAAGTAGTAAGTGGTTGTTCCGGCTTCTTTATTGACTACCGTCTTGGAAGGATCGATTTGTGGTGTTTGACCATCTTTACCGTCAGCACCATCTTTGCCGTCTTTACCATCCTTAAGGGTGTAATCAATACCGTTCAAGGTGAAGGTCCAGCCATCGACATTGCCGTCAGCATCGTAGTGTGGCGCAACCGTTGGCGTTTGACCATCTTTACCATCCACACCATTCTTCGGTGCGTCTACGCGACCAACGGAAACCTTGTCGCCGTCAGCGTTAGTGTAGTAGAAGTTGTAAGCAACGATGTTACCGTCGCCATCTTTGATAGCTTCAACGTGCGGTGTCTTACCATCCACACCATCTTTTGGTGCGTTGACCTTACCAACGGTGGTAGTTGAGCCGTCTGGGTTAAGGACGTAGAACTCGTATGAAGTCGTGCCGTCAGTGTTCTCAACGGCTTTGACTTGAGGCGTTTGACCGTTCTTACCGTCTTTGCCGTTAGGAATCTTAACTTGACTGCCATCGCTGAAGGTAACAACCGTATTACCATCTGCATCAGGTGCTTGGCTAACAACGGTGATGCTTTGACCATCTGCACCGTCTTGACCATTCTTAACGGTGTAATCCTTACCATTCAAGGTAAAGGTCCAGCCGTCAACGTTGCCATCACCATCAGTGTGCGGTGTAACTGTTGGGGTTTGGCCATCCTTAGGTGCAGGAACCATCCCAAGTGTGACTTTCTCGCCCTTATCATTGGTGTAGAAGAAGTTGTAGCTGACCGTATTACCGTTAGCATCCTTGATTGGTTCGACTGATGGGGTCTTGCCGTCTTGACCATCCTTAGGTGCGGTGATCAAGCCAACCGGCGTCTCAGAGCCATCTGGGTTGTTGACGTAGAACTCGTATGAGGTCGTGCCGTCTTCGCCCTTAACCACTTTCATTTGAGGCGTGAGACCATCTTTACCATCCACACCATCTTTACCATTCAAAACGGTGTAGTCCTTACCGCCAATCGTGAAGGTAAAGCCGGTTTGACCGTCTTTATCGTATGGTGTAACCGTTGGCGTCTCACCATCTTGACCGTCCTTAGGTGCAGGTACATTACCAACCGTCTTTTCGGAGCCATCTGGATTAGTGATGTAGAAGACGTAAGACTTCGAACCATCATTATTCGTGACTTCCTTGACTTTTGGTGTTTGTGCATCTTGACCGTCTTTAGGTGCGTCAACCGTACCGACGTCAACTTCCTTGCCATCATCACCAATGGTGTAGAAGACGTATGAAGTCTTGCCGTCTTGGCCAACAACCGCTTTCACTTGAGGCGTCTGACCTGGTTCACCTTGATCACCCTGATCACCTTTGTCACCTTTATCACCTTTATCACCCTTGGCGACTGTGACTTGTGAGCCATCACTGAAAATCAGAACGGTGTTGCCATCCTTATCAGTGGTCTGGTTGGTGATCGTTAATGGTTTGGCGTCTTCACCATTCTTAACGGTGTAATCGTGACCGTCGATGGTAAATGTGTAACCGTCAACGTTGCCACTAGGGTCAGTGTGTGGCGTTACTGTAGGCGTCTCGCCATCTTTACCATCCTTAGGCGCTGGAACGTTACCCATATCAGTGATAGAACCATCTGAGTTGGTGATGTAGAACTCGTATGACTTCGAGCCATCTGAGTTCGTTACTTCCTTAACCTGAGGTGTTTGAGCATCCTTACCATCGACACCGTTAGTCCCGTTGATACCATCTTTAGGTGCCTTAACTGTACCAATTGTCGTGGTTGAACCGTCTGGGTTAACAACGTAGAACTCGTAAGCATTCGTGCCGTCTTCACCCTTCACAGTTCTAACTTGAGGTGTTGGCGCATCCTTACCATCAGTACCGTTAGTGCCATCTTTACCTTTGTTAACAATGATTTGTGAACCATCGCTGAAGGTAACGACCGTGTTGCCGTCGGAATTGATAAGTTGGCTCTTAACGGTTAATGCTGCGCCGTCTTTACCATCCTTAGGTGCCGGAACGATGCCCATGATCTTGTCGTCAGAACCATCACCAGTAGGACCTGGAATGTAGAATTCGTATGAAATGGTGTTGCCGTCAGCATCCTTAATTGGTTTAACTGTTGGCGTCTGACCATCTTTACCATCCGTACCGTTAGTCCCATCCTTAGGTGCATCAACCTTGCCGAGAACTGTATCATCGGAACCATCACCCGCAGGACCTGGAATGTAGAATACCAGTGACTTAGTCCCATCAGGGTTAGGAACTTCCTTAACCCGTGGTGTTTGACCATCCTTACCAGCAGCGCCGGCAGGAATCTTGACGTTATGGCCATCGGAGAAGGTAACAATGGTGTTGCCATCCTGATCAATGGTTGAACCGGTGACGGTTAAGTCTTTACCATCGGTACCGTCTTCACCATCTTGACCATCAACACCGTTCGTAACGTTGTAATCAACGCCGTTCAGCGTGAAGGTGTAGCCAGTCTTGCCATCAGTGCCAGTGTAAGGTTTAACCGTTGGTGTAGAACCGTCCTTAGGTGCCGGAACAATACCAGTTGAAACCTTTTCACCCTGGTCGTTAGTGTAGTAGAACTGGTAATTTGTAATGTTGCCATTATCATCCTTAAGTGGTTCAACCAGTGGTGTGTGACCGTCTTTAGGAGCAGGAACGTTGCCAACGATCGTGTCATCCGAGCCATTCTCGCCAGGAATGTAGAAGACCAGCGTCTTGTTACCATCACCATCGGTAACTTCCTTAACTGTAGGTGTCTGAGCATCCTTACCATCAGCACCCTTAGCGATGGTTGCTTTAGTACCATCAGAGAAGGTGACAACCGTGTTACCTTTATCATCTTTCGAAGTGTCGGTAACGGTGATTGACTTCCCATCCTTAGGCGCATCAACAGTACCAAAGTCGTGTTCCGTACCATCCGGGTCAATCGTGTAGAAGACGTATGATGTCTTGCCATCAGCGCCTGGAACGGCTTTAACCTGTGGTGTCTTACCATCGGTACCATCTTTACCGTTAGAAATGTTAATGGTTTGAGCTGGTTGATCAGAACCTGGCGTGGTAATGGTGATGGTTGTGCCAATGACGTTGCCGTCCGTATCCTTTTCAGGCGTCTGGGTAATCACTGGTGTCTTGCCATCAGAACCATCAACACCGTTCTTGATGCTGCCGACAGTCTTGCCGTCAATGGTAATGTTGTAGCTGATAACATTGCCCTTGTCGTCTTTAACTGGCGTGAAGTCAGGTGTCTTACCATCTTCACCATTGTGCAGGGTGCCGACAGTCTTGCCATCGATGACGATATCAAGCGTCCCAGTTGGGTTGCCGTCAGGATCTGTTTCTGGCGTGATAACTGGTGAAGCACCATCTTTACCATTCAAGATTGTATCGCCGTCTTTACCATCAATCACAAGGGTGACACCGATTTGGTTGCCTTCCTTGTCAAGTACTGGCTTAGTCGTGACAACAGAACCATCTTTACCATTCTTGAGTTCGCCGGCTGGATTGCCGTTAATCGTAATTGCGTAACCAGTAACGTTACCATTGTCGTCTTTTTCAGGCGTCAGTACAGGCGTTGAGCCGTCTTTACCATTAGTAACGTTGATGGTTTGAGCTGGTTGATCAGAACCTGGTGTGGAAATCGTGATTGTGGTACCAGTAACGTTGCCATCGGCATCCGTTGTCGGCGTCTGGGTAATGACTGGTGTAGCACCGTCCTTACCATTTGTGATGGAGCCAACCTTGTTGTTGTCAACCAGAATGTCGTAGCCAGTAACGTTGCCGTCATTGTCCTTGACTGGGTTGAATTGCGGTGTTGAACCATCCTTACCACTGCGCAAGGTACCAACCGTTTGGTCGCCTACCGTAATGGTGAAATTGCCAGTTGGTTGACCATTTTCATCAACTTCTGGTGTGATGACTGGTGAAGAACCTGGATCACCCTTGTCACCTTTTTCACCTTGAGGACCATTCAAGATAGTACCGGAGTCTTTACCATCAATGACCAGCGTAACGCCGATTTGTTTGTCGCCATCCATTAATGGCTTAGTGGTTACAACTGAACCATCTTTACCATTGGTAATGGTACCGACCGTCTTGCCATCAATCGTAATGGTGTAACCGAGAACTTTACCTTCAGTATCCTTGTTTTCAGTAAATTCAGGTGTCTTACCGTCTTTACCGTTTTGCAGGGTACCAACCGTCTTGTCGCCAACTTTAATGACGAAGTTGCCAGTTGGGTTGCCACTGTCATCAAGTTCTGGCGTGATGACTGGTGAATCACCCGTGTCACCCTTAGGACCGTTCAAGATCGTACCGGAGTCCTGACCATTGATAACCAATGTGGTACCGATTGGCTTGCCATTTTCATCAGTAGCTGGCTTAGTCGTAACCGTTGGCGTCTTACCGTCTTCACCATCCTTAAGTTCGCCGACCTTGGTACCATTCAGCATGATATCGTAGCCAGTTTCAGTCTTGGTAAATGTTGGTGTTGCACCGTTAGAAATGGTTACGGTCTGTGGTGCGTCAGTTGAACCTGGAGTAGTGATCGTCAGCGTGTTGCTAATGACGTTACCGGCGTCATCGTTGTTAGGCGTTACGGTAATCTGTGGTGTCTTACCATCTTCACCATTCTTGATCGTAGCCACATCCTTACCACCGATTGAGATGGTAAAGCTCTTACCGTCTTGAGATGGTGTAATCTCTGGTGTAGCACCGTCATAGATGTAGGAAATGGTATCCGGATCGCCATTCGCATGGGTAACGGTAATCTTAACACCGCTTACACCTGGCTTATCAGTATCGGTTACCCGTTCGCTGGTGATCGTGTCACCCGTATTTGGAACTGGCAAAGTGCTGATATCAGTATCATCCGTACCATCGCCCTTTGGACCTGGAATGTAGAAGACCAACGTTGGTTTCCCATCTTTATCCGTACCAGGTTTAACTGAAAGTGGCGTGCCATCCTTGCCGTCATTACCGTTCTTGACGGTGAATGAACCGGCTGGCTGACCGTTAACAGTCATGTTGTAAGTGGTTGTGCCATCGCCGTTATCAATCCCCTTTGGATCAACGACTGGTGAGGCGCCATCGTTACCATTCCAGATAGTTTGGGTCGTATCATCACTGCCATCACCATGTTTGATGGTCAACAGCGTACCGCCGTTTGGATGATCAGCGTCGCCATCAATCGGTGTTGCTGTGATGGTGTCGCCATCTTTTGGTTGAGGAATCGTAACCATATCGTTTTCAGGTGTATCATCATGAGCAGGCGTAAAGAAGATGATGACTGGATTACCGTTAATATCCGTCCCAGTCTTAGCTTGAACCGCTTGTCCATCAGCACCATCTTTACCATCCTTAACGGTGAATGAACCAGTTGGTTTGCCGTTAACCGTAAACTGGTACGTGGTCGTGCCGTCACCGTTATCGGTACCCTTTGGATCAACGACTGGTGTCGCACCGTCGTTACCATTCCAAATGGTCTCGGTGGTATCTTTGCTGCCATCACCGTGTTTGATTGTGATTAAAATGCCGCCGTTTGGATGGTCAGCATCGCCATCAATTGCACTTGTGGTGATCGTGTCGCCGTCCTTTGGTGCAGGAATGTCACCTAAGTCTTGTTCAGGTGTGTCGCCGTTAGCTGGAATAAAGAAGGTCAAAACTTTATTACCGTCTTTATCCGTCCCAGGCTTGACACGAGGCGTTTGGGCATTCTTCCCATTTTCACCATCGTACAGGTAAGTGATGGTTGGGTCGCCCGTAGCGTGGGTGACCGTGATCTTAACACCACCGATACCTGGCTTGTCAGTATCCTTAACCCGTTCGGCAGTAATCGTGTCACCAGCACCAGGTAGTGGAACTGTGCCAAGGTCTTTTTCAGGAATATCGTTGCCATCAGCATCTTTACCAGCAGGGATAAACAGAATTAAGTTGCCGCCCTCTTCTTTGATAGAAGGATCGCCGTTGGTGTTGCTGCTGCCATCGGTGCCGTTCTTAATCGTGAAGCTTTCTTTCGTTGGATTACCATCATTGTCGTAACTGGTAATGGTGATCTCTTCGCCAGTAACTTTGTCCTTGTTGGTTGGATCATCTTTGACATCAGCGTGAGTGATAATCGGTGGATTCATGACAACGAATGTTTGAACATCTGGTGTCCCATCATCCTTAAATGAGTTAACAGTGATCGTCTTACCAATAACAGTGGTACCATCCTTGGCATACTTATCAGCCGTCTGAATCGTTGGTGTTTGACCATCCTTAGGAATTGGAATCGTCCCAACTGATTGATGGTGACCATCAGGTCCAGTGACATAGAAGCTGTAAACGTTCTTGGTTGAATCATCAGGATCCGGAATCGTTTCGATTTGTGGTGAAACCCCATCAGAAACAGTCACTTCACCTACTTTAGCACCTGCTGGAATATCAGCTGGCGTCAGCGCATCTTCACCTTCTGCAGGTTTGAGAACATCACCGGTGTAGAAGTAAGTCGTGTGCTGAGTTGGCGTACCAGTAGTAGCATCGCCTAACTTATCGACTGTAAATGAGTGGATAGCTTCCGGTGTTGGTTCTTCAACCGTACCGATTGACTGGTGCGAATTATTAGGGCCAGGAATATAGAAGTTATAAACGTTCTTGCTTGGATCGTCAGGATCCGGAATCGTTTCAACTTGTGGTGTCTGACCGTCTTCACCATCTTGAGTCTCCACATCCCCAATGATTGGGTTCTTAGCATTTTGAACATCTTCATAGGTTAATGGCGATTCAGGCGTAATCGCTGTACCATCCGCATGCTTTGCTGGCACATCACCCGTGTAGAAGTAAGTGGTGTGGGTACCCTTATCAGTATCATTAACAGTGACGGAGTGAATGGTTGGGGCTTTGGTTGGAAGAGTGATCGGTGTACCAGTACCAACCCCGTTAATTGTAAGTTCAAATGTACCGTCATGATTATCTTGAAGATCCAGATCTGGCAAATTACCGGCTGGTGCATCCGGAATATCAACTTCTGTTCTATTGCCACCAGCAGTGTTCGTCGTATCACCATCAGCAAAGATATAGATTGGCGTATAACCATTGGCTGTGTCAGTCTTGTCAACGTGGTCACCAGCTACAAACGCTGGAATATTCCCCTTTGGCATTGCGACCGCAGTACCACTCGGTTGACCGTTAACAGTGAGTGTAAAGGTCCCATCATGGTTATCCTGAGCGCCAATCAGCGGATCATCAACAGTAACATGGCCGATTTCTGTATCCTTATTCTTTTCAATATCAGCTTGAGTCAGCTGAGTACCTTGAGCGGGATCTGGAATCTTGTCACCAGTGTAGAAATAAGTTGTGTGACTTGCTGCTTGGGTGATTGTACCGTCTTGGCCTTTAGTAGCTGGTGTGTCCACAGTAAATGAGTAGATATTTGGTGCTTTACCATCTTCACCATTCTGAGCATCGAAAGTACCAACCTCGGTTGTACCGTTATAGATAGTGTAAGTGGTCTTATTATCTTTAGGGTCAGTATCGGTATTCTTGACATCCAAATCAAGTTTTGGCGTTTCACCATTCTTCACAGCAACTTGACCAATCAAATCATCTGCTGGAATGTCTTTAGGATCTGTGACCTTAGGACCCTTGTAGAAGTAAACCGTGTTGCCGGTACCAGTTTCATTGCCCTGATCATCTTTGTCAGGAACCGTCAATGATTGAATATTGCTTGCACTTGCCGTGTAAGTTACCGTCGTCTCCAGATCTTCAGGGTTACCTTCGACATCTAGCGGAACGTTTTGGTCATCGACCGTGTCGTTATCAGCTGTGTAACCATCGATTGTAGGTGACTTGATTGACGTAAAGATCTTGTGTAGGTCAGTATCAGCGGTACCATCACCATCCTCATCAGAAGACTTAACAGTGTATGATACAATCTTTTGACTGCCATCATCGTTCTTAATGATCTTCGTGCCTAACGTCAAGGTTTGAACGACATCCGGACCAGCAGGAGTGCCGTTAGGGGTGCCATCGTCCTTCACATAGTGAATTGTCCGCTTAACGGTTACATCAGGACCATCCACTGCGTCGTCCATGTTGAGACCAGGCTTAGCGGTGTAAATGACCCAGATATCTTGACCATCCGTCTTGTAGTTAGCATCCGAACCGGCCTTGTCAGGCATCGTATCGAACAGACCACCATTAGGATCAGCAGTTGCGTAGTAGTACAGATTCTTGGTATTTAACGTACCGTTGGCATCATCAAGTGTAGAACCGTCAGTTGCTACACCAGGGGTTGTTGGTGGGACAACGATCTTACTTGTGTAATCTTCACCGGCATTACCGGTCAGCGTTACAGGTGGTAAGACTTCAGTACCGCCAACTTGCTGGTAAACGTAGTGGACGGTAGCGGTTTCTTTTTCTGGTGCGTAGTTAACCGCCCGATCAATCTCAATCGGCGAGTTGTCCGCGTCCTTAGCAATCGTCAGTGCGATATCAGCATTGGTAGTCTTCTGATCATCCGTTAACTCAGCACCGGTTGCAGTGTTCGCAAAGGTTTCCGTGTAGCCCGGTTGCTTTTGCTGTTCAAGCGTGGTGAGCTTGGCGACGTTAATCGTGTCAGTCCCATCAGTAAACTTACCGTCAGCATTGGTCGTCCATGCACCGTAAGTCACTGTTGGTTTTGGATTGCCTTCCTGATAGGTGACGGTAGCTGTCCGATAGAGATCGTAATCCTTCAGCTCTTCCTTAGTACCATTACCAACCGGATCACCGTAAGTGACGTATTCAGTCACTGCTTTAGTCAGTGCATTGTGGTTGGTTTGGTCGGTATCGCCAGGGTTCCCAGGGGTATAGGTGGTAACCGCTTGACGGACATACGTGTAGAAGTCTTGTTTGTCCGTATCCTTGTAAGTTTTACCACTTAAATTAGGGCTTTCTACCGCTACGTAACCATGACTAGCATAGTCATACAGTGTGGCACCGTCAGTTGTAATCGGATCACCAATCTTACCGTCCAGAACAACCGAAGCAATCTGATTACCATCGTTTGGCGCAAAGTCGGACGTCTTCTTGGTGTTAGAAACATCAATGTAGTGAAGTTCAGCACCGGCTGAAGTCGTCTTAGCTAACGTAATCTTAACTTCTTGGTTAGCTGTGCTAGGTTCAGTCACAACTGCACTCTCACCAATAGATGATGCGCCAGCAGCACCAGAAGTTAAGGTACCACCTTCTGCAGTAGCACTGTGATCTGCTGGAATCGTGAAGGTCCCTGATGCACCGTACTTAGTAGCAATCTTTTTCAGAGCAGCAGCATCGTTCGTTGCATCGCCATCGGTCATATCAGTTACGTAGTCTTTAGCGTCACCTTCGCTGGCAAATGCTAACCACGTGTCTTTTGGCGTAACCGTGTCATTGCCTTTGGCATCCTGTGTAATTCTGTTGGTTGTTTGCTTTACCCAGTAAAGGGTCTGAGCATCTAATTGGAGTCCAGTAGAACCGTCACCGGTAAAACTAAACGTCCGTTTTGACTGATGATCTGCAGCTTTAGGATCATCCGTATCAAAGGTGACTTTCTTAATCAAATCAACCGTAACGTTATCGGTATCTGCTGTAGATGATAGTGTACCCGTATAGGTATATGTGCCATCCGCATTTGCAGTAATATCAGCGGCATAATTTGCGTCTGACTGATCAGGTGCCACCAGATAACCAGTAGGAATCTTTAAGGTCGCGTTACCCTTCTCACCATCGTTGCCTTCAACCTTTTGTGCTGTCGATGCGTCAAGTGGCGTTGCAGTCCCTGTCGTCACATCCGTATACGTAACGGTTGCACTAGTCGTCGTTGCGGCTTTAGTCACCAGCACATTAATGGCATCTGTACCAACCTTATTGTTTGCGTCTTTTGGCGTAACAACGTAACTAGTAGCCTTAGTCGTAGGATACACAGCGGCCTTGTAGGTAAAGTCTTGACTGTCACCTACTAAGTGATAACCATCTAACTTGTTAGTAGTCCCATCTGTATCTAGAATTATTGGCAATTTATCATCTTTAGTGATGGTATATGCCCCAGTGTCACCATCAGTAACAGGTACATTCAAGTCAGCCATGCCGCTGCCTAATACTTCATTAGTCGAGCTATCCACATAGTTAACTTTGATTTCACCGTTTACTTGAATGTTATCAGAAGTAACGGGTAAATGCGAAATGTCATTTGCTGTATAAGTTAGCTTAGTCCAGTCACTAGGCCAGACAATTCCCAAATGCAACGTTTGATTGTAATAATGGCTAGTTTTATCAGTGACTAGCTCATTCATAACATTAGTAAGTGCACTTAGCTGTTGAGGTGCAATTACCACATAAACTGAACCGTTATCCTTACTTGCTATCAACTCATTTTCAATCTCTCCGTCGTGATTGACACCGCTTACTACAACATCATCTTTGGCATCAATCTGCGCTTGTTGAGCGGTTGTTAATTTGGCTGAACCCACCAGTCCATTATTTTGGTCATAGATACCAATTGAATACATTAGCCCTTGAAGTGGAACTATAGTCTTTGCTTGACCGTTTACATACTTATTCGGGTTGCTTGGATCGGTCGGTATAAGTTCACCTGCATTTACACCATTCTGGTATTTCGGATTAACATCCGGTGTATACTGATACCAAAGTGCAGAAGGTTCATGAACAATTGGATTCCCCTGTGCGTCCCGTGTCACATTAGCTGCCCAAAGATAACTACCACTAGTTACAACACCTAAGTAAAGCCATCCTGGATTATCAGGATTAGTAATAGCATTAGGATCAGAGGTAATAGGAACAGTTACTTTCTCTCCGTCCTTCAAATTAAAGGTAATAATATCCCGAATTTTAGTTGATCCTTGGGTATAATAGTTGTCTAACCCTAAAGCGTTAGATTGCGTCTGCGTTGTAAATTGGTTCACTGACCAACCGTTAGTGGTCGCAGCAGCCTTAATTTTAGCTAAATCATCAGCCGACACCGCAGCTGAATTTGTCACCGTCAAAATATTGTCCATTAAGCTCAGTTTGATCGATTGATCGCTCAAACTGTCTTTAAGACTACCGGTTAAGGCAGCTGCGTCAGTACCGCCATCGGTACCAGCCACAGCTGTAATTTCTTGTGGTTGCCCCGTCTTTTGATAGTCAGCTGTCGCAGCAGCCTTGGCACTATCGATGTCAGCTGAACTTGCATCGCCTAAATCAACCTGATTGACATCATCAGTAGTGACAGCTTTGGCAGTACTGTTGTTATTAGCATCAGTACTGTTATTTGTTGTCTTATCTTGTGTCGTAGGAGCTGCACTAGTAGTGGTTGCCGCGTCCGTCTTAGCAGCGGTTTCAGCAGCGGCCTTAGTATCTGTTGCGGTTGGTGCAGTTGTCTTACTATCAGTAGTAGGAGTTGCTGTACCTTGCGTTGTTGAAGCTTGAGTTGCACTGTCAGCTGCAGCGCTCTGTGTGGCTGTCCCCTGTTGATTCTGGGCTGTAGCAGCTGGAGCACTAGCTGCAGTACTTGTGTTGTGCAACGTAACCTGTTTAGGCGCGGTCGCCGCCTGATTTGTTGTGCTTGAATTTGCAGAATCACTGCCATCAGTGGATGCTGTATCCGCTTTGGCTTGTGTTGGTAAAGCGAACGCTGAGATACCAAATGTCAGCGTTGCCATTCCAGCAACTAACCAACGTGTTCCAGCCTTATAGAGTTTGTAACGTACTTTTCTATCAGCCGAATCACGTTGGAGTTTATCCCTATTGAACTTATACTTTTCCAATGAAATTTCCCCCCTCGTAAATTTTCCGATGTACTTTTTAGGGTACACCCTAAAAAGTATAAAATTTAAGCTGAGGCTACTCGCCTCAGCTTATTTTGATAGGAGGATTTTCATGATTTATGGTTATGCACGTGTCAGCAGTAAAGATCAGAATCTGGCCCGCCAAATTCAAACATTATCTGATCTAGGTGTTGACCGGATATTCAAAGAAAAGGCTTCAGGTGCGAATTTATCCCGGCCAGTTTTAAAGCAGCTCTTAGCTATTCTGAAACCAGAAGACGTGATCAAAGTTATTAGCCTGGATCGGCTGGGTCGAAATGCAAAGGACGTGACTAATATCATCATTAATGTGAGGGATAAAGGTGCCAACATTGACTTTCTAGACATGCCTTCGTACAAAGAAGTTCAAGATGAAAACACCCGCAACTTACTGAGTTCAATTACCATCGAGCTGCAAAAATACCTGGCAGCTGAGGAACGCAAAAAGATCCTCGAACGCCAGCGTCAAGGTATCGCACTAGCTAAGCAACGAGGTGTCTATCAAGGACGCCCTATTCTCTATGGCCCAGATGTCGCCAACTTAGATAGGAGGAAACAGTACTTTGAAATCAAACGGTTATTGAAAGCTGGCATCCCAATAAGGCAAATTGTACAGCTTACCGGTAGAAGTATGACACTGATTCGGCGGATCAAAAATGAGCTTTCAAAATAATGAAAGTTAGGAAAATTATAAATATCGTTTGCATTGTTAATTTTGTATTATTTATGGCAGCATAATTTATTTGAATTTATTCAGGATGATTAATAATTATTTATGATATGTAAATTAGTTCTACCTAACGCTGTTGTACTTTGGCTTATCCGGTGATATATTTCGTTATGAGTTTAGCTGACTAGAAATTCTATCTTGGAGGAGGAAGGAATTGGAAGGGAAACTGCTAGTTTACTGAACGATTTGCAAAGAAGTTTTTTTGTATGTTTATGGGTGTACCCTAAAAAATTATGCTCATGCTCTTCGCCCAAGAGGTTTTACATAAATATTCATTATGAAAAGGCTTACCATTTTTTTGCGAAATTTTAAAAAAATTGGTGATTCCTTGATTTTTCGGGCTTGTACCCGATTTTACTGGCTTTCAGTCAAATCGCTGAATACCCATTTTTGCAGCTAATTTGGATAAAGATTTAGGGTCAATCAGAACTCCGTATCGGGTAGCTGCCAGTAACGATTATGATTCAGGTCGTCATCGACTTCATCGGTGAACTCTAGGAAGCCGACCTTCCCTAGAATCAGTGCGCGCTTGTATTTCTCAATCTTGACCATGAGTTTGTCCAGGACTTCCAGTGAATGGGTATGGCCCAGATCCGCCAATTTAAACGTGGGACAGACTAACGCCGTTTGCTGCTTGAGGTAACTGGCGATCTGTTTGCAACGGTGCTGGCGCTTTTCCATTACTTTTCTGGAGATGGCCCACTGCAAGACCATCCGGTGTCTAACGATCACCCGGGTGTAATTATCCACGTAGTCCCACATGTCGCTTTGATACTGCCAGCGAAACCAAGTGCGGTTATGCGCGACAACTGGCCCGACTTGCATGAGCCAAAAGTCCCGGCAGATATACGGCACGTTCTTTTTGATGTTAAGTGCTTTGGCAATCGTCTTGCAAATGTCGTTGTGATAATCCAGCGCAAAGTGCTGCCTGAGCTTTTTCACCAATTTATTCGTCGTGGGCCGAACTTTGATCAGCCGCTGGTCATCATACAAGATGATGGTATTATAGTGGCTTTGGGTGTCGGCGCGATTGATTAAGGCGAGCACGTGGTCCCACCTTGGCAGGAACTTGGCGTCCTCACTGGCGGGAATCACCTCTTCAAGTTGCAGTTCGTCGGGTACCAGATACCCTTGCCTTTCGACTCGCTGACGACAGGTTGGTTCCAGATCGATGTAATAGGTCACGTAGTTGTTCTCCTTATGGGGAATTATTTTTGTTTCGGAAGCATCATAACTGGAATAGACCAAAATTGGAAGTGAAACGAATCGGCGGTGGCTGGCGGATTGGGCTGGTCGGGTGCTGATCGATTAGGTGGCGGGTATGGGAGATTGGGCGGTGGTTTATAGCTTGGGTGGTGTGGATTGGTTGGGGAATGGTCTGGGCCATTACTTACCGTGATTATATGCAAGCTGGATGACATCGTTCATTTAGTTGAATCTTGAAGAATGAAGGGTGAGATTTTCGGGGAGTTGGGAGGGGAAATTTTTTTATTTTTTGGTGTGCTAAGTGCGGATTTGTGTCGGTCAGTTTCTGGGTGGATATGGGACCACTTTTGATGAATCTGAAAAATATTATATGGTAATCGCAATCACTTAGTGGCAAAATATATTTGAAATAATTGAAGGACGCTGCCAGCTACGTTTTGACTAGCAAATATGTAAGGTGAACGATGAAAGAAGGCAATGACAATGAAACGTTTTCGGTTCTTAGTTTGGGGAATGGTACTGATTTCTTTGGGCTTTACGCTGATACTGTTTTTCTTGGCGCCCCACCACGTTGTGATGCACTTCAACGATACTGGTATGGCTGATAACTGGGGCAATCGAGCCGGTTTATTTTTACAGCCAGTCTTGCTTGCGGTCATTACTTTCATCTGTGATCGACTTGCCTATTCAAGACGGAAGCGTGATGGTTTGGAGGCCATGACCATCATCACTTATCGAGAATGGCGGTTTGTCAGTTTTGTGTTTATTGTCTTGTTGATATTTGGGGGATTACAGCTTTACCAGTCTGGGATTTTGTCTTAATCACGTATTATGGGTCAATATTTTTAGACTGATTACAGTCATGCATCCTGTTCCGCAAAAAAAGCAATCTAACCAGGTTGCTTTTTATTATCTATCCTAAAGCTGTCAAAACTTAGCTTCAGCTCAAAACCGTTGAACAAAAGATTCACACCCGTTTCATTTCAAAAAAAAAGAGCGCAATCATGGATTCGACCCCATGCGGCAAACGCTAGGATAACCCCACCCACGGGGGAACGGACTGTCAACTCTACATGCTGAATTTAAAGGATTTGGTTGTTCCTGTTATAAAGCTGTGTCACTGCCCCCAACCAAGCTAAATCGTTCAATCGCGGTTCTACCAGGTGTCAAAGACGAAGCTTTTACCAGAGCCTTGTAGCAAAACCACTTTCTAATCGTTTTTGATCAGTTTGAAGCAAAAAAATAAAACGCTGATATATTAGAGATATCAACGTTTTACTCGATTGTATTAATGCCCCGAATTATCGAGTGCGCTAGGCTATACGTTCCATGTATACCTGACTTTTAGATGATTAAGTCGAGAGTTGTACAATACTAACCCCAGTTTCTGCAACCTACCTACAACAATGCCAGCATGAATACCAACTGACTTGGCGAATTCTTCAATGCCTTGCTCTGTAAAATTGCTTTCTTTTATAAATGAATCCCATTCATCTTTCGCAATAAGTGTATTGCTAGCCCAGTCGTTAGCTTGTTTTTCCTCTAAGCCAGTATCGTAGTTCTTACTAGGGAAAGTTATGAAACTTTTTTTATTATGCAAAATGAGATGTGCTATTTCATGGAAAAAAGTAAACCACAGTGAATCATTGGTCTTATAGCGAACACTCAACTGCACAATCACTTTGGGAAAAGGGGATAGCCATTTAGTAAATCCACTAATATGGCACCCCTTCAATTCCGGTACAAAAACAACCGCTACACCCACAGTTGCCATAAGTCGTTGTAATTTAGGAATGAAATTCTGAGGCTCGTCAATAAGCGTTAATGCTCTAAGATCTGGTATCAGCTGTTTTAGCTTATTTTTATCAAATAGCTCAGTATCAATAGCATCAGCCTCTAACTTGCCCTTTTGAATCCATGCTTTAAGCGCGTATTCATCAACTACATCTGGTAAGGCTATTCGGTATGCACCTTCCAATTCATCATTACTGGCAAAATAGTTTTGCATTGCATCAAAGTTCGGGAAGCGGAAAAATTTCAATAAATTTCTTGTACGTTCCCCTTTATCTTTGGTTTTTTCAACAAATCCTTTTTTTACCATATCATTGTAATTAAAGTGGTCAGAAAAGTTGGACTGTTGTTGAAAAAGTTCCTCCTGCTTTTTTCGTTCTATAAATTGTTGATAGTTTGCTTCTAATTTATTCCAAAAAGAAGCTGGCACTCCCAAAACCATTTCTAACTTACTAGCTAGTTCCGGACTAATGCTAGCCTTGCCATTAATGATTTCGGAAATATGTTTTGGGCTCACTTCCATACGTTGTGCCACATCCGATTGAGTCATACTAAGGCTTTCAATGGTTTCCTTCAACGTATCACCAGGTTTAGTAACATAGTTAGGAGTTAGGATATTCACTTTACTTGCCATGATAATCTGTAACCTCCTTAATTCTAATGCTCATTATTGCGTCTTTATCAACACAAAATTCTCCACTGGCGTCTAACCCACGAAAAACCATCCGCATATTACTCGATACATCAACCGCAAAATAATCTTTATAATCACCCGTTAATTGGTGTAATCGAGGAGGCGGTAAATGTGAAACGGCTGATAAGTTTTCCGCAGCCCGAAGCTCAGTAATACGTTGCATTATTTTCTTCGCAACTTGACTGCCAAAAGCTTTAACTAACTTGCTGTCGTTTTCTAGTTGTTTTTGCAACTTCTTGGTTTCAGTTTGTATTTCCAACTAGACAGCTCCTCTAAAAAGATTACCTTTTCGGTTAACATCTCTGTTTATATTATACCATCGTCGTCTAGGTGTCCATATAATTCTGCTTGAAGTCGTTAAAAAAACGCCCTCAAATTAATGGGGGCGTACTTTGTTATCTATCCACTAAGCAGCCGATTAAAAATGTCAAAAATTATCTTCAAATTAGGATCATTGGGTAAAGAATTCACACCCGTTTCATTTCAAAAAAATACCGTCAGTTGGAGTAAAAACTGACGGCTTTCATAGATTCATTAAAGGGTATGAGTTAGGAAGCGTCCCTAACTGCGACTGGTGAGCAGATACAAAGCCTCTACTCAGGCAATATGGCTACCCACTACCATATCGACCAAAAACATCAGCAAAAGCTCGCAAGCTTTTACTCACTTTGTATTGTACAGGCTACACTATGATATTTCAAAATAAACAATCTATTTGTAAAGAACTATACACAAAAATTACATTCTGATAGTCTCTGAATGACTTCTTACA
This sequence comes from Secundilactobacillus mixtipabuli, assembly GCF_002217925.1. Taxonomy (GTDB): domain Bacteria; phylum Bacillota; class Bacilli; order Lactobacillales; family Lactobacillaceae; genus Secundilactobacillus; species Secundilactobacillus mixtipabuli. Next base: position 7,101 of record NZ_BCMF01000011.1, on the reverse strand, counting down.
TTAGCATCAATTGGATGCTCTTAAAATCCATTTGTAATATTGGAATCAGCTAACCAAGGAAAGCAGCTGTTCCCAATATTACAAAAAGCACCAAAAGTGCCACCCGCAAAATGCACCTTGATTAAAAACTGCTATATATCAACGCTTATAAAGAATATACTGTTGCTTTTTATATTTGAGGGTGGAGAATCATTCAAAAGAATAAACTTACTCAAGATACAAAGCAACCCTATAACAATCAAAAACGACCTGACTCCTTTGATCGGAATCAGGTCGTTTTGGGTGTGCTTGATTTGGGATTCATAGGCATAAATTTCAGCGAAACAGAACCCATCATACCCCCACTCACCTTGCAGTCAAACACCGGTCAATTCACACATATTTATGATTATGCACAGATTAAACAATTAACTGTCTTTATCCCAATTCGGGAATTGGGACATTCAAGGGGAACATATGTGCTAGAATAATACTTGAATGAGTGAAGTGAATTTGATTGCAAGACTGGAGGTGAACTCCCTGGATACTGATAATCTACTTGACGATTATACCCAGTGGCTCCGAGACCAATATCGGATCAAGCGAATTGGTACCTCTGATGAGATCACAACCCCGTCTACTAATATGAATGGCGATAACTTGAGGATATTAACCGGCTTTGCTTATCTGATGATGAGACAAAACCTGATTTCAGCTATGGTTCGAATCAATGATTTGTCGATTATCGATTGAAAGTGGGCAATCCTTTAATCTTCATCTAGCGTTCTCGCCCACTTTTCAAAGTCATCCGTATCACCAATCGTTTCTGCCATATGGTGTTGATCTTCGTACTTTGCGTGCTGCGCTTCTGGGGTATCTAGGAAACTGATTGATTTTACTTCATTATTGGCTGCTTTAATTAGAGACATTCGGGCATACTCAGATATAGTTAAACCCATTTTGGCTAAGTTTGTTTTAGCACGATCATGGACGTCTTGAGTGACACGGGTGGTAATAACTTTGCTCTTTGCGATATGTGACATGACGTTGCCTCCCTTGTAGTGTTTGCTATCATTTTACCTATTGGGGGTTGGGATGGCGAGAGTTTGAACTTGCTACATTCGAGTAAAGAATGCTTGGATGGCCATTTTGCGTAGGTATCAAAGATTAGTCCCATTTCGACTCCAGCTTCATTACTAGAGATACATATGGAAGGATGGTTTGCCATGAACCAGACAACGGAACAAACCAAGCTTTCACAGTGGGGACACTCAAAAGCTGTCCGTATTCCTAGCAGCGTGATTAAGCAACTTGACCTTAAGAATGACGATAAACTTTCAGTGACCATTGAAAATGGTTCGATTGTGCTTACCCCTTTGAAAAAGAAGCCTACCAATATTCACGAATTATTTGATGGCTGAGTAGATGATGGTGTTCGGGATAGTGAAGTTGATTGGGGTAAGCCTCGGGGGAGTGAATTTAAGTGGTAGAACTTGGGAGTACCCTTGATGGATACTCCCTGGTTGTTGCTATTTCTTGTACAGCCACTAGTAAGCTAACCAACTGCCTTTTCCATAATAATACTTCACTGCGATTTGCTGACTTTTTTGTAATGATACTATTTAGTAGCAAGAACAGAATATTTCAGTTATACTTAAAATACATTGATGGACACATGGTGAATTCATGAACGAAATTGAAGCACTTACGTTAGTTAAATACTTAGTTAGTATCAACCATTTCACTCTTACTAAGCGACGTCAACTAGCCGCGTACCCAGTAACCAATGCTTTGGCAAAAGTAATCATTAACCAGTTAAGCGCTGACGATTTTGTCCGCTATGATGCAGACCGAAGCACCAAGTACGCAGGTGAATTCGTTTGGATATTCGAAACTGATTTTGAAGAGATATACTACATCAAATTTAAATTCACAGATCATAATAAACATGTCAAATTCATCTCATTTCATCCAAGCAAGTACCACTAAAGGAGGAAAGCGTAATGAAAAAAATGGATAACACCTATATAAAAAGCTATACGAATACCTTCGTAATCAAGGGACATTCCTATACTGTCACTGCGCCTGCTCGCTTTGATTCTAAAACTAATGAATTAGTTGACGATTTTGAACTAGATGATCAAGCTGCTGAGAAAGCTAATGAAATGTATAGAGAAGAATTCGACCTCCTCTCCCCCAAAGAAATTAAAAGCTTTAGGAATCGACTAACATTAAGCCAAAGAGATTTCGCTAAGCTAATCGGCGTTAGCCCCAATACAATTGCACTCTATGAAGCTGGTGCCTTTCCAACTACGGCACATAATCGCCTATTAAAGTCACTTATGTATGATGATCGAAATCTGAAGGACTATATCACTGTTGACCAGCATCAAATACCAGCTGATATTCAAAATAAAGTAGAAGAAGCACTTAAAACAAAATCAGATTCAAAGAGAACATTCACTCACTTTATTGCTGGATTTTCAAAATACAGTGCCCTTCAGTTAGCTAACTGGTTTCGTATAAAAAACTTTCATGATAGTTTAAATGATGAAAATGTTGAAGAATTGACCCAGATGAAAGTTGTTAAACTACTCTATTTTGCATTTGGACGATATGCTTCACAGACAGGTAAGGAATTGTTCACCTCGCCTATTATCGCTATGCAACATGGTCCTGTTGTTGAAGAAGTACACCAAAAGTTTTCAGGCAATAGAGGAATTATAGGAGAAAAAGGTCAGAAACTTGATGACGACGCATATCATGATCATGATTTAATTGAAACTGATTCTGAAGTTTCCAGACTATTAACTGAAATCGAAGATGAATACGGCGATAAAACTGCGGTTGAATTAAGAAACATTACTCATCAACCAGGATCCCCTTGGAATCAAACATTACAAGGACGCCCTATAGACAAAACCTTGATTTTAAAAACATTCGGCAGTCATTACGAAATGTGAATGAGCTGATTAAACATTGATCACGCACTGAATTTGGCTTGCCTTGAAAGGAAGTAACACTTATGGAGCTTAACCACGATTGTGTTAGAGATTTGCTTCTGCTTCTTGAAAAAGTACCATTTGACGACGGTGGTATCTTTGACTTGGACTCCATCATTAAGTCTGTTAATTTCACTGATCGGTATTCTGTTGACACAATTCGTTACACATTTGTTGAATTAGTTGACGCCGGATACATAGACGGCACCCCTACCGGTCAAATGCCGGTTACGTATGGATTTGTGAAAATTACTTTTGAGGGACATAAATTCTTAGATAACATCCGTGATGAATCGGTTTGGAAACAAACTAAGCAGACCATAATTTCTAAGATTGGATCGGCATCATTAAGCGTTATCAGTACGGTGGCTGCCAAGGTTATTGCTGATCGACTCAACTATTAAGCTTTATATCTTCGCAAACGCAAAGTTATCCATTCAATGTATGTCATCGAAGTTTTACTTAACGTATTAGCCAAACAAAAGATGGTTCGACTGTTTGCTAATGAAGGTACTGCTGAACGTTAGTTATTAAGGAGGCTGGTCAATGTATTTATACATTGGCTGGCCTTTTTCGTTGTAAACAAAAAGTCTTCCAACTACTGGTCAGAAGACTTCATTATCATGATTATGCTTTAATATGTTGCTTTTCCCTCATAGCAGCTTTAGCAAGCTGATGTTTCTTGCGCTCATTCAGCCAAAGAAAAATAAAGAACGCCCCACTGCTGATGGCCCAAGCAAGACCCGTTATCAGCGACAGCCAAAACGGATGGAAAAAGATGGTGATCATCATTGAAATAAACGCAACAGAATTAAATCTATCATTGATTCTGTTCCACTTGTCGTATGGTGCAACCCATACTTTTGCAGTTTTCATTAATAGACATCAGCTTTCAGAGATTTAGTGATTGGCTCAATCTTTATTCTACTAACATTTTAACATTAAAGGCGATACACTTCTCCCCAGTGTCTAACAAGATTGCTACCTTATAGGTCCTCATCTGTCCCGCCAAATTGACGGAAAACTTCTTCCATTGAATGGGTTTCCTTACCACTTTCTTGATACCGCTTAAAGGCGACCTGAGCAACTTGTTTATCGTATTTATCTTCAAGTTGTTCCATTGAGAATTTCTTAATCAAATCAGACAGCGTAATGCCGTAGAAATCTGCCATGCACTGCAGCCATTTCTTTTCGGAATCGCTGACACGAACAGTAATCATTGCCATAAGCGGTCGCCCCTTTCTGTGTTTCATCATATTATATGCTGATGAAATTGCAAAGGGATGTGGTTCGAATTTACCGAGGACAAATTATAGAATATACTCTTAACAATTGTCGAATCAACCCTGTGTAACTGTTTCAGCCGGATTAAATGAAACCAACTCAATCGAGGTAATTACTGTGGAGAATACAAACGTAACATTCAGTATTGAGCATGCAGATTTAAATATCCAGCTCATCCATCTTTCAGCCCTTCAGCAAAAGAGCAAAAACAAATTATTGATGCATCAGCAGCGGAGGTATTCGGTGATCCAGTGGTACAGGAAACGCTACGGGAACTTTTTGAGCTTTAAATTTGTATCAGATTTGACCCACTGAGTCGGCCATGTTAAACTACAATCATTAGCTGCTAATCAGGCTTCGAGGAATCGGAGCAGACTTGGTTGGCTTTTTTTGTGGAATCATTTTCTGCTTTATAACATAACAACTTCATCCAATATAAATAACACCCCCAGTTGCAATTTGGAGGTCTCATTTATCATTCCAACACTTTAAGAGAATCAATCACACAATTTATATTGGTAAGACGCTTAAACCCAGTTGATTTCTCAAGAACCGACCACGGATTTGCTTTTGTGATCAGTTTTTGATCTTCAAGAAAGCCTAAGAAGTCTGTCACCGTTGGATGCTGATTTAAGAACGCATCAATGACATCGAGCTTTGCTTCTTGATCGTATTTGATTTCTCCACTTAAAACATGCTCTGAAGTAATAGAGAAAAAGATTAGGCTATAAGGAATAGACCAGATTTCCGTTCGAGTTGACAACGTCCTTAAACGCCCATGTTTAAGTTGCCAAGATTGACGGTTGTTTTCCTTCATATCAGTACTTTCGGAGTATACCAACTCTTCATCAACTGCATACTCATGACTTCTATCAAGCTTCTTTAACTCTTCATTCACTAAGAAGTGTCCATGTTTAATAAAACTGCCATCAACATCTACTACGTGAAATACAGCAGCAATATCAGATTTCTTATATTTCTGAGTACTCATCACTTCTTTAATCTTTGCTAGGACAATATTTTCAGCATTAGCGTGGTGCTGATTGTTTCCTAAAACATCACCAACAGTGACCTCAAAGTGATAATCAGTTTGTTTATTTTGCAGGACCTCATCAACGTATTGCTCTAGTAAAATTTCATCATTTTCGCCTTCGACCATTAAAATGACAACTTTAGCTGTAAGATTACTCGCCATCGTGTGATTCCTCTTCTACTTTTCTAGCACTGCGAAATGCACGCTTGATCTTGGTTGGATTAACTTTTTCAAAAACGGGTTCATCCATACCGCCTAATTGAATGGCACGAATGTATGTGTCACGAAGATTGTTCGTTGGCTTAATGTTTTTGATCGTGATATACCGATTTGCAGGATTAGTCGATGTGAAGACGATTTTCTTATAATCTAACACTTCCAGCGGGCGCAGATTATGAGAAGTAAAGATCAGCAACCCCTTTGCATTTTCAGCAATAACATCTACGATTTCACCTAGTAAATATTCGAAAATACCGGCATCTAGTTCATCGATGATGGCAATTGCCCGCGGTGTATTATAAACATTGATCAGTGTACTTAATATAGATATGATTTTTTTGATGCCATCTGACTCATAGCGCAATGGATATTCTTTTCCATCACGTTCGGCCATTAACTCCACCACATTCAATTCCTGCTGATCTTTGGTGATAACCGTGTCTTTTTTTACAAGTGAAATGGTAAGCTGCGGAATCAATATTGGTAACATTTGATTAATTTGTTCAAAGATTTTTTGACTGAATTTATAGGTACTCGGTTCAATTTCGTGCTTACCGTCCATTGGAATTTCTGTCATACCAAACCCGCCTTCAACAGAGAAGCTAAGGGGCAGACTGATATCTGAATAGATTTGGCCGGAAATTTTACTTGAATAAATGGATAGATTCAAAGCAAATGTATTGAAGATTTCCTGTACATAGTGTAATTCAGGGCCAAATATCTTTTCATCCTGAACAATCGTGACCATCTGATCATTGAAAAATAGTGAACTACCCTTGGGTTGGGCTATTCCACTAACAATTCCAAGCTTGATTTGATTCTTTGGCTTAGCAACTGTGCTTTCCACACTCTTAGTCAGATCGAGTAATGGCAAATCAATAGCAGAGCTTAATTTAGCACCCTGTTTGTAGTGAAACAGAAGTCGTGTTTTAGCCCGGGGAACATTGCGCTTATAGTAAATCCGTTCTTCGTCAATCCATAACCTTGATTGTTTTGTGCTAAAAGTCACCTGATACGTCACGTCCGCTTCTTCACCAGCAATTGCAACAGAAATAGTCGGTGTATTCCCTTCTCCAAGCGGAACCAGGTCTACCAAACTATGGTATAAGTCTTCAGATTTCGGAACTACTGACGCTTCAATAATCGTTTTTACTAACGTCATTGCATCAACAAAGGTCGTTTTACCCGAACCATTAGCCCCGTATATCCCCACCGTATTAAGTGGCTGGTCTTTGTTCATAAAATTGATTTTACCGTATTTCACGTTCTTAACATTTTCAATCGTAACTTCTTGGAGATGATAATGAAGATCGAAATAACTAACTTTTGTTCTCATTTTAACTCCCCATTTAGTATATTTTATACTGATTATTGATTTTAGTATACAAAATGTAACTACCTATTACAAGAGATTGACGAACATGTTGATGAATTCATACCGTTCTCCCTGTAAATACGGGCTCTACAATATCTGTTGTTGGTAATAGATTCTATCTATTACTGATAACAGATTTTTTGTACACTATTAACTAATAAAAAAACGGGCATTCCCGCCCGTTCATTAAAATCAACCACGACGAAGAT
>NZ_BCMF01000010.1 GCF_002217925.1 Secundilactobacillus mixtipabuli | reverse complement strand
GTGGTTGATTTTAATGAATGGGCGGGAATGCCCGTTTTTTATTAAATAGTAGTGTAACAAAAAATCTGTTATCAGTAATAGATAAAATCTATTACCAACAACAGATATTGTAGAACCTAAAAAACTAGCGGAAGCTCATTAAGCTTCCGCTAGTTTTTTTGTCTCCCCTACTATCATCATTCCAGCTCATCATCAGGATCCGGTACGGCTTGAGTCGTCACATCGAAAATCTGAAACTGTTCTTCTAACATTTTTTCAATCCGTTCAGTTAGCCCATAAAGTGTTAAGACATCCATCTTGGCATTAACCATAATCAGCATTTCAACAATTAAAACATCACCGTTGTAGCGGCTTCTGAATTCCCTGATCTGGTGAACGTCATCAAACTGCATAATGGCGGACTTGATCCGCTGTTCCAAATCAGGATCCACGTAATCAGCTAAGTTCAAGGTACATTCCTGAAAAATCACTAACCCCGACCAGAGAACGAAGAAACCAATAATGATACTAACAGTACTATCAATCCAGGGCGTTTTAAATCCGAAAGCCATCAGGACCGTTACTAGGGTGCCAAAACTAGTTGCCACGTCGCCCATGCTATCCTTTGCCGCTGCTGACAGCACAGCATTACTGAGCCGCTTACCGTTGTGATAATTGAAGTACCAGACGACCGCCATGAGCACCGTTGCAATGCCTGCGCCAAGTGCGGAATAAAGATTAGGATGATGACTGATGCCCGCAGTATACATGGTTTTTACACCCTGAAAAATAATTTGACCCGCAATAAAGATAATGATAAAACTGGTGACCAGCGTAAAGATCGTCGCCATCCGAAACCGCGACAACTGCATCCGGTCATCGTTACGACCATTTAGCAACGGAATCCGTTTGCCAACTAGAAAGTGGTCATCTGAGTCCGTCGCGGTGTGCAAGCCGACAATCAGAAACAGAGTGGAGATCACGCCAGACAGGTTGTTCATCGCATCCGCCCGCAGTGCTTGAGAATGGCCAATAGCAGCCAGCCAGTATTCAATGAGGGTAATCAGTAGGTAGATGGCAATATTCACCCACAACGACCTCAGTGCCGTCTGAAGCTTCTTGATTTCTTGTTCTTCAATGACTGATAAATGAACCCCTTCGCGTTTTAGATATTGTGCGAGATTGTTCACGCTGTCCACCTCCCCTATAATCACTCAAATTATAGCGCCAAATAGGGTAAATGACGGTTGGAAAGGCTCCGCAAAAATGTTTCACATGAAACATCTGTTCTGTTGCAAATATAAAAAGCGTTCCAGCTATGAAAGTTCATATCCGAAACGCCTTTTGATTTCTATTGAAAAAATTGCGGCTTGCCAGAGCGCTTGTTAAACCTGATTACCAAGGTAAAGTGCCGGCATTTTCCGTAAAGGTACCCGTGGTGGTATCATTCATCGGCAAACTGGCCATCTTGATGATCTGTGCAGCACCAGTAGCAACGTCCTGCATTCCTGTTGGAGCAGGTGCATCCTCTGGACGGCCACCAAATCCGGTAGCAGTCCAGCCTGGGTTAACCGAGTTCACCGTAATGCCATCATCCGCTAACTCTTTACTGAAAATAATCGTGGCAAAGTTAACTGAGGCTTTTGATGACTGGTAGCCCAATGAATTAACCTTATAGAACCGAGAACTAGGATCACTAGCCAAGCCCATGGAGCCCATGTTACTGGAAACGTTGATGATTTTAGCTGGACTAGCTGCTTTTAATAGTGGAATCATCGCCTGAGTCACATCGATCAGGCCAAAGTAGTTCACGTCAAAGTCCTGACGAATAGTATCAGTACTGAGTTCTGAGGCAGGCTGATGGTGATCCATGGCGATCCCTGCGTTATTGATCAGAATGCTGAGATAACCGTAATCAGCCTTGATTTTAGCCGCTGCAGCCTTGATCTGTGCCTTATCAGTCACATCGAGTTGAATGAAATCAGCTTTAATCCCGTCATCCTTAAGCTGTTCAACCGCTTTTTCGCCACGTTCTTGGTTACGGGCACCAATCAAAATATGCTGGCCCTTCTTGCCAAGTGCTTGAGCGGTAGCAAAACCAATGCCCTTATCAGCACCGGTAATTAGTGTCAAAATTGTTTTTTCTTCTGCCATAAAATGATTCTCCTTATCGTCTGTGATTAATCTCGTTTAATTAGTCGTTTTCATGAAGCCAGTTCTCTGTTTTTTGGTAAAGCCCATCTTCATCAGTTTTTCGGTCAGTTCCCATGAGGTCCTGGCTGATTTCACCACCAGCTTTTATACGGCCATAGGCTAAGAACCGGTAACTCCGGCGTAATTTAGCAACGTCATCTGGGTTAACCTTGAGATCTTGACCAGGAATCGCTGGCTGCATTTTATCAGCCTCGTCGATTGAAGTTAAATTAACGATTTTCCATTCATTGTTCCGCTTCTCAACCCGGTAGATCAAGCGCATATAAGATTCAATGACAGCTTCAACGCCATTGATCATCTGCCAGTGATTAGTGGTTGATGAAAGTTCAACGTAGGCGCGGCTCCCATTTTGATGTACGATAGGTGCGCCAAAACGGCCGACGATCGGTAATGAATTGGCAAAATCTGCCGGTTGCTTGCCTAAAAAGGTTGAAACCGGTCCGCTTTGCCAGCTCGTCGTCACAGTGGCATCCGGAAAATAACAATCGGCAGCTTCCTTAACGTGCCGACCACGATACATCCGTTCCTTCAATACAAGTTGGCTAATTGTTTCAAAATCATTCATGATTTTCCACGTTCCTTTCGATCAACCGTTAACTCTCATCACTAACGACAATTACAATATCAAATAGTCTATAATTGACAGAAATCTACTTTATACTTATAATTGATAATTGTCAATTGTTAATAATTAATTACTATTACCAACCTCAAAACCTCACTAAGGAAGTGATGAAATGGCAGACAACACTAACAACGCATTAGAACTCGAGCAGTTATTTACCGATTTGACACAAGCAATCACCCAAAACCGAACACTGGATGAATTCGGTCTGACCCGGCTTCAAGCCATTACGTTAAAGAACGTCTATACGCGGCTTGGTATCAGCATGAGTCAGCTTGCTGATACCACCGGCATTTCCCGGGCACAACTCACCCGCTTGATTGCCACGTTAGAAAAACGTGACTTGGTCGAACGCCGGCACAACGAAGATAACCGTCGGGTAGTTAACGTGTACGGCACCGAACATGGTAAAAACGTGATTCATGAGCACAGTCAGCTGATTGCTCACCGGATTCAATCGCATACTGAAAACCTATCTGAGACCGAGAAAGCTGCCCTGACTCATCACTTGCGAGAGGCAATTCGGCTGATGATCAAAGCGGGAATCATTACACCAGATGATCAGTCGCCGCTGAATCAAATTCGAAAGTAAATAATCTAAATAGCGTTAGAGGGAAATTTTCCTCTAACGCTTTTTTTGACGCTAATGTCAGTTAATATCTCATAAATTATTGGGAATCAACAACCGATATAAGTCCAGTGCCTCAGCCTGTGAAATGGGTTCTGGTGCTTCAGCAATTTGTTGCGCAAAGTTCAGAATCGCTCCGCCAAGAAACTCACTGACAAACTGTCTTTTCGCAATTGGATAGTCCCGTAAAATCAGAATTTGTTGGGCGGTTCCACTTAACACCGACTGTACTTTTTTCTGCGTACCACTCCAAGAAACGAGCTTAATCAGTTCCAGGTTGTTTTCAATTTCAGACACAACCACCTGACTACTATTCTCAAAGTTTGGCTGCTGTAAAGCATCGATTTGCTTCTCAAAATCCGAAATAACGATCAGAAAGTGAACCACGATCACATCCGCAATATTTTGATAATGCCTGTAGAAGGTCGCCCTTGAAACGCCAGCGCTTTTACAGAATTCTTTGATCTCAATTTGCTTAAAATCAGTACCAGCCTGATACTTCGCCACTATGGCATTGAATAGCCTGGCATGTGAACGTTGCTTTCGTTGATCGATTTTTACTGGTTGATTGATGAATGCTCTAGCCATTTTTACTATGCGACATAAGACACATATATGTCTTACATCTTCCTTTCATCCGACTTTATTGCTCCCTATAATACTCAATGTAGCGCGAAAGTACAAACCTGATTTGGAAGATAAAGGAGTAGCACAATGAAAATCATTACAGTTGAAGAACATTTTGAATCCGCGAAAATCACCCAAGCCATCAACGAAATCGTTGGTAAGGCGGCTATGCCAAACGTCAGCAAAGAAATGCGACACTACATACAGACCACGTTGCCAACGCCTGAAATCATGCATGACGTCACTAAACAACGAATTGAATTTATGGATAAATTCGAAATTGATCAACAAATCCTTTCTTACGGTAATTCATCACCGCAGAATTTAGACCCTAAGATTGCTGTGAAGCTCTGTGAACAGGCTAATAATGAATTAGCTAAAGCGATTGCCACTAATCCGACCCGTTTTGGTGGCTTAGCCGTACTACCCGTTGGTGAACCAGTGGCCGCCGCGACTGAATTAAAGCGGGCTGTTAACGACTTGCATTTAAACGGTGTCTTACTCAAGGGAAATTATCAAGGCAAGTTTTTTGATGACCCGTTCTTCTTCCCAATTTTTGAAGCAGCCAGCCAATTAGATGTTCCGGTCTATTTCCATCCGTCGTTCATTCCAACCGACGTGACGCAGCACTACTTTGCTAATGAAAACTGGTCAGACGTAGTGACCGGAATTCTGTCCTCTGCCGGATTTGGCTGGCACATGGACGTTGGTATCCAGGTCATGCGCATGATTGTTTCTGGCATCTTTGACAAACTGCCTAACTTAAAACTGGTTTCCGGTCACTGGGGTGAATTCGTGCCCATGTTCCTGGAACGATTGGACGATGAAATTGATGCTTATGCTGGTTTGGAAAAGTCCTTCTCAGACTATTACCGAAATAACGTCTACGTTACTCCTAGCGGTATTTTGAGCAAGCCGCAACTCAACTTCTTACTTGCCGAAATGGGTCCAGAACATTTGATTTACTCGATTGATTACCCTTATAAGCAGCCTAAGAATACTCGCACCTTCTTGGATAATACTGATTTAACGAGCGATCAGCTGGACGCCTTTACGCATGGTAATGCTGAACGAATTTTCCATCTGAATTAGAAAGGAACCTGATAAGAATGACTTTAAACCCACAACAACTTAAAAACACCCAGAACGAATTACAGCAAAATTTTGAACTCAGCGGATTAACGAAGGAACAAGTTGCCGGTGATCTCAACATCAGCCTAACTAAGTTGAATCATTTATTTACACTTACCCAGAATTCACTTAATGATCCTTGGATCTTGCGTAACTACCTCATTCAAAAGGTCGAAGAACAAGGTAAAAAACCGGTTCCTTTTACAGCTTTGGTTGGTGATTGGCATCAGTACTGGTTCCTGAATAGCCATCTGATTGACGCGCGAAAGATGTCGGCTGGGGATAATTAAAGCACCTTGCTGAGTTTCTTTATCAACCACTGTTAAGGCCTTTATAACTACCACGCCTGAAGTCCCTGATCCTCTTAACTGGTCATTACAGTAAGTTACCGATACTTTAAATCTGGATTAACCAGCAATAATGTTTCACATGAAACATTTTTAACTTGATCAACAAAAAGACGTATCTCCTAACAAGCTCTAGCCTGTCAGAGATACGTCTTTCTTATTTGTATAATTGAATAAAACAACTACACGTTGTAATTGTATTACTCGGGGACAATCCAATTCATTTAATCAATACTATCCCGCTAATCCACCACTCTGGGGAATCCAAGTTAATACAAAATACCAACTGGCATTACCGCAAGACTAAGCAGTATAATGTTAAGGCAATTGTTTTTTATCGCACGAAGCTAATAACAACTAATCAACTAGGAGTTTTCTAATGACCAAACCAATGAACAAAGTTTTAAAAGCACAATTTTTTGTGGATGATCTATCCGACGATCAAAAAAATGTGATTACTAATATCAACTGCTACATTAAACAGGGACTCACCGGCAAGACATCTTCAGTTGCCATCATCGAAGGTGCAGCCGGAACTGGTAAGTCGGTCGTCTTAATGGAACTGGTACGCCAGTATATGACCGATAAGCGCTATAAGACCTCTCTGGTAGTAAATCACCCTGAACTGTACAAGGCCTACCGTGAAATGGGCTCAGCTATTCCAAATATGAATGTCAGCACCATCCGCCGTCCTACTTCACTGATTAACTACGCTCAAAAGAATCACGAAAAATATGACATTATTTTTGTGGACGAAGCGCACTTGCTCTACTCCAAATCAGAACCCTACGCCCATTACCGCGGTCAAAATCAACTAACTGACTTGATGAATCTGGCAAAAGTAGTGGTCGTCGTGTACGATTTTGATCAAGTCTTCCAATCAAAGATGTACTGGGACAAAAAGCTGCTCTTCAAAACCATCGGTAACCACCCTTACAAGCAGTTTGACATGAACTTCCAGTACCGAATGGTGGCTAGTGACGAGCAGGTTAAATGGATGAACGATTTGACTGAAGAAAAGCCGATTAAGCCATTTCCTGACAACAGTGACTTCGAATTCAAAGTGTTCGATAAAGCTGGTGAGATGTTCGAAAAAATTAAGGAACGAAACAAGGAATATGGCATGAGCCGAATGGTCGCAACGTCTGGTTTCCCACGAATCGATGGCCGGCATAACGTTGAAATGGATACCTTTAACCTGCCATGGGACGAATGGGATCCGCAACGGACGCCATGGGCTAAACGTGAAGGCTCCATTACTCAAGTTGGAACCATTTATACCTTGCAGGGCTTTGATTTAAACTATGTCGGCATGGTCATTGGCCCATCATTCGGTTATGACAAAGAAACCGACACAATGACTGTCATTCCAGAAAAGTATTCTCACAAAGAAGTCTTCAAAAAGCGCAAAGACATCAAATTTAGCCGTGAAGAATACAAGGCGTTCATTGCTAACGTTTTGAACGTGCTGATCAAGCGGGGGAAGTACGGTTTGTATCTGACTGCTTACGATGATGCTTTGCGGGCACGGTTGTTGGAGTTGAACAATACAGGTAAGTAGAATTAATCTACTCAACAAATAAAAGCAGATCGGGAAATTTCTCGGTCTGCTTTTTTATGAATATTAAGTTAGTCGCCTTTGGAAGAAAGCCTATCCAATCTATACCGATACCACCAGTCTGGCACATCCACGGGATAGTTACCCATCGCTTTACCAATGACTCGGGTTGCTGACCAGCTAGTTAATTTCTCTAAGCTCAAAAAGCGAACAAAAAAGGTCTCCCCAACACCAACGACTGCTCCGTTTAGGTTCACTCTTACAGGTACGTTCTCTTCCAACACTGCTTGCCATCCATTTGCATACGACTGACGCTCATTGACTGATAAGGGATGTTCATTCTGCAATACGGACTGAATATCAGCAAAATCGAGTTCACCTAAATGCGAGACTCGATACAATGCTGACCATTTTTTCGCTTTTGGCAACAGTAATGGCACCCGCACTTGCGTAACCCGATTAGTTACGCGTTGAGTTAACTGACAAAACCAGTAAAACCCAAGCTGGTCGTCTGCCGTTTCACTCCATCACACTCGCAACGGTTCTCCAGCAGCAATGGCTGATTTAAGCTGCTCTATTTGTTTCATAACGGATGTCCGTAATTCACCAGCTGTTTGCCCATCGGTATTATGGCTAGCTTTCAATTGCCAAAATGAGTTCTTGGCACCGCTAAATCGGTATAAATCCCCAAATTGAGCATCTAACTGCAAACCGATTGTCAATAGTTTTGCTTCGTATTTCAACATACCCGCAAAACTTTCGTCAAAAGTTACTTCCATGGATGCCACCCCTTATCTTATTTTCAGCATCTATTTACCCGGTCGATACCTGCCGTTAAATGCTTCTCGCCCTTTTTGCGTATACCTGGTGACAAAATCCGTTTTAGCAGCAGTGTAAGCGTCACGGTTATACTTGTACTTTTGTTCTAACTTTAACTTTAGTTCCCCATACTGCTTTGCTACTTTCGGATTTGCGATCAGGTAATCACGAAAATAGAGCTCTCCCCAATCACCAGCGGGTTTGACGTGTAAATGGTACACCTTTTCCGCAAAGCCAGTAGGTGTATACCCCTTGTTCAAATCAATTGTTTTTAAACGGTCATTTCTAGCCATGACCCGCCATTTCAATGATTGCAAATCTGAAATGACACTGTCCAGATCATATGAACCAACAAGTTCTAACAAAATATCAACCGTGGGCTTCGCAATTAATCCAGGAACAGACGTACTGCCAATGTGATTAATGCGATAAATAGCCGCACTATGCAAATGTTGGACTATCTTTTGTTTTTCGTCCTCATACCACCGCTGATAATTCGGATCAGGTGCTTTCAAGACAATTGGAAACAGCTGCCAAAGCTCATGAAGACTCATTTCTTCTAATTTTTTCATGAAGTGGTCCTCCTCACTTATGATACGGACTACCCTCATTAATCATAAACGCCCGGTAAATCTGTTCTGTCAACACTAGCCGCATCAGTTGGTGGGGTAGCGTAAATCGACCAAATGAAATTTGGGTATCCGCACGTTTCAGGACTTCTGGCGCCAATCCCAGCGAACCGCCAATCACAAAGGTAATATCAGAGTGCCCATACGTAGTGAGATCCTTGATCTCTTTAGCAAATTCCTCTGATGAGCGCTCTTTTCCTAAAATAGCTAAAGCATAGACATATTCCCGATCCTTAATCTTAGAAAGGATCCGTTCGCCTTCTTTTGCCATCACCTGAGCCATCTCAGAGTCACTTAAACTTTCTGGCGCTTTTTCGTCTGGCACTTCCACAATTTCAAATTTGGAAAATCGCGACAGCCGTTTGGCGTATTCCGCGATTCCTTGTTTAAAATACTTCTCTTTTAATTTCCCGACGACGACCAGTTTGATGTTCATAACTTACTCCTTAATTTAAGTTGTCCACAAAGTTATCCACAGTTGATAAAGTCGTTTTTGCGCTTCCTTGTGGACAATAGTTTGCTTGCTAAAAACGCTTATTCGTTTTCAATACATACCGTTCTTTAACTCTTATTGTACCAATGTAAACGCCGTCATAGCAACGTTTTATTAAAATTTAGTTAACCCCATTTTTGAGTTATCCACAGTCTGTTAATAGTTTTTAAGAAACGCCTGGAAGAATTCAGCAAACAAGGCATTTATAGCAATTTAAATGTTATCCACAAAGTTATCCACAGTTTCTTGTGGATTACTCACACTTCCGAATTTTCCACAGCAATAGCGCTTTCGTTATTCGACTGCTACCGCCCACCAGCCCCATTAAACTGTCTTTATCAACTAGTGAATAACTCGAACATTCGTCTTTTTCACTCAAAATGAAAAGGCTGAAGCCTGATAATTCAGGTTTCAGCCTTTTATTCACATGCACGCTTTTTGATTATTGATTCAGTTGTGACGTCGTTTCCGTCAACTTAACTTTGGCAGTCTTTTGATTACCGTTGTGGTAGTAGGTAACGGTAACCGTATCATTAACCTTATATTTATACAGTAGGTCTCTCAGCGTCGAATTCGTGCTGATCTTCTTACCATCTAAAGCTGTGATCACATCGTACTTCTTAATGCCGCTACGTCCAGCTGGTGTAGAAGCACCCGGAGTTTCCATGACAACAACCCCGTTTTCAACGCTGCTTGGTAATTTCAAAATGGACTTCTGCTGCGTCTTTGAAATTTCGGACAAGTCGACGTACTTAATGCCTAACGCTGGCCGAACGATCTTACCGTTCTTAATCAATTGGTTGATGACAGAAACCACTTCGTTACTTGGAATGGCAAAACCCATCCCTTCCACGCTGGTTCCTGTACCGCTACTAGCAAGCTTCATGGAGTTGATCCCAACGACTTGGCCGGCAAGGTTGATCAGTGGGCCACCAGAATTACCAGGGTTAATCGCTGCATCGGTTTGGATAACGGTTGCATTACCCGTTTGCTGGTTCGTGGCTTCATCCGTTGTCGCTACCGTCCGCTTCTTGGCAGAAATAATTCCTTCCGTTAACGAAGTGGCGTACTGTGAGCCAAGAGGTGAACCAATGGCAAGCGCCGTTTCACCGACTTTAATGTTATCTGAGTTAGCAAAACTGGCCACCTTAGAAACGTCAGCACTATTGACCTTCAACACAGCAAGGTCCGTGACTGCATCCTTGCCCACCAGCTTAGCATCAATCTTTTTACCATTACTCAAAATCACTTCAAGGGCGTTAGAACCAGACACAACGTGGTTATTCGTGACGATATAAGCGCTATTGCCAGCCTTTTTATAGATAACACCTGAGCCTTCTGAACTAGCCTGCAAACTGCCGCTAGACGAAGAATTACTGCTGGAATCGTTACCGCCGAAAATACCATTCAGGGTGCTAGAGGACTGGGTCTTCTTTTGTAGGTTAATGACCGAGACCACTGAATCCTTCACGTTTGAAAAGGCCTTAGAAGCTTGTGAACTGACATTGACCTTCATGTTGCTGGTAGTGGCAGTCCCCGATTTATTTGAGCCTGCTGGCACCGACGTCGTATCGCGATTACTCATGTAATTGGCACCGCCGTATGCAATACCACCACCAAGTAACCCGGCAACTAACGCCGTCACAGCAACCTTAATCAATAGTCCACGGTTATTGTTTGATCCTGGTCTTTGTTGATTATCCATACTTCCGCGCGAATCGCGCTTCCCTCCTTGTTCATCATCACAACTGATGTCCAGTGATGACTGCTGTTATTTAGGCCATATTGGTTCTTAAATTTGCTTAACTAACTTATGAAACCATTTTAACTATTAGATGTGAACTTTATTTGAATCTTTACTCGTAAAAAAACTTAAGCTTTTACTAAAAAATTCTTAAGCTAACTACAGTGTTATCAAACCACTGGCCTTTTCTGGATCGGTATCTAGAATCTTAAAATCATGGTTAACGCCAAAATCGTGGTCTTCCATGATTGAGGCTACGGTTAAGTGGGCCAAGGACTTCATGTTATTTTCCTGACTTAAATGACCCAAGAAAATCCGCTTGGTATGTCGACCCAAAACGTCCATCATCACATCGGCCCCGTCTTCGTTACTTAAATGACCGGTATCGCTCAAAATTCGTTGTTTCAACGGCCATGAATAACTACCCATCCGCAGCATTTCAACATCATGGTTACACTCCATTAAATAAGCGTCCGCATCTTTAATAACACCCTCGACATGGTCTGAAACGTAGCCAGTGTCTGTGAGTACCACAAAACTCTTACCACCGCTGTGTACAGCGTAAAATTGAGGCTCAGCAGCATCGTGAGAGACCGTAAAGCTCTCTACGTCCAGATCCCCCATGCTGAGTACGGAATCTGGCGCAATAATGTTCTTTTGTTCAGTAGGAATGACCCCAATTTTACTGGCCATCGCATCCCAGGTACCCTGGTTGGCGTAAACGTTCATCCCATAGCGCCGGGCTAAAACGCCGACACCCTTACGGTGATCCGAGTGTTCATGCGTGACGAAAAGAGAATCCACGTCACTCAAGTCGCGACCGATGGATTGCATCAAATTTTCGATTTTTTTACCGCTCAATCCGGCATCAATTAAAATCTTGTGTTCAGCTGTTTCAATGTAAGTACAGTTTCCCGTGCTACCACTGGCTAAAACACTCACTTTTAATCCGTCATTTTGCTCTTGCATAAACTGCCCAACTTCCTTTTATTTAAAATACAAAAACCCCGCCAACGTGGTCATTGGTAGGGCCGTGAATAATCCGTCCATACTCACTTTTCAATGATTGTTCGTCGTTACTATTACAACGCATTTTGCAACGAAACGCAATCATTAAATACTTACTGATATATCACTATGTGAGCGTGAAAATTTCTGAATTAGCGTTACTTGTTTGATTGTTATCTCCCGTTTTAATCACTTCACCCGTATAGGCGTTTACCCGCTTCAAAATCACTGAAGAGGAATTATTGATTTTAACGGCAAATACCCAGGTTGGTAAGAAGACATACTGTCCCCGTGCCGTTAATAGCCTCGTGTAAGCTAAATGCACCCAAGAAACTTTGGCGCCATTTGGAATTTCATTGTATTGATACAGCCAGGTTAACGCCCGTTCTTCACTGATTGTCTTGGATGCTTCCTTTAGGAATTTAACACCCCCCAGATAGTTTTGACTGTAGCCGATCACTCGGTGCTGACTGTCTAAATCAAACCGAATTTGGCAAAAATGCGAATAGATCGGCTTTTTGGCAACCCGCTGAACGTAAATGATCTCGTTGTTATTCGATAACTGCTTACTATATTCATACTGCTTACCCTTAGCAATTAGTCCAGGATTAGCAACAATTTTATCTAAAATCTGTTTAGCCGACCCATCGGTTAGCTTAACCGGCTTTTTAAATTCACTGACTAACTCACTGCCACTGAAGTGCAAATCTTGCTGCTGCAGGTTTGTCGCACTCTGCCGCAACGCATCACCGTTATTTCCTGAGAAATAATAGCCTTCGTGCTTGTCGGTAGTCGGTTTGCTAAACGTAATCTGATCCTTACGCATTTCCTCTAAGATGTTGTTATTCCCTGAAGCAGTTGAATCACCAACACTGTTGCGATTATATGATAGAAATAGTAAAACATCCATTGCGATAAAAATCGCTAGGAAAATCATTTGAATTCGTTTAAAATTCACGACCGGCTACCTCCTTTCACTGTTGGCCAAGTAGTTTACGATAATTCTGCCACTGATTATTCGTTTTGACGTACCAGGTTGGCACTAAATTAACAACGTTTGCTAGTGACTTGTCACGACTCCATTCATAGCCCAGTTCAATACCTTGAATCTTATTTTCCTTAATACCAGCGTTTTTCAGCTGTTTTAGCAGATCAGTACTCGACATAATCGTTGCTGAAGTCTGAACGGGTGGAACTGGCACCTGCAAGCTGTCTAGTGAGAACTTCATCCGGTAAGACGATTGATCCAGCACTTTCATTTGAATGGCACCAAAATTGCTCTGATCAAAAATAGGAAGTCCACCTGCGTATGTTCGGAAAACAGCAGTGTTGCTGCCAGAATCATAGGAATAAAAGCGGACACTGTCTAATGGCATACCGACCATGACTAACTGGTCATAAACGTGATTCATGGTCTGCAAAAAGCTGTTGCTCTTAACCTGCGAATTATAATCAGTAAAGGTGACCGTATCCGTCGTTTTATCAACACTCATATGACGGAAACCGTGATCATCATAATCGGTACTATTTTGATGCCGCTTAATCTGAACATTACTGTTAGAATTGGTGGTCATGATCCGGTTAGCGTAGTAATCTTGCGTCTGCTGAGTTAACTGATAACTATACGTGCGTAATTTAACAGCCTTCGGATAGGTCAAAATGACTTTACCGTTGAACAATTCAAAGGCCACTCGATGTTTGACCATTCTATCCGCTAAAACATGGCGTAGCTTATCAGCCCGATTATTTTTGAGGGTTACTCTAACGATGCGATACCCTTGATCGTTCAGCAGATAAAGATGCTTAGGATCATTGAGCAGTAACTGCATCCGGTTGAACTTCTGGTTTGGAATCTTCAACTGATTATTAAATGCTTTGCGGAAGAAATTAACCGAAATAGCAGAGTTATAGTTCAGCAGAACTGACTCCTTGCGCTTTAACTGAGCGAGATACCGTTTGGAATTCCCTTTGCTGACACTTTTTGCTTTTTCCGCCGTAAAATGACTCATTCGATCACGTAAATCGGAGGCCACGTTAACCCGGTTATTCGTTAATAACTCCTGCCTACCTAAACGATCGGTCGAAAGAAGCTGTGATGGTAAATAAATGTCTTGAAACGTTGTATTACTGGTACTATCTGAATTTTTAGTCACTTTGGTACGATTACTCAAGTTCGAGTGGGCCGGATTAGTCCACATCATACCCGAAAGTCCGAGACTGATTAATACTGCTGCTACCAGACTAACTGGCAGCCATAATTTTCTAAGCTTCATCCCAGAGATCATCCCCCTCATCGTAAGGTTCGTACGGCAGTGAAATGTAGAAGGTGGACCCGTGTCCTTCACGGCTCTCTACCCAAATTTTACCGCCCAAGGACTGAATAACTTCTTTAGAAATAGCCAATCCAAGCCCAGTACCGCCTTGAGCCCGGGAACGAGCTTTATCCACTCGGTAGAACCGGTCGAAAACGTGAGGAATATCCGCACGCGGGATACCTAATCCCTGATCAGAAATACTCAAAATCACGTTATTATTCGTTTCAATCAAACGGCAAGTAATGACCCCGCCATCTGGTGAATACTTGATCGCATTATTCATAATATTATCGATCACTTGTGTAAAGCGGTCCGTATCAATCTCAACCCAGAGATCTCGCTTAGTCAGCTCTCGTTTGATCGTATAATGCTTGTCAGACCGGTCTTTTTGTTCGTCACTATCAATGATCATATCAAACCGATTCAAGATGTAATTATACAGTTCATTCAAGTTGACCAGCTCTAAATTGAGCTTCTGCGTGCCAGAATCCATTCTTGAAAGGGTCAGCAAATCGTTAATCATTCGAATCATCCGATCCGTTTCTTCTTGTGTAACCTTCAAGAATTTCGGCGCAACTTTAGGATCCTTCCAGGCACCGTCAGATAACGCCTCAACGTATGACCGAACACTGGTTAACGGCGTCCGCAACTCATGTGACACGTTAGAAACAAATTGCTTACGATCCTGATCAATCTTCTGTTGTTCAGTAACATCATGCAGAACACAGGCGAGGCCACTAATGAACCCAGATTCACGCTGAATCAGTGAGAAGTAGGCCTGCAGGATCAAATCATGATCGTCCGTTGAGAAGTCCAGCATAATCTCATCAGGATTTTCGAGTAAATCACGCAATGTATATTGATTACGAATATGCAGAATATCCAAAATTGATTCACCAATGGCTTGATTGGAGTCAACGTCCAAAAATTCAACAGCCGTTTCGTTGATAATAGTGACATTCCCACGTCGATCGGTCGCAAGAACCCCATCAGTCATATGTGCCAAGACAGAATTCAGCCGTCTTCGCTCAGATTCAGTAGACTCTTGCGCTTCTTCCACACGAACAGAAAGGTTATTAACCGCACTGGCTAACTGACCCAACTCATCGTTTCCATAAACTTTTACCTGCCCAGAGTAATCCCCGCGAGCAATCCGCTGGGTTTGTTCCTTCATTTCTGTGATTGGGACAGTAATTGCCCGGGAAATAACGATTGATAGCACTAATCCCATGGCAATCGCAATAATGGCCGCAACTAAATAGATGGCAGTCACTTTGCTAATACTGTCATAAACGCTCTCTAAATTGGCACGAATGTACACAACCCCAACGGGCGTACTGCTCCCGCTGCTTTGTTTGATCAATGGTGTGACTTTCGTGTAATAATATTGATTGGCTGATGCGTCAAACGTTGTCGTTTCACTACCAGCGCTATTATTATAAATAACTTTTTTTACCGTGTCGTCAGTGGTTTTTTGACCAACGACCTGCTGATTATTAGCTTCGTTTGTGCCACGAATGGTGCCCTTATTATCAATAACAAGAATTTGTGCGTTCGCCGTACTTGGAATGTTAGCATCCGATAGCAAAATTCGAATTTGCCGGTTAGATGCGTCGGTGTTCGCTCGTGACAGCTGAGTGGTTAAGTTTGTACTGACGTAACGCTGCAGCGAAATTTGGCTTTTAAATTGCCGCAAGTTTTGCGTCTCTAATTGCTGTACAAACACGGCGCCGACAATTTCCAATGTAATAATGAGCATCATCGCGAATACAAACGCGATTTTGAATTGTATCGAATGATACCATTTAAGTTTTCGTTTCACGCTACCGTTTACCCCTTAAACGCTCTTATGCGTATGATTACGCTTGACCTGACTCACTTTCAGTATTCCGCAAATAATACCCAACACCGCGACGAGTGACTAACCACGTTGGGTGACTGGGATTATCCTCAATCTTTTCGCGAAGCCGACGGACAGTCACATCGACCGTTCGGACATCACCAAAATAATCGTAACCCCAGACCGTTTGCAGTAAGTGCTCACGCGTCATTACTTGACCGATATGTTGCGCTAAGTAGTGCAACAGTTCAAATTCACGGTGAGTTAATTCAATATTTTGACCCCGCTTAGTAACGGAGTAAGCATCTGGATGAATGACCAAATCGCCAATTTCAATGTCTTTGTTTTCCTCTTCTTCTGGCTGAGCAGCGTTAACCGTATTTTGGCGACGCAAATTAGCCTTAACACGAGCCACTAGTTCACGGTTTGAAAATGGCTTAGTCACATAGTCATCCGCACCAAGTTCCAAGCCCAGAACTTTATCCAGTTCAGAATCCTTAGCCGTGACCATAATAATCGGCATGTCATGCTTCATCCGTACCTGGCGGGCAACTTCCAGCCCGTCGATCTTAGGTAACATCAAGTCTAAGATAATCAAATCTGGATTAACTTCTTCAACTTGTTTAAGGGCTTCTTCACCATCATGGGCAACAACCACTTCGTAGCCCTCTTTAGTTAGGTTAAATTTAACAATATCAGTAATTGGTTTTTCATCATCGACAACGAGAATAACTTTTTTCATCTGAACATGTCCTCCTTCAGATAACGATTCGTTCAAGTATTATAGTTTTAAGTTAGGTGCTTTTCGGTCATTCCTGCGCAGTAGCACGGGCCACACAGGATCTTACAAGTAGGTGGCAGGTACATTTAAAATAATACCTGCACAAGGTTTATTATATCACAGTATTTTACATTACGCGAAATGGCCAAATCTAGCGCGTATCAAAGGTTTATCGCGTAAAAAGATTAAATGCTTGTATAATACAATTATTTAATCTTGATCAGCCTATTTTGTCCATCTTATTCATTAATTTAAATATTCTGCCACTTTTTTTCAAAAAATAGTTGCCAATCACTTTTTATCATGATATATTAGTAAACGTTGATTAAGACAGGTGCTTAATCGCAAGGCTTTAAACAAGCTGTAATGGGCAGTTAGCTCAGCTGGCAGAGCAACGGACTCTTAATCCGTGGGTCCAGGGTTCGATCCCCTGACTGCCCATATTACGCAACAAACCATTAATCAGTTTTCACGCTGTGCTTGACACCGTGGATGCTGATTTTTTTGTGTCTTTAAACTAAACGCCCAAGTGCCTTCGCACTTGGGCGTTTTCACTGGTCACTATTTAAATCGACGTCCTAAAATATCCAAACTATACAGTTTGCCATCCATATCAGCCACGTCTGGTAAATGTCCCCAGGTTTCGAAACCATTTTTCTTAAAGAGGCCAATGCTAGGCATATTATGGTGGAAAATAAATGCCACCAGTGTATCAATATCCAACTCTTTTAACTGTGAGAAAACGTACGTTAACGTCTTTTGTCCCAGTCCATGGTGGCGATAGTTCTCATCAATATAAATACTGATCTCAGTGGTGTGTACGTAAGCTGGCCGGCCATAAAACGACTCTAGGCTCACCCAGCCGGCAATGGTGCCATTATCCTTCATCACCCAAATTGGGCGCGAATGCGGGTCAAATTGGTCAAACCACGCCTGCTTAGAAGCAACGGATACGGGTTCTAAATCCGCCGTCGCCTGTCGGCTTGGAATAATCTGATTATAAATTGCGGTAATGGTTGGTAGATCAGCTTCAGTTGCGTATTCAAAGTTAATACTCATCGGTCAATGCTCGCTTTCAAAATTTCTATGAATAGCATACGCCTTTCTAGTCATCCATACCACTTCACACCATGATGTTATTTAACTGGTGAATCTGCAATCGTGATGACGATCTTACCATGCGCATGATGAGACTCACTGCGGATATGCGCCGCGCGAAGGCCAGCCGTTGTTAACGGATATTCACTATCAATGATCACCTTGACCTTCCCCGTAGCCACTAACTCAGCCACTGCTGCTGTATCCTGACCATTAGGATGCATCCGCCAGTGTCTAGCTGAAGGATGCCCGTTTTGCTGTGTAAATGACGGTTGCCCAGCAATGCTAATAAGCCGTCCTGTTGGCTTCAAGATCTTTAGGCCATTATCAATATCATCCATCGTGTCAAACACCCCGTCGTAGTCATGCAAAACGTCAGTATACTTAGTTTGATGGTAATCAATCACCTCATCAGCCCCCAGGGAACGTAGTAAAGCATGATTTTCCGTACTGGCAGTCGTTGCCACATAGGCTCCTCTAGCTTTGGCAATCTGAATGGCAAACAAGCCAACACCACCGGCACCACCTTGAACAAGCACTTTATCACCTTTACCAACGGCTAATTGTTGGACGATCACTTGATAGGCAATCGTTCCAGCCAACGGAATGGCAGCACCCTCTTCAAACGAAATAGTCGCTGGTTTTAAGGCTAACTTGTCTTCTCTAACCGCTACATACTCCGCATACGTCCCACGGTTGTCCGGTCTAGCAATGACAGCATCACCGACTTTAAACCGATGAACGTTTGAGCCTACTTCAGCAATCACACCAGAAACGTCCATCCCTAGCAATAACGGAAAACCCCAACCTGCTCGCGTCCCGTTTCGGGTACGCCAATCAATGGGATTGACACTAGTCGCGACCATTTTTACTAGTACTTCGTCTGAATCAATGCGTGGTACTGGGATCTCTGCTTCGTGAAGTTCTTGAGCATCCCCAAAACGGTCAATTACAATTGCCTTCATTATTTTCAGCCCTCTTTCGTAAAATCCTGTGGTTTAATTTTGCGCACAATATAGGCTGATTAGCGCAGAAAAGCAAGCATTTCAAACCGCAATTTGAACGCACTAAAAAAACGCTGATATCCCCAAATCATGGGCTGATATCAGCGTTTTTTTGATATGTGTGAATGGTGCTATGTGTATTGCTTAGAAGCAATTTTAAAATTTTTTCTACTATATATTATGTGTTTAGTTATGTGTCTGCAATTAAACTTTAACTTGTTGGCCGATGGCTTCCTTGATGGCATTCCCTAACCGCTCGATTCCGGTGACGATCTTGTCATCTTGCATATTGGAATAGTTTAAACGGAATGTGCCAGGAATAACTTTGTCGGCGTAGAATGGTTCGCCGGGAACAAAGGCTACATTATGGTCAGTGCAAGTGTTGAAGAGTGTTTGCGTATCCACGCCGGGAACTTCGACCCAGATGAACAGGCCGCCTTCTGGATGACTGCAATGGGCATCCTTTGGGAAATACTTCTTGATGGCGTCCATCATAATGCCTTCACGGCGACGGTAAACGTCTCGAATTTTAGCGATGTGATCATCAATATTGTAATCGGACATGTACTTCGCAATAATATGCTGCGTTAAATTGTCGGAGTGCACATCAACCGTTTGTTTCATCAAAGTAAACTTCTTAACCAACGTTTTTTCAGCAACAATCCAGCCGATCCGTAGGCCTGGTGCTAAGATCTTTGAGAAGGTGCTCATGTAGATCACCCGTTCATCATGTTCGTAAGTTTTAACGGGTGACACATCCTTACCAGCAAATCGAATGGCACCGTACGGGTCGTCTTCCAGGATCATGACGTTGTACTTATCAGCAATTTCAATCATCTTTTGTCGGCGGTCTGCAGGCATCGTCCGGCCAGTTGGATTTTGAAAACTTGGAATCGTGTAAATGAATTTAGTATTTGGATTATCCTTAACCGCCTGTTCCAAAGCGTCCATCTTCATGCCGTCATCATCCATCGGAACCCCCACCATGTGAGCGCCGTAGCTGCGGAAAACATCCAGTGCGCAAAGATATGTTGGTTGTTCCACAATAACTGTGTCGCCAGGATTAACAAAAAGCTTAGCGGTTAAATCAATCGACTGCTGGGAACCAGTGGTAATCATAATGTTATCAATATCGCACTTAATACCTGAACGGTTCATCCGTTTAGCAATCTGCTCACGTAATGCTGGAAAACCAGCTGCAATACTATATTGTAAGGCCTGACGACCAGATTCATCATAGACTTCATTAGTCACTTTCTTTAAGTCTTCAACGGGGAATAATTCAGGTGCGGGTAATCCGCCTGCAAAGGAGATCACTTTAGGATCGCCAGCCACCTTTAAAATATTACCAACTGGATCAACGTTGCTTTCAGGTATATTGTCCGAAAATTGATATTTCATTATGCTTCCACCTCTGTTTGTTTTGGATCTGCCACGTTTTCTGTTGGCTTGTGATACTTACGCATCATTTCTGCCATGTGAACTTCTTCAACAACGAATTCGTGAACCCGGCAAACGTAATCGTGTTCGCGGCCAATCTTAGCAATGTAGCCGTTAATGTAATCTACTTCAGTAGGACGGCCCTTTGAAAAGTCTTGATACATTGATGGATAGTGGTACTTGTAAGCTTGACTAACTGGAATAATAGAATCGATTTCTTCTTGACGAGATTCAATAAGACGAATGCCAGCACGTTCGCAAGCATCAAAGGCTTCGTTGAATAGCGTGGTTGCCATTCGGGTAACACCTTCATATTCAATAAATTGGCCCATTTGCATTTCATACATCGTACAAAGCGTGTTGGTAACGGCGTTGAAGACCACCTTTGACATGCACATGCCCTTCCATTCGTCCACCATCACTGGACCCATCTTAGCGGCTGTAAAGTCCTTGAAGATAGCTTGAGTTGTTTCATCGGCTGGTTTGTTGTTGTAAGGAGCCATATGCATCACTTCGCTATTTACGGGACCCATGAAATCAACGTTGGCTGGACCATCCATCCGGGTTGCAATCATCGCGGTACCACAAACGATGTGATCTGCTGGGAAGTACTTTTCAATCTTTTCAAAGTGGCCCATGCCGTTCATAGCTGAGAAGACGTATTGGTCATCATGGAAAATACCAGCTTTACTGTCGCGTTCAAGTTCTTCGGCTAATTGCATCTGCTTCTTAAAGATGATCCAAACATCTGGATGACCCTTGTATTCTTCTGGATAATACATGTTGATTGGAATGATCCGACGATTTTCATGGTCACGGGCAACTGAGACACCGCCCTGTTCACGAACCTTTTCAACGTTTGGTTCCCATGTATCGATAAAATCAACGTCGACACCAGCGTTTTCCTGAAGCATGACACCATACCGATAACCCATTGCACCTGCACCAATAATTCCGTATTTCATTACAACCACTCCTTCTAGATTTTTTGATTTTATCAGCTATACGACAACTAAAAAACGCCCTTTGGTCAAAGACCAAAGGGCGTTTAGTAACGCGGTACCACCTTAATTCAAATTACCGTTTGAAGTAATTCCTCAACACGCACGGCAACTAATAGTTGCGATACGCTGCACGATAATGGGTGCCACCAGTTCGCCTCGAGAAGCGAACCCGTCGAACACGATCTTTCAAGTCACAGTCCTAATACCGTCTCACCAAACCGGTACTCTCTTCATAAGGCTATGACCCTAATCCATCGGGTCAAATCTTGTTGTCGTATTTGATTTGTTGCAAGTAGTGTATCCCTGAACATGAGAAAATGTCAATCTTTTTTAATAAATTAATTTTAAGCGGAAGGTTTTCATAATGGTATAAGTATTGTTATATCAATATTTATTACCATAAAAATTTTTTTGAACTTTTGGCGAAAAAGATCGCTTAAGCGTCTCTCACCAAAATAACATAACCAAGAATTCAAATGACGGTTTGCCCTTTAACTAATAAATTAATTTACCTAATAACCGTTTCAACTCATTTTTCTCGTTATCTGTTAGCTGTGATACCAGTGTATCGGATGAATGCTGCTCAAAGGCATGTAATTCCGGATAAACGTCGGCACCCTTTTTCGTCACGTAAACGCGCCGTAAACGTTTGTCATTGGCATCGTCTTCTAACCTCAGATAGCCACTGTCCACTAGTTTGCGGACCGTTCGAAAAGCGGTCGTTCGGTCAATCTGAACGGAATCAGCTAATTCCCCCAGAAACATCCCCGGCTTTTCATAACTGCGAATCACATAGATAAAGGCATTATTTGCTAACCCGAGTCGTCTAAACTCCGCATTAGTATTGATTTCAATCTTGCGTGTAATTGCCCCGATATCACGAATAATCTCAAACATCATAATCCTCCGTATGATCCATTTGACTCTAATCTACAGGAAGGTTATTGTATTTGCAATTAAATAGTGCTAAGATTTTGAAAGTAATTGCAAATGCAATGAATTGAAAATATCGTTAGGAGTGTCATTTATGTGGAAAACCAAATCATTTTCAGAATTATCAACCAAGGAACTATATGAACTTTATCATCTCCGGGTCGCAACATTTGTCGTGGCGCAAAAACGAATTTATCAAGAAGTGGATGAAAATGATTTAAAGGCACTGCACGTTTTTTATCAGGATGACCGTATTGTGGCTTATTCTCGAGTGTATAAAGAAGACGGTCATGTCACCTTTGGCCGAGTTGTTACGGATCCCGCCCACCGTGGCATTGGATTAGGTGATCAACTGATGACCAATGTTTTAACCGCGATTCGAACCCATTTCGGTCACCTACCCATTGAAATCGAAGCACAGGTTCAAGTTCAAGGCTTTTATGAAAAATATGGCTTTAAGACTGTTGGTGACCCCTTCATTTTCAATTCCACCCCTCACATCAAAATGGTCCACGAAGCACTCAAGGTATAACCGTTCCAATCTTTAGCACCAGTGGACGGGGGCAGTACAAACACAAGAATTGTGATTTCAATGAATAATCATACATAGTTTAGGAGGAAGGCGAATGTCAGCCTTTTTTATCTTTGTTTTTGTGATGTCTTTTACGCCTGGCCCAAATACGATGATGGCAATGGTTTCCGGCCAGCAACGCGGGTTTCACGCCAGTTTGCGTCTTAATCTTGGTATGTTATTCGGAATGGGATTCATGGGTTTAATGGGTGCCTTATTTGCGCATTGGTTACAATCCACACCCACTTTTCTAACCGCCATGAAAATCATTGGCAGTGCTTATCTCTTGTACCTTGCTTACCATATTTTAATCAGCCGTCCTGGAGAAACAAACAATTCCACCGGTGATTTTCGCACTGGTATGTTACTTCAGCTAACGAATATTAAAGGCTATCTGTATTTTATAACGGGTCTTGGCGCGTTCAGCTTGTCTGGCATTTTAAATAACATACCCATTAAATGGCTGCTGATGGTCCTAATTGGCAGTTTTGGAACCCTCGCTTGGACTGTCTGCGGTCAAATGATGAGTCGTTTCTATACGCGTTACTACCGAGGGTTCAACACAATCATCACACTATTATTGATGTTTGCAGCATTCGATCTTTGGCGTTAACTACGATCAGTAATGTTTCACGTGAAACATTACGCAGGAAAAAAGCTTAGTTCTAAACCCTTTGATGGTTTCAGAACTAAGCTTTTTCATTACTCTATATCAAGCGACCCATACGTCACACCAAGTCGGTCAGCAATTCCAGTCACTTCTGCAAGTGTCTTATCATCAATAACCATACCATTTTGTTTGCGGTCTTCATACGCGAGTGCTTCCTTGTCACCAGCGACATAAATCGTTTTGCCAGGAATCGCAGGTAATTCACGAATTTGCTGTAAATAATCGGAGAAACGCTGAACAATTTGATCCACGTCCCCAAAAATTGCCGGATCGATGGCAATGAAGCTCTGACATGGGCCCACTTTTAGATCTTCAGGTGTTATCTCAGTTGACGTGTTTCCCAGAGATAAGATTGACGTGAACACTTCAACGATAATACCTAAGCCAAACCCTTTATGACTCCCAGTTTCTTCAGTCACGCCTCCCAATGGCGTTAGACCGACATTGGACAGTGGATCACGTAAAGCATCCAAGTCCTTAGTATCATTGTGATCATTAATCTCTTGATTGCCATCTTTAGCGACCCATAGCGCTGGTAAATCTTTTTCCAACTTACGGTAAACCTCAATTTTTCCTTGAGGAACCGTCGTGGTAGCTGCATCATAGATAAAATTATGCGGTTTAGCCGGCATAGCAAAGGCAATCGGATTAGTACCAACAAATGCCTGCGTTGCGTGGGTCGGCAGCATTGCTGGACGCGAATTAGTCGATGAAAGGCCAATTAAACCTTGATCAGCTGCCATATTAGCATAGTAACCCGCAATCCCATAGTGACCGGAACGCTTGGTTGTCACGATGCCGACACCATGCTTCTTCGCCTTTTGAATGGCAATATTCATACTGTAAATGCCGTTTAATTGACCTAAGCCAAAATTAGCGTCAACAACCGCACTGACATCTGTTTCCTTCACAATTTCTGGTTGACTTTTAACTCGAATCTTACCGTTTTGAATAAAGTGGTCATACATCACCATCCGTTGAACACCGTGTGAGGCAATCCCATGTAAATCAGTATAGATCAGTGTTTCAGCTACTTCTGCGCTCTGCTTTTCCGTAAAACCATAGGCTTTGTAGATCTTATGTACCAGTGCTTTGACTTTATCACTATCATATCTTTTAACCATTTTAAGCACTCCTTAAGTATTATTTGTTATGAGGGAAAAATGAGACTTAGGCGTTTTTTATTATCTTCTTATTAGTATCGACTTGCAACCACATTTCTTATTGAAAATATTAGTAATAGTCAAGTTTCCACTAGTATGAAATGCATTTTTATAATATAATCAAAATTTTATGCATACTTAATTCTGCTTCACACTTTACCATTTCATAACGATTCCTTTAGAAAGTAGCATGAAAAACTTCATATTTTCATCATATTTATTGCGTATCATTTAACCATAGTCAATTAAATCTTAATTGGCTTCCCTTTTAAACTAGATAACATTTTTTCGATTTTTCCTCCTCCCCTAAATCAGGACAAACCTATTCATAAAACGTTATCGATCCCCTTTGAACCTCATCACAACCCCTAATGTGATGAGGTTCTTTTTGTGCGGTGGCTCTTTTAACTCACCACTTAGTGGAACCTCATTCTCCACAATCTCAATCGACAAAAAAACCGACCACTTAATGGTGGTCGGATCATTTAATTGCAATAGAAAAGGCAGGCCCGCCGACCTTCGGAACGCACGAATGCGCCGATCTTTGGAATCCCGCCATGGTTTGGCACCGTTTGATAGTATCGCATGGATGGTGAGGTGTGTCAAGGTTGTTGGCTGTTATCTAGCCTAATCGGGCTACAACAAGGCAAAAACTGGAGCATAAGGGCACCTCGGCACAAATCCAAGTTCGGGATTTATGCCTAAGTGCCCTTATGCTCCAGTTTCTAAACGCCTTGTTTCCGCACCTTACACCTTACTTATTTGGTTCCGCCCCATACGCTATCGAGGAGAACTTATTATACGACTTCACAAACAGCAATTTTACCGTTCCTCGTGGACCTGAACGGTTCTTTTCAATAATGACTTCAACTTCGCCAACGTTTTGGTCGTCGTCACTGCCACCGCCATCACCGCTGTCATTGTCATCTTCATCCCGTTCATAGTAGTCATCACGATACAGGAATGACACGATATCGGCATCTTGTTCAATTGAACCAGACTCACGAATATCCGACAAAACCGGCCGCTTATCCTGACGCTGTTCCACACCACGAGATAGTTGTGATAACGCAATAACTGGCACGTGCAGTTCCTTGGCCAATTTTTTAAGTTGCCGTGAAATGGCAGAAACTTCTTGTTGCCGGTTTTCAGCACCAGTACTTTCAACCAGTTGTAAATAATCAACCACAACTAAGCCTAAATTACCGTTTTGTTCCTTATCTAACCGACGGCATTTAGCCCGAATCTCCGACATTTTAATCCCGGCCGTATCATCGATGAAGATCTTAGCCTTTGACAAGCTCCCCATTGCAACAATCAGGTTCTGCCATTCGCCCTCTTCAAGCTGACCCGTCCGCAAATGATTGGCATTAATACTGCCTTCCGCACACAGCATCCGGTTAACTAAAGATTCAGCACTCATTTCAAGACTAAAGATGGCTACCGTTTTATCCGTTTTTGTCCCTACATTTTGCGCGATATTGAGGGCGAATGCCGTTTTACCAACGGCAGGACGCGCGGCTAAAATCATCAACTCGTCGTCATGAAGCCCCGTTGTCATTTTATCTAAATCAGGATAACCAGTGGACAATCCCGTTACCGTATCACCTTGTTGTGATAGCCGGTCAATCTCTTCAAACGTGGAATTCAGCACATCCTTGATGGCTTTAAAACCAGCTCGATTGCGTGATTCGTTGACATTCATAATGGCTTGCTCGGCCTGATCCAGTATGTCAGCCACTGGTTCGTCTTCAGAATAGCCATCCGTGACGATCTTAGTAGCCGTTTGAATCAACCGCCGTAAAATGGCCTTCTGAGCAACGATTTTGGCATAGTAGCCCACGTTAGCAGCCGTTGGAACAGCCGCCGCTAATTCAGCAATATAAGGCATACCACCGATATCTTCAAGCTGGTTAAGCCGCTTGAGTTCATCTGAGACCGTTACCACATCAATGGCTTCATCACGATCGTTTAAATTAACCATTGTCTGGAAAATCAACCCATGCGCACGACGATAGAAATCATCCGCGGTAAGTTGTTCCATTGCGTCGACTAGGGCATCGCCGTTTAAAAAGATGGCCCCAAGCACCGCTTTTTCTGCCTCAATATTTTGAGGTGGCGTTTGATCTCTCAACCCTTCACTCATTATTAATTACCCCTTGCTATGATAAACGAAAGGGTCGGGGCAAACTGACTTTGCCGACGACCCTTAGAAAATGGACTTCAAATTACTTTTCTGAGATATGAACCCGAATTCGGCCAGTCACATCTTGATGTAATTTAACGGGCACGTTCACAAAGCCCATCACTTTAATCGGTTCGCGTAATTCAATCTTTCGCTTATCCAATTTGATGCCATACTGCTTTTCCAATGCCTGTGCGATCTGCTTACTTGGAATCGACCCAAACAGCCGACCGTCAGTACCTGCTTTTGCCGCTAATTGAACGATTGTTTTATCGTCTTCCAAAACCTTCTTAACGGCTTCGGCTTCCTGACGTTCTTCTTCTTCGCGCTTAGCTTCAGCTTTTTGCTGACCCTTAAGCTGACTGATTGCATTAGCCGTTGCAGCCTTTGCCTTCCCTTGCTTGATTAAAAAGTTTTGGGCATAGCCATCTGGAACGTTCTTAATTTCGCCGCGCTTACCTTTGCCGCGAACATCTTGCAAAAAAATAACTTTCACAACAAGTCCTCCTTATCCGACACAACGGCCAACGCCGATATGTCGAGACTTTCTCGATCCCATTTTGGGAGCTTTCATTTAATAACTTTACCATAAATCGAGCCCTGTTTAAATAACCCCAGCAACGCGATTCGGTAAAGTTAAATAACCGTTTTTTATGACGCAGATGCTGGCTGATCATCCGTTTGTGCCTTTAAAATAGCAACCAGCTGTTCCTTTACTTCCGTAACCGTGCTGTCAGCGATTTGAGTTGCACCACTCGATAAGTGACCGCCGCCACCCATCTTTTCCATGATGACCTGAACGTTAATTTCACCCATGCTTCGAGCAGAAATCCCAATTCGGCCATCTTCGCGCTTAGTAATGACAAATGAGGCATCCACACCGGACATATTAAGCAGATCATCCGCTGCTTGAGCAGCCGTCACAGAATCATAAACTTCATCTTCTTCACCGGCAATCACCGCCATGTCCTCGTTCACAAACGTCACGAGTTCAATCAAGTGATTCCGTTGCAGATAACTATCCACGTTTTCCTTCATAAACTGCTGCATTTGAACCGAATCGGCACCAGCTGAACGTAAGTAGCTAGCGGCGTCAAAGGTCCGTGAACCCGTTCTCAGGGAGAATGACTTGGTATCAATAAAGATCCCGGTCAGCATCGCTGTCGCTTCAATCTTATTGATTGGTTCGCTTTCTTGTGATTGATATTCAAACATCTCGGTAATCAGCTCACAAGTTGAGCTAGCATATGGTTCAATGTAAACCAGCATTGGATTTTCAGGGAATTCCTCGCCCCGACGGTGATGATCAATAATCATGACCCGGTTTTCAAGTTGGTGATAAAGTTCAGGTGAAATCGATAACGATGGCTTAGAGTGATCCACCATGACTAACAGACTCTGTTTCGTCATCTTAGCCAAAGCTTCGTCAGGCGTAATAATCGCATCATTAATTTCAGGGTAGTCTTTGAGCGAATTCAATAGGCGCTGCACGTCACTATGAACATCGTTACGATCCAAAATGATATAGCAGACCTTCTGGTTCATCTGAGCGATCCGCCGAATCCCCATACAAGCGCCAATTGAGTCCATATCGGGCTGGTGATGTCCCTGGACGAAGATTGCATCAGACTGATTCATTAACTCCTGTAGGGCCTGTGAAATCATCCGTGCACGGACCCGCGTCCGCTTCTCCATTGGGTTGGTCTTGCCACCATAGAAACGGGCCTCTTCATCCTGAGCCCGCACAACGACTTGGTCACCACCACGGCCGAGGGCCAGATCAAGGTTGCTCTGAGCCTGATCCGCCAACTTAGTCAAATCAGCGCCACCATAAGCAATCCCAATACTAAGCGTTAACGGGAAGTTTTGTTTAGACGTACTTTCACGGATGGTATCCAAAATACTGAATTTATCGTTTTCCACCGCTCTCATCGCTTGCGCATACATGAAAACCAGGTAGTGATCATCATCCAGCCGCTTCAGGTACATCCCAAAATGCTGAGCCTAAACAGAGAGTTCGTTCGTCACGTAATTTCTCAAATTAGATATTTCTTGATCAGTCATTGACTGCGTCACTTCATCGTAGTTATCCAGGAAAACCTGACCAATCGCGATTCGTTCGTTTTCGTAGCGCTGCTCAATTTGAGTAAAGTGAGTGACTTCAATCATGTAAACCGCGCGGAAATCTTTTTGAACTAAAAACGAGAATTGGCGGTCTCGCCAAGTAACCGTCTGCGGCTGCTCATCATCTACATGTGCTTGAATTAAATTTTCCAGCTCCGGATCGACATCGCTCATCCGTTTACTCAACACAGTTTCGTCACCAAAGTATTGCTGTAAGTAAGGGTTGACCCACTCAATGGCGTCATTATCGCCAAAAATCATGACCCCAACTGGCATATCGATCAATGCCTCTTGTTCGCCACGATTAATCCGAAATGACAGGTCAGCAATATACCGGTTCATATCAGCACTAATCTCATTCATGGTATTAAAAGCAAACACTAAGCTAGTCACGACTGCCACTAATGCGAGTAACCCTAAAACCCATGAAAATAAAAAGGCCAGAACAATTCCTGCAACTGATAACGCGATCATGAATAATGCCAGACCGCGAAGACGTCTATTCCTTAAAAACTCAGGTAAATTCGTTCTTGAAAATAAACCGTTCATCTTCAGACTCCCCTGCTTTGTCGATGATAATAGTAGTTACATTTTAGCACAAATGAAACCAAGTTGTGACGACTACTCCTGCTAAGTTATTTTAGTTGTGTCGTCATCCCATATCAGGATAGCGGAACATTAAAAATTAATGGTCTCATAAAAATTTAACTTACGAAGACGACTTTTTTCTGGTAATGTAACCCATTGTGCAAAAAAGTTTTCTGAAAGCGAGGAATTTATTCAATGGAACAACAAGCAACAATGGCCTCTTCTCGGCCACGAGTTACCATCAAGCACCCAGCACTAGCCATGGTTAGTATGCTGATTGGTGCCTTTGTTGGTATGTTTAGTGAAACGTCGTTAAATATTGCATTACCAAGTCTGATGGCTAGCTTAGGGATTACCACCGCAACCGCACAATGGTTAGTGACTGGCTACATGTTAGTCATTGGGGTCGTACTGCCGCTTAACAGTTTAATTACCAAGTGGTTCACCACTCGGCAAGTCGTTATTTTTGGTCTATCAGATTTTCTTGTAGGTGCCATTATTGCAGCATTAGCACCAAGTTTTCCAATTTTATTATTCGGACGAATGATTCAAGGTATCGCTACTGGTTTGATCCTACCGTTAATGTTTACGGTTGCCATGCAGGTCTTCTCACCAGCTAAAATTGGGGCCGCTATGGGTGCCTGCGCCATGGTTATCATGTTTGCGCCAGCCATTGGCCCTACTTTGACCGGTTTGATCTTAGCTAAGCTTTCTTGGCACTGGATCTTCTGGGCATTTGTACCCTTCTTAGTCATTGCTCTGATCTTCGCTTTGACTTCACTAGAAAATGTCGGTCAATTAACGAAACCTAAAATTGATATCTTATCTATTTTGACCAGTGTTATTGGTTTTGCCAGTGTTGTTACCGCAGTCAGCTTCGCCAGTTCACACGGCTGGGGTTCACCACTTGTCTTAGGCTTATTATTGCTCGGTATCGTCGTATTAGCAGCTTACACTTACCGTCAAGTTCACATTGCCACACCCATCTTAAACTTGAAGATTTTTGCTAATCCGGCATTTCGTGCTGGTGCTTTAATGGTGATGTTAGATTTCGGGATTATTCTTTCTGCCATGTATATTTTACCAATGTATATGCAAAAAGGATTGTTACTGCCCGTTGCCATGACCGGTATTATCATGCTACCAGGTGGGATTGTGAATGCCTTAGTTTCCGCCGTTTCAGGTCGCTTATTTGATAACTTCGGTGCTAAATGGCTAACTCGATTAGGCTTCCTCATTGCTATTATTGGTAGCATCATGCTATTAACGACCAGTACTCACACTGCTGTGATGTTCGTCATTGCCGCACACGTCATCTTAATGATTGGTTGTCCTTTAGCAATGTCACCAGCTCAAACCCATGCCCTTAATGCCTTAGCAGGACCGACATCCGGCGATGGTAGTACGATCATGAATACCATGCAGCAGATTGTCGGCGCTATCTCAACAGCTTTAGCCACTAGCCTCCTGGGTATCGGTCAAGCTGCGAGTCATGCGAGTGCTCAGGGTGCCTTTACAGCTGGTATCCATGTGGCGGTCTACTTGCCACTCATCTTGTCGCTTATCGCATTAATTATCGCGTTTACGACACGCTCATTTAAAACGGAACACTAAATAGTTAAACTCATTGAAAAACGCCTCCGCAGGATCTCTGCGAAGGCGTTTTTGTGTTGTCTTTAATTTATTGACTAATCATTCTCATGTTTCCGACGTGCGAGACCAAACCAGCCAAGGATGCTTAGAAGTAAAGCACCAATAAGGGACGGCTTAAAGGATGCCCGCTCGTTTGTTTGAGGCAAGCGAGGAGCCGTTTGTTGTGCTTCTGTTGATTGTCGCTGACTATCATTTTGACTTAATTCAGGCTGAGAAGCTAAAGCATGCTCCCCCTGCGTATCCTCAACTTCACGCGTTACAGAATGGGCCTTACCCACCGTCTCAGGTCGGCCATTAGCGTGACCACGATCATCCGCTGATTGAGTCACCGTTTCAGGTTTCTTATTGGGTGTTGTAACTGCCCCGCCCTTATCGGTTGAAGAATTAGGCTTAGTCGTGGGATTAGGCTTCGTAGGTGTGGTTGGCGCAGTTGGTGTAATTGGTGAAGTTGGCGTGGTTGGTGTAATTGGTGAAGTTGGCGTGGTTGGCGGCGTAGTAGTCGATCCACCAGTAGTTGAACTTCCTTTTTGCTCCAGAATAACGATCAAATCATTTGTCCCGTAACTGGCAGAACCAGCCGAGCTAAATTTAAAAGTAACTTGAGCTGGCATTGTCTCTCCATTTGGAATAGTGAGAGTATCTGTATGCCAATCATAAGCCCATTGTTTACCAGTACTATCAACAAATGTTAAAACTTCAGGTAGTGTGATACCAATTTGGTTTCCAATGGCCTTACCAATGTTTTCAATCTGAGTCGCTGTTGCAGCAGCATGCACAATAACTTGGGCTTTTTGATTACTCAAGAAGTCAGCTGATTTATTCCCAGAGTTATTGATAACCTTACTAATTTCATTCTGGGCAAACGCGTTAGTAGCTATTGTTTGATTAATGCCTGAATCTGCTTTATCCAGCACTAACTCGCCAATTTGATTATTTAAAAAGGCGTTTTCACCGATTGCATATATACTACCAGGGATGGTAAATGTATCGTGAATTTGATTATTTGCAAAAGCATTGTTGTCAATTGTTTGGAGATTATTGTCTAGTGTCAGGCTAGTAATCCCGTTATTCATAAAGGCGCTATCACTAATATTAGTAACTGCATTTGGAATTACTAAATGAGTAAGTTTGTTATTCGCAAAAGTATCAGCATTAATTTTTGTTATCTTATTGCTTAAATCCACTGTAGGAATTTCATTATTCATAAAAGCATAGGCACCCAGTTCAGTTACTGAATCAGGAATTGTCAATGCATGACTAATCTTATTATTTAAAAAGGCATTGGTTCCGATTGTTTGAACATTAGTACCTAGCTTTAATGTATCAATTTGATTATTTGCAAAAGCGTCATCGCCAATATAAATCACCGCATTAGGGATATCGACTGTACCGGTGATCCTATTACTCGTAAAAGCATTAGTTCCAATTCTTTGAACATTAGCACCTAGCGTTAACGCCCCAATCTGATTATTCGCAAAGGCGTTGTCACCAATACCTGTCACCTTATCAGGAATTGTAATCATATCAGTAATTTTATTATTTGAGAATGCACCCGTCCCAATAGATAGAAGATTGCTATCTAAAGACACTTTTGTTAACTGATTGCCTGCAAATGCCTGATCACCAATACTCGTTACGGTGTTTGGCAACGTTAGTGTTGTTAATGCATCTGATTCAAATGCAGATGTCCCAATTTGTGTTAATGCGGCACCCAAATTAATTGTCGTTAATAATTGATTATTTTGAAAAGCATCGTCATTAATAATGCCAACTTGATCCGGTACAGTCAATGTCGTTAGTCGATTGTTTTCAAACGCACCTTTACCGATTAATGTCACGCCTGTTCCTAAATCAAGACTAGTAATCAAGTTGTTAGCAAACGTTCCGTCACCTGTGAACCAAGTGTTATTGCCCATCACAACACCGGTAATTTTATTATTCGCAAATGCATTATCACCAATATTGACTTGAAAAGGCATTTTAACGGTACCTGAAATTTGATTATTGGCAAAAGCCCCTGCACCAATACTATTCACTGAATCAGGCATCTTGACTGCGGTAATTTTGTTATTTGCAAACGCACCTGCACCAATCGATTTCACTGTATCAGGAATCACAATATTGCCACTAATGCCGGCGCCATTAAACGCATTATCAGCAATTGCTGTAACGGTATTCCCGTTATACGTATCCGGTAAAGTAATATCTACAGCAGATACCGCTGCAGGTGTAGAACCACCCGCAAGGTATTTTTGTAAATCACCTGTATACCCTGTAATGGTGTATGTCGAACTATCCGTGTTTTGACTGTAAGTGTAGTCGGTAAATTGGGTATAGGTGTTAACTCCCGTCTTTTCGTCGGCCACTGGTAACCAATAATTACCAGTTGTATCTTTGACGATATCCGCGGTTTGAGTGCCGGTTTTTTCATCAGTTGCTTTAGTCGCAGGCGATGAACTTGTTTCCTTTGGCTTGCTTGAAGCATCAAGATTCAGTAAATGACCATTGACATCAGTAGCTGGCTTGTTTGCACTAGACTGACTCGAATCATCTGTACTTGGTGAACTCGAACTATCCACACTAGACTGATCAGAAGACGCAGATGATGCGTTCGCTGAGCTACTCGATTGATTTCTAGAAGCAGTGGTACTACTATCTGCTTTTGACACTGAGGTATCATTACTGCTCGACTTTGTTGATGCCTCTGCGGATGATTGCGAAGTCTCTTTTGAACCAGAATTTGCAGAACTTTCAGAACTTACAGAAATAGTAGTCGCACTGCTAGCATCGGTTTCTTGAGTTGCTGATGCCTGGACACCAGTCACCGTCATACTGAAAGTAAATCCTGTTAACAGCGTGACGGTGACTATTCCCATACGTACCCAGCACTTTTCATTATTAGACTCAAATTGGCGTAATTGC
Organism: Secundilactobacillus mixtipabuli; assembly: GCF_002217925.1. Classification (GTDB taxonomy): domain Bacteria; phylum Bacillota; class Bacilli; order Lactobacillales; family Lactobacillaceae; genus Secundilactobacillus; species Secundilactobacillus mixtipabuli. The sequence goes on along the minus strand of NZ_BCMF01000010.1, from coordinate 68,022 downwards.
TCTGCCATTGGTTTACTAAATCGGTTAGTTATTCTCATATACTTGTGATACTCTCCCCATTTATTACGATAACTTTTACATTAACTAAACATTCTCTTAACTATACCACTTCTAAATTTGATTGACTCTCAGAATTAATTAAATCCACAAAAAAAGCGCTAACCAGCAAAACTGGTCAGCACTCTTTATTCACTATATTAGTCAGCAACAACGAATGGCATTAAGCCCATGATCCGTGCACGCTTGATAGCGATGGTTAACTTACGTTGGTTTTTGGCACTAGTACCAGTAACCCGACGTGGCAAAATCTTACCGCGTTCTGAAACGAAACGTTCCAATAAGTTAGTATCTTTGTAATCAATGTATTCGATGTGGTTTGCGGCGATGAAGTCGACTTTACGACGACGACGGCCACCTCTTCTTTGTTGAGCCATGATTTTCCCTCCAATTCAGTCCGCTTAGAACGGTAAATCATCATCCGAGATATCAATTGAATCACCATTGTTTGCAAATGGATCAGCTTGATTATCACCGTTATTCTGATTATTGTTAGCCGCTCCATTGGTGTTTGGATCACCAAACGGATTAGTGTTCTGAGGAGCATTGCCAGTGGGTGCATTATTGTTGCCGCTGTTATTGTTGTTCCCTGCATTATTATTCGCTGAACGCGGTTCTAATAAAGCAAAGTTTTCAACAACAACTTCGGTAACGTAGACCCGTTGACCTTGTTGATTTTCGTAGTTTCTGGTTTGAATTCGACCATCAATCCCTACTAACGCACCCTTATGAGTGAAATTAGCAAAGTTTTCAGCAGATTTCCGCCAAATAACACAGTTGATAAAGTCAGCTTCACGTTCGTTGTTTTGATTGGTAAATTGCCGATCAACAGCTAACGTAAAGTTTCCAACTGCCGCCCCGCTTGGGGTATACCGCAAATCAACATCTCTTGTCAAGCGTCCGGTAAGCACTGCCCGGTTGATCATACGACCCGCTCCTCTCAGTAGTTAAATGTCAAAAATTAGTCTTCGCGTTTTACGATCATGTGACGAAGAATATCGTCGTTGATCTTTGAAAGACGGTCGAATTCGTTCAAAGCTGCATCGTCGTTAGCGTTCAAGTTAACAATGTGGTAAACACCTTCATTGTAACCGCCAATTTCGTATGCGAAACGAAGCTTCTTCCAGTCTTTTGAATCGATTAAATCTGCACCATTATCAGTCAAAATCTTGTCAAAACGGTCAACCAATGCGGTCTTTGCTGCATCGTCAAGATCTGGACGAATGATGTAGGTAATTTCATACTTCATGAAATTTGCACCTCCTTATGGACTTCAGGCCCTCTTCATTGAGTTTTAAGAGAGCAAGGAGAGTTATCCGAATGGATTACTCACAGAATATTATTCTACCAAAGTTCACTCAAAAGTGCAATGTTATTTTACAATCAGCGTTTCAGCAGTTCGCTTCTCACCTCACCATTCAGCTGCTGAAGGCGCTTAAAATGAATTCAGTTTACGACTAACTCGACAAGAGATGGTGGTTATACTTTCTATCTACGCAAAAAGAACGGCACTGATTGGCCGTTCTTTTAAATTATTCTATTTACTTGTTGTCATCACTATCACTGGATGAATCATCGTCATCATCCGTTGCGCGATCGACTAAGCGATCCAATGAGGTATCACCATTACTTTCTGACTTCTCTGAATCGGCTTCAGCAGCATCATCTGGCGCTTCTTTTTCAACAACCGCCATCGTTGCGACTTTAGCATCATTATCCAAGCGAATCAAGTGAACACCTAACGTTGCCCGACCGGTTTGAGAGACATTTTCCACGCCAAACCGAATCATGACACCCTTATCAGTAATCAACATGATATCTTCTTCGCCAGTAACCGTAGTTAACCCAGCAAGCGGACCATTCTTTTCGGTGACGTTGATGGTCTTGATTCCTTTACCACCACGACCCTTAATCGCATATTCACTTGCAGGCGTTTGCTTCCCATAGCCCTTTTCAGAGATAACGAAGACGTTATCATTTGGTTCTAAAATAGCTGAACCAACGACGTAATCATCATCACGAAGACGGACACCACGAACACCGGTAGCTGAACGGCCCATTGAGCGCACATCGCTAGCTTTAAAGCTAACGGCGTAACCAGAATGAGTCCCAATGATCATGCATTGCTCGTCATCAATGATCGAGACGTTGATCAATTGGTCATCATCCTTCAAGCTCAACGCTTTCAGACCGTTACTGCGGATATTAGAGAATTCGCTGACTGGTGTACGCTTGACGGTACCATGCAAGGTGGTAAAGAACAGGTACTTTTCTTGGTCACCCGCGGCATCGGACACGTTGATCACGGCTTGAATCTTCTCACCGGCTTCAATGTTGAGCAGGTTAATCACTGGAATCCCCTTAGCGGAACGACCGTATTCGGGAATTTCGTAGCCCTTCATCCGGTAAACTTTCCCAGCGTTGGTGAAGAATAACAGCACATCATGGGTTGAAGTAGAAACTAAGTGTTCGATGAAGTCATCATCATGAATGCCCATACCTTGAACACCACGGCCACCACGATTTTGCGCCTTAAATTCTGACGTTGGTAATCGCTTGATGTAGCCATTGTGAGTCAGTGAAATCATGACGTTTTCTTCTTCAATCAAGTCTTCGTCTTCCAGACTCAACACTTCGCCAACCATCAATTCAGTCCGTCGTTCGTCACCAAACTTGTTTTGAATTTCTAGCAGCTCTTGGTAAATAATCTGGTTTTGCTTATCCTTACTTGCCAAAATTTCTTGGTATTCAGCAATGGATTTCTGCAATTCCGCATATTCTTTTTCAACCTTGTCACGTTCCAAACCGGTCAAACGAACCAGTCGCATATCCAAAATAGCTTGTGCTTGCTTTTCGGAAAGTGGATAACGACTAATCAATTCGTTTTTAGCAACTTCAGCCGTTTGTGAATGACGAATAATCGAAATAATTTCATCAATGTGATCAAGGGCAATTTGTAACCCTTCAAGAATGTGGGCCCGTGCTTTCGCCTTTTTCAGTTCAAACTCGGTCCGACGACGAATCACTTCGAGTTGATGAACCAAATAATACTGCAAAATTTCTTTTAAGCTCAAAATCTTTGGCGATCCGTTAACAATCGCTAGCATGTTGAACCCAAAAGAAGTTTGCATCATTGTCATTTTGTATAAGTTATTCAAAATAACTTCTGCACTGGCATCGCGGCGAACATCCACCACGATCCGCATCCCTTCACGGTCAGACTCATCGTTGACATCTGTAATGCCTTCGATTCGTTTGTCCCGTGCCAAATCAGCAATCCGCTCAATTAAACGCGCCTTGTTGACCATGTAAGGAATTTCAGTAGCGACAATCTTTTGCTTACCGCTCTTATCCTCTTCGATTTCGACCTTAGCCCGTAAAGTAATGGTTCCTTTACCTGTCTCATAAGCTTTCCGGATACCGGATTTGCCCATGACGACACCACCGGTTGGAAAATCTGGTCCTGGCAAGGCTTCCATCAAATCAGCAGTTGTCGCATCCGGATTCTTCATCAGGATATGCAGTGCGCTAATGACTTCCGCCAAATTATGCGGTGGAATATTAGTCGCCATCCCAACGGCGATCCCAGACGCCCCGTTAACCAGTAAGTTAGGAAAACGTGCTGGTAAAACGACAGGTTCTTTTTCAGTACCATCATAGTTTGGCTGGTAATCAATCGTATCTTTGTTGATATCACGCAGCATTTCCATGGCAACCTTGCTTAATTTAGCTTCGGTATAACGCATGGCCGCTGCACCATCACCATCGACTGACCCAAAGTTCCCATGACCGTCGACTAGCATGTAACGGTAACTGAAATCTTGCGCCATCCGAACCATGGCTTCATAAATGGCAGAGTCACCATGGGGGTGAAACTTCCCCATGACATCCCCAACGATTCTGGCAGATTTTTTGTACGGCTTATCAGGCGTAACCCCTAATTCACTCATCCCGTATAAGATGCGTCGGTGAACTGGTTTTAGGCCATCACGAACGTCTGGCAGCGCACGAGCGACAATAACACTCATGGCATAATCCAAAAATGAAGTCCGCATGGTTTTCGCTAAATCGACATCGGTGATGCGACTTGGCAGTTCTTCATTCGCCAAATTTAGTACCTCCCATAATGTATCTCGGGCACTCAACTACCCGTCAATCAAAGATCTCCAGTGAATTTTCAATCAACTCAAACTAGACATCCAAGTTCTCAACATACTTCGCATTCGTTTCGATAAAGTCTCGTCGTGGTTCAACTTTGTCACCCATTAACGTGGTGAAGACTTCATTTGCTTCCGCAGCATCACTCGGGTCAACCCGTAGTAGCCGACGTTTGTCTGGATCCATTGTGGTTTCCCATAATTGACTGGCATCCATTTCACCAAGCCCCTTGTACCGTTGAATAACTGGTTTTGGAGACGGTGGTAACTGACCGATAATCGCATCTAGTTCTTCGTCAGAATCAATATAGCGTTTCATCTTTCCTTGACGGACTTGATACAGCGGTGGTTGGGCAATGTAGACGAAGCCGGCATCCAATAGTGGCCGCATGTAACGATAAATAAGCGTTAACAGCAACGTCCGAATATGCGCGCCATCAACATCGGCATCAGTCATGATGATCAACTTGTGATAGTTGACTTTAGAAACGTCAAAGTCCTCACCAAAACCAGTTCCCATAGCCGTAAAGAGTGAGCGGATTTCTTCGTTGGCCAGAATTTTATCCATGCTGGCTTTTTCAACGTTTAAAATCTTCCCACGAATTGGCAAAATGGCTTGCGTTAATCGTGAACGACCCTGCTTAGCTGAACCGCCGGCAGAATCACCTTCGACAATGAATAATTCTGAAATCGAAGGATCTTTACTGGTGTTATCTGCCAATTTACCTGGCAAATTACTGATTTCCAGGCCGCTCTTCTTTCGAGTGACTTCACGGGCACGCTTGGCAGCAACTCGTGCTTTAGATGCAAGCAGCCCTTTGTCGACAACCTTTCGGGCGACGGTTGGGTTCTCCATCATAAATTTCATGAAGTGTTCACTGAAAATATGATCGGTCGCTGTTCTGGCATCTGAGTTCCCCAGTTTAGTCTTCGTTTGACCTTCAAACTGTGGATCAGGGTGCTTAACTGAGACAACTGCGGTCATCCCTTCACGGACATCTTCACCGCTAAGGTTAGACTCGTTATCCTTCATCAAATTATTCTTACGCGCATAATCATTAACAATTCGGGTCAGGGCTCGCTTGAAGCCTTCTTCATGAGTCCCACCTTCGTAAGTATGGATGTTGTTCGTAAAAGTCAGTAGGTTGGAATGATAGCCATCCGTATACTGAAGGGCCACTTCAACCGTGATGCCCTTTTCTTCACCTTCAACATAAATCGGCTCGTCAAATAAAACATCCGTATTCTTATCCAAATACTCAACGTAATGTTTGATCCCGCCTTCGTACATAAAGGATTCTTCCGTTGGCTTTTCAGGACGTTCATCACGAATTGTGATTCGCAGGCCCTTGTTCAAGAAAGCCAGTTCACGAATTCGCGTCGTCAACGTTTTAATATCGAAGACCGTCGTTTCGCGGAAAATATCTGGATCTGGTAGGAAATGAACGGTTGTCCCGTGAATATTTTCTGGTAGACCTGTATCAATGACTTTCATTGGCGTCGTGACTCGGCCGTAGGCAAAGTCCATGTAGTAGCGCTTACCATCACGGACAACCTTCACATCCAGTTTAGAGGACAGTGCGTTCACAACTGAAGCACCCACACCGTGAAGACCCCCGGAAACTTTATAACCGCCACCGCCGAATTTACCGCCGGCATGCAGAATCGTGAAGACCGTTTCCAAAGCAGGCTTACCCGTTTTCTTTTGGGTATCAACGGGGATTCCCCGTCCATTATCCATTACCGTAACACTGTTATCTTTTTCAACGGTCACATGAATCGCGTCAGCAAAACCGGCTAAGGCTTCGTCAATCCCGTTATCAATGATTTCCCAGACCAGATGGTGCAGTCCTTGTGAACTAGTTGAGCCAATATACATCCCGGGCCGTTTCCGAACCGCTTCAAGTCCTTCTAGAACTTGAATCTGACTGGCATCATATTCACGAGCACGTTCTTGTTTCGTTTCTTGTTCTTCAGCCAAGTGTGATCCTCCTCACTACAATTCCCTGAGTTAACTAATGATCAGCCTGGATTTCACCATTGCTGATTCTAAATACTGTTGGTTGGTTGATTAATTTTTGCGCCACACCACTTAAACTAGTCGTGGTTAAAAAGGTCTGAACCTTATCTTGAATCGCAGTTAACAAATGAGTCTGCCGGTTATCGTCTAACTCCGACAGGACATCATCTAGCAGTAAGACTGGATACTCACCAGTCTGTTCATGCATCAGATCAATTTCAGCTAACTTGACACTAAGCGCCGTTGTCCGCTGCTGCCCCTGAGATCCAAAACTCGAAACATCCTTATCGTTCACCAAAAACTTCAAGTCGTCCCGGTGCGGCCCAATAAGTGTCGTTCGCTGGAAGAGTTCCTTATCACGGCGCTGCTGATACAGTTGTTTGAGTGCATCATAAACATGCTGTGTATCAACCAAATCATCATCAGCAACACTCGTTTCATAATGGAACGATAACTTTTCTCTTTGCTGAGAAATTTCCTGATGAATCTGAGCTGCCCAAACTTCCAGCCGTTTTAGTAACGTCACCCGCGCACTAATGATCTCTGAACCATAGGCTGCCAGCTGATCGGAAAGCACGTCTAAAAGCACCATATCCGATTGCTTCTTGCTGCCCAATTCTTTGAGATAGCGATTCCTCTGTTTGAGAATCGTGCGGTACTGAGTCGTATTGTATAAATACTTATGACTCATTTGACCAAATTCCATGTCCATAAAGCGACGGCGGACTTGCGGTGCACCTTTGACCAAGTTTAGATCCTCTGGCGCAAATAAAATCACGTTCAGCTGACCGACATAACCTGATAATTTAGCCTGTTCCAAATGATTCACTTTGGCCTTTTTACCATGTTTCGACAGATCAAGTTCAAGCGGCGTAATTCCGCTATGCTTTTGAACGCGACCTAACACCTGTGCTGTTTCGGCCTGCCAGCCGATTAGCTCACGATCATTACTGGTTCGGTGACTGCGTGCCAACGCCAAAAAGTAAATGGCCTCCAGCAGGTTCGTTTTACCCTGAGCATTCTCGCCAATTAAGACGTTCACACCCGGGCCAAAAGTCACTGTCAAATCCTCATAGTTGCGAAAATTATGCAGCCTTAATTCTTCTAGTTTCATAAGCTTATTCAGCCTGTTTTAAGCGAATAAAAAACAGCCCGACATCTCTGACATCGACCGTATCTCCTGGATATAGTTTTCGTCCGCGCCGATCATCCGGCTCATCATTAACATTAACCGCATGTTCCTTTAAGTACCACTTTGCTTGACCACCTGAGCTGACAATTGCTTCTTCTTTGAGCAACTGGCCTAAGGTGATAAAGGGTGGTTCAATGAAAACTTCCTTTTTCACGGCTTCACCCACCTTCATTTTCTCTTATAATTATACGCTTTTTGGGGGTAAAAGTATAGTTTCACTTTCATTTAGAGCGGTTTAAGCGGTTTTCGATATTCATAAGGCCTTTTGCCATAATCCGGTTAAAAACGCTTAGAGCTTAAAAATAACGTTTTTGTGGAAAATAGGCCGAAAAGAGGATAATTTTCGTTATTTTCATTCAAAAACCGTGAAAAATGGACGTAACGGACCGTTGGCACAAAAAACGGCACGTCAGTTTAAAAACTGACGTGCCGTTTTGCTTAATTTTTAAATTAAAAGGTTCTAACTGGTGTGATCAGCTGGATGAAGTTTTCCTTATCTTCCGTTGGAACCAGGGTAAATGGTCGCAATGGTGAAGTAAAGGCAATTGCGATAACTGCCGCACCGAATGAACGAAGGGCGTCCTTCATGTAATCAGGGTTGAAGGAAATTTCCAGTTCGTCGCCAGTCATTTCACTTGGTGTCAACGCTTCTTCAACGTTCCCAACATCAGGAGAGTTGCCAAAAATCTTGGCTTGGCTATTGGCTGGGTCAAGGGTCAGCTTAACCACGTTGTTCCGTGATTCATGTGATAACAGTGAGGCCCGTTCAATAGCTGAAAGTAAACCTTTAGCGTCAAATTCGGCGCTGGTTGTGGATTCGTTTGGAATCAGCCGTGAAGTATCTGGGTAGTTACCTTCCAGTAATCGAGAATAAAACATCGTGTCACCAATGGTAAACAGCACTTGGTTCTCTGATAAACGCATCTCGACATCCGGATTATCATCGCCGATCATCCGTGCCAATTCCGTTAAACTCTTACCAGGAATGATGACGTCATAAGTGGCTGAAGCGGCGGATGGCAACTCAATCTTACGCTGACTCAATCGGTGACTATCGGTAGCAACGGCAAGCAGCTGATTATCAACTAACGTAAAGTGGACCCCGGTTAAGATCGGCCGACTTTCCTGGTTGGAAACGGCAATAACCGTTTGATTGATCAATTCCCGAAAAACGTCACCGGTTAATGTGATTTGGTCACTGGCGTCAATTTCAGGCAAATGCGGATAATTGTTGGCATCCAAACCGTTGATGGTAAACGAAGCTGAACCAGAAGTAATTTCAGTTTGAAAGCCTTCGGTGACGTCTAACGTCATGTTGTCTTCGGGTAATCGTTTAACAATATCACTGAAGAAACGAGCTGGTAACACAATGGCACCTGGATTTTGAATGGCCAGCTGATTGTCAGGGTTATCTGCATGAATCAACGTTTCAATGGAAATATCAGCATCGGAACCCGTTAAGGTTAAACCAGACTCGTCAGCGGATAATTTCAGACCCGTCAGTATTGGAATGGTCGTTTTAGAAGAAATTGCACGTTGCACATTATTGAGTTCTTTGATGAACGCTGCACGGTTAATTGTAAATTTCATAATCGGTACTCCTTATAATCCATAATATAAATAAAAAGAATAGTAATAGTAGGGCGGTGGATACTGTGGATAAGTTTAAGAAACACTCGGCAATTGTAAGTTATGCACATGTGGATAACTTGTGCATAACTTTTTGAGTTTTCCACATCTCTCACTTTCGAAGTCTTATCCATCATAGCCTATTCGTATCAGTAAAAAAAGTAGCCGACTTGAGAATTAAATCAAATCGATTACTTTTGCTGGCTAGGACTACCTTTCAATTTCGGTTTTGAGATTCGTGATTTCAGCTTGCAGGTCACTGTCCGTTTTTAGCGCATCAGCGATCTTATCGTAAGCATGAATAACTGTTGTGTGATCTTTACCACCAAATTCGTTACCAATCTTTGGTAGTGAACTATCGGTGAGCTCACGAGATAGGTACATGGCGATTTGACGGGGCATCACAATGGTCTTCATCCGCTTTTTACCCTTTAAGTCGGTTAATGAAACGTGATAATACTTAGCGACTTTTTCCTGAATTAGCGGAATCGTGAGCTCACTAGAACGCCGATCTAGTTTTAGACTCTTTAATGAGCTGGCGACCAGTTCAGTCGTGATGGGCTGGTGAACCATCTTGGAATAGGCGTGAACCCGTGCTAAAGCACCTTCAAGTTCACGCACGTTGGAGTCGATTCGACTGGCGATATAACTTAAAGTTTCATCGGGAATGGCGATGTTATCAGCCTCAGCCTTATTCCGCAAAATGGCGATCCGGGTTTCCAAATCAGGCGGGGTAATATCGACGGATAAGCCCCAGGCAAAGCGGGAAACTAAACGATCTTGCAACTTTGGAATCTCGTTTGGCAGCCGATCAGAAGTCAGGACGATTTGCTTACCATCATCATGAAGATCGTTAAAAGTATGGAAGAATTCTTCTTGAGTCCCTTCCTTATCAGCAAAGAACTGAATATCATCAACTAACAGTAAGTCGACGCTGCGGTACTCCTCACGGAATTGATCTTGAGTCTTCGACTGAATCGCTGTAATGAAGTCGTTGGTAAACGCCTCACTAGTCACGTATTTTACCTTAGTATTCGGATCATCGGCTAACATCTTGTTACCAATGGCGTGCATTAAGTGGGTCTTGCCTAGGCCTACACCCCCATAGAAGAATAATGGGTTATACATCACGCCAGGTTCCTCGGAAACAACCAGCGCAGCAGCATGAGCCATCTGATTTCCCTTACCAATAACAAACGTATCAAAGGTATATTTAGGATTCAGTTTAGCGCTTTGACTAAATGGCGCAGAGGCTGTCGCGGGGTGTGCAAGTGTGGATACCTGAGAGCTGCTGTCGTCTTCATCAGCCACAATAAAAACTGGCTGAATATCCTCTTGGGCATATTCATAGGCCAGTTCAACTAACGGTTGAGTTAGGTTGCGTTGCCAATAATCACGATGTAGCTCAGATGGTAGCTTGATTGTCAGACGATTGTTTGTTAACTTAACGGGCTCTGCAGATGAGATCCACGTTTTAAATGCAGTAGGGGCGATTTTCTGTTGGAAACCGTCTTTGATTTCACCCCAAAGAGTGTCTAAATCAAGCACTTTTCTTCCTCCCCGTATTAAATTGATAAATTAAGTTTAGCATGCAGGAAAAAAGTTTTCCACAGCCTTTTTAACTTGTGGATAATTGTTTCACAGGCAGGTATAAAGTTTTCCACAAGGCTGTTCATAACTTTTTAAAAAGTGTTGTGAAACATTTTTATCCACAGGCACCTGTGTAAAACAAATGCTGTTATATCAAGTGTTTCACAAGTTCGTCCCCAGAATTAACAGGGCAAAAAGTTCGAGAAACCACAGCCTGTGGACTAGTGGATAACTCTGTTAAAAAGGCCTAAAATCAAATCTAAAATTAACAGGTTATCCACACCCCTAAATCATGAAACAAATTTTTTTTAGGACAAAAAAGTGGTTCTTTTTTAAATTTAGTCTTTGATGTTGGCGCTAGATATGCTATTATATTTTAGAAATGCATTTAGAGATGTAAATAATGGCTTCATGCCTGAGGATCAGGAGGTGTAAGTTTTATGAAGCGCACATATCAACCTAAGAAACGTCATCGCTCACGCGTGCACGGTTTCCGTAAGCGGATGAGTACGAGCAACGGCCGTAAGGTTTTAGCACGTCGACGTCAAAAAGGTAGAAAAGTATTGTCTGCATAGACCACTGACCAATCAGTGGTCTTTTATTTTTATATTTGGTAAAAATAGTTTAAGCGGACGTTTTGGAGATGCAATATGCGAAAATCTTACCGCGTTAAAAAAGAAGCGGAGTTTCAAGAGGTCTTCGAGGCTCGTCAATCAGTAGCTAATCGTCAATTTGTGGTCTACCGGATGGACCGAAAAGATCAGCCGCATTTTCGAGTTGGTATTTCAGTAGGTAAAAAAATTGGTAATGCTGTCCATCGGAATTGGGTCAAACGCCGTATTCGGCAGTCGCTCACTGAGCTGAAACCCTATTTGAAACAGGATGTCGATTTCTTGGTCATTGCTAGACCATCAACTTCAGAAATGCCAATGGCTGAGATCAAGACCCACTTGATTCACGTTTTGAAGCTTGCAAAATTGCTTGATAATGATTATAGCGAGGAAGACCAGTGAAAAAATTAAAACGATTTATCACTATGTTTGGAATCGTTGGCCTGTCCGTTTTACTGACAGCTTGTGGTAATCAGCCAATTACTGAACATAGCACAGGGTTTTGGGATGGGGTTGTTCTATTAAACTTCTCTCGGGCCATTATTTGGTTAGCCCACGCTTTTGGTGGGTATGGTATGGGGATTATCGTCTTTACCATCATCGTGCGGATCGTCATTTTACCATTAATGATTTTCCAAACACGGAGTATGCGTAAGACGCAAGAAATCCAGCCACAGTTAAAGGCGTTGCAAAAGAAGTATTCATCTCGTGACCAAGAAACAATGGCCAAATTGCGTGAAGAGCAGCAAAAGCTCTATAGCGAAGCGGGCGTTAATCCGGTTGCTGGATGTTTACCAATGGTTGTGCAACTGCCAATTATCTGGGCACTGTACCAAGCTATTTTTCGGACCGACGTTTTACGGTCAGGTCACTTCTTATGGTTGCAACTAGGAGCAAGAGATCCTTATTTGATCTTGCCAATTCTAGCAGCAATCTTTACCTTCTTAAGTTCATGGCTCATGATGAAAGGTCAACCGGAGTCTAATTCCATGACAACTATGATGACGATAAGCACACCTGTGATTATCTTTATCACCGCGTTAAGCTTGCCAAGTGCACTTTCGCTTTACTGGGTAATTACCAACGCGTTCCAAGTGGGTCAAACCTTGGTTATTCAAAATCCTTGGAAGATCCGTCGCGAACGGGAAGCAAAACTCCGGGAAAAACGGGAACACGAACGGCAGGTTAAAAAGGCTGTCCGGCGTGCTAAACAAAGCCGTCGTAAGTAATTTAGCAGTCTAATTTTAAAGCAAATTAAATCACCTCAGGACGGCATTGGCTGCCCTGAGGTTTTTTTGGTGCTTAATATTTGTAATATTACCTTTTGCAAAAGCGACTAAATGCAAGCCCCTCGCATGCTATACTATAAGTTAAGCAGTTTATTGAAGGGAGAAGACAGTCATGACGTTATACACCAGCGAGACCGTTGAAGGTGCTATTCAAACAGCACTTCAACAACTTCAGCTCGATAAATCTCAAGTGGAGGTGACCATATTAACGAAACCGCGTAAAGGTTTTTTTGGTATTGGTGCCCGAAAGGCAAAGGTTGAGGTTAAGCCGGCTGTTACCAGCAAGCCAGAAGAAGCAGTGGAAACGACTGATTCGTCAGTTAAAGCATCGAATAACCGACCAGAGTCAGAAACTGAAACTGACAGTGGATCGACCCAGGATGTCGCAACCACTGAGGAACCAACGGCTAACCGACAAGCTGAATATCAGCAGGTAGCCAGCGAACTCAATCAGTATTTAAGTGAAATTATTAAACAATTAGGCATTGAAGCCACCAGTCAGGTTGTCGTTCAGCACAGACACGTCAACTTGAATTTTGAAACTGAACAAGAGGGGCTGCTGATTGGTAAGCATGGCCGAACGATCAACGCACTGCAGAGCTTGGCACAGGTTTATTTAAATCATAAACGGTTCTCCAAACTTGAAGTGACATTGGACGTTGCTAACTACCGTGAGCGCCGGGTCGAAACGTTGACACGACTAGCTGAAAATATGGCCCGCGAAGTGGTGGCAACGGGAAAACCAGTTTATCTAGATCCAATGCCATCGTTTGAACGGAAGCAGATCCATAGTGTTTTAGCGGATAATGAACATGTCATGACCTATTCGGCAGGAACGGAGCCGAAGCGGGCGGTGGTGATTACGTTAAGATAGGTGCGTAAAAAAGCGGTTAGGGAGTGGAGCGTAAGGGAGTCACGGTGTAAACTGTGGGCTTGGGTTTATGCCGTGACTCCCTTACGTGCAACTCCCTGCTTTTTGAAGCCAGTTTGGGCTGGGTAAACGGGGAGCTGGATGTGTGAAAGGTTGGCCAGTTAGGCGATCTAATTTTACTCAGCCTAATCAGGCTACAACGAGCAGACAGCTGCATGTAAGGTACTACCAGCACAGGCACGCCAAAGTACGGCGCACCTATACTGATAGTACCTTACACTCCGCTATCTTAACGCTCGTTTCCGCACCTTGTTCTTGACACTCCCCGCATTCCAGTCTATTATGATACTTAATCATTCTTATCTTAAATAGATAAAGTAGTCAAAGTGCTTTATCCATGCTGTTAGGGGCATGGAGTGGGCACTTTTTTTGTGCGTGAAAATATGAACAATTAATCAATGGAGGGATAAACATGACGACGACAAGTGAATTTGACACCATTGCGGCCGTTGCAACGCCGCCTGGTGAAGGTGGTATCTCAATTATTCGGGTGAGTGGCGATCATGCTTTTGAAGCGGTTATGCCGTTATTTAAAGGTAAAGCATTAGATAAGGTGAAAAGCCACACAATTAATTACGGCCATATCATTGATCCTGAGACGCAGTCGGAAGTGGATGAAGTGATGGTTTCCGTTATGCGGGCACCGCGAACTTATACGCGTGAAGATGTGCTTGAGATCAACTGTCACGGTGGGTTGGTTGCTACCAATGAAATTTTGCAGCTTGTCATTAGTCAAGGTGCGCGGTTAGCCGAACCTGGTGAATTTACCAAGCGGGCCTTCCTCAACGGCCGGATCGATTTAAGCCAAGCTGAAGCGGTGATGGATCTGATTCGTGCCAAAACGGACCGTTCCATGAAGGTGGCTTTGAACCAGCTGGATGGTAATCTTTCCCGGCTGATTAAAAACCTGCGTCAGGATATTTTGGAAGTTTTGGCACAGGTTGAGGTCAATATTGATTATCCAGAATACGATGACGTTGAAACCATGACGACCAAATTATTACTGGAAAAGGCCAAAGAAGTTAAAGCTTCAATTGGTCAGCTACTTAAAACAGCTAAGCAAGGAAAGGTCTTGCGAGATGGTCTGGCAACGGCAATCGTTGGGCGGCCAAACGTCGGTAAGTCTAGTTTGCTGAACGAACTGCTTCATGAAGACAAGGCCATTGTGACCGATGTTGCCGGAACTACTCGAGACGTCATTGAAGAATACGTCAACGTTGGCGGCGTGCCTTTGAAACTGGTCGATACAGCCGGTATTCATCATACGGATGATAAAGTTGAAAAGATCGGTGTCGAACGTTCCAAGCAAGCAATCGCTGCGGCAGATTTGGTGGTACTGGTGTTGAATGCCAGTGAACCCCTTACCGCAGAAGACCGTCAATTATTACAGGATACTGCCGATGAAAAGCGGATCATTATTTTAAACAAGACCGATTTACCCATTAAGCTGGAAATGACTGAATTAAATCAATTGGCTAATGGCACCAAGATTATTCAAGCTTCGATGACTAAAAATCAAGGTATTGATCAATTAGAAGGCGAAATCAGCCACTTGTTCTTCGATGAAGGGATTGAAACTGGTCGTGGAAACGTGATGGTCACTAACGCCCGCCACATTGGTTTGCTGAAGCAGGCCAGTCAGGCGCTAGATGACGTTATGAGTGGTATTGCAGCGGGGATGCCAGTTGATTTAGTCCAAATCGACATGACGCGGTGCTGGAATAAACTGGGTGAAATTACCGGTGACAGCTATCAAGATGAGTTGCTGGATCAGCTTTTCAGTCAATTTTGTGTCGGTAAGTAAACAAGAGAATTTATTTAGGAGGAAACAACATGCCTGAGATTCAAGCCTATCAAGGACAAGACTTTGACGTCATTGTCGTTGGTGCCGGCCATGCCGGCGTAGAAGCAGCACTGGCAGCTGCACGGATGGGAAACAAAACCTTATTAATGACGATCAACTTAGATATGGTGGCCTTTATGCCATGTAATCCATCAGTCGGTGGACCAGCTAAGGGGATCGTTGTGCGCGAAATCGATGCACTGGGTGGCGAAATGGCACGCAACATTGATAAAACGTACGTCCAAATGCGGATGCTTAATACGGGTAAAGGGCCAGCTGTTCGAGCATTACGGGCTCAAGCTGATAAGCACGCCTACCACGCTGAAATGAAACATACCTTGGAAAAAGAACCTAATCTAACGTTGCGACAAGGGATCGTCGATGATTTAATCGTTGAAGATGGTGTCTGCAAGGGTGTGATTACCAATACAGGGGCTCATTACAGTGCTAAGACTGTGGTGATTGCTGCTGGAACGGCTGCACGAGGCAAAATTATCATTGGTGAGCTCATGTATTCATCGGGTCCTAACAATTCCCAGCCAGCGATGAAACTGACTAAGAACCTCGAAAAATACGGCTTAGAGCTCAAGCGGTTTAAGACGGGGACGCCGCCACGAGTTGATGGCAATACAATCAATTATGGCGAAACCCAAGAACAGCCAGGTGATAAAGAACCCAACCACTTTAGCTATGAAACACCAGACGAAAATTATCTGGCACTCAAGAATCAATTGTCCTGCTGGTTGACATATACCAATGAAACGACCCATAAAATTATCCGGACTAATCTTGACCGTGCGCCAATGTTTACCGGTGTCATTGAAGGTGTTGGCCCCCGTTATTGTCCTTCTATTGAGGATAAAATCGTTCGGTTTGCCGATAAGAGCAGACACCAGCTGTTCCTCGAACCAGAGGGTCGAAAGACAGATGAATGGTACGTTCAGGGGTTATCAACTTCAATGCCTGAAGAAGTTCAGCAAAAGATCTTGCACTCGATCAAGGGGCTGGAAAATGCAGAGCTAATGCGGCCTGGTTATGCCATTGAATACGACGTGGTTTCGCCATACCAGTTGCGGCCAACGCTTGAAACAAAGCTGGTTAAAAACCTTTATACGGCTGGCCAAACTAACGGGACTTCAGGGTATGAGGAAGCTGCTGGGCAAGGTATCATGGCTGGTATTAACGCCGGTTTACGTGCCTTAGGCAAAGAACCTTACGTGATGAAGCGTTCCGAAGGCTATATTGGTGTGATGATCGATGACTTAGTCACTAAGGGGACTAATGAACCTTATCGACTATTGACTAGTCGTGCCGAATATCGATTGATTTTACGTCATGATAACGCTGATTTGCGGTTGACGCCTAAGGGTCATGAATTAGGTCTGATTTCAGATGATCGGTATAACGACTTTTTGGCCAAACGACAAGCGGTTGAAGATGAAATTGCCCGCTTAAATACGGTGCGGGTCAAACCATCCGCAGAAGTGAATGCTTACGTTGAATCTCATAACGAAAAACCACTGAAAGATGGTGTGCTGGCTGCTGAATTTTTACGTCGGCCACAAGTGACCTACAAAGATCTCTTACGGTTTATTCCAGCACCTGAGACGCCATTGGATCGCCGGGTGATCGAGGAAATCGAAATTCGGATCAAGTATGCAGGCTACATCAAGAAAGCTGAAGAAAACGTTGCTAAAATGAAGAAAATGGAAGCCAAGAAGATTCCTGAGGATATCGACTTTGACGCCATTGATGGCTTAGCAACGGAAGCTCACCAAAAGTTGGATAAGATTCGTCCTGAAACTATTGCGCAAGCAACCCGGATCAGTGGGGTCAATCCAGCCGATATTGCGATTTTAAGCGTCTATATCGAACGGGGAAGAATTGCTAAAATTCATTAATTAAGCTAAAAATCAATAAAGGACCGACTCTTTGCACGTCAGCGAAGAGTCGGTCCTTTTGATTAGTCTAGATTTAAATGTTCAAATAAGCCCTTTTGATAGTTTCGATCACGTTTCCGTTCCACTAGCCGATCCGCATAGCCACTGCACAGAAATTTTTCCTCATCCGTTTCTGGAATGATTTCTGGCAACGGCGGATTAGCCGGATTAGAAACGGTGACGAAGGTGACGAAGCAGGTAAAGCCCACGAAACGCTCCCCAGTCAATAAATGTTCACCCAGACCCTTTACGAAGACTTCCAGTGAGCGGTGGCTGGTGCCGGTCACGTACGATTCAATCAGCATGGCATCCTGCATAACAAAGGGTGCGATAAAGTTCATGTGATCCATCGTAGCGGTGACTTGAACCTGCCGGACTGCCCGCGAAGCCGCAATTGAGCTGGTATTATCTACCATTGATAAAATTCGGCCACCAAACACTGTGTTGTGTTCATTTAAATCTGAACTAAACACCCGGTGACTGGAACAGGCTAACGTTTCGTGACATGTTAACTGATTTTCGCTCATAATTGTGACCTCCGCTGATCAATAATTAGGACTATTCTAACATAAATTCACAAGCAGCATAAAAGCGGTTTCATTTTTATCATTTTAATCGGAATCATATTAATTGTATTTTAGGGGCGTAACTTTCATAATGAACCCAAAATAGTTGGAAAGAAGCGATGAAAATGACACGACAGTTAACGCTCTCACCAGAAGCAATTGAAAAGATTAAGCCGCATCTAAAGGAAAATACGCGGATTTTATTAAGTTACGATGACGGTGTGGGTCCTTATTCCCACCATGGATTAGTTGCTTTACAGGTTTCGTTTCAGCTGGTATTGATCAACGATGACCAGCCCTTTAGCGACTACGATGAAGAGATTAAAACAAACCTGCAGCCGATGTACATTAAGTCATATTCTGGTCGTTTTTTGAGTGATCAAATGACTTTAAAGTTGCAACCGAAATATCAGACCTTGATTCTAGCGGATGACAGCGAAGAAATCGACCAAAACGTTGAAATAGTGGATGAACGAAAATAGGATTTGAGAGTGTGACGCAACGCGGTAGATTCCAGAATACAAGGTAAATAAACCCCGTCCCGATGAATTTTGTCGGGACGGGGTTTATTTGCCTTGTATGGCCGGAATCTGAGTTGTGGAGCCGATTTAGGCAATATGAAAGTGTTGTGAAAAGATTAACTTACAAAAAGTAAGCTAATCTCGTGACTTTTGAAAAAACGCGCTCTATACTTTTTTATGTTAAACAATTTAATCAGCATCATTTTAATATTAATTGTGAGTAGAAACTGATGGAGGAGTGCGATTTAGATGACAAAGATGATGGCAGGACAGGCATTAGTTAAGGTACTAGAAGACTGGGACGTTGACCATATTTATGGGATTCCTGGCGGTTCTATTAACCACACGGTTGAAGGCTTGTACCTCGAACAAGATAAGATTAAATACATTCAAGTTCGTCATGAAGAAGTTGGTGCGATTGCTGCATCAGCTGACGCTAAATTTACCGGCAAAATTGGGGTCGCTTTTGGTTCAGCCGGTCCTGGTGCAACTCACCTGTTCAACGGCTTGTATGACGCTAAGATGGACCATGTACCAGTACTGGCCATTGTGGGTCAAGTGCCGCAGCCAACGATGAACACCAACTTCTTCCAGGAAATGGATGAAACGCCGATGTTCGAGGATGTTTCAGTTTATAACCGGACGGTGACAACGGCGGAACAAATTCCATACGTGATTAACGAAGCCATTCGTGAAGCTTACCGCCAAAGCGGGGTTGCTGTGGTGATTTTGCCAGAAGACTTAACCACTAAGGAAATCGATTACGAACCAGCTAAGACGCCTAAAGTGGTCGCTAATAACTATAGCCAAACTGTTGATCCTAAAGCAATCTCTGACAGTGTCAAGATGATCAAAGAAGCTAAGCATCCTTTGATTTACGCTGGTCGTGGTTTGTTAGGTGCCCGTGACGAGCTGACTAAGTTCTCAGAACAGTTCAACATTCCGGTCATGAATACCGTGCCAGCTACTGGGGTCATTTCAACTGATCACCCGAACTTTATCGGGACGTTTGGCCGTTTAGGTGCTAAGTCAGGATTTGAAGCGCTGCAACATGCTGACTTGATCTTGTTCTTGGCTTCTGAATTCCCGTTTGCGCAATTCTGGCCAAAGAATGTCAAGATTATTCAAGTCAATACGAATGCGTTCGATATTGGTAAGACGGTTGATGTTGATTACGCAATCATTGCAGATGCTAAAGCCTATTTGAACGATATGATTGCCACTAGTGAAACCCGTCCAGCTGATACTTGGCTGAAAGCTAACCAAGAAAACAAGGCTAACTGGGATAAGTGGCTGGATGAACAGGCTGCAGACGACAGCAGAGGTTTGAATCCTGAAGCCGTCACCAAGAAGATCGCCGAATTAGCAGGTCCTAATGATACTTACGCCGTTGATACCGGGAACGTTTCTGAATGGGGCGTTCGTGGCTTACCAATGAACAAGAATCAACGCTTCGCGATTTCTGGTTTATTTGCAACCATGGGCTTTGGTTTACCAGGTGGTATGGCTGGTGCGCTCAGTGTTCCGGATGCACAGGCTTGGTCACTATCAGGTGATGGCGGTTTTGCCATGGTCGCACCAGACATCATTACTGAAGCGCGTTATGAATTACCTGTTATCAACGTTGTCTTCTCTAACAGCCGGTTTGGCTTTATCTATTATGAACAAGCTGAATCCAAGCAGCACTTCTACGGGGTTGATTTAACGGATGCTGATTGGGCAAAGGTTGCTGAAGGACTTGGCGGAATCGGCTTTACCGTTAAGAATCAGGCTGATTTGGACGAGGTCTTCGCTAAGGTTAAGGATCTGCAAGCCAAGGATAACAAGAAACCAATCGTTATCAATGCTTACATTAATCCGGATGATCCGATTGCGACAGCCTTCATGCCATTAGATGAAAAGCTCTACGGTGCGGACACTGTTAAGGCGTACTCAGAGAAGTACCACATTGATCCAAAGACGCAGCCTTCATTGGGTGAGTTACTCCGTGCGCAGGGTGATGAACTGTAGGCTTAATTAACTTAGTTAAATTAACAGCTCCGTACGATGTTGAGATCGTACGGAGCTGTTTTGATTTCCGTTGATAAATTCATTCTAGACCCAGTTCTTGCCTGCATAACGGCCAAATTTTGTCGAGTTCGCGCTATCTATTATGATAAAATCTGGTATGATACGGGTAGAAATATCTTGCAGGGAGGATTAAACGATGGCGAAATGGTTTAGTAAGGGACAAGCAAAACGTCGTGTACTTGGGGGCACCAATAGTGATCATGAACTTGATTATGGTGAATTTTACACGGCTTACGTCAAAGCCAAGCAAAAAGACATGTCCCGACAACGGCAGCAAGTGCAACGGGTATCGAGTAAAATTAAAAAAGAGCAACGACATCGTTCGTAATTGGAATTGTTGAAGTATCTAAAAAGGCTAGTGCAGGTATCTGCACTAGCCTTTAATTGTTATTCATAACCCAACTGATTGATGTTGGTTCGTTCAGTTTTTGTGGCGCGCCAAAACGGTACTTTTACGACGCCGGCAATTTTACTTTTCTTAACGAATCCCCAGTAGCGACCGTCGTTTGAAACACTTCGGTGATCACCCAAGACAAAGTATTCACCCTTAGGGACAACCGTTACGTGTTTACCCCAGCCATATTGCTTAGCTAATGACTGTAGCGTCCAGTTGTGGTTACCTGTACCAGTGGTTGCTTCTGCGTGGCTGATAAAGCTTTGATTGACCACTTTATCGTTGACGTAAAGCTTATTGTTGATAAATGAAACAGTATCGCCAGGTAGGCCAATGACCCGCTTAACGTAATCGGTGCCTGGAGCGGCTTCTGGATCAGCGCCGTGGGCATTAAAAACGATAACGCTAAGGTGCTTGATTTGAGCTTGTTTAAACATCCAGACACGTTCATTGTTAGTTAGGTTGGGCTCCATCGATGGGCCATCTACCCGAACCGGTGACAAAACAAAACTTTTTAGACCAAATGCAAGTAGGAGACCGATGAGGACTGGTATCACAATTTCTTTGATGAATTTCATGCGTTGCTTTCCCTTCCAGAGCGTGCGGGGGCAAGCTCTGTTGTCTTAATTAAATACACTTTATCTTACTCTTTTTCACTCTATAATCCCAATATGTTACGCTGATTTATCACAATGTTAATTAGCCTGTAAATGATTTTGCTAGTATTTTTGGCATAATTCCGTATCATTGTAAGTATGATACTAGCTAGAAGGGAAGACCTTATCACATGTCTGAGAACCGTCACCGGCTCCGATTTATTTTAATTTTAGGTACTTTAAGTGCAACTGGGCCATTATCCATTGATTTATATTTACCAGCATTGCCGCAAATGATGCGGCAGTTTCAAACGTCACCGTCGCTGATTCAATTAAGTTTGACGGCGTGTTTATTGGGCTTGGCGTTTGGTCAGCTGATTGCGGGCCCGTTAAGCGATCATTATGGCCGGAAAAAACCATTGCTGGCCGGTTTCTTAGTGTTTGCTTTGGCCTCGTTTCTGATTGCATTAACGCATTCCGTTGCGATGCTGATTGTGATGCGGTTTATTCAGGGTCTGGCAGGCGCCAGTGGACAGGTCCTTTCAAGAGCAGTTGCCCGAGATTTGTTCAGCGGCCATGCGCTAACGAATTTTTACGCTATTTTAAACGCCGTTAATGGCGTCTTCCCCATTATTGCCCCCATTATTGGTGGTTTCATGATTCAGTTTGTGCCGTGGGAGGCTGTTTTCATTCTGCTTGGTGCCATTGGATTAGTGCTTTCTGGGCTGATCGTTATTGGTATACCAGAAACGCTTAAACCGGAGAATCGCTTAAGAGGACCAATCTTTGCGACGTTTAAATCTTTCGGGAAGCTGGTTGAAATGCCTGGCTTTATGCGAAATATAATGATTACTGGATTGATCTACGGCTGCTTATTTAGTTATATTTCAGCCTCAACCTTTATTTACCAGCAGTTATTTCATTTATCCGCCCAAACATTCAGTCTGATATATGCACTGAATGGTTTAGGAATCGTGATTGGTAGCAGCTTGCCCAGCCGGATTAATCGGCTATCAGAAGTGAGCCAAATGAAAATCGGGATGCTGATCATACTCCTAGATAGTTTGATGCTGTTAATCGGCTCGTGGTTACGATTCTCGCTGATGACAGTAGCAGTACTGCTGTGGGTCTTGGTGTTCTTTATCGGTATGTTGCTGACGCTAACCACTTCAATCATTATGAACCAGACACCCCAAAATGCCGGCAGTGCATCGGCTCTAGTGGGATTGTCGCAAAACGCTTTTGGTGGCGTTTCTTCACCATTAGTTGGCTTATTTGGGAAGGCAAGTTACGCACCAATGGCAGGGTTGCTTTTGCTCTATAGCCTGAGCGCGTTAGGACTCTCGTACAAGCATCGATTGAAGAAGTAAATAGCAATTTAGAAATGATTTGGAGGTTGAAAAATGAGTTTAGAAAAGCCATCAGAATTAACGGCAAACGATTTTAAACAGTTTCATCAAGAACTAAGTAACCGGCCAGATGCCAGCATTATTAGTCGTGCGGTGATGACCAATGGTATCGACGCAGCAGCGACTGATCCACAGGCTAAAGTTCGTCTGCATCGGGAATTTTCCGTTGAACTGGATACGGGGACAGTGACTAATCAGAAGCAAAGTGGCCGTTGCTGGGAATTTTCGCTACTCAACACATTACGGCACCAATTCGAGCAGCTTCACCACGTCAAGAACTTTGAGTTATCTCAAAATTACCTCTTTTTCTGGGACAGAGTTGAGCGGGCAAATATGTTCTATCAGCAGATCATAGCGACTGCCGATAAGGGGCCCAATGACCGTGAAGTTGCTTTCTACCTGAAAATGGCGGGTGGCGATGGCGGTCAGTGGCCAATGGCGGCAGCACTCGTTGAAAAATACGGTGTGATACCGGCTTATGCCATGCCTGAAACCTACAATACGGAACACACCGCTGCTTTTGCGTCGACGTTGGCACTTAAGATGCGGCGGGATGCCGTGGTATTACGGCGCCTTGTTCGGGATGATGCCAGTGCAGATCAACTAGCCGAAAAGCGGCGTCAAATGGTGGGCGAAGTTTACCGGATGGCGGCTTATTCATTCGGCGAGCCACCAGCTACTTTTGATTTGGAATACCGCGATAGCGATAAAAAGTGGCATCGTCAAGCCAATTTAACGCCAACCAGCTTTTTCAAACAGGCCTTTAACGTTGATTTGGAAGACTACGTTGTTGTGACGAATTCGCCGGACAAACCCTTAAATGAACTGTACCGGTTAGCTAGCCAGGAAAATATTGCTGGCGGCAAGCAGATTCAATTTTTAAACGTGGACATGTCAGTTCTCAAAAAGGTCGCGATTGCGCAACTACAAGATGGTGAAACGGTCTGGTTCGGTAATGATGTGCTGCAGCAGATGAGTCGCGAACAGGGCTTCTTGGATGCGCAGCTATATCGACGTGCAGAACTGTTTGGGATTGATTTGTCTTTAAGCAAAGCGCAACGATTTGAGTACCATGAAGCCGAAGTGACGCATGCCATGACCTTAACTGGGGTTAACTTAGTTGATGGCCAACCTAATCGCTGGAAGGTTGAAAATTCCTGGGGCGAGAAGAACGGCGAAAAAGGTTACTTTGTGATGACCGATGATTGGATGGATCAGTTTGTTTATGAAGTCGTTGTGCATAAGAAGTACCTGACGGATGAACAACGGGCTATCTTAACTCATCAGCCAGTTGAGCTGGCGCCTTGGGATCCGTTGATGTAGATTTAGTCAAAACGGGCGCCATAAATCAGATTTCAACTATTTAATGAAAACAAGCACTGCCCCGATTTTTATGGGACAGTGCTTGTTTATGTTAAACCAGTCGTTATAAAACTTTATAAGCAGCCAACAGTGAAATCGTATTGATCTGACTTAAGGACGTCTTTAAGTCGCTGAGCTGTGCTTTTGACATCTCATGAGTAATGATCACCACTCTAGCAGTTTGATCATCGTTCTTCGTTTGAACGATTTGGCTGAAGCTGGCGCCAATTTGAGTCATAATTTGGGTGAACTTCAGCATTTCACCGGGAGCATCCAGCATTTTTAGTGACAAGTAGTAAGGGTAAATCACATCTCTTGGATCAACTTTGCCAACTTGGCTTTGGTAGTTATTAAATGAGTTCCCAGTTGTTCCAAGGACAATGTTTTTAGTGACAGAAACAATATCACTTAGCACACTGTTAGCAGTCGGTAAACCACCAGCACCTGGGCCGTAAAAGAGGGTCTCCCCAACGGCTTGACCCGTTACCATAACGGCATTGTTTTCGTTGTTGATGGTGGCTAACGGATGATCTTGAGGGACTAATACTGGTCCCACTTCGGCAAAAACACCATCGTCGATTCGGCGGGCAATGCCCAGTAATTTGATCGTGTACCCAAAAGCATCCGCTTGTTGGACGTCCGCCTGCTGAATAGTTGAAATCCCTTCGACAGCCATGTTAGATAGTTTAATGTGAGTGCCATACGAGAACTGACTCAAAATAACCATTTTATAGGCGGCATCGATTCCCTCGACATCATTAGTAGGATCAGATTCAGCAAAGCCAAGTTCCTGTGCCTTCATCAAAGCTTGATCATATGACCAGTGCTTCCTTTGCATCTGAGTCAAAATGTAGTTCGTTGTTCCATTGACGATTCCTTTAACTTCCGTGATATAGTCGGCCGCAAAACTAGTTACAATGGTTCTGAGGATGGGAATACCGCCAGCCACGCTTGCTTCATACATTAAATCGCAGTGGTTTTGTTTTGCGAGAGCGGCTAATTCTTCACCAGCAGACGCAATTAAATCCTTATTCGCAGTGACAACGTGTTTTTTAGCGTTTAATAGTGCGGTGATAACTTCTTTGGCGGGATGAACCCCACCCATCACTTCCACCACGATTTTAATTTCGGGATCATCGACAATAGTGTTTAAATCATCAGTGACGGTAACACCTGCTGGTACTTCCGCTTGGTGCTTAGCGACGTTTCTGACGACCACCGTTTTGATACTGAGATTTCGGCCGGTAATATTTTGGACCTTATCAGAATTTTCAGTGACCATTTTGAGAACGCTGCTGCCAACAGTTCCAAGACCAACAAGCCCAATTTTAATTTCATCCATAAATTTGCCGCTCCTTATCTGTGCTTTACATGTCAGTATAGCAAATATTATGAGAAGTTTGTGAAAATCAGGAATTAATTCTCATGAAAAAGCGCCATCCCGATAAAACTTATCGGAATGACGCTACTTTGTGTTATATTCTGGAATCTACCGAGTTGTGTCACGGCATTATTTGAATCCTATATAAATTGTGAAAAGGTTCTGCCGATACCAGCAATTAACCGATTGAACCAACTAAGGCCAGTTGAATGCGGCTGTTTTTTGGCAGCTGGTTTAGCAATTGTTGTCGCTGCTGTGCCATTCTGGGTTGTCGCGTTGGGCAAACCAGTGTTGTTAAAGGTAGTGGTTGTGATTGGCTGATCTTTTTTAATGGGTAAGGTGGTAGCTGTCAGTTGATTATTAACCGTAATTTTGTTTGGATCTTGTCCGATGCGATACCAAACTCGAGTCTGGTTTTCAGCAGGATTGGCGATGACTTGATGTCCTTTTATCCGGTAGGTTTTCGGCGATTCCTTAACCGGTGTACTTCGGACCGTTTTGTCCAGATGAGTAATTAAGCCATTCATTGCTGAAAAGGTACTTTGACTGCCAATAATCGTTGCAATTAACTCACGACCGTTGCGCCAGTACGTTACGGTCAAGCATAAGCCGGCGTTTTCAGTGTAACCCGTTTTGAGCCCCGTTAAATGATTACTTGGTCGGTAATAAAAGCCGGGTTTCAACAAGGAGTTAGTATTGACCAGCGTCTGGCCATCTAACTTGTAACTGGCTTTGCTGCTCCACTGATAGATTTGAGGATAAGCTTGAGTTAAGTGCTGGGCGATGATACTGATTGCGCGGGCACTCACCAGATTCTGCGCCTTAGCAGGGGTACCATCAAGCTGATAACCATACTTCTTTAAATCGGTATTATCTAATCCAGAGCTGCTAACAAAGTGGGCGTCAATGCCCCAATCTTTAGCCTGGTTATTCATCATGGCGATAAACTTTGCGTTATCACCATGTGCGACGGCTTTACCAAGGGCAATTGCTGCTGAATTAGAAGAAGCGATTAAAGCGGCCTTATAAAGATCTTCGACGGTATATTGATTAGAATGTTTAATTTTAAATGAGCCGAGACTGTAACTTTTGCTCATTTTAATCAGTTGATCGTCAACAGGAACCTTATCGTTCCAATTAAGTTGATGATGTTTGATTGCTTGTGTGGTGAGATAGAGAGTCATCATTTTAGATAAACTGGCTATTGGTAACTGGTTATTAGCATGATTATCGTACAATGTCTGACCGCTCTTAGCATCCATGACATAGGCTGATTTAACTTTCGTGTAATCAGACATTTGAGCATCTTTTTTACTTTTAGCGAAACTGTTTTTGGCTGGTGTGAATACCAACAGCAAACAAATAAGCGCGATCAACAGATGAGATACACGCTGTCTTGTGTGAATAGTTAAAATGACAATTGCACCTCCATGTGACAAAACTGAAATTAGTATAGCAGATATTCGGCGTTAAAAAAGTTAAATAATGACAAAGATAAGATGACATCATCAAGTCAAAGATTAAAGATTGTCATATTTGCATCACCATTTCCGTGAGCTGGACTAAGCGCGGCTCACAAAAGACGACCGTCTTCTGTGATGGCCGCCTCTTAAAAAGGGTTCTGATCGTTTAATTAGTACGGATTAAATATAAGCCCAAATACCGATATTTTCAACTCATCAAAAAGCGATTCTTTGAGTGATTATAAGTAAAAACTTAGTGTCGTAAAGGCCTGAAAAAGCGATAATCTGCCTCAACGGTTAGCAATAAATGCTATAATTTTTCTTGTTCAGTATGAGGAGGGGAATGCTTGCGTGAAAGTTAGACCAATGAAACCAAGTGATCAACCAGCAGTTGCCACCATTTATTTGCAGGATCGACAACGCTATTTTCCGTGGGTGGCACATCCTGACATTGCGGATTTTTTTCATGATTCACATGGTGAAGCAATCTTTGTAGCGGAAATCAACGGCCAAATTGCGGGCTTTGCCAGTCTCTTGCGGGTAATGGATTTCGTTCACCTGTTATTCGTTGCACCGGAATTTCGGCACAAAGGTGTCGGTCACGCGTTGATTCAGCACTTACGGCAGGAAGCAGTTGGTACGTTAACACTGAAGTGTGTCATGGATAACGAGGCAGCACTCCGTTTCTACGCGCATGAGGGGTTCGCAATTAAGCGGGAGGACCGGCTTGCAGTGCCAGCAAATTATACGTTGGTTGATAGGATTAAGCGATAATGATCAAACATAAAATAATCTGATCACGACGGTGCGCCCGGGTGGTCAGATTTTTTTTGTGAATTTTATTTTAGAAACCCTCTTCGATTTATTGAAAATACTGAACAGGTTGACTTACTATTGAAATAGTCTAAAAAGGGGAGCGTTAATTTTGAAACGGTTTTTGATAGTTGTGGTGGGATTTATTTCGTGTATTGCTCTAAGCCAACCCGTTAAGGCAGCGGCGTATAGTCAGCGTTCGTCAGCACTCATTTATCATCCGTCCTCAATGCGGACAGTCAATGATGCAGACGTGCACTTCGTTCGGTCATCGAGATCCTACACTCACATGAAGCCATCCAGCAAAACGAACTGGGTTAGGTCAGTAGCGGGGCGCAAAGTTGCTTTTAAAACCAGACTGTTACTGCCGTATCCAGGGAAACCTAATGAAAGTTGGGGAAATCCTCAGTCCATTGCCATTGCTAAAAATCAAATGATGTATATTGTATATTGTCCGACGATGCTGCGAAACCGGGGCAGAATTGTTCGGTATGATTTAAAACGCCTAGAACAATTAGGAGCTTATAAGAATCCGCAGAGCTTGCGGACAGTTTACTGGAAGCATCACGGTAAATATTCGAGGCGACAAAAAAACATGCAAAAGGCCATTAAAGTTGGGCCGTTATTTGATACCGGTCATGGCCAAACGTTAGCGATAAATCCAAAGGATAATCACATGTATATGTGGCGTGATAATCGCAATAGCAGAGGCAAGCAGTATAGCCTACGCGCTTATATGAGACGCATTAATTCGCAGTCTTTAAAGCCGGATCGAACCATCAGTTTTTATTTACGAGCACATGGACAAGCCGTCTATGGTGGCGGTACTCAGGCCTTTGATCGATTTGGAAACAGCTATTTTTGGTGCAAGAGTGGCCTAGAGGCTGATATCTACAAGGGCAGAATAGCTAGTCATACAGTGAAGTTTCGAAAAACGGATCAAGTCATTAAACGGGCGCCGGGAACCTACGTGCAAAGTATGGGGTATAACCCTAAGCGCGGCCGGTTGTATTTGATTGCTGATGACTCAATCGTTAGTTTTCCTGCTAAGCAGTTAAACGGTCACGGCTCATTGAATAAGCGTTCATTCGAGTGGTCAAAATTGAAACCCAAACGTGAGCTGGAAGGCTTAACTTTTGACGAGGGCGGCCACGCCTACTTGTTAACCAATCATAATCCAGAGGTCCTTAGATCGACGTCGATTTATTAAACTAAGACAGCAAAAAGCGGTTGATTTTCCGAATAGGAAAATCAACCGCTTTTAACCTCACAGCTGTCTTGGTGATACTGGTTCGAAATTATGGAAGCCACTATCAGGTTTAGAATGGTGGCGATGATGACCGTGTCCATGAGGATGATTATTTTGAAGTTGAAGGTTGAGTTGCTTCGTTTTTTCACGTTCGATTTGGAGTTTCTTCTTGTAAATATTAGTTTTAACATGACCGTAAATCAACAGTGACAGTGGAATCATCTGGATAGCGAGACCAGCAGGAATTAACCAAGGGTTCTCTTTTACAAATTCAGCTCGCTGGCTAGCCAGTTTTGCGAGATCGATAGTAACCGTTTTCTTTGCCATAAAAACCACACTCCTTTTCCTTATCATACCGTAAAATTTATCGAAATGCAGTGCGGAGGGCTAAAAAATTAGTGGTGTTATGACGAAGATATCTTAACCGCGATATTGCATGGCTAACTGACGATAATAAGCCAGTGACTGCGGGTCAAGTCGAAGCTTTTCACTTATCTGCTGTTCAGTAAGATTAGAATTTTGCAGTAAAAAGTCTAGGACAGCGCTTTGGTATAGCCGGGTTGGCGTCAGCGTAAAGCCCAGCAATTTTTCGTCGGGTTTCAAATACTTATGCAGACCAGCAGCTGTGAGATGCGGATCTTCAGCTAAACGCTGTTTTAAAAACAAATCCTGACTATGCTGACGGGTTTGAAGCGGCTGAATAAACTGCTGAAATTGCTGCCAAAAAGCGTGTTCGTCCGCGTTAAAATTGTCACTGTTTAACTGCTGATAAAAACCGGGTGTTAAAAATTCGGAGATGGTGTAATAGTGACTGGAAAGCATGAGCGTTAACCGGGTGTAAAAGGCCAGTTGCTGGTTTTTTAAGATAGAAGGCATGAGATGCAGCCACTTGGTCGTTGGGGCTTTTAGCTCGTCATGCGATTTTCCTTTCAGCGTAAGGGTCGGATAATGCCTGATTAAATCATGTGTGAAAAGGTATTTGAAGTAGATGTTGATGTGTGACAGCATTTTATTGTAAGTACCGTTAGTCACCTGACGTTGATTGACCAGCATGGCCAAATATTGCTCCACATCACGGTCTAGTAAAGTTGCTACCCGGTGATCCGCTTGATAACCAGCGTTAAAATTGCTTAAAAAGATGAATAGATCAGTTAAGACAGAACGGTATTCAGCAATGGTTGGCTTTGCCAGCTCTTGTTGATGAAGATACCGTTCAAAAGTTTCCTGATAGGGATAAGCGTTAGTGTGTGGCAATCGGCCCCTACCTCCTTATTAAATCGGCTTAAGTTAAAAACCTGCACTATGGCGAGCAGACCGCTATAGTGCAGGTTTTATCATGACTGATATTAAATGAACTTAATTAGTTTCTACAAAGACAACGTTTGTTTTATCCATATCAACGTCACGAATAGCGTGATAACCGCTTAGATGTAACTTAGTCGCCTTGTTAGTGCCCTTGGTCGTATCTTTAACCGTTACCGACTGGGTCATATCGATACCTGATAATTTACCAGCCAATTTGATCACAGTTTGATTCTGCTTGTTTTGGGTAAAGGTATACTTTACGGTACCCTCTTTATTTAAAGCTTTGGCTTTTTTAGCAGCATCGTATGACTTATAAAACTTATCAACGTTATACATCGTTGCTTTGCCCGTTTCCTTATCAAACGCAATGGCTTCAATACCAGAGTTACTCTTATGGTTGATCTTACCAGCTAGATACCAGAAACCGTCACCAGATAGCACAGTTGATTTGACATCAGTGTGTTTCGTAGTAGCGGGTTCGTTTTTAAAACTTGCCTGTTCATTCGACTTATTGGATGACGATTGACTGCCGCAAGCCGTTAGAAAAATGGCGAGAACTGCGACAAGACTTAATAACACTACTTTTGCTCGGGATGTTTTCATTACTAATCACCTCATTATTATGTGAATCGAGTATAGCAGTGGACGAGGGGATAACGCAAGTCTTTGAGATAGAGTTAACCATTTTCAAAGAAATAACGATTATTAGACTGATGATGGCTGGATAATCAGAAAAATTATCTTTTTTTTGAAAAAATAATTAAAAAATGAGAAACACATTTCAAAAAATGTATTGTATAATATGGGCATAAATTGGGGTGGTTGATCTATAAGAGTAGCGAATAGTTTATCACATTAACTATTCTTGGTTGTTAGATGGGGATTACTTTGAATCGAAAGGGGAGGAACTTTAATGAGTCACTGCATTGATTTAACACATCAACGGTTTGGTCGACTAACGGTGGAAAAACGAGCAAAGACTGTCGCGCGAAACGGCAATGTCTGCTGGTTATGCAGGTGTGACTGCGGTAACCGGGTGGTCGTTGAAGGTTACGCTCTTCGAAAGGGCATTACACGAAGCTGTGGTTGCCTGCGAAAAGAAGTTTCTCGTAAAAATGCCCGGCATCCGGCATAATGAAAGCTTTATTAATGCACAAGGCGGTGCCTTAGTGGATCAAAATGGCATTGGCTATTCGTCCCTGATTCGTTCCAAACGAAATCATACGGGTGTCATCGGTGTTTCATTTGATAAGAAATCAGGGGCTTATATTGCCCGGCTGATGTATCATGGACGCTATGTTTTGAACCGGGCGACCCGCTCCTTTGACGAAGCAGTTGAATTACGCCGGCAAGCAGAACAGGAATACTTTAAAGCAAACGAAATGCATGATTAGCTGGACGCCCACCGCATGATAACTGATACGATGGGCGCTTTTTAGTTGGCAGACTAGACCGAACATACGTTTATTGATAAACTGGTATTAAACGATCTATAGGAGGTTTTAGGATGCCCAAGAAGCGACGGAGACGTGGCAGTAATTCTTTCTTTAATTGGCTAGTCATTGCGGTAGCAATCATTGCCGGTATTTCTGCCACGGAAACGGGTAATCATTCCCAGTCAAATACGGCTAGCTCGGCCAGTAGCCAAACTGTTCTACAAAAGAAAGCTGATTCAGTTTTTCGGTCCTTTAAAGGCGGGGGACCTAATCGGGGTACAACTCAACCACACGCATCTGGACAGACGGATGCCAGCAGTGTCGCTCAGTTAGCCGCCCTGAATTATCACGGACAGCAAGTTGTTAAAGTGAATAACGGGGTGCCCTTCTTTACTAAGGCAGACCTCAGTACGGCTAAGGGTCCGTGGCAAGCTTATCATCCGCTAGACGAATACAATCGAGTGACGGGTGCTGATGCGCTGCTGTCCAAATCACTAATGCCACATGCTCAGCGGGAGCCTTTATACGTGGATCCTACAGGCTGGCATAATAAACGGTTTACCTATCAAGGCAAGACGGATTGGTTATATAATCGCAGCCACTTAATTGGTTATCAGTTTACCGGGCAGAACAACAATCCCAAGAACCTGATGACTGGCACCCGGTCACTAAATTCACCAGGGATGGAAGACTATGAGACCGAGGTAGCAACCTACCTTAAGTTAAGTTCCACAAATGAAGTACGGTACCGGGTCACGCCAGTCTTTCGCAATAACGAACTGCTGGCACGTGGCGTTTTGATGCAGGCACAATCAATCGGTAACAATACGATTCGGTTTAATGTCTACATTTTTAATGTTCAACCCGGTGCTCAAATGGATTATGCAACTGGTCGTTCAAGAGTCACAAATGGGCAATAGGCCGTTATCAGATGAAAATCAATAACTGACGATATTTTTAAATTTTTTTTAATATTTTATTGAGCACAGATATCATTTTGTCTTATTATAGGGTTATATATTTTAAATGGTTTTAATTTTGGGGGGAGTTCAATTGAAACGTATCATCTTAGGGTTAATGAGTTTTATGACGTGCGCTGTTTTAGGGCAATCAGTGACAGCGGACGCCTCAGTCAAAGTCTATCATCAGCGCTCAACAGCGCTGATCAACCACCCGTCTAGTATTCGTACGCTTAATAATTCGAAAGTTAAATATGTCAAAGTGCCAAAAGGTTTTACCCATATGAAGAGTAATAACCACACTAACGAAATGAAGGCAATCAGTGGCAAGGGTGTCACGTTTAAGACCCGCTTTTTGTTGCCAGATCCCGGCAAAGACAATCAACCTTGGGGGAATCCGCAATCGATAGCCGTCTCTAAGAGCGGCTATATGTATATCGTCTATTGTCCTACTAATTTACATAATGAGGGCCGAATTGTCCGCTATGATATGAAACGATTGATTCAGTTAGGCGTTGAAAAGGATCCGAAGTTATTACAATCTACCTATGTTAAACATGATGGTCAGTATTCGGATAAGCAAAAAGAGGTTCAGCGTGCGATTAAAGTGGGCGGGTTATTTGATACCGGTCACGGCCAATCCTTGGCTTATAACCTGAAGACCCACGCCCTCTATATGTGGCGTGATAATGAAACAAAGTCAGGTGCACCAACTTCAATGGCGGGTTATATTCAACACATTAGTGCCAGTTCATTGAAGCCGGATCGGGCTATCAGTTTCCACTTGGTTTCACACGGTTATATTCATGGCGGTCATACTTTAACCTTCGATAAGTATGGTAATGCCTATTTCTGGAGTAATCCGGGGAACGGCGCTAATATCTACAAAGGTAGAGTTTCAACGAGTCACGTGATTTTCAGAAGAACGGATCAAATTTTAAGACATATACCTGGTACTCATGTTCAAAGCATGGGATATAGTACTAAACGCGGTCGCTTATACTTAATTTCAGATGATTCGATTGCCAGTTTTCCAGCTAAACAACTAAATGGGCATGGGTCTTTGAAGAATAGTTCATTTGAGTGGTCAGAGTTGACACCAAAACGTGAAACTGAAGGGCTGACCTTTGATGGGTCAGGTCACGGTTATCTGTTAGTTAACCATGATCCAGAGGTCTTACTTTCAACAGGGGTATATTAAAAGTTTAAAAAGGTGATTTATTCGTAACAGCTTACGAATAAGTCACCTTTATTATTAGCGGCGGTTATTATAACGGTAAATTCCATAGAGAATAATAGCGAGTAAAAAGCCGAAGCCAATCACCGGATTTTCACGAAATAACCAGTGAAAAATACGGATGGTGCCGACACCATGAATACCATAGATTGCGGGAACGATTGTAGTGGGCATTTGAAACTTCCTTTCTGGGAACGAGTTAATAGGCTTGTGCTATAATTTTCCCCATAGTATCACAATTAGAACGCTAAGAGGGCGGATTTTATGGAGATTACCATGACGATGATAGGTGAGGGGATTTACCTCATCAATGTTATTTTAGCAATTGTTATTATCTTTAGGCAACGGCGAGATATCGTCGCCATCTGGGCCTGGTTATTAGTCCTTTTCTTACTGCCAGTAATTGGTTTCTTGATCTATGCCTTTCTCGGCCGACAACTACCAAAGAACAAACTGTTTAAAGTCAAAAGTGATGTTCAACTGCAGTTAGATGAACTGTTGGCACAGCAGCGTCAAGAACTGGGTAACGAAAACTTACCGGCCGACTTGGTTTCTGATTCGGTTAAGTCATTAGTGACGATGTTTCAGACAGCGAACCACGCCTTCTTAGCACGGAAAAATCGGGTTCGCATCATTGCGGATGGTCAGCAGTTATTTCACGAAATGATTGAGGATATTGAGCGCGCTAAGAGTAGTGTCCATATTGAATTTTACTCCTTCTATAATGATCGGATCGGCCAGCAGATTCGTGATTTGCTGGTTCGTAAAGCGCGGTCTGGTGTTGAAGTACGCGTGATTTATGATCCGTTTGGTTCACTGGGTGCTTTCCGGTCGTTTTTTAAACCGCTGTTAGATGCCGGTGGTTATGCAGAGCCTTTTCTGGCACGTTCAGCAATTACTGATTTCCGACTGAATTTCCGTGATCACCGGAAAATCGTTGTGATCGACGGGAAAGCGGGGTACGTTGGTGGTTTTAATATTGGTGATCAATACCTGGGGCGGAGTAAAAAGTTTGGTTATTGGCGTGATACACATTTACGCATCACGGGCTCCGCGGTTTTTGGTTTGCAGGGTCGGTTTAGCATGGATTGGAATGCGACAGCTTCGCAAGGGTTATTACCGACTGATCACATTGAGAGCCGCTACTTTCCGCTGACACACGTCAAGGGTGATACCAACATGCAGATTGTCAGCAGTGGCCCTGATTCAGATTTACAGCAAATTAAAATGGGATACATTCGGCTGATTCAATCCGCAAAGCAGCGGGTTTGGATTCAAACACCGTATTTGATCCCTGATGATAGTGTGATGGACGCTATTCGAATTGCTGTAATGGCTGGGGTTGATGTTCGAATCATGATTCCGCATATGGCCGATCACCCCTTTGTTTATCGGGCGACACAGTACTACGCGCATGAATTAGCCAAAGATGGCGTTAAAATCTATTACTATGAACATGGCTTCATGCACTCTAAAACCATGGTAGTAGATGACCGTCTTGCCTCAGTTGGTTCAGCAAATATGGATTATCGGAGTTTTAAGCTAAACTTTGAAGTAAACGCGTTTCTCTATGATGAAAAATTAGCGGTAAAGTTGGCTGATTTATTCGAGGAAGACCAGCATTTAAGCCGATTAATGACAGCTGAGGACTTTGATAATCAATCATTATATCTGCGGTTTAAGCAAAGCTTTTGTCGGTTATTGTCACCCATTTTATGAAGAATTTTTCGGTTAAAAAAGAGGGCCAAATTTCTTGAAATCGGTTACAAAATACGGTATTATATCCTTGGAAGGTTAGATAAGACCAATTAGTTTTGAAAGTAGTATCGTTGCTGTGAAGCAACAGAAGCTCGGTGTTTAGTGATGCTAGACCAATCGAGCTGAGAGTAGAATCAAATGGGTAATAGGCTGTTTCCTTGTTAGGCTGCTAAAATGAGAATTGAGGCATCGAATAACAGGAGATGGAATCGGTATTCGATGGTAACCCTCGAGCCGACAAGAGTGCGAACCCCAACGGTTAAGATCCAAGATTTACCATTTATTGGTCGATAACCTTCTACAGGTACGAAAGGGTCGTGAAGTTGGCGACCAGTTTAGATACAGGAGCTGTTTCCCTGATAACGATTATTGGGGGACGGCTTTTTTAGTACAGAGTGTGAACGCAAGCGGTTAGATAGCGGAGTGTAGGGCCACCCCATCATAAACCCGTGGGCTTGGGGTTTATGATGGGGTGGCCCTACATGCAGCTGTCTGCTTGCGTGAACACGTTTTGGCGAGGTAAATAAATAAACACCAAGTTTGACATCACCACCCATTTTAATATATTATCGGAATAAGCCATAATGTAAAGAAGGAATAAAAATGTTAACTGAAAAATTTCACGATGTTTTGAATCACGAAGGTGTTGTGTCCGTTGTGACTTGGACGCCAGCAGAACCTCACATCACTAACACTTGGAATTCGTACTTGACGGTTACGGACGACGAACGGATTTTGATACCAGCAGCTGGCTTTACCCATGCTGAAAATGATTTGGCGGAAAATGACCAGGTTTTATTTACGGCTGGTGCCCGCGAAGTAGAGGGCCGAGATGGCTATCAAGGCACTGGTTTCCGGTTAACAGGAACGGCTAAATTTGTCGATAACGGTGCCGAGTTTGAACAGGTTAAAGCTAAGTATCCATTTATTCGTAAGGTATTAGAAATTACCCCAACTTCTGCAAAACAATTATTGTAATAGACAAAGAGTGTGTGACAAAACTCGGTAGATTCCAGAATTTAACGTAAAAAATACCAATTCCGACGAACTTTCGGAGTTGGTATTTTTTACGTTAAATGGCCGGAATCTGAGTTTTGGCGCATGATTAGACCACATTGAAGTGTCGAACTGAAGTACAAGCTTAACGAATTCTGTCTAAAGATTGATTGAAATACTTACCAATGTAGACTTATAGCACAGTCCTTTTAACTACTCTTTTGTGATAGGTTGTTTTGTCAGTACGCCATCTCGCATTTCGTATAAATGGTCTGTGAATTCAATCAGCCGAGAATCATGAGTAACAACCACCACTGCTTTGTGATGATCGATAGCCAGGCTTTTCAATAGACTGCCCACAACCTTTACCCGTGGACCATCTAAAGCTGCTGTAGGTTCGTCTGCTAAGATGATTGCGGGATCGGGATAAAGGGCCCGCGCAATGGCTACCCGTTGCTGCTGGCCACTGGATAATTCGCTAGGATATTTATGGAGTAGGTTTTTGATTCCTAGCTTTTCAAGGACCGCGTTGAGTTCTTCTTTAGAAAGATTATTTTTGGGCTTTACCTTATCCACTAAGGTAAACTGATCAGCAACGGTCAGATAAGGCAGTAAGTGATAGGCTTGCAGAACAAAGCCGATAGCGTCTAAACGAAGTGCGTCACGCTGCTTTTTAGATCGCTGATTATAATCGATCCCGTTGACAGTGACCGTACCGCTAGTTGGTGTCAGCAAGCCACCGACGATAGTCAAAAAGGTGGTTTTACCTGAGCCAGAAGGCCCCATGATTAAACTTAAAGTACCGGATTCGGCTTCAAAATTGATGTCATGTAAAACGTGCACTCGAGCCGTACCTGAACCGAAAATCTGATTAACGTTCTCCACAGAAAAGGCACTCATTATCATTCACCTCCAATGACTGAAACTGGGTCAACGCTCAAAACCGTTTTGACGGGGATCAAGCTGCCAATTAAGGCCATAATCAGAATTCCTAAACCGACCGCCGCTAAAAGTGGCACGTCAAACGCCATCGGCACCTGAGCTGGAATGACCAAGCCCGTAACGGCAGTGAGGAGCGTGCCAATGATCAAGCCGCTTGCAACCAGCAAAATCGATTGACTAATAGTTGCACTGACTAGTACTCTGCTGGGAATGCCTTGGGCACGAAGTACCGCGTAATTCGGCAGTTTCTGCATCGTTAAGATATAAAGAAAGACCGCAATGATGATCATTGAAATAATCATTAGAAAACCAATCATTAACACGAAGGTTAAAATTTGTGCTTGATAACCCGGCAGTTTATTGATGATCTGTTGGCGCGTGTAAGTTTTGGTACCACTTTGGTGAGGCTGATACTGACGATTTTCAGAAGCCACCACGCTGGTGACAGGCCCCATTTTGATGCCACGAAGCGATCGCCACGTTCCCAGTTGGCCATATAGAACTGGTGTCACATTGAGTTTGGCACGTTTTGTGAAGCCAACGATGGTGAACTTAGTTTGATCATCGTTTAATTTAAACTTATCACCAAGCTGATAGCCCTTTAGTTTTAGAGAATCATCCACGACTACTTCGTGTGAATGGCGGACTCGATGGCCACTTTCAAGTTTAATGTTTTTGGCAATAAACTGGCTATTTTTTAGGCCGACAAAAAAGGCTGATTGCTGCTTATGACCCTTGGCTTCAGCAACGACAGGAGTCTCACCCAAATAGGCCTCATTTTTTGTCAGGGTTCCCGCCTGCTTTTTAGTTAGGAAGGATTGGCGCATATCCACGTTAGCATTCGAACTCAGCGTAATTTTAGCGACGTCCCAGGAATTGATGGCATCGGTGTTTTCGCGGGCGAGTCCCAGCGCTAAACTGGTAAGAATGAAAATCAGATAACTGATCAGCACGATCATAGCAATGATCAGACTCGAGCGAAATTTTTCTTTTTTGATTTCTTTAAGAGCTAGAAACATAGCGCTTCTCTCCTTACTGTACGATGGCATTTTCTTGCTGATGTAACCATAAAGCATTTTGTGTTTAGCTTCAACTGGTAGTACTTAAGACTGTTTTGCAGCAATCAAAATAACCGACCATCCTCGATTGATCAAGGATAGCCGGTTATTTTTAAATTTAGCAGCTTTAGAGCTAATTAAATAATTTGTTTAAATCAATTCGAAAACCCATCAGTACGAGCAGAATTGCGCCAATCGTCAGTGAGATTAATTCACCAATGGCAATGGTACCCCAGTCCATCCAGAAAGTTGGCCAAAAGGCCGCGTTGCCGATCCAGGCTAGTTCCAATGCGATAGTAAACATTGAAAAAGTGACGATCAGGACACCGGCCACTAATTTGGCATAGAAGTTGGAAATATGCTTAGCCACATAGTAAAGCACCAGCATGGTGACAAAAGTAGATAAGCTGCCCCAGATAACGTCAATGATACCGTTGGGTGAAGCTAAGTTAGAAATCGCAACACCAAGTGGCACGGCAATCACGTAGCGTTTATTGTAAATCGCCAATAAGTTAAGCATTTCTGCCAGACGTACCTGTACAGCGCCAAAACTAAAGGCTGCCAAGACCGTCGTAATAACGACATAGAGTGCAGCGATAACGGCAACCTTGGCGATATCTGCCACCGAGTTGATGCCGAAGCGAGTTGTCTTAGAATTCATGGTAAATTCTTCCTCCGTTTTGAGATATTTAAATGCGTGCTGTTTACACAACAGTGGTATACGTTACCGTATTTATCGTCTAATTTCAAGTTAGGCTTTGGAATCAAACCGCCGTTTTAACTTATTTTCGCCATACTGGAAGACTTCTGCGGGATCTAAGTCATACTTACTGCAGAGAATCAGCGTTTGGTCGAAGACGTCGCAGAGTTCCTCTTTGAGATGGTTGCGCAACTCTTCAGGTGTGGCTTTATGCTCGCCCGGATGGTCCCGGCCCAGTTCAATGGTACGGACGACCTGCGACAGCTCACCCATTTCCTCAGTCAAAAAGTTCATGCGAATCATTGGGTTAAACCGGTACCAGTTACGGCTTTCGTAAAATTGTTTGACCCACGCTTGGTGTTCTTGAATAGTCACAAAAATTGCCTCATTTCCCAGGAAATTTAAAACGGCGTTCCCATAAAAGGAAACCGCCGTTTTATTTGAATAATGAAATTGTAACACATTAGCCAGCTTGCAAAATCCAGAGGAAGATGACGAAGACAACGGCTAAACCATACATAATCGGACTGACTTCCTTACCGCGCTTAGCTGCAATCATTGAAAGTGGATAAGTAATGAAACCTAAAGCAATCCCATCAGAAATACTATAAGTCAATGGCATCCCGACTAAAATCAGAAAGGCAGGAGCAGCAACTTCGAACTTCTCCCAGTGAATGTTTTTCAAAGATTGCGCCATTAACGTCCCAACGATGATTAAAGCTGGAGCGGTTACCTGACTAGTAATCACGGTCAGCAGTGGTGAGAAGAATGAGCCTAACAGGAAGAAGATTCCCACGACAACGGCGGTGAACCCGGAACGGCCACCAACCGCAATACCGGCTGATGATTCAACGAAGGCACCCATTGGTGAAGTTCCTAGGAGTGAACCAACGACCATTGTGGTGGAATCAGCTGCCAAAGCGCGGCCAATCCGTGGAATCTTGTTGTTCTTAACGATGCCGGCTTGTTCGGTCAAGCCAACCAGCGTCCCAGTGGTATCAAAGAAAGTCACCAGCAAGAACGTCAGCACGACCACGGCTAACTGCAGGGTGTTGATGTGGCCGACGTTCATTAACGCAACACCAAAGGTTGGTTTTAGGCTAGGAACACCTGATAGCCATGCAGAAGGGGCGTGGATTAAGCCCGTAGACAGGCCAACAATCACGTTGATGACCATCCCAATGAAGATGGCCCCAGGAACTCGAGCACTCATCAAAATAATGGTTAAGATCAAGCCGACGATTGTCAGCCAAGTGGAACCAACATGCAGCGAGCCAAGGCCCACAATTGTTGATTTATTGGCGGTAACTAAGCCGCCATCACTTAAACCGATGAAGGCGATGAATAACCCAATACCAGCACTAATAGCCATCTTTAAATCACGAGGAATGGCATCAACCACCATCTCACGAATTTTAAACGCGGTTAAAATCATGAATAAGATAGAAGCAACGAACACACCAGCTAAAGCTGTTTGCCAAGGAATCTTCATTCCCAAGACAACGGTATAGGAGAAGAAAGCGTTGATCCCTAAACTAGCGGAAATGGCAATGGGATAGCGCGCAACGATTCCCATCAAGAAACAGCCAAAGGCACTGGCCAGTGCGGTTGCGGTGAAGACAGCCCCTTTATCCATGCCAGAAACCCCTAAAACGTTGGGATTAACGAAAAGAATGTAGACCATCGAAATAAAGGTGGTCAAACCTGCTAGGAATTCCTTCTTATATGATGTCCCTAACTCATCGAACTGAAAGTATGACGCGATTTTTTGGCCCATAAGAATTAACTCCCTTATCTAAAATAATTGCCTTAATGTTCGTGTTTCATTTAAAGAAACCAGATATTATAGTAACATTATTTTATATCGTTTGCAATATACGAATAATATTTATACTCAAAACCGGATGTTCGGTATTTGCTGAAGAAAATAGTCGGAATTTAGTGTAAAGTAATTACGGAAACTAACGAAATGAGGTTAGAGATATGACAAAGTGTTTAATTTTAGGCATTGATCAGCCAGTGGCGCAGTTGATGGCTGAACAGCTCACGGAGATGGAAGTGGTCGGCTTTTCTGAAGGTGATAAAAACGCTGACTTTTACGGCGATGCCCGTAAAGCAGCTACTTATATGGAAGCAGTTAAAGGAGTGGACGTGATCTACTCCGATTTCGTTGGAATGGATGTGGATTGGAAGTTAGAAGCCGTTTTCACAGCACTTCGAAAGCAGCAGCAAACTGTCAGAACCGTGATGCGCTCGGTTGCGGGTATTGATCAAGAAGTTGATGGTCCGCTTACATATGCCGGAATTACCGATGTTAAAGAGTTTCTCAAGCAGCAACGTTATGGCATTAAAATTGTGGATGAGGCTGAGATGCCGTATACCGTCTTACGGCCAATCATTGATGATGAAATTGGATCGACACAGGTTCAACTCATTAATGAAGGACAGCCGGTTCCAGTAAAACCGGTTAGCGCTGCAGCGTTTGCGCAGGTGGTGGTTGATGAAATTCAAAATGGGACTCATGTTAATCAATCGATTGCAGTGGTAGGAAAATAGCGTCACTAAAAAGGCTCCCGAAACAGAATGTTTCGAGAGCCTTTTCAAGCCAGCGTTAACGTATCAATTTGATTAACTGATAAAGCGCATAAAGTGTACTAATACCACAAATAGCATTGGTTGGAATCCAAACAAGGTTTTCTATGAGTGTAAGATCTGGAGCTACTTGCAACGACCAAATGACAACAAATAGTCCAGCAAGCAACTCTAGCCAAGTAGGTACAGTTTTACGGCTATCCGCCGTTAACAAGTGGAGAAGATGCTTTGTTTGCAGCAGATCCTTAAATAAAATGAAGTTCAAAATTGAAAATATCAGGTATAGTATTGCCTTAAAATAAATGGTTGCATCTAAAAAGAGTGTAGCCCCAGTTGCTACCAGCAAACTGATTAGTAGGATTAAAATCCGTTTTATTGATATGACCATGATCTATAATTGCCACCTTTAAATTGGAAAATATGTGCTTTTAAGGACGTGATGGTC
Source organism: Secundilactobacillus mixtipabuli (assembly GCF_002217925.1). Lineage (GTDB taxonomy): Bacteria > Bacillota > Bacilli > Lactobacillales > Lactobacillaceae > Secundilactobacillus > Secundilactobacillus mixtipabuli. The sequence continues at coordinate 25,511 of NZ_BCMF01000010.1, read as the reverse complement.
GCTTTTCCCGTCATTATTTGCTGGTGATATGGTTGGAATGAGCTGCTAAGTGGGCAGAAGTAGTGCTACACCAACGGCGGGAGTTAAATGACTCCTCAAGCCGCTTCTTATTTCCATTTAAATCATCGGTCATGGTTCTTCTTAGAGAGTTTTCTTTTTTTAAGGGCGTTGAGTACAATTAAGCCTATAGAAGCAAAGGCGTCTGTAACAGCGATTATAGATGTTAAAAGTGCTAACCAAAGTGGATGATAGAAAATGGTACCGATTAATAAGATAAAAGTAATTGTGTCTAACGGTCTAAGACGCCGATTCCAGTCATCGTAAGGTTCAATAAACACTTTTGAAGGCTTTATAGGTCTCATCGATGTTCCTCCACTATTTTATTAGTTTTTAACTTTGATGAACGTCTAGTGACGCATTTCAAAAATTCACCATTTTTTGCATTTCTACTCCCCATTCATTAATTCCGTTTTGATATTGTTTTAAGCACTTCTTACCCCTTATGGTCATCTATCATGGTTCTTCTTAGAGAGTTTTCTTTTTTTACGAGCATTGAGTACAAGTAAACCTAAATCAGCTAAAACACTTCCCCAAAAGCTGATTGAGGTTAGGACTGTCAGCCAAAGTGGATGATAAAAAAAGGTAATAAATATTAGAACCAAACCAACCGTCGCCAGAGAATCAAGACGCCGGTTCCATTTATCGTAAGGCTTAATGAATACTTTTGAAAGTTTTCTAGATTTCATTGATAGTCCTCCACTAGTTTATTTTTTTCTTTTCCCCCACTAGGTGGATACGAGTTCAAGAAGCGTAAAAAATATTAGTATCCCTGGGATCAACTGTAATATGGTCACAGCGTACGATTTTATCTTATATTGACCTAGCGTAAATAAATCGATTGGTCCCTTGAATAATAGCGTTATTGCAATCATAAATAAGATCATCAACAGCGTATCAACTAATATTGTTTTGGCAACTTTTAACCACATAAAGTTCTCTCGTCTTAGAAGAATGCAATAGCATAGAAATTCTTCTAAAATTGGTGAAGCTACTCATCTGCATGAGCGTAAATCTAATATAACGCTAGAGTAGCGCCTTGAATAGAAACGTGGCGTTTACTTAACGACATGTAAACTAGAAGTAGCCTTGGACGACAGGTTAAACAAATGAATACCTATAAAGCCTTTGAGTAATACTGCTATATGTTATTATCAAATGGTTAATTAATGTAACAGACAACGTGGAGGTATGTTATGCAGGAAACTTTAGGGACACGCTTGCGTGAGGCACGAAAAAGTTCTGGATTATCGCAAAATGATGCCGCAACCATTATGCACATTTCGAGGCAATCATTTTCAAAGTGGGAAAACGACCGTGGCTACCCCGATATTGATAACTTAGTTTATTTAAGTCAGTTGTACGATGTGTCTGTCGATAGTCTTTTAAAAGATAATGATGAGATGAAAGCTAAGATTGGTGCAAATAATATTGAGATCCATGAGAAGCCAAAACAGTTAAAAAAAGTGAATCGAAACCTATTTCAAAATCGCGATGAAGGTTTGATTTTAGTTATGTTAGCTCTCATTTCGGCAATTGTCCCACCTGTCGGGATACTGCTACCAGTATACGTGATGTGGCGAAACAGTCGATATAACAGTCTTTATAAGACAATCTATTTAGTTTGCGCTGTGGTTATATTGATTAGTCTCTGGGGTACCTGGATTATCGTATCTGATAACTTTTTCCAACCACAGACACATGTCTATAGGGTAAACTAGCCGGTAACGTAACCTCCTGAAATTGAGGTTACGTTTATTTTTTGCACACATAAGGAACGCCTGATTTACGGGGGTTTACATATGGTTTACAACAAAAGAAGTAATCAATGCGTTTCTTTTTTAAACTGAAAGCTCAGTGTAACTTATAGATTGTTAGCTAACTTATTCATTACGCGTAATGAACTTATCAAGCAATGAATCAAATAAATTTGCCAAAATAAGTTTGGGAGAAATTATAAATGTTGTTTTTACCATCTAAAGTACAGGTTTGCAACGACAATCATTTGTATTCCTAATAAAGCAAATGTAATTACAGCAATGACAAAATGGAAATAAAAGTAGGTGGAAAAAATGCAAAAGGCTGTATCAAATATTATTTTTTGTTTAGGACTATTAATGCTGGGTTTTGGGTTGAATTATGCGTTGTCTACCAGGTTAATTGGTGGCGTACTAATAATAGTGGGATTAGGATTGGATCCAAAAATCTGGAACTATTTCAAACGACGGAATAATGGCAAGTAACAAAAGACCAAGAAATTAGTAAAAAAACTCCCTTATTTCGAAAGCTATACGCTATCTATAGTAGACAAGCAAATAATTTAGGCTTGTCTACTATAGATGGCCTTTTTGTATGGGAAAGAATTGATCTAGATACTCAAAAGGGACATATTAAATCAAGTATGTTGTCAGTATAGTATTAGAAGCCGGAGTAAAAGTACGTCAGATCATTGAATGGATAATTAACTAATATAATTTGGATATAAATTAGGCAGCCAATCAACGCTCGAATTTGAACGTTAATTGGCTGCCTAGAAAAATACGACTACTCAGTTCTAACTTTGCAACACACGTTAGACGAGTTGGAAACGGAATACAGATGATGGTTCAGTGATCACCTGACAGGCATTAGTACATTTTGTTGTCACAGATCTTCATACTTCTTAGAGTCATTTGTCATGGTTCGTTTTAGAGAGTTTCCTTTTTTTGCGAGCATTGAGTACAAGTAAACTTAAATAAGCTAAAATATTTACAAAAAAACTTATTGAGGTTAGGACTGTCAGCCAAAGTGGATGATAAAAAAAGGTAATAAATATTAGAACCAAACCAATCGCCGCCAGAGAATCAAGGCGCCGGTTCCAGTTATCATAAGGCTTAATAAATACTTTTGAAGGCTTTGTAGGTTTCATTGATGTGCCTCTATTATTTTATTGGTTTTTAACTTTGATGGATGTCCAGTGATGCATCTCAAAAATTTTACCATTTTTAACTTTGGAAGCCTTCACGGTTTGCTTAATTGCATATCCCATTGCCCTTACTGCATCTTTATAATCCTCTCCATATGTCAGTGCAACAATTGCTAGTAAGCCAACGCTGCTGCACCAGCATGAGCGCCAACGAGGGAACACCTTGATAAGCATAAATCAGCGTTTCCCTTTTTTCAGCACCATGCCAGACAACTTTTGCTGTCACAGATCTTCATATTTCTTAGGGTCATTTGTCATGGTTCATTTTAGAGAGTTTTCTTTTTTTACGAGTATTGAGTACAAATAAACCTAAATCAGCTAAAACACTTACAAAAAAACTTATTGAAGTTAGGACTGTTAGCCAAAGTGGATGATAAAAAAGGGTAATAATTAATAGAACAAAAATAATTCCCCCCAGAGAATCAAGACGCCGGTTCCATTTATCATAAGGCTTTATATATACTTTTGAAGGCTTTGTAGGTTTCATTGATGTGCCTCTATTATTTTATTGGTTTTTAACCTTGATGGACGTCCAGTGACGCATCTCAAAAATTTTACCATTTTTAACTTTGGACGAGGCCACGGTTTGCTTAATTGCATATCCCATTGTTTTAGCTGCTTTTTTATAATTCTCTTCATATGTTAATGCAACAATTGCTAGTAAGCCAACCGCTGCTGCACCAGCATGAGCGCCCACGAGGGTACGTTTTGATAAGTATAAATCAGCGTTCCCTTTCTTCATAGCACCATGCCATACAATTTTAGTAACGCCAGTTTTTCTGTTACCAACTACTAAGACGTTTGGCGCTAATACAGATAAATAAGCATGCTCTAAGGCTGAATCTTTGATTTCCATGATCGTTTCGTTGCCCTGGACAGTTGTGGTAACTGCTCCCCTTACTTTCTGGGCGATTTCGTTCATTTGATCAGGTGTGGCAGTGGCTAGCTTATCTTGAATTAGTTCCTGTACATCCGATTCTTTTACTAACTGAGGTTGAGCGTCTTCTACTCCGGTAGTTGTCTTAGTCGAGTTTACACTTTGATTAGTTGCAGCATGTACAGTAACGCTACTTACTAATGGTGTGCTTATGGCACTGAACGACAGCATTGCTAAGGAAGACATTGCAGTCAGCTTAATGAACTTGCTGCACGAGGGAACTGATACTCTATCATTGTTCTTAAAATTGGTCATCTTTAAAATCCTCCACAAAATTAATGGTTCTAATGCGCATTAGAGGTTTTCTGTTAACACCACCAATATACTAGAATCACCTTGATGGGGGGGAGAAACAAGTTGTTTACGTTACTAAATGCAACAAGTGGTTGCACGCTCACAACCAATAGTTTCCTTTACACTGGTGTCTTTTTTCGTAAGGGTGGCTGGGAATTTCACCCAATCAAACCACCCCAGTACAGCCACAAATAATTAAACCAACCACCCAACACATTAAACGGATTGGAAACTAAAGCAGAACGTTTTCTTCTTGGCATAATAAAATCCCCCTGCTCTGACCAGATGAATTAATATCGTTCATCTGATCAGAGCAGGGGGATTTTAGCAATAGCTAGGGAGAAGGTCGTTTTCAGTTTTACAATATGTGTGTTTGGAGGATTTAACAGTTATGTGTTGGTATTAAATAGAAGTAAATCAGTTATTTTTTCTCTAGACTAGCTGTGGGCTGAAGGTTGAAGAACTTGGTAATTGCCCAGCTTCCTAAGATCCCAATCAGCATGAATGGGAAGAAGTCCAAACCTTGATTGAAAAGTGGGATAAAGTTACCAGCCCAAGCGTTGATGGCTTTGAATAATCCCATGTTGGCAAAGAATGGTGGCAAAGTGTGAATGGCGTCTAGGAAAGCTGGAATGAACGTTAAAATGATCGTGGTTTTGTAGATGAACGGATTCTTGCCCATGAATGGGTGCAGCAAACCTAAGAAGATCAAAGACATTGCCAGTGGGTAGATGAAACTCAGTAGCGGCGTGGAGTAAGTAATGATTTGATCGAGGCCGAAATTGGCAATGATGAAGGCACCGATGGAACTGAACGTCAGGAAGAAGTGGTAGCCCAGTTTTGGAAAACGGTGACCCCAGTCTTCTGAAAGGGCGGCCATCATGCCAATGCATGAAGTGATGCAGGCGAGGAAGGTAACGGCCCCAAGAATGGCAATACCTGCCATACCGGTATAGTGGGCCATGATGCCAGAGAATGCAGAACCACCGTCAGCACTTAACTTAAGGTAGCTTAAACTAGAAGCACCAAGGGCAATCAAGAAGATGTAGATAATGGCTTCAAGGCCCATGCTGATGGCACCAACTTTAGCAACCGCTTTAGAACGGGCACCAGTATCATTCATGCCAAAGAATTTAAGGGCGGTAATGATCGTAACGCCGAAGCCTAATCCGGCCAGAGCATCCATGGTGTTGTAACCTTGCAAGAAGCCGTTGATCAGATTGCTGCCAGCACCAGTACCAGTTGGGAAGAGTGAAATTTGACGGATATCACCTTTGATAATGAAGGCCATGAAGAAGATAAAGGCCAAAAGGGCTAACAAGATCGGGTTAAGTAATTTACCAACGTAATCGGTGATCTTGGATTGATTCCAAGAAAGTAAGAGTGAAATGCCGAAGAACAGGAATGAGAAAATCAATAACCCCATTTGATCCCAGGCCTTTGGCAAGAATGGCTGAACGCCAATGGCGAAGGTGGTGGTTGCGGTCCGTGGTGAAGCAACCAAGATCCCCAAGGTTGCGTGGATCATGATCAGGAAGAACAGGGCGAAACCTTTGCCGGCTGGCCTTGCGAGATCATAAGCACTGTTGCTACGGGTTAAGCTAATAGCCAGAATTGATAATAGCGGTAAGAGAATTGCGGTCATTAGAAAACCAATTGTTGCAGGGACCCAGTTACCGGCTGCCAGTTGACCTAGATGAATCGGGAAGATCAAGTTACCAGCACCGAAGAAGAGGCCGAATAGCAGTGACCCTAAAATAGTGTATTGACGTTTTGAAAGTGTCGTTTTCATATCAAAAACCTCCTGTGAATTTGGCGGAATAACGGGGGAAATAAAAAACGCCCCTAGCTTATAAAAGCTAAGGACGTGTTATCGACGTGTTACCACCTTAATTTTCAACCACCTCGCGATGATTGACTTTAAAAGTACGGCGAACCGATGCGCGGTCGGTCCACGATACTTCATTGCTGTAATGGGCGCATTCCCAGTGACCACTTCGAACATTCGTCGCGGTCACGACTTGTAGATTACTTTCATCGCTGGGTCGATTACCTCGTCGCACTAAGTGAGGCTCCCTGTGAATCTTGCCAGTGACTACTCTTCTACGCATAGTCTTTAATAAAACTATTTAGATATGTGTGAAACTTGTTTATGTGAATAATAATAGTCATTTAAAATTAAAAGTCAAGAATAAAATGAGATTTTTTTAATGTAATCAATTCCATATCTCATCTAGATTTCATTAAATTAAATGGGGGAAAGCCGTTTCTATTAGTTGTCAAAAACTGAAAAATAAGCAATAATGATGGGTAATATAGAGATGGTGTTTTGATTAGAAATGACTTGAATCAGAAAGATGGGATAGGAATGGGAGCTCAGCTCAGCAACCGAAATATGAATGTGAAACGATTAGTCGTTAAAGTTGGGACTAGTAGCTTGGTTTACCCTACGGGCGGGTTAAATCTGAGGGTGATCGACCAACTGGCGTTCGCGCTCAGTACCCTTTGCGGGCAGGGAAAAGAAGTTATTTTAGTTTCATCTGGCGCAATCGGTGTCGGTTTAAACGCACTTCGGCTGAAGGAGCGACCCAAGGAGATCAGTGAGCAGCAAGCTCTGGCTTCCATTGGGCAGAGTAAGTTGATCACGATGTTTAATCAGCGGTTTGCGCACTATAATCAGACTATCGGTCAGTTATTGCTGACGCATGACGTATTTGATTTTCCTGCCAGCAACCAACATGTTATGGACACGTTTGACCGGCTTTTGGCTAAACACGTGGTCCCAATTGTGAATGAAAATGACTCCATCGCGGTCGATGAAATGGATCATCGGACCAAGTTTGGTGACAATGATCAACTTTCTGCCATTGTTGCCACCCACGTGGATGCTGACTTGCTGATCATGCTGTCCGATATTGAAGGCTTTTATGATCAAAATCCACTCACACACGATGATGCCCAGCTGATTCCTACGATTCATGAAATTAATGACGATACTTATGCGGTAGCGGGCGGCCGAGGCAGCCGTTATGGGACAGGTGGTATGGTGACGAAGCTGACAGCAGCTGAAATCATGTTAAAAGACAACCGCCAAATGGTGTTAGCAAGTGGCAAAGACCCAGCGATTATTTTGGATATTTTAGCTGGTAAACCGGTTGGTACCTGGTTTACCCCTGAAGGGAAAGGGGCCGTTCAACATGGCTAATGAAACGATGAAATTTACCCGTCTTGAAGAGATGGGCCAACTGGCACGCAAGGCTGAGACGCAGTTAGCACAACTGTCTAACCAGCAGCGAAACGATGGTTTGGCTGCGATGGCGGATGCTTTAGTGGCCAATACGGACGCTATTTTAGCTGCCAACCAGCAGGATTTGACTAACGCAACAGATTTGAAAGCCAGTTTTGTTGACCGTTTGACGTTAACCGCCGATCGTATCAACGATATGGCTGAAGGCATGCGACAAGTTGCTCAATTACCAGACCCAATTGGCAGCGTGGATAAAATGTGGAAGAACGAAGCCGGCTTAATGATCGGCAAACAGCGTGTTCCCCTCGGGGTGATCGGAATCATCTTTGAAGCCCGGCCAAACGTGACGGCAGACGCCTCAGCATTGAGCTACAAAAGTGGCAATGCGGTGATGCTGCGTGGCGGTAAAGAAGCCATCCAAACGAACATTGCCATTAGTGATGTTCTCCGCAAAGCGTTGAAACAGCTTGGTGTCGATGAGAACGCGGTTCAACTGGTGCACGATACTTCTCATGAGGTTGCTAACGAAATGATGGCCTTGACAGGGTATTTGGACGTTTTGATTCCTCGTGGCGGCCGCGGGTTGATTCAACGCGTGGTTTCAACGGCGAAGGTTCCCGTGATTGAAACGGGCGCCGGTAATTGTCATATCTACGTGGATCAATACGCTGAATTGCAGATGGCGGTTGATATTACCGTGAACGCCAAGGTTCAGCGCCCATCAGTCTGCAACGCTGCAGAAAAATTAGTGATTCACAGTGCTGTGGCGGATGAGTATTTGCCAGTGATTGCCGCCGCATTAGCTGATCAAGGTGTTCAACTGCGTGGCGACGAACGGGCTTGTGCCATTGTACCAAGCATGGTACCGGCAACAGCTGCCGATTGGGATGAAGAATACAACGATCTGATTATGGCAGTGAAGGTCGTGGATTCCGAAGATGAAGCGATTGCACACATTAACGCCCACAACACCAAGCATTCCGAAGCAATCATCACTGACAATTACCAAAATGGTCAGCGCTTCTTGCAGCAAATCGACGCGGCGTGTGTTTATATCAACGCTTCAACTCGATTTACGGATGGTTTTGAATTCGGCTTTGGCGCCGAAATCGGGATCAGTACACAGAAGCTGCATGCTCGTGGACCAATGGGCTTACACGAGTTGACATCGACCAAGTACATCATCTATGGCGATGGCCAGGTCCGTAAATAGTTAAAATGAGTTAAAAGCCTCATTGCATCTCGTTTACAAGTCGAAAATTTGTTAAAATGAATGTAAGAGGTGATGCGCTGTGACGATTAAAACAAACCCTGAGCAACTGGATATGCTTAAATCGCAAATGGATGAGGCGAACCAAAAATCTCACTTTGTTATTTTTGAGTCGACCGAATTTAGTAGTGGCGATAACTTGCGCTTGATCACCGATTATGAAAGCTTCAAGTCAATCCGAGAAGCGCATGCTGACCAAGCAAAAATGCAAATTTTGCAGGATATCGTACCCATTACAGATAATTTAGCTAAATGGGCAATTGCGGAAAGCAAAGCCGCACATCAAAATGATGACCCAGAAGCTTTGGCTGATTTAGAGCGCTACACTAATGCAGTTTTAAAAGAAAATTTCATTAAATTGAATCAAAACTAACAAAGGGCTGTGACACAACTCGGTAGATTCCAGAATATAACAACAAACGACGCCATTTCGATGGGCTTTATCGGGATGGCGTCGTTTGTTGTTATATGGCCGGAATCTGAGTTGTAGAGCAGGGTAAGGCTATATCTAAGTAGTGAGCTAAAGTAAATTTTAGATTGTGTATGCGACAAGAAATTAAATTAAATCCTTGTCGATATAGACTTACGGCACAACTACTTTCTTGTTAGTTTTGCTGATAAAAAGTTTCATGTGAAACAATTATTGCAACTTAAAGTTGTTTTCCAACTGCAGGGCGTCTAGCCGATTAGTTCCCCAGCTGAACATGGCTTCGATAATTGGCATCAAGCTTGCTCCCGTTGGTGTCAAACTATAATACACGGCTTTCCGATTGTTGGTCATTTCTTCTCGACGCGTGACGAGTCCGTCAGCGGCTAATTCTTTGAGCTGCTGCGCCAGCATTTTATGGGTAGCGTCATCTAACAGTCGTTGAATGGCGTTAAACCGCATTGTCCCGTCGTGAAACAGGTGATAGATAATGACGATCTTGTATTTGCCTGAAAACATCGAAAGCGTATATTCCTTTGCACAATCAAAGTCTTTTTGCTGAATTTTTTCGCGGGTGTACTTTCTTAATGTATCAGTCATGTTAACCTCCAAAACGCTGATTTCTCATGATAGGTGAGTCAGTAGAATAAAATCATATACCAGCTTTTCGCGCAGAACAAGAAAGATGATTCAAAATTTTCTAAGCGCATAGGCACAAAAAAGTGCGTTATTGCGAATCTTTTGCTGAGCAGGAATAATGGCATTACAAACCAAAGGAGGAAGATCTCATGAAAAAAGTTGCAGTTGTTGTTACCGATTTGGTGGAAGACGTTGAGTTCGTTGATCCGGTGAACGCCATTCGTGAGGCCGGGCATGAGGTTACCGTGATTGGCTTTGAAAAAAACACTGTTGCCGGTAAACATGGTACAGTCATTACCATTGACCAATCGATCGCTAACGTTCAGCCAGAAGATTTCGACGCGCTCTATATTCCGGGCGGTTTTTCGCCAGACCAGTTACGTGCTGACCAGCGCTTTATTGAATTTACGAAGCACTTTTTGATGACCAATAAGCTGATTTCAGCGCTTTGCCACGGGCCTCAGTTGATGATTCAAACCGGATTGGTTCACGGCCGAACGATGACCTCATATCTGACCGTGCAACCTGATCTGTACTATGCTGGTGCCCGCGTTGAGGACCAGCCAGTGGTCGTAGATGGCAATTTGATTACCAGTCGGGAACCTAAAGATATTCCGGCATTCAACCAAGTTTTGATCGACGCCCTAGCGCACTAGGTACCAATTTAAAATAACCCCATTGTAGTAAACCACCACTAAACTTAACGGCGAAGACTGATGCAGAAAGTGATCTGTATTCAAGTCTTCGCCGTATTTATTTTGCTGGCTGCGGGATTGCTGCTAAAAGCCAATTTAATGGCGGGAAATGATTTCATTTAAAATCGGGAAAACGACTCGAACAAACGTTCAAATATGCTATGATAATAGCAGAAAAATGCCGAAGATAATCTGGATCTCGCAGGTTTGCCGTGACATGAATAACAGAAAGGAACGAAGACAATGACGTTGCAGTTTGTGATTGGAAAAGCGAGTGTGGACCATGAGGAAAGCCTCTTATCGGAGCTTGCAAAGGCGCAGCAGGAACACCCTGATGACCAGTTCTATTACTTAGTACCAAACCATATCAAGTTCGAATCTGAAGTGCAGGTCCTGACCCGGCTGGCAGAGTTATCTGGGACGTCAAAGGACGCTTACGCTCAGTCAGGTGTTCAAGTGCTATCGCTGACACGTTTGGCTTGGTTCTTTATGAAAAGCGCACCTGCGTATCAATTACCACGAATCTCTCAGGCAGGGATGAACATGCTGGTCTACCAAGCTATTTTAGATCATCAAGACGAGCTGCGGCTGTTTGCCGGTGAGGCAGATCGACCGGGGTTCATCAGTTTATTGACAAGGCAGATATTAGAACTGAAAACGGGTCAGGTCAGCGTCCTAGATTTGGACCAAGTTGCTAAGAAAATGACGGGAACCAGTGCGGATCTTGATGCTAAATTGCACGATCTAGTTTTGATCTACGACAGTTTTGAGCAGGCCATGACGAACAAGTACGTCGCTAATACCGACTTGCTGAATCAGTTGAGTGCTTATTTGGAAAACATCGATTTAAGTCATGCCCATTTCTACTTTGATGGCTTTTCTCAAACGCAATTCTCCGCACAGGAAATGAAGTTGCTATCAACGTTGATGAGCCACGCGGCTGAAGTAAAAGTGGCATTGATCCTTGATCAGGGAACGCCAACGGCTGATACGATCAACGAACAGAGTTTATTTTATCAGCCAGCTCGAACATACATGCGGCTGTATCAAACAGCACGGGCATTGTCGGTACCGGTTTTACACGATATTAAAGCTAAAGGCGCCCGCACAACACCGGAATTACAACAATTGGAGACTTACTGGCAGTCAACGGCAACGGGGGTCACGTCAACGCAAACGGAGACGTTATCACAGCCCAATAATATTCAAATTATCCAGGCGGATAACCGGTACGCTGAGGTTGCCCGGGTAGCGACCATGATCCGTCAATTGGTGGCTGAAAAAGGTTACCGTTACCGTGATTTTCTGATTTTAACGCGTCATTTGGATCAATACGAAACCATTTTGGCGCCCATTATGAATACACAAGAAATTCCCTACTTTAGTGACGTCCAGCAGTCAATGGCTGACCATCCTTTAGTCGAGTTAATTGACGCCATTTTTGAGATCAAACGTAAGCATTTTCAGTACGCAGACATTATGCGGTTGCTTAAAACGGAACTGTTGATTCCAAAAAATGGTGATGGTCATTATCTGGCCATTGATAGCTTTCGGGATGCGTTATTTAAAACCGAAAACTGGGTTTTAAAGATGGGCTATCAAGGCTCTCGCTGGCTACAAAAGGAAGACTGGCCATATGCGCGTTTGCACAGTGATGACTTAGGGACTGTGACCGATGCGGACCAAGCGACCTCAGACCAAATCAATGGGATTAGAAAATATGTCCGGGATACGCTGGTTCCTTTCTATCAGAAGCTGGATAAGGTCAAAAATGGCCGGGAAGCCGCCACTTTATTAGTTAACTTTATGACTCAAAACGGGGTTGTTGATCAACTGATGGCTTGGCGGGACCAGGCGATTGATACCGGCGATTTGGTTCAGGCGGGCCAGCCAGAACAGGTTTGGCAGACCTTTTGCAACTTACTGGACGAATACGTCACGATTTTAGGGGACCGGCTCTTTCAATCGCAGGACTTTCTCGCGTTGTTACAAGCTGGTTTCGAAGGAGCTAATTATTCTCAAATCCCTTCAACATTAGATCAGGTCATGATTTCTGAAAGCGGCATTATCCAAATGAATAATCGGCGGATCACGTTTATGATTGGATCCACGGATAAAACGATGCCTGACACCACCTTACCCACACATTTACTAAATGACCAAGACCGTCAAAAATTGACGTTGCCGGAAGGTGAGTACTTAAATGATGATGGCATCATGACGTTGCAAGGGGAACCGTACATTAACTACCTGGCCTTCATGACGCCTAGCGAACGACTGATTTTTACCTATCCCATCAATGCGGGCGATGACGCTCAAAATCAAATCAGTCCTTATTTGGAACGGATTCAGACACATTTTGATTTACCAACAATTAGTCACACGGCGACGCCTCAAGCAGAACAGTCGGATCTGAGACCGTATTTGGGAGCTAAACGCGCTACGTTGCGGCATCTGATTCAAGCTAGTAACGACAGCCGTGACCGTAACGTCCAACTAAGTCCGTCATGGCAGTACGTTTATCGTATACTCAGTCAAGGAGAAAATAAGGGCTTAACGGAGAAATTACTCGGCAGTATTTCTTACCGCAACGTTCCGGCTCAATTGGACGCTGAGATCGTCACCGGCTTATACGGCAGTACGATCAATAGTTCGATTTCTAAGCTGGAAGAGTTTTATCGTAATCAGTATGCTTACTTCTTGAAGTACGGTTTGAAACTGCGCGAACGAGATGAATTTGAATTATCACCGGCAAATACCGGCGAATTTTTCCACGCGGCTATGGATCAATTAATGAAACGGGTCAATGCCGAAAAAATTGATCTGGCTGATTTAGATGACCAGCAACTTAACGAACTGATTGATGACATTACCGGCCGAATCTTAAACGACCCGAAAAACTTACAGTATGCCATTTTGAATAGCAGTCAGCGGATGGCTTTTATTAAAGGACAGCTGATTGGCGTGGTTCGTCAAATGGCAGCCACGTTCCATAAACAAAGCCAGTACACACCGATGCGCGCTCGCAAAACTGAAGTTCTGTTTGGCCATATTGGCGCCGAAGATGGCTTGCCACCCTTGGTTTTTGATTTACCGGAGAAAAAGCAAATTCGGGTCCGCGGAAAAATCGACCGAATTGATACGCTGAAATTACCAAATAGCGAATACATTGGTATTGTGGATTATAAATCCAGCGAACGGACAGTGAAATTCAACGATATTTATGAAGGCATCGCCATGCAGATGATGACGTATCTCGATGTCGTTCAGCAGAATATGGCTTTGATCGCTGATGATCCAGAAGCGCAACTGGCAGGCGCACTTTACCTGCACTTACAAAATCCGCGCTTAAAACCGAGTGATATCAAGACAGATATTTCAAGTGCTTTATTGGCAAAAGAGCGCTACGAAGGGGTTTTAGTGGCAGATGATGACTTGCTTCACGGGCTTGAACCGCAATTAGCCGTCAGTGAAGCGGCCAAAGTCTTTCCGTTTAAGTTTAAAAAGGATGGTTCAGTTGCTAAATCTAATTCGATTATTACGATGACGCAATTAAATCATCTATTGAAATATACAGAGATGAAAATTACCGAAGCCGGCAATAATATTTTCAGCGGTCAACTGGCTATCAATCCCTATAAGCCGCTGAGTGGCCCAACGGCGATGACTAATTCACCGTATACGTCAATCATGCAGTTTGATCCTATGCTGCCGGAAAACAGTTATCGACTGCAGTCAGCGCCATCGAAAGCCGATGAGATTATGAAACGGATCGAAGAGGAGGTTAACCATCGTGGCTAAAATTGAATATACAGACAGTCAGAAACTGGTCTTAGCAACGCATCAAACTAATTTGCTGGTTTCAGCCTCCGCTGGTTCAGGAAAAACCCGGGTGTTAGTGGACCGAGTAATCAACATGATCTTAGACCACGAAAGTTTGGAAAATCTCCTGATCGTGACCTTTACGCGAGCAGCTGCAGCGGAAATGAAGGAACGAATCGAGACTGCACTTAGAAAGCAGATCAGTCAGGCTAACGCGTCAGAGCAACGCTATTTATCCCGTCAATTAGCTGTTTTACCCGTTGCCGATATCAGCACGCTGGATGCTTTCTGTCAGCGAATCGTTGAACGTTACTACTATCTCATTAACTTGGATCCTGTTTTTCGCATCTTGGGTGATCAATCTGAAAGCGCATTGTTGCAGGATGAAGTCTGGAACGATGTCCGCGAGCAATTATATCAAGATGATGAAGACGGTACTTTTAAGCGTCTAGTGACGAACTTTTCCAATGACCGCAGCGATGATGGCCTAACGGATAAAGTGATGCAGGTCTTCCAATTTATGGGTGCCAAACCAGATCCAAGTGCTTGGCTGAAGACGTTAGCCAAACCGTATCAAGTCGACGGCCCGCTCATGGCAAGCCCAATCGTTCAAGAACAACTCTTGCCGCTTATCCGGCAGCAATTGGACACCGCCAAGCGAGAGCTGCAGCAGGGCCGAGAATTGGCAGAAAATGCGGCGATTGATAAGGCAGTCAGCTACATGGATAGTTTGCTGTCGCCATTATCAGAGTTCAACATGGCTGAACTTTCGTGGAATGGGTTACGGTTAGGGCTCAACGAATTTCCGTGGGGGCGGCTGCCATCAATCGGTAAAAAATCAGCCGAATATGCTGATTATCAAGACATCAAGGAGACGTTTGTTACTCACCGGGATAACGCCAAGGACGCCCTTGAAACGGCTGCTAAGTTAATGCCGCTGCCAGAAGCAGAGACGGCAGAGGCAATGAACAAGAGCCGGGGGATCGTTGAAGAATTGGCTGAAGTCGTGCAGAAGTTTGCGACAGCTTATGACGCAGAAAAACGCCGTCGTCACGTGTGGGAGTTTAGCGACATCGAACACTTTGCCTTACAGATATTGCGGGCCCCATCACCTGAAGCAGTTGCTGTCCGTGAACAATTGTCTAAGGATTATCACGAAATCATGATTGATGAATATCAGGATACCAACGAATTGCAGGAAGCTATCATGACCACTCTGGCCCATGATCAGCCTGGCAATCTCTTTATGGTGGGTGATATTAAGCAGTCGATTTACCGTTTCCGACTTGCTGAACCGAAATTATTTATTGATAAGTTCAACCGTTACCGTCAGGATCCTCAAGCCGGTAAAGAAATTACGTTGGCGGAAAACTTCCGGTCAATGAAAAACGTTGATGAATTTACCAACCTCATTTTTACGCAAATCATGGATGAACAGCTGGGGCAGATCAAGTACGCTGGCTCAGCCAAGCTGAAATATGGTGCCAGCTATCCAGAAACTTTACCCAACGTTGCCTCCTTGATGATTTATGATACTGATGCACCTAGTGAAGTGGGTGCGGATGATATTCCAGATGGCGACGAAGGCCAAGTCACTTTGATCGCGCAAAAGATTCGCGAATTACTGGCGACTGGAACTGAGATATGGGACCGAAAAAAGGGCGAGAAACGGTTACTGAAATATGCCGATATCGCCATTATCGCGTCAACGAAAAAGAATAATCTGACGATTCAAGATCAGTTTGGTCGTGCGGATATACCTGTTCAGATCAACGATGCCCAGAGTTACTTTAAAACGACAGAAGTTCAGATCATGATGGCCATGCTGCAAATTATTGACAATCCTTATCAGGATATTTCGTTAGCTGCAGTCTTAAGGTCACCCATTGTCGGTTTGAATGAAAATGAACTCGCTTATTTAAGGGTTAACGACAAGACGGATGATTACTATTCGGCACTGCTTCACTTTTATCATGCCTACCATACTGAATATGCCGGAAATCAGTACGCTGATGGTCTCTTTCCTAAGATCCAACTGTTTTTGGAGCAGTTAAATCAATTTCAAACAACGGCGCGCCAAAAGCAGTTGGCCACGTTAATTTGGCAGATTTATCAAACTACCGGTTTCTTAGACTATGTGGCTGGGATGCCAGCTGGTCAGCAGCGGCAAGCGAACCTGCACGCCCTATATGAGCGGGCAGCCGACTATGAACAAAACGGTTTTAAGGGTCTGTTCCAATTTGTACGTTTCATTGAACGGATGCAACGCAACGACCATGATTTGGCAGAGGCTAAAACCAGAGCGACAGAAGATGCCGTTCAGGTGATGACGATTCATGGGAGCAAAGGGTTGGAGTATCCGGTGGTCTTTTTGCTGAATGCATCGAAGAAGTTCAACCTTCAGGATCTGACTGACCGGGCCATTCTTAATAACCAACTGGGAATTGGGATCGATTATTTTGATCCGGAAAAACGGGTGGCAGCACCAACGCTACCGAAACTTGTGATCCAGTCCGCTACCCGAAAGGAAGCTTTAGCTGAAGAGATGCGGAAATTATACGTGGCGCTGACTCGAGCAGAACAGCGACTCTACATTGTTGGGGAATGCAAGGGTCAAGATAGCTTGATCAAGAGCTGGAGTGCGGCTAATCACGATGATTCACTGGTTTTGAACCCGAATTTAAGAGAAAAAACCCATACTTTTTTGGACTGGATCGGGTTAGCACTCATGCGCCATCCGGGCTTTAAACTAAACCCTGAAAAAAAGGTTTTGCCAGCTTTAAAAACTGACGAAACGCAGTTTGATGTCACCTTTTATTCCGCGGATGATTTGGCTAGCATGGGGCCGCGACTGAAGGCTGAAAGTGGTGAAAAATGGTTGCAGGATTTGAAAGAGCAGTCAGCAACTGCTGATTATGCCGATGTCAACGTCGATGAAATTAATCAGCTGATGTCGTTTAATTATCACTACCAAGCTGAAACTCAGACGACTGCTTATCAATCCGTATCCGAAATTAAACGTTTATTTGAAGATCCTGACTTAAAACAACTGGGTGATTATCAGCCAGAATGGCAGACAGCACAGGGTGGTAATCGGTTTGTGACACACGACCTCGAACAGCCTGCTTTTATGCAGACGATCAATGAGCCGACTTCAGCTGAAGTTGGGACGGCAACGCATTTAATCCTTCAGGAATTAGACTTGAAACAGCCAGTAGATCTTAAGGCCGTTCAAACTGTCATTGATAGGTTAGTCGATCAAAAAGTAATGCAGCAGCCCGTTGCGGACCGAATCAAACAAGAACAAATCGTGAACTTCTTTGCCAGTGGATTTGGTCAGACTATCTTGCAGCATCAAGATAGTTTGAAACGCGAGACGCCGTTTTCCTTATTGCTGCCCGCTAAGGATGCCTTTGCGTCAGTTCAAGACGAAGAGGCGAAGATCCTCATTCACGGAATTATTGATGGCTACTTTGTGACAGAAGACGGCATTACCTTGTTTGACTATAAGACGGACTACGTGCAACCGACTGAGGACGGTGTTGAAAAAGTTAAGCACCGGTATGAAGGTCAGTTGAAATTATACGCACTGGCTTTGGCGAAAATGAGTCACCGGCCGGTCACCAGTCGATATCTTTACTTGCTATCGATTGGTCAATTGGTGCGGGTATGATCGTAACCAATTGAATCAGCAGCATGATAATTTGAAAGGGACAGCGATAGGAAATCTTAAGCATTATGGTCAGAGACACGCCTGTTTTTCGAATCGTAATTATGGCATAATGGCTTAGTATGAAGAGTTTATTTTAAAAACGGAGAGAATAGTCTTGAGAAAAATAGTTGAAAAAATTCCAGTTTGGATTATTTACACGTTTGCCTTTGGTCTAATTGTGCTGTGCTCGTTTGGTGCCTTACGCTTCATGGGCCAAACAACGATTTGGAACGTGGACGGTATCACGCAGCATTACCCAATATTAGAAGAATTCTACCGGATTTTACGGGGAACAACGCATCAGTCACTATTCAGCTGGTCCTGGAACTTAGGGCTTGGCGCTGACCAGATGACCACCTTTTCCTACTATGTCGTGGGTGACCCTTTTAGTTATCTGATTGCGCTTTTCCCGGCTGGTAAGATTCAACTGGGTTATCAGGTGTTGACCATTCTGCGGTTGTACGCAGTGGGACTCGCCTTTATTGCTTTTACTAAACAAATGAAGTTAAAACGCAGCGGTAGCCTAATTGCAACGCTGATCTATACGTTTTGCAGTTTCTCTTTCTACGTTGCCTACCATCATCCATTCTTCTTGTTACCATTGATTTTCTTCCCGCTGCTGTGCGTCGCCATTGATAAAATCTATCACGGTCAATCGTTCTTGTGGTTAGTGGCAATCACCGCCATTGTATTGATCAGTAACGTTTATTTTGCCTACTTACTGGCAATCGGGTCATTGGTGTTTGCAGTCATTCGCTACATTGACCTTAAGCGGAAGGATGAACTCGTCAGAACGTTACCAAAATCGTTTGGTTACTTTATACTGACGGTCGTTATGGCGCTGTTGATTGCTGGTATGATATTAGTGCCAAACGTGCTTTCGATGCTGAACTCGTCACGTTCAGGAGCTAGCATTTTTGCGAATGGATTAAAACTCTATCCGGCAATCTATTACATGAAATTACCAAACGCAATTTTGGATGCTAGTGGCCGAAGCATGTACTGGGCCGTTATGGGGACGAGTGGGCTGACATTGCTGGCGATCATTTGGTCGCTGCGTCACTTTAAGCAGTATTTGATGCTTAACATCACGCTGATTTTGATTGCAGTGGGATTGCTTTTCCCTCAATTTGCAGCGGTTATGAACGTTATGAGTACGCCATCTAACCGGTGGATCTTATTGGCACAGTTGCCGTTTGCACTGACTGCCGGTATCTTTATTGACCATCTTCATGAACTGGTTCCTGCAGATTTCAAGTGGTTTTTAAGTGGTACGCTGCTGTTACTCGCACTCGTTTGGGTTGGTAATGGTTTTATCTTTAAGTTACAAGCTCATCATGCCGTTATGTATGGGATTTACTTTATGACGTTACTGGTGATCAGTTATGCCTTTATTGGCAGCGTCAACGGTCACCGATTAAAATTAGCCTTATTTGCGCTGGTTATTATGAACTCTGCCAGTTTAGGTTTAGGGTTTTACAGCAATAATTATAATGGGGCTGCAAAGGCCGAATTAAGTCGCGGTGTGGCAGCGCACTGGGTATCGACTTATTACGATTATGCCAACCGGTATCTAGCCAAACACGATAAGAGTTTTTATCGGACCGCAGAAACGTCTGATTACTATCCGTTGAGAACGGCTGGGAATAACATTCCAATGCTGTTGAATATGCATTCGATCAGTTCTTACTTCTCAGTTCAGAACGGTGCGGTAGATAAAGTCAACAAAGAGCTGGCTAACAGTGAAAATACGATGAATAACCCGACTCGAAACGTGGACAATCGAACCACTTTCACGTCACTGCTTAACGTCAAATATTTATTTGCCCGTGAAGATGAAGTGGGTAAGTCGAAGGTTCCTTATGGGTTCAAAATCATGAAAAAGAAAAACGGGCAGCCACGGATATTCCAAAACCAAGCGGTTTACACTTTGGATAACCACGTGGGGACAGCCGTTTATCGCAACAAGTATGCCTTGCCGCTGGCCTATACCCAAACTCAGCAGCTCAATAAACAAGATTATCTGAAGCTCTCTGCCAGTGATAAGGAACAAGCCATGCTAACTGGCGCCTTAACCGATCATCAGGTCAGTGGCGTTAAGACAATCAAGGCTGCAACTACAACGAAAACGGTACCGTACACTGTCAAAATGAACTATGAACCGATCACGACGGTGCAGCAAGCTGTTGCCTACCAAATTACGCATGATTCTGGTCGTTCGATGTTATCACAAATCAAGCCAGAGAACCTCACCCCAGAGCAAATTGATGCGTATAATGCAGTGGCAAAAACAACGAAGCCATTGAAGGCTGTTCAAAAGATGATGAAACAAAATCAGGATATTGTTAAAAAGGACAGTCAGACGAATAAAAATGGGTTGAAGGTTATGACCAGTGACATTCTGGGTCAAAATGCTGATTATCAGATTACATTAAAGAATCCTTCAGCTTATAAGAACAGTGAATTATACATTGAGTTTGATGGAATCAAGACCAAGTTCCCATCAACTTCTGACAGGTTAACTTATACGGCTCGTCGGTCGATCATGGGTGATGTGCCATTTTCATATGGCGCTAAGCTGAACTACTGGCGCAACTTTATGAATAACCAGTACTTCAATTCTTACTATCTGCAAGTTAATAGTGGTAATAAAGCGGCTAACATCCTGCAATTAGGGATCGACAATATGTCCGATTATGAAAAAAGGGAAAACGTTTTGATTAATTTAGGCTATGCCAAGAAAGCCCGTAAGACGATTAACGTGGCCTTTAGCAAGGCTAATCAAATGTCCTTTAAGCGAGTTCGAGTCATTGCGGTACCGTTTGGTCAACGTTATCGTCAAAAGGCCACTCAGATTCAAAAGCAAGGTCTCAAACAGCTAAAGGTGACAAATAACCGGGTATCAGGAACGACTGATCGAACTCAGGCGAGTGTTCTGGCAACGTCTATTCCTTACACCAAGGGTTGGCATTTAACGGTCGATGGTCATGAGACAGCGACACAAAAAGTTAATGCTGGCTTTGTCGGCGCGAAGATTCCGGCCGGTAAACATCAGGTTCGGTTAACGTATCAAACCCCAGGCCTGTCGGCAGGACGACTGCTTTCAGCGTTAGGTGTGATCTTATTCGTCTTGGGAACTGTTTGGGAGACTTGGCGTTGGTTACTTCGTCGACGAGCAACTCGTGAGTAACGGGATCCTTTCAGTTCACGGATGTTATAAACAAACTGTGAAAAACACGGTAGATGCCAGAATTTGACGTAAAAAATGCCTATTCCGCTTTTGACGGGATAGGCATTTTTGCATTAAATGACGCTGTTTATAACTGCGACAAACTGATTAGAACACTTAGCATAAAGACTGCCACAATGATCAATGGTAACGTCGAGTTTAAAGTGATTCGGTGATCGTGACGAATGCTAAGGAAAATGACAGCCAGTAACGCAATTAACCCGACTGCAAACAAAATCATTAGTTTAACCTGTACGGCGGTATCTGCAATAGTCATGAGACTTCACCTCACTGTTTAGTCAATTACTAGCTGATAGGCATAACGAATGGTATTATCGCTGTGCATATGCACAATGCCACGGTAGTTGAAGCCGCAGCTGTTAATGACATGCTGCATGCCCTTATTATCTGGGTGGGTATCGATTCGAATATCTTTGAAGCCCAGCAAGCCAGAAATGGTAATGAGACTGTTCATTAGCGGTTCTGATAGATGCTGACCGCGAAAGTCACGAGAAACGGCAATACGGTGAATCGCCGCATAGTGATCATCAGTGCCATCTTCCCATTGACCGTTCTCGATCTTAAGGTAATTGATATCGATTCCCTGGTGCAAAGCGGCGGTTCCAGCAACCGTATTATTGTGGATTAAGACGAATGTGATCCCATCTTCAATATCCTGTTTCAAAATGGCCGTATCAGGATAGCCATCTTGCCACTGGTTAATCTTTTGTTCCTTTAAGTAGACCTTAGCGTCATTAATAATGGCTGCGATTGCGGGTAGGTCTGCCTGGGTAGCCCGTCTTAAATATGTCAGTGACATGAGTTTCCTCCTCACAAATGTTTAGCCTAAATTTTACCCCTTTAATTGCTTTTTAAAAAGGTCTAGTGCAGTATAAAATGAGGGAGGTGGTTGGATGCGGTATGAGAGTATTCAATTAGCAACGTTTATTGAGCGGCCGAACCGGTTCATCGCACATTGCAAACTGGCTGGTGAGGTTGTAACGGCGCATGTCAAAAATACTGGACGGAGCAAAGAATTACTGGTTCCCGGCACAAAGGTGGCTTTAAACTACCAGCCGAAACCAACGCGTAAAACGGATTATGATTTAGTTGCTGTGAAAAAGCTTGATCAGCATTGGGTGAATATTGATAGTCAACTACCCAACCAGCTGGTTAAAGAAGCTCAGCTAACGCATCAACTACACCTGCCAGATCTACCAGAACTAAGTGACTTTAAACCTGAAACGGTCTATCATGATTCGCGATTGGATTTTTGGGGTCAAACGACGCTAGGACAGGATGTTTGGATTGAGGTGAAGGGCGTGACTTTGGAGAACGAAGGAGTTGCAGCTTTTCCTGACGCGCCTACCGTCCGTGCCGTTAAACATGTTCACGAATTGACGCGTGCTGTTCAAGAAGGGGCAAAAGCCTATTTATTATTTGTTGTTCAACTTGATTATGCGCATAGTATGACCATTTATCGCGAACGTGCACCAAAATTAACTGCTGCTATTGAATCTGCCCAAAGAGCGGGTGTTCACGTGGTAGCGATAGATTGTCAGGTCACGCCAGAAGTGGTGACATTGCGGCAACCCATTCCGTTTGATCTGCATGGTCATTTTGAAGAAACTTCATTAAATCAAAAACCGAGGCTGTGACACAACTCGGTAGATTCCAGAATATAACTGCAAAAAACGTCATTCCGATGGGTTTTATCGGGATGGCGTTTTTGCGGTTATATGGCCGGAATCTGAGTTGTGGAACAGGTTAAGGCTATATTCAAGTAATGGAACTAAAGTAAATTTGAGGCTGTGTGAGTCGAGAAATCAGATTAAATCCTTGTCGACATAGACTTATGGCACAGTTCCGGTAAATTTTTGGGATATCAATTAGCGGTGCACAGAAAGGGCGATGCCCATGCCACCGCCAATGCAGATGGCGGCCATGCCTGATTGCAACTGTTCTCGCTGTAAGTCATGAACTAGCGTTGTCACGATGCGGGCACCTGACGCGCCAACTGGATGACCTAAGGCAATGGCGCCACCGTTAACATTCAGACGATCATCTGGGATTTTAAGGTCTCGAGCAACTGCGACTGACTGAGCTGCAAAGGCTTCATTTAGTTCATAGCGGTCGAAATCGGTGATGGTCTTGCCCTGTTTTTCTAACAGGCGAGAGACGGCGTAGTAGGGGGCATAACCCATAATACTTGGATCGATGCCGACTTCTTGGTAACCATCAAGAACAGCGAGATACTTCAAGCCAGCAGCATCAGCAGCCTCTTTAGACATTAGAACGAGCATACTGGCGCCGTCGTTTAAGCCAGCGGAATTTCCAGCGGTGACAGTACCATCAGTTTTGAAGGCAGGCTTTAAATGACTGAGTGCTTCGAGCGAAGTATCAGGCCGAATGGCTTCATCCTGAGTGATTTGAACAGTTGATTTGCCGGATGCAGTGACCGAAACAAGTTCATTTTTAAAGTGGCCGGCCTGGGTGGCCGCAACTGCCCGCTGATGAGAACGCAGGGAAAAAGCGTCTTGTTCAGCACGTGAAACGTGGTATTTAGCGGCAACGTTTTCGGCTGTCGTTCCCATTAATTCTTGCGTAAAAACATCTCGTAAAGCATCGTGCTCAATACCGTCCAGTACCTTTCTCTCGCCGTACTTTGTGCCGCGACGCATGTCAGGCAGTAGGTAAGGGACGTTTGACATACTTTCAGTACCGCCAACTAGGATGGTATCGGCATCGCCGAGCAAGATAGCCGATTGGGCAAGCCGAATGGCCTTGATACCGGATCCGCATACTTGATTGATAGTCATTGCGGTGCTGGTAACTGGTAACCCGCTGTTAAGACTGATTTGCCGAGCAACGTTTTGACCGGAACCCGCTTGCAAAACGTTACCAACGATTGCTTGATCGATGTTTTTAGGTTCAATTCTGGCTTGATGGATGGCAGCCTTGGCAGCAATCGTACCAAGTTGAACGGCTGAGTAATCTGCTAATTGGCGGCCCATTTTACCAATTGGTGTTCTGACAGCACTTAGAATAACAACTTCTTTCATGATTAACTTCCTCTTCAATTTCAATATACATTTGATAAGGATACATGATATCCAGTAAAATGTCTCTAGGTTTGGTTTGGCTTTACCAGATTTTTAAAGGTTTGTATTATAGTAGAATCTTTCATATAATGATGAAACTAATGGGAAGGGTGATGACGATGACACAGTTCGATGAACAATTGAATAACTGGCTCGACCAGATTGAACAGGTACCGCTCGTTAAAAACATGACTGAAACTGATCAGCAGCAGGTGGTGTTAATCGATTCGCTGGTTTTACAGGTTGCAGTAGAAGGGTACGGCGCACAGCCAGCGGATTGGACAACTGAGATGCTAGCGGATCTATTTTTCAATCGTTTTGTGAGGTTGTTGGATGAACGAGAAAAGCAGCCACGGTTATTTGAGCTAATTCCAACGGCGATGATGGTTCTTTTAGACGTGGTTGGACCAGAACATCAAGCAACGTTAGCAAGTTGGGTCACAGCTAATCATGATCAGTTAACACATTTATATGATGAAAAGGCGGATCAGTTTTATTCGCAGCTGTCTGAAGCGATGAGAGCCGCTCATGTTGACGGTCAAAGTCAAGCCGAAGTCGCGGCCTTCACTAAGCAATACTTGCGAAATCATCCTAAACAGAGCCAAGCATTCTTTACGGATGATAGTGGCGATGAGAAATAGGTGTGGGATGGATGATGGTATCAGATAGCTAGAAAACCAGATTCTACGGTGAGTTGAACGGATAATCTGGGCGAAACGCTTGATCATCAAATGTGAGTATCATTAAAAGTGCATATTTGCGTTGACACATGTTTGTACGGATGATATATTAGTTAAGTTGCTTCGCGAGGGAAACGAAAAACGTAATTATAAAAAATTATAAATTATGTTTGACATTCTTGTAGCAAAGCGGTATATTAATTAAGTTGCTTGCGACAGACATCGAAATTTCAAAATTATAAAATTTTAAATTTTGGTTGACACATCACAAACAATGAGATATGATATAAAGGCTGATTCATAAGCGATCAGCTCAGTAGATCTTTGAAAACTGAACAAAGTTTTGTTTCACAAATGTGCAGGGTATATCAGTTTCGGCTGATATCAAATGTAATTTGCGAAGTCAATTTCGCTAGTAATATTAATGAGTCACAAA
>NZ_BCMF01000009.1 GCF_002217925.1 Secundilactobacillus mixtipabuli | reverse complement strand
TGTGCGGCATCAAGTGCCAAAAAACAGCTCGGCTTTGCTTCGCTATCACTTTAACAAAAAAAGTGGTGTATTCAACTCCGTCGAGCTGAATACACCATTTATATTAGTAAGTTTTGTGTTTTAAGAACTTAAAACTTTGACAGTTAGCTCAAAATAGTGATGTGCACAAAAAAATAAAAATAAATGTTGACTCGTAAACCTTGCTAGATCAACGTTCAAACGACCACAATTTGTGAACTCAAAAATGAGACACTCATCCTTTATGAGATTATGATAGAATAATAAGGAAGTGTAATAATTATAAGATTGAGGGGCTCGAAAATGAAACATTATCGAGGTTATCGCTTAACCTTAGGCTGGCAAATTATGATTGGCTTAGTCTTAGGAATTATTTTGGGGGTTGTGTTTTACCAAAATAAAACTGCGATTACAGCAATGCAAAATATTGGGACTATGTTTATCAGTTTGATTCAAATGATCGTCTTACCCATTGTCGTTTCCTGTTTAACGGTCGGGATTGCCAATATGGGAGATATAAAAAAACTCGGTCGTATTGGTGGTAAAACGCTGATTTATTTCGAACTAATGACGACGGTCGCTATCATTTTAGGGCTAGTAGTTGCCAATGTTTTCCATCCTGGTGACTTTATTAATATTCATCAGCTACATTCTCAAGATATTAGCCAATACGTTTCTACCGCAAAGAGTGCAAAATCGCACAGTGGTGTATGGGAAACGTTAGTCGGCATTATTCCAACGAACTTCTTTAGTTCACTCAGTACCGGCGATATGATGCCGGTAATCTTTTTTAGTGTTTTCTTCGGACTTGGTACTGCAGCAATTGGCGAACAAGGGAAAATTATTATCAATTTCCTGAATGCCGTTTCTGAAGTCATGTTCAAAGTGACTAACTGGGTGATGCATGCTGCACCAGTTGGTGTATGTGCACTGATTGGTGTTACAGTGGCTCAGATGGGACTTTCGGCACTGGCGCCTCTAGGATACTTCATCTTCCTGGCCTACGCGACAATGGCCGTTTTTATCCTTGTAGTGATGGGGCTGGTTGGTAAGTTATTCGGTTTAAACATTTTTACTTTACTCAAAGTTATCCGGGATGAAGTCGTACTGGCCTTCTCAACAGCCAGTTCAGAGGCTGCATTACCACGGATCATCGATAAGATGGATAAGTTTGGTGTCAGTCAGGGGATCGTTTCGTTTGTGATTCCAACCGGCTATACGTTTAATCTGGATGGTTCAGCGATCTATCAGTCATTAGCAGCTTTGTTCCTTGCACAGGCTTATCATATCCACCTGAGTATTGGTCAACAGATTACGTTACTGGTTGTCCTGATGATTACTTCAAAGGGGATGGCTGGGGTACCCGGTGCTTCATTCGTTGTTTTACTCGCGACGATTTCAACCATTGGTGTGCCTATGGCTGGTCTGACCTTTATTGCTGGTATCGACCGGTTGGTAGACATGGGCCGTACGGCAGTTAACGTCGTTGGTAATTCACTGGCTTCGGTAGTGATTGCTAAATCAGAAAATGAGTTTAACGAACAGCAGGCAACGGAATTTGCGGCTAGTTTCGATAAACCCAAAAATGTCTCAACAAGTGACTAAATCATTATTTAAATAGCCTAAATTAAAAAGCTCTCTGGTTAAATGACCAGAGAGCTTTTTCGGTGCCATCTCAATTGGCTGATACCACAAGTGAGGTTGATTCCCATCAAGCTATACTTGCGATGCTCGTTAACAAAATCGACGGCGTTATAGTAAAAGTTTTATGATGATGGTTGACGTTTTTAAAGTGAAATTCTTACGCTTTGTAGCGGTAGTTAGCCGCACTTAAATCTCCCCACACAGTTCCCCGTGTGGTGAAGCACAACTTTAGTTGACCGACATCTCACTGTCACCTGGTCAACTCGGGCACCGAGACTCAGACTGCTAACCCTTGCTTTCCCAATTCAATCGAACAATAAATTGATGACACTAACGATGACGTTCAGGCTCTTCGCTATTAATCAGCTGCAACACTGATTACGAAGAATAAAACAGTGATCAATCAATTTATTAATCATTTTAAAACCGCCAAATATAGGGCAGGGAAAGTAAGCAGCACAGTTCGAAAATCGATGGTTATTAACGATTTCTCCCGTGAAGGTGAGCTATGGCAGCTCGCTTTCCCTGGCACGCGTGATAAGACTGCGATCCAGGATCATATGTTTCTGTTGTCATATTACTCACCTCCAGTTTTGGTTGCCGTGCGTTAGGATCAAAAAACGCTCAGTCAACGATTGACTGAGCGCACTGATTTGCACACTTAAATAACCCATAGCAGGTTGATTCGCCAATCGTTGAGCTTTAGCACTATACGGCGTAGTTATTGGATAACAGCCACATTAGACCGAGCCTTTTTTTAACTCGGACAGCTGACTCATTGGCGTTTTTCGACGTTTCTGAGCAGTAGCGTTTTCCGTATAGGAGCCTCACCTAACGGCTTATTCTATTTCCATACCTAAGTATACATGCTTTTTTTGAAAATGACAAATGATTTGCAAGGTCAGGTCTTCACTATAAAATAGCGATTAATGCGTCTAATTCCTGCTCAGTTGTTGACCAACTTGTGACGAGTCGAATTGCTGTATGTGTGTCGTCAACGACTTCCCAGAAGGACAGGTCAACGTGTTTCTTTAACTCAGCCAACTGATCATTAGTCACAACGACAAACTGCTGATTGGTTGGTGAATCAATCAAAAATTGATAGCCCTTATCTTTAAGAGCCCGCTTTAATTTCATTGCTAAATCAATGGCGTGCTGGCTGAGCTTAAAATAGAGATTATCCGTAAAGAGTGCGTCAAATTGAACACCAATCAAACGGCCCTTGGCTAACATGGCACCTTGTCGTTTGATTTTTGTGGTAAATCGCTTAGGTACGTTATGTTTTGTGAAGACGACTGCTTCCCCAGCGAGTGCACCGACTTTAGTGCCGCCAATATAGAAAATATCACAGTATTTAGCAATATCCGCTAGACTTAGGTCACATTCTGGGCTCATTAAACCGTAGCCTAAGCGCGCGCCGTCCATAAATAGGGGGATTTGGTTTTGCCGGCAGACTTGTGAGAGGTCAGCCAGTTCTTGCTTGCTATATAGCGTACCCAACTCAGTAGAAAACGAGATGTACACTAATCCTGGTGCAACCATTTGACCGTGATTTTCGTCTGCCTGCCAATCATCGAGGTAAGACTGAAGATTTTTCGCCGTGATTTTCCCCCTCTCACCAGGAAGTGTGAGGACTTTATGACCGGTATATTCGATTGAACCGGCTTCGTGGAAATTAATGTGACCAGAATCAGCGGCTACAACACCCTCGTCACCATCTAATAGGTTTGAAATGACAACTTGATTGGTTTGGGTCCCTCCAGAGATGAAAAACACCTCTGCGTCGGGTGCTTCGCAGGCAGCTTGGATTTTTTGAGCTGCTCGTTTCGTGTAGATGTCTTGACCGTAGCCAGGTTGTGCATCCATATTGGTATCAATTAGGGCTTGTAATACTTTAGGGTGTGCACCACGTGAATAATCATTTGCGAAAGGTAACATGATTTTCTCCTTTTAATGCTGTAATTAATGCTAGTTATAGTTTACGCTTTTTTAAGCGTTTTTATGAAACGGATTTAATTAGCAGGTGGATAAACGCTGCTGATCTAGTGAGTTGCTCGTACTCCCTTACAAAAAGCATTTAAAAGAACTATACTTATATTGCGGATTAAAACGTAAATGCTTTTATTAATTTAAGGAGTGATCTTCGTGCTACAACCAGGTGTCGTTTTATTTGATCAATTGAGTGATGAAGCCAAGTCTCGTGCAATTCACGACTTTATTGATTTCTATCTTAGAAAATATTCGAACAAGAGTCTTGAAATTTTGACTGATTATCCGATTCAATACGAAATTGAACAGATTAACCACGATATTCAACTCAATTCCAATTTCCATCCGGATCAACTCCGCGATTACTTATATCAAAATGATGGCGAATTATTTGCCCGTATTATTTCGTCTCTGGACCTGTCATTTATGGAAAATGGTGTCATGACTAATCAATCTTATGATGAATGGTACCAGCAAAAGTACGATGAGATTTCAAAGGGACTTTAATTCCCTTTCATTAATACGCTCTTTATAATCGATGAAGCCAATAAAATGGGCTGCATCGATTTTTTTATTCAAAGGGTAAATGCGAGCCTGGATAATAGCACTAGACCATAATGATAGGTATAATGAGTAACTATACATCTAGTACATACAAGTGGAGGATATTTTTATGAAAGTATTTGTTATTGGCGCTAATGGTAATATTGGCCGACTGATTAGCCAGCAACTGAATGAAAAGGGGGAAGAAGTCGTTGCGGGGATTAGAAAACCTGAGCAAGCGGCCTTCTTTGAGGATCACGATATTAAAACGGCCCACGTTGACTTACTGGGGCGTCCAGAAGAAATGGGTGTGACCCTTGATGGTTTTGACGCAATCATCTTTACGGCCGGATCAGGGGGTAAAACAGGCGATGATATGACGTTATTGGTAGACTTAGATGGTGCGGTTAAAAGCATGCAGGCGGCTGAAATTGCTGGTGTGAAACGATATATCATGGTCAGCGCACTGTGGGCTGAAAACCGTAATCGTTGGAACGATGCCATTCGGCCCTATTATGCCGCTAAATTTTACGCTGATGAGTGGCTGCGGACCCGGACTAACTTGGATTACACCATTGTCGAACCAGGCGCACTGACCTTTGATAAAGGGGTCGGTAAAATTAATATCAGTGGCGTAGAAGGCGGCTCAGTGGCGCGTGAGGATGTGGCCAGAACTGTTGTGGCTCTCTTAGATCAACCCCAGACCATTAAGAGAACTATCCCGGTGATTACGGGTGACACACCAATCAAAGAAGCTTTAAAAAACGTTTAAGCACGCCTGATCTCCCTATCTTTCGAATTGGTTAACGCTTATAGTGGTGAATAGAATCGCTATGAACGGGAATCCGCCAAGGGTATTAAGGACCTTGGCTATTTTAAAGGAGAGTGTGGGATGATCAATTATTCTCAATGGCTGCCCTATCTCGCTTACATCTTCATCATGATGATTGGGATAGGGATTTTAACCGGCCAAAAGAGAACGTTAGGCCAGATGGTCACTATTGTGACGTTTGGTATTTACCTCGCCGTTGTGGGCTATTTAACGTTAACCCCAACAGCCTATGCATTTGGTAACGGGCCCACTATGAAACCTTATTGGGTGGGGTCAGCACCGACTAACCCGATTCCGTTTCGAGGGATTGAGTTAGATTTTTACCTGAATATTTTGATGTTGGTGCCAATGGGCGTTTATTTGAAATTATTGTTTAAAACGAATTTTAAACAAATCGTTGCTATCGGTATTTTAATCGGTCTTGGGATTGAGAGTACACAATTTGTCCTAGACAGTTTTTTGAACATGTCACGGTGGATCGACGTCAACGATATGATGACGAATGCCAGTGGCGTTGTGATTGGCTACGTGATAGTGTGGGTACTACTTCATTCACCATTGAAACGGTTAGTGAGTTTTTTCTCAGTAAAACATTAAATCGAAAAAAAATGCCTATTCTGCAAAATCGCGGAATAGGCATTTTTACGTTAAACTCTGGCAACTACCGAGTTTTGGCGCAGCTTGTTTTTATTGTTCTTCATACCATGGGTAGTGGAACATGCCATCGCGGTCAACACGTTCGTAAGTGTGGGCACCGAAGTAGTCCCGTTGTGCTTGCAGTAAGTTAGCAGGCAAGACTTCTGAACGGTATGAATCGTAGTAAGTAATTGCGGCACTGAATGATGGTACTGGAACGCCCATCTTAACAGCTAAAGCAACGACTTCACGGGTTGATTCTTGGTACTTCGCAGCAATGTCCTTGAAGTAGTCGTCCAACAGCAAGTTAGTCAAATCAGGTTTCTTGTCGTAAGCATCGGTAATGTTTTGCAGGAAGCGGGCACGGATGATGCAACCGGCGCGCCAGATTTGAGCTAATTGACCAAACTGTAAGTCCCAACCATAGGCTTCTGAAGCGAACCGAAGTTGTTCAAACCCTTGAGCATAACTCATGAGTTTGCTGAAGTAGAGGGCTTGACGAATCTTTTCAACCATTTCCTTCTTGTCACCAAGTTGTTCGTTAGCCTTTGGAGCTGGTAACGTCTTAGAAGCAGCGACACGTTCGTCCTTCATCATGGAAATGTAACGGGCGTAAACGGCTTCGGTAATCACGGATTGTGGTACTTGGACGTTCAAGGCGTCCTCTGAACTCCACTTACCAGTCCCTTTGTTGTTACCACGGTCTAAAATCATGTCAACAATAGGTTTGGTTTTGTCGTCGCCAAGGTCATCTTTACGGCTCAAAATGTCAGCAGTGATTTCAATCAAGTAACTGTCAAGTTCACCCTTGTTCCATTCTTTGAAGATGTCAGCCATTTCATCTACGGAAATACCTAACACGTTGCGCATGATGTTGTAGCTTTCGTCGATCAGTTCCTCATCACCGTATTCGATACCGTTGTGAACCATTTTAACGTAATGACCAGCACCGTTAGGGCCGATGTAAGCAACACATGGCTTACCATCTTGGGTAGCTTTAGCAGAGATCTTTTCCAAGATTGGCGCAACCAGATCATAAGCTTCTTTTTGGCCACCAGGCATTAATGATGGGCCTTGAAGAGCACCAAGTTCACCACCAGAAACACCCATGCCGATAAAGTTAATTCCTGACTTATCCAGTTTTGCGTTGCGTGCCATCGTATCATGGAAGTTTGTGTTACCACCATCAATTAAAACATCACCCTTGTCGAGTAATGGAATTAATTCATCGATAACAGCATCAGTTGGCTTACCAGCTTTAACCATCAGAAGGATCCGACGAGGTTTTTCCAATGAATCTACAAAGTCTTCAATTGTATGACTAGGAATCAGTTTCTTGTCGCTGTGATCTTTCATCACTTGATCAGTTTTTGCAGCTGTACGGTTATAAATACCAACAGTGAAGCCGCGGCTTTCAATGTTAAGGGCCAAGTTCTTACCCATAACAGCCATTCCGACAACACCGATATTCGCTAATTTATCTGCCATTACAAACCTTCCTTTTAATGAAATATTAGTTGAATCACAGTCTTAGTTTAACATTTCACAATTAGAATGTGAAGAAACAGCACCCATTTAAGAAATAAAAAAATAAGGTATAAACTTAATGTTCTATTGAAATAAAGTGCTTACAAATAATTGATAATAATCTGAAATTAGTGAAATTTCACAAGCACTATCGACTTAAGGATACACAAAAAAAACTCGCAATTCTAATCTTCAGAATTGCGAGCCTTTTAGTTTAATCTTAATAAATTACTTGTTTAAACGGTATACCCATTGACGGTGATCGCGTTGAATCAATTCGTCAGCTGATGCAGGGCCCATTGAACCTGGGGTGTAGTTAGGGAATTGTGGTTGTTGTAAGTCCCAAACTTTACGGATTTGATCCACAAAGCGCCATGCGTAGGAAACTTCTTGCCAACTTGAGAAGTTGGTACCGTCACCCTTCATAACATCGTGAATCAAACGTTCGTAAGGTTCTGGTGTAGCCTTTGAATCCTTAGCATCAACGAAGTAGTCCAAATTGATTGGTTCAGTTTGGAAACCTTGGCCGTTTGTCTTAGCGTTCAGACGAAGTGAGAAACCAGCATGTGGTTCAATGTACATTGTCAAAACGTTAGCTTCAAGCGGTGCGTTGTGGTTTTGTGGGAATGAGAAGATGTCGATCAATGGTTTCTTGAAGACAACGTCCACACGGGTGAACTTGTCAGCTAACATCTTACCAGTCCGGATGTAGAATGGTGTACCTGACCAACGGTAGTTATCAAATAATAACTTCCCAGCAACGAACGTATCGTTGTTTGAATCGTGAGGCACATTGTCTTCATCACGGTAAGCACGTTGGCTATCGCCAGCGCCATATTGGCCACGAACGAAGTTGGTTGAAGCTTCAGCAAC
Source organism: Secundilactobacillus mixtipabuli (assembly GCF_002217925.1). Classification (GTDB taxonomy): domain Bacteria; phylum Bacillota; class Bacilli; order Lactobacillales; family Lactobacillaceae; genus Secundilactobacillus; species Secundilactobacillus mixtipabuli. The sequence goes on along the minus strand of NZ_BCMF01000009.1, from coordinate 101,513 downwards.
GTTGTAGACACGAAGTGAACGTAAAGCCTTCACTTTTTCAGCCCGGATATCAACGTCGGTGAATGAAACGGGTTGTTCCATAGCAAGTAAGCTGACGATTTGCATGATATGGTTTTGAACCATGTCACGTAAAGCACCGGAGTTGTCATAGTATGAGGCACGTTCTTCAACACCCAGTTTTTCTGATAAAGTAACTTGGATGTTATCAATGTAACGGTTGTTCCAAAGGGATTCAACCAATGTGTTACCAAAACGAACGGCTTCAATGTTTTGAATCATTTCTTTACCTAAGTAGTGGTCGATCCGGAAGATTTGTTCTTCATCGAATGACTTGCTTAAAGCATCGTTTAATTGTTGAGCTGAGTCGAAGTCACGACCAAATGGCTTTTCGATAACGACACGGTCGAAGCCTTTAGTGTCAGTCAAGCCTTCAGTCTTTAAGAAACCGGCAACTGTGCCGAAGAATGATGGTGCAAGTGAAAGGTAGAAGATCCGGTTGCCATTCAACTCGTACTTCTTATCTAATTCTTCTGCACGTGTCTTCAATACTTGGTAGTGTGCTTTGTCAGTAACGTCATGTGCTTCGTAGACAAAGTGTGAAATGAACTTTTCAGCATCTTTATCAGTCTTAGTCGTTCCAAGTGACTTACGAACTTGGTCCCGAAATTGTTCATCGGTTAATTTTTCACGTGAAGTACCAAGAACACCAAAATGTTCTCTTAAAGTACCCTTTTTATATAAGTTATACATGGAAGGATAAAGTTTCCGGTAAGCTAGGTCACCAGTCCCGCCAAAGAAGATAAATAGTGAAGTTCTTTCTGCAGCCAATACAGTCACTCCTTAAATTTTATGAGGTAAAGCAGTCAATGACGAGTGCGCCATGGACAAAGCAATATCGTCTAGACCACTCGTGTCGAAATTATTATATAACAAATTCAAAGTAAATAAAGGGAATTAAGAAAAGTTTCTGTAACAGTTTGACTAAGTAAACTATTTATTGGAAGTAAACACATATGAAAACAGCTTTCACACAAAACAACTATTTTGAAAGAAAATTTTAGAAAATAGAATTTAGCGTCATCATCTAGTCTGAAACGTTTTGAATAGAAAAGACGAGCCAATTGGATAAGCTTCGATTTTGGCGGGAATTTGTTCAGAACTTGTCCGTGTATAAGATAATGGCTGGGATAAATTAATGCAAGCTTTTTTACTATTATTCAGCTTAACAGCTGTTATATCAGTGCCAGAGGCTATTTCTCAGTCTACCCATTGCAATTCTTCGCAGACAGTGTAAAATACCTTTGATAACCATTGAAAGGGTAGGTAAAACTGATGACTTTGACGGAAATTGCAGCTAAGTCGGGCATCACAGCGGATCAGATTGCTGCGTATACGCGTGCGGGGCTGCTACCATGTAAGGATGAGGCCAGTTTGTATTCAGACAGCGATCTTTACTGGCTAGACATGGTGAACTGTTTTGTTGAGAACGGTTCGTCAGTAGAAGAACTTAAAACGTTGATGCCGCTTTGTGAAACCAAAATATAATCTTTGTAATCATGCAATTAATAGAATAGAAGGACTCTGATAAAACTTCCCAGTGGAGGCTTATCAGAGTCCTTTTTGCTGTCGTTAATTTAAGAAAAACTGATTTTAAGCGTACTTATGAGCCAGTTTTGCACCAGCAGCAGCGGCGATAGCTGCAATAATATCGTCTAAGAACGTGTTAACACCCTTGCCTTGAACCGTGTCTAAACGCTTTAAAATACCGTGCTTTTGACGGTCGAGATAGCCAAAATTAGTTGTCGCGATCTTACCGTAGATACCGGAGATACCCCCTTCGGCAAGTAATTCATCCACGCCAAAGACCCCAGCGTCATTTTCAACGATACTTTGAAGCGGTTCGGGCAATTCTTTTTGAGTTGCCAGTCGATCAAGGGCGATGCCCACCATAGCGTTGTTCATGACTTCTCGTTTGTGTAGGACGTCGATTACAGCAGACATGGCTTCTTCTTTCTTAAGGTCTGGCAGAAATTGCAACTGCATATTATATGTAATCGATGCAATGTCATCAAGCTTAATGTTTTTTGAGTCGAAGTAAGCGATGATACTCTCATAGGCAGCAGTATCTGGATACTTAAAGTTTCGATTATTCAACTTCATCATCCTTTCAAGAAGACGTTATATTCAGTGTACCAAAAAACGTGTCTGATAGGTGTCTAAACCTGTAATAGATGGTAAAATAGAAACAATTTAGCTGCATTTAGAGGAGGAACGACACCTTGGGCGTTATTCGAATTAATAATCTTAAGTTTCATACTTTTAATGGTGTATTTCCTGAAGAACGAAAAAACGGTCAACAGCTGGCAATTGATGTTGCCTTGAATTATCCCATCGAAGAAAAAGTTCAGCACGATGATTTGGATGAGACGATTAGTTACGCGGATGTGAACGAAACGATTGACAAGTTCGTGCATACGCATTCTTATAAGCTGATTGAATCGCTAGCAAACGAGTTATTAAAAGTGTTATTAAAAGGTTTTCCAACGGCAACCCAAATTACCATCAAAATCCGTAAGTACAGTGTCCCAATGCCAGGAATCTTTGATAATGTTGAGATTGAAGTGGCGGGTGAGAATCGTGTGTGAGCGAGTTTATTTAAGTATCGGTTCTAATATTGGGGATCGATTGGCTAATTTGACCCAGGCGGTTAAGTTGCTGCAGGAACAGTCAGCTATTCAGATCAAAGCCGTTTCCTCCATCTATGAAACGCAGCCTTGGGGAAACCTTGCTCAGGCCAACTTTTATAACATTGCCGTTGCAATCACGACGACGCTTACGCCAGAAGAATTGCTGACTGTACTGCATAGTATTGAGCAAGCTGGTCACCGGCAGCGCCTAGAGCACTGGGGACCTCGAACCATCGATTTAGATATTGTTTATTGGGGTGACCGGCAGATTCAGTCGGCGGACCTGACTGTGCCGCACCCACGAGCACATGAACGCAACTTTGTGTTACTGCCGGTACAGGAAATTGCTGATGGCGACACTAAGGTAAAAACGCAGGTAGATGCTGCGCTAGAAGAAAAAAGTGATACCAGTTGGATCAACAAAGTAAAAGGAGTTACTTTAACCTATGATCGATGACGCAAATCAGAAAAAAATTGAACAGGCTGTCAAAATGATATTGGAAGCGGTCGGTGAAGATCCGAATCGCGATGGCCTAATTGAAACACCAGCACGCGTGGCACGGATGTATAATGAAGTCTTTTCTTCAGTGAAGGCACCAGCGTTTGATAACTACAAACTTTTTCCAGTCGATGAAACAACTGAAATGGTATTGATTAAAGACATTTCGTTTTATTCAATGTGTGAACACCACCTGCTGCCGTTTTTCGGAACGGTGGACGTGGCCTACATTCCTAACCATCAACGGGTCATGGGCCTCAGTAAAATTCCGCGGCTGATTGACTACTGCGCTAAGCGGCCAAACGTTCAGGAACGGATGACCGTTAACATTGCGAAGGAATTGACGCGAATCCTTGATCCAAAGGGAATTGCGGTATCCGTCACAGCACGGCACATGTGTATGGAAATGCGTGGCGTTGAAAAAACGGGCAGCCAGACAGAAACCAGTTACTACACGGGTGCCTTTAAAGAAGATCGTGAACTCAAGCAGGAATTTTTACAGCGAATTAACGGGTGAGGGTATTGAACCAAAAAATAGTCCATGAAATGTATCAGCAGCTCATCGACCAGTTTAATCAAGCACGCTTGGTGGGCGATAATAATCGGGTGCCGTTATTACGGAAAATTGTGGCGGCACTGAATCATCCTGACCAGCATTATCACGTGATCCACATTGCTGGGACCAATGGTAAGGGCTCTACAGGTGCTATGTTAAGCGCTATTTTAGAAGCGCAGGGCTATCGGGTGGGCCGCTTTAACAGCCCCGCTATTTTGAACGACCGCGAGCAAATTCAGTTTAATCACCAGTGGATTTCAGAAGCTGCTTTTATTGATAGCTATAACGAAATTAAACCAGTGGTAAAGCGACTCGGGTTGTCGACCACCGCCATTTCAATTTTTGAGTGGCAGTTCTTGATCAGTCTGATCTGGTATCGTAATCAGCAAGCCGACTACGTGATTTTGGAGGCCGGCTTAGGTGGGCTGACGGATGCCACCAATGCTATCAGTGCGCCGCAACTGACTGTTTTCACCAAAATTGCCATGGATCATATGCAAATTTTGGGTGACACGCTGGTCAAGATTGCCACTCAGAAGTCTAAGATCATCAAGCCGGGGACTTCGGCGGTGACGATAAATGATCAATCCCCTGAAGCATTTGAAGTGCTCCAAAAAGAGGCTCAAAAGCAAGGCGTTGCACTCACGGCTCCGAAAACGTCAGCTCAGGTTTCAGCGCGAAGTTTAACGGGAATGATGGTTAATCTTCATAGCGCGTTGTTTGACTGGCCTGCACTAGCATTAAACGTCATTGGCGATTTTCAGGTACAGAATCTCACGTTAGTCTTAACCGCAGTAGCAGTACTGAAAACGCAAAATGTTCGGATCACCGACCAAGCGGTCAGGACTGGCCTGCAGCAAATTCAGCTGCCGGATCGGTTAACGGTCGTTTCGCAAAAGCCACTTACCATTGTGGATGTGGCCCATAACCCCGATGGGATGACGGCCTTAACGACTAGCCTAAAAAAGTTAACGCGTCAGTACAAAATAACGTGGATACTAGGCTTTTTGGCTGATAAAGCGGTGACTCCGATGCTAGAATTACTGTTACCATTGGCGGACCGCGTACTGACGGTTACACCGGATAATCCTAAGCGAGCGTTACCGGCTGAAAAATTAGCCAGCGACATCCGGCAATTATCGCCAGCAACTCATACTAAAGCGATGGCTAGTATGCCTGAAGCATTAGCGCTTGCTCGCCAGACCTCATCCCAAAGCAGCCTGATCGTGGTGGCGGGATCCTTTTACGTTGCGCGTGAGTTAGCAGAGATGGGGGTTACTCATGACTGAATGGCTGATTGCTTCAAATAATCAGTACAAAACGCAAGATTTGATTAACTGTTTGGCGTTTTATGGCCTAAAAGCAATTCCCTATACGGATAAGATGCCAAAATTAACGTTTCCAGCGGAGCAGACCGATAGTTATGCTATGAATGCATTACATAAAGCGCAATTTTTGGCTGATAAAACGGGTAAGGGTGTCATTGCTGACGACAGTGGCATTGAGGTACCGGCACTAGGTGAACATTTGGGCGTAACCACAAAACGTGAACTCCATCAAGATGTTGAACATAGCGATAATCAAACCATTCTAAACGCGATGAAATCCCAAATTGATAGGCGGGCAACCATGATCAGTACCTTGGTGGCAATTGCACCAGGAAAAGCGCCAGTGACGGTCGTTGGTCGTGTCAGTGGTATGATAGCAACGCAAACACGAGGCAGTTATTCGACGGGTTTTGACAAGCTTTTTATTTTACCCAATCAGCAGCATACATTAGCGGAACTACCGGACAATAGTCGTTTGCCCCTGACCCATCGCGGTCAAGCAGCTAAGCAGTTAGTGGCAGAATTGAGAGGAGTTTGATCAATGCAAATTCAAGAGATGACTGATCAGTTACAGCAAGCAACTGATTTTCGAAGCCAAGCGCTATATCAACTGGCGCAACAGCAGCGATTAATTGCGTTACAGTTTAAGGCACTTTCAGAGACTGAGCAGACGGAATTGCAGAAACGGCTGCGTCAACTGGACGCCATTAATGGTCAAAATGACACTGGCGTTGATGGGTTGCTCACGATCCCAGCACTGAGGTTATTGGCTCAGCATTGGCTGTCTTGGTTTCCGGCTGGAAACACTGGTGAAGCAATATTAAAGCAGATCTTAGCTGCCCATCATTTGGACTGGCAAGTTGCTGGCAAGCGGTTCAAACTCCGCGATACCTCAATGATTTATGGCATCATGAACATTACGCCGGATTCGTTTTACGATGGTGGCCGTTATACTACTATGGATGCCGTTTTAAACCATGTATCCGAGATGTTAGAAGCAGGAGCGGATGTGATTGAAGTTAACGGTCAAACCACTCGACCGGGCTACACTGAAGTTACTCCTAGTGTAGAGTTTGATCGGACAATTCCGTATATCAAGGCAATCACGAGTCATTTTCCAGAAGCTGTTTTAGCAATCGATACCTACAAGGTTCCCGTTATGAAAGCAGCCATTGAGGCTGGCGTGGCCATTATCAACGACGTGAATGGCTTTACGGATGATCCCGCTAAGTTGCAGCTGATGGCGCACTCTGACGTTGGTCTATTAACCATGCTGAATGGCCGTCATTTTAATTTTAAAATCATGACGGATGAGGCCCACCAGTTCTTTGAGGACAATTTAAATGAACTGATGATGGCAGGAATCGATCGTGACCGGATTGCTATTGACCAAGGATTGGGTTACGCCAATGGGCAGGTTCAAGACGATGATCAGGATTACGTGATTATGAATAACACTGACAAATTCAATGATTTGAACCGGCCGATGATGGTGGCTGTTTCGCGGAAGGGTTACATGGCCAACTTGTTGGGCTTGAAGAAGGATGAACGGCTGCCAATGACCTTGGTCAGTGAAGTTGCCATGATGCAAAAGGGCGGTAAAATTATTCGGGTCCATGATGTGAAGGAAACTCGTCAAATGGTAACGCTGCTGGATCGGATTAATCGGGGATACTGGATCGTTTAAGTTGAGTTTGTATCAAGTTATTTTTCGCTAAGTGAGAATATATTAAAATGTTGACTAAATTTTCTCAATATGTTTTAATGAAAACAATCTAAATGAGAAGGGATCAATGATAATGACGACACAGTTAACTCAAGTTAATGCGTATTGGTACGGTTATTACTTTAGTTAGCGTCCGCAGCTTTAAATGCGGACGCTGAAGAAATCGCGTTCGCGTCTAAAGCAAGCCGTCAATTTGTCGTGCCAGCTAGACGTGAAGATTCTAGCTGGACCATTATTGATTCCGTGAAGGAACAATTTAAGCCAGCTAGGTAGTCTAGCTGGCTTTTTTCGTACCAAAATTAAGGAGTGACTAAAATGATGGAAACAAATGAAAATGAGTCAGGCGCGTGGCAACCCAGTGAATTAACAGCTGCACGGCAGCAGATTAATGATATTGATGGTCAAATCGTCAACTTGTTAGTCCAGCGCTTTGAAGCCGTAACGAAAGTGAATGAAGCTAAAGCAGCAGCTAACTTGCCAATCATGGATCACAGCCGAGAAGACCAGGTCCTTGATCGGGTGGCGGGGAAAGACCCTAATCCCGAAACTAGGGCTTATATGCGCAACATTTTTGCAACCATCATGAGCAACTCTAGAGATTACCAAGATTACTTAACTAAAATTAATACACACACTAAAAGGGGACTATAAGATGAATTATTTAACAGCGGGAGAATCTCACGGACCACAACTAACAGGGATTATTGAAGGCTTACCGGCCGGTTTGTTATTAGATATTGATGCCATTAATGCGCAATTGGCAGCTCGACAAGGCGGTTACGGTCGCGGCAGCCGCCAGCAGATTGAACATGATCAAGTGACCATTGTTGGTGGAGTCCGTCATAAGAAGACCTTGGGATCGCCCATTGCATTAGTCGTCAATAATCGAGATCATGCCCATTGGGGTAAGATCATGGATCCAGTTGCTGATGAAACAGCGGAGAACTCACTGCGAAAGGTCGAGCGTCCGCGTCCCGGTCACGCAGATTTAGTTGGTGGGATGAAGTACAACCACCGCGATTTGAGAAATGTTTTGGAACGCTCAAGTGCTCGTGAGACAGCTATGCGGGTAGCAATTGGTGCCATTTCAAAGCAGTTTTTAAAACAGCTGGGAATTGATATTGTAGGTTACGTTCAGCAAATCGGCCCAGTAGCTGCTGATGATCAGTCGCCATTGGACGTTGACCAAATCAATGATTTAATCAGTCAAAACGATTTACGCATGGTGCAGTCAAATAAAGTTGATGAGATTCATGAGTTGATCGATAAAACCAAAAAAGAAGGCGACACACTAGGTGGTGTTATTCGCGTTGTTGCCACCAACGTGCCAGCTGGTTTAGGCAGTTACATTAGCTGGGACACTAAGTTAGATGGTAAGATCGCCGCTGCAGTGATGGGCGTTAACGCCATGAAGGGTGTCGAAATCGGTGATGGCTTCAAAGCAGCGACCAGTTTCGGTAGTCAAGTGATGGATGAAATCGATTGGCATGAAGGTGAAGGCTTCACACGTGAATCTGACCACTTAGGCGGTTTTGAAGGTGGCATGACGAATGGGATGCCAATTATCGTTAAGGCTGCTATGAAACCAATTCCAACCCTGTACAAGGCACTTCAAAGTGTTGATGTTGAAACCAAAGAAGTTAAAAAGGCGAGTGTTGAACGGTCTGACACCACAGCTATCGTGCCAGCGTCAATCGTTATTGAAAGTGTCGTTGCCATTGAATTGGCCAAAGCCATTACAGATACCTTTGACGGCAGTAATATGGCACGCTTAAAGGCACAGTTAAAGGCCTACCGAGAAGAACTTAAAAATTACTAGAGGAGGGTCAGTCATGAAAACACTAAAGAGTAGACCTAAACAGGGATTGCATGGTGAACTGACCGTCCCTGGTGATAAGAGTATTTCACACCGTGGCATTATGTTAGGGGCTATTAGTGAAGGAACGACCACACTCACGCACTTTCTAACCTCTGCTGACTGTTTGTCAACATTGGCCGCCTTTCAGCAGTTAGGCGTGCCAATCCAACGTGAGGGGACGACGGTGACCGTTCATGGTGTGGGTTTACACGGCTTAAAGGCCAGCACAGCCAAACTGGATATGGGGAACTCTGGCACAACGACTCGCTTGATCATGGGGTTATTGGCGGGTCAGCCGTTTAACACCACTCTAGTTGGCGATGCCTCTCTATCTAAACGGCCCATGAAACGGGTCAGTGAACCACTGGCAACAATGGGTGCTGACATCACGACTACGGCTGGCCATTTGCCCGTAACGGTGAAGGGGCAGAAACTCCACGCGGTCAATTACCAGCTTAAAGTTGCTAGTGCACAAGTGAAAAGCGCAATGATTTTAGCCGCTCTGCAGGCAGATGAACCAACCACCTTAGTTGAAAAATTACCGACCAGAGACCATACGGAGCGGATGCTAACGGCGTTCGGTGGGGAAATTTCAACGGCAGCTGACGGCTTGACCATTACCATTCAGCCGCAGCCGCATTTGAAGGGACAGACGATGACGGTTCCCGGTGATATGTCATCGGCAGCCTTTTTCATGACGGCGGCCAGCTTAGTTGCGGATTCTAATATCACGTTAAAAGACGTTGGCTTGAATAAAACACGGACTGGTCTGCTAGAGATCTTAAAGGCAATGGGCGGTGATATCACGGTGGTCGCTGAACCAACGACTGGTGAGCCAATCGGGGATTTAACGATTAAGTCCGCTGATTTGCAACCCATTAATATTGGTAAAGCACAGATTCCGGCAGTGATCGACGAATTGCCACTGGTTGCTTTATTAGCAGCTAAGGCTAACGGTATTAGTCGGATCATGGGTGCGGAGGAGCTCCGGGTTAAAGAAACGGATCGAATTAGTGCGATTGTGACTGAATTTAAGAAATTAGGGATTGCCATTGAAGAGTTACCAGACGGCTTTGTGATCGATGGCCGCCAGCCTTGGCACGTGGTGGATCCAGTATTAGACGCACACGATGATCACCGAATCGGGATGGTACTGGGAATTGCTGCACTGCTGATTGACCAACCACTACAGTTGAAAGGTGCCGATAGCGTTCGCATTTCCTACCCTGAATTTTTCGATGATTTAGATAAACTATTGTGATGAGGTGATTGGCATGACGACGGTATTGATTAGCGGTTTAGGACTGATTGGCAGTTCGATGGCACGGATTATGAAACAAAGTGACGTTCAGCCAACTATTTTGGGTGACGATCCTAACGATGACACTAGCCAGTTTCTGCTGGACCAGGGAATCATTGATGAACGGGTGACGCTGTTAAATGCTGCTTCACGTGCGGACATCATTGTACTTGCTGGTCCGGTTTCCGTGATTATTGGCCAATTAGGGCAATTAGTGAAAACCAAGTTGAAACCTAATGCGTTAGTGACGGATGTGGGCAGCACTAAAATGCAAGTGATGGCTGCTTCAAAGCCACTTCAGGAGCGAAACATTGCGTTTATGGGTGGCCACCCGATGGCGGGATCGCACAAAACAGGTGCTCGGGCGGGCAAGGAAGATCTTTTGGATAACGCTGTTTACTTTCTAGTCGATGGCTCGCAGACAGCAACGCAAACAGCGCTATTTAAAGCTTGTCTTGAACCGGCTAAGTTGCGGTGGGTCACCATGTCAGCAGAAGCACATGATGGTTTGGTCAGTGAGATCAGCCACGTACCGCACGTGTTAGCTGCCAATTTGGTCAATACGGCCGATCATCAATTAAAACATGATGCCGTGGGCTTAAACGCTGCTGCTGGCGGTTTTAAAAGCACGACTCGGATCGCCGGTGCAGACCCGACAATGTGGACGGCAATTATGCTGAGCAATTCCGAAGTCATCAGCGAACAGCTGACGAGTTATATGAAACAGCTTAAGCAAATTCAAAGCGCCATCGAAACGCACGATGCCGACCAAATCTACCAGTTTTTTGCGCATGCGCAATCAGTTCGAGAACGTTTAGACCGAGAAGGAGAGACACGATGAGAGCAATTTTAGTTGGCTTCATGGGCAGTGGGAAAACCACTGTTGGGGAGCTGTTGGCACAACGATTGGACCTGAAACACCGAGATTTGGATGACATCATCGTGGAACGTGCTGGTAAATCCATTCAGCAGATTTTTGATGATGAGGGTGAACCTGCCTTCCGTCAACTGGAACACGAGGTGTTAGCTGATACCTTGGCTAATGGCAAAGGGATTCTGTCCACGGGTGGCGGGACGCCGATTCAAGCGGCCAATTATGACCTCCTGCGAAAAAGTGACGTGCCGGTTATTTTGCTTAATGTCAAACCGGAAACGGTCTTGTCACGGTTAACGGATGATGGGCAACGGCCGTTAGTCAAAGAACTTGGTGCCGACGGGCTGCTGGGCTTAAAGGAAAAACGCGACGCTAGATACCACGATGTCAGTGACATTGAAATTGATACGGATGATCTGACGCCAATTGAAGTGGTGGATGCAATCTTGGCCAGCGTTAATTTTAAAAACTGCGGTCACGACACGATGTAGGTGGGATTAGAATGGAATTAATTAATATCTCATTGCGCCAATTGGACCAAATGAAACGTCAACGTTACAGCGATGGCACGGGTATCAATTATCTGGTGAATAAAAGCCCCTTCCGGCAGAACCAATACGGTGTTCATCTTGAACTGGTTGATAGCAATGGCAAGGTGTACCAAAAAATTGAAGTCTACTTTAAACCCGACCAGTTGATCTCCGAACCCTTTGAAGCTAATGGCAGAAAATATCGGTTAACACTGATTAAGTAAGTACGAACGGCTGATTCTAAGATGAAGAGCCGTTTTTTTTGATGGTTTAAAATTTAAAAGAGATTAAAAACTCCTAAAACCTGTGAGTAACCACTAGTAACCCGTTAGTGAACAGGTTATACTCATCAATGCTATTAGATTTCGCTTGTTAAGCGAACATACACAAGGAGAGACACACATGAAGAAATTAGTCATTTTATCAGGTAGCTTGATTGCTGCATTCAGTTTACTTGGTGCAGGAGTAGCCACCCAGACACAGGCATCAGCAAAGACCACCGTTGCTGCAGGAAGCCCTAGCCTATCCATTAACAAAATTTACGCCAACGCGACATCAGTATCTGGAAAAGCCAGCAAGGGTGTCAAAATTGTGGTTGAAAACAGCAAGAAGAAGCAAATTGCTAGCTCAACAGCATCAAAAACGACTGGTAAATATACCGTGAAGTTGCCAGCTAAGCAAAAGGCAGCGACTAAACTTTACGTTTATGCCAAAGCTGCCAATGGGCACTATTTCTACCGGATCATGACGGTTCAAGCAACTGCTTCTAAGACAACTGCTAAGAAGTCGTCTTCAACAAAGGCAGCTGCCCATTCTACTTCAGTTAAGACCACACCCAAAACGAGTTCTAAAAAGACAAGTACGTCTTTAAAGACACCAACGGGAACGTGGAAATCAACCAGCTACAAGGGCTGGTCAATGAAATTGACCTTTAGTCAAAAAACGGGCCTGAACGAATACACTTACCAAGGCAAGAAAGCAACCCATGTGTTGGCCAATGCACGGTACAGCGTTGATGCTAAATCAGCTAATTTCTGGAAGATCAATGTCACTGCCAAGGGCGGTGCTAAATCAACCTTCTACATGCGCTTTACAAGCAGTCACAAGTTCATCTTGGTCAACAGTAAGAACCAAGCCATCAAAACGGCATTTGGTAAAGCGCCATCAAGTCTTTACACGTTTAATTTGCAATAAGCGCTGATTTGTCAGCCATATTAAAAAATAGACTTCCACTTATAGGAAGTCTATTTTTTATGCTGTCAGAAAGGGCAGCTTCCCAAATGGTTTGCTTACATAACCCTGTCTGTTACAATTAATTTGGATCATTAGGAAACGGAGGGGAAGCTTATGACAATGATGAACGCAATCGGCGCAACCGCGGACCAGCAATTGATTGATCTGCAATTACCCAAACCTGTTGCCAGTGCGAATCGGGTACTGGTTCAGGTGGAAGCTGTTTCAGTTAACCCGGTAGACACCAAACTTAAAGAGATGGTCAATGACACGACAGCACCTAAAATATTAGGTTATGACGCGGTGGGCCGGGTCGTTGAAACTGGTGATGAAGTCACTAAGTTTAAAGTTGGTGACCGCGTTTTTTATGCCGGTAGTACTCAGGTAGCGGGTTCAAACTCAGAATATCAGTTAGTTGATGAACGACTGGCTAGTTTAGCACCAAGATCGCTGAGCGTTGCCGAAGCTGCGGCCATGCCACTGACAGCTTTAACGGCATATGAGCTGTTATTTGAAAAAATGCCCTTTGTCGGTAAGGCAAATCAGAATCAGAAGCGGACGCTGCTTATCATTAACGGCGCAGGAGGCGTTGGGTCGATCATGTCACAGTTAGCTCACTGGGCAGGAATCACTGTTTTAGCAACTAGCAGTCCTCAAAATTTTGAATGGCTCAAACAAAACGATGTTGACTATCCCCTGGATTACCACGGTGATTTATTGCAGGAGATTCATCATTTGGGTTATGAATCACTAGATGGCATCGCCATTTTGTATAATCCGGAAGATTACTTTGATTTAGCTGCTGAACTCGTTAAGCCGTTCGGCCATATCGGGTCAATTGTCGGTAGTCCAGTAGATTTGCCGTTGTATAAAATTAAAAATAAGGCTGCCAGTTTTGACTGGGAGTATATGTTTGCAAAGAGTGATGCGGACTACAACGTGAACAGTCAGGGGAAGATCCTGCAGCTGGTTGCACGCTTGTTAGATCAAGGCGTACTCACATCGACGCTGACCCAAGTCAAGTCGGATGGTATCAACGCCAAAAGTTTAACGGAGGCCCATCGATTAGTTGAACAGGGCGATGTTCACGGTAAACTTGTATTAACTGGTGAGTTCAATGCACCAGCAGAAAGTCGGAGCGAATTTTAATGATTGCAACCAAAAAAGAAGTCCGCTTACCGTCACTCTTTATTGCTAATTTAATGCTAAATACCGGTGCGGCTTTTATGTGGCCGCTAACCACGGTTTATATGAACAAAACGTTGCACGAATCATTGACCACTGCTGGTGCTGTTTTACTGATTATGTCATTAATGATGATGATCGGTAATTACGTCGGTGGGGTGTTATTTGATCGCTGGTCGGCTTACCTAACCGGCATCCTGGGAGCTGGATTATCATTGATTGCGATGATTTTGCTCATCTTTTTCCACGGCTGGCCGATGTTTGCAATTTTACTGATTATTGTTGGTTTTGGTGATGGTATCAGTCTGACAGTTGGTAATTCATTTGCTGCTACCATTACGAGTACATCAGTCCGCAAGGTGTTTAACCTGATGTATATTGCGTTAAACGTCGGTGTTGTCATTGGGACACTATTAGTTGGTTATTTATTGGAACACGGTGTGACAGTGGTTTTCACAGTCACAACTTTTTGCTACATTCTACTATTTATCCTGATGGTGACAGAGTTTAAAGTTGACGTGAAGAGTGCGCAAAGCAAGCATCAAAATGACGGCCGAGTGCCAAGTGTAAATCTCCATGTTATCTGGTGGATCTGCTTAATGGTCTTTGCGATTTATACCAGTTATTCACTTTGGGAGAGTGTTCTCTCCGTTCACATGACGAATTTAAACATTCCGTTTAAGGATTATAGCCTGCTTTGGACAATGAACGGGTTTTTGATTGTATTCGGCCAACCGCTGATGAACAGATTATTTGTTAACCATCGATTGGTGACTCAAGTTGGGCTGGGCGCGTCTATTTTTGCGCTCTCGTTCTTTGGGTTGATCTTTGCAAGTCAATACTCGGATTTTGTTATTATTATGATCGTACTCACAATCGGTGAAATGATTGGTTTTCCGGGTTTGCCAGCATGGGTTGACGGTTTAGCTAAGAATGGTCGAAAAGGTAAATACCAAGGGATGTACAATGTTGCCATTTCGCTTGGTAGAGCGGTTGGGCCACTATTTGGCGGTCTAATGATTGATTACTTCAGCTACCAGGCACTGTTTTTATGTGTTGGGCTGGCAATGTTACTGTCGCTTGGCGGCGTTTTACTCAGTCATCGGCAATTAAACAATTAAAACGAGCGTGCCACACAACTCGATTAGACAAACAACCGCTATCCCAGGGGTTTACGGGACAGCGGTTGTTTGTGTTGTATTAAATAGCCTCAATTTGAGTTAAGCAATTTTCCAGATTAATTGATGTTGAATCCTTGTTGCTGGATCACCTGAACTAATTCAGCTCTCAGTTTTGGATTCCGTCCCAATTCTTGGACGATGTGCTGGCTAAAGGTCGTCTTTTTCAAATGACTGTTACGGTGCGCATAATAATCTGCTGTTACCGTGTCGTAGGCAGCCATTTGCGAGTCAAAATCGGCTGGCAAAGCGTACTGATTACTAAAGTGCATCAGTGATTGTGGCAACCTTGGTTTTAAATCTGGCTGTTCGGCCGGATGACCAATGGCAAGCCCTAGCAACGGGAAGGTGAGTTCTGGTAAATTCAGCAGTTCAATCACGCGTTGCGTGTGATTTAAGATGCTGCCCATAATGGTGCTGCCTAACCCGATACTTTCGCCAGCGGTGACGATGGCCTCAGCGGCAATGGCAACGTCAAAAGCACTGGCCATGAACTTATCAAAAGAACGGAGAATGGCTGGATCTGCGTTAGCCCGTTCAGCAATTTTAAGGTTTCGATGCTGATCAGCAATCAACATGAAATAGTGGCCACTTTTTTCCAACCAGTGGTGACCAGTGATGTCGCCAAGTGCGCGTTTAATGGCTGGATCAGTAATACTGATAATGCTGTATTGCTGCGCAAAGGTGCTGGTCGCTGCGTGCTGGGCAGCCGCAACTAAGGTAGTCACTTCATCGTTAGTCACGGGTTGATCAGTAAACTGACGGATGCTGCGGTGCTGATTTAACAGTGTCAAAATATCGTTCGTCAAAAAATCGTCTCCTTACAGATTTAGAAATTGAACGCGTTCAACTAATTTCTTATAAACCCGTGCCTCGTCGGCGGGAACGCCCCGGAGTTCATAATCATCAATAAAGGGGGCATCGAATTTTTCGCAATAACGGCGTGCTGTCAGGCAATACTGTTCGTTGAAGTTTTTATTGCCGCTGCCAACGACTCCAATAAGCTGTTTGGCATTGTCGTGGTAATCGATGTACTCACCCATGACGTTTGTCATCAGTTCCTTAACGCCATTATCAATCCCGTTACCGCCGTCTAAATAAGTGGGAACGAAGCAGAAGAAGGGCTTGGTTTCATCAGCAAAGTCGGTTTGTTCGGAAATCTCAGTGGCTTCGATTTCAGGTAAGCTCTTATTTTTAAGGTGCTGTGCCAATGCGTAGTGGGTCAAATGCTCGACAAAATTACGCGTATTGCCTTCAATTGAAATAAATAAAATTCGTATTGAATCCATGGTGTTTTTCCTCCAGATTATAGATATAATGGTAGATGTTGTGTTGACGGCAAACGTGATACATACTGATAGTATTACCACTTAATTGTAGGCTATAAAGACTATTGAAAGCAAGAAGCAGAAATTAGGTTACTTAATTACTGGTCAATCATTATTTATATGATATAACTGTGATAATGAATGACCACAGAGGTGAGAAAATGACGGAAAAACAGGATTTAAGAGTTCGGCGCACGAATGAGCAGATCACCAAAGCGTTTTTTGGTTTGCTTAAGGAAAAGGGATTTAAGACCATGACGGTGCAGGATATTAGTAAACGCGCGCGGATCGGTCGATCAACTTTTTACAGTCATTACTACGACAAGTATGATTTACTTGAAAAATTGGTGACAGAATATACGGAAGTCTTCCGGCGAATCGTGGATCAGCGTTTTAGTGTGCATACCCCTGAGATTGGTTCAAACACGGTTAAAGTTCTGATTATTGCGTTGACGCAGTATCGAGAAATCCTGTTACAGTTGTTTGAGATCCACACAGAAACGGCTGATTTAGAACGTAACTTCAAACAGATTTTACGCTCAACCGCTTATCAATATTTTCAGCACGTGGAATTGCCTAGTGAAATCGATTTACCATTAGATTATTTGAGTGATCTTTATGCCAGTAACGTCATGCTGTTCTTGCTTTGGCAGTTACGTCATGGTAAAAACGATTCTGTGATTCAATTCGGTGATCGGCTTCAAGAATTTGTTCTGAATCCGACGCAGGGAATTTAAGCTCTAAAATTAAGTAGAAAAGGTAGAGGAAAATCGTGTCATTATTTAAAAAGGCCAACGCACTTCTTCAAACTAAAGCGGTTGTAACGTCATTTATGCCCTGTTTATTGGGATTGTTGTTTGCGGGTAATTACTATCATAGCTTTCATCTGTTCAACAGTCTGATGATTGTGGTCAGCGTTGTTGCCTTTCATTTAGCAGTCAACGCACATAATCAATATAAAGATTACGAGCGATTTCGGGGTAAGGATAGCAATAATAATATTCTAAAGAATTTCCAGATTACGCCAGCCCAAGCACGAACAACGATTATTGGGCTTGCTTTATTTTCAATGGTCATTGGCCTCATCCTTGTTTATCGGACGGGATTACCAGTGCTCTGGATGGGCATGCTGAGTTTTGCTGTAGGCTATTTCTATTCTGGTGGGCCGTACCCGATTTCCAAGACACCTTTTGGGGAACTCTTCTCCGGACTAACAATGGGTTACAACATTACTTTTTTAACAACCTATGTGAATATGTACCAGCTGATCGATATTCACGGTCTATGGTTTAAAACGCTGATTGTGGCCATCCCAGCAATCTTTACCATTAGTAACATCATGTTAGCTAATAATATTGCGGACCGACGGGAAGATCCAGCATTAGGGCGAAAAACAATCGTCTATTACTGGGGCAAAAAAGGTGGCCTTTTATTGTGGCAGGTCAGTTTTGTGATTGCTTATGCAGGTATTTTATTAGCGGTTATACTGGGGTATTTACCGGTACTGACACTGCTTTGCTTGTTGACGATTCCAGTTGTTTGGCGTAATACGGTGCGTTTCAGTAAACACCCTAAGAAGGAAACAACCTTTTTATATGCCATCATCAATGCACAGCTGATTCTAGCGGCGACCGTTATTGGTGGCGGGTTGGCGTTAATTTTCTAAAAGCGATATTTTTTAATCAAATCAAAAAGAGAGTGTGGCGTAACTCGGTAGATTCCAGAATTTAAGACAAATAACCCCCGTCCCGATGCTTTTGTCGGGATGGGGGTTATTTGTCTTAAATGGCCTAAATCTGAGTTGTGGCACAGATTTAGGCAATATGAAAGCAGTGAACAAAAATAAGCTGAACTTTCATGTTTCAGTTGAAAGTCAGCTTAAATCCTTGTCAATATAGACTTATATCACAGCCACTTTTTGTCTAGTCACAATCTAAATTATTCATCGTGATTATCATCGCTGTCGTCATCACTATTTGCTGGAGCAGGTTCATTAACCGTGACTTCAAACCAGTTAATAAACGAGTTCTCATAATCAACGACTTTGAAATCGAAGTTATCAATGTGAAGAACAGTCCCTTGCTTGATATCAGGGTGATTATCCAGAATCGAGCCCGCTAGTGTCACGACATCGTTAGTTTCGAATTCTTTAATATCAACGTCAAAGTAGCGTTCAAAGTCATAGGTCGTCATTTTACCGCTAACTTGGTAGGTGCCGTTCGGCTGTTTGAAAATATCTTCGTTGGAAGAATCATCAATTTCGTCACGGACAGTACCAAACAATTCTTCGTAAATATCCTTATCCGTAATAATACCTGAAGTACCACCATATTCATCAACGACCACCACGATGGGGGTCTGTTTTTGAATCATTTGTTGAAGAACCTGGGTGATCGGTGTGGACTCTGGGGTCGTTGAAATGTGCCGTAACAAGCGATCAATATGAATCGTTGGATCAACTTGCTGCTGACGAATTAAATCGTAGTTATAGACATATCCAAGAATCTTATCTTTATCACCATCGGCTACAACGGGTAAACGGGAGAACTTCTCTTGCAGATACATGCGAATGGCTTCTTTAACGCTGGCTGTGATATCAATGACGACTAAAGCAGTTCGGTCAATCATAATATCTTTAGCGACCTTATCGTTTAGTTCAAAGGCTCTGCGCATATAAACGTAGTCGTTCTTTTCTAGTTCACCACCGGCAACGGCGTTTCGCGACAAACTCAAAATTTCAGCTTGCGAGAAAACTTCCTCGCTTTCGTTAGCAACGGGTAAACCAAGCAACCTAACCACACCGTTAGCAGAAACGTTCAGCAACCAAACGAATGGATAGAACAGGATATGGCAATAGTGCAGTGGAGTCGTCACATATCGAAGGACCTTTAAAGGCATATCGATAGAAATATTTTTCGGGACAATTTCAGTGAAGACCACTTCTAAGTAGGTCAGAAACAGGATACCGAATACGGCACCAATTGCATGAGCCGTGGCACCACCCGGATTGGTGTGTGTTAGATTCAACAGGTCGATCAAAATCGCCGAAATGGTCGATTCACCTAACCAACCTAAGATGATCCCTGCAACTGAAACACCCACTTGAGTTGTTGAAAGATACTCATTTAAGTTCGTTACCATTTTTAACGAACGGGTTAATCGTTTTTTAGAGCCCTCTCCATTGTCCAAGGCCTCTTCAATGGCACTCGGTCGAGATTGAACTAAAGCAAATTCACAAGCCACAAAAAAGGCTGCGATGAAGAAAGTGATTAATATGACAATCAAATTGATAATTATCTGACCACTATCCAAGAATTCATTCCTCATTTCATAATAAAATCAACATTTGAAGTTTATTCTCCATTATAACGCTTGTGGGACTCTTTTTTAACCGTTGGCTAGGAATTTATTGAAAACGGCTGACGATAAACGAAGCCCCTCAGTTATAGTGGAAATGTTTCGGAAATTAAGTTGATTTAATGGATGGATGCGGAGGTAACGGTATCAACAATTTCGTTAGTTGCTGATTTAGCTGCGATTGGTCCAAAGGTGAAAATATCGGCCAAGGAGTTACCGCCTAATCGGTTACCCGCGTGAAGGCCGCCGGCAACTTCACCAGCCGCGTAGAGGCCACTGATCTGGTTGCCATCTTTATCTAATACGTGAGCGCCTTTGTCGATGGTCAGGCCGCCCATGGTATGGTGAATGGCAGGCTTTCTTGGTGTTGCGTAAAATGGTGCTTTTTCAACCTTTAAATCAAAAACATTTTTGCCGAAGTCAGGGTCTTTACCTTGATCTACGTATGAGTTATAAGTGGCGACCGTTTTTGTCAGCGTCTCTGGATCCATGCCGATTTGAGTCGCTAAATCAGCCAAGGTATCAGCTTTAAATAGTCGTCCGTCCTTAACTTGCTGTTCTAGCTGTTCCTCGCTTGCATTATAAGCGGTCTTCTTGATTTCATTATCTGCAATCAAGTAGAAAAGACCACCGTTTTCAAAGGCGGCTTTTGCTAATACGTCACGTTCGGCGTATTCGTTTACAAACCGTTTTCCTTGCTGATTGACCATTAAGAAATTGGCTGGTGGGCATTGGATACCTGAGAACAATTCACCCGTCTTAGGGTCTGAAACGGGCATCATTTGAATAAAGCCCATCCCGGTAACCGCGGCGTGTGCCTGCTGACCCAGCTTGATACCGTCACCCGTAATCGTTGGTGCATTAGTCGTGGCAATATCATCATCAATGTTTTCCCAAGAGGTATTGTACTTTTGAACGAGGGCAGTGTTAGCACCGAAACCACCGGATGTAATGATGACCGCTTTTGCTTGAACGGTAAAAGTGTGGTCGCCTGGCTTTTCAACCAGTACGCCGGTGACATGACCCTTTGCGTACAATAAGCGTGTGACAGGACTATCCGTTAAGATAACGCCGCCATTGTGCTTGACGTAGGTACTAAGGGTGGAAATATAAGCACCGCCAGCGTTTTCAACCGGTTTGTGGCCGCGCCGCCAAAGTGCGCCCACGGGCATGGCAACGTCCGTCGTGTCAAACTTAACCCCAATTTTTGCGAGCCATTTTTCGGCTGCTAAGTCATTGTCAGTTAAGGCCTTAACCAGTTGATAGTTGCCGTAAATTCGGTTGCCCTTTAAATCAGTTCGGGTACCGCCCAAATAAGTTTGGATACGGTGGAGTTCAACTGAATCAAAGAGGTAAGACTTTTTATCTTTAATGTCAGCAAAGTAGGCTTTAATTTGTGATTGCAGTGTCTTGAAATCGTCCTGATATTCAGGATCAATGTCATCAACGCTCATATCCAGCAAGTCTTGCAGTGTTTGGTGTTCTCCCGGTAGAGCGTCAAACTGATTTTGCCATTCGGGATCGGCTGCGTTCATTGGACCGCCAGTGCGGATCGTATTACCACCTAATGCTGGCGCCTTTTCCAAAAGAACAACTTTTCGTCCTTGGTCTAAGACAGTGGCTGCGGCAGCCAATCCGGCACCGCCACCACCGATAATAACGACGTCGGTTTGCAAATCGCTATTTTCTGTTACCTTCGGAATAAACTTATCTCGATTCTGCCATTCAGTGGCATCTCCGCCGGCTTTCGTAACGGCTTCGGCAACACCATTTAAAATACCATGGCTAGTTTCTGAAGCGCCCGTAACGGCATCAACGTTTAAGGTTTGACCGTTGACGATAGCATCAGGAATGCGGTCGTAGACCACGTCACTGATACCAGCTGTCTCAGTTTTCTGGTCGATATCGATTGATTCAATTCGGTTTTCTGAAAAGGTGACAGCCATGGGAAATGTCCCGTTATGCCCTTGAGCCGAAACAGTGTACTTACCTGGTTTAAATGTTTGCCTTTCATCTGCCATGCGATAACTTCCTTTTATTGTTCATTTTTGATAATGTTAGCGGATACATTATTAATTCTACCATGAATCGGCGAGGTGTGTTGGGTGATGGTTTAAGCCTTTGATATTCAATCGGTTAGTAGCCGGATAAGACAGTAAGGGCAGACTATTATCCCCGAGCTGTCGGTATTTAAACAGCATTATTACACACCTTTTTGAAAAGAGTGCTAAAATAAAATTGCAACACAAATCAAAGGAGATCTTAGTTATGGCAACAAAAAGTGCAGATAAGGATAAGGAAGCTGAAACAACCAAGCCGGCTTTTGAATATACCGATGAAATGATTCAAAAGGCTGCCGACCTGATTGCCAAACAAGGTTACGTCACCCGTAAAGACATTCCAGAAATGAAAGATTTGGACTGGGCTTACGGTTTGGGAGAAAAAGTCGACAAGTATTTCAACAATAAGAATGCTGGTCGCTATATCTACCATGAAGATTTTGATTTTGCTGGTGGTGACATCGCCGACATTATTTTCGATATGGACCAAGTCAAGACGCGTAATGACGCCCTTAAGAAGTTGGGTGAAGTTTTAGGCGACAAGATCATTAATGGTCACTTGGACGAAATCGAACATGACATTACAAATTAGCCTCTGAAGCCTCGCCCTGCGGTGGGGCTTTTAATATGCGGTTAAAAACTAAAAAAGCCCTATCTAGAAATCAGATTGTGAAATTTATGATTAGAATGCTGTTGTTATCAGTCTAGTTTTAAAGCTGTTCAAATTTGTGAAACTTGTCTACTAAGATATCCAAAATACTTACATATCGGACTTTAAAGAGACTTTTGGCCATGCACTAACTAAAAGTTAAACGTTTACATGATTTTGTATTGGTGGTAACATCAAAAGTGAATTATGTAACATACAAAATTAAGTTTAATAATAGGAGTGTCAATCATGAAGGAAAACTTTGATTTCTTAATGCCAAGTGTCAACTTCTTTGGTAAGGGTGTTATCACTAAGATTGGTGACCGTGCCAAGATGTTAAACATGAAGAAGCCTTTGATCGTTACTGATAAGGTTTTGGAAGGTATGGATAATGGTCCCGTTGCCCAAACGTTAGCTTCTTTGGATGCTGCCGGTGTGGATTATGTTGTTTTTGATGGCGTTGAACCAAACCCTAAGATTCGTAACATCAAAGCATCAAAGAAAATGTATTTAGACAACAATTGTGACAGTATCATCACTGTCGGTGGCGGTTCTTCACATGATTGTGGTAAAGGAACTGGTATTATCTTAACCAACGGTGACGATATCACTAAGTTGGCTGGTATCGAAACACTTGAAAATCCATTACCACCATTGATGGCCGTTAACACCACTGCCGGGACTGCTTCAGAATTAACCCGTCACTGTGTGATCACTAACGAAGAAACTAAGCTGAAGTTCGTTGTTGTTTCATGGCGTAACATTCCATTGGTTTCCTTCAATGACCCAATGCTTGAATTAGACGTACCAAAGGGCTTAACTGCCGCAACTGGTATGGATACTTTCGTTCAAGCTATCGAACCATACGTTTCAACCAACCGTAACGAAATCACTGACGGCCAATGTGTTGAAGCCATTAAGTTAGTTGAAGAAAGCCTTCGTGAAGCTGTTTCAAACGGCCACAACGTCGAAGCTCGTACTAAGATGGTTG
This sequence comes from Secundilactobacillus mixtipabuli, assembly GCF_002217925.1. Taxonomy (GTDB): domain Bacteria; phylum Bacillota; class Bacilli; order Lactobacillales; family Lactobacillaceae; genus Secundilactobacillus; species Secundilactobacillus mixtipabuli. Next base: position 78,174 of record NZ_BCMF01000009.1, on the reverse strand, counting down.
AAGCTGAAATGCTTGGTGGTATGGCTTTCAACAACGCTGACTTAGGTTACGTTCACGCCATGGCTCACCAATTGGGTGGTCAATACGATGCCCCTCATGGTGTCTGCTGTGCAATGCTGTTACCAATCGTTGAAAAGTACAACATTCCAGCTTGCCCAGAACGGTTTGCTGAATTAGCTAAGATCATGGGCGAAAACACCGATGGTTTGTCAACTCGTGATGCAGCTGACTTGGCAATCAAAGCAATGCGTCAGATGTGTGACGATGTCAACATCCCACGTTCAATCAAGTCAATTGGTGCAAAGCCAGAAGACTTCGAATTGATGGCTGAAAATGCTTTGAAGGATGGGAATGCTTTCTCTAACCCACGTAAGGGGACTAAGGAAGATATCGTTAAGTTATTCCAAGAAGCTTACGACCAAAAGTAATTAACGTTAAATTAAATTGAAATTTAGCGAAGAGTGTGTGACAAAACTCGGTAGATTCCAGAATTTAACGTAAAATAGGCCTATTCCGACGAACTTTGTCGGGGTAGGCCTATTTTACGTTAAATGGCCGGAATCTGAGTTTTGTCGCATGATTAGGCTATATTGAAGGATCGAACCAAAGGATAATCCTAACGAATTTTAATTAAAAAATTGATTGAAATATTTGTCGATATAGACTTATGGCACAACCTCTTTTTTGACGGAAAATGCCAATGTCAATGAAAGCCTGCTTTCACAGTTAGTGAAAAATTACACGATTTAATTTTCATTTGTTCCTAGCTATTGCAATCGGTTACAGGTTATGATAATCTGTTTTCTTGTGTTGAACTTTAGTTTATATACGGTATTTTTTATAGGGTAAAACGATTTACGATATTTTGCGCTTATCTTACCAGGCGTTACCATTCAAGTATTTAACTGTCGGATTTGTGAAAGGATGTTTTAATTTGAAGAAGACAACGGTCATTAACTCAGAATTATCTACGGTCATTGCCGGTATGGGACACATGGACTGGCTCAGTATTGGTGATGCTGGCATGCCTGTACCCATGGGGACTAAGAAGATTGATTTGGCATTAACCAAGCAGCTACCTAGCTTCATTGATGTTTTGAAGAATATCTTGAGTGAATTAGAAGTTCAGAAAATTTACTTAGCTGATGAAATCAAGACTCAAAACCCCGATCAATTGAAGGCGATTCAAGAGCTTATGCCAGACGTTGAAGTTGCCTTTATGCCTCACTCTGATTTAAAGAAGAATTTGGCCAACACCCATGCTTTTGTTCGAACGGGTGAAATGACACCATTTTCAAACATTATTTTGGAATCAGGCGTTACTTTCTAGTTTTTTAATTATAGTAAAAGGTTTTATCAATTACATTTATTATTCTAAAGGAGTTTAAAACATGGAAACTACTGAAACCCAAGAAACCAGTGTCAAAAAGAGTCATGGCTGGACACAGCTTTCCGATGGCTATTTAAGCAAGACACCGATTTTCCAGTTTATCTTAGTCTCATTGATTTTCCCACTTTGGGGTGCCGCAGCCAGTTTGAATGATATTTTAATCACTCAGTTTAAGACGGTTTTCTTATTGAACGATGCCGCTACTGCATTCGTGCAAAGTGCCTTTTATGGGGGTTACTTCTTAATCGCAATCCCAGCTTCATTAATTATTAAACGAAACAGCTATAAATTCGCGATTATGACCGGTTTGATTTTCTACATCCTTGGTTGCGCAATGTTCTTCCCAGCATCACGGGTGGCAACGTACAGTATGTTCCTGGTTGCCATTTTTGCCATTGCCATTGGCTTGAGTTTCCTTGAAACTGCCAGTGACACCTACAGTTCAATGCTCGGACCGAAGCAGTACGCTATTTTACGATTGAACTTTTCACAGACCCTTGTGCCATTGGGTGATATTACCGGTATCCTGCTTGGAAAATACCTGATCTTTGGTACTGTTGGGAACTTGTCTGAAAAGATGGCCCACATGCACGGTGCAGCCCGGATTGCTTACGGTGAAAAGATGCTGCAATTAACCTTGCGGCCATACAAGTACATCCTGATTGTCTTGATCGTGATGCTGATCATCTTTGCCTTGGTTCCAATGCCACGGGCAAAGGCCACTGCTGAAGCTAAAGTTGAAGGCGGCGTTGCTGAAGAAGAACGGCCAGCTTTAGGCGAAACCATCAAGTACCTTTGGCATAACACTGGTTTTAAAAAGGGTGTCTTCACTCAATTTATTTACGCTGGTCTTCAAACAACGGTTTGGTCCTTCACTATTCGGTTGGCTTTGAACTTAAACCACAGTATTACCGATTCTGCAGCCTCAACGTTCATGATCTTTAGTTACATTGCTTGGTTTGTGGGTAAGCTGGTCGCTAATACCTTTATGAGCCGGTTCTCAATTACCGGGACTTTGACGGTTTACTCATTACTTGGTGTTATCAGTCTTATCTTAACGTTTACCATTCCCAACATGACTGCCGTTTACGCTGCAATCATGACCAGTTTCTTCTTTGGACCTGAATGGCCAACGATTTACACGCATACTTTGGATCAAGTTACGGAAAAGAAGTACACGGCAACTGCCGGGGCAATTATCGTTATGGCATTGATTGGTGGGGCGATTATCCCAGCTATTCAAGGGGTCGTTTCTGATTTATCCGGCTCAATGCAGTTCTCATTCATTGTGCCAGCACTTTGCTTCCTTTACATCACGGTTTACTTCTTCCTTGAATACCGTTTTGAGAAAAAGCATCCCGACGAAATTCAAGAACATTAATAACAATTGAGCTTGAATCTCGCTGAAAAATTTGGTGCATAGTTGATTAATCAAATGATTAAAAAGTTTGACCTTTAAGCGATTAAATAAAAAAGTCTCCAAACAATCATTCAACGATTGCTTGGAGACTTTTTGTAAATACTGATTTATCAGCGTTTGTGTCCCGCTAAAAAAGAAAAATTAGCACTCTCAATATTTGAGTGCTAATTTCTTGCATTCCTGACCAATACTGACTAATATATACAATGTAAGGTTGGTAAGGAGGTAAGAACCCATTACCGACCGACCTTATTTGAAAATTCTGAAAGGGGTTTTGCTCTATGACTAACTACTTAACTAACAGAAACTTTAACGATTTGGATCCAATGAACTTCTTCAGCGACTTAGGTAACTTTGGTCAGAAGTTCTTTAACAATGACGAAATGAAGACTGACATTAAAGAAAATGACAAGAGTTATGAAGTTGCTGCTGAATTACCTGGCTTCAAGAAGGACGGCATCCACATTGATTACCGCGACAACACGTTACGGATCAACGCCGTTCACAACTTGGATAAGGAAGACAAGGATGAAAAGGGCCGTGTCCTTCGTCAAGAACGCAGCTCCAGCAACATTACCCGCAGCTTCTATTTGCCAGGTGTTGATGAGGAAAATGTCAAGGCAACCTATGATGGCGGTATTCTCAAGTTGACGTTACCAAAGATGACGGAAGACAAGCAGGATAGTCACCACATTGACATTGACTAATCAAAGATGAGTAATATTTGATTGCAGCCACGAAAAGGGCGCACCGAAATTTTCGGTGCGCCCTTTTTACTATTCTTTGTAGACTTTATATTGTTTGCCAGTTTCGTAGACGAGTTCGGGATCGTCACCCGTTCGTTGATGACGATTGAGCAAATCGATCATACCGCTTTCGTCTTCGGATAGGTCAAAGTCCAGTTGATAATTTTCAATAATTCGACTAGGGGTCTTTGACTTGGGAATAACAGCGAGTCCGTTTTGCAGATGCCACTTTAAAATGAGTTGGGCAACTGAAACGTGATGGTGGTCAGCCATCTTTTTCAGCATGGTATTATCTAGGGTGACTCCGCGGCCTAATGGGCTCCATGCCTGTGTCACTATATCGTGGTCTTTATCAAATTGGACTAGTGCCCGCTGATTTAAGTAAGGGTGCGCTTCAACTTGATTAATGACGGGCATTTCTTTTGCCTGTGTCTTTAATAGTTCTAGAAGAGCCATACTATAGTTGGAAACGCCGATGGATTTTACCTTACCGTCAGCCTTGAGTTTTTCTAAGGCCCGCCAGGTCTCAAAGAAATGTTGCTGGACCGGCCAGTGAATCAGCAGTAAATCAAGGTAGTTGGTTTTTAACCGCTGCAGGGAATCGTCAACACTTTCGATGGTATTTTCGTAGCCTTGACTGATCTCAGCGACCTTTGAGGTGATGAAAATTTGATTCCGGGGGATTTGTAATTTAGTTAATGTGTCTCCTAAAAGGTCTTCGTTACGATAAAGCTGGGCGGTATCAAATAAGCGGTAGCCAGTGTCAAAGGCGGTTTTGATGGCAGTATCCATCATTTCTTGGGTATTGATCAGGTAAGTGCCAAAACCGACTAGGGGCATTTCGTTTCCGTCGGCTAACTTAATTGTCTTTTCAGTCATTTTCAATACTTCCTTCTCTGATAGTCTTCTTTTCCATTATAGCAAAAGCGCTTACAAATATTGCCATTTCCTTAAAGAAATCACCAGATTGTCCCAAGTAATCCGAAAGTTTTGTACAATATAGGTAAGAGGTACGGAAGGTGGTTTGGGACATGCTGAACTTAACAGGCCTAACAGCAAAACAGGTGCAACAGCGGATTGCTGCAGGACAGCAAAATGAGCCAGCACCATCACTCACGCGATCGATCAAAGATATTTTCCGGGCTAATTTATTGACCTGGTTTAACCTCATTAATTTAGTTTTAGGTGCCTTGGTCCTGATCACCGGCAGCTATAAAAACGAGCTGTTTTTGGGTGTCGCGATTGTGAATACAGCTATCGGTATTTTTCAGGAAATTCGTTCCAAACGCCAAATTGATAAGATGAGCCTACTGTCTGAGTCCACCTACGAAGTTCAAAGAGAAAATGGGATGGTCGAACTGCACCAAGATGCTATTGTGCAAGACGACCTACTCATCATGCACCGGGGAGACCAGTTGCCGGTTGACGGGTTGATTTTGGCCACCCAAGGCATTGAAATTGACGAGTCGCTCATAACCGGGGAAGCAACACCAATCTCAAAGGTAACGGGTGATTCGGTCGTCTCCGGCAGTTTCCTGGTCAGCGGTCAAGCAACCGTGCAAGCCACCCACGTGGGTACAAAAAGTTTCATTAATAGTCTTTCTGGAGAAGTCCAATCTGGTGAGAGCACCAACAGCCAGCTGCTAAATACCATTAATCGGATTATCAAGATTTTAACCATTGTGATCGTGCCGTTGGGCGCAGCGCTGTTTATTTCCCGGCTGTTCAACCATAGTACCATCGACCAGGCCATCCTAGGAACAACGGCAGCCATGATCGGGATGATTCCAGAAGGGCTGGTTTTGCTGACCTCAGTGTCCCTGGCCGTTTCTGCGATGAATCTGGCACGGCGTCGGGTCCTAGTTCGTGAATTACCTGCGATTGAAGGGTTAGCACGGGTTGACGTCTTAGGATTGGATAAAACGGGGACGATTACTAGTGGCAGACTGCAGCTGAATAAACTGGTGCCATTGGATAATCAATCGATAGAACAGTTGAAAGTGATTGTCGGCGGAACCATTAACGCTATCGGTGATGATAACGAGACTGCGCAGGCGTTAAGTAGTGTGTTAGCAGATCCAGGCTGGCAGCCTAATCGGGTTGTTCCGTTTTCGTCCGCTAGAAAATGGAGCGGGGCTAGTACCAGCCAAGGCAACTACGTTATTGGGGCACCAGAATTTATGCTTAAAACGATGCCAGATGAGTTGGCTCAGCAGATTGAAGGGCACGCTGCGGATGGGTTCCGGGTGCTCTGTATTGCTCAAACCACGCAGTTGTCTCCGGATGATCTAGGTGATGTGACGGTACTAGGCCTCATATTAATTGAAGATGAGATTCGCGAAAACGCCGTTGAGACTTTTCGTTATTTCCAAAATCAGGATGTGGCGTTAAAAGTGATTTCGGGTGACAACCCGACAACGGTGGCTAATATTGCTGCGCGAGCGGGTATTAAACATTCAGACCAATTGATTGATATGAGCAGTTTTAGCGACGATATCGATTATGATCAGCTAGTTGCGACCTATACCGTTTTTGGCAGGGTGACGCCAGCCCAAAAGAAGCAGCTGGTAATGGCCTGGCAACGGGTCGGTCACACTGTTGCGATGACAGGTGATGGTGTCAACGATATTTTGGCACTGCGGCAGGCTGACTGTGGTATCGCCATGGCAAGTGGCAGTGAAGCGGCAAAGAGCATTGCTGACTTTGTGCTGGTTGACTCTAATTTTGATGCCATGCTCAATGTCCTGAATGAGGGCCGGCGGGTTGTTAATAACATCGAACGGGTGGCCTCACTTTTTCTGATTAAAACAATGTATTCAGTGGCATTAAGCCTGATCTTTATTTTTATGATTAATGGTTATCCCTTTCAACCGATTCAGCTAACGCCAATTTCAGTTTTAACAGTGGGAATCCCGACATTTTTCTTAGCTTTGGAACCCAATTATCAGCGGATATCTGGGCAGTTTATGAAGCAGGTCATGGTCATTGCCGCACCAGCAGCCGTCTGTGTGGTCACCTATATTTTGGTGGTCGATTTAGTTGGCGGTGTTCAGTTCAACCTGAATTACGCGGAAACCTCAACACTGTCGGTTCTCTTAACTGGGGCGGTTTGCTTAGTTGCGCTATTAATGGTCGCCAGACCGCTTAACCGACTCAAAATTTCACTGGTGCTCTTGATGGCTGGCTGCTTTGCTCTGATTTTTATTTTCTTTGGTAAGCTGTTTTCGTTAGAGAGTATTTTTAACGTGCAGATGGCCTTTTTCTATGTGCCATTACTGGCCAGTGTTTATCCTTTCTTCTATTTAGTTCAGGAGATTCTAGGCAAACGGGTGCTTGCACGGATTAATTGGCGATAAGGATGTTCTATTTTAATTAATTAGCTTATCTGGTCAATACGACTAGATAAACGTGCTATAATAATTATAAGGTCATTTAAAAAACAATCTGAAGGAGTGGCAATCATGGCAGAATTCGATCAGTATAATCGTTGGGAAGTTCAGATCCGGCAGGTTCAATTACCGCATTGGAGTGAGCTACCGAAGTTTGATTTGTATATGGACCAAGTTGTGGCCTTTGTTAACGATGCGATCGGCCAGCTCGGCGTTGAACCAATTACGCCAGCAATGATCAATAATTACGTGAAGCATCAAGTGATCATCGCGCCAGTCAAAAAGAAGTACCAGACGATGCAGTTGGCGGATCTGTTATTGATCGGTTTGCTCAAGCCGCTCTTTTCAACTGAAACTATTCGGCATGGCATTGATCAAGTAACCGCTGGTGATTTTCCAAAGCAGGCTTACGATAACTTCATCGATGTGCTGAACAGCGCACTAAAGAATCTCGGCCAGGGGCAACCTGAAACGCCAGCTAAAACGCTAAACGAGAAGTTAATGCAGGTGGCAGCCGATACGATCGTCAACCGGATTCAATCGGAGCAATTACTGCGGATGATTGAGAAGCCGATTAAACCGATTAAAAAAGTTAAATAATTAACAAAATGGTGCTGGAAATTGCTGGCACCTTTTTATTTTGCCTTAAAATCCCAATTTGACGGGGTTGGAGACATATTTGAAAATAATTTACAGAAATAATTTCGCGAGCATTGATACAAGTATTTTATTTCACAAACATTAATATTAACCGCTTACAATGCTGATTTAATCATGAAAACAGTTATACACATTGCTGTAATGGGAAATTCACTAGGGGGAAATGAGGCATAAATTAAATGTAATTTGCCTATTTACATTTAAAAAATCTATGATAATATAGTCTTTGTGAAAGAGATAACAAAGAGATTAGCCGATATTTTCATGATGGAGGGTTAAGAATGTTAAAAGAAATGAATTCAAAATCAAACAACGAAAAACCTAAAAAGACTGTCAGCGTAAGCGATCACATCGATGCATTAGTTGAAAAAGCTCATGATGCACTTTGTGGTATGGATGAATTTGATCAAAAGAAAGTTGATCACATTGTGCACCAAATGGCAATCGCTGGTTTAGACCAGCATATGCGGTTAGCTAAACTTGCTGTTGAAGAAACTGGCCGTGGTGTTTGGGAAGATAAAGCCATTAAAAACATGTTTGCCACTGAAGAAATTTGGCACACCATTAAGAACGATAAAACCGTTGGTATTATTGAAGACGACAAAGAACGTCAGTTGATCAAGGTAGCTGAACCACTTGGTATTTTGGCTGGTGTTACACCAGTTACTAACCCAACTTCTACTACGATGTTCAAGTCATTGATCGCCGTTAAGACCCGTAACCCAATTATTTTCGGTTTCCACCCACAAGCACAGAAGTGTTCTGTAGAGGCTGCCAAGGTTATGCGTGATGCAGCGATTGCTGCTGGTGCTCCGGAAGGCGTTATCCAGTGGATCGAAGAACCAAGTCTTGAAGCTACTTCAGCTTTGATGAACCACCCACAAGTTGCCTCAGTACTTGCTACTGGTGGCCCTGGCATGGTTAAAGCCGCTTATTCAACCGGTAAGCCAGCCTTAGGTGTTGGTCCTGGTAACGGACCTGCTTACATTGAAAAGACGGCTAACATCAAACGTGCTGTTAACGATATCGTTCTTTCAAAGACCTTTGATAACGGGATGGTATGTGCAACTGAAAACAGTATCATCATTGATACCGACATTTACGATGCCGTTAAGAAGGAAATGAAAGATCGGAAAGTCTTCTTCATTAAGAAGTCAGAACAAAAAGCTTTGGCAGATGCAATGTACGATCCAAAGCGTGGCGGCGTTAAAGGTCCAATCGCTGGTATGTCAGCCGTTAATATCGCTAAATTAGCCGGTATTGAAGTACCAGAAGACACTAAAGTTTTAGCTGCTGAATTAAACACTGTCGGCCCAGACAACTGGCTTTCAGCTGAAAAGCTTTGCCCAGTGATTTCTGTTTACAAGTCTGCTGACCATGCAGATGGCTTCAAGATTGCTAACGACTTACTTCACTTCGGTGGCCTCGGTCATACTGCAGCTATTCACACCTTGGATGAAGACCTCGCTACTGAATACGGGATTAAGATGAAAGCTAGCCGGGTTCTGGTTAACACCCCATCAGCTCTTGGTGGTATTGGTAACCTCTACAACGAAATGATTCCTTCATTAACCCTTGGTACTGGTTCATGGGGTAAGAACTCTGTTTCACATAACGTTTCATCATTTGACCTTTTGAACATTAAAACAATCGCAAAGCGGCGGAATAATATGCAATGGATTAAATTACCTCGAGTATACTTCGAAAAAACATCTGTACGTTACCTCGGCGACATGCCAGGTATCAAGAAAGCCTTCATTGTTGCTGACCCAGCTATGATTTCACTCGGCTACGTTGACAAGGTGCTTGGCGAACTGAAACGTCGTCCAGACGGCTTTGAATATCAACTCTTCTCAGTAATGGAATCAGACCCAACAACTGATACGGTTGAAAAGGGTTATGCGCAAATGAAGAACTTCCAGCCTGATACGATCATCGCTTTAGGTGGTGGTTCACCAATGGATGCTGCGAAGTGCATGTGGTTATTCTACGAGCATCCAGATGCAAGCTTCTTCGGCGCAAAGCAGAAGTTCTTGGACATCCGGAAGCGGACTTACCAATTTGAAAAGGCAACCAAAGCACAATTTGTTGCTATTCCAACCACTTCAGGTACTGGTTCAGAAGTAACGCCATTCGCTGTTATTACTGATGCCAAGACTCACGTTAAGTACCCATTAGCTGACTACGCATTGACCCCAGACGTTGCTATTGTGGATTCACAATTCATCGAAAGCCTGCCAAAACGCACTATTTCATATGCTGGTTTGGATGTTTTGACCCATGCCATTGAATCATTTGTTTCAAACATGGCATCAGATTACACCCGTCCATGGTCACTGCAAGCAATCAAGTTAGTCTTTGAAAACTTAACGGCTTCGTACAACGGTGATTTACAAGCCCGCGAAGAAATGCATAACGCAGCTACCATTGCTGGTATGGCCTTTGCTAACGCCTTCTTAGGTGTTAACCACTCAATCGCCCACAAACTTGGTGGTGAGTTTGGTCTTCCTCATGGCTTGGCAATTGCAATCACTTTGCCACACGTTATTCGTTACAACTTCAAGGAACCTCGTAAGCTGACTACGTGGCCTAAATACGAATACTTCCGTGCGGATGAAGATTACGCTGAAATTGCCAGATACATTGGTTTAACCGGCAAGAATAAAGAAGAACTCAAAGAAGCCTTGGTACAAAAGATTATTGAATTAGCTCACTCAGTGGACGTTACCTTGAGTTTGAAGGCTAACGGCGTTGATAAGAAGCACTTCGATGCATCGGTTGATAAGTTGGCCGAATTAGCATATGAAGACCAATGTACAACTGCTAACCCTAAGGAACCGTTGATCGGTGAACTTCGTCAGATTATGATTGATGAATATGAGGGTAAGGGTGTGGAAAAATAGAGAGCGTAAAAAAAGACGCTTAGCTCCCAGAATATAAGAAGAAGGCCCCATACAGTCTGGTTTTTGGACTGTGTGGAGCCTTCTTCTTATATGGCCGGGCGTTGCCTTTTTTGCGCGTTTCGGCAATGTAAAAGTGGAGTGTCAGTGTGAAAAAAGTAAAATTGGTCGCTTATTTGCCGCCTTCGGCCGCCAGCGGCTAGATTGATGGCTAAGGACAAGTTTGAAACGCTGCTTGACCTTTACATATTCAATACGTAAATCATGCAGAAATGATAAGAATGTTCTTTACACTTAGTGCTGTAGTGTAAAACCACTACCAAACTAATTTGAGCAGGTGAAAAGGATTGACAATTACATTAAATCAACTGTCAAAAACGTATGAAGAAAGTGCTCAACCGGTTCTAAAAGAGGTTTCCGTTCAAATCAACGATGGTGAATTCTTCGTTATTGTTGGTCCATCTGGATGTGGGAAAAGTACTCTGTTACGAATGATCGCTGGGTTAACTTCGATTTCTGACGGGAAGTTAACAATCAATGGCAAACTTGCGAATCAAGTGCCACCAAAAGATCGAGCATTATCAATGGTATTTCAAAGTTACGCCCTATTTCCCTTCATGACTGTCGCAGAGAACGTTGGTTTCGGTCTCAAATCTCGTAAGTTACCATCCAGTGAGATTAATCATCGAGTTGATGATGCATTAGCTATGGTCAATCTATCTGATCTACGGGATCGTAAACCAAAGGAACTTTCAGGTGGTCAACGACAACGAGTTGCTTTAGCTAGGGCAATTGCCAGTGAAGCCAAGATCTGCTTAATGGATGAACCACTATCTAACTTGGATGCACAGCTACGCGCTAAAATGCGGATTGAATTAAAACAACTACAACGGAATCTTGGGTTAACAGTCATTTATGTTACTCACGATCAAGTTGAAGCCATGACGATGGCCGATCGAGTAATGGTGTTAAATGATCAGAGAGTACAGCAAATAGACACGCCGATTAACTTATATCAGCGCCCTAATAATGCTTTCGTTGCCCAATTCTTCGGCACACCACAGATTAATTTATTGAAGGCAAACGTGGCTGAACGTGAGTTGGTAATTGATTCAGCATTACATTTACCAATGACTAAAACGCAGATTAATAATAGTAAAGTTCTTGTCGGTATTCGACCAGCGGATGTGCGTATCCAAATTGGGTCACGAGGGGCCAATGCAAGGGTAGCTACTGTTTCATACTTGGGCAATCAGTCGGTTATCACCGCGGTACTTAACGATTCCCAAACCATTCGTATCGTAGCCGATAGTCAGTTGCAGATTGCTGCTGACGATTTGATTAAAATAATTGGTGTTGAAGATTTCCATATCTTTGATATTAATTCCCAAAAACTAATTGGGAGTCAAAAGGGGGACGTTAGTGATGCTAGAGTCGCTGCCACAGAATTCTAATTTGCAGGATCCAGATGTCCAATCCGCACTAGTTCAGATAACAACGTCTGCTCGATGGCGCAAGGATAGTCTTTACGTAACCTTATTTCTCGGACCATCATTATTGCTTTTATCAGTATTCGTTTTTTGGCCAATGATTAAAACACTGTATCTCAGTTTGTTTCTAACGGATAATTTGGGTCATGCTAGTGTATTTGTTGGTTTAAGTAATTACGTGAATCTGTTTAAAGATCCCGCCTATCTATCCAGTTTAGGTGCAACGTTACTTTACGTCATTGCTGTTTCTGTTTTAACAATTGTACTGGGGATGTTGCTAGCAGTTGCAGCTCAGCAGCATCTGCAGGGGATTAGGTTTTTCCGAACTATTTTTTCTTCGACAATGGGGATTTCGGTTTCGGTTGCAGCCATTTTCTGGCTATTTGCCTTTAACCCATCAGTCGGGGTATTCGCCCAAATTTCACAGGTGTTACATTTACCAGAAATCAACTGGTTGGCTGACCCGCACTTCGCGTTGTTAGCCGTTATTATAACAACGGTCTGGATGAATTTGGGTTTTACTTTCCTGATTTTGTTTGGAGCGTTACAGCAGTTACCATCAAGCTTGTTTGAAGCTGCTAAAATTGCCGGGGTTAACAAAACGACCCAGTTTTTTAAAATATCACTGCCGTTAATCTCGCCAACGCTATTTTTTGTCCTCGTCGTTACCTTAATTGATGCTTTCAAAAGTTTCGGATTAATTGATTTGATGACGGTTGGTGGACCCAATAATGCCACTAATCTGTTAGTATACCGTGTTTACCAAGACGCTTTTCTTAATGGTAACTACGGTCTTGCTAGTACTGAATCAGTTATTTTAACGGTCATCATTGCAATCATTACTTTACTTCAGTTTAAACTTTTAGGAAAGCGGGTGAATTACTGATGGAGATGAGTAGACCGAATGAACCAACGATTAACACTACAAATATCAAAAGCGCAAAACAGCTAAGTCAGTATGCACTGTTGTTGATTTTAACGTTGCTTGTTCTTGGGCCCTTTTTACTAGGGCTTTGGACGAGTTTAATGCCCACCGCAGATATCTCGAAAGGGGCGTTATGGAGTAAAAATATTTCACTGGATAATTACGTGACTGCCATAAAAACGACGCCGATTCTTCGTTACCTGTTAAATAGTTTAGTGATCTCGACAGTCACGATGCTATTCCAAGTGTTACTTTGCTCAATGTCCGCATACGCGTTTGTTTTTCTTAAGTTTAAATATCGTAAACAGCTTTTCATGCTATTCTTGATGACCATGATGCTGCCATTTGAAGCAGAGGTGATTCCTAACTTTTCTACGGTACGAAGTATGGGACTTCTTAACCACTATGCAGCCATGGTGATTCCGTTTTTAACCGCAGCTTTTGGGACGTTTATGTTACGGCAGGCTTTTATGCAGATGCCAACTGAGCTCAAAGAAGCAGCCGATATTGAGGGGCTTTCTCATTGGCAGTTCTACTGGCACCTTGCACTGCCATATACCAAAGTCACTTTAATGACACTCGCAGCGTATAGTTTTCTAAGTAGTTGGAACCAATACCTTTGGCCAATGCTGACAACCTTCAGCGATAATTTTCGACCAGTTCAAGATGGCCTTCGTCAACTGCAGGGACAAGAAAGTTTTAACAACTGGGGTATGATTCAAGCCAGTGCTGCTATAGTCGTCATTCCAACACTGATTATTCTATTTGTCGGCCAACATTACTTTAAGGCTGGACTGAATGAAGGAGCTGTCAAATAATGGTATTCAAACATGAACGCTGCTGGTTTGCACTTACCATGCTGTTGCTGGTATTACCATTGGGAGCTTGTGCTAGATCGGAAGCAGCCAGTCGAACACCAGTTGTTTTCTGGCATGAAATGACGGGACCAGGACAAGAACAACTGAAACAATTTGCAAAAGAGTTTAATGCGAGTCAAACAAAGTATCGTGTTGAACCACAATTTGAGGGTAATTATAACGAGGCGGTGCAGAAAATTTTGCATACCCATGGTACTTCAGCATCGCCTGCAGTATTTCAGTCTATGGATGTTTCGACTAGTCAACTGTACCACGCTAAGATTGGCACACCAATGCAACACTTTATTGATCGGGATCATTATGATATTAACCAGACTTCACCAGTCGCCCGAGCTTTTTATTCGCAAAATGGTAATCAAATTTCAATGCCGTTTAATACCTCTCAACCAGTTCTTTATTACAACGCTTCTTTACTAAAACGATTAGGAATCAAAGCGCCACCAGTTGATCCTTCGTATAGCGATATTACGCGGGTAGCCAAAGCCATATCAGCTAAGTCTCATGGCAAAGTGAAAGGATTAACCGTTGAAGAGTATGGTTGGCTGTTTGAGCAGTTCATGGCTAATGGTAATGAACATTTAGCAAACCATGAAGATGGCCGTACTGGCATTCCGACCAAGGTACAGTTAAATACACCAGGAACCCAGGCTGCTATGAAGTGGGTTCGTGAAAATATTCAAGCTGGAGACTTTATTGATTATGGTGCTGGTAGCCAAGCCGAATCCAATGAGATTGCAGCTTTCTTAGCAGGTAAACTTGGGATTTTTATTCAGTCTTCTGCGTACATCAGTCAACTTTTGGCTGGTACCAAAGATGAACTAGGCATTACTTATTATCCTCACCAGGATGGTAAGCCGAGAAATGGGGTTGCAGTTGGTGGTGCATCACTTTGGATCAGCAACGATAAACCCAAAGATGTTCAGCAAGGTGCTTGGGAATTCGTTAAATACGTTATGACAGCTAAGGCACAGGCGCAGTGGCAGGCAGCGACTGGTTACCTAGCCCTCAACAAAGATTCTCAAAAGCAACCAATTTTACAAAAACTATATAAACAGCACCCATCAGCTCAGATACCCAGTCAGCAACTAGCAACAATTAAGGCTAATACGGCTAACTCCGGTGTCTTTATGGAGGGTGTTATTCAAGAGCGGAATTTAGCACAGACGGCTATGGCACAAATCTATAACGGGAAAGACATCAATAAGGCACTTGCAATCGCCGAAAAGGGATTAAATCGTACAGTTGCAAGTACTAATCAGGCAAACCACTATAAATAGGAGGCACACTATGTCAACTTTGATATTCGGTCACCGGGGTATTCCAGCAAAATTTCCAGAAAATTCTATGCAGGGATTTCGGTACGCTATTGAACATAACGTTGAAGGAATTGAATTTGACGTGCACTTGACTCGTGATCGACTGCCAGTCATTATGCATGATGAAACAATTGATCGAACAACGACTGGTAAGGGTCGAATCTGTGATTACGATTATGATCAATTAAAGACGTTTAAATTAAGAAGTGGCGAATCGATCCCTACGCTATATGAATTTTTGGAACTGGTAAAGAATGTTGATGTGATATTAAACTTGGAGTTTAAAACCGATAAAATTCATTATGAGGGAATTGAAAAAATCGTTTTAAAACAAGTTAGTCAAGCCCATTTACGACATCCTGTCATTTATTCATCGTTTAATTTAGAGAGCTTGAAAATTTGTCAGGAACTAGATGATAGTCAGAACTACTGTTTTTTGACTGACCATACGGTTCATGATCCGCTTCAATTCATGAAAGCAGAACATTTAAACGGATTGCATTTACATCATGCGCAAGCTAATGAAGGTCTAATTGAACGGATTTGGACAGTTAATAACGAAAAACAGATGATCAAGCTTTTTTCACAAGATGTGGATGGTATTTTCACGGATGATTTTGAAAAGGCAATGAGAACGCGAGATCAACTACTGGTCGTTTAAATCTAAGTGAAGAAGCTGATTGATTTGAGTGGACAATTCCTGTCTTTACTTTAGATTTCTTAGTGGCCTGTTGATATTCTGTGGTTCGAAAAAGGGTGCCAAACACTATAAAAGAAATAAGTCGTTTGGCTATTGAAGTAAATAGTCAGACGACTTATTCCCTTTTGATAGTTACGTTTAATCTCTAAGATAGACAGGCTTGACTAAATTAACAGAGAAAATCAATAATGTGTGACTATTCCAGCTACGAAACCCGTTTTCTTTCTTGTGCAGACGTCTCTTCAGATTTCTTATTCGGAAACAGCTTATACATCCACTTAGAAAAGTAATTAGAGCCAATAATTATCAGGTAAACGCCGAGATACATGGAAACAACGAGTTGAATTAAGAAGACTGGCCAGCTCTGGATCGTGATGTTGGTAATGATCAGCATTGTCGTCCCCCAAGCTAGTAACCAGGCGGGGACTTCAGCAAACTTCAGGACCGTTCCCTGCAGGAACAGCACTAGGAAAGTTAAAAAGCCAAAGATAAGCGAACTTGGGATAACGTCTCCCAAGTGAGGGAAACTGATGATCCAGAGGCAGAAACAGCCTAAGGCAATCCCAAATAAGAAACTAACTGAGATATTTAAAACCTTATCCATTGGTGCACCGGCACCGAAAAAGTAAGAGGCTGCAATGAAGGCTGCACCGCTCATCCAAAGGTGAAACGAGCCAGAAATCAGGCAGAAGATGAGGGTTGTCAAACCAACACCGATTGATGAAATCCAAACGTCTTTACTAATTTTCATGATGTCCACTCCTTTACGAAAAGCCAGCCACCTGAACGCAATGTCGTTTCAGTGACTGGCTTTGTTAGCTTACTATATTAGCACGCAATGGTAAAGCTTAATTAAGTCGTTGTGAGACAACATCGACTTTCGATGGATCGCCTTTACGGCCTTCCTTCATAACGATCTTACCGGGGTGAATCGCATGAACTGGGCAAACT
This sequence comes from Secundilactobacillus mixtipabuli, assembly GCF_002217925.1. Classification (GTDB taxonomy): domain Bacteria; phylum Bacillota; class Bacilli; order Lactobacillales; family Lactobacillaceae; genus Secundilactobacillus; species Secundilactobacillus mixtipabuli. The sequence goes on along the minus strand of NZ_BCMF01000009.1, from coordinate 61,409 downwards.
AGGGCGCAGAGGTGACAGCCCACACATTTACTTGTGTCAATGGATGGCCGACGAGTCTTCTCGTCCCAAGAAATGGCTTGGTGAGCACCGTCATAACAGCTAATGAAGCAGCGACCGCAGCCAATACATTTATCCCAATCGATTTCTGGATAAACTTTGTAGTTCCGGTCCAGATCTTCAGCTGGCACGATGTTCTTGTTGGCTAAACCAACTAATTCCGAGAGGTGTTCAACACCTTGTTCTTCCATATAGTGCATTAAACCGTTCTTCATGTCTTCGACGATCCGGTAACCATACTGCATAACAGCGGTGGTAACTTGAAGGGTCGTTGAGCCCATGAGGATAAATTCAACGGCGTCTTCCCAGGTTTCGATACCGCCGATACCAGAGATTGGCAGCTGCTCCAAACCGGAAGCAACCCGCAATTGCTGAATGAACCGCAGAGCGATTGGCTTAACCGCTTTACCTGAAAGACCAGAAACAGAACCTTGGCCGTTAACGATCGGTAAAGCTGTCTTCTTTTCGAGATCGACGTTTGAAATGGATTTAACGGTGTTGATCGTGGCAATCCCGTCAGCACCACCAGCCATGGCAGCCTTTGCAGCTGGGACCATGTCGGTGATGTTTGGCGTCATCTTTGCCATCATTGGTAAATCAGACCCGCGCTTAACAGCTTCACAGTACTTTTTGACTAATGGTGGGTTTGAACCAACATCAGAACCCATGGCGTGAGAAGTCATTTGCGGGCAAGACAGGTTCATTTCAATCATGTCGGCACCGGCGTCAGTCACCAACCGTGCCAATTCTTCCCAGTCCTTTTCAGTTGGGCCCATGATGGAAGCAATGACGACTTTATCTGGATAGTTTTCCTTTAATTTCTTTAAATCAGCTAAGTTCTGCTTTAAAGGGTGTTCTGCAATTTGCTCCATGTTCTTGAAGGCAACGAAGGGGGTGCCTTCCTTAGTTAGTTCGTCAAATCGTGGTGAAACTTCATCAACTTCGAAGTCTTCGGGACCAATGGTCTTGAAGACGATACCGCCCCAGCCCTCATCAAAGGCTTTGGCACACATTTCGTAACAGTTGCCTACAGGTGAAGATGATAAGCAGAAGGGGTTTTCAAAGTGAACGCCCAAAAAATCAATTGATAAGTCTTTATTAATCATGACTTTTGCCTCCTAAAATACTGTCGATTTCATCGGCGACTTCTTTTCCTTTTTGAACGGCATAGACAACGGTTTTATCACCTTTAGCGATATCGCCTGTGATGAAGATCTTTGGATCGTGTGTCCTGTAGCCGGCTGATGGGGCTTCGCCGTGTTCAAGACGGATGCCAAGATTTTTGGCGTTGGTTTCTTGCCCAATGGCCAGAATAATTGCATCAGCTTCAACCGTCATTTTACTGTTGATGTGACGATGCTTAAGGGTGACGGTGTGGCCATCAACACTTTCAGGGATGTAACCGTCGATGATCGTAACGCCCTCGCGTTCAGCACCAGCTAATTCTTTCTTAGAAGCACGGAACTCGTCAAATTCTTCGTAAGCTGCGTCTGTGACGTGCTTAACACCTAGTTTCTTAAGCGTTGTGACAACGTCCATGGCAACGTCACCACCACCGATGACCAACGCATCTTTTGGTAATTCGATATTGCCTTTAGCTTCTTTAGTTCTAGCTAAGAAGGAAACAGCGGTTTCAACGGCGTCATTGTTTTCAAACATTGGCAAAACTTTAGCTTCACTAGCACCGATAGCAACGATCACGGCATCGTTTTGGGCTTTTAATTCGTCCATGGTGATGTCTTCGCCGATAACGGTATTGAAATGAATATTGGCACCCATATCAGTGATCCGCTTGATTTCGTAATCAACAATGTTGCTTGGCAGACGGTATTCTGGGATTCCGTACGTCAGGTAGCCACCTGCTTTGGCATTCTTTTCGTAAATGTCGACGCTGTAGCCTTTTTCCAATAGGGTAGTTGCTGATTGTAACCCGGCAGGGCCACTACCAACAATGGCGATGTGCATGCCATTGCTGTCACCCTTATGGAGGATGTGCATATCGGCTGCTTGTTCGAAATCGGTGACGTAACGTTGAATGCCACCAATATCGATTGGGACATCGATGCCGCTACGTGAGCAAGCGAGTTCACAGTACTTTTCGGTAGGGCAGACCCGGGCGCAAATGGCACCTAACGCGTTGTTTTCACGGATGGTTTCGGCAGCGCCTTTCACGTTACGAAAACGAACACTACGAATAAATTTTGCGGGATCAGTGTGTGCTGGGCAAGCAGCAGAACACGGTGCATCGTGACATAGCAGGCAACGGGCTGCTTCTTCCATTACCGTTGTCATGGTATAACCAGGAGCTTCTGTTTCGTACTTTTTAGTCATGGTAATCGGCCTCACTTTGTTGAGAATTAGTAGTGAATTACAATTGTGCTCTTTTTCACATATCTGATGGTTGTAGAATAGCACGCTGTGATTACCGATGGCAAAAGCGCTTACAATTTTGTGCCAGGATACGTCGTTGTAACGCTTATTTCAGTTATATTTTGTGTGAAAATTTGATATAAAATATTATATAAACTCGCTTATTTTCGAGTATAAAAGCTGATTTAACAGGATTTAACTGTTTGACTTAACGTGAGTTGAAGGGCACACAAAAGTTGCCATATCATTTTTGAATAATATATTCTGGAATAGGAATTTTGGGTGGTTAGGGTGATTCCTAATAGTGGTAAATGCGGGATGACCTTATAATAGAAGTATTCAAAAAGGTAAGGAACAGGGGTGAGAATAGATGAACGTGACTTGTTTTATTAAACGCAGGAAAGCACTCAAAATGTCTCAATGTAAGCTTTGTGATGGTATCTGTACTCAAGCAACACTTAGTAAGTTTGAAAGCAATACTCATGTGCCATCACTCACAATCCTGACGCAGCTGTGTGCCCGACTGGGAATGACGGTAGAAGAACTTTACCAAGCTGAAGAATCTACGGTCACACAATTAAGCGGGGCACTAGATGATATTGAAAAGCGGTTGATGATGGAAGACTACTGTCAGGCGTTTCAAGAACTGGCAGTCATTGATCCTGATCAGATCCAGTCAGTGGTGGCTCAAATGCAGTTTTACTACTTGAGGGGATTAATGACCGCTTTGACGAATGGCCATGTAATCGATGTGAGCTATGATTTATCGCTCATCTTTAACGTTCTTGACCCCAAGCAAAAAACTATTTTTACGTCTTTAGGCTTTCTTGGAATGGCGGAGATGTATTCGCGGAATCATCAACCCAAGCGGGCACAGGCATACTTCAATAAAGTCAAACAATTTTTGAGCCAGTTACCTGATGAACAGCAAAACGAGCAGTATTACTTACGGGTACTGATGATGGTGTATTACACCGCTGAATTTGAAATGACCCAGCAGCATTACGCAGACAGTGAACGGTTGATTAATATTGGGGTGGGACTATGCTCTGAACAGCATGTCACCTTTTATTTGCCGGACTTAAAGTTCCTAGCAACCCAGTGTGCTATCGCATTGCATCGGCCAACTTTGACCGTACAAGGCTTAATGAGTGAGACGTTAGCCTTTGCTAAAATTAATCAAAATGAAGTTGTGGAAGTTAAACTGGCAGCCTTAAAGCGGCAATTGGAAAAAGGCCAGTTGCGTGAAGCTTAGTGATATTTAAAAAAGACTCGTTCCAGTGACACCTCTTATTGAGGAGGTATGACTGGTACGGGTCTTTTTAAAAATTAACGATACCATTCTTAACAGCATATTTAACTAATTTTGCGTGAGAAGGATAATCGAGTTTACGCATAATGTTAGCTTTATGTGCCTCAACCGTTTTGGTGGTAATAAACAGCCGACTGGCAATCTCTTTATTTGACCAGCTTAAAACCATTAGTGGTAGGACTTCTCGTTCCCGGCTGGATAGCGCGTTATAATAGTAGAGCTGCTCGTCAGCCTGAGCTGAGTCAATCCGTTTAAAGTCAGCCGGTGTCAGCACGATGTTTTGGTCAACAAAAATTCGGTTTTTGACCACGGTTGTGAGTGCATCAATAAACTCTGACTCGGGTGAATTCTTTAAAACGTAGCCAGCAGCACCATAGTGGAGACTATCATCGATGTAGTGATGCTCATCATGGGCGGTATTGATCAGTACTTTAACGTCAGGGTAATCTTCATGAATTCGCTGAGTAGCGCTGATACCGCACTCACCAGGAGGCATGGTCATTGCCATCACCACCACATCAATACCGCCTTCGGCAACTTTTACGTAAGCATCCGTGGCGTCGCTAACTTCAGCCATGACTTTAAAATTTGGCTGGGCATCAATAATGGCTTTTAGGCCAACCCGATAAATGGGATGATTGTCAGCAATTAGCACACGATACATAGTCATTAGCTCCTTTCTATAGTTTTGATTAAGATTATATATAACACCGACATTCAGAGATTAATTACCTCAATAATACCATGTGTTGATGGCTAAGAAAGCGATTTCATCCCATTTCTTTCAATCTTTTTAGAGTTGTGTTAGACTTAAAGAAAAATGAGAGAATCATGAATTTAAATTGAGAGTGGTGGTTCAAAGTGAACGACAGTATCTACTTGCTAACGCCAGAAGATAAAAATTTCATTTCTCATGTTTGTCGTAATTTACAGACATTTACACTATGGGTTGATGAATCTGGACATTCTGAAGACTTTAAATTAAAAGAAGCACGTGAAAGTAGTGCAGACTATTTATTAAACACATTGTTAGAAAAATATCACATTGAGCTGACTGATAAGCAAAAAGCTGAAAAATTACTGGCAACTGGGAGCTTAGCAGTCAAAGACATCAACGTTGTTACGGTGATTCAAGAAATTGCCCGGCTGATTGACACGTTTGCGGCAAGCGTCTCTTAGTCGAAGGTATTAATGTGAGAACATAGATATAAGCTGACCATAAGTCTATATCGACAAGAAGTTAATTTAATTTCTTGTCCCACACTCATCCGAAAATTTGCTTTAGAACATTACTTAAATATAGCCTTAGCCGGCTCTACAACTCAGATTCCGGCCATATAACACCAAACGACGCCATCCCGATAAAGCCCATCGGAATGACGTCGTTTGGTGTTATATTCTGGAATCTACCGAGTTGTGTCACAGCCTCTTGTGTTCTTCTCATACTGTGAAGGCGACAATTTGGTATACTACAGTTAACTCATTTTGGATAACAGGAAAGAGGATTAGCCATGCTTAGTTATTTTGCCTTGATTACACTTGTTAAATTATCAGGGTTATTGATTCCGTTTATTTGGTTCCTATGGATCAGTAACCGGCGATGGCGGCTTTGGGGGATCGTCACCATTGTCGTGCTCTTTATTGTGAGCTATATCAACACCTACTTTAATTTGCCAGATTTGGCCTACCCATCGTTAATTGATGGCTGGTTGATGTGGTTAATTGGCGGTTTTGTGGTGACAGCGGTGTTACGGCGATTTGTTTTCAATCCGAATGCCGTCAAAGAACGGGCACTTAACGAAGATAATTATTTTAGTCGTTTATTACGCAATTTTGGTATCACGATTGGCTGGCTTGGCCGGTTAGTTGGCGCAGCTGTTGCAGCAATCGTCGCAGTTATGATCCTTAGCGGTGTGGCTTCAGTTGTGACTTCAATGAATCCCAAGCCCGCAGTCAATTCAATCAAAACTGAAATGAATAATTCCACGGATGGCGCGCCAATGCCAGTCATCAAGAATAGTGCTGAGACGCCCGTTGTCAACGCACCGCAAACGGTCTCTACTGACATGAATAACTCACTGAACAGTTTTAAGAATTCTAACGTCTATGATTTGAACCATATGCGAGTACAGATGTACAGGGGCAAGATGGTATACGTCGCACCGGTTGAATTTTCAGGTGGCTTCTGGCGCTATATTCACTACCAAAAAGTCCCAGGTTATTTCATGACTAATGCCACGGACAAGAATGCTGATCCTAAATTTATGCCTAAAGCGATGCGTTATACGCCAAGTGCCTATTTTAACCGCGATGCAGATCGGCGAATTAATGCTTATAGTATGGGCTACACGATGGTGGGTGACACTTCTCAGCTTGAAGTGGATAACAACGGCACGCCTTACTACGTTAGAACGTTAGCGAAGCCCCTTTCTTACTTTAACCGTAACCTTGATTTTAAGCACTATAAAGTGGCTGTTTTGAATACGATCAATGGTAAGGTGAAGGTTTACTCGCCAAATAAAGTTCCGAAGTTTGTGGACGTTGCAGCGACACCGGAACTGGTTGAAAAAGAGGTTTCTATGTTTGGCCGTTACCGGCACGGTTTCTGGAACGCAACTAGTTTCGGGGGTCATAATGATGTGATGCAGCCAACCAAGGCGGGTACTGAAGGCGGCGATACCTTAACACCGTATGCATATAAGGGTCGTGTCTACTACTTCACGGGAATGACCAGTGTGAATAGCCATCAAAGTTCTATCTTGGGTTACGCCTTTGTGGATGCTCGAACCAATACGCTTCATTACTACCGTGAGCACGGTAACGTCATGACGCCAGAACGGGCGATTTCATACGCGCAGCAAGATATTAACCCGCAAAACTATAAGGGGACCTTACCGTTACTGTACAGAATCAATGGCAATCCGACCTGGGTTGTTTCCATGCTTGACCGGGATAATAACTCCTTTATGAAATTTGTTTATCTACTGGCGGATGGAAATAACCAAAGCGGGACCTATGCCATTGGCGATGATGCCCAGAGTACGCTGGAAATTTTCCAGCAGCGGGTCGGCGCTAAGACAGGCGCAATATCTGCGCCGAAAGTGACCGGTAAGACGATTTCTGGAACCGTCGAACGAGTGGTCAAACCCGATGATAAGCAGATCTTGTTTATCTTAAAGGGTGACAGCCACGTTTACCGGATGGATACTTCCGCAAAGACTTTCCAGCCAATTGATCAGTTCATTCAGGCTGGTGATAAGGTCAGCTTTAAAGCCACTGCTTCAGATAAGAACCAGCTGGCAACGGCAAATGTTGGCCTGGAAACCTATAAGAACCAGTCGATTAAGACACAGAAATAACGAGTAATCATAAGCGGTAAGCTCTGGATAAATGAGCTTACCGCTTTTTTGAATTGGATAGTTGACTTATTTTTAAATGTCAGTATACTGTTCAAGGTGATGTAGTTAGCCGGCTAATTAAATGATAGAGGTCTGAAAAAGATGGAAAAAGGTAATTTCAAAGACCGTCCGAATGCTACTCGGTTAGCGCTAAGTATCAGTAAGGTTAATTCCGACATTGATATTGATACCGTACAGCAGTTTTTGAACTTTCAGTATTCATATCGTGAGATGCAGCGCCAATATGACGCGGTGTTAGCGAAGTACCAGTTAACGGAATCGCGATTCGTGATTTTGATGTTTCTTTACGAAGCACCGCATCGGCAGTTATTGCCACTGCAACTCGCTGAAAAATTAGGTGCCACTAGAGCAACTGTCAGCAAGCTATTAAGGGGGTTAGTGGACCAAGGACGGGTTAATAAACAACCGTCCCCGACCGATAAGCGAGCTACCTTAATTGGGTTAACGGCGGAAGGCGAAAGAGTTTTGCTGGACTTTTTACCGCATAATTTTAGTGCCGTCAAAACCTTATTTGGTGATTTATCTTCGAACGAATTAACCACACTGTCACATTTACTAGCAAAGATTCAGAATGGTACACAGACACTGGAACAAGAAATGGAGAAATAAACATGGAAAACGAAAAAATTAACTTCTTGGAAACTTATCTGAGTCTCTACATTGGTCATGACGAGGTTTTACCAGAAATGCAAAAACCAGACTCAAAGTACGTTGTGTTAGACGTTAGAAACGCCCCAGCCCAAATCAAAAAGGACCAAATTAAGGGTGCCGTTGCTATTGCTGCTAAGGATCTTTCTGATCATCTTAATGAGCTGGATAAATCTAAGACTTATGTGGTATATGATTGGACTGCTGGTACGACACTGGGCAAAGCAGCCTTGCTGACCTTACTTTCAGCTGGCTTTAAGGCTTACGAACTTTCATGTGCCTTAGAAGGCTGGAAGGGTATGCATTTGCCAACTGAACCAGTGGCATAAATCAATATTAAACGTTAAAAGCAGCAGACAAATAAAAAGGATGTATTCTCACCGGTATTAGTGAGGACACATCCTTTTTAATAGTTTAGCTCATTATTTAGCAGCTTTTTCCGCAGCTTCAATTTCAGCTAAAGTTGGAATTGAAGGGTGAGCACCCATCCGTTGAACGGTGATGGATGACGCACGGTTAGCAAAGCGGATAGCTTCAGGCAGGTTGCTGAAGTCTGGCTTCAACTGAGAACTTAAAGCACCGATGAAGGTATCACCAGCAGCAGTCGTATCAACAGCATTGACCTTGAAAGCGTCAACGAAGCCGTAGTTACCATCAGCGGTGTGGTAGAAGGCACCCTTACTACCAACGGTGATGATGACACCCTTAGCGCCCATCGCATGGAGCTTTTCGGCGCCTTTGATCATAGAAGCTTCGTCAGTGATCTCAACACCAGTTAAGGTTTGGCATTCAGTTTCGTTTGGCACAACCAGGTCACTAACAGCTAAGAGGCTAGCTGGAATCGTTTCCTGAGCGGGAGCTGGATTCAAAATAGTGACAACGTTGTTTTCCTTAGCAACTTTGAAAGCTGCTTCGGCAACGTCAAGCGGTGTTTCAAATTGGGTAATGATGAAATCACTCTTAGCGATCGTGTCCTTAGCGTTATCAACGTCTTTAGTTGATAAGACTTGGTTAGCACCACCATAAACAAGGATTGAATTTTGACCGTTCTTATCAAGCAAAATGAATGCTTGACCAGTCTTGGCATCGTCAGTAACGGTGATTTGGTCCACATTAATACCAGAATCAGTCATTGATTTCACCATAAACTTACCGTTAGCGTCATCACCGATTTTACCAATAAAGTAGGTGTCGGCACCTGCACGGCCAGCAGCGATACCTTGGTTAGAACCCTTACCGCCACCAGCGAATGATTGATCACCCATAGCTAAAGTCTCACCAGGCTTTGGCAAGCGTGGGATTTCAAGGATAGTATCCACATTTAAACTACCAATTACAGTTACACGATTAGTCATCTTAATAAGCCTCATTTCAAATTGTGATTTAATTTACGATTAAAGTTAAGTAAAACGTTTTACGTATCTTGCTCTTAATAATATAGCAGATAGTGTAAGCTGTTTCAATAATTCTGGTAAAATTCTCATTTACTTGCTGTTTCAATCTTGATCCCCAACTTTTGATTTTTATTGGTTTCAGCCTCTTTAACAGGAACTATTGCTGATTTTATTGTGCAATAATTTTCAAAATCTGCCGAGTTTGGTCAACCGTCAATTGTCCCGGCGCTGACAGCGTTGACGTGGTGGCGAAGGTTAGCACGCTGTTAAACGTCTGACCGGCTACCCGGGTAACGGCTCCCAATGGCCCCATAGCCATTGTAATAATCGGCTGGGAAATGGATTGGCTAGCCTGATGGGTTGCCAGCATCAGGTTCAAAACATCATCGTTATTTTCAGGCATGACAGCCAGTTTAACGATATCACCATCTAGTTGGGCCATTTTAGTGAGCTGATCGATCATTTCTGATTCCGATGGGGTGTGTTCAAATTCGTGATGGCTGATAATGGTTCGAACCTGATGTGCTCGAGCAAAAGTAATCAGCTGTGAAGTGATACTGGGATCACGTTGCCACTCGACATCAATGGCGGTAACCTCGGTATGTAGGATGATTTGCGTGTAAATCGCTAAATAATCGGCGTCTGCGATTTGGCGTTTACCGCCTTCGGCACGTCCGCGTAACGTCATGATTAAAGGCAAGTCGCCAAGGATTTCAATGAGCCGGTTTGCTGTGGAAAGCACTTCGGCAGTATCTTCTAAATTATTAAAGTAATCTAGGCGCCATTCAGCAATATCTGCGGAAGAAGAAACGGCTTCTCCTGCTTGGCCAATGACAATATTGGGATCGGCCCCTGTGAGCGGCACACAAATTTTAGGTACGCCGCTGCCTAACGAAAGTCCCTTGAAAGATACGGGTGTCATTTGAACGATGATCCTCCTTTAGTTAATCTATTTCTCATCTGAATTTAGCATGTTTAAGTAGGGGAAGCAAGGAAAGATGCGAAAACCGCACATTGGTATTTTACATCTGGATGACAAAGTTTGGGAAAGCATTCATTCTAATTGAAAATTAATAATAATCAAGTAGAATATCTTCTATTATTGAGAAAGTTTAGGTGAGTGACTTGGAAGCAACTGAGCAATTAGCTGCAATTAGTAAATATACCTCGCAAAAATTGGCAGGCGATGCCACTGGTCATGGTATTGATCACATTAACCGGGTAGTGACGAATGCTAAAATGCTGTTGGCAGAAGAACCGTCAGCCGACTATTTGATAACGCTAAGCTCAGCTTATCTTCACGATGTGATTGATGATAAGCTGGTTTCTGACGTATTAACTGCGCAACGGAATGTGGAGCGTTTTTTAAGTTCAATCGGTTTCGGTCCAGATCAAGTGCAGACGGTGATGTTTATCATTAACAATATGTCATTTAGTAAATCACTAACGGATGATCAGCACCCATTACCATTAGAGGGTCAGATTGTTCAGGATGCGGACCGATTAGACGCTATCGGCGCAATTGGGATTGCTAGAGCCATCTATTACGGTGGACATCATAGTGAAAAAATTTATGATCCTAAAATCAAGCCACGTCAAAATATGACAAAGGCCGAGTACCGTAATTTAGATAACGAAACGATTATTAATCATTTCTACGAAAAATTGCTGAAGTTGCCAGATAGTATGAATACGCCGGTAGCCAAAAAAATCGCCAAGGGGCGGCAAAAAACGATGACCGACTTTTTGGAGAATTTTAAAGCAGAGTGGAATGGTATGAGATAAGTAAACAAGAGGCTGTGACACAACTCGGTAGATTCCAGAATATAACCACAAATAACGTCATTCCAATGGGTTTTATCGGGATGACGTTATTTGTGGTTATATGGCCGGAATCTGAGTTGTGGAACAGGTTAAGGCTATATTCAAGTAATGGAACTAAAGTAAATTTTAGGCTATGTGTGAGTCGAGAAATTAGATTAAATCCTTGTCGACATAGACTTATGTCACACGCGTCTTGTTTATCAGCAGTATTCAGAAAGCAAGAGCGCCTATTCTTCTTCTAGTAAATCTACAAAATGACCATTTACCAGTTTGCAGACTGCCTCAGCATTCACTTTCACAGAACGGCCAATCTGCCCTGAAGAAACAATAATTTCACCCTGTTCTTTGGCGGTATTATCAAAGTAAATGGGGTATTTAAGCTTTTCCCAAATACCAATCGGGGTATTAGCACCGTGTTCGTAGCCGGTCGTCTTTACCAATTCTTTCAATGGCACCATGTTGACTTTCTTATTCCCTGAAGCTTTAGCTAACTTTTTAAGATCCAAGTGCGTATCTAATGGCAGAACACCGACAACTGGACCAGTCGTTTTCCCCGAAGCTACCAGCGTTTTATAGATGGTGTGCTGGTCGAAGGTGCTTTCATCGACATCCATTTGCTGAACGTCACCAGCTTCGTGAGTGGCAAATGATAACTGTACATAGCTGATTTTAGCTTTGTCGAGGATCTGTTCGACTAAGGTTTTATGTAATTGACTCTTTTTCTTCTTTTTTGACATAGTGACCATTCCTTACATAATAAATTTGGTGCAGTCCAGATAAACAATTAATAAGGACCAATTTAATGAATAGTGCGTTTCAATCTATCCGAACACTACAAAATCTGTTATACTCGATTTAATTATAAAATCAGTGAGCTGGTTGCAAGGGAGATTGGAATGACAGATTTAGTTTACAGAAGAGTATTGCACGACTTGAAATCGCGAATTCACGATAATCAGTTTCCAGACAAACGACTACCAGATGAGCGAAGTCTAAGTGAAGCATACAACGTCAGCCGTAGTTCAATCAAGCGCGCACTTAGTGTTTTAGCAAATCAAGGGATTATTTTCAAGAAACGCGGTTCCGGTACTTTCATTAACCCATTATACATGAAGAACCAGACGATTTTTCACTATGAGGGGTCAAATCTAGGGATTACCGACAGTTTTAAGAGTGATGGTCAAACGCAGGGCATTAAGTTATTGTCCTTCAAAGTGGTTCCGGCTAATGAGGAAATGCAGCAGGATCTGTTCTTGGAAAAGGGCGATTTTGTGTATGAAATCAAGCGGCTGCGATTGTTTGATGACCATCCATTTATGATTGAGCGCGGGTTTATTCCAATTAGAATTGTACCGGAATTATCGCAAAAAGTTGTGTCTGGTTCAATCTTTAATTATTTAGAAGACGTTCAAAATAAGGTGGTTACCAAGTCATTTATGACGGTCAAAGTGGCGCCATCAAACGAAGAAGATCAAGACTTGTTAGGGTTAAAACCAACTGAACCGGTTGCCATTATGGAAGGTATTTTCTTCCTAGATGATGGTACACCGTTTGAAGTGTCTAATATGCGTTTACGCTATGATTACTTTAATTACAACACGTTTGTTACTTTGGATGAAGAGTAGCAGACCGGCATTGGATGAGTGATTAAGCGAATGATTGAGGGTTAGGGGCGCGTCGCGTGCCGCTAACCCTTTTAGTTTATCTTAATGATAGCAAGTAAATTAAATCAAGTAGGAGTAGTCCCATGAGAATATTAAAGGCAGTTGTCCACGTGATGGACAAGGATTCAGGCAATGTTGTGGTGTCGCATCAGGCGGTTGACCCAGGTAACGTGGTTATGGAGGAATATCTCCAAAAGCTCATCGACAAGTTAATGAAAACTGAGTATACGGAAACCAACCTTGAGGACTGTCAGGTTGTGAAACAGCTCGTAGATGATCCGGCTAATTTTGTTGATCATTCCGCTCAAATTAGTTTGGCCTTTTTTGATGCTATCAAAGGCGCTACCAAAATCAGCGGCGGCGACCTGCTCTTTTTCCGCGCCCAAAACGATGATTTGGTTGAGCTGACTGGGATGGTTAAGCTTGACTACACCGCGAAGTATTCGCATGCGATCGAGTATGATAATGACACGTTGGTCAATACCATCATTCAAAATAAAACCATTTTGCCAGCGCCGGTTCAAACGGTTAAGGACGGGTTCTTGGTCATGGGAAATACGATCCGCGTTCAATCGAAGAAGTATGACAACAATGGTGAGGATTGGAGCTTCGCCCAAAATATTTTGAAAATTCCACCAGTCAAAAAAGTCTCTGAACACATTAAAGTCATCGAAAAAACGGTGAAAGAAACGGCTAAGAAGTATACTGAGACTGACGTACTAACAGTACCGGAGACTCATAAAGCCGTTTATGAGAGTATTAAAAAGGACGAAAGTATCGATAGTGACTACGTTGCAGACACCGTCTTTCAAAATAATCCGGAAGCTAAAGTCGCTTTTAAAGAAAAGCTGAAGGAACGCGGGGTTGCGGAGACGGTGCGGGTGCCAAACGCACCGATCTTTGAGAAAAAGTATCAAAAGCAAAAAATCAAGCTTGGCAACGGGATTGAAATGACGGTGCCGGTAGACGTTTTGAAAAATAAGGACGTCGTTGAGTTTCGAACCAATCCTGATGGCACCATGTCTGTCATTGTGAAAAATGTTGAACGAGAATAAATAACAAAATGGCCAGCCCTGTGTATCACGAGGACTGACCATTTTTGCTATTTGTTTGCTGCCTTCAATCGACGTACTTGAATATCATCGACGATCTGGTCTAGCGTTATTTCCGCCATACTTTGTTCAGCTTGTGCCTGAACTTTGGCATATGCATCATTAAGTGCACCTTGAATATTCGCACCAACCAGACAATTTGGGTTAGTTTTTTCGTCAACATGCAATAGGCTGTGATCATCCTCGACAGCATTATAAACTTCGAGCAACGAAATTTCGGCAGTGGGCTTGGATAAGGACGGCGCGGCAATACCAGGTTGGGTGACTAATAAGCCTGCCTTAACTAAGGCTGACATGAGACGTCGGACTAAGCTTGGATTTGATTCGATGCTCAGCGCGATGCTATTACTGGATAAGTCGCCATCATCTTGAAAGATGTCGATATAGGCAAGGACGTGCACGGCATCGCTTAATTTGTGAGAATACTTCATCTTAATAACCTCGATTAAATAGTGAATCCATTCTATAGCAAATGCCCGTCCCGATACAAGCCGTTACTTATAAGATTGAATTAAATCAGCTATATCGGTTTGCGGACGACCCAGTACAGCAGTCAAATCACTGGTCTCTTCCGTTAAATCACCGCTATTAATGAGTGCTTGAATTGACGTCACGATTGAAGCTGTACCAGAATCCAGTCCATTGTCGATCAAGTTTTGCTGGTAGGTGGCCTCACTTTCAGCACGGACTTCAAACGGCTTATCACTGACTGTCTTCACAATTTCGGCCAAATCCGAATACGAGCGAGACGCACCCGCAAATTCATAAATCGCCTTGGGCTGATCAAGCGTCATGACCTTAGCAGCCGCATCAGCATAATCACTTTCAGCTGCCCAGCCGACGCGGCCATTCCCAGCCACGTATTCGAAAGGGTGACCCTTTAATGCAGCCTTGATTGGGTCTAAATCATTTTCCAGATACCAGTTATTACGCAGAAAACTGTGAGGAATGCCACTAGTTAAAATGGCTTTTTCGGTATACTTATGGTCTTCGCTCAGAGGAGATTGAGCTGATTCCAGTTGCGGATAGCTCGTATAGGCTATATAGCTGACACCCGCCGCCTTAGCCGCGTTGATGACGTTTTGATGCTGCGTTTGTCGCGGCATTTCAGCACCAGGGATTGATGACACAAACAGCAATTTATCAACGCCGGTTAATGATTGAGTCAAACTTTGCTGGTCTGTATAATCGCCTTTTCGAACTTCAATACCAGCAGGAACTGATTTTGAAGCTTTATCGACATTTCTTGCTAAAGCAATGATGTGAGCATCTGGCACTAATTGTACCAGTGTGGTTAATGCTCGGTTACCAAAATGGCCGGTGACGCCTGTTACAGCATAAGTTGTCATGATATTACCCCTTTTTAAGTGTTACTTTTTGATTAACATGTTATTTGTAATGTAACACCTTGTAAATAAGCTGTCAATTGCAGTGATTAGGGTGTTGGGGAATGCACTGCGTAAACTAGTCATAGTTAAAGCCAATTGAGATGGTATTTTCAGTTTTTGACGGTTAATGTAAACGCGACAGTCATCGTCAAACTCTTTGATATCGGCGTTTGGCTGTTTTATTTTAGTCACTTGATTTTGTCTAGAAATTGGACCGCATCAATTTTCAAAGCGGTTGACTTTTATGTAAATGGGACTATCATAGTGGGTGTAAATTATCGGTACAATACGTATCTGGTAATTCACGCCTCATATTCAGCTGCATTGATTACGTCGTGCAGTTATCTTTAATCAATTAAAGGAGTGTTACTCTAATGGCAGAAGATTACGATTCCAAACAGTATTTGGAAGGCGTTGACACGTATTGGCGTGCCGCCAACTATTTATCTGTTGGTCAACTATATCTACGGGACAACCCATTATTGAACCGCGACTTGACTTCAGACGATGTTAAAATTAAGCCGATTGGTCACTGGGGAACAATTGTTTCTCAAAACTTTATCTACGCACATTTAAATCGGGTCATCAAGAAGTATGATTTGAATATGTTCTACATTGAAGGTTCAGGGCATGGTGGTCAAGTTATGGTTTCTAACTCATATCTTGATGGCAGTTATTCAGAAATCTACCCTAACATTTCTCAAGACGAAAAGGGTCTTCAGAAATTATTCAAGCAATTCTCATTCCCAGGTGGCGTTGCCTCACATGCTGCCCCTGAAACACCAGGTTCAATCCACGAAGGTGGCGAACTTGGTTACTCACTTTCACACGGTACTGGTGCCATTTTAGATAACCCAGACGTAATTGCCGCTGTTGAAATTGGTGATGGTGAATCCGAAACTGGTCCATTAGCAACATCATGGTTCTCAGACAAGTTCATCAACCCAATTAAAGATGGTGCTGTTTTACCAATTATTAACATGAACGGCTTCAAGATTTCTAACCCAACCATCCTTTCACGGATGAGTGATGAAGACTTGACTAGCTACTTCAAAGGAATGGGCTGGGATCCAGAGTTCGTTGAAGTTAAGAACCCTGACGATCACGAACCCGTTCACGAAGACATGGCTAAGGCTATGGACAAAGCCATTGAAAAGATTCGCGCTATTCAAAAGAATGCCCGCGAAAACAATGATAATTCATTACCTAACTGGCCAATGATCATCTTCCGTTCACCTAAAGGCTGGACTGGTCCTAAGGAAGACTTCGATGGTAACCCCGTTGAAGGTTCATTCCGTGCTCACCAAGTTCCGCTACCAATTGCCTCAGGTGCTATGGAACATGCTGACCAATTAGTTAAGTGGTTGAAGTCATACAAGCCAGAAGACTTCTTTAATGAAGATGGCACAATCAAGCAATCCGTTCGTGATATGGCGCCTAAGGGCGAACAACGGATGGCTATGAACCCTATCACTAACGGTGGGATCAAGCCAGAACCATTGAAGCTGCCTGACTACAAGAAGTATGCTATCAAGGTTAAGACTCCAGGTGCTATCACTGCTCAAGACATGATCGTTTGGTCTGACTGGGTTGCTGATACCATGAAGATGAACCCTGATAACTTCCGTGCATTCGGTCCTGACGAAACGAAGTCAAACCGTTTGTACTCAATGCTTGATACTGGTAAGCGTCAATGGGAAGAATCAATCAAAGAACCTAACGACGAAAACATGGCTCCTCAAGGCCGTGTCATCGATTCACAACTTTCTGAACACCAAGCTGAAGGCTGGTTGGAAGGTTATGTCTTGACTGGTCGTCATGGCTTCTTCGCAACTTACGAATCATTTGGTCGTGTCGTTGACTCAATGTTGACACAACACATGAAGTGGTTACGTAAAGCTTCTGAACAATCATGGCGCAAGCAGTATCCTTCATTGAACTTCGTGGATACTTCAACTGTCTTCCAGCAAGACCACAATGGTTACACTCACCAAGACCCAGGTATGTTAACTCACTTGTACGAAAAGAAGCCAGAGTTAATTCGTGAATACTTGCCAGGTGACGCTAACACCTTGCTCGCCGTTGCTGATGTTGCATTCCGCAGCTATCAAACAATCAACTTGCTGGTTACTTCAAAGCACCCACGTCCACAATGGTTCTCAATCGACGAAGCCACTAACCTGGTCCACAATGGTTTAGGTTACATCGACTGGGCTTCAACTGATCAGGGTCAAGAACCTGACATTGTCTTCGCTGCTGCTGGTAGTGAACCAACTTGGGAAGTCTTTGCGGCCGTTTCATTGCTGCATGACGCATTCCCAGAATTGAAGATGCGGGTCATTAACGTTGTTGACATCTTGAAGCTTCGTTCACCAGAAAAAGACCCTCGTGGCCTGAGTGACGAAGAATTCGACCGTTACTTCACTACTGACAAGCCAGTTATCTTCGCCTTCCACGGTTATGAAGACATTGTCCGTGACATGTTCTTCGACCGTCACAACCACAACCTTCGTGTTCATGGTTACCGTGAAAACGGTGATATCACCACACCATTTGACATGCGTGTCTTGAATGAACTCGACCGTTACCACTTGGCAAAGGATGCTTTGCTGAGCATGCCAGAATATGCTATCAAAGGTGCTTCCTTCGAACAGCATATGGATGACATGGTTGCTAAGCACACGGCTTACATCCGTGAAAATGGTACCGATATGCCAGAAGTTAACAACTGGAAGTGGACACCACTTAAGTAATTCAATTGCTTAAAAGCATTTTAAAAGCACTTCGAGATTTAGTTCTCGAAGTGCTTTTTTGTCGAGTAAGATCGATATTAAGTAAGGAGATAGAATAAGGGCTCATTTCGTTGCGTGAAACCAGGCAGCTCGTCGTGGCTTGCTCCGGAGCTAGCACTTCGCTTCGCTCAGGGCGGATCTCCTCCGTCTGCGCAAAGCAGTAACCTTCCAAAGGACGGAAGCTAACTGCTTTCGACACCACGATCTGCCTGGTTTCACTCCACTGCATTTACGCTGCCGCATTTTAGTCAGCGGAACTGTCTGGTTGCTGTCGCAAATGGGTAAATATCAATAAAGGTAAAAACGTTTGTTAGCCCAATGGCTGATTAAATCACTTGACTGATAAACGCTCTGTATGTGACACTTAAAATATTCTGGATCCAAAAATAATAGAAAGAAGTTTGTAGAATAACTGATGAAACCTTCTAAGGTATTTTTAAAACCATTTGATTCATGGAGCAATGCTTTAGATATTTTGGGCGGTATCGGAATTGTGTTACTAATTTTGGACTGGTATTTCCCGTCTTTTTGGCTAACTAGTGTGTTAGTTTTGGATGGTTTTGTGGAGACGATAGGTATTATTGTTCTCATTATTCTGAACGAAAAAAAGAAAAGAAGACTAAGGCGGCATGAGAAACAATAAACTAGTGATTTACAAAAAAAGAGAAGCCAGAAGACTTTTGAAAGTCCTTTGGCTTCTCTTTTAATGTCACCGACCAAACTTCTTACTCCGCTACATGTACTTTGCCATGTTTAGTCAGCAGAATTGTTTGGTTGCTGTCGCAAATGCCCCTATATTAAAAAAGGGTCTAGACTGTCTAGACCCTTTTGGTGTTAACTTTAGGCCATTGGAGCTGGCAAGCAGAAGTAATTCTTAAGCGTACCAACTGAATAGCTGGTAAATAATTTGCTAAAGTGATTCTTGTTGAGGCGAACCGCTAACCGATACTGATAATTTCCCTTTTTAGAGATGTGTCTGTCAGGTAGCTTCAACATCTTTTTCTTCGCATAATAGTGAGTTAAATCGCCCTTTTGCTTAGTGGCAGTAATCTTTGTGGATGAAGTTGGTTTAGTACCGGTATTGCCATTGGCAAAGTATTCGACGTAATTATTTGAGGTAATGGCAATTTTGGGTGCCTTAATATAATTACTCTGGGTAGTAAATTGTTTGCCTTTAGCAATTGTTACAGGACGTGGAAACTTTCCTTTTAACACCTTTAAATTGCCACTGTATGGAACAGTCATTTCTGCGTTCTCGTTGTTATGTCTGATATCATAGCTTAAATCGCCCACATCAATTTTAGCGTAAACTTTATGATTTTTGGTTGTTGGTGCAAATAGATAAACACGCGTCTTTGCAGGGATGGTTAATTTGCCAGATTTGATTTGGCGAGTTGTTTCGGCATATGAATAACCTGAGTAACTTTTGGCGGAAACATTCGTTTGTGTCGACAGACCGATTCCGACAGCTGCTAACAATGTTGCTACGGTGAGACCAATCATTTTATTGAGTTTCATGTGAAATCCCTCTTCGTCGTTATAGTAATACTAAATAATAGTGAAAGCCACCTCATGAACTCGTTAAGAATCACCTACTGTATCACGGATGCGTGGAAAATCAATTTGAGAGCGTGAAACAGGGCGCTTAGATTATAAACAGCCTTTTAATATATTTGTGAACGCGCTCAAGCATTTACTTCCCTGGTTTATTTGATATGATAAACACAACGATGAACATGGCAAATGGGGAGGTGCATGATGCTAAAAATCGAACACTTATCGAAACAGTTTGGTGATTTACAAGCTTTAAGCGACGTGACTTACAACGTTAAAAAGGGTGAGATACTAGGCTTAATTGGTCAAAATGGGGCTGGTAAATCGACCACGTTTCATAGCATATTGAGTTTTATTCACTATGATGGAAAAATCAGTTGGGATGATCAGCCGATTAATGAGCGGGTCTTCGATCAAATCGGGTATTTACCTGAGGAACGCAGTCTGATGCCTAAGATGACGGTTGAACAGCAGATCCTATATTGGGCACGGTTGAAAGGTAAATCCGCTAAGCAAATCAAACCGGCGATTGATCAGTGGATGAAACGGTTTGAAGTGAAGGGTAAGAAGACTGATAAGATCAAATCATTATCCAAGGGGAACCAGCAAAAGGTTCAATTGATTTGTACGTTGATTCACCGACCATCGCTGATTATTTTGGACGAACCCTTCAGCGGCTTAGATCCGGTGAACGTGGATATTTTGGAGCAAGCCATTTTAAACGCTAAAAAAGAGGGCGCGGCAATCATCTTTTCCAGCCATGATATGGGCAACGTGGAAGCACTCTGCGATGAGTTGGTGATGATGCGCAGAGGTGAAATGATTTTGCATGGGGAGATTCGGACGATTCGTGAACAATTCGGGAAAAACGAAATCTTCGTGACAACGGATTGGCCAACGGCACAGTTATCGCAGTTACCTCATATCGTAGAAGTGACAGAACTTTCACATCATCGTTACCGGCTAAGGGTAGACGATCCCGCTGCCGGTAAACCAATTTTCCAGCAGCTCTCAAATGGCGAGTACATGGAAGAATTCAGCCAGCAACCGCCAACTTTAGACGAGATTTTCCGATTGAAAGCGGGTGACCCCAGATGAAAAAAATGTGGATCGTGACGCTGACCACTTATTTACGGCAGGTTAAATCGTGGAGCTTTGTGATTCTGGTGCTGTCGCCATTCATCATGCTGCTGGTGTCGTTTGGCGTTGGCTTTGTTTCTGCTAACTCAACTAGCAGTAGCGATGATATTGCGGTGATCGCCAAACAACCAGCGCTTCGTAAAGGCTACATTCAAGTCGCTGGTAAAGACAACGTGGATACTAAACTCACAACTGCGAAGGCAGCTCAGCATGCATTGAAGAAAAACGATATTAGTGGCTACGTTATTTTGAGTGCGGGTCAGCAGTACAGCGCGGTTTATCACGGTAAAGAAGCCATGTCAGCCTCAGATAAGGCCCAATTAACAGGTTATTTAGGCAAATTGCAGACCCAAAACAATGTCGCCCAAGCTAAGCTGACGCGGCAGCAGCTGAAACAACTGTCCGTACAGCCAGCCTTTAAACAGGTAGTTCAGAAACGCGAAGGTATCGTTAAAATGGCCCGCATGGTGTCATTTTGGATCTTAGTTTTCATGGTTTACATGATTTTAACCACGTACGCTTCAATTACGGCGCAGGAAATTGCTTCTGAAAAAGGGGCCAAAGTGATGGAAATGGTCTTTTCCAGTACCACTGCCTCTAAGTATTTCTGTGGTAAGATTCTGGGCGTGTTAATGGTGATTGCCACGCAACTGCTAGTATACCTGGCAGGCGGCTGGGTGAGCCTAGTCGCAGCTAAGCAGATGAACATGGCGAAACCGTTCTTTGACCAGTATGGCTCATTAGTTAATCAGGTCGTGCATAATCTCGTTAACGTTAACCTTCTGTTTTTATTCTTAGGCGTCATCATCTATACGATATTAGCGGCGTTCAGTGGGGCGTTAGTTTCGAAGGCTGAAGATGCTTCGAAAGCAGCGTATCCTGCCGTCTATCTCAGTATGATCGCTTTCTTTGCGACTTTCCCGTTCCAGAATAATGCGGATGCATTGATGGTCAAGATTATGTCCTATGTGCCGTTTTTCTCATCGTATTTCATGCCGTTACGGATCATTAACCAATCAGCGAGTTTCATGGAGATTGGCATATCGCTAGGAATTTTGATTCTGACAATCATCGGTTTAACTTGGTACATCAGCAGTATCTATAAAGGGCTGATTCTACAGGCGGATGAAAGTCACTTCTGGCAACGACTGCGTAGGGGCGTAGCTTATAAGTAGGTTTAAAGGAAAATGAAAACCAGTCCTCATTTCAAACAGAAATGGTGACTGGTTTTTTAATTTAAAAGATCAAGGCTTAAAGTTTGGTGCCACATGTGGTGTTTAAGTGAAAGATCATCTGGACAAGTTAGTGAACAGTACTAACTTCAGTCCGAGTAATTGGGACGGTATGAGTTAAATTATCCATGACTGGACATGTATTTTCTGCGAATTCGACAAATTCAGCACATTTTTGTTTTGATTCGTTGGTTTTGAAATGAACCGTAACTTCAATGTCTGAAAGACCCGTTTTATTTTGATTGCCCACCAAGGTGTAGTAGAGACTATTATATTTAAAGTTTTTTTGCTTGTTGAACGAAGCCATTACAATTGATTCACATGCACCCAATGCTTCCAAAATTGTTTCATAGGTATTTACATGAAAATCATTGGGTTCTGAGGAAAGTGTCAAGTTAAAATCTCGAACTTTAATATGATAATCTTTATCGGATATTTTATGATTAACAGAAACTTTGTAGGTTTCGATTGCCATGAGGGGAGCCTCCTTAGTTAATTTCAATACCATTTAGTTTTACGGGAATACCATTTGATAAAAGTTGCTCAATCGGACAATTCTGTTTTATCAGGTCGGCAAAATTTTGGCTTTTTTCCGGTGATTCATTAGTTTTGAATATCAATTTATAGCGAATTTCTTGAAAACCGTTTCGAATATCTGGATCGCCCATGAATCCCGCTGGATCAAGATCGCCTTCTAAATCAATGTTCAATTCTTGATAATTGAAGCCGTTTTTTGAGGCTAGTTTCATTGCAGTGTCTTGAAGGGAAGATCCTAATGAACAAAGTTCCAATTCCACTGGATTCATACCAGTATTGGTTCCTCCTGAATTAACTGGTTCATCAATTGTGGTATGAATACCACGAGAATGAACGTCAACTTGTAGACTGGAATTAGTTTTTCTGGCAGAAGCGGTGTACTGTGGCATAATATCTACTTCCTTTGAGTTATTGTGTAAGCGCTCACAAACACAGTATAACTGAATCCTGAATTAAGTCAATAGTTAGCTAACTATCTATTTTGATGTTAACTTGTGTTATAATTATGCCGACAACGAGGAAAGTAGGTAAAGCATATGGCAGCTAAACGATTTGATTTGAACAGCTGTATGATGTTCATAACTACCAGAAGCAGTAAATTATTTGCAACTAAGTTTAATCAAGCACTTAAAACTGAAAATATTGCTCGAAGTGAGTGGATGTCTTTATTTTATATTGATCAACACCAACCACTTACACAACGCCAATTATCCGATTTAGTGGGTATCACCGGACCTAGTATGGTGAAAGTTATAAATAAGCTGGTTACAAGAGAATTGATAATCAGCGAGCAATCGCGTACCGATAAACGGGAAAGGCTAATTTCATTAACTGCAGATGGAGAGCGGCTTCTAAAGGAAACTCTTCCAATTGCGTCACAATTTCAGGATGCAGTGACAGACGGTATTTCACAGAGAGATTTAGATAAAGTTGCGGATGTAATGGATAAAATGGTTGAAAATGCTAGTAAGTTATAAGTCTTAAATTAAATGAGAAAAGCCAATCTTGATACAAAGAGTACCTTACAACTGAGAAGAAGCTGTAGGGTACTCTTTTTGATTAGATATGACTCCTGATTTAATTATGAAATCAAATCAATGCTTTTGCTGTTCAAACTGCTTAAAAGTCTCTGGCAAACTTGCCGTTAACGTCACGTGCTGAAACGAAAAGGGCAACGGTAGGCGTAATTGCCAGCTGTGCAGTAATAGCCGTTGTTGTCGCGGGTCCTTGGCATACAGCGGGTCACCAACGATTGGGTGACCCAAGCCTGCGAAATGAACCCGGATTTGGTGAGTACGGCCGGTTTGCAGCTGAACGGCCACTAGGGTAGCACCCGGCTTACGGCCGATAACCTTGTAACGAGTAATGGCCATTTGCGGCTGGCCGCCATTTAGCTGCCGCTTCCGCTTATCGGTTAAGCTCCGGCCAATCGGCATTGCAATGAGACCCTGTGAGCTATTAAGCCGGCCGTGGACCCAGGTAAGGTAAGTTCGCCGGATCAATTTTTCTTTCACTAACCGGACTAAAACGGGTACCACTGCCGGATTCTTCGCAATTAACAGCGCCCCGCTGGTTTCTTGATCCAAACGATTGATCACATAGGGCTGTTGATTTTTAGGTGCCAGATAAGCAGCAACGTGATTCAGGGTTGTGCCAACTTCATCCGGTTGATTCGGGTGGGTTTTACTGCCCTGAGTTTTGTTGACCACTAGCAAGTTGGTATCTTCATAGAGTACTTTAACGGTGGCGGCGCTATCTGGTGTGACGTTTGAGTATGGGTGATCAAAATCGGTCGCCAAAAAATCCAACGAGATATGGTCACCCGGATGCACATCAAAGTTAACCGGCAAGTATTGATCGTTGACTAATACCCGCTGACCGCGTTTTAAGCTGAAGATTAAGTGTTTCGGCAAATACCATTCATCTATTAGCAGCTGGCGTAAGGGTTTCGGCTGAAAATCACTGGGTAGCTGGCAGTTAAACCGCCACTGTGCGGGTTGAGCCATTTGAGCACCTCCAAAAAAGCACCCTTACCCGAGAATGGGCAAGGGTGCTTGACGTTTAAAAATTAATCTTTATCTAACTTCGCTAATTCAGCTGGCTTAACGATTAAAACATCGCAGACAGCAGAACGGCTGACGTAGTTAGTAACGGAACCGATCATCAAACGTTCAACGGCGGTTAAACCGGTTGAACCAATAACGATCAACTGAGTATCGTGGTCAGCTGGAAATTCACGAGCAATAACTGGTTTAGGATTACCAAACCGAACGTGAATATCAACTGACTTAACACCAGCATCCAGTGCCTTTTGTTTTAATTCAGTCAAGCGGGCTTGCACGTCTTCAGAAAGCTTGTAAATAACATCACCGCTAACAGCGCCACCATACGTGTCACTGAATTGGTTAACTTCCAAAACGTTTAAGATATCTAAATGAGTATCGTTTAACTTTGCGACTTCAATTGCTTTGTCTAACACCGGATCGGTGGCTTTTGATCCATCAACCGGCGCGAGAATGTTATTGTATTGCTGGTCCATATACGCCACTCCCTCACAAAATACTAAATAGCTGAAAATTCTTCTTCGTAAGCACGTCATGGTTTTGCCCAACAAAACGAACCACTGGTACTTCACACTTTATTTTACCATAATTTAGCCACTAGTATTAACAAAATGAAAACTTGTTAAACACAACGCTTTCATATTTGAAACTAATTTTGTAAGCTGTTTCGCAGACTAAATCGTTGTTATTTGATAAGTTTGGTTACATAATTAAAGCGTAGAAATGATTGGCGACTACGGCCGTCATTAAGAGACCGCTGTAACTGGCATCAAGCTGATTACAGCGGTTTCATTTTACCTATAAAGCGGTAAACTTAGAGTAAGATCAATTAAAGGAGCAGCAAGCCCATGTACTACTATAATATGGAAACGGAAGACATCGGCTATAATCTAGCAACCGAGCAGTATTTGATGAATAATAAGGATTTTGATGAACCTATTCTGCTTTTTTATTATCAAAAGCCTTGCATTATTGTCGGCCGAAATCAAAATACGCTAGAAGAGATCAATCAAGATTACGTCGCTAAACATAATATTCAAGTCACTCGGCGGCTTTCCGGTGGCGGTGCGGTTTACGATGATCTTGGCAACGTCTCATTTAGCTTTGTTGTCGACCGTGATGATGACCGATTTGGCGACTTTAAGGCCTTTACTAAGCCGATCGTTGATGCACTTAAAGAAATGGGAGCAACCTCAATTGAAGTGTCAGGTCGAAACGACATTTTAGTTAATGGTAAGAAGTTCTCGGGTAACGCGATGTATGTCAAAGATAACAAGATGTTTTCGCACGGGACATTGATGTACGATGTGGATCAAAGTGTGATCGCTCACGCACTCAACGTTCCAAAGGATAAAATGGCTTCAAAGGGGATCAAATCAGTTCGTTCCAGAGTAACGAACCTGAAACCATACCTGAAACCAGAATATCAAAACCTCACTATTGCTGAATTTCGCGATACGATTTTGCGTAAAGTTTACGGTGTTGATGATCTTGCCGAAGTAGCTGATAAAGCCTATCACCTGACCGATGAGGACAAGCAGCAAATTCAAAAACTCTACGATGATTACTATAATAACTGGGATTGGGTCTACGGGACTTCACCAGAATTTACGGTTAAGCGGCGTCAGCACTTTGATTCGGGTACTATCGACGCCCGAGTGTTAGTCGAGAAGGGCCGAATCAAGCAAGTCACCTTCTTTGGTGATTTCTTCGGTGAAAAATATGCGGTTGATTTAGCCAAGAAGTTAGTCGACGTTCGCTACGATCAATTATCATTACGGCAAGCGCTGGCTGATGTCAATGTGGGCGACTACTTTGCGGGTATTACGCTGGATGAATTTGTTCAGTTTTTGGGTTAAAAATGAGCTGAGAACATTTTTCGTGCACAATTTAAGTGTACAAGCTGTAACCCCTTTCATGAGTATGGTAAAATGAAAACCAGTTACATGAATGTTGCTTAATATTTGGAAGGGAAGTTTGGACATGCGGTATGTTTCTATGACGGCACATGATATTGGCCGTAACTTAGCTACTGAACAGTATTTAATGAACAATAAGGATTTTGGTGAACCTTTAGTCTTATTCTACTATGAGAAACCATGTATTATTGTCGGTCGCAACCAAAACACTTTGGAAGAGATCAATCAAAAATACGTTGAGGAGCACGGTATTACTGTTACCCGTCGTTTGTCCGGTGGTGGTGCGGTTTATCAAGACCTTGGTAACCTGTGCTTTAGCTTCGTGCTGGATAGTAACTCTGAACAGTTCGGTGACTTCAAGTCTTTCGTTCAACCAATTGTTGATGCCTTGCACGACATGGGGGCTACCTCTGTTGAGGTTTCAGGCCGGAATGACATTTTAGTCGACGGTAAAAAATTCTCTGGCAATGCTATGTACACCAAGAATGGTAAGACATTCTCACATGGGACTTTGATGCTGGATGTGGATCAAAACGTGATTGCGGATGCGTTAAACGTGCCAGCAGACAAGATTGCCTCAAAGGGGATCAAATCAGTCCGTTCTCGTGTGACAAACTTAAAGCCATATTTGGCACCCGAATATCAAAATATTACGGTACCGGAATTCCGCGACAAATTGTTGAAGGAATTATTCCACGTGGATAGTCTAGATGAAATCAAGGATAAGGAATACGTTGTTACCCCTGATGAACAAAAGGAAATCGACAAGATCTACGAACAGTACTATAACAACTGGGACTGGGTCTACGGGACTTCACCAGAATTTACGGTAAAGAAGCGTCAACACTTTGATTCAGGGACTATCGATGCTCGAATCTTAGTTGAACAAGGTAAGATTTCCCAGATTAAGTTCTTTGGCGATTTCTTCGGCCCGAAGGATGCTAACGAATTGGCTGAAAAGTTGAAGGGTATTCGCTATGACCGTGAAAACCTTGAAAAGGTCTTTGCTGATGTTGATATCAGTCAATACTTCATGGGTATTAAGAAGGATGAGTTGGTGGACTTGTTAGCATAAGGTGCGGAACCAAGCGATTAGAGACTGGAGCCTAAGACGCTTTAGACATAAATCCCGGTTTTGGATTTGTGTCTAAAGTGACTTAGGTGCAAGTCTCTGCTTGGTGCAGCCCAATTCGGCTATGTAAAATATTCAGTTCATTAATCAAATACCAATATTCCAAAGACAGGTTTACCCCCAGCAAAACATTGCTAGGAGCAAACCTGTCTTTTTTATGTCGAACTATGCTACAATTTGAACTATTAATAATGATTAAGGAGGTGTTATCTGTACTTCATTTCATATGGATTCTTATAAATAAATGTTAAAGGGTGATCTGATGCTAACCACCTATAAAGTTGAAGTTAAGCCCACTGCTAAACAAGCATGGCTGATTGATTCTCACATCAGCGGTAGTCGTTGGGCTTACAATTTGTTTTTAGACATCAATAAACAACGTTATGAAATGAGTTACCACTACTTAAATGCTTATGCTTTTAGTAAGTGGTTTAATCATGAATACCTTGAAGCTAATCCTGATGATAAGTGGATCAAGGAATTGTATGCCAAATCGGTTAAGCAGGCTTTTATTGACGCTGATGCGGCCATGAAGCGATTTTTCAAGAAACAAAGTGGTTTCCCACATTGGCGATCTTTTAAACGCGGTCAAGGCAGTTACTACTTTGTTAAAAACAGTAAAACGCAAATCATTGCCTGTCAGCGTCACCGAATCAAGTTACCGAAAATCGGTTGGGTACGCTTAAAAGAATGTGGTTATATTCCCACTGATGCTGAGCATTTTGTGATTAAACACGGTCGGATCAAATTCAAGGCTGGCCGGTATTACTTGACTTGTTTAGTAGAACAGGCTGAATTACCCAAATTAGAATTAACTGGTGAACCTATCGGTATTGATCTTGGCCTAAAAGAATTTGCCATTCTAAGCGATGGCATTTTGTATCCTAATCAGAATAAAAGTAGTCGGGTAAGACGGATCAAAAAACGTCTGCGACGGCTGCAGAGAAAAATGTCCCGTCAGTATCAAGCACTGAAAGCTAGAAGACAGAAAGAAGGAAAGTCTGCTACTGATTTAAATCTAGCGAAAACTCAGCGGAAAGTGCAACGCTTATATCAACGTCTAACTCACATTCAAGCTGATTATCAAAATAAGCTGATTGCCAGTGTGGTGAGAACCAAACCACAGTGGGTAGCCTTAGAAGACTTGAATGTTAAAGGTATGATGAAAAATCGGCATTTAGCTAAAGCAGTCAGTTATCAAGGCTTCTATAACTTTAGAATCAAACTGATCACTAAATGCCAGCAATTAGGCATTCCGGTGCACTTAACTGGCCGGTTTGAACCAACTTCTAAATTATGCCATCAATGTGGCTATAAAAAAGTTGATTTAAAGCTAAGTGAGCGAACCTATCAATGTCCTAAATGTAGTTATACCGAAGATCGTGATATCAATGCGGCCCTGAACATCAGGGATACTGAAAACTTTGAATTAGCCTACTAATACGGGCTTCAAAGCATGTACCGGTGGCTAGCCGGGAATTAACGCTTGTGGACTATCATATCAACTGTATTAGTGAGCTTCGTGCAAAGCAGGATAGGTAGAAGCAAGAAAAATCTATAACTTTCTTATAAGTTATCAGTAGCAGTATCAAATGTTAAAGCAAAAATTAATCACATTCGGCATCGTTTCGTGGGTGCTTTTCTCCGCAATGAATCTGCTGCTGTCATCTAAGTTGATCGGATTAGGCAAATCCTTTCAGATGTCAGCTGTGATACGGTCACTGATCATTTCACTGGTTCTTTATGCAGTGCCAATGATTTGGGCCGCGCTAGGCCATAATTCCGGCTATTACTTGTTAGCAGTGGTGATCGTCATTTATTCATTTGGCTTACTAAATGGTATCGTGACGGTGATGGTCAGCAGCCATGCAATTCTCAGTATTAAGGCGGCAATGATATTAGCCAATGTTTTAGTGATCCTCTTTAATGGCTATTGGATGGTATTGGCGTTAAGATATCGTCACTGGCTTGATAATAAGCGTGATAATGATAAGCTGGAAGAAATTAAGCGAATGCAGCAGGAAAAAGTCAAACAAAATAAGTAATCGAGGTAACTATGGAAAGTTTAGTTAAGGACTTCGTTGAAGAAGTTGAAGCTGAAAATTATGAAACGCAAAATTTCGGCGGCAGTTTAGCTGAAATCAAGAAGAGTGGTGCAGCTAAGGCACTTGAACCAATGGTTGAGATGATCGTTAAAGCGGTTGGTGAAAATAAATTAGCTCAGGCAACGTTGACTTTAACGGATGCTGATATTCAGGTTCATTTGGAAACCAGTATTATTAAATTACCGCTGCGTTATCTGAACGCAATGAAGAAAATGTTAGCGGATGATGATACTTTGCCAATTAGCGTCTACAGCATTATTGAGTCACCAGACATCAACGCATCTTCACTGCGAATTGATAAAGTGGCTTCGGCAGATGATTTCGTTAGTCATCAAGGCGATATGGCAGATGCGATTGCAACTTGGCTGGATCAGCAATTAGACCAAATTAAAGAAAATCAGGAAAAGAAAGCCGCAGATGAGGATGCAGAAACGACTGATAAGTGATCATGCCGATTTGCTTCTGATATCATTCCGTGCTATGATGTTTTACATGCGATGAGTCGAGAATATCACGTCGCTAGCAATAGCGGTTTGCGCGAGCAACTAGGTGATTTTTTTGCACAGCAGGCAATGTAACACCGCCGGATTTGCGGCTGCCTTGGTTCAAAGGAAATGTGGATTTTTGAGAACCCATTTAGTTTCGGCTAAGTGGCTGTATGGGCGTCCCAGCAATGGGGCGTCTTTTTTTATTTCACAATTTAAATTGTCGATTATTTTGGCAAGAAAATTAAGCTCCCCCTTGCGACCAATGTTTGCCTCTGTTACATTTGAGTTAAATCAATCATCGATCGAAATGGGGGAGTTTCAGATGAACAAAATAGTGTCCGCATTAATAGCAGGATTAGTAGTTGGCAGTTTGGGAGAAGCGGTATTGCCGACAACAGGGCAGGCTGCCACGTCCTGGAAGGTAGTCAAAACAAAGTCGTATAGTGACGTTGCCTACCATTCAAAAACAACCGGTAATCAATATATGTGGAATTCAACCCACACAAAAAAGATTCATAATTTAAAGAACTATCCCCGCACGACTTGGTACGTCTATAAGGAAGTTAAACTTCAACTAGGGAAAAAGTCGGGCTACTATTATCAAGTAACGAATAATAATGGCAAGATTAAAGGCATCATTTACCATTCCTATTTGACCAAGGGGGACAATCCCAAAGATGCCTTTGCGCATAGTTCAATCGTGAAATCTTATGGTGGTGGCCTAGCCGGCATTAAGTCAGTTCGTGAGGCAGCTAAATTACAGGCGGACATTCTAGCCATGTTCCCGGGAACGATATTGAATACGAGCTATTCTAAGGATGCCCAGAATGATTTAAATGCTGGTGTCAGCAAAGCGACGCCGTATTCAGCACTCAATAAGAATTCAGCAGCAACGGGGATTTTTTCACCCTATAACTGGGTCAGTACGTCAAGTAAGACTGATTATAGTAAACTAGTTGCCGATACGCTATCAGCACAGGGATACTCAGCTTCAAAGCGTGCTAAATATAAGGGTTACCAAATTGGAATTTATGCAACCCCGCATGGCTATACATCTGCTTACAAGAATTGGCCTAGCGGTTACGGTTCATTTGGTATTTATCTCGTGCCAACTGGTGATTCTAAATTATTTTAGGGGGAATACAGATGTCACTCATGAGTACGATACTAGTTGTCATCGTGGCAGTAGAAGCACTTTTAATCTGTTGTTTAGAGATATTCGGTTCTCAAACAGCAGCAGCTCAGCGCGCTTTTGGCTTTTCAGCCGAGTATCAGCATCGTCCAGAAACCAAGAGCACCATGGCCAATATTGGTTTGTATAATGGCTTTATCGGAATCGGTCTGCTGTTTATGCGTTTTGGCTTACCGGCCAATGCCGCGGTGGCAGGATGCCTGTTATTTACCGGCTTTGTGTTTATTGCGGGTATCTTTGGCGGATTAACCGTTAGACGGCAAATTGTGTGGACGCAAGGGCTTCCAGGATTACTGGCGCTTTTGAGCTTGTTGGTATTCCGCTAATTTCTGGGCTAAAAAGCTATCCTCAAAAGTGTCATCACGTTGAAGATATTGCTTACCGAATTCATCTAATTGACCGTGAAAGTCCTGTGCTATTTGATAGGTAAAATTTGAGGGCAAGGTGATCTGCTGTTTCAGATGCTGGTAGGTATCCGTTTTCTGGTAGCCTAAGTGTTTGAATAGCCGTCGCGTATATGAATCAGCAATGAATGCCGGCTGATCAAAAATGTAGACGATGTAAACGTCAGCGGTTTCCTGACCAACACCAGGAAGTTCTAGCAATTGTTTGCGGAGCTCAGGCTGACTTAAGCGTGATGCGATACCGGCATAGTCCCAGTTACGATCATTGAACCACTTGAAAACGTTGTGGATTGCTTTTGCCTTATTTCGGTAGAAACCACTTACCTTGATCAAATCAATTAATTCAGGTTGCGATAGTGCAAGCATTGCTTCCGGATTTAGACCAGTACGGTGCTTTAAGCGATTGAGACTGATATCAGCGTTTTGCCAAGCGGTGTTTTGAACTAGGATTGCGCCCACAATGATGT
Source organism: Secundilactobacillus mixtipabuli (assembly GCF_002217925.1). Lineage (GTDB taxonomy): Bacteria > Bacillota > Bacilli > Lactobacillales > Lactobacillaceae > Secundilactobacillus > Secundilactobacillus mixtipabuli. Next base: position 29,196 of record NZ_BCMF01000009.1, on the reverse strand, counting down.
CACGCTTATCCTCAGCGGGCCACCAGCCAGAAGGCCCCATGTGTTGCCGTAAAGTTTGATATAACCAGTTAATGTCGATTGAAATAGTGCAGTCCTTCTTTCCATTCGTGCGGGTCACAACTTATATTCTACACGATTTTATAAGATGGCGAATGTGGGATGAAACTAGGAAGTTTTCTGAATCCAAAAAGCCTACTCTGTTGGTGAGAGTAGGCTTTTTTCATATTCAATTTTTTATTTACACCATATCAGCAAGTATCCAAACTTAATTTTACCCCATCTATACATACCTAAAAGTCAATCTTGATTTTCGTCAACCTGCTTTTGAATGGTATTGAGTAGTTGCGTTAACTTTGTGGCTTCAGCATCCGACAGCGGTTCTTCCAAAAGGCCGTTCATTTGAGTGAATGCCTGTTGAATGTTAGCCACTAAATCTGCTCCAGCCTGTGTTAACGAAAGGAGTTTTGTCCGCTCGTTTTCAGCCGGAATTGTCCGAACGATTAAGTTGCGACGAACCAAGCCCTTTAATAGATTGGTGACACTGGCTTCTTGCCGATTAAGGTAGTGAGCAATGTCCCGCTGCATACTATTAGGGTGGCTAGAAATATAATTGATAGCTCGCGCCTGATCAGAATTGAGATCTATTGAGCGGAGCCGCTGATTCAAATACTGTGTTTCGAAACTGGCAATGCGATGAATGAGACTAGCTGTTGTTTTACTATTCAAGTTTTCCCCCTCCTCCTATTCTAATTCGACTGTAGGATACCAGTATATGCTTGCAATCACAACCATAAAGACTTGATTTTGACAAATAAACTTAAATCAGTTGGGTTTGAAATGGTTACAAAAGCCGCAATCACGCCATTATTAAGCAAAAATTAATCATGAAAAAACAAAATAGTTACAAATGATAAAACAAGTTTCTAAAAATGTATCTCTAGAAATAAGCAATCAAATTGAATGTTATTTGAACACGTCACTGATGTTACTAAAGGTTTGGGTAATCTCATCTTGAGTAGGCACCTCTCCAGTTTCGACAACGGACAAAATGATCCCCGTTAAATTAGATTAAACAAAAGTCGCTCAAGCAGACAGCTTGAGCGACTTTTTGTGCGCTGTGCTTATCTCACTGGATGAGCATTAACAGCTGCTTTCATTTGTTTGGTATAATCGGTTAATTTTGCGGGTGCTTGGCGGCCGTATTCGGCCACAATGTTGACACAGGCACTACCAACGATGGCGCCATCAGCAATTTGTGCCATTTCGGTAGCTTGTTCTGGGGTGTGAATCCCAAAACCAATGGCAGTTGGGACGTCGGTGACTTTACGGATCCGGTTCACTAGGTCGGCCAAACCGTTGGCAAATTCACTACGTTCACCGGTAACACCCAATGATGAAACTACGTAGATAAAGCCGGTAGCTGCGGCCGCAATCTTTTCGATGCGGTCACCGGAAATTGGCGTTACCAGAGGAATCAAATCAACATGGTGTTTCGCAGCGATTGGTTCTAATTCGTCGCGTTCTTCCAATGGCATATCCGGAATAACTAAGCCGTAAATACCAAGTTCTTCACAACGGGCGGTAAAGGCGTCGTAACCGTATTGGAAGACGATGTTTAAGTAGGTCAGAAAGGCCAGCGGTACATCGGTTTGCTGATGAATCTCTTTGACCATATCGAAAATGGTGTCCATTGGTAGGTCAGGATCCGCTTTTAAAGCACGTAAGTCCGCGGCCTGGATAACAGGGCCATCAGCAATCGGATCTGAGAAGGGAATCCCTAATTCAACAATATCTGCGCCACCCTTAGCCAGTGCAACCACGTTGTTGACGGTGCCTTCAAAGTCCGGATCGTTAGCTGCAACGAACGGGATGAAAGCTTTTTGATTTTTAAAGGCATCTGTTAATTTACTCATCGATATCCACTCCTCTGTATTTAGCGATTGAAGCTACATCTTTGTCGCCCCGACCTGAGAGGGTGCAGACAATGATTTGATCTTTTCTCATTTTTGGTGCGATTTTTCGTACGTAAGCAACGGCGTGACAGCTTTCGATAGCAGCCACAATGCCCTCTGTTTTGGCGATATATTCGAAAGCATCCACAGCTTCGTCATCGGTAATGCCAACGTATTGTGCCCGGCCGGTTTTAGCAAGGTAGGCATGTTCGGGTCCAACACCAGGGTAATCAAGGCCAGCTGAAATTGAGTAAACGGGGTTGATTTGCCCCGTCTTGTTTTGCAGGAACATGGACTTCATACCGTGGAAGATACCATCTGATCCTCGTTCAACGGTGGCGGCGGTGAGTTCAGTTTCAACCCCTTTACCGGCTGCTTCGGCGCCAACGAGTTGAACACTTGGATCGTCGATATAGTTAGCGAATGATCCAATGGCGTTTGAACCGCCACCGACACAGGCCACGACCATATCAGGCAATTTACCGGTCTTTTCTTTGAGTTGAACTTTTGATTCTTGGCTGATCACTGATTGAAAGTCACGGACCATCAAAGGATAAGGGTGAGGACCAGTGGCTGAACCCATGAGATAGAAGGTGTCGTCAACCCGTTTAGTCCAGTCTTGCAGTGCCGCGTTGATGGCATCTTTCAAGACCATTGACCCGCTGGTAACGGGGTGCACCTTGGCGCCTAATAATTCCATCCGGTAAACGTTTAGCCGTTGACGGTCAGTATCTTTCTTACCCATGAAGATTTCACATTCCATACCGAAGTAGGCGGCAATTGTCGCAGTAGCCACACCATGTTGACCAGCACCGGTTTCTGCAATCAAACGGGTTTTGCCCATGTGTTTTGCCAGTAAAGCTTGGCCGATAACGTTGTTGATTTTGTGGGCACCAGTATGGTTCAGATCTTCACGCTTTAAGTAAATTTGTGCGCCACCAAGGTCTTTGGTCATGCGTTCTGCGTAATACAAAAGTGAAGGACGGTTAGCGTAGTCCACTAGCAGATCATGGAGTTCGGTTTTGAATTCTGGGTCGTTCTTGTAATGCTCGTAAGCTTTAGTCATTCGATCCAGTTCGTTCATCAGGGTTTCAGGAATATATTGCCCCCCGTATTCGCCGTAGCGACCGGAAGTGTTCTTGTTAAGTTTCAAATTAAGTTCAGTCATTTATCAAGTTTCCTTTCATTAGTTAGCATGAGTAGTTGCAACGATTGCGCGAATCTTATCGGGATCCTTTTGACCGTTGGTTTCAACACCGCTGGAGACGTCGATCACATCGGGGTGAACCGTGTTGATGGCGGTGGTGACGTTGTCGGGGGTAAGCCCACCAGCGAGGATAAATGGGTGGGGTGCTTTTGGCACTCGCGTCCAGTCCAGGGTAATTCCTGAACCGTTGCCACTATCCAGCATCACGTAATCAGCTGCGGTGGGTGTAATCTTGGCGTTCGGTTTAAAGACTTGAAAAACAGTCGCTCCCGCCTCTTTTAGTGCTTTAACCGTTTCTTCGGATTCGTGCCCGTGCAGTTGAACGATTTGAATCGCACCGCTGCGGTAAATGTTTAACATGTTTTCTAGCGGTTCATTAACGAACACGCCAGCAGTAGGAATTGACGGATCAAGCAGTTGCCGGAATTTTAAGGCAGTTGCCAATGAGATTTGACGGCGACTTTTCGCAAACACAAAACCAGCGAAATCCGGGTGCACTTCATTAACTACCTGCGTATCTTGTTCTCGCATTAACCCACAGATTTTGATTTGCGTCATGTCATCACACTCCTAGCAATTGCGTAATTTTTTCTGCTTTATCAGGTGCAGTCATTAAGGCTTCACCAATCAAGATGCCGTTCATGTGGTTGGCTTCCATTACTTTCACGTCGTCTCGGGTATGAATCCCGCTTTCAGCAACGAAGGCAATTTTGTTTGGCACCAGTTTACGTAACTTGATGCTGTTGTTCAGCGAAACATCAAAGGTTCTAAGGTCGCGGTTGTTGACCCCAATCAGTTGAGCGCCTACATTCACGGCCCGCTGTAATTCCTGTTCATCGTGGGCTTCGACTAATGCGGCTAATCCAAGTTCGTGGGCTAGTTTAAAGTAGTCTTTCAGCTGCTGATCACTGAGAATTGCTACTATTAATAACACGATGCTGGCACCGGCAGCTTTAGCTTGGTAAAGCATGTACGGATCAACCACGAAATCTTTTCGCAGAACGGGGACATTGACGTTGGCTGCAATTTCTTGCAGGTAGTGAATGTCGCCCTTGAAGTAATCCGGCTCAGTGAGCACTGAGATGGCGCTGACACCGTGCCGGTCATAATCTTCGGCAATTTCTAAGTAGGGGAACTGTTTTGCAATCAGCCCTTTAGATGGGGAAGCTTTTTTAACTTCACCGATCAGATGAATGCCAGGTGCATTGAAGCGGTCGTAAACCGCTTGTGGATCCTTAGTCGGCGTTGCGGCGGCTTTAGCTTTCATGTCGTCAACTGAGATAATGGTTTTTTCACGTTGGAGGCGGCGTTTTGTGGCTGCCACAAGGTCGTCTAGAATCATGCTACCTGTGCTCCTTTCGTTAAGTCGATTAATTCGTTTAATTTCTTTTCAGCGGCGCCACTGTCGATCACTTCAGCAGCTTTCTTAACGGCACCTGCCATGGTTAACTCTGGATGAGCAGTGTAGAGTGCCAAGCCGGCGTTCAAGAGAACGATGTCGCGCTTTGGACCAGGCTTGCCAGCCAGGACATCGCGAGTGATCTGCGCGTTGTCAGCAGGTGTGCCGCCAACGATGTCTTGCTTTTCAGCACGCTTCAAACCAAATTGTTCTGGGGTGATGGTGTAAGACTTGAAATCGTCACCACGAACTTCAACTACGTGGGTTGGTGCGGAAATGGAAGCTTCATCTAAACCATCAGTACCATGAATGACTAAAGCATTTTTAACACCTAACTCGTGAAGGACGTGTGCCATTGGTTCTAGAAGCTCATCATCATAGACACCCAGTAGCTGCATTCCTGCGTGAGCTGGGTTGGCTAATGGCCCAAGGACGTTGAATAAGGTTCGAATTCCCAGTGTTTTACGAACGGGAGCCACAAAGCGCATGGCCTTGTGATATTCCTGTGCGAATAAGAAGCAGATGCCGATTTGATTTAAGATATCTTCACTGGCTTCTGGTGTGACGTTGATGTTCACACCTAAGGCTTCAAGCACATCAGCGGCACCGCTCTTAGATGAAGCGGCCCGGTTACCGTGCTTAGCAACTGGCGTACCAGCAGCTGCGGCAACTAATGATGAAGTGGTTGAAATGTTAAATGAGTTGGCGTGATCACCACCAGTACCGACGATTTCAAGAACCGGTTCCCCGGCTTTAAAGGTTAAAGCGTGATCTCTCATTGAATTAGCAGCACCCGCAATTTCTTGCACGGTCTCGTGCTTGACGGTTAAAGCGGTCAGTAAACTTGAAATTTGAATGTCATTAGCTTTGCCATCCATGATCTCGTTCATCACGTCGTTCATTTCGTCAAAGGTTAAATCGGTACGGCCTGCTACTTTAGTAATTGCGTTTTCAATTGTCATTGTCATGGTAAATTCCTCCAGTTTATTGTCAGTTCGTGTTCATCAATTGAGTTGATTCAGCTGAGAGGCTTTGCCATCGTTTTTGATTTAGATTTGTCATCATTAAGATCTCCTTTGGAATAGAAAAACTCCGCCCATAACATTCGCGCTATAAATAGCGTTTTGTTAAGGACGGAGTTTGAATTCCGCGGTGCCACCTTAATTTGATGCAGGGACTTCTCCCTCACATCACCCTTAGCGAAATGCGTAATCACATTTCCGACAACTGACGTATGTCTGTACGTGCTCCCGTACTCGGAATCTTTCGGGGCGCCCCTCCGTGGTCCATTTGATTACCTGCGTTCGGTCGCACTCTCAGCTACGGCGGCTCTCTTTACGTGCACGATAATCTTGATCTCCACATCATTGGTTTGTATGAGCGAATTTGTTTGATTGACAATAGATTAAAACTTTATGAAAATATTGTCAACACTTTATTCTAAATTTAATTTTACGCAAGCTTGCCAAGCGCCATTGCAACGCGAATTTGAGCTAAATAATTTTTTATAATCTGTTTGCCAACTTCAGCGTCAGTCATGATGGATTCGGGATGGAATTGCACACCGTAAACCTGGTTAGCTTCATCAGCCACGGCTTGGATCGTACCGTCATCAGCTGTTGCTGTTACGGTTAAATCGTCCGGCATGGTTGATGGCTCAATGACCAGTGAGTGGTATCGAGCTGCCTCAAATTGAGTAGGACAGTTGTTAAACATATCGGCGTGTCCCTGCTGTGTCATGAGTGACGGCTTCCCGTGCATGAGCTTTGGCGCGTGAACCACTTGGGCGCCATAAGCTTCACCAATGGCTTGGTGACCGAGACAAACGCCGAGGATTGGTACCCGGCCGATAAAGACCCGGAGAATCTGCATCATATTGCCGGCGTCTTCTGGACGACCAGGCCCTGGGGAAAGGATGATTCCCATTGGATGCTTAGCTAAAAGTTCATCAGCCGTGAGTTCATCATTTTTCACCACGGTGATGGGTTCCTCACTAAGTGTGCCGATAAGTTGATACAAGTTATAGGTGAAACTATCGTAATTATCAATTAGATAAAGCATGAGCGACGCCTCCTTGATCTGCTGTGTTGATCGCGTTAACCACTGCGCGGGCCTTGTTGTTAAATTCCTGATATTCATATTTAGCAATGCTGTCAGCTACGATCCCGGCACCGGAATGAACCACAATTTGGTCACCCTTCCGGTAGGTCAGCCGGATACCGATACAAAGGTCCAAGTCGCCGCTGAAATCCAGGTAGCCTAGGCAGCCGCCGTAAACCCCACGTTTGCGGTTTTCCAGTTTGGAGATGATCTGCATAGCGGATATCTTCGGCGCACCTGATAAGGTACCGGCGGGAAGAACAGCGTTAACGATATCCATGGCGGATACCTTCGGATTGGCGGTACTTTCTACTGTTGAACCCAAGTGCATCACGTTGGCGAATTTCAGTAAATTCCGAGTCTTGGTGACTTTGACAGAACCAAACTGACTGACAACGCCCAAGTCATTTCGCCCTAAATCAATCAGCATATTATGCTCGGATTTTTCCTTCTCGGAAGTCTGCAATTCGTGGGCAAACTTATCGTCCTCTTCCTTGGTCGCACCACGTCGACGAGTACCGGCCAGCGGATAGGTGAAGAGGGTGTCGCCACGTTTGGTGATCAAGGTTTCAGGAGATGCACCTAACGTTTCAAAGTCACGGTGGTGGAAATAGAACTGGTAAGGACTGGGACTGTCTCTAAATAAGGTTGGCGCAACCCCTAGCAACGAACCGCTCATAGCAGCCTGTTGCGGGTTGGAGAAAATCAGTTGAAAAATGTCGCCGTCCACGATGTGTTTTTGAGCAACTGCTACTCGTTCTGAAAATTCTGACAAGCTGAATTGGAAATGGAAGGGTTGGGTCAATGCAAATCGTGGTAATGGTTTTGGCTGGGCATTGACGATCAATTGTTGAAGCTGTTTCAAATCGGCCATCACATCGTCGTAGCGTTCAGCCAGTTCGTCAGTTGGAATGATTTGGCTGAGGGTGACTTTTTGTTGGCGATGGTTGTAAGCAATCACGCGGTCAACCAGTAGGAGGTCGGCATCGTCTAAGTCCATTGGATCAGCTACTTTTTGTTTCAGTGCGGTAGTGGCATATTTAGCATAATCATAACTGAAATAGCCGATTAATCCGCCTGTAAATGGTGGTAGTCCAGGGATAAGGGGTGTTTGATGCTGTTTTAAGATGGTTTCCAAGATGGGTTTTAGTGCCGTTTTCTCAGTGGTCGTTTTACCACCTTCAACAGTGGTCGTCAGCACGCCATCACGGTAGGTGAAAGTTTGTTTTGGTGCGAGTCCGATGAAGGTATAGCCATCTTCGGTCTTCTTTGGTTTCCCAGTTAACAGAAAACCGGGTTCTTGCGCTTCTTTTAAAGCGTTGAACAAACTGACAGCATCAAAGTCAGCAAGTTGAAATTCTAAAGTCACCGGTGCAGCTGGATAGCCTTTAGCGGTGGCAAGCAGTTCGTTTAATGTCATGGTGAATTCCTCCAATATAATGTTTGTTAGTGGTGGCTACATTTAATCTTGGAGTTTGCCATCGTTTCTGGTTGTTTGGGTTTGTCATAAGTGAACACTCCTTTGCGGTATACGAAAACGCCGCCCATAACATAAAACGCTATTACTAGCGTTTAAGTTAAGGACGGAGTTTATTTCCGCGGTGCCACCTTAATTTGATGCAGGGACTTTACCCTCGCATCACCCTTAGCGAAATGCGTAATCACATTTCCGACAACTGACGTATGTCTGTACGTGCTCCCGTACTCGGAATCTTTCGGGGCGCCCCTCCGTGGTCCATTTAATTACCTGCGTTCGGTCGCACTCTCAGCTACGGCGGCTCTCTTTACGTGCACGATAATCTTGATCTCCACATCATTGGTTTGTATGGACGGTGTTTAATTGGCACTTACATTACGCAATAATTTAAATTTTGTCAAGTTGAAAGAAGAATGTCATTATTCAATTCTCATAATCTCTAATGGAAGGACACCGTTTTATGATAAAGGAGCACTTTTCCATTTAATGTAGGGAAGAGAGTGACGAAGCCTTTTTTTACCGGTAAATTAAACAATCAAATTAATTTAGTTAGCTGAATCGGTTAACAATCGTCAATAAAGACCGTACTTAAAGCAATTTAAAAGAGGAAAGCTAGATTCAAGGGTAAAACATCAAAAAAATTTAAAATTATTATTGAGCCGAGAATACTGTTATTATGCAGTTCTTTAAGTGTGTTTAAAAATTAAAGAAGATTAAAATTAGGTTAGTGCTTGACAGAATAATTCTAATAGTTTATTGTCATATACAACAAATCAAAACAGCAAAGGGAGTTTCAATTATGATTCTGAAAACGAAAGCATTAAACCGACAATTAAATCGATTTAGTTACTATTGGTCAATGTAGTGTCTACACCGGACAGGTTGCAGACACGCATCACTGCAATCTGTGCGGCCAATAGTTTTTCAGCATCACTTGCCGGTCACACAGAAGTTTTCAAAACACTGTGTGACACGGAAGACTCCGTTGTTATAATTTCGACGTTCAAACGTCTCGCAGTGTTTTGTGAAAGCAAAACATTACGAGACGTTTTTATTTTGATTAGAAAGTTAGGGAGGTGACAAATTGGTTGATGCACACACAAGTTTATATGGCTTTATTGCAAAGCCCGCGCGGCACAGTTTGTCACCGCTGATTCACAACACGAGTTTTCAAGCTTTAGGCATCAACAGCGTTTACCTCGCATTCGACGTTGAACAATCACAGTTCGAAAATGCAGTTCAATCGATGCGAGCGCTGCCGATACGCGGTATTAACGTTTCGATGCCCTATAAGCAGCAGATCATTAAGTATCTTGATGAGCTTACCCCAGTGGCTAAACAACTGAGGGCGGTTAACACGGTGATCAACCGATCAGGCCGCTTAATCGGTGACAGTACGGATGGCGAAGGATTTATCAACGCGTTGGCGGATGAACAAGTCAGTGTGAAGGGAAAGCGAGTAGCAGTATTAGGAGCTGGCGGTGCGGGCAGAGCGATTATCCTAGCTACAGCTAATGAGGGCGCAGAAGTAGTCGTTTTTAAACGGCAGAACGGAACGTTTAACGAACTGAAGCAGCGACTGGCTAGCTGGTCGGATCACATTCGGGTCTTACCCTATGAAGATGAAGACCAGATGGCAGCAGAACTTCAGCAGGCAGACGTCATCGTCAACACCACTAATTTGGGAATGGCGGATGATACTCGCAGTCCCGTTTCACCGCAGGTCATGGCTGTACTTCATACCGGACAGATAATTGCTGATGCAATTTATGCGCCACTTGAAACACCATTTTTAGCCCAAGCGAAGCAGCAGGGCTGTCATACCATGAACGGTCTTGGCATACTGGTTCAGCAAGCAGCTGGATCCTTTAATCGCTGGATGGGTCAGAAAATGCCAATTGATAAAGTTAAAAATGTAATCAAACAACAATTAGAACACACCAAAAAGTGAGGATGATAAATATGATTATTGTATTGAAAAGTAACGACCAAGAAACGATTGCAGAGCTCCAACAGCACTTCAGTAACACCCACGAAATCTTCGTCCATCATAACCGAGTAGCCATTCAAGGGATTACGGCAGCTGATTTATCAGACAGTGAACGTGAAGCAGCTACTGAACTGATCAATGACGTACCCAAGGCTGTTCAAGGCAGCCGTGAATTTCACCCAGAAGATACGGTGATCAAAACCAAGCACAGCATCATCGGTGGCGATAACTTCACGATGATGGCAGGCCCATGTTCCGTTGAATCAGAAGAACACGTGATGAAGATGGCAGCAGTTGCTAAAGCCAATGGTGCAACGATCCTTCGTGGCGGTGCTTACAAGCCACGGACCTCCCCATACTCATTCCAAGGGTTAGGCGAAGATGGATTGAAGTTCTTACGCCGCGCAGCTGATCAGTACAACATGGATGTGTTGACAGAAGTGATGGATGACGAGCACGTGAAACTGGTTGCTAAATACACGGATATTTTCCAAATTGGCGCTCGTAACATGCAAAACTTCTCACTGCTTAAAGCCGTTGGTAAGACCAACATTCCAGTGATGTTGAAGCGTGGTATGTCAGCTACTGTGGATGATATTTTAAACGCCTCAGAATACATTGCTGCAGGTGGTAACCACAATATTATGATTGCTGAACGTGGGATCCGGACCTTCGATAACAAATACACCCGGAACACCATGGATGTTGGTGTTGTACCAGTCCTCCAGAAGTTAACGCATTACCCAGTTATCATTGACCCAAGTCATGCCTCAGGTCACACGGAATTTGTGACACCATTAGCCTTAGCCGGTGTTGCAGCTGGTGCTTCAGGCTTAGTTGTTGAAATTCATGATGACCCAGCTCACGCGCTTTCCGATGGACCACAAGCTTTGAAGCCTAACGAATTCAAAGAATTATCCGACAAAGCCTTTGCCATTCGGGAATTATTAACCACTGGTTTACCAGTAGAACAAGCGGAAGCGGGGCGCTAAGATGACAACTGTTTCTGTGACGTTACCAGAGACAAAATACGATGTTTTAATTGAACGCGGCTTGTTAAAGAAGGTCGGCGAGTTAGTTGCAAAACAGTGGTCAGCCCGAAAAATTGCGCTGGTCAGTGATGATAACGTTGCCCCTTTATATCAAGAACAGGTTGCTGATGCGTTAACGGCTGCTGGTTTTGATGTTCATCGTTACGTTTTTCCGGCAGGTGAGGCGTCTAAGTCACTGACGGTCTTAGCTGATTTAGCACGGCAAATGGCAGCGGATGCCTTTAACCGTGATGATAGTGTCATTGCATTAGGTGGTGGCGTTACGGGTGACCTAGCAGGGTTACTGGCTGCTTCATACATGCGTGGACTGTCCTTTATTCAAATACCAACGTCATTGCTGGCTCAAGTGGATAGTTCAGTGGGCGGTAAAACGGCTGTGGACCTTGATAACATTAAAAATATTATTGGCGCTTTTTACGAACCGGATCTAGTCATCGTCGATCCTGATACCTTAGCCACCATGAAACAGCGTGACTTAGTTGAAGGTTATGGTGAAATCGTGAAGACTGCCGCACTGGAAGGTGGTGACTTTTGGCAACTGATCGAGACCATTAACAGTCCGGCTGATTTGATTACTCATTCGCCTGAACTCAGTGCCCGCTCGATTCATTATAAAGCGTCTGTCGTGATGGCTGATGAAACCGAAAGCGGTACGCGTCAGTTACTGAACTTTGGCCACACCATCGGTCATGCTGTTGAAGCATTGGCTGATGGCGGCTTACGACATGGTGAAGCGGTTAGCATTGGTACCGTCGCCATTATGCGGGTATTTGAAAATGCTGGCTTGGCGGAAGCAGGTATCACTGAAAAGTTACGTGATCGCTTTGCGGCGGTTGGGTTACCAGTGACTGATGATCTATTAAATTCACCACTGGTACTGGATAAAGTTAAAAACGATAAGAAAAACCGGCATGGACACTTGAATCTGGTTTATCTGACGGCCATCGGACGACCCAAGATCAAGTCGATTCCAAGCAACGAAATTGCTTCATTTTTACACCTACCCGTGGCTGAATAGTTATGAGTAGGGCGTGGTAACAACGTTTGGGAAGGCGTTGTTATAGCGTGAAGGACATTATTGCGAAATTTGAAATAGTTTAAAAAAAGCTGAGGGATGAAACCTTCAGCTTTTTTGTGTTTGGGTTGATCGCAGTTTAAAATGGGATAAGTGTGATGTCCATCATGCGAATGACCGGTTTTCTGATACAATGGAAAAAGTAGAGGGGGAAATCACCATGGTGACGATTCGTGATATTGCTAAGCGTGCGGGGGTATCAGGTTCAACTGCTTCACGGGCACTAAATAATCATCCCAAGATCAGTCAGAAAACTAGGGATAAAATTAAGGCGATTGCTGATGAAATGGGCTACTTACCAAATTACAATGCCAAGAATTTAACGAATGGCGTCTCTAACGCTATTGGCGTCGTCTTTCCACCAGGTGAAATGAGTACCGCCAGTAATCCATTTTACGTGGACATTTTAATGGGGATCAACCGGGAATTACGACCACGAAACGGGGTATTATCAGTTGCGATTGCGAATACCATGGATGAATTAACGGCAAACGTGGCAGCGTTGATCAGTCAGGGGCTGATCCGTTACTTCGTTTTACTCTACTCTAAGAAAGCGGATCCCGTTATCAAATTACTGCGAGAACAAAAAGTTGACTACGTTGTGATAGGTGATCCTAATGCCGAGGATGAGTGCTTTGTGAATAACGATAATCAGTTGGCCGGGCAAAAAGCGGGCGAGTACATGCTCCGAAAATTCAACGCCAAACGGACGCTTTTTGTTGAATCTGATCCAGAGCAAGGGTTTGAGCGTAAGCGGCGGTTAGGCTTCCAGCAGGCTATGACTACTGCTGGTATTCCTTCCGAAGTTCTTAAAGTATCCCTTAAAGGGCAGATGAAGCTGGATGATGCCATCGCCCAGTTCCTAATGACGCGACAAACAATCGATGGCATCGTCACAACGGATGATCGGTTAGGTTTAATGATCTATCAACTATTATGGCGGCAACTAGACCGAGAAGTTCCTTTAATCAGTTTTAACCGGAATCGAACAAATAATTTGTTAATGGGTCCCATGGTTCGTTTTGTTGAACTGTATCCACAAACGATGGGGGCTGCTGCCGTTCGAGTTTTAGTTGATCCAGCTAAACATTCTGAGATGATTCCCTTTACGATTGAACGGTAAGTTACTTGAAACAACTATCGTGGCGGGCTTTTGGAGCAGTCTGATCATGGTGGCCTATTCTGAATTTTAAATAAAAAATTTAAAAAAAGTGAAATCGAGTTAAAGCCTATCACAATAGGCTAGAAAGCAAACTTGAATTTCACTTTTCTTTAAAAGTTTAGTGCAACCGGTTGCACTAAAATGGAAACGGTTGCATAATAGTTCTTGCGGAAAGCGTTTGCAATTTTCTGTTTCTATATTTTAGGAGGGATTCATATGGCACAATCAGTAACTGATGTCACTGATGGGTCAGCAAAAGCTGCTGAACCCAAAAAAGATTTATTGCCATCCTTGCCAACCAGTACAATTTTCCTGATCAACTTCGGGTTTCTGGGTGTCCAAATGGCGTTTCAACTTCAAAGCACGAACATGGGGCGGATTTTCCAAACCATTGGTGCTGATCCGAACAACTTAGGTTTCTTCTTCATTCTGCCACCATTGGCTGGGATGATCGTTCAACCGTTAGTCGGGTATTTCTCAGACCGAACTTGGATGCCAAAACTCGGCCGTCGAATTCCGTATTTGTTAATTGGTGCTATTGTCGCCATGATCGTCATGTTCCTATTACCAAATGCTGGTAGCTTAGGCTTTGGTTACGGTTCACTGGCTGCTCTATGGTTTGGCGCCATCACGTTGCTATTCATGGATCTTTCATCTAACGTTGCCATGCAACCCTTTAAGATGATGATTGGTGATATGGTCAACGAAAAGCAAAAAGGGTTTGGCTACTCGATTCAAAGTTTCGCATCAAACGCCGGTGCCTTATTAGCAAGTATCTTCCCATATGCCTTAACTGCTTTGGGGATCGCTAACGTGGCTAAGAAGGGGACTGTTCCTAACTCAGTTGTCTGGTCATTTTACGCTGGTGCCATTATCCTGTTACTTTGCTGCTTACTGACTGTTTTCCGAGTTAAGGAATACGATCCAGTGACTTACGCTAAGTATCACGGTATCTCTGACGACAGCAAGAAGAAGGGTATTTTTGAAGCCTTAAAGACTGCTCCAAAGATTTTCTGGACCGTTTCCATCGTTCAATTCTTCTGCTGGATGGGCTTCCAATACCTGTGGACCTACTCAACTGGTGCCATTGCTGATAACGTTTGGCACACTGCTAACGTTGCATCGGCAGGCTATCAAGATGCTGGTAACTGGTACGGGGTTATGTCAGCCGTTCAAGCGATTGCTGCCGTTATCTGGGCACTGGTCCTTTCACGGGTCGGCAACAACCATCACAAACTGTTCTACTCAATTAGTTTAGTGATGGGTGGTCTTGGTTTTGGTTCAATCTTCTTTATTCATGATAAGTACACGTTGATCGTTTCATTTATTTTAATTGGCTGTGCTTGGGCTGCTATGAACGCCTTCCCATTCACTTTCTTGACCAACGCTATCGAAGATTCAGAAAACATGGGGACTTACTTGGGCTTGTTCAACAGTAGTATTTGCTTACCACAAATCGTTGCTTCAATCGCAAGTTTCGCTTTATTCCCATTGTTAGGCTCACACATGCCAACCATGCTTCTCTTGTCAGGCCTCTTCCTGATCTTAGGTGCTTTGAGTGTTGGTGTTGTTAAAGAAGTCTGGGCTCGTAAGTCTGATGCTAAAGAAGAACCAGCAGACGCAGAGGAATAATAACGTTAAGCCTTTGATCAAATTCAGTCTGTAAGTCAACAAGGAGGACAATTTTAGAATGAAACGAACTTTTGAAGTCACCCCCTGGAACATTGTTACGCATAAGCTAGATCCTGAAAACAAGCGTCTTCAGGAATCCATGACTAGTTTAGGTAACGAATACATGGGGATGCGCGGTTTCTTTGAAGAAGATTATTCAGGGGACTCACTGAAGGGAATTTACCTCGGTGGCGTTTGGTTCCCAGACAAGACCCGTGTCGGTTGGTGGAAGAATGGCTATCCGAAGTACTTCGGTAAGGTCATTAACGCCATCAATTTCATTAAATTAAACGTTTTGATCGATGGCGAACCCATCGACTTAGCCAAGGATAAGGTTTCTGATTTTGAACTGAATCTGGATATGAAACAGTCGAAATTGACCCGGTCATTCACGGTCACCAAAAACGGTCACGCCATCGCAATGAACTTTGAACGGTTCATCAGTGTGGCCAACAAGGAATTAGTTGGTATTCGCGTTACCGCCACAAACAAGAGCAATGAGGCCGTTAAAGTGACCTTTAAATCAGCCATGGATGCTGATGTTCAAAACGAAGACGCCAACTACGACGAACGTTTCTGGGACGTCCTTAAGACAGAACAAAACGCAACTAACGGTTCAATCGTTGCCATCACTAAAGAAAATCCATTTGGCACACCACGGTTTACCGTTGGCATTAAGATGACCAACGAAGCTGACTTGGCCCAAGAAAAGGTCAATCAGCCAAATGATAAAGAAGTTGTTAATCAGTTTAGCGGTGAATTAGCACCCAACCAAAGTACTAAGATCGTTAAACGGATCACCGTTGTTACCTCCCGTGATTACGACACACAAGACAAGCTGGAAGCAGCCATGAATGATCTAAGTGCGAAAGCAACCGCGGTATCATACGACGATTTGTTTGCCGCTCACGCTAAAATCTGGGCAGAGCGCTGGGAAAAATCCGATGTTGAGATTGATGGTGATACTGAATCGCAACAGGGGATTCGCTTCAACTTGTTCCAGCTGTTCTCGACCTACTATGGTGAAGATAGCCGCTTGAACATCGGCCCTAAAGGATTTACTGGTGAAAAGTACGGCGGTGCCACATACTGGGACACTGAAGCTTTTGCCGTTCCCGTTTACCTGGGAATTACGAATCCAACGGTGACACGCAGTTTGCTGATGTATCGTTACCAGCAACTGGATGGTGCATACGTCAATGCTAAGGAACAAGGCCTTAAAGGTGCCTTATTCCCAATGGTGACCTTCAACGGGATTGAATGCCACAACGAATGGGAAATCACGTTTGAAGAAATTCACCGGAATGGTGACATCGCGTTCGCCATTTACAACTACACCCGTTACACTGGCGATAAGAGCTACGTGCTGAACGAAGGCAGTAAGGTCCTGACCGAAATTTCTAGGTTCTGGGCTGATCGGGTACACTTTAGCGAACGTAACCAAAAGTACATGATCCACGGTGTTACCGGCCCTGATGAATACGAAAACAACGTTGATAACAACTGGTACACGAACTATTTGGCTAAATGGACTTTGACCTACACTTTGGAGATATTAGACGAAGTTTCACCAGAAGTCGCTAAGAAATTAGCCGTTACTGATGATGAAAAGAAGCATTGGCAAGACATTGTTGATCGTTTCTACTTACCAGAGGACAAGGATCTTGGCATCTTCGTTCAGCATGATGGGTTCTTGGATAAAGACATTAAGCCCGTTTCAGCTATCCCTGCTGATCAATTACCAATTAACCAGCACTGGTCATGGGATAAGATCTTGCGTTCACCTTACATCAAGCAAGGCGATGTTTTACAAGGTATCTGGGACTTTATCGATGACTTTACACCAGAACAAAAGAAAGCCAACTTCGACTTCTATGAACCACTGACGGTTCATGAATCTAGTTTGTCTGCTGCTATCCATTCCATTCTGGCTTCTGATCTTCACTATGAAGATAAGGCCGTTGAAATGTATGAACGGACTGCTCGTTTGGATCTGGATAACTACAACAATGATACGGTTGACGGCTTGCACATTACGTCCATGACCGGTGGCTGGTTAGCCATTGTTCAAGGGTTTGCTGGTATGCGGGTTCGCAATGACCAATTACACTTCGCACCCTTCCTCCCTAAGAAGTGGAACAGTTATCAATTCCGGATTCAGTTCCGGGGTCGTTCGGTTCAAGTTAAAGTTGATCAAGATGGCACTCACCTAACGCTTTTGTCGGGTGATCCATTGACAGTTGACTTGGCAGGGAAACCAGTTGAACTGAAGGATTAATTGAACAACAAAGAGTCTCTAGATAAAATAAAAGAAGCTGAGAAGATTAATTCTCGGCTTCTTTTTGATGTCAGGCAAGGAAACACGTTCTTTTAAGGACGTGATGAATTGCCATTTTCTTGCATTATTTGTTGGTAATACTTTGGGAATATTGTATAATGCGAACATACGTTTGCAGAAGACAAAATTAAAGGATGTTACCGTGATGACGCTAAAAGCCATTAAAACCCGCATATATCCCACGACTGAACAGCAAGAGAAGATTATTGCCAACTTCGGTTACTGCCGTTTCGTTTGGAATCAGCTGCTCGACATGCAGAAGCAGCGTTACGCAGACGGCGGTAGTTACGTCAATGAGTTTGGCATGAACTACCTCATTAAGTGTTTGAAACAGGAATACCCGTTTCTTAAAGCAGCGGAGTCGACTTCATTGCTGCACGTGAGTCGCGACTTACATCACGCCTATCAAAAAATGTTCAAAGAACACAGCGGATTTCCGAGGTTCAAATCCCGTAAGTTCCCCAAACAGAGCTATCAATGCAATGCCGTTAATCAAAATATCCAAGTGATCGATCAGCATCATCTTAAGCTACCCAAGTTGGGGCGCCTGAGATTTAAAGCCGGACGACAACCAATTGGCAAGATTAAGAACGTGACGATTCGACGCTCTGCTGCCGGTAAGTTCTATGCCATTGTCCTGATTGATACTAACGTCGAAGTACTGCCCAAAACTTCAAAGGTGGTCGGCATTGACATGGGCGTTTCTGATCTCATGATTACTTCCGATGGGATCAAATACCCCACCATTAGATTTGATAAACGGCTCAGTAAGAAGAAACATTACTGGGAAAAACGGTTAGCGAGACGTCGCCAGCAGGCACAAGCAGCGATTGCTTGGGATCATCACAATAAGGTAATTGAACCACGAGAGCTGACCGACTTTAAAAATTATCAGAAGGCTAAACGTATGGTCGCCAAATATAATGAAAAGATCGCCAATCAACGGGATAACTATTTGCATAACGCCACGAAGAAATTGGTTGAGCAGTTTGACGTGATTAAGATTGAAGATTTGAAAGCCAAAAATCTGCTGAAAAATCACAAATTATCCAGGGCGATTGCCAACCAATCTTGGCGAAAACTGCGTGTAATGCTGGAATACAAGTGTGTTTGGTATGGGAAACAGTTAGTTACTGTTAACCCCAGAAAGACTTCTCAGATCTGTTCCAACTGTGGCTATGACGATGGTAAGCATACTTTGGATATTCGCCAGTGGACGTGTCCAACCTGTGGGATCAACCACGACAGGGACATCAATGCCGCTACCAATATCTTACAGGCTACTGAGTAGCATCTAGACTGACTGGCATGGAACGTGCCTTAGCTAATAGCCGTAACCTCTGCATGCCATTCAACGAATGAGGTGTAAGTCAGCGGTGTTCCTAGAAGCTCGTTACTTTAGTGACGAGTAGTTCACTGCGCTTATTTCACTAAATAAATCTGATCATGAATCAAATCAAAGTGGTTGAAGTGTTTGTTTAATGCTTTGACTTCAGGGGTATCCAAAAGCTCAGCGTGCTGCCAGAAGGCTTTTGAATCCGTCGCACCATTTTTCTCACCGATGACGATGAAATCAAAATCTTTATCAGCAGCGCGGATCTGTTGCAGGAGCTGCCAGTCAATTTCCAACCCGTCTGGCGACCAAACCATAATAATCACGTCAACTTGATCCTGATACTTGGTAAAGGCATCGCTAGCGCTTAATTGCTCGATCTTAGTGACCGGATGTTTACCCGTTTCATTTTCCTTGGTCCAATCCTTTGAGTCAGTGGTCACCACGGTTTGACCATTATCGCGTAAGCCCTTTGAAACGTAACCATTACCTGCCATGACCTCTAAGGCTGGTCGGCCGTTAACAAAATCAGCCAGATCTTTTGCCACGGGTGCTGAGATATACGCCCACATACCGTAAGTTTCTTCGAGGTAGTCGCGGAAACTGCGTAATTTTTTATCTAGGTCAGGCAGGGCGTCGGATAATTGATTCCATTGTTGATCACCTTCCGGATCACCCGCTGGGAAGGTTTCGTTGAGCGTTTTAAAAATAACATCCTGCGTGTCATCAGGCAGTAGCAGCTGCGGTAACGTTTGGGGCAATAGGCCTTGTTTGAGTAACCGGTCAGCTTGGAGAACGTTATTGATTAAAATTTTAATTGCTGGGAAGTGGCTAAACAGACTGTTATATCGTTCCAGCGTTGCGATATAGTCTGATGGCTTCGCGGTTCGCTGACTGCGCGCCCGTTTGAGCAGCTTTTTCTTTTGTTTTGGGTTCAAAAAAAGACCTCCAGACACAAACGCGTCATTCGAGCATAATCCGAATGACGCGTTAATATTATTGTTGTGATTTTTCGTTATCAAGCCCAAGCTCAAGTGATTCTTGGTGGGTAATGGGCGTATCCTCATCGTTAATGTCCAGTCGACGGGAACGACCGTGGATGTAGCCGTTCATCAGCTGATAAATGGCATATCGATCGTCTGATGATAAGGCTTTTTGGCCGAATTTTAATTCCTTGCCAGAAAGAAACAGCCGATCCAAGTCGTATTCATCACGTTCTGATTTACCTGCCAAATAATCCATCGTGACGTCAAAAAATTCCGCTAATTTACGAACTTCCATATACGAAGGAACCCGGATGCCACGTTCCCAATTACCAATCTGGGCCGCAGTATTTCGATGTTCTTTATTGGGTTTAAATAATTGATTTAAGGCAGTTGCCAATTGGCCTAGCGTTAAATCTTGACCACGGCGCAATGCCCGGAGTCGTTCGGAAAACATGCACATCACCTCTCAACTTCTATTGTATACCTAACGGAGCGTTTTGTGGATAATGGGTTTCATTTCTTAGGTGATTTGGCGGCGAGTTCAAGTGGCGGATACCTTATGGTATGATATACCCCGTATACCTTTAAAGAATGGATGTGCACACGTTGAATAAGCATTTAAAACACTGGCTGATCGGATTATTGATCGTTGCCGGAATCATTTGTATCGGAATTGGGTCCGCAGGCTATTACTTCTACAATATGGCGGTTGCCCGCGGTAAGAAAACGTTTATTAATAATAGCAGTGCCATAAAAAAGAGTGACCCGCTTTACCGTGAGAAGAACTGGTATCAGGGGACTAAAAAGTTAGTTTGGCATGAAACTTCAGCGACTAAGCACCTGAAGCTAGTGGCAAATTATGTGCCAGCTGATAAAACGACGCATAAAACGATTGTGATTGCGCACGGTTTTGGTGGCAGCAGCGATAAAATGGGAGAATACGCAGGGTTGTTCCATGAGCTTGGGTATAACGTCCTGTTGCCGGATGATCGTGGGGCAGGTAAGAGTCAGGGAAACTACATTGGTTATGGCTGGCCAGATCGATTAGATTATTTAAACTGGATCAAGCAAGTGATTCGTAGAAACGGGTCACAATCGCAAATCGTGATGTTTGGGACGAGTATGGGCGGTGCGACGACTATGATGGTCAGTGGCGAAAAAACGCCGAAACAAGTCAAAGGCTTCATTGAAGATTGTGGCTATACTAGCGTTTATGATGAAATCAAATATCAGGCTAAATCAATGTACAATCTGCCGGAATATCCACTGGTTCCCGTCGTCAGTGGCATTAATTACCTTAAAAATGGCTATACCTTTAAGCAGGCAAGCGCGTTAAAACAAGTGGCTAAAAATCATAAGCCAATGTTGTTTATTCACGGCACGCACGATACTTTTGTACCGACGCGAATGGTTTATCCGTTGTATAAGGCAGATAAGGGACCGAAACGCCTCCTATTAGTCAGCGGTGCCCAGCATGCCAAGTCCTATGCTCACGCGCCGGCCCTTTACCGCAGTACGGTTAAAGCTTTTCTAGACCGATATTTTAAGTAGTGAATGCTATAATTTAACCAGAGACTTTTTGGGGGATGTTACTGTGACCACAAATCGGGCATCGTTTAGCTGGCTGACCTTTTTGGCGACTTTTTCAATGGGGGCCGTTGATGCGTATACGTATATTGCTCATAATGAAACGTTTGCCAGCGCGCAAACGGGCAACTTAGTTGTTTTTGCAGTGAAGTTTGCTCGTGGCGGTTTCGGTCAGGCCTGGGTTTGTTTACCAATCTGGTTTGGTTTTGCACTGGGATGTTTTGTCGCTCAGGCCGCGTTAAGCTGGTTGAATAATAAGCGGGATTTGAGGCAGCGATATCTCTGGTTAATGAGTATTGTCGTTGTGACGCTACTGATTACGGCCTTGGGGCAGAAATGGTTTAGCGAACTGGTGCTGATTTTCATTTTAGGCTGGCTGTCAGGTTATGAATTGACCAGTTTTCGTGAAGTTAAGAATACAACGGTGAATAACGGGATTATGACGGGGAATACGAAAAATATGATGGTCGCGTTATATCATTGGCTCGTTGAGCACGACCAGGTAAGTCGCTCGAAGTGTTTATGGTTGCTGGCTACCCTGGCGACGTTTGTCGTGGGTGCCAGCTTATCCGCAATGATCTGTATGAAAATGAGTTCGGATATCATTATGTGGGCGGTTTTAGTCTTAAACGCAGCTGGTTTGTTAACGATTTACCTGACCAGTCGCTTTAGAAATAGCGCACAATAGCGTATAATGACAAAGGTATATCGAAACTATAAATGAAGGAAGTGCCGACATGATTGATACGATCATCGTGGTTGCGACCCTCGTGATTGGTCTTTTGGCTGGTTTTATTGTTCGTCGCCAAAAGCACCAGCGCGAAGTTAATGAAGCAACTAAACAAGCAGCGGCACTTCGGGAGTCCGCTCGTCAAGACGCGGAACAACAAGCGACAAAATATCTCACTGAAGCGAAGGCAAAGATTCAGGCAGAACGGCAATCAACCGAAGCTGAATTAGTTGATCAGCAATCAGAGACTGAGAACCGGCAGAAACGAACTGAGCAACGTCAGGTCACTTTGAAACAGATGGAAGAACGCTTAGATCAGCGTCAAGCTGCAATCGATGAGACACAGACTGCACTAAACGCGGATCAGACTCATCTGGATGAGACCAAGAAGCAGGCGCGTCAGTTGTTTATTGATCGGCAAAACGAAGTGTCTAAGCGTGCTGAATTAACGACTAATGAAGCCAAGGATCAGATCCGGCTGGAAACTGCCCGTAACCTTGAGCAAGAAGCAGACGTGACGGTTCGTGAGTTAACTGATAACGCTGAAGCATCAGCGGATAAGGCTGCTCGTAACCTGATTATTGAATCGATTCAACGCGGGCCCGTTGACTGGCCCCGTGAACACGCGGAACATTCGGTGCTGGTACCAACTAATGAGACTAAGAGTAAGTTGATTGGTCGTGATGGTCAGCATATTCGTTTATTAGAATCGCTGACGGGGACTGACCTTGTGTTTGATCCTGATCAACCGAACCTGCTGCTGATCAGTACCCATGATCCGATCCGGCGTGAAACAACGCGTATCGCAATTGAGAGCTTGTTGGCTTCCCGTAAAATTACGGCTGCTGCTATTGAAAAACAGGTGCAAACCGCCCAAAACGATGTGCTTAAAGACCTTCGCCAAACGGGTGAACGGGCTGTCAGCTTATTGAAGGTGGGCTTTATGCACCCAGACTTTATGAAAATTATTGGCCGTTTGAAGTTCAGAACGTCATATGGTCAAAACGTTTTGAATCACTCCATTGAAGTGGCTCAAATGGCTGGTGTCATGGCTGCTGAATTGGGTGAAGACGTTCGTTTAGCTAAACGGGCTGGTCTGCTTCATGATATTGGGAAGGCCATTGACCATGAAATCGAAGGGACCCACGTTGAAATCGGGGTTGCTTTAGCCAAAGCCTATGGTGAGGATCCAGTCGTGGTCAACGCGATTGCCTCTCACCATGGCGACGTTGAAGTGACGTCACCGATTTCGTCGCTAGTTGCCATTGCGGATGCCGTGTCAGGTTCCCGTCCTGGTGCTAGAAGTGAGTCAGTAGAGGAATATATCAACCGGCTCCACAGCTTGGAAAAGATTGCGAACGATCAAAAAGGTGTTCAAGAAAGTTACGCGATTCAAGCTGGTCGTGAAATTCGGATCGTGGTTCAGCCAAAGGTATTGGATGATAAAGCGAGTGCTGAATTGACTGAAAACGTGAAGAACCAGATTGAAGAAGAACTGACTTATCCAGGGAAAATCAAAGTTACAACGATTCGTGAACTGCGAGCCGTTGAGTACGTTGGTGATAAACCTGGTAAAAAGAAGAAAAAACGGGCCTGAAACAGCGCCTAGGGACGTTTTGTAAAATGTGATATCACTTTATCTTTTAACGAAACATAAAAGAAGCAGTCTTGAGATTTTATGATCTCAAGACTGCTTCTTTTGTTGGTTTTTGATATCAGTTAGAATCGGTGGTTTAAGCGTTATCAGGCTCGTTTACCACTTCAAAATTATGGTTAACCGATGCTTTAATGACTGAATGTGCTCGGAGATAATCGGCAATCAGCTGACTCATTGGCGTTTTATTTTCGGCAATAATCTTATCTGCATGGAACATGTCATAGTGACCGCCACCACCTGCGCGATAACGATTGACAACTAATTTGAAAGTTTGTGCTTCCGTCACGGGTTGACCCTTAAACAGCAGTTTGTCGATGCGATGGCCAACTGGTTTTGCAACGTTGATCCGGTAATTGATGCCTTCGTACATATCATAATTATAATGGCGTAATTTCGGCGAATAAAAGGCGGGATTAACGATGATTTGACCGTTTAAATTAAGCGTGAAGTAAGTGGCCGCTTTTTCCAAGGCAGCTTTAAGTTCTTTGCCGGTAATGAGTTCCAGCGCTAAGCCATCGGGATAGACGTAATTAGTCATAATGTTGCGCATTGTGATCGGATTTTCAAACCCATGGCCTTCATTGTTAAACAATGAAGTTGCGGAGATGTCTGCGTCCATTGTGGCCATTTGAACGTGCTGAATGAATTCAGTGTAGGCTGTTTCTTCCATTCTGGCTTTCTCAGCGCTTTTGAAGGTGAGGTCACCATCTATTCGAGCCAGGGGCTCAGCCAGCCAGTGATCGACCTTTTTATCGAGCTGATGGCTATGAATGGCTATCTGTTGGTCAAATTTGGCATCTTTAGTCTCGATAAGATGAGCGCTTTTGTCAGTGACAACATAGCCGCCCTCTTTTGAGGGCTCTAAATGAAGGACAATTTTACCCACAGCTTCACCGCGATAGCCAGGCTGTGTCACAGGGACGTCAAAGACGGTTGTAGCGATTTTTCGGTGTTGATGGCCAGTGATTAACGCATCGATGCCTTTGACCTCAGAGAGCAGCTGGTAGGCTTCATTTTCGCCATTGCTCAGTGACTCAATCAGTTTACCGGTCTTTAAGTTTCGTTCAAAACCACCGTGATAACTGACGATGACGACATCAGCTATTTTCTTTAACTTCGGCACAAGTTCTTTAGCGATCGAAACGGCAGTGTGAAAGTGGACATCATTGCTCACATTATCATGATTTTTCCACTGCAGGACGGCTCGGGTCGTTAACCCGATAATGGCGATTTTAACGCCATCGCGTTCGATAAGGCGGTACTGCTGGCCAAATAATGGCCGGCCGGTAGCATCCAAGATATTTGCATTCACAACTGGGCGATCACTTGCATTCAGTGCCCGCTCCAAATAATCAGTGCCGTAATCAAATTCGTGGTTGCCTAAAATTTCGGCATCGTAGTGAATTTGATTATAGATTCTGACCAGGGGCTGCGGGTCTGCGTGCGGCTGCACCTGGGCGACATAGTAGGCTAAAGGAGAACCAGCTAAAAAATCACCATCATCAATGGTGATTACCGGTCCCGGTGCTGACTGCTGTTCTGCAGCAAGTACCGTTGCGGCCCGAATCAGCCCGAAAGGCATATGGGCCCGGGGTTTGACGTAATTAGTTGGGAAAATAAAGCCGTGCGTATCGCTGGTTGAAAGAATCGTAAGTGTGAGCATGTCGTTTCCTCCAATGCGGTTAGTATAATTATAGAAAATTATAAGTTTTTTCTGTCGGGATAGCAACCGCAGAGAGGGGGGACTTGCAGCATAGCTGAGTCAGGCTACAGCAAGCAAAGAGCTGCACCTAAGTCACTTCCGACATAAATCCAAGCCCGGGATTTTTGTCGAAAGCGCCTTAGGTTTCGCTCTCTGAGCGCTTGCTTCCGCACCGTGATTTAGTCGGGCTACACGAAGCAGAGACTTGCACCTAGTGAAATCAGGCCATAAATCCAAGCCCAGGATTTTTACCCTGCTCCCACTAGGCTCCAGTCTCTAACCGCTTCGTTTCGCACCCTACAAAAAAAGATCCACCCGGGGGAGGGTAGATCCAACATAGGAGTAGGCATTTTCGTGATGGGGTTCACGGAAACTTTATTTTACTTTGGAGGAGTAAAATGAAAAAGCTTACTTAATATTATCTAAATATTAGGTTGTTATTAATATAAATCCGAAATGTGAAGAAAGTGTGAAGATACAATAACAGTTAGATGACTAAATCGGATTTTAAAGATAGTTGAGCCTGTGAGCTAATTGCCACTTTGCATATAAACCATCTGATCCATTGAGATTTTCTTGTGAAGTTCGTCGATCAGTTCGCTTGATAAGTCTTTGTCCTGACTGATGTTTTGAACGTAGCTATACTCAAACTGAAACGCCATTAAAAACAGTTCGTTTTCGGCTTCGCTGGTTGCCTCACTATGCGTCATTCTTGAGCGGCGAACATTGTAGTAGTGACGAATGACATCGACTTCTTGGCGATTATCATCTGTTTCAATAGCATCCAAGTAGCCGTTAACTCTGTCATAGCCAGCTTGACTGAGCCGGCTAAAAGCTTTTTTAGCTTCTGGACTCATTCCTCGCTGCTGTCCACGAGGCCGACGACTAGGGCGATGACCCCTTGGCTGCAATGAACCTGGCAGCTGTAACTGCTCAGTAACCTGAACGGCTGGCAATAATTTTGCTTTCGTCACTGGTAAAGCCAGCTGTTTTGGTTGGTCAGTTTTCTCTTTTTCGGTTTGGGGCAGCCTGTCATCTTTGTGTTCAAGATAGAATTTTTGGTAGTCGTTAAATTTTTCGGCTTGGCCGTGATCTTTGAGCCACTTCATTTTGACCTGGCGGGTTTGCTGGAACGATTTATTAAAGTGTTTTCGAGAAATTTTAGGGAAGAAACGGAAACCGAACATTTTAAACCACATTTTAAACTTTGCCCAAGGGCTGAGAAAGGCGAATTGTGACTGGAAAATAATGGCACGACTATATTGCCAGCCAAACGGGGCCTCAACTTCACCATTATCAATCATTTCGGTAACGGTGGCTTGTTCAACATTCTCAGTCTGTTGGAGTAGTTGATGAACCAGTTTAGAGTTGGCATTCTTTTGAGACTGATTTTTTTGACTGTTCAAGACTTCAATCACACCTGGTAGCGCACCGGAATGGTCATTTGAACGCCGCAACTGGTCAATCGCAAAGTTAACCATTTTCACCAATTGATCGCTAAATTCATCAGCGGAGTAAGGGACCCGTTTATTTGGCAGGAGAAATGGCAATGTGAAAGTTGGCACGATCATACTCAGCAGGATAATGATTCCGGCAATTAAAATGATCGCGCTGCGGAATGGAAAGGCGTGACCAGCGACAACTAATGGTAGTGAGAACGCCATTGACAGGGTAATGGTACCGTGGACCCCACTAAGCGCCATAATGATACTGTCCTTAAAACGAGTTTCCTTAGACGGCAGCGAAATGAGGTTAAGCATGCACCACAGAAAGCGCATAACGGCCATTAGCAGGTATAAGCAGGCAGCGGTTAAGATTAATAGTGGTAGGTTGTGGATTTCTGTAGTAGAAAGATCGTTCAAAACGCTCGGAATGGAGGCACCTAGCAAAACGAACACAAATCCGTTGAGCAGGTTGGTAGCTGTTTCCCAAGTCGTCTTAGTCACCACTTGAGTTTGCGTTGAAGTTAGCCGTAATTGCTTGCCCTGAATGCCGTGAATGATTCCTGCAGCAACAACGGCTAAGATACCGGAAAAGCCGAAGTGTTCAGCGGTTAGATACACGATAAACGGGGTTAGTAAACTAAACGGCAGAATAACGGCGATCGTGTCCAACGTTTTACGCTGAAAAAGCACCCGGATGATGACAATGATTAAGCCCAAAATAGCGCCAACAGCGATCCCACCTAAAAAGACGACTAAAAAGTGTTCCGTTCCTTTAGCCAATGAAAATTCTCCCGTACTAAAGGCCGTTAAAGCCAGGTCCATGGCAACGATACCGGAAGCGTCATTAAAGAGTGATTCATTTTCCAACGCACCCATCACGTGTTCAGGAACTTCAATCCCAGACGTGATCGAAGTGACCGCCACGGCGTCCGTTGGGGTGACGATAGCCGCAAGTGCAAAGCAAAGGGCTAGCGGTAATGTGCCCCACAAAACATGGGTGAGTACCCCACCGGCTAGAATGGTGACTAACGCTAAAACAACGGCTAACGATAGCGTTGAATTAATGTTCTTCCGCAGCCGGTGCATGTCGGTGTTTTGACCATCATTAAACATCAGGGGTGCAATGATGACCAGCATAAATACCTCTGGCTCCAAGTGGAAGTTATTGAACAGTGGCACTAAAGATAACAGTACGCCAGCAATGATCTCGTAAAAAGCTAACGGTACTTTGGGATAAATTGCAAAAACAATATTAGCGGCAATCGCCGCAACCACTAACAGTAAAATCGTAAAGAATGAAGCCAATGGAACCACTCCCCCAAAATGAATTAAGTAAATTATAGCGCGCGTAATATTGGATTGCTATAATCGGATTACTTAAGCTGCGATAACAATTTTTCAAGGCGATAAACAGAAATGCAGGACCTGAAATTTAACTTTCAAAGAGTAAGTAACCTAGTAAAATCAAGTGTTTTGAGGCGTTATAACGGATTCATAATCTATTAAATTAATTTTATAAACGTACACAATTTTATTTTGCTATGACAGGCGTGGTTATAACATTTTCAACAAACTTTGTGACAATCAATAAATATCTTTTCACAAGCAAAAAACTATAAAAACAGTATTGCATTATTTGAAATTTGATGGTATTATAATGTTGTTCGTGATGAAGTGTTGGGGACTTAGTAATGAATGAATTAAGATGCACCTTTGCTTTTGTTTTAGTTTTTTGTTTGTTACTAGGGGAAAGCGAAATGAAGGAAGTGCTTATATATGATTAATTTATACGTTGCACCGAGCAGCGCATCAAGTCGTAAAGCTCGTGCATGGTTAGAAAATCATCACATTCCGTTTAAGGAACGTAACATTAAGTCCAATCCACTTAATGCCGATGAAGTTAAGCAGATCTTACGTTTAACTGAAAACGGCAGTGAGGACATTATCTCTACGCGTTCAAACGTCTTTAAAGAACTCCATATCAATTTGGACGATTTGGCAGTCAGCCAGTTAGTTGACTTAGTTGTTAAGTATCCTGATTTAATTAAGCGACCGATTATCTTTGATGATAAACGCTTGGAAGTTGGTTACAACGAAGAAGAGATTCGCCGATTCTTACCACGTGAAGTTCGGGTGGCAGAATTACGCGATTTAGAATCACAGCTCAGTTCATAATTTAAACTAAACCTGCAGCAGCATCTCATTTGAAGATGCTGTTTTTTTCTACCATAAGTCAAGTATGAAGCGACTTACGAGATGAATTTATTTTGATAATGTATCGAAAATAGCGCACACTAAATAAGCCTTAAGCTTGTCTGATTTTTTGGATAATG
>NZ_BCMF01000008.1 GCF_002217925.1 Secundilactobacillus mixtipabuli | reverse complement strand
ACGTCGTGAGACAGTTCGGTCCCTATCCGTCGCGGGCGTAGGAAATTTGAGAGGAGCTGTTCCTAGTACGAGAGGACCGGAATGGACACACCGCTGGTGTATCAGTTGTGCCGCCAGGTGCATTGCTGAGTAGCTATGTGTGGATGAGATAAACGCTGAAAGCATCTAAGTGTGAAACTCGCCTCAAGATGAGATTTCCCATTCCTATATGGAAGTAAGCCCCCTGAGAGATGATCAGGTAGATAGGCTAGAAGTGGAAGTGCAGCGATGCACGGAGCGGACTAGTACTAATCGGTCGAGGACTTAACCACGAGTAGTGGTGTTCATCGGTAAGAGAAAATGATATTGTCTAGTTTTGAGAGCATCAGTTCTCAATAGTGTGGTGGCGATAGCCTGAAGGATACACCTGTTCCCATGTCGAACACAGAAGTTAAGCTTCAGCACGCCAAGAGTAGTTGGGGGATCGCCCCCTGTGAGGATAGGACGTTGCCACGCTATATTATTCCGGCATAGCTCAGTTGGTAGAGCACCTGACTGTTAATCAGGTTGTCGACGGTTCGAGCCCGCCTGCCGGAGTCATAAATGTATAAGTAATGCCGGCTTAGCTCAGTTGGTAGAGCATCGGTATCGTAAACCGAGGGTCGGGGATTCGAATTCCTCAGCCGGCATCTATTCAACTGAGAAAACACTAACGCAAATGCGTTAGTGTTTTTTTGTCGTTGATGTTTTTACTTTTAGACTTAAAAATTCAAAGTAAACTGACCTAAAAGGCCGTCTGATAAAGCATAATCGGTTGAACGTCTATAATTGGTATAGATTTTAAAATGGCGTTATTAAAGGAAAAACATCCATAATTTAACTTGTGGTATATAAATATTAGTGGTAACCTAATAACAATGAAAGCGCTAATACATAACGCAAAAACTTGGAGGTAATTTATGATGACTAATGTATTAATTATTTGTGCTAGTGGTATTACGAGTCAATTGTTACAAGAAACGGCTCAACGTTCCGTTGAAGCATACCATGCTAATATGATCTTTCAATCCAGTAGCTTTGCTGCTGCTCAGAATAACGGCCTGGAAAGTGCTGATTTAGTTTTAGTTGCACCACAAGTTGGCTGCGATTACGCCACTTTAAAATCAATCAATCCTCGATTAGAAAAGATTCCAGATAATATCTATGCATGGTTAAACGGTGAAAGCTTGGTTAAATTTGCCATGACAGAATTAGATAAGAATAAGGTTGTGGGTTAAAGTAAGCGATAATAGCGCTTGATGAATGTCTTTTTTTACTAGACGTCGTTCTCGAATAATCGCTACTATCCTGTGTTTCCAAACATAATTGGGATTGCTTTAGGACCTTTTCCGGCGTATAATACTCTATATGTCTTAATTAGAATATTATGAGGAGCGGAATTCCCGCTCCTTTAATCATCACTCCGGTAAATAAATGGTATTGCTTGAGTGAGAGATGTCTGGAGGTTTTTTTTTGGATAACCAAGGAAACAAGCAATTAGATCGTTCTTTCTTTGGTCAACCACGTGGCTTGTCTACGTTGTTTATGACTGAAATGTGGGAACGGTTTAGTTACTATGGTATGAAAGCAATTTTGATCTACTATATGTACTTCTCAATTGCAAAGGGTGGCCTTGGCATGGACAGAGGGCTTGCTGCCTCTATCATGTCAATTTATGGGTCTTTAGTTTACTTATCTTCAGTACTCGGTGGTTTTTTAAGTGACCGAATCTGGGGGAGTCGTAAAACGGTGTTCTACGGCGGTGTCTTGATCATGTTTGGTCATATCTTCTTGTCCTTGCCAGCTGGTAAAATTGCATTATTTATTTCAATTTGCTTAATTACCATTGGTACTGGTCTGTTGAAGCCAAACGTATCTGAAATGGTGGGTACGCTGTATTCACCAGAAGATACCCGTCGTGATTCTGGGTTTACTATCTTCGTGTTCGGGATCAACTTAGGATCGTTAGTTGCGCCAATCGTGGTTCCAGCAATGTGGTCTGCTTTTAACTTCCACGCTGGTTTCTCTTTGGCAGCCATTGGTATGTTCTTTGGATTAGTATCCTACTGGTTTGGCGGTAAGAAGTATCTGAGTGCTGATTCATTATACCCAGATGATCCGCTGGAACCTGGCGATGCGAAAAAGCTATCTTTCCGTGTCAGTCTAGGCGTGATTGCATTTGCTTTGGTCTTATTGATTATGTACGTATTCGGTGCATTCAATATTGCTAACTTCATTACGTTGCTCAGTATTATTGCGGTATTAACGCCTGTGGCTTACTTTATCGTTATGCTGACCAGTAAGAAGGTCAATAAACAAGAACGTTCACGTGTTTGGGCTTACGTGCCTTTGTTCATTGCTGCCGCTATTTTCTGGGCAATTGAGGAACAAGGAATGGTTGTGTTGGCATTGTTCGCACAATCGCAGACAAACAACACGGTTCACATTTTTAACTGGGTCATCCATATCAATCCAGCTAACTATCAATCATTAAATCCATTATTCATCTTAATTTACACGCCAATCTTTGCCACGCTGTGGACTAAACTGGGCAAGCGTCAACCTTCATCTCCAAGCAAGTTCTCAATGGGTATGATCGTTACCGGTTTCTCATACTTATTATTGGTTATTCCAATAACGATGTTTGGTCCTTATGCAAAGCTCAGTCCACTTTGGCTGGTTGGTAGTTGGGCAATCGTTGAAATTGGTGAGTTATTGATTTCACCAATTGGATTGTCAGTTACGACTAAACTTGCGCCAAGAGCGTTCCAATCATCAATGATGAGTATGTGGTTCCTAGCTGATTCAGCTGGGCAAGCTGTTAACTCACAAATTGTTAAGTTCTATACACCCGGAAACGAAGCCATGTACTTTACTCTCAATGCGGCTGCAGCCATTGTCGCAGGGATTGTACTCTTCTTCATGATTAAGCCAATCAAGCGCTTAATGGAAGGTGTTCTATAAACGAATTATTTCAAAGTTGTGTTACGATATTCTCGTGGCACAACTTTTTTTATTTAGGAGAAAAACGATGGTTAAAGTAGCAATGATCAGCGACCTACATTTCGATATCAATCACGTCGATATTGACCGGACAATTGAACAGCAAAGTCAGTGGTTGACGCAAAACCAGATTGGCGTTTACTTGATTGCGGGGGACCTCTTTAATCACTTTAATTGTTCTTTGGCATTTGTAGAAAAGCTTCAGAAGAGAACACCTGCTACTGCTGTGAGATTCATAGCCGGCAATCACGATATGGTTAATGATATTAGCTATGACGATCTTCAGAAAAGCCTATCAGAAACGTATCTGCACCGAAAAAAATTTGATATTCCTAATACCGACTGGCAAATTATTGGTAATAATGGTTGGTACGATTATTCATTCTCAGCTGTTTTACATCGGCCAGATGAAGATTTCTTGCATTGGAAACGGGCTTACTGGATTGACGGTGCAATTAATCAGCCCATGAGTGACCCGGATCGAATGACCCAGGAACTTCAGGTGATAGAGGCTCAGCTGCAGCAAGCAAAGTTAAATCATAAACGGGTGCTGTTTATGACCCACTTCGTGCCCCGAATTGAGTATTTACGGATAACATCAGATGACCGCTTTTGGAACATGGCTAACGCAATGTTAGGTAGTACTCGAATGGGGGACTTGTTAAAGCGGTATCAGGTTGAACGGGTTTTATTTGGACATATGCATATCCATCCAGTTCCACGTCATTTGGATGGAACAACATATTATAATCAGGCTGTTGGTTATGGAACAACCAGAAGGCACGAGTGGATCACAAACGATTTTCAGTCTGAATGGTTAAACAGAGTCCGTGTGATTAATTTAACCAGTAAAGATAATTAAATTCATTTTTTATGAGAAATAAGCCCAAACCAGCTTGACGAGGCTTACTGGTTTTTGTTATTATAATTAAGTTGATTTGTGATGAATCAATTATGGATGGGTAGCGAAGTCTGGCTAAACGCGGCGGACTGTAAATCCGCTCCTTCGGGTTCGGTGGTTCGAATCCACTCCCATCCATTTCTTTATTGGGCTATAGCCAAGTGGTAAGGCAACGGGTTTTGATCCCGTGATGCGCTGGTTCGAACCCAGCTAGCCCAATCAACCAAGTTTGTGTTGACTAGATATACAAAGTGCTGTATAGTTATTGATGTTGTTTTTGCTTTTAATATTATGGATGGGTAGCGAAGTCTGGCTAAACGCGGCGGACTGTAAATCCGCTCCTTCGGGTTCGGTGGTTCGAATCCACTCCCATCCATTTCTTTATTGGGCTATAGCCAAGTGGTAAGGCAACGGGTTTTGATCCCGTGATGCGCTGGTTCGAACCCAGCTAGCCCAATTTTATATGTGAGAGTTCCCACCAGTTATTTTAGCTGGTGGTTTTTTATCCCTTTTTTACGGTTGTGAGGTTCAGCTTCGATTTAACATCGGAAAAACTGTGCCACTACTTAATCTTTGCTATAATATGTTTAACATTATGATAGTTAAATCAAGACGTTAGAGGAGTGAGACACATGAAAATTGGATTCATTGGTGTCGGTGGCATGGCACAGGCCATTATCACGGGGCTGCTGAAGCAAACAAAAATAGCACCAGCAGACATTTTGATTCATAGCGCACATGCATCGACATATGAAAAAGTTGCTCAGCAGACTGGCGTTACAGCAATGACCAGTAATTCTGAAGTTGCTCAGCATAGTGATATCGTCGTTTTAGCTGTGACTCCCAACGTTGCGGTGCCTGTTTTAAAGGAGATCCGTGAACAGTTGGATCCAAAGCAAACGATTTTAGTTTCGATTGTTGCCGGCTTATCGCTTGAACGACTGGAAGAACTGGCAGGTTACGACTTACCTATTTTACGGACGCTACCTAACTTAAATGTCGCAATTGGCGCTGGGATGACCGCCGTTCATGCCAACGAGAATTTGACTGGTCAAGCTAAAGAGCAGGCCATTTCATTATTTGATCAAATTGGCAGTACAGTGACACTACCAGAAACTGATTTTGCAACTTTTTCAGCCCTTGCTGGGTCGAGTCCAGCGTACGTTTATTTCTTCATTGATAGCTTGAGCCGAGCAGGTGTCAAACATGGGCTAACCAAAGCAGCTGCTACTAAGATTGCTGCGCAGGCGGTAATGGGTTCGGCAGAGATGGTCCTCAATTCTACGGAAAATCCGTTTGGTTTGATCGACCAAGTTTCTTCGCCAGGTGGCAGCACCGTTGCCGGATTGCTCGCGATGGAAGAAGCCGGTTTTATGACCTCAGTGGTCAAGGGAATTGACGCGACAATCAACCGTAACAACGCGGAATAAGCTTTTCCGTAATCAGTTAATGCTCGTTGAACTTTCCCCTAATGAACACCGATACAACAGGCTTGCAACATGGTCTATACCAGTATATAATAAATCCGTAAGCTTAATCGAGTAGATGAGAGTTGATTAGGAGGAAGAGTTTATGAGTATCGTGTTGAAACACGCGACAATTTATACCGGTGAAGACGTTATTGCGGATGGTTATATCCGGTTTAGCAAAACCATTGAGGCGGTTGGTTCGATGAGTGATTATCGGGCTCAGCCTAATGATGAAGTTAAGTTTGTTAATGGTAAGGTCATCGTTCCTGGCTTTATTGATGTTCATACCCATGGCGGTTACAGCTTTGATTCAATGGACGGTGATGCTGACCAGATCAACGAGATGGTTAATCACATGGTCAAAGAGGGGATCACAACCGTGTTCCCAACGACAATGACACAGTCAAACGATAATATTGCTCATGCGATGACGGGAATTAAAGAAGCCGCCAAGGTCAATCCTGTTATTAAGGGCATTCATCTTGAAGGCCCGTTCATTGCGGCTATTTACAAGGGTGCTCAACCAGAGAAGTATATTAAGGATCCAGACGTTTCATTGTTGGATCACTGGAATGAATTGTCTGGCGGGTTGGTCAAACTGATCACATATGCGCCTGAGGATGAAGGATCAAGAGTCTTTGAAGACTATTGCTTAGCACATAACATTGTTCCTTCAGTTGGTCACAGTAACGCTACGCGGGAACAGATGCTCGCAAGTCGTGCAACTCACGTCACCCATTTATATAACGCACAACGCGAATTTAAGCACCGTGAGCCAGGTGTTACCGGTCATGCGATGCTTGAAGATAATATGTATGCAGAATTAATCTGCGACGGCTTCCATATCGTTCCAGATATGATTAAATTAGCTTATGAACAAAAGGGACCACACCGGATTGAACTCGTCACTGATTCAATGCGTGCCAAGGGAATGCCAGAAGGCGTCAGTGAACTGGGCGGTCAAAAAGTGATCGTTAAGGACAAACAGGCGCGGCTTGAAACTGGTAATTTAGCTGGTTCCGTACTGCGTTACGATGACGCGTTTCGTAACGTGATTTTTTTTACTGGTTGTGCAATCGAAGACGCCGTTCAAATGTCTTCTGTCAATCAAGCAGAAGAATTCGGATTAACTCAAAAAGGAAAATTATTGCCAGGATTTGACGCCGATTTGAACGTCTTGGATCGGGCACTTAATTTACAAACAACCTATAGTTATGGCCGCGAATTTGACGCGAGTCAAACTGATTAGTTAGGTAAGAAAGGTCGTAAATTTTATGGGATCACCTGTGTATATTCAAATTCATAATGAGATCAAGAAAGCAATTGAAGCCGGCAAATGGTCTGTGGGCGATCGAATCCCTTCGGAACGCGAACTGGCTGTTCAATTTCACGTCAGTCGAATGACGCTTCGGCAAGCTATTCAAACCTTGGTTGAAGAGGGAATCTTGGAACGCTTTGTTGGATCGGGTACTTTTGTGGCCAATCAAAAAGTGCAGGAAAAAATGTCAGGGGTCACTGGATTTACTGATCTCATGCTTGCTCAGGGTAAGCAGCCATCGAGTAAAACCATTTCTTACCACGTGATGAGTCCATCTTTGAGTGAAGTTGAAAAGTTAAAGCTTAAGGATGATACTCAGGTCCTACGAATGGAGCGGGTCCGTTACGGCGATGATGTCCCCATTAGTTTTGAAGTGGCAACTATTCCATTAGAAATTGTGGAGGGCCTTTCAAAACAAGAAGTGTCTGAGTCGTTATATCGGACGCTGGAAACCAAAAAGGGCTTAATTCCAGGACACGCAAAGCAGATGGTTTCAGCTTCCTCTGCATCAGAAAGAATTGCAGAATATTTGGATATTAAACGCGGTGATGCCATTTTACGATTACGGCAGATTTCTTACTTACAGGATGGTCGGCCATTCGAATACGTTCGAACTCAATACGTAGGCGAACGTTTCGAATTCATACTAGAAAAATAATGAAAAGAACCTAGAAGTGATCAAATGATCAACCTCTAGGCTCTTTTCGTACACAGCATTATTTTGATTTACGCGCGGATTGTTTAACAACTTTTAGGTACCGTGGCAAGACCATCATCCGTTTCAACCGGGTTGGTTCAGTGATTAACCGATAGAACCACTCTAAATGATGTTTCTGGAAAAATTCGGGGGCCCGTTTGGTGTGACCGCTTAGAACATCAAAGCTGCCGCCCACACCCATCCATAAGCCATTATTTTGGTGCCGGTAATCAGCAATCAACTGCTCTTGTTTGGGGAAACCCACCGCAAGAAAGACCATATCAGGCTGCTTTTGAGCAATGTCTTGGGCAATCGGTGTGAAATCATTAAAATAGCCATCACGTGCACCAACGACCTTAAGCTCAGGATAGCGGGCGGCGACAACTTTTTTGACATCTTTGATGACGTCCGGTTTAGCGCCCACTAAGTAAACGGATTTGCCTTGCTGGTTGCCCCAGGCAAGCAGAGCAAGCAACGTATCGTAGCCAGTGATGCGTTCAGTCATTGGTTGACCGAGGATGGCAGCACCTTTTAAGATGCCGATACCATCGGGTGTAATGTAGTCCGCATTTTCTAAAATTTGCTGATAGTGAGAGTCATTTCTGGCATACATGACGATCTCAGGATTCGCCGTAACAATAAACGTGTTTTCTCGGTGATTGATACGGGCTTCAATGGCGGCTAAAAAAGCGGTTTGAGTTGTATTGATAAACGGCACGTTTAAGACCTTGATTTGTGGGAATTCGTTTGACATAAGAACCATCCATTCTAGAAATAGTTTAAAAAATATCGGTTTAACTGACGATAATTCGGATTAATGATAGAATAGTTCTCATAACCAGAAATATCAAACAATTAAAGGAGTTACTGACATGGCGAAGCAGTATCCAGATGATAGCACAACTTTGCATACGGATGCATATGAATTGAGTATGATTCAAACTTATTTTGAGAAGGGAATTCAAAATAAGAAGGCCATTTTCGAAGTTTACTTTCGCGATATGCCCTTTAAAAACGGATTTGCTGTTTTTGCTGGACTAGAACATATTATCCATTATATCGAAGATCTGCACTTTTCAAAAACAGATATTGACTACTTAAAAGAAGCAACCGATTACTCACCAGAACTATTGGCGTATTTAACTGACTTTAAATTTCAGGGAACGATCCGTTCTGCTGCAGAAGGGGAATTGGTTTATAACAATGAACCGATGATCCAAGTAGAAGGGCCGTTAGCTGATTGCCAGCTGATTGAAACGGCTGTGCTAAACATTGTGAACTACCAAACGCTGATTGCAACTAAAGCTGCTAGGATTCGCTCCGTAGCTGGTAACGACGGTATTATGGAGTTTGGCTCACGTCGGGCGCAGGAATTTGATGCCGCCCTTTGGGGAACTCGGGCAGCTTATATCGGTGGCTTTGATGCGACGTCAAACGTTCGAGCAGGTAAAGTGTTTGGTATTCCAATCAGCGGCACGCACGCGCACTCATTGGTACAAACGTATGGGAATGATTACGATGCTTTCCGTGCATACGCGCAGACCCATAAGGACTGTGTTTTCTTGGTTGATACTTACGATACCATTAAAAGTGGTGTGCCCAGTGCAATTCGGGTTGCTAACGAAATGGGCGATCAAATCAATTTCTTGGGCGTTCGAATTGATTCTGGCGATATGGCTTATCTTTCTAAGCGTGTTCGCGAACAGTTAGATGAAGCCGGATTCAAAGATGCCAAAATCTATGCGTCTAATGATCTGGATGAGAAGACCATCATGTCACTTAAAATGCAACGAGCTAAAATTGACGTGTGGGGAGTAGGCACTAAACTGATTACTGCTTTTGATCAACCTGCACTGGGAGCTGTTTATAAAATGGTTTCCATTGAGAAAAATGGCAAGATGGAAGACACCATTAAGTTATCTAACAACGCTGAAAAGGTGTCGACGCCTGGTCGAAAACAAGTTTGGCGGATTACTAAGAAGGAAAATGGTAAGTCCGAGGGTGATTACATTTCTCTTTGGAATGAAGATCCCCGGCAGCAAG
Source organism: Secundilactobacillus mixtipabuli (assembly GCF_002217925.1). Classification (GTDB taxonomy): domain Bacteria; phylum Bacillota; class Bacilli; order Lactobacillales; family Lactobacillaceae; genus Secundilactobacillus; species Secundilactobacillus mixtipabuli. The sequence continues at coordinate 118,622 of NZ_BCMF01000008.1, read as the reverse complement.
ATGAGCTGTATATGTTCCATCCAAGCTATACCTACATTAACAAAACCGTGACCGACTTTGATGCTCGACCGATTTTGCAAACCATTTTTGATGCGGGCCGGCTCGTTTATCAGCAGCCAGAATTAGCAGATATTAAGTCGTTTTGTTCTCAAGCATTAGATAACCTTTGGCCAGAATACAAGCGGGATCTGAATCCCCAAAAGTATCCGGTTGATTTATCTCAAAAACTTTGGGATAACAAGATGAATTTAATCAAAAAGATTCATGAATACGTAAAAAAACTTGATTTTACTAATCAGTAAGAGGACATCGTGATGAGAGAATTACAGCAAGAAATTATTTCAGCGTTAAAAGTTCAGCCGAAAATTGTTCCGCAAAACGAAATCAGACGCAGTGTTGACTTTTTAAAAGCGTACTTAAAAAAGACGGGTCTAAAGACACTGGTTTTGGGTATTTCCGGTGGGCAAGATTCCACACTTGCCGGTAAACTATCTGAAATGGCAGTTACTGAGCTTCGGGCTGAAACAAACGATAATCAATTTCAATTTATCGCTGTTCGGTTGCCATACGGGAAACAGGCGGATGAATCTGATGCAATGGCCGCCATTGATTTTATGAAGGCTGACCGGGTAGATCGCGTAGATATTAAAGCGGCGACGGATGCTACTGTGGCGGCTGTCCAAGCAAATCAAGAAACGATTTCTGATTTTAATAAGGGCAATATCAAGGCTCGGCAGCGGATGATTGCCCAGTTTACGATTGCCGGGGCTAACCGAGGAGCCGTAGTCGGAACTGATCATGCAGCGGAAGCCGTTACCGGTTTTTATACCAAGTTTGGTGATGGGGCTGCTGATATCACCCCGATTTGGCGATTAAATAAACGTCAGGGCAAGCAGCTGCTTAAAGCGCTAAATGCACCTGAGCATCTGTATACGAAAGTGCCAACCGCTGATTTGGAAGAGGATCGGCCAGCTTTACCTGATGAAGTTGCACTTGGTGTTCGCTATGATGACATTGATGATTATTTAGAGGGTAAGCCAGTTTCTGATAAGGCAGCTGAGACGATCGAAAGCTGGTATCTCAGAACCCAGCATAAGCGGCACTTACCCGTAACGGTATTTGATACTTTTTGGAAGTAACCTTCGTGAGGCTGCGTGATACGATGAGGGAGTAATCGGCAGAATCTTCTGTGACCAACCCGTCAACAAGGGACTACCGTCTCCGGGAAGGCCTTAATCGATGAGACTTATAACGACAATAACAGGTTTCATAAATAACAGGAGGATTTTATATGGTGGACAAACCGTGGTACCAGCAGACGACAGATGAATTGTTCAAAAATTTAGACACTCAAGAACAAGGGCTTACCGAAGCAACGGTTAAAGAGCGCCGCAGTGAATATGGCGCTAACAAGTTAGCCGCAAAACGGCAAACGACTTTATTGGAAAAATTTGTGGCTCAGTTTAAGGATTTTATGATCATTGTGCTGATCGTTGCGGCCATCATTGCTGGTGCGACTGGCGAACTGGTTGATGCGCTCATTATTTTAGCCGTGGTTGTTTTGAATGCCGTTTTTGGGGTCTTCCAGGAATCCAAAGCTGAGGATGCGATTAATTCCTTACGGGAAATGGCGGCGCCAGTGGCACACGTAGAACGCAACGGCCAGGTGATCACGGTTAAAAGTGATGAACTGGTCCCTGGTGACATTGTTCACCTTGAGGCTGGTGACATTGTACCAGCAGATATTCGGCTGCTGACAGCAAATGTTATGAAGGTTGAAGAAGCCGCCTTGACCGGTGAATCCGTGCCGGTCAACAAAACCAGTGATGTGCTGGTTGAAAATGATCTACCCTTAGGTGATCGTGATAATTTGGTTTTCATGACGGCCAACATTACGACTGGCCGGGGAACCGGGGTTGTCGTTGCGACTGGAATGAAGACCGAAGTCGGTCAAATTGCCGGTATGATCGAAGATACAGTTGAAACCAAGACACCACTGCAAGAGAATCTTAATCAGCTAGGAAAATGGTTAACGGCACTTATTTTAGCCATTGCTGCTTTAGTTTTTGTGATTGGCATGGTTCGTGGCGAAGAAACACTCGTTAATATGCTGCTGACAGCTATTTCCTTGGCCGTTGCTGCTATTCCAGAGGGACTGCCGGCCATTGTGACGATTACCCTGGCATTGGGCACACAGCGGATGGCAAAGCGTCATGCACTGATCCGTAAATTACCGGCCGTGGAGACACTTGGTAGTACGGATATTATTGCCTCGGATAAAACCGGGACGTTAACGCAAAACAAAATGACGGTTGAACAGCTGTATGAGAATGGTCAGCTGATCGATGCTAAAGACGCGAAAACTGATTTAACCGATCCGTTGGCGCTGGCAATGGTGTTGAATAACGATAGTAAATTTACCGATGACGGTTTAGCGGGTGATCCAACTGAAACGGCTTTGATCCAGTATTATTTGGATCAAGGAGAACCAGCTGCATCCACAATCAGCAGTAATAAACGGGTCGCTGAAATTCCGTTTGATTCTGAGCGAAAGTTAATGTCAACATTCAACGAAGATGCTGACGGACACGTGACGCAATACGTTAAAGGAGCACCCGATCAGTTATTAAGACGGGTTGACCGGATTTTGGTTTCTGGCCAGATTCGTGAGATAATGGCAGCTGATAAACAGCAAATTATGGCAATTAACCATGAGCTGGCCACTCAAGCCCTAAGAGTGCTGGCCTTTGCTTATAATCAGGTTGATGCCGTTCCGGCCGATCTTTCTAGTGAGACTGCTGAACAGCACTTGGTTTTTATCGGCTTGATTGCCATGATCGACCCAGAACGGCCTGAAGTCGCCCAAGCAGTGACTGAAGCGCATGAAGCTGGTATTCGACCAATTATGATTACGGGTGATCACAGAGACACCGCAACAGCCATTGCCAAGCGGTTAGGAATTTTGTCCGCAGATAGTCGTGATGATCAGGTTATCACGGGTGCCGAACTTGATAAGATCAGTGATGAAGATTTTAATCAGCGTGTTGATCAGTATTCAGTCTATGCACGGGTTGCGCCTGAGCATAAGGTGCGAATCGTGAATGCTTGGCAAAAGCGTGGTAAAGTAGTGGCGATGACGGGGGATGGTGTGAACGATGCACCGGCTCTAAAAGCTGCCGATATTGGTGTTGGTATGGGGATAACCGGTACTGAAGTCTCTAAGGGTGCGAGTGATATGGTGTTGGCGGATGACAACTTTTCGACCATTGTCGTTGCAGTGGAAGAGGGACGTAAGGTTTTCGCTAATATTCAAAAAGCATTGCAGTATCTCCTGTCTGCTAACATTGGTGAAGTGTTAACGCTGTTTGTCATGACCTTGTTAGGCTGGCAAATTTTAGCGCCCGTACAGATTCTTTGGATCAACCTGGTGACGGATACTTTCCCAGCCATTGCCTTAGGCCTAGAACCTGCAGAGCCTAACATCATGAAGCGTAAACCAAGAGGACGGACATCCAACTTCTTTTCTGGAGGCGTCTTTGGCAATGTCATTTATCAAGGGCTATTAGAAGGGCTGATTACGCTTGGCGTATATGGTTTGTCTATTCAGTTCCCAGTACATGCCAACCCTCAATTAGCTCACGCGGATGCTTTAACCATGGCCTTTGCGACACTGGGACTAATTCAGTTGTTCCATGCTTTTAACTCTAAGTCGATCCACGAATCAATTTTTAAAATTGGTCTCTTCAAAAATCGGGCACTTAATTGGGCGGTCTTAACGGCATTTTTATTATTGGCAGTCACAATTGTTGTTCCTGGTTTTAATACCGTTTTCCACTTAACAGAGCTTAATATACTCCAGTGGGGGATTGTATTTGGTGCTGGTATTTTGATGATTGCGCTTGTCGAAATCGTCAAGTTAGTGCAACGACGGATTGAGAAATAGGAGGAATCTTTTATGAAACCCAAAACGATGGCAAGTTATTTACCCGCTTTAAGTAAAGTGATCGAAGATACGGAAAAAACCGGTTCAGATATGAATCCGGATTTTGAAAAACTTCGCCAAGCAATTGATGACAATGCAGTTGCTGATTTAGGAACAGCTACATTGGCAGCCACAAAGGCAACCTTCCAAAAGGGAACGGACGCTTACACCGAAAACTTAAATCGGTTGCAGCAGGCCTCTGTGCCCGTTCGAATCCTTGGTCGGCACAAGCAATTAGTTGCGGCCTATCGGAATTACTCACAAGCTTGTCAGGCAATGGTGGATTCAATTGATCCAGAAAACCAGACAGTGGACGTCGAAACTTTTAACGATTCTGAACATGAACAAGAAAACATGATGGAAAAAATCACTTCAGCAGCGCAACGCATTATGTCGATGGTGATGTAGTTAATCAATTTGAAAATAGAGCATGTAGCGGTCTTTTGACGTTTACGTGCTCTATTTTTCTGGCGTTGATTTAGTGGCTGCATGGTATAATAAACACACTGATACGTAAGGATGTTGAGAAATGGATAATGAAACGTTAACACTGATTAAACGGGCACTTCCAGCCTATAAGGGCCGTCAAATTGACGTCACCTTAGATTTGTTAAATGACAATAACACGGTGCCTTTTATTGCGCGCTACCGAAAAGAAATGACTGGCAATCTTGATGAAGTTGAAATCCGGGAAATTCAGGATGAAGCTCATCGAATCAGCAAATTACAGCAACGAAAACAAGAAGTTTTGAACCAAATTTCAGAACAGGGTAAATTAACAGCGCAGTTGTCTTCAGCCATCAAAGCTGCCACTCAATTACAGCAGGTCGAAGATTTATATCTGCCTTATAAGCAGAAACGGCGGACAAAGGCAACGATTGCTAAGGATGCGGGATTGTTTCCACTTGCTCAGTGGGTCATGCAATTTAAACAGGAACCGTTTGAAACAGTAGCCAAACAGTATGTTAATGATCAGGTTCCTGATCTTCAAAGTGCACGTGAAGGTGTCCATGAAATTTTAGCCGAAGCGATTGGCGAGCGGGCGGAGTTTCGTGAATGGATTCGCCGTTATACTCAACGCAATGGTATCTTGACCAGTAAATTAAAACGCAATGGTCAGGAAAAAGATGATCAGCAAATTTATAAGATCTACTACGATTTTCAGTCTGCCTTCAAAAAAGTGAGTCCCTATCAGACGTTGGCCATCAACCGTGGCGAAAAAGCGGGCATCCTAACCGTTAAAATTGGGGTTGATGATTCGGCCATCGAGCGCTACCTCAAGTTTCAACTGATTGCGCAACATCAAGGTCCTGCAGTGGAAATCGTGGAATCCGCTTATCAGGATGCATACAAGCGGTTTATTGGACCGGCTATTGAGCGTGAATTAAGAAAGGCGCTGACTGAGACGGCACAGGATCACGCTATCCAAGTTTTTGGCAACAACCTTTATCACCTATTGATGCAGGCACCCTTAAAAAATCACATTGTCATGGGCTTTGATCCGGCTTATCGGACGGGCTGTAAATTAGCGATTATGGACGGTAACGGTAAGTTTTTAGCGAAGCAGGTCATTTACCCACATCAGCCAGCTTCGGAGGCTAAACGGCAACAGGCCATGCCAGCGTTCATCAAATTGCTGAACGATTATCAAGTCGATATGATTGCCATTGGTAATGGAACCGCCAGTCGTGAATCCGAACAGTTTGTGGCTGAAGCAATCAAGCAGATCAATCGGGATGTTAGGTACACGATCGTCAATGAAGCTGGTGCGTCCGTTTATTCTGCCAGTGCGGTAGCCCGAGCCGAGTTCCCTGATTTTAACGTTGAGGAGCGGTCAGCTGTCAGCATTGGTCGACGGCTGCAAGACCCACTCGCTGAACTGGTAAAAATTGATCCCAAGTCAGTCGGTGTTGGTCAATATCAGCACGATGTCCCTGAAAGCGGCTTAGACGAACAGCTAGACCGGGTAGTTGAGACAGCGGTTAACCAAGTAGGGGTAGATTTAAACCGCGCAAGTATTGAACTATTAGCTCATATTTCTGGTTTATCTAAACAAACCGCTATTAATATTGTGACTTATCGGGAAAAACACGGCAGCTTTAATAGTCGGCCGGAATTAAAAAAGGTGCCCCGGTTAGGACCAAAAGCTTACGAACAGTCCGTTGGTTTTTTACGGATCATTAATGGCAAAAATGTTTTGGACAATACGGATATTCATCCCGAAAGTTATCCGGTAGCCAAAAAAATTTTGGCGAGTCTCGACCTGAAACTAACCCAGGTGGGCACGCCAGCAGTTGCCAGTGCACTTGAAAAGCTCAATGTTGACAGGCTCAGTGGCCAGTTGAATGTGGGCAAGTCAACACTGCAAGATATTCTTAACAGTTTGCAACGACCAGGGCGTGACCGCCGTGATGAGATGCCCGCTCCAATTTTACGTACGGATGTCTTGCAGATGAGCGATTTGAAACCGGGAATGAAATTACAAGGAACGGTTAGAAACGTTGTGGATTTCGGCGTGTTTGTTGACATTGGTGTCAAACAAGATGGTCTGGTCCATATCTCGCACCTGTCTAAGTCTTACGTTAGCAGACCAGCTACAGCTGTTTCGGTGGGTGATATCGTGACTGTCTGGGTTTTAGAAGTTGACGAACAACGCCATCGTATTCAGCTAACCATGGTGTCGCCTAATGACTGACAGAGAACTCCAGCACTTAGTAGAGCGTGTTTCGCTTCAATCCTTTGGCAAGCCGTTCAAACATCAAGCTTTTTTTAATGCGCGCCTTAGAACCACTGGTGGGCGCTATCACCTAAAAGATCATCATATTGATATTAACCCACGGATGCTCACAATGTTTGGCGAAGAAACGCTGATTGGCGTGATTAAACATGAGTTAGTGCATTATCACCTGCACTTAGCGGGACAGTCCGGCCAGCATAGGACAAAGGCGTTTAAACAGCTGCTACAGGCGGTTGGTGGTCTTCGTTATGCACCGAGTCAACCGCAGCAAACTAAGCCGACCAAAGTGCTGGTTTATCGCTGTCAGCAGTGTGGCCAGCTATACCGGCGTAAACGACGAATTAATACAGCCAAGTTTGTCTGTGGGAAATGTCACGGCAAATTGGTTTTTCAGAAAAGTGAACGTGTATCATGACATTTGAGGGTATCCGTGGCATTGAATTTTGCGTGAAGGTACTTGATAATGGTTAAGGACAACTGAGCTTGTTTCTATGAGCGTTACAATTCCGTATTGGAGGATAAACTTATGGGTAAAATTGTGATTCGAGTTCCAGCGACATCAGCCAATCTAGGACCAGGATTTGATTCGCTTGGTGTTGCACTGCATTTATATCTGACAGTAATCGTAGAAGAAAAGACGGAACGGTGGCGGGTTAACCACGCATTAGGTCCAGATGTGCCAACGGATGAGCAAAATTTAATTGTTCAGTCGGCCTTGAAGGTGAACCCTAATCTGCAGCCCCACCAGTTAACGGTGATGTCAGATATTCCGGTCGCCCGCGGTTTAGGCAGTTCATCCACCGCGGTAGTAGCTGGGGTCAAGATCGCTAACGAATTAGGTGAGATGGATCTTACTTTAGCTGATCAAGTGACCGCGGCTGCCAAAATTGAAGGCCACCCCGATAATGTGGCGCCAGCGCTGTTAGGCGATGTCGTCGTTGCAGATTATGACGGTGAAACGGCTACGACAGTTAAGCTTGCTATGCCGGAGGGATTGAAGATGCTGGCGTTCATTAAAAACCAGCCGTTGCTGACTTCGGAAAGCCGGAACGTTTTATCTAAAGAGCTACCTCGTAAACAAGCAATCATTGGTAGCAGTGTGGCTAACGTGATGATTGCTGCTTTGGCCACTAATAATTGGCAATTAGTGACACACATGATGGAACGCGACCAATTTCATGAAACTGCCCGGACAAAACTAGTACCAGAACTGCCAATGATCCGCGAAACCGCCCATCAATTTGGTATCTACGGCACCTATCTAAGTGGTGCTGGGCCTACGATTGGCACCTTTGGTACTGAACCGCAGCTGATTGTTTTACGTCAGAAATTAATGGATCTAGATGTGAAGGGTAGCCTGCGGATTTTTGATATCGACCGGCAAGGTGCAACGGTAAATGCAGAGTAAATATGAATATTTTACAAATAACCATTGAAAACAAGTTATAATTCTGGTATATTATTTCTTGTTGATGCGGCCATGGCGGAACTGGCAGACGCGCAAGATTAAGGATCTTGTCGGGGTTTTCCCGGTGGAGGTTCGAGTCCTCTTGGCCGCATACGTAAACTCGGAATGTTTGACCAGTTTTGGTTGAATGTTGCGAGTTTTTTTGTTGAATAATGATTTGGAGGTCGGGTTTGATGAAAAATTTTATTTTCGATGTAGACGGTACCTTGCTTGATACGGAAGCAATGTATATGAAGGCCTTGGACAAGGTCCTTCGTCAGCACGATATTAAGCACCCTTACGATGAGTTAACGAAAACCTTTGGAATTACTAGTCTCGACGCGTTAAAGCAGCTAAAAGTGCCAGCAAGCCTTATACAGGTGATTTTGAACGAATGGGCTGAAACCATCCCAGAGTTTCAATCAATGGTTCACGTTTATGACGGTGTCGAGACGATGTTGAAGAAACTCGATCAGCATCCAGGGACTCAGCAAGCCATTATGACTTCCAAGCAAACCTATGAGTTTAAGCGGGATGTAACGCCACTTGGATTAGACCAATATTTTAGTCAGTTTGTTTTCTTTGAGGATGCCAAGCGTGGTAAGCCAGCACCAGACCCAATTTTAGTGGCTATGGATCGCTTGAAGGCGGATCCGGCTTCAACGGTTTACATTGGTGATACGACCTACGATCTTCAGGCAGCGCATGCTGCGGGAGTTAAGTTTGGTTTAGTCGCTTGGGGAAACAGTCATTTAACAGAGAAGGTAGCGGCCGATTATACGTTTAAAGCACCGGCCGATATTTTAACCTTGGTCCGTTAATCTTTCCAAATGTAAAGGCAAGAGCTGAATGGGTGTGCTAAGATGAAAGCAGTTAAGAGTCGCTAATGACCAGAATTTATTTTGTTAATAATGAGGAGGCAATGTCGTGATTGCCATTGTGATTGCTAGTCATGGAGATTTAGCCAAGGGGTTGTTACAGTCTGCAACGATGATTTTTGGCAAGCAGGCTAATATTGCCACCGTGACGTTTAATGACCATGAAACATCGGATGACTTGATGATTAAATATCAAACTGCCCTGAGTAAATTGGATGCTCCAGATGCCGTGCTTTTTTTGGTGGATCTTTGGGGCGGTTCGCCATTTACCGTTGCCAGTCAAATTGTCAGCCAGCAGCCTGAAACGATGGCCATGATATCGGGGGTCAACCTGCCGATTATTATGGACGCATTTACGATTCGGGATCAGCCATTAGATAAAGTTGTCGAACATTTAAAAAGAAGCGGCCAAAAGGGCATCCGGAGTTTTGAACCGGAACATGACGAAAGAGATTAACCGTTATGACAATGCATATTCAGTTTGCACGAATTGGGAGTCGCGTGTTACCTCGCCAGGTTGTGACCGGTTGGGTAAAAACGACTATGCCAAACCAAATCTTAGTTGTCTCAAATCGGCTGGTTAAAGATCCTCTAAGGCAGACGTTAATCTTGCAGTCGGCACCTTCAGGGGTCGAGGCTAACGTCCTTACGGTCAAAAAAATGATCTCGATTTATCACGATCCGCATTTTGAAACCTATCGGCCGTTACTGCTGACCGAAACCGCCAAAGATATGGCCAAACTGGTGAAGGGCGGCATTGATTTAACTGAAATCGGCGTCAATATAGGCCTCCTTGCTTATCAAGACGGGATGAAGATGCTGACGGACGGTGTGGCAGTGGATGAATCTGAAGCCGAAGCGCTGCGTTATTTAATCCATGGTGCTGGGTTAAAAGTGGCCATCCAGGAATTGCCAACTGACCGAAAAAAAGACATTGAACCATTTTTGAACAAACTTACTTTTTAAAACGGCAAAAAAGAGCTTAACGCTGATCAGCGTTAAGCTCTTTTGATTAGTTTTTAAATTAATAACTGCTGCTTGATGAAGCATAGTTGCTGTCATCACCCGTACCTGTAGAACTTGGTGATAATTTAGTTGAGTCACTAAGACCTAATGTACGACGAATGTTATTGGAAACTTTCTGCAGTTCTGAAAGTGGTGCCACTTGATAAGAAACACCATCAATCATTGCGTCTTGCCCCTGTAACGTTTGCGATTTAATGTGGTGACTGGCATCGCCGTATTTAGTGCGGATGGCAAGCATATCATTAAAAGTCATATCGGTTTTCATATTGCCATTTAGCGAAGTCAAAATTTGCTTGTAACGAGGGATAGAAGTGATTCCTACACCCTTAACGACCAGTTTTTGCAGGACTTGCCGCTGCCGCTTTTGCCGGCCGTAGTCACCCAGTGGATCTTCTTCACGCATCCGTGAGTAATCTAAAGCCTGCTTACCGTTCAAGTGAATCTTTTGCCCCTTGACGACATTAGCATGACCATATTGGAAGGTCATTGGCGGCACAACGTCAACGCCACCCACGGCATTGACCATTCGCTCTAAGCCACCCATGTTGACAATGGCATAGAAATCGATTGGAATATCAAGCAAGTTTTCAACGGTAGAAACCGAACCTGCTGCACCACCAATGGTATAAGCCGCGTTGATTTTTTCGTATGGCTGCGAGTCACCCTTAACTTGTACTCGGGTATCACGTGGAATACTGGTCAAGTAAGCGGTCTGCTTCTTGGGGTTGACAGTCGCAACGATCATCGTATCTGTTCGACCCACGTCGTTTCTGCCAAGGGCACCAGTATCAGTCCCTAATAACAGGATTGAAAACGGCTTTCCCTGTCTAATGACGTCATCGACGTTTCTCAGCTTATTGGTTTGACCAGCTTGGAAGGTACTGTCGAACGTTTTTTTAGCTTCGTTATAAGCATGGTAGCCATAAGCAACGCCACCCGTGAGTAATATCAACACGATAATCAGAATGCTCCAAAGCAAGCCATGGTGCTTTTTTCGGGTTTTAAAGTGTGAATAATCACTACGCCGTGTTGGTTGGTTATTTTGATTTGGATCGAAATTATTTGATGCCATAAGTTTCCCTCGCCTCTGTAAAATCTCTATGAATTATAAGTCTATTGGTTTAGATTGTGTGTTTTTTCAATGAAGTTTAAGTCGAATTTAAGAAAAAAAGTGAGCTTCGTTTCTCTGTCTAACTGTACTATTACATCACAAATTGTAGTTCTCGTAAACCATGTAATGAAGAAAGCCACTCTAGCCGTGGAAAAAGTGCCTAAAAAAACGATGCCAAAATGGCTAAACTTCTGAGACGGATGGCGTTAGTCTCTATTTCAATTGAGGACAAGTTAATGATGTTGTAAAGTCAACGTTTGAGAACTATGCTATAATGAATATTAATTTTTGATGTGAAAGAAGGGTTAACACACAATGTTGCTATTATTCGCCCGAAGCGTTGCGGGCGTCGTTGAAATTTTACTCATGATTGCCTTGGGCTATTTATTAACTAACCTTGGCTGGTTTAATGAATCGGCCAGTAAGCTGATTGCACGGTTAGTCACTCAAGTGGCCCTGCCAGCTTACATGGCGTATACGATCATCAGCAAGTTTACGTTTAAGCGTTTAATCGAAACGCTTCCTGACTTACGTTTCCCGGTGGTTTCAATGATGGTGTTATTTGGTGTTTCAATCATCGTTGCCAAAGTTCTACATATTAAGAAAAGTCATCGCGGGCTTTTCGAATCCATGTTTTTTAATTCAAATACCGTGTTTGTCGGTTTACCCGTTAATGTGGCACTGTTTGGTGCTGCTAAAAGTCTGCCCTATGTGCTGGTTTATTACATGGCTAACACGACGATTTTTTGGACGTTAGGGGTTTACCTGATTCAGCGCGACGGTCAAGGTGACTATCATTTTAGTTTGGGTCAAACGCTCAAAAAGGTATTTTCACCGCCATTGCTGGGCTTTATGGTCGGTGTCGTTCTGGTGTTACTCAAAATTCAGTTGCCGAAATTTATTATGGCAGACTTAAATTATATTGGTGGTTTGACCGTGCCACTTTCCATGATTTTTATTGGGATTGCCATTGCTAACGTTGATCTCCACGATTTAACCATTAATCGAGGTAGTTTAGGGATCCTTTTCGGCCGGTTTATTCTTGCACCAGCACTGATGGCGCTTCTGGTTCTGCCGACCGCAATGCCCATTATGATGAAACAGGTCTTCATTATTCAATCAGCAATGCCCGTTATGACGAATGCGCCCGTTGTGTCGAAACTCTATGGTGCTGATTCCAGCTTTGCTGCCGTCATGGTCACGGAATCGACTTTGCTTAGTTTGCTTGTGATTCCAATTCTGATGTTGTTGCTGAACGCTTAGTTTTGAATTCAATAAAGGGACTTCGTCGTAATGACGGGGTCCCTTTATTGAATGAAGTACCGGTGATATACTGTTATGTGAATAAAAGAGCATGAGAAGAGAGGGTTATTTTATGGTTAAATTAGTCATTTTGCGTCACGGTGAAAGTCAGGCCAATCGAGATGGCGTTTTTACTGGCTGGAGTGATGTGCCGCTCACTGAAAGGGGAATTGCTCAAGCCCACCAAGCAGGTAGAGCAATCAAACAGACAGGGCTGCAGTTTGACCATCTGCATACCTCTATGTTAAAGCGAGCGATTATGACAGCAAACATTGTTCTGGCGGAAGCTGACCAGCTTTATATTCCAGTGACTAAATCCTGGCGCTTGAACGAGCGTCACTACGGGGCGTTGCGGGGCAAGAAAAAAGCGGCGGTGAAAGCCAAGGTCGGTGAGAAACAGTTTAAGCTGTGGCGCCGTAGTTATCATACAGTACCGCCGCTGTTAGACAAACCCGATCAGGACCGAAGATACGAACCATTGGGCGTTACCGAACCTAAAGGTGAAAGTTTGGAGATGGCGTATGATCGGCTGATGCCATACTGGCAGGATCAAATTGCACCACGGCTGTTAGATGGCCATAATCAATTGGTGGTCGCTCATGGTAGCACCTTAAGGGCGCTAATCAAGTATATTGATCGAATCAGTGATTCAGATATCGATCATTTGGAAGTGCCAAACGGCATCCCGATTGTTTATGATTTTGATGGTCAGCTAAACGTACAGCATAAAAAAACGTTAGATTAGCTCTGAATGGGTAAATCATTCTAATTCAAAAACAGCCTAATGATTAGTCAGCTAAGACCGATCATTAGGCTGTTTAACTATTTTAATCGTTAAGCTAAGGCTCCCATTGGATCCCAAGGTGCTAATACAGTTGGTGTCTCTTCTTGTGCCTTGCGCAGTTCAAGGCTAAGGTACTTCTTGTTCACAACAACTTGATAACAGTATTCTTCCATCCAGCTGTCGCTCATGACGAAGTAGCCTTTAGTGCCGACTTTTTCACCCCAGCTGTTCTCGACTTTCCATTTGGTTGGTTTGCCGTCAACTAAGTCAACACCAGTAATAACCATGGCGTGAGTCATTAGACTTTCAGCGTAATCTAGTCGTTCTGCTTTTGTCATGGATAAGTCCATGTCCAATAACTCGTTTTTGTTATAGGCGTTGGTGTCCATGATGCCTTTTTGACGGTCTGAACTTTGGCCAACATCACAGCCGAACCAAACGCTTTGACCGTCCTTTAACTGAGCAATGGCCAGTTGCTTGAAATCGTCCATGGTGACGTTTAAATGCTTGACGGCTCGGCCACCCAGCACGTTACCTAGCATTTCAATGGTATAAGTCTTGTTGTAAGGCTTGTCATTCGTTGGTGCGTTGATGACCGAAACGTAGTCGTCTAAGTTCCAGCCAACGTACTTATCATAAAATGATTTTGGCGTTAAGCCACGATCAATATGGTAGTTTTTGTTATCATCACGGTATTCAAAATCAAATTTTTGCGCAGGTTCACCAAGTGTGTAGCAAAGCAAGCGGTAAACTTCACCTAGCATTTTATCACGGGCAGCAGCAATGTCATCGCTGCTGGCGTTCTTAGCCGCTAAGTCACGAAGGGTAACGGCATCTTTACGTAATTTTTTGTTCAAGGTACCGTTTAATTCGCTAGATTTTGAACTGCTGTAAGTTTCAGGCATGACTGACTTTGGCACGATGCCGTACTTTTCAATGATCGCACAGAGCATGTCCCACTGGCCACCATCCTGTTGCGGTGTGGTCATGAGAAAGGCAACTTTTCGGCTGTCTAACGGCTGGTCCGCCGTGTTGAGGACGTTTTGATAAAAGTAGTTGGCTTTTTCAAACTTATCCCAAAAATAGGTGTAGTTTTGGGATAGTTCAAAGTCACTGAGCTTAAACAGGTCAGCTAAGTGATGCCGCATGGTGTTTAAGGCAGCAAACATCCAGCAACGGCCACTCTGTTTTTGATTAGAGACCTTACCAGTATCCAAGTCAATTGAAAAAACGGGGGTCATATCTGTGTCGGAAGCAAAATCAGCGCTGGTCGCCAGAATTCCTTGATGGGTCACTGCACGCTCAACTACCTTGGCATCTTTTCGGTCGTTAAATAAAGTCTGATAACGGGTAATTTGATCGCTGCTGATAGCAGCTTTAGTTTCATTACTCAAATGGATCACACTCCTTCTCGTTCGATAGTCATTATTGTACAACATTTTGACGTTTAAAGTGAGTCACTAAGTGTCACTTTTGGGGTGTTTTAAAACGGGCTTATAGTGTAAGATAAAACACATGCATGAAAGGGGAGAATCAAATGACACGAGGATTTGAAGTTGTTTCTTCATATGCTGATAAGGGCCTTCATTTACCGTACCGAACCACCAAAAGAGCGGCGGGGTATGATTTTGAAAGCGCCGTTGATTTTACGGTGCCAAGTATTTGGAAATTAGATTTCTTAAGAATTTTGTGGGCGATCAGACACCAGGAAAACGTACCCGAGGAAACACAGGCAAAAGCCAAAAAGATACTAAAACCCTTCTTAATTCCAACTGGAATCAAGGCTTACATGGGTGATGATGAGGTACTGATTTTAGCTAATCGGTCGAGTAATCCGCTAAAACGAAGCTTAGTCATTCCCAATGGAATTGGCGTTATCGATGCTGATTATTATAATAATGACAGTAACGAAGGCGAGATTTTCATGCAAGTGCTTAACTTTGGTCTAACGGATGCTAAAATCGCCAAGGGTGATCGCATCGGCCAGGGGATTTTCATGCCTTACTTAACTGCTGATAACGAACGGAAACCACAACAGAAACGACAGGGTGGTTTTGGTTCTTCGGGCAAGTAATTTAAAAAGAATTAAAGGTCACTAGTCTAAGACATCAGAAGTCCTAGACTATGCTAAAATAAGATTGGTTAGTAATAGTCAGAGCATCATTGGGAAGGATTGAATCGATTGGCTAAAGAAAAGACACAGTTTGTCTGTCAGGAATGCGGTTATCAAGCACCGAGATTTTTAGGCCGCTGTCCCAACTGCGGCAAGTGGAATACTTTCGTTGAAGAAGTGATCGCACCGGCAACTACGCCAGCTAAAACGGCAACTAGTTTGAGCGGTGGTATCGTCACTAAGCCTGAAAAATTGGCTGAAGTCTCAATGAAGAAAGAACCGCGAGTCAAAACGCAGCTGGGTGAGCTTAACCGTGTTCTAGGAGGCGGTGTCGTGCCGGGCTCTTTAGTCCTGATTGGTGGGGATCCCGGTATCGGTAAATCGACGTTACTTCTCCAAGTCTCTGGTCAGTTGAGTCAAACTGGCGGTAAAGTGCTCTACGTTTCTGGCGAGGAAAGTGCTAACCAGATTAAAATGCGGGCTAACCGTTTAGGCGTTGCTAGTGAGAACCTTTACTTATATCCTGAAACCGATATGAGCCGGATTCGGGCTAATATTAATGAAATGAAACCCGATTATGTAGTGATTGATTCTGTGCAGACCATGTCCGAACCTGAAATTACATCGGCGATCGGCTCGGTTTCACAAATTCGCCAGGTCACTGCAGAACTCATGCGGATCGCTAAGTCACAGGGTGTGACGATTTTTGTTGTGGGCCACGTGACTAAGGGCGGCGCAATTGCTGGTCCTAAAGTTTTGGAGCACATGGTGGATACTGTCCTTTATTTTGAAGGAGACCTGCACCATACGTATCGAATCCTGAGAGCTGTCAAAAATCGGTTTGGTTCAACTAATGAACTGGGAATTTTTGAGATGCAGGAAACGGGATTAAAGGAAGTTAAGAATCCTTCGGAAATTTTTCTTGAAGAACGCTTGAAGGACGCGACTGGTTCCGCAATCGTGGTCTCAATGGAGGGATCAAGGCCGATTTTGGTTGAAATTCAGGCTTTACTGACACCTTCCGTGTTTGGCAATGCGCAACGGACAGCTTCCGGACTCGACCGAAACCGAGTATCATTGATCATGGCAGTCCTGGAAAAGCGCGCTAATTTGATGCTTCAAAATCAAGATGCCTATCTGAAAGCGGCTGGCGGTGTTAAGCTGGACGAGCCAGCAATTGATCTCGCTTTAGCTATTAGCATTGCTAGTTCTTACCGGGATAAAGGGACGAACCCCAATGAATGCTACGTCGGCGAAATTGGCTTAACCGGTGAAGTTCGCCGGGTCAACCGCGTGGAAGATCGGGTGAAGGAAGCATCAAAGCTTGGCTTCAAACGGATTTACATTCCCAAAAATAATTTGAAGGATTGGACACCGGCAACGGACATTGAAGTTATTGGTGTAGCAACGCTTGGAGAGGCCCTGCATAAGATTTTAGCTTAGTGGATTTGGAGGTGAAGTGAATGAATAGAAAAAGAATCATTATTCAAGGAATTTTTGCGTTTATTGGTATCGGTCTTGGCGTTGTTTATTCGCCACTTATTTGGGCGGTTTTTGGTTATTCATCCCAGACTTGGTTTAACAACGAGATTTCAAATGCGATTATTGGCGCGCTAGTTTTTTGGCTATTATCCTTTATTTTTTCTGGTTACATCGAGCGCTTAATCAATCAATTTGAGAAATCGTTAACGTCTAAGAGCCCGGCGTATTTATTATTTGGCAGTATGTCGACCATCGTCGGATTAGTTTTTGCAATTTTAATTTCCACCCCGCTTTACAGGTTGAACTCACCAATCTTTAGTGGTGTCGTTCCGATTATCCTCATGATTTTATTTGGTTGGTTGGGTTTCCGCTTAGGAACCACCAAACGCGATGAATGGCGAAAACTGTTTGTTTTTCGGACCAAGAAAACTGAGGATGACAGTGAAAGCATCATTGATCGGCCAATTGATGAAAACTACCACCATTACAAAATATTGGACACGAATATTTTGATCGACGGCCGAATTTATGATTTGGTCAAGACTGGTTTTATTGAAGGGACACTATTAGTTCCGAACTTTGTTTTATATGAACTGCAATATATTGCCGATTCTAGTGACAGTATCAAACGGGTTCGCGGCCGCCGCGGTTTGGATATTTTGAATAAGCTGCGCGAAGAAAACATCATCCCAGTTGAAATGTACGAAGGGGACTATGATGACATTGCCGAAGTTGATAGCAAACTGATTCGCTTGGCAAAAGAAGTCAATGGTGTCATTGTCACTAACGATTACAACCTCAATAAGGTCATTGAATTTCAGAAAGTCCAAGTGCTCAATATCAACGCCTTGGCTAATGCATTGAAGCCGCGGGTTATCCCGGGTGAACACCTGGATGTCATGGTGGTTAAGAACGGAACGGAGCGTCAGCAAGGTGTTGCTTACTTAGATGATGGGACAATGGTTGTTGTAGAGGACGGCCGGTTCTATCTAAACGAGCATCTGGATGTCATTGTGACGTCAGCTATCCAAACGGATGCAGGGCGGATGATCTTTGCTAAGCCTGCGCATTCAACTCATGAAATCAATGAGGAAAACGAAAATTTGAATCAAAACGGGTCCGGTAAGCAAAAAAATAATAAGAAGAAGTCGAACTAACTTTTCTTTTTTGAGGTTCCATTGTACACTTAAAAAGAGTTTGATTCTTTGGTACACTGAAATACTGTATGCAGTGTGCGTTAACAAGGGGATGCATCAATCGGTGTATCCCTTTATTGACGGACCAAGTCTAATCGAAATATTTGAAAGAGGCGGAATAGATATTGGCAAATGATTCAATTCGCGTTCGTTATGCTCCTAGTCCTACAGGACATTTGCATATTGGTAACGCACGGACAGCACTATTTAATTACTTATTTGCGCGTCACTACAAAGGCAAGTTTATTATCCGAATCGAAGATACCGATACGAAACGGAATGTTGCTGATGGTGAAAAGAGTCAGCTAGACAATTTGCGCTGGTTAGGACTTGATTGGGATGAGGGTCCTGATAAACCAGGTGACTACGGTCCATATCGTCAATCAGAACGGTTTGATATTTATAAACCTTATATCCAGCAGTTGTTGGATGAAGGTAAAGCTTACAAGTCATACCGCACTGAAGACGAACTTGAAGCAGATCGTGAAGCGCAACGTGCTCGTCACGAAATGCCTCACTATGAATATGAATACGCCGGTATGTCAGATGATGAGATCAAAGCTAAAATGGCTGAATCTGAAGTAAAAGGCTTAAAGCCAGTTATTCGTTTTCACGTTCCAGAACATAAGACTTATGCTTGGGATGATATGGTGAAGGGTAAGGTTTCCTTTGACTCCGACACGATTGGTGGCGATTTTGTCATCGTTAAAGCGGATGGTATTCCTACTTACAACTTTGCCGTTGTTTTGGATGACCATTTGATGAAGATCTCACACGTTTTCCGTGGTGATGACCACGTGGCCAACACCCCTAAACAATTAATGATTTACGAAGCCTTTGGCTGGGATGCGCCTAAGTTTGGACACATGAGTTTAATCATTAGCAAAGACACGGGTAAAAAGTTATCCAAGCGTGATGAAACGGTTCTTCAATTTATCGAACAGTACCGTAAGTTAGGTTACCTGCCAGATGCACTGCTGAACTTTATTATCTTGCTTGGCTGGTCACCAGTTGGTGAAGACGAAATCTTCTCACTCAAAGAATTTGTCAAGATGTACGATGAAAAGCGGTTAAGCAAATCACCAGCTACTTTTGATAAGAAGAAGCTGGAATGGATCAACAACCAATACGTTAAATCTTCTGATGAAGACGTTGTAGTTGATCTAGCACTGCAACAGCTGATTCAAGCTGGTAATGTACCGGAAAATCCAGATGCTAAGACCCTTGAATGGGCCCGTCAATTGATCAATCTTTACAAGCAGCAAATGAGTTATATGGCTCAGATCAATGACATGGCAAGTGTCTTCTTTGAGGAACCTGAAGAAGTGAGTGGTGAGGCGCTGGAAGAAATTTCCAACGAGACAGCACCCGTTGTTTTGAAAGAATTCTCTGAACGAATTAAACAGTTGCCTATTTTTGATAAGGTTCAAATTTTAGCAACGATTAAGGCCATTCAAAAGGACACTGGTATTAAGGGCCGAAAGCTTTGGATGCCAATCCGAATTGCCGTTACTCACGAAATGCATGGACCAGAATTACCAGAATCAATTGAATTAGTTGGTCGTGACAAAACCTTAGAGCACGTCGCTCAGACTTTGGCACAACTGAAATAGCAACTTAGAGGGCTTGATTGCAGGTGAGCAGATCTGCAACCAGCCCTCTTGTCGTTTCTGGACGTTTTGAGGGCAGGATTCCTAATTAATTGTAATGATGTCGTTAAAAATGTAGGCACATGGCTTAATTATGATAAAATATACTTACGATTAACCAGAGAGGAGTCCGCACATGCTTAAGGTATTCAACACACTGACACGACAAAAGGAAGTCTTTACACCGATTACTTCAGGAATCGTAAAAATGTACGTCTGTGGTCCAACTGTCTACAATTACATTCATATTGGCAATGCGCGCAGTGCTATCGCATTTGATACCATTCGGCGTTACTTTGAATATAAGGGTTATCACGTTAAATATATTTCTAATTTTACGGATGTTGACGACAAAATGATTAAAGCCGCTAAGGAAGCTCACACGACGGTTCCTAAAATCGCCGAACGCTTTATTGCGGCCTTTATGACGGATACAAAAGCGCTGAACATTGAACCAGCCACTAAGCATCCCCGGGCCACTGAAAACATTAAAGATATTATTGAATTTATTCAGGACTTAATTGGTAAGGGCTATGCCTACGAATCCGAAGGTGACGTTTACTATCGGGCCCGCAAATTTGCCCATTACGGTCAACTGTCCCATCAAAACATTGATGACCTTGAAGTTGGTGCTAGTCAGCACGTTGATCCAGAGGAAGTCGATCGTAAAGAGGATCCCGTGGACTTTGCCCTTTGGAAGGCGGCTAAGCCAGATGAAATCTCCTGGAATTCACCGTGGGGTAAAGGCCGGCCGGGCTGGCACATTGAATGCTCAGTGATGTCGACGAAGTATCTAGGCGATACGTTTGATATTCATGGTGGTGGCCAGGATTTAACTTTTCCACACCATGAAAACGAAATTGCGCAGAGTGAAGCAAAAACCGGCCAGAAATTTGCTAATTACTGGCTGCACAACGGTTTTGTAACCGTCGGCGATGACAACGAAAAAATGAGTAAATCGTTGGGTAACTTTGTCACCGTCCACGATATTTTGAAGACGGTCGATCCTCAAGTTCTGCGGTTCTTTATGGCGACTACCCAGTATCGCCGGCCAATTCAATATACCCAGGGCAATTTAGATGATGCTGCCAACAATTTGAAACGGCTACAAACTGCCTTCAATAATTTAACGTATCGACTAAAGGATGCAGAACCGGGCAGTGATCCTAAAGTTGAACAAGAAATTCGGCAAATTGAAGCTGACTTTGTTGATCAAATGGACGATGATTTCAACGTCCAAAACGGGATCACCGAAGTTTATGAACTTGCTAAATTTGGTAACGTTTACGCTGAACGGCCAGTTGTCTTCAAGGATAGTTTGACCTTTATTCTGAAGACGCTGACGGAATTAGTGAATATTTTTGGCATTAAATTTAAGCAAGAAACACTAAATGATGACGGAATTGAAGCACTGATCAAGGAACGGATAGCTGCACGTCAGAACCGTAACTTTGAACGCAGTGATGAGATTCGTGAACAGTTGAAGGCTCAGGGGATCATTCTTGAGGATACGCCTCAGGGAACCCGCTGGCACAGAGACGATGGGAAAGGAAACGAATGAGCGAACAAGCACAACAAGATTATCGGCAATTGAATGGCGTCGTACTGGCTTACATGGGCGATGCAGCCTATGAAGTTTTTATCAGACGTCATTTGATCGAACAGGGGCTAACGAGGCCGAATAAGTTACAGCACAAGGCAACCATGTATGTTTCTGCGAAAGCGCAAGCTGGACTGATTGCACTGATGGATGCAGATGGCTTCTGGACTGAAGAAGAGGAATACTATTTTAAGCGCGGCCGTAACGCTAAAAGTTACACGCATGCTAAAAACACCAGTGTGATGACGTACCGAATCTCAACGGGATTTGAAGCCGTTTTTGGCTATTTAACGTTGAGTGACCAACAGGACCGGTTAGCTGAAATGGCACAGTGGTGCATTGAGCAGGTAGAAGCAGGGAGATTACCAAATGAGAAATAATGAACAGACACCAGAAGAACCTTCTGAATTTATTTTCGGCCGCCATCCAGCAATTACGGCTTTAAAAAGTGATCAGGAAATCAACAAAGTCTTTATTCAAGACGGTTTAAAGAACGAACTGATCGGTGAAATCATCAAGTTAGCTAAAAAGCGATCGTTGGTGATTCAAATGGTGCCTAAGTCAAAGCTTGAACGACTAGCACCGCGTGAGAATCATCAAGGCGTTGTGTTAGCTGTTTCAGCGTATAAGTATGCCAGTATCGATGATTTATTCGAACGCGCAAAGGAGAAGGATGAAGCACCATTTTTCCTTATTCTGGACAATATCAATGATCCGCATAACTTAGGGTCGATCATGCGAACTGCTGATGCTGTAGGAGCGCATGGGATTATTATTCCTAAGCGGCGTTCGGTTGGCCTAACTGGAGTGGTTGCGAAAACTTCAACGGGTGCTATTGAACACGTTCCGGTTGTTCGGGTTACTAACTTAGTCAACACGGTCAAAGAATTGAAAGACCGCGGGCTTTGGGTATTTGGTACGGATATGAATGGGACCGATTACCGACGCTTTGATGCTAAGGGACCAGTTGGCATTATTATCGGTAATGAAGGTAAGGGAATTTCTCCTCTGTTGAAAAAGACAGTGGATGAGATGCTAACAATTCCAATGGTAGGACACGTTCAAAGTTTAAATGCCAGTGTGGCAGCTAGCCTTTTGATGTATCAAGCCTTTTCTTCCCGTCACCCGCTGAATTAAACGAATTGGGTGAGGTTATTGAAAAAAGATATCTTAATTGTTGATGCCTACAATATGATTGGTAACTGGCCGGATTTAAATCGCTTAAAGCTGTCGGGACGCTTGGAAGAAGCTCGCGATAACTTATTATCGATTTTATCGGAATATCATAAGTACCAAAGAATTGAAATGATCGTGGTCTTTGATGCCATGTACGTTCCCGGGATGTCCAAAAAGTACGACCATTACGGACTTGAGGTCGTTTGGACCGGGCAAGACCAGACTGCTGATGAGTATATTGAGGCGTTGACCAAGCAAAAACAGACACGGTTTACGCAGGTGACTGTCGCTACCAGTGATCAGGCTGAACAGTGGACCGTTTTTTCGGCGGGGGCGCTGCGAATTCCAGCGGGAGAATTGCTGACTGATATTAATCGGACCCGCAAGGAAGTTCACACCCAGGCCGTTAAATTTGCCGACCAAGGGCAGGTCCGCCGTTCGCCTTGGGATGACGGCCAGCTATCAAAATTAGAACAATTGCGTGATCATTTGGGCGAGAATCATCACCCAGATAATTAATTGGAAAAAAGCTCATCAATCACAACCGGTTTAAGATTTTGGACTAGCTCTATAAATAGTGATGCAGTCGCATTACTGGTCTAAAAGTCGAAACCGGTTGTGTTTTTAATGTATAATTGGGAATTCTGTTTGGTATACATCAGTTCACTCGCCTGTTATATTGTTTCCAATGCTTAACTAAGCCAACGGAGGAAACAACATGCTCGTCAAAGATCAAGCGGATTGGACACTGGTAGAAATGGCACGTGAAGGTAGTGAAAGTGCGTTACAAGAGTTGATGGACCGGTATAAGCCGCTGATTTTAAGCATCCAAAAGCGCTTTTATCTACAGGGATTAGAGCTTTCAGATTGGATGCAAGAATCAAGAATTGTGATTTGGGAAGTTGTGAATCGCTTTGACGTGACAAGGACACACGCTTTTGGTTCATATCTGAAGGCGGCGTTGCTTAACTGTCGGCGTGATTGTGCTCGGCGACTCAATGCCAAAAAGCGGAAAGCAACGGGACCAGTTTCTTCAATTGATGCTAATCCGAGTTATTTTGCAGATACTTTAGCGGATGAGCAACTATTTTCCTCTGAAGGATTAGTCATTTTTAAGCAACAGCTGTTTGAAACGGTTAAGAAAGATATGTCAAAGATGGAAAGATCGGTTTTAATCGCTTTATTATCTGGTGAGACTGAAGCGCAAATCTGCGAACGGTTTCAGCTTGATGGCATACAGTTTCACAACGCCAATGAACGGATCAAAAGAAAGCTTCGTTTACGTAAGCAGGCTGACTAGAACTGTGACATTGCTTGACACGCGCTTTAAGTAAATGCTATCATGAAGCTTGCTATAAGGAGGTGTTAGACGTGGCTCAAAAGAAGGTTGCGTTAGCATGTTCTGTCTGTGGATCCCGGAACTATACTGTCCCGGCTAGTCCTAATCGTAAAGTTCGACTTGAAGTAAAAAAATACTGTAAGTATTGTGGTAAGCATACGTTACATCGGGAGACCCGGTAACGCGTTGTTACCCGGTGTAAGGAGGGGCTCATGCACTTTTTTAGATTTTTAGTTGCTGTTAAAGACGAAATGAAACAGGTCTCTTGGCCTGATGCTAAACAGACCCGAAAGGATACCAGCAGCGTGATTGTTGTTGCTGTGTCCATGGCGATCTTTTTAGGGATTATTGACTATCTGGTTCAAATCGGATTAAAGTTCTTGGCTTAATGCCACTAGACGGTAATCTATGCTATAATAGGTTTTGTTGAAAACTTCGCGCGGTCGGAGTTTTTTTATTTTGATTAATTGACTGTATTAGTCCCTTTAGGAAAGGATGGAACAAAATGGTTGAATCAGCTGAAAAGCAATGGTATGTCCTTCATACCTATTCTGGCTATGAAAACAAAGTAAAGATGAACTTGGAATCACGTGCCCAATCAATGGGAATGCAAGACTACATTTTCCGGGTAGTTGTCCCAGAAGAAGAGGAACGTGAGGTTAAAAACGGTAAAGAAAAAATCAAGATGGATAAAACCTTCCCTGGTTACGTTTTGGTTGAAATGGTGATGACGGATGATGCTTGGTATATCGTTCGGAATACACCAGGTGTTACCGGATTTATCGGTTCTCACGGTCAGGGCTCAAAGCCAACCCCGTTGCTTCCTGATGAAGTTGAACTAATTTTGAAGCGATTAGGCATGAGCAGCCGTCATGAAGATCTTGACGTTGATGTTGATGATACGGTTAAGATCGTCGATGGTGCCTTTTCAGGCATGGAAGGTAAAATTACCGAGATCGACCATGAAAAAGGTAAGCTCAAGGTTAATATCAACATGTTCGGTCGTGAAACTAGCGCTGAACTGAATTTCGACCAAGTTGATCCAGTTATTTAAATAATCTGAAGAATTGCTTGGCAAGTCACTATAATTGTGGTAGTTTATATGAGTATGTTCTGCATACACGTGTGGGAGGAGAAATCTGCTCTCCATTTACCACAACACGGACTCAAGGAGGTATGTCTCGTGGCTAAAAAAGTAGCTAACATTGTTAAATTGCAAATTCCTGCGGGAAAAGCAACACCAGCTCCACCAGTTGGTCCAGCATTGGGCCAAGCCGGGATTAACATTATGGGCTTTACGAAGGATTTTAACGCTCGTACAGCCGATCAAGCTGGAATGATTATTCCTGTTGTTATCACGGTTTATGAGGATCGTTCATTCGACTTCATTACTAAGACTCCGCCAGCAGCCGTTCTTTTAAAGAAGGCCGCCGGTGTTGAACACGGTTCAGGCGAGCCTAACACGAAAAAGGTTGCTAAAGTAACCAAGGATCAAGTTAAGCAAATCGCTGAGACCAAAATGCAAGACCTAAACGCTGCTGACGTAGAAGCAGCTATGCGCATGGTTGAAGGTACTGCTCGTAGCATGGGCTTCACTGTAGAAGGTTAATCCCAGCTACTAACACTACGGATACTTTGTTAAAGCAAATGTATCAAGTGGGAGGCCAAGCCGTTATAACCACATTTGCAAGGAGGAATTCACAAGATGGCTCATAAAAGAGGTAAAAAGTATCAAGACGCTGTCAAGCAAGTAGAAGCTGAAAAGAACTACTCGCTTGATGAAGCTGTTGATTTAGTTAAGAAAATTGATTTTGCTAAGTTTGATGCAACTGTTGAAATTGCATTCAAGCTTAACGTAGATACAAAGCAAGCTGACCAACAGCTCCGTGGGGCAGTTGTTCTGCCTAACGGTACTGGTAAAGATCAGACTGTTGTTGTATTTGCAAAGGGTGACAAGGCTAAGGAAGCTGAAGCCGCTGGCGCTGACTTTGTTGGTGAAGACGACTTAGTTGCCAAGATCCAAGATGGCTGGTTGGACTTTGATGTTGCAATTGCAACACCAGATATGATGGCCCAAGTTGGTCGTTTAGGTCGTGTTCTTGGACCTAAGGGCTTAATGCCTAACCCTAAGACTGGTACTGTTACCATGGACGTAACGAAGGCTGTTAACGATTCTAAGGCTGGTAAGGTTACTTACCGGACTGACCGTGACGGTAACGTTGCAGTTCCTGTGGGTAAAGTATCATTCGATTCTGACAAGTTAGTTGAAAACTTGGAGACAATTGCGAACGTGGTTGTTTCAGCCCGTCCTGCAGCTGTTAAAGGGACTTACGTACAACACGTATCCATTTCATCAACCTTTGGCCCAAGTGTCAACGTTGATGTTGCTTCCCTTTAATTAAATAGGAAATCCCGTATTGACTTTTGTTCAAGTATTCTGTATGCTTAACAAGTTGATATTTGTTCTGCCCAAGACTCAGGTGGCGAAAGCCTCAATCTACCTGCCGAGGAAGATGTGAATTTAGTTTTACATTTCTCTCTATGCCTGGCGGACATAGGGATTTTTTATTCCTAAAAGAATTCAGGAGGTGAAACTAATGAGTAAAGAAACTGTTGCAATCAAAGCTAAGGCAGTCGAAGAAGCCACTGAACGTTTTAACAACGCTCAATCAGCTATCGTCGTTGACTACCGTGGTTTAACGGTTGCCGAAGTCACTGACTTGCGTAAGCAATTACGTGAAGCCGGTGTTACGATGAGTGTCATCAAGAACAAGATTTTGACCCGTGCTGCAGAAAAAGCCGGTTATGCAGACTTGAACGATACGTTTGTTGGCCCAACTGCTGTTGCCTTTTCTGATGAAGATGCAATTGCACCTGCCAAGATTTTGAAGAAGTTTGCTGACAGCCACGATGCCTTGAGTCTTAAGGGTGGTATGGTTGAAGGTAAAGTTGCTACTCTTGATGAAATCAACGAATATGCTACGATGCCAAGCCGTGAAGACTTGTTGTCAATGCTTGCTAGTGCCTTGTCTGATCCTATGCGTAAAATTGCGCGTGCGGTTAAGGCAATCGCTGACAAGGGTGAAGGTGAAGCTGCCTAACTCTGTAACACAACTAACTATTTCAATATAAAATGGAGGAAACAAAAATGGCTTTTGATAAAGATGCTATCATCGCTTCATTAAAAGAAGCGTCAATCTCAGATTTAAACGACCTTGTTAAGGCAATCGAAGACGAATTCGATGTTTCTGCTGCTGCTCCAGTTGCTGCAGCTGCTGGTGGTGCCGATGCAGGTGCTGCTAAGGATTCATACGACGTTGAATTAACTGAATCAGGTGACCAAAAGGTTAAAGCTATCAAGGCTGTCCGTGAGATCACTGGTCTTGGTTTAAAGGATGCTAAGGGTCTTGTTGACAACGTACCTTCAGTTATCAAGGAAGGCGTTTCAGAAGACGAAGCCAACGATCTTAAAGCTAAGCTTGAAGAAGTTGGTGGCGTGGTTACCCTTAAGTAATTTAAGGCAGCCCGTTTTAAAAGCACTGTGCAATTGCACAGTGCTTTTTTGTATTCTTTCGTATCAAAGAGGCTAAAATTTGGCTGTGCTTGAGCTTTACAAATAGTTAGAGCACTATTGCTCAGCTTCAGCTTTGAAATTGCTCGAGAATGGATTTCTGGCCTTACAGAGCTAATCTAGTTTGAAGCGATGCCCATCCATTACTTATCGTGATAATCAAAAATCAGGGATGATGCCCTTATTTCAAAGGCATCATCCCTGATTGGGTTTTTCTATCTTGAAACTTAAATATCGTAGTCACTATCTTGCATGGCTTCCACGTTACCAAGCAGGTAACCATTACCGACTTGAGAGAAGAAGTCATGGTTAGCGGTTGACGTTGAAATACCGTTCATGACGATTGGATTAACGTCATCAGCTGTATCGGGGAAGAGCGGATCTTGACCCAGGTTCATGAGGGCTTTATTGGCGTTATAGCGAATAAAGGACAGCACTTCATCAGTCCAGCCGACTTGATCATAAACAAGGTGGGTATACTTCTCTTCATTCTCGTAGAGTTCGTACAAGAAGTTAAACATCCAGTCTTTTAGTTCTTGCTGTTCATTTTCACCTAGTTGATTGAAGCCAATTTGAAATTTATAGCCAATATAAGTGCCATGGACAGATTCATCCCGGAGAATGAGTTTGATAATTTCGGCTACGTTAGCTAATTTATTGTGGCCGAGGTAATAAAGTGGCGTGAAAAAGCCGGAGTAAAAGAGGAAAGTTTCCAAGAAAACGTTGGCGATTTTTTTCTTTAGCGGATGATTATCGTCATGATAGAGATCCCGGATTCGTAACGCTTTGTTTTGAAGAAATTCTTCAGTATCGCTCCAGTTAAAAATTTCATCGATTTCATCTGGCGTATTTAAGGTTGTGAAGATTGAAGAATAACTTTTAGCGTGGACTGATTCCATGAATTGAATGTTATTTAAAACGGCCATTTCATGTTGAGTTTTCGTATCTTTTCTGAGTGAGGCCATGCCGTCTTGAGACTGCAGGGTGTCCAGAAGGGTTAAACCACCAAAAACGTGACCAACGACCCATTTATGATTATCATCAAGCTCCCGCCAATCGTCTAAATCGTTTGATAGGGGGATTCGGGTGTCTAGCCAAAACTGCTCCGTTAACTTTTCCCAAGTGGCCTTATCAATTTGATCGTCCACAGCATTCCAGTTTATTGCGTGATATGATTCTGTCATTATTAAGCTCCTTTAACGTCTAATTACGTGATGATGCTTGCTAGTAAGATTTAAATGACGCAACTCTCACATTGATTGGCACCAATTTCGCCTTCGTCATCCGTAAATGTTCGAACATAGTAAATTGACTTAAGGCCCTTTTTATGGGCGTAGTTTCTTAAAATGCTTAAATCACGAGTTGTCATTTTATTAGTTCGGCCATTTTTCCATTCATATAGGCCTTCAGGAATGGTCGAACGCATGAAGAGCGTCATACTCATTCCCTGATCCACGTGTTGCTGAGCGGCAGCGTAGACGTCAATAACTTTACGCATGTCAGTGTCATAAGCTGACTTATAGTAAGGCATCGTTTCGTTTGATAGATAGGGTGCTGGGTAGTAAATATTACCAATTTTCTTTTCTTGACGTTCTTCGATTCGGTTGATAATGGGGTGCAGGCTGGCCGTGGTATCGTTGATGTAAGAGATGGACCCATTAGGCGCGACTGCTAAACGATTTTGATGATACAAACCGTCTTTCATTACTGCTTCCTTAAGGTTTTGCCAGTCTTCAGCTGTTGGTATAAACGTATCTTTAAAGAGTGCTTTGACTTTATCAGATTGAGGGATAAAGTCACCTTTTTGATTGGTGTATTTGTCAAAATAACTGCCGTCTGCATACGCGCTTTTTTCAAAGTTATAGAAAGTCGTGTGACGTTCTTTAGCAATCTGATTAGAGGCAACTAACGTCCAGTAATTCAGCAGCATAAAGTAAATATTAGTAAATTCAACGGTTTCTGGGTCACCGTACATCATCTGGTTTTTAGCAAAGAAACTGTGAAGTCCCATCGCACCGAGGCCAATCGTATGGCCAAGCTTGTTACCATTTTGGATGGATGGCACAACATCAATATCAGAGTGATCAGTGATGAAAGTGAGTGCCCGAACCATCGTTTCAACCGAGTGACCAAAGTCTGGACTTGCCATTAAATTAACGATATTGGTTGAGCCTAGATTGCAAGAAATGTCACGGCCTAATTGAACGTAAGTCTGGGTATTGTCGACAGTTGATGGTGTTTGTACTTGGAGAATTTCGGAGCAAAGATTGCTCATCACGATACGGCCATCAATGGGATTATCCCGGTTGGCTGTATCAATGTTAATAATGTAAGGATAGCCAGATTCTTGTTGCAGTTTACCAATTTCAGTTTCTAGTTCACGGGCAGGTAACTTCTTTTTGTGAATGGCGTCATTGGCAACCATCTTGTCATATTCTTTGGTAATATCGACGTAGCTAAATGGGACACCATATTCGCGCTCCACGTCATAAGGACTGAAGAGATACATCTCTTGATTATCCCGGCACAGTTCATAAAATTTGTCAGGCACAGTGATCCCAAGTGAAAGGGTCTTAAGCCGAATTTTTTCATCGGCGTTTTCTTTTTTAGCAGATAGAAAAGCGACAATGTCTGGATGGAATACGCTGAGATAAACAACACCGGCACCTTGACGCTGGCCGAGCTGATTAGAATAGGAAAAACTGTCTTCTAATAACTTCATAACGGGAACAACACCGCTGGCAGCACCCTCAATATTCTTGATCGGATCACCGGCGCCACGTAAGTTGGATAAGTTAATCCCAACACCGCCGCCAATTCGGGAAAGTTGCAACGCTGAGTTAATTGTTCGACCGATGGTGTTCATATTATCGGTTGTTTGAATTAAGAAGCACGAGACTAATTCGCCACGTTGCTTACGGCCAGCATTTAAGAAGCTGGGAGTAGCTGGTTGATAACGCTGATGGATCATTTCGTCAGCCAAATCCATGGCTAACTGCTCGTCGCCGTCAGCAAAGTACAGTGCGTTTAGCGCAACGCGATCAATATAGTTTTCTAGGTAATAGTCGTTATCGTTTGTCCGTAAGGCGTACTGCGCATAAAATTTGTAGGCTGCCATGAAAGACTTAAAATGGAAATTTTCTGATTTTAAATAGTCGTATAATGATTCAATAAAAGAAAATTTGTATTTGTTGTAGAAACCCGTTTCAATATAATTGTTTTCCAAGAGGTAATTGAAACGGTCCTGCAATGAATCGAATTTTTTGGTATTTGGTTCAACATTTTGTTTTAAAAAAGCCTGAAGGGCTTCTTGATCTTTATTCAGTGGGATCTGGCCCTTTACTGGAATGTTAATTTCATTGTTAAGATCATAATAAGTGACATCTTGAAGGTCTTTTAAACTCATTTACAAACTCACTCTTTTCTATTAAGGTCAAATTAAGTAAAATAAAAAAGGTGACGTTTTCTGGTATCCAGAATACGCCACCTTAACACCTGCGTATGTTAAATGGCCAGTTTCTGTAATTTATCTGGTCTAAAGCCGCTAAACTGTGTATCAGCAGTTTCAATGACGGGCAGAGATTGAAAGCCGCGGTCCTTGAGATAATCAACGTACTGCGGATTTTCGTTAATGTTGTGTTCAATAAAATCAACGTGATGTTCAGTTAAAAATCGCTTTGTCATTTTGCATTGCATGCAATTATTCCGTGAATAAATCGTTACTTTTGTCATGTGAACCACACTCCTATGTAATCTCGATAAATAGAGTTTACACCAGTCAGCAAAAAATTCAACCTAAAGACCCCCATATTTGGTGTTTGGGTAAAAACGCAAACACCAAATATGGGGTAGGGACGGTAATCACGGTTACTTTAAGTCAGCAAAAAAATATTTTTTTAATAGGGATAGTGGTTAAAGGAGGTCGGCCTGATCGAAACGGATGAAGTTTATATGCGAGAAGCACTGTTAGAAGCCCACAAGTCAGCCCTGATTGGGGAAGTCCCAATTGGTGCGGTGATCGTCCATGAGGGCAAGATTGTCGGGCGCGGTCACAATCTACGGGAACATAGTCAATTAGCTGCTGATCATGCTGAGATGATGGCGATTACTGAAGCTAACCAAAAGTTGCACAGCTGGCGATTAGTGGACTGTACCCTGTACGTGACCTTGGAACCTTGCATTATGTGCAGCGGCGCCATTATTAATTCACGCATCGACAGAGTTGTTTTTGGTGCCCGCGATCCTAAGGCTGGGGCAGTGACGACGCTGTATGGTGTGTTAGGGGATTCACGGCTAAATCATCAAGTGGCCGTAAAAGAAGGCGTGCTAGCCTCTCAGGCTGGGGCAGTGTTAAAAACCTTCTTTAAAGCGGCTAGAAAACGAAACAAGCTAAGAAAAAAGCAACAGCGGGCTAATAAACCATAACCTTAATCGGATTTTGGCTGGCATTCGGTTTTTAAATATGGTAAAGTAGAAATTGCCGCAAGGCCTTGGGGCAAGGGTGACCTTACGAATCGTGTCAGGTCCGGAAGGAAGCAGCACTAAGTATGAGTGACTTTGTGCTCCAAGTTGATATGATTTTAACGAGGGCGGAACAAAACGTTTAGTTTTGTTACCGTCCTCTTCTTATACAATTTTTAACGGTCCGAATGTGTAGTATTTGATGAATAAACACTATATAATGTTTATCAGTGAGTTCTAAGAGATAACCCAAAAAGAATCGAGGGAAATAGTCATGAGTTACCAAGCCTTATACCGGGTGTGGCGGCCACAGCGTTTTGATGAAGTTATTGGACAAACATTAATTACCCAAACTCTGAAAAACGCCGTTAAAACTAAACAAATTAGTCATGCCTACCTGTTTGCCGGGCCGCGGGGAACGGGTAAGACCTCGATGGCAAAGATTTTTGCCAAGGCGGTGAACTGTCAGCACCAAGAAGACGGTGAGCCCTGCAATCAATGTGAAACTTGTAAGGCAATCACAAAGGGAACACTCAATGATGTGATTGAGATTGATGCTGCTTCCAATAATGGGGTAGAAGAGATCAGGGATATTCGTGATAAGGTCAAGTATGCACCAACAGAAGCGGAGTATAAAGTTTATATCATTGACGAAGTTCACATGCTCTCCACGGGGGCCTTTAACGCTTTGCTAAAGACTTTGGAAGAACCGCCAGCTAACGTCATTTTTATTCTTGCGACTACTGAACCGCATAAGATTCCCGCAACCATCATCTCGCGGACTCAGCGGTTTGACTTTAAGCAGATTCAAGCTAAGGATAGTTTGTCACGGATGGTTTATATTCTAAAGGAAAAGGGCCTGTCCTATGAAGACGAGGCACTGAAAGTGATTGCCAAAGCTTCTGAAGGCGGCATGCGTGACGCGCTTAGTATTTTGGACCAGGTTATTTCCTTTGGTGATGATAAGGTCACACTAGATAATGCCTTGCTGGTGACCGGTGCGGTTCGAAAACAATTGTTGGTGACGTACTTAACTCAAGTCAACCATCAGGATACTCAAAAAGCACTGATGACGATTCAAGAGATCTTAGATGAAGGTAAAGATCCAGAACGATTCACCGAAGACCTGGTCAATCTGACTCGGGATCTATTGCTGTACCAGCAATCACCAGAACTGGTGACTCAGATTGAGATGGATCAAGTAGATTCTGATTTCAAGCAGCTGGCAGCTGAGATAAAGCCGCAACAGCTGTACGATATCATTGATGACTTAAATGATATTCAACAGCAAATGCGGTTTACGACTCATGAAGATGTTTATCTGGAAGTCCTTACGGTACGGCTAGCAGGGCGCCAGAGTCAACCGACAGCCGTTGCGCAAACAAGTCAGGTGGACAATGATGCCATCACTCGCCTAGAAGCAGAAGTCAGCAGTTTGAAGAAAAAGGTGGCCAATTTACAGCAGGCACCGGTTGCTAAGACAGCACAAGCTAAGCGCCCAGCGGTAGTGAAAACAGTCGCCAAGCCAAAGCGGACGCAAGTTAATTTGAGTCAGGTATACCCGATTTTAGGGGCGGCAACCCGTCAGGATCTTTCTGCTTTACAAGAAGTGTGGCCGGATCTGATGAATATTTTATCGATCCCGCAACGTTCCATTATGGGCGTGTCGAAGCCGGTGGCGGCTAGTCCAGATGGTGCAATTATTGCCTTCGACTATGCTTTCCTGCAGCAGCGTGCTAATGCGGATCAAGAACTAAACGATGCCCTTGAAAATGGGTTAGATCGCCTAACACATAAGGTACCAAATTTAGTATTCGTGCCGACTGATCAATGGCCGCAAATTCGCAAGACTTACTTGGAGCAACATCAAGTGGCGGGTCAAGAGAACCAGGACACAGAGTCGCCGGAAGAAGAGAACCACGACAACGCCGATGCATCTCAATCGAACACGACGCCCGTTGTCGATAAGGCGAAAGCGTTGTTCGGTGATGATGTGGTCGACATTAAATCAGATTAAACTAACAGAGGATGGTAATTAACTATGATGCGTGGAATGGGTAACATGGGCAATATGATGAAGCAAATGAAGCAAATGGAAAAGAAGTTGGCTGAAGAGCAAAAAGTGATGGAAGCTAAGACCTACACCGGTGTTTCTCCTGATGAGATGGTTAAAGCGACTTTTAGTGGTAAACGTGAAATGACCGACTTATCAATTGATCCTAAGGCAATTGACCCTGACGATCCTGATATGTTAAGCGATCTCGTTTTAGCCGCGGTTAATTCGGCGCTTAAACAAATTGATGCGGACGGCAAGCAAACCTTAGGTAAGTACACGAACAACATACCAGGTATGTAGTTGACTTAAAGGAGTGAACGGCAGCAATGCAATACCCAGAACCAATTGCACAACTTATTGATAGTTATATGAAGCTGCCAGGAATCGGGCAAAAAACGGCTACACGCTTGGCCTTTTATACTATAGATATGGCTAATGATGATGTTACCCGCTTTGCAAAATCATTGATTTCAGCTAAGCGCGACCTGCATTTTTGTTCGATCTGCGGTAACATAACTGAAAATGACCCATGTGATATTTGTCGTGATAAAACCCGTGATCAGAGTCAGATTTTGGTGGTTGAACAAGCTAAAGATATTATGACCATGGAAAAGATGAAGGAATATCACGGCTTATACCACGTTTTAAACGGTGTTTTATCGCCAATTGAGGGCAAGGGGCCTGAAGATTTAAATATGTCCAGCTTGCTGAAACGGTTGCAGACCAATCAAGCCGTCAAAGAAGTTATTGTGGCCACAAACGCTACGCCGGAAGGTGAGGCAACGGCGATGTACTTGTCGCGGTTGATTAAGCCTGCAGGGATTAAAGTAACTCGGCTGGCTCATGGCCTTTCAGTGGGATCAGATATTGAGTATGCCGATGAAATGACATTGTATAAAGCAGTGGAAGGCCGAACTGAAATGTAAGGAAGTGACGACATGTTTGGTGCACGAAAGCAACACATTAAACAGCAGTTCGATGACAAATTATTGATGACGATCGAACGGGCTAAAGAAGAATGGGATCAAGCAAAGCAAACTGAAATTGCGGTTGCAGACGTCGATGAAGAAATTACAGCGCAAACGGCGTTAGCTCGACAAAAATACCTTTTCTTATACCGAGAAGCACGTCTACGTCATGTCCGTGGCGATCATATTCAGGCATCAGTCTTTGACCATTAAAATAAAAGCTGTGGTTTTACCGATTTTAAGTCGGTAAATCTCACGGCTTTTTTCGTTGTTTCAAAGCCAATGATTCCCCTGCTAAGCGCTTGATTCCCCTGCTCTAATCAAGTACAATTGCATGTGTCGCACCAACTGAGAGAGTGGCTGTGCGTTACTATTTTTAGCCCCCTCACCACAATTTATTGTAATCGAGGTAACCAACTTGACAGGATTATTTATTTCATTTGAAGGACCAGATGGCGCCGGAAAAACAACGGTTCTAACTGCGATTGCTGAACGGTTTGAAGCAGCAAAGCGGCATGATATTTTGGTTACCCGTGAACCGGGAGGTAATCAGATTTCGGAAGCCATTCGAAACATTATTTTAGACCCTCAAAATACGCAAATGGACGTGCGCACCGAAGCCCTACTATACGCAGCTTCGCGTCGCCAACTTATTCAAGAAACGATTCGCCCCGCTTTAGCAGCTGACAAGATCATTTTGTGTGATCGATTTGTCGACAGTTCAGTTGCCTATCAGGGGGCTGGACGGCAAATTGGTGAAGAGGCGGTTTACCAGATGAACCAGTTTGCAACTGAGGGACTGACACCTGATTTAACCATCTATATCGATGTTCCATCTGAAGTTGGGTTAGCCCGTATCAAAGCTCATCGTAAAAACGTTGATCGGCTTGATGCAGAAGCACTTAGTTTCCATAAGCGTGTCCGGGCAGCTTACCTGCGGCTAGCAGAGAAGTTTCCAGAACGGATCGTAACAATCGATGCTACCCAACCAGTGGCAGATGTTATCGATCAGGCGATGGCCTTGATTACAAGTAAAATGAACCAGCGTTAGTCTGAGAGAAAGAGGGATCGTGTATGAAGTTAGTGATTGCAATCGTACAAGATAAAGATGCTAACCGTCTCCGCACTGAATTCGTTAAAGCTGGTATTGGGGTGACTCGTTTATCAACAACAGGCGGTTTCTTGAAGTCCGGTAACACGACTTATATGATCGGAATTGAAGATAAACGGGTGCAGGAAGTTCTTGACCTTATTCATGAAACGTCAAGAACGCGCCAGCAGTTTATGACGCCACCCGTTAATATTGATACCCAGCTTGAAGCGACTTCGGGCTACCCAGTTGAAGTTCAAGTGGGCGGTGCCACCGTTTTCGTTTTACCTATCGAACAATTTCATAAATTCTAGGATTAGTGGAGGCAGGTTTTGACAGAACAAAATCTAATTGAACAAGCTGAAAATAAACAGCCACATTTAATGAAGCATTTTATTCACCTTGTGACCACTAATCGACTCAGCCATGCTTACCTCTTTTCCGGGTTACCCGGCTGTGGCAAAAGAGCAGTTGCACAGGTCGTTGCCATGCGGTTATTTTGTGAAAACCCGAATGCAGATGGTATGCCATGCGGTCATTGTCCAGAATGCGGCCGTATTTTGGCGGGGGATAATCCTGATGTTGTGACTGTAGAACCGGATGGCCAGCGGATCAAAGTCGATCAGGTTCGTTATATTAAGGATGAGTTCTCTAAAAGCCCAGTGGAGGGGTCCACTAAGGTATTTATCATTGAAGGGGCGGAAACGCTGACGACTAATGCTGCTAATGGATTGCTGAAATTCATTGAAGAGCCCGTGGCTAACCGGGTCATTTTTTTATTAACGACCAATAAGAGCATGATGTTAGCTACCATTCTATCCCGAACGCAGATTGTCGAATTTCCGCCACTGTCTTCAAAGGCGTTCGCAGAGACGCTGCGTGAGCATCAAATTTCCGAGAATCAGATTCCATTACTGACGGGGCTGACCAATAGTCTGGATGTTGCTCAGCAGCTTATGACGGATGACTGGCTGGCTAATTGTCAGCACGAATTGAGTCGTTGGTTTGGGCAGCTTGCCAAGCATGATGATATGGCTTTTGTGACGGTTCAAACGGGTCTCATGCCACTGGCTCATGACCGGGATCACCAAGCGGTGATTTTGGATGCAATCGTACTTCTTTGGCAATATACATTGCAGATCAAGTACCACGCTGATGCTGCTCAATCAGCATTTCCGGAACTGCAGGCAGCAATGACCGCAATGGTACAATTACTGACTAGAAGCCAACTATTAGCGATTTTAACAGCCGTGCTGGAGACTAAAAAAGCCCTGGCGGGGAACATGAATATTCAAAGCATTTTAGAAACTCTGACCCTGCGAATTCTGGGTGATATGAAACAAGATGCCTAGAAATAGCGGATGTTCTTTAAACAGGACATTCAGTACATATTGAATAATTAAAGAGGTGCAATCTTGGCAAAGCGGGATGTTTACGAAGAGTTGAAAGACCTACAGGCTGAAATGGTAAAGATGATCTCGAAGTTTGAGCAGGTTCAAGACGAAGTGACCCAAACATTAGAACAGAACGCTGAATTAAAAATTGAAAATCAGCATTTGCGTGAGGTGTTGCGTTCGGAGCATAACGAAAGTCTCAATAACAGCGCCGAGCCGCAATTGTCAAAGTCACGGCAAAATTTGGAAAAACTATATGAAGAAGGGTTTCACGTCTGCAATTTTGAATATGGTAAACGACGAGAAAATAACGAACCCTGCGCTTTTTGTTTAGATGTTATCTATGGTGAACGGTAAATAGGAGGATCAGCTTGCAATCGCAATTAAGTTTTTCAAAGCAGAATCAAACGGGCACACTTTATTTAGTGCCGACCCCAATCGGTAACTTGGGTGATATGACGTTCCGGAGTGTTGATGTGTTAAAGCAAGTTGATCTGATTGCGGCAGAGGATACTCGAAATACGCAAAAGCTCTTAAATCATTTCGAAATTGAAACACCGCAAATCAGTTTTCACGAACATAATACTCAGGAGCGAATTCCGCAACTGATTAGTAAGCTAGAAGCGGGCGTGAACCTTGCTCAGGTAAGTGATGCTGGCATGCCGTCAATCAGTGACCCTGGGCACGAATTGGTAGTGGCTTGTATTGAAGCTAACATTCCGGTCGTGCCGCTACCCGGTGCTAATGCAGGATTAACGGCATTAATTGCCTCGGGACTAGATCCGCAGCCGTTTTATTTCTATGGCTTTTTGGATCGTAAACCTAAGCTTCAAGTGACTGAATTAGAGGCGCTTAAAAATCGCTCCGAGAGTCAGATATTCTATGAAGCACCGCACCGGTTGGCCAAGACGCTGCAACACTTAGTTGATGTTTTTGGGGGTGACCGGCAGGCTTCTCTTTGCCGTGAGCTAACGAAAAAACATGAACAGTTTATCCGGGGTTCTTTGACTGAGCTCTTGGAATGGGCTAAGCAATCAGACCAGGTTCGCGGAGAATTTGTCATGATTGTGAGTGGAAATCCCGAGGGCGACGAAGAAAACGAAGAGCCTGATTATAGTGGTCTTAGCATTGAAGAACACGTTGATCATCTCATTGAGACTGGGTTAAGACCAAATGACGCTATTAAACAAGTGGCTCATTTGCGTCAATTAAAAAAACAGGAAGTTTATCAAATTTATCACCATCTGGATCAGAATTAAAAGAAGTAGGGGAAAACCAAATGGGCGCAAATATCTTTTCAGAAAAACATCAAATTATTTTTTACGAAACAGATGTCACAAACACTGTTACACCAGCCATGCTGATTAATATGATTATTTTGGCTTCGGAGGATCAAACCGACGCGTTGGGCGTTGGTGCTGAAGAAGTCGCCAAATTCGGGATCGGCTGGGTCGTAACGCAATACAAAATGGATATCACTCGTCTGCCACGGCAAGGCGAAACCATCAAGATTTCAACGCAAGCTACTTGTTATAATCGCTACTTTGCCTTCCGAGAATTTTGGGTGCATGACAGTGATGGTCAAGAATGTGTTCACGTTGAAAGTATCTGGGTTACGATGGACCATGAGACCCGCAAAATTGTGACAATTCCGGATAATATTATTGCGCCATTCAATTCGGAGCAGGTTAAAATGATTCCACGGTTACCACGGCCTAAACGTCTAGCTGAAACGGATCAATTGATGACTAAGGCTTACCGAGTGCGTTATTTTGATATTGACGGCAATGGTCACGTCAATAATTCACGCTACTTTGATTGGCTATTAGATGCGCTGCCAATGAGCTTTTTGACGCGGCATAACTTAACCGGAATCAACATTCGGTTTGAAAATGAGGTTCAGTACCACCATATCGTGACGAGTGAGGCCACGTTGATGACTGACGTTTCTGATGCAATTGTTACAAAGCACCGTATTACGATGGAAAATGGTGATGTTGCGACAGAAGCAGAGTTCCACTGGGAGCCAATTATTAACCGTTAAGTGGCGGCTAACGGGGCTTAGGTGTATGATGATGGCTGAAGAATCAGAAGAAGAGGGTTTAATACGAAATGAAAGTACTGGCGCTAGACACGTCTAATCAAACACTAACTGTAGCGGTGATGTCAGATGACCAGGTTTTAGCAACAACGACGGTCACCACCACTAAAAAACATGGGGCGCATTTGCTGCCAATCATTCAAGATTTGATGCAGGTTGCCAACTTAAAACCGGCTGATCTGGACCGAGTGGTCGTAGCGGATGGGCCGGGCTCTTATACGGGCTTGAGAATTGGGGTCACAACGGCCAAAACATTGGCTGATACGTTAAACATTGAACTTGTTGGTGTTTCTAGTTTAGCCACAATTGCGGCTAACATTATCAGTGAGACGCAGTTGGTTGCGGTTTTATTTGATGGGCGCAACGATAACGTTTTTGCTGGCGTTTACCGGATCAAAAACGGGATGCCGGTTTCGGTGATTGAAGATCAGCATATTCCGTTTGAAAAGTTATTGCCTCAAATTAAGGCGCTGAACGAACCGGTTGTTGTACTGGGTGATCTTGATGCGTTTACTGAGCGATTAAAGACAGCCCTAGAGGCAGACTTTATTCATTATCCAATCGAACTGAGCCTGCCAAGTGCGGCGGAATTAGGCCGGTTGGGGCAGAGACGCACTCCTGTAAGTGATGTCAAAGATTTTGTGCCACGGTATCTGCGCTTAACCAAAGCAGAAGCTGACTGGCAAAAGCAACACCCAGAAGAGGATAGTAGCGACTATGTTGAAAAAGTTTAAAAATTGGTATCAGCAATTATTTCAAATTCAGGATACTAAATTTCAAGATGTATTAGACATTAAAAATCATGAAGTTCATATTCAAAATGTTGCCTATTTTTTAGCCAAAGCACAGTTCACGGATATTCCTGAAATGCTTGGTATTGAGCGAGCAGTCTACGGGGGTAAAACGCCCTGGGATTCAGCTGCGTTTGCAAGTGAGCTTCGCCATGAAACGGACCGGTTATACTTGGTTTTGCGTCGTCACGACCGATTGCTTGCTTTTATTGGCTGTACTTTTAACGATGTCAAAAGCGATGCCCACATCACTAATATCGCAGTGGTTCCGGATTATCAAAATCGTGGTCTCGGCCACTTCTTAATTGCGGTAATGATAAAAAAAGCACGGCAACTGGAGCTGAAACAAGTCTCCTTAGAAGTTCGTTTGAGTAACGTGAGAGCTCAGTCGTTGTATCAAAGCTTGGGCTTTGAGAAGGCTGGCATTAAGAAGGGATACTATTTTGGCGACCACGAGGATGCCGTCGATATGGTCATTGCTATTGGAGATTCTGATAATGGCGAATCTTAAAATTCAGATTGTCACAGAAGCAAAGTTAGTCCCGTTAATCGAAGCCTGTGCGCAAATTTCTGAGCGGGCTTATCCGTCGGGAACAGGGTGGAAACTGCAGGCCTTTCAAGCAGATATGGTTGCGGATCACCGGGTTTATGCTGTTATCCATGATGGCGAGCAATTGATTGGGTACGTTGGCGCTGTCCAGGTACTGGATCAAGTTGATATAACCGGTGTCGCAGTTGACCCAGCTTATCAAAAACAGGGTCATGCCATTCGGTTGATTGAAGCCTTGATAGCCTCACTGGAGGTTAACACCCAGGTCTTTTTAGAGGTGAGAGAATCGAATTTAGCTGCTAAGCATCTCTACCAGCGGGTAGGTTTTTCTGCTATTGGCGTGCGGAAGGCTTACTATTCTCAACCAGATGAAGATGCAATTTTAATGAAGTTAAGCGTATCAGGCGCGAAGGGAGAGTATTGAACGTGGAACGTAATTTAATCTTGGCCTTCGAGTCAAGTTGTGATGAAACCAGCGTAGCAGTGATTGAAAACGGTGAGAAAATTTTATCAAACATTGTTGCGACACAAATAAAAAGTCATCAGCGGTTTGGTGGCGTAGTGCCAGAAGTTGCGAGCCGGCACCACATTGAGCAAATTACCGATTGTATTGATCTGGCGCTGTCGGAAGCTGCGGTAACATATGCTGATTTGTCAGCAGTTGCTGTGACTTATGGCCCAGGGCTGGTTGGTGCGCTGTTAATTGGCGTCACTGCCGCTAAAACGGTGGCGTATGCGCACGATTTACCTCTGATCCCAGTGAACCATATGGCAGGCCATATTTACGCCGCTCGCTACGTGAAACCGATTGAATTTCCGGCTTTAGCGCTTTTAGTATCAGGTGGTCACACTGAGCTCGTTTACTTAGCTGGTCCAGGTCAGTTTGAAATTATTGGCGAGACTCGCGATGACGCCGCCGGTGAAGCCTACGATAAAATTGGTCGGGTACTCGGTATTAACTACCCAGCTGGGAAAGAAGTTGACCGTCTGGCACATATTGGTAAGGATACCTTTAACTTCCCACGGGCAATGGATGATTCCGACTCATTTGACTTCAGCTTTAGTGGCTTGAAGAGTGCGTTTATCAACACCGTTCATCATGCGGATCAGATTGGCGAAACATTGAGTCGTGAAGATCTGGCCGCTAGTTTTCAACAAGCAGTTGTGGATGTGTTAGCGGATAAAACGGTTCGTGCACTGGATGCTTTTTCGGTCAAGCAGCTGATTTTAGCTGGTGGTGTTGCTGCCAATCAGGGTCTGCGTGAGCGGTTAGATTCTGAATTAAAGGCCTTTCAGGATGTTGATTTTATTAAAGCGCCCCTGAAACTTTGTGGTGACAACGCGGCAATGATTGGTGCGGCCGGCTACGTTGGCTATCAGTTAAAGCAGTTCGGTGATATGAGTTTGAATGCTGATCCTAGTCTAGAATTTGACTGGATAGCGTCATAAATTGAAGATCTTACAAACAAAAAAGACAGATTCTTCCACTTGTTGGAAAAAATCTGTCTTTTTTGTGTATGAGGCTAGTCGGACATATCCTCGAGGGCTAATGAAGCCTCTTCCCAGCCACTTTCAGTTGTCTCAATTTGTTGTGAAATTTCTTCAAGTTGCTGCTGCAAATCAGCCATTTTAGCCTGATCTGAGAATACTTCAGGCTTGGTCATGGTGTTTTCTACCTGAGTTTTCTTTTCGGTTAGAACATTTAGTTGCTGCTCTAACGTTTCAACTTGACGGGTTAATTTCCGTTCTTGTTTTTGTCGTTCCTTTGACTGTTGATAATTTTGCTTTTTCTGACTAACTGACTTAACGGTCAGACTAGGATCACGTTCTTCAGCTTCTGCTTGTTTTTTCTCAGCGACTGCGGCCTGTTCCTGTTTCTTCTCAATAAAGTAATCATAGTCGCCAAGGAAGAGTTCTGATCCCTGAGCTGAGAGTTCCACTACCGAAGTAGCAACTTGGTTAATAAAGTACCGGTCATGAGAAACAAAGAGGATGGTGCCGTCAAAGTCATTTAGCGTATTTTCAAGTACTTGACGACTATCAATATCCAAATGATTGGTAGGTTCATCCAAAATCAGAAAATTATCATGCTTCATCGCTAATTTGGTTAACAGCAGCCGGGCTTTCTCACCGCCACTTAGACTGTGAACCATTTTATCCACGTCTTCACCAGTGAATAAGAAACTCCCAAGAATGGTACGAATATCTTTTTCCGGGGTGGTGGGATGGTCGTCCCAAAGCTCGGCTAACACGGTTTTATTGCTATGCAGTGATTTTTGCTCTTGGTCATAGTAGCCGGTGTCGACACCAGTACCGAAAACGACACTGCCGGCTAAAGCCGGTATTTTACCCAGAATAGTTTTTAAAAGGGTTGATTTACCAACACCGTTGGGACCAACGATTGCAATTGCTTGATGTTTTTTGACATCAATATTGACCGGTTCGGCCAGTATTTTACTGGGATCATAGCCAACAGCCAAGTCTTTGACGGTTAAAACGATATTGCCGCTTTGCCGATGTGGTGTGAAGGCAAAATGGGCCACTTTGTCATCGGATTCTGGCCGCTCAATTCGGTCCATTTTTTCAAGCTGTTTGCGCCTAGCCTGTGCCCGTTTAGT
Source organism: Secundilactobacillus mixtipabuli (assembly GCF_002217925.1). Taxonomy (GTDB): domain Bacteria; phylum Bacillota; class Bacilli; order Lactobacillales; family Lactobacillaceae; genus Secundilactobacillus; species Secundilactobacillus mixtipabuli. The sequence goes on along the minus strand of NZ_BCMF01000008.1, from coordinate 75,200 downwards.
GGTCGATGCTCTAACGATATTGCGGTTAACAAAATCTTCTAACTGAGAGATTTTATGCTGCTGTTTGTCGTATTCTTTCCACTGACGTTGCAACTGGGCTGCTTTTTGAGTGACATAAGCCGAATAATTGCCGTGAAAATGCGTCACTGTCCCCATAGACATCTCGTAGACTTCCGTGACTAAACGGTCGAGAAAGTAACGGTCATGGGAAACGATTAATAAGGCACCCTTGTAGGATTGAATATAACCTTCGAGCCAGGTAAGGGTTTCCACATCCAAGTGGTTGGTAGGTTCGTCAAGAACTAAGAGGTCGCGTTTTTCGAGTAGCAACTTGGCTAACGCTAGCTGGGTTTTTTGCCCACCAGATAGTTCATCGATTGAACGGCCATAGTCTTCTTCACCGAATTCAAAACCATGAAGGACACCGCGTATTTCAGCACGATAGCCGTAACCATTATTATTCTTAAAAGCGGTTTGCCGTTGATCATATGTTTTTGAAAGTTGCTCAAATTTTTGTTGATCGTTGATGATTTCTGGTTCGCTCATTTGCTCTTCCAGACGGTGTAATTCTTTTTCTTGATCTTGTAAGTCCTGGAAAACACTGGCCATTTCTTCCCAAATGGATTTGTTCGAATCAAGACCGGTATCTTGAGCTAAATACCCAATGGTCATTCCTTTTCTGTAAATGATCTGCCCTTCATCAGGAGCGTCGATTCCTGTAATCATACGGATCAGAGTTGATTTACCCGCGCCATTCCGGCCAACCAGAGCAACTCGGCCGTGTTCAGGGACATCTAGACTGACATTGTCAAAAAGAGTATCCGCGCCGAACCGGCGTGTTACTTGCTGAACCTGTAATAACATGTCGTATCAGCTACCTTTCTATTGTGAAACTATTCTACCATTAATTGATGAGATTCTCATAGGGCCATCGTGATGTTCAGCAGATTTTTATTGAAAATTATTTCACAAATAAGCTCAATATGCTACAATTAACTAGAATGATGATTTCACAAGCTTAGTATTTTTATGAAATTACAATTAGTTAAATGATTAAAAAAGTGGTTTTTAAGTGATTTTTAATCAGATAGTTCACAAGGAGGAAGAAAAATTGACGGAAACAAAGATTCCGAAGGCTACGGCAAAACGCTTGCCGATTTATTATCGCTATCTGAATATTTTGCATGATTCCGATAAGAATCGGGTCTCATCGACAGAACTTTCAGAGGCTGTTAAAGTTGATTCGGCTACGATTCGTCGTGACTTTTCATACTTTGGGGCACTTGGAAAACGTGGCTATGGCTATGATGTAGATAGTTTATTGAAGTTCTTTAAGAAGATTTTAAACCAAGATAAACTGACAAATGCAGCTTTGATTGGTGTCGGGAATTTAGGCAACGCACTTTTGAACTTCAACTTTCACCAGAACAGCAACGTTCGGATCAGTGCAGCATTTGATGTCCGTCCCGATTTAGCCAACACGGTTCAAAGTGGTGTGCCGATCTATCCAATGTCAGAATTGCGTAAACAACTTGAAGACCAGCAAATCAAGATCGTCATCTTAACAGTGCCTGAAAACGTGGCTCAAAACGTTACGGATGATGCTATTGCGGGCGGTGTTCGGGGGATTTTGAACTTCACGCCGCTTCGGGTATCTGTGCCCGCCAACGTTCGGGTTCAAAACGTTGATTTAACAAATGAACTCCAGACTTTGATCTATTTCTTGGATCACTACAATGAAGAAGAATAATTTGGTATGACGGTTCAAAACGTTAACAAAACTAAAAAGCAGTTTAATGACCAGTGAGATATTGGCCGTTAAACTGCTTTTAGTTTTGCCTGGAAGTTGGTTTGTCGTTCAATTTTTTAATTTTGAGTAAATCATGGTTTTTTTAGGTAAATGACTTGCAATTGAGTGGGAATAATTTTATAGTATTAATTGTGATTAGCACTTATGTTAGATGAGTGCTAATAGTGCTAAACTTTATATTTATTGGAGGGATTCAAGTGTTAAAACCATTAGGAGACCGTGTAATTTTACAAGCACAAGAAGAAGAAGAAAAGACTGTTGGTGGCATCGTGCTAGCAAGCAACGCTCAAGAAAAGCCACAGACTGGTAAGGTTGTTGCCGTAGGTGATGGCCGTGTGCTTGACAATGGTGAAAAGGTTGCGCCAAGTGTTAAAGAAGGCGACACTGTCTTATTTGATAAATACGCAGGTACTGAAGTTAAGTATAACGGTGACTCATATCTAGTTGTCCACGAAAAGGATCTTGTCGCAATCGTCGACTAATTCAGGTGTCAACTAGAACTAAATTTTTAAACTAAATAATTTATGAGGTGAAGTGAAACTATGGCTAAAGAACTTAAGTTTTCTGAAGACGCTCGGTCAGCAATGCTTGCCGGTGTTGATAAATTAGCAAATACTGTTAAAACAACGATTGGCCCTAAAGGCCGTAACGTGGTTTTGGAACAATCATACGGTAACCCAACGATCACTAATGATGGTGTTACGATTGCTAAGTCAATTGAATTATCAGACCACTTTGAAAACCTTGGCGCTAAGTTAGTTGCTGAAGTTGCTTCAAAGACTAACGATATTGCTGGTGATGGTACCACTACTGCCACGGTATTGACTCAAGCAATTGTTAACGAAGGTATGAAGAACGTGACTGCCGGTGCTAACCCCGTTGGCATTCGTCGTGGGATTGAAAAAGCAACGAGTGCAGCTGTTAAGGCTTTGCATGATATGAGCCACAAGGTTGCTACTAAGAGCGATATTGCTCAAATCGCTTCTATTTCATCTGCTGACAAACAAGTTGGTGACTTGATTGCGGATGCTATGGAAAAGGTTGGTAACGATGGGGTCATCACCATTGAAGAATCTCGTGGTGTTGATACCAGCTTAGACGTTGTTGAAGGGATGCAATTCGATCGTGGTTACATGTCACAATACATGGTAACTGATAACGACAAGATGGAAGCTAACTTGGACAACCCTTACATTTTGATCACTGATAAGAAGATTGCTAATATCCAAGACATCTTACCATTGCTGCAATCAGTTGTTGAACAAAGCCGTTCACTCTTGATTATTGCTGATGATATTACCGGTGAAGCATTGCCAACACTTGTTTTGAACAAGATGCGCGGTACCTTCAATGTAGTTGCTGTTAAGGCACCTGGCTTTGGTGACCGTCGTAAGGCTCAACTTCAAGATATTGCTGTATTGACCGGTGGTACTGTTATTACCGATGACTTAGGCTTGAACTTGAAGGATGCTACTCTTGAACAACTTGGTCAAGCTAACAAGGTTAACGTTACAAAAGACAATACAACCATTGTTGAAGGCGCTGGTGCCAGGGAACAAATTCAAGAACGTGTCGCAGAAATCAAGACTCAAATCGATGCCACTACTTCAGACTTTGACCGTGATAAGTTAAAGGAACGTTTGGCTAAGATGGCTGGTGGTGTTGCTGTCATCCGTGTTGGTGCCGCAACTGAAACCGAATTGAAAGAGCGTAAGTACCGTATCGAAGATGCTTTGAACGCTACTCGTGCTGCCGTTGAAGAAGGCTTCGTTTCCGGTGGTGGTACTGCCTTGATCAACGTCATTCCAGAAGTTGAAAAGATTGAAAAGGATACTGAAGGCGATGAAGCAACCGGTGTTGCTATCGTTCGTCGTGCTTTGGAAGAACCAGTTCGTCAAATCGCTGAAAATGCGGGTGTTGAAGGCTCTGTTATCGTTGAACACATGAAGACATTGAAGCCTGGCGAAGGTTACAACGCTGCTTCTAACAAGTACGAAGACATGGTTAAAGCTGGTATTGTTGACCCTACCAAGGTTACCCGTTCAGCACTTCAAAACGCTGCCTCAGTTTCAGCATTACTGTTGACCACTGAAGCCGTTGTTGCTGATGAACCAAAGAAGGATGATGCACCAGCCGCACCTGCACAACCAGGTATGGGCGGTATGATGTAAGCTTCAACTCAAACGATGACTGTTTGACTATTGAACGAAAGTATCTGAAATGGGAGACTATTTCAGGTACTTTTTTATTGCGTTAAAGTTAAAATCAGGGCATTATTCATCACAGAATGAATCGTTTATACCAGTTTAATTATCAACGTTTTCAGATTGTTTTCGGACAGCTTGCTTTCGCTTGATAGTTTGTTGTACAATACCAATTGATTTTGCATACCCAATGCGGCATTCACTTATTTTAGATATTAATTTTCGAAAAGAGCTATCGGCCACTGAGATCTCGTGGTTGATAGCTGTTATTCGTCGATAAAGGAGTAAAAATCATGTGGCGTTATTTGAAACGGTTACTTATTGGTAAACCGTTGAAGACGACGGATGAGGGTGGACAGGCTTTAACTAAGTTTAAAGCGCTGGCTTTACTCTCTTCTGATGCGTTATCTTCAGTCGCATATGGGACTGAACAAATTACAACAGTTTTAATCACACTTTCTGCAGCAGCTTTAATGTATCAACTTTGGGTTGCCGCTTTAGTTCTGGTTTTACTGTTCGCAATCACGTTGTCATACCAACAAATTATTCATGCTTATCCATCAGGTGGTGGTGCATACGTTGTTGCAACGACTAATTGGGGGCAGCCAGCGGGGTTAGTTGCTGGTGGTTCACTGTTGGTTGATTATATGCTGACCGTGGCGGTTTCTGTTACTTCAGGTACCGATGCTATTATTTCTGCCATCCCCGCTCTCAGCGCGCACCAAGTCGGTATTTCAATCGTCTTAGTCCTACTGATCATGGGACTCAACCTTCGGGGAATGCGTGAATCAGCTTCGATGCTGACTTTGCCAGTCTATTTCTTTATCCTGATGATTTTTATCATGATTGGTTGGGGAATCTTTGAGATTGCCTCTGGACGGATCGTTTATCACGCTACAGCAGCCGTTGGGGCACCTGTGCAGGGAATGACACTCCTGTTGTTCTTCCGTGCGTTCTCCAGTGGTTCTTCCTCTCTGACAGGGGTTGAAGCGATTAGTAATGCGGTTCCTAATTTCCGTAAGCCTAAGAGTCATAATGCCAGTGCAACATTAGCTATCATGGCTTCAATCTTGGCTTTCTTCTTCGGTGGCATTACGTTTCTGAGTTACTACCTTGGGATTCATCCAATGGCAGATAACACGGTTCTTTCTCAGATTGGTGAAGCAATCTTTGGTCATGGCTTAATTTACTATCTGTTGCAACTAGCTACTGCCGCAATTCTGGCAGTTGCCGCAAACACTGGTTTTTCTGCCTTTCCAATTTTGGCTTACAACCTAGCGAAAGATAAATTTTTACCTCATGCTTACCTAGATCGTGGTGACCGTTTAGGGTATTCAAACGGGATCATTTCGCTTGCTATTGGGGCGATCTTCCTGATCATCATCTTCCACGGTAAGACGAGCCTGTTGATTCCGCTTTATGCGGTTGGGGTTTTCGTGCCATTTACGTTATCTCAATCCGGTATGATCCGTCACTGGTTTAGGGTTCGTGAGGGTAAATGGGGCTGGAAAGCTGTTATTAACTTCCTGGGGGCCTTTATTTCCTTCTCACTTGTGGTCTTCTTGTTCCTGCTTCATTTTGGTAATGTCTGGCCTTACTTAATCGTCATGCCAGCTTTGATTTACATGTTCTACCGTATTCATCGGCATTATATCAACGTGGCACACCAACTGCGAGTGAGTGAAGATAGTGATGCCGTTAATCACCATTACGATGGTGCAACGGTGATTGTCTTAGTTAGCGATGTGACTCAAGTAACGGCGCATGCTATTGACTACGCCCGTTCAGTAGGGGACTACGTGATTGCCATGCACGTGTCCTTTGATGAGAATCCACGTAAGGAACATAAGACAGCTCAGAAATTCAAAGTGGAATTTCCGGATGTTCGGTTTGTCGATATTCATTCCTCTTATCGATCAATCATTACACCGACATTGCGGTTCTGTGATGTGATTGCTAAGCGGGCTGCTGAACGGAACTTTACGACCACGGTCTTAGTTCCTCAATTCGTACCACGACGGCCATGGCAAAATGTTTTGCATAACCAGACTGCTTTGAGACTGCGTTCGGCATTGAATACGCGTCAGAACATTATTGTTTCGACGTATAGTTATCACTTAAAGAGATAATTGAATCAAATCTTAAAGATAGTAAAAAGCCTAAATCAATTGATTTAGGCTTTTTGTGTTATGTGGAACTTTTACTTTGTAGAAGGGTGAACAACACGGCTTTTTAAACGTTCAGGCAGCGATCAATTCAACCCGATTGTATGATTGGGCGGAATAACATTAGAAGAGCCTCTTAGGGCATTTAGTGGCTTGTAAAGCGGGATGTGACAAGACTTATCTCAGCTATTCAATGAAAACCATTGGTTGAGCGTTAATAACGCAATCGATTAGGATTGCTGGATTGATTGACATTCTAATGTAGGGGAACAAGAAAAGCCGCCAGAACTTAATCTGACGGCTTACTTGTTAAGATAGGATATGGCATCCTAAATCTTATTTATAGTTTGTAGTTGAAAAAAATTTTTTAATTTAACTGTTTTATCTAGAACAAGCCCATCATGTGTGCAAATGGTGGAACGACGATGTCGACAACGATTGAGATGACAACAACGGCGATAGAAGCCATAGCACCTTGGACAGAACCGAGTTGAACGGCTTTAGCTGAACCAACCGTGTGTCCTGCGGTACCTAAACCTAAACCAGCACCAACTGGATCACTGTTTAAGCGGAAGACTTTGATCAAGACATCAGCTAAGGCGTAAATCAAAACGGCGTTTAAGATACATGCCATCGCAGTAACGGCTGGAATACCACCAGTAGCACCAGAAATAGGCATTGCAATAGCAGTCGTTGCAGCTTGTGGCAACATTGAAGCAATCATCTGGTTGTTTAAGCCGAAGATCTTTGATACGTAGTAGATAACGAATAATGAAATAATCATACCAACGATCAATGACAAAACAATTTCTAACCAGAACTTCTTAACAACATCATTCCGACGGTACAGTGGAATGGCAAACGCAATAGTGGCAGGGTTCAAGAACCAGAATAAAATGTCACCACCTGGCTTGTATGCTGACATGTAGAAGGTTGGCAGTGAAACACCAAACCACTTAGCCATAAGCCAGAGAATGAAGATACCTAGAACCATACCAACGAATAATGGCTGGAATAAGAAGAAACCATTTGAAATCTTAAATAAATATTGGCCAATGAGAAAGACAGCTAATGATAAGAAAATACCAAAGAAGGCTATCCCACCGACTTTCGGATCTAAAGCATTACCGAAAAAGTTTACCCAGGTCATATAACTCAATCCTTTCTATAATTGGGAGGGTACCGAATTATTCAACATCAGTTGATTTGTGGAATACCTTACGACTGATGGCCATGAATCCGGCAGTGGTATATGCGATAACAACTAACAAAATAATAGTAGCTAAGATGATAGTAACAATCAACATAACACCAGTCATCGCGCCGTCATCTGTAAAGACGTTCAATGAGTTAGCCATTTGAACTCCAGATGGGACGAATAAGAAAGCAATTAAGCTGATCAAAAAGTCAGCCATCTTCTCCACTTGATATAGTTTAATGATGTGTGATGCTAAAAGCACATACATCAAAACAAGACCAATAACCGGAGTTGGAACTGGGAATGACTTAGGGAATAATGGTGAGATTAATGAAGAAACGAATAATACAGTTGCGAAGATGCACATTTGTTGCAAAATAGGTGCCGCTTCGTGCTCAGTTCCCTCAGTCTTGGTAGCTTGGTTACTTGCCATAATTAAACACTCCTTTCAGAAATTATAAAAAATTTTTCACAAACTAGTAAAGCGCTTTCGCTTCACAAACTTAGTATACCCATTTTCAAAAAAAAACGCAAGACCGTAGTCATATCTGTAAACGCTTACCCTTAAAAAAACTTGTGTAGTAAAGTGATATTTTAGTAAGCTTGCTCAATTTGTTCAATATTATCTGAAAAAAATTGGGTGAGTGATTGTGTTTACTGAAAGCCATTTGTATAATAGTACCAATGTGTCATGAAGAGAGGAAACTATTATGAAATTCGAAATCATTGTCAGTTTAGTTGCGACTATGATTTTATCCGCGATCCTGACACCGTTCGTCCGAAAATTGGCGTTCCGGGTAGGCGCAATTGATAATCCAAATGCAAGAAGAGTGAATAAGGTGCCAATGCCGACAATGGGCGGTTTGGCGATTTTTCTTTCTTATACCTTTGCGACAGTCTTCCTATTAAGGTTCCAGATTCCAACGCGTCAGCTATGGGGTGTACTTGCCGGTGAGTGTGTCATCATTGCGACCGGCATCATTGATGATATTTTTGAACTCAAGCCCCGTCAAAAAGTGATCGGTATCTCGATTGCTGCTTTAGTGGTTTACTTTGCGGCGGGCGTCAAAATGAGCCACATTACGGTTCCGTTTGTTGGCTTAGTTTCCTTGGGCTGGCTGAGTTTGCCGATCACTTGGATTTGGATATTAGCGATTACCAATGCGGTTAACTTGATCGATGGTCTAGATGGTTTGGCAACAGGCGTGGGCATCATCGCACTATCAACCATGGGGATCACCGGTTTGTTTTTTCTAAACGTTGCTAATACCTTTGTTGGTATCAGTATTTTTGCATTAGTTGCTGCAATGATTGGCTTTTTACCCTATAACTTCTTTCCTGCCCGTATTTATCTCGGGGATACCGGTTCACTGTTCATTGGGTTTATGATGTCGGTCTTTTCGTTGTATGGTTTGAAAAACGTGACGTTCATTTCGGTTGTTATTCCAGTGATCATCATGGGTGTCCCCATTACGGATACCGTTTATGCCATTTTACGGCGGATGTTAAATCGGCAACCCATTTCGCATGCTGATAAGCATCACTTGCATCACCGGTTAATGCAAATTGGACTCACCCACCGGCAAACGGTTTTAGTTATCTATGGAATTGCCTTGATTTTCGCATTCATTTCATTGATGTACCCAATTTCGCCAACTTGGGGAACGATTTTCTTAACCATCGCTAGTTTGATTGGCTTGGAGCTATTCGTGGAAGCCATTGGCTTAGTGGGCGTTAACCGCCAGCCCCTTTTGGATTGGATCAAGCGGCTGGTTAAGGGCACAACTTCGAAAAATTCACACTGAAATTAATAACATTACAAAGAACGGTCATCATTCTAATGAGGGAATGATGACCGTTCTTTTAGTTTGGTGAAATTAACGGGCGCTAGTCTTGTGTGTTAAGCGTAGCAGTAAATGGCCAATCAAATGATCAAATAACCAGCCGAGGGCCAGGGTCGTTATTAGCACCAGAATAAAGGCAATAATAGGTGTTTTCATTAAAGACGTTTTTTGAAGCAACATCATGGGGATCCTTTGCAGAATGTATAGTGAAAACATTGCGCCGCCGCCAACGTATTTTAGGAAACGATTTTTAAGGGCCATTTTCATTGTCAGTAAAACAAAGAGGAATGGAAACGAAATGGCAGCCACTTGGTAAAAGGCATAATGAAGTAGCCCCTTGCTAAGTGCACTTAATAGGTAACTACTTAAAAATAAAAGCAGTGTTACAAAGCCGGTTGTCACATAATGGCGCCAATTTTTATTAATGAATGAACACCATTTCGACTGGTTAAGGGAGAAAACGGCACCCGCAAAGTAGCTGAGAATGGTTTCGTGATACCAGCTAGGTAATGACAGGCTAGCGATGATGATGTAAATCGCTAAACCGGCTAGTAGGTAAAAAAGCGCGTTTCGATGGCTTTTGGGCGCCAATTTAAAGGCTAAATAGGTCAGGCAGTAAAGCAATAAAATAGCGAAAATATACCAGCCACTGTTACCGATAGTCGTTAGGCCAAAGTAAGTCAGTAAAATTCGTGGGAATGAATAGGACTGATGTAAGCAGAAAGCTAGCAACAAGAAGAGTGAGACGGCAAAAAAGAACTTAGCCCAAACAAATAAAATTCGTTTAACTGGGAAGGTATTGATATAAGCTGTTCCACGTTTCTGGAGCTGTTCCATAATGCCAAACCCAGAAAAGAAGAGGAAAGTCGTTACAATCAGTTCTCCCTTAGTTGTCATCCAAAGCGTTGTGAGCCGCCCCAGACTTGATGCTGGTAAGTAAGTATTAAAGTGGCTGAACATGACTAGCAGTAAGAAAAAACCATTGATCGTAGCTGTGGTATCACGGTTCAGATAGCCGGCAGAAGGACCAGCCAAATTTAAACGCAGGCTGGAAATAAAGAGTAATAGTAAAATAGCTAGAACAATATCCAAAAAATAAACCTCCAAGTTGTGCTGTAGCGTCAATGAATGAATTCAAAACCGCTTAGGGCTATTCCTCAGTGTCGGGATAAACCGGCACTGCAACCTCATGATAATGCTCATCAGCAGCTTTAAGCGTGACTTGGCCAGAGAGCAAGTTGGTTATTGCTGTTTGAACTTGTTCCACAACCTCAAGGTCAACAGCAATAGTGACTGTAACGTCACTGCCGTAATTGGTATCTAACACATTGATTTGTTGCTGCTCAAGGTGGTAGCTTAATTTTTCATAATTAGCGTATGAAACGGTCAGGATCAGGTCGCGCTGGAGGACTTTTTTAACTAAGCCAACTTGTTCGATCGCGCGTGAAGTTGAATTACTGTATGCCCGAATCAGCCCACCTGCGCCTAACTTAATGCCACCGAAGTATCGGGTCACCACGGCCACAACGTCGTGAATAGCCATCCGTTTTAGAACTTCAAGGATTGGCACGCCGGCAGTACCTGAAGGCTCACCATCATCACTTTCGCGTTGAATTTCATCGTGTTCGCCAAGCAGATAGGCAAAACAGTTATGATTAGCCTTTGGATTCTTCTGACGGATTGACGCAATAAATGCATCGGCTTCTTCCTTGGTTGTGACTCGCTGCAGACTGCAGACAAATCGGGATTTTTTAATTTCTAATTCGTGAGAACCACCCGTTTTAATGGTTAAATAATTTTTCGACATTGGTAGCATTACTCCATTTCTTGCGTATGTATGGTTTATTAGGGGGTAAAAATGATGCAAGTAAGACAGTTATTTGGCCGGCAGGTATTAGCAGACGCCATCTCAGTAACGCCTGATTGGCAGCCAAAGCTTTTACAGCGGCCGTCAATGATGTTGACTGGTCAGCTAGTCATTTGTCAACGCTGTGGCCAATCAACACCGAAACAAACGGTTCGATTACCACAGGGAAATTATTATTGCCCGCATTGTTTTCAGTTAGGGCGGGTGACGTCTAACCAAAATCTGTGGTCATTGCCAGAACCAAACCGGTTTACTAAATTAACTGATTCACCACTGAGCTGGCAGGGTGAATTAACGTCTGCACAAAACGCGTGCAGTCAAGAAATTAGTGCGGTTTTTGCTACTGGGAAAACGCATTTGCTATGGGCCGTGACTGGTGCGGGTAAAACCGAGATGTTATTTCATGGTATTGAGCAAGCTTTAATGAAAGGCTTACGAGTGGCAATCGCATCACCACGGGTTGATGTCTGCTTGGAATTAGCGCCGCGTTTTCAGGCTGCTTTTACAAGTATTCCACAAATCGTGCTATATGGCGAGATGAATCGGCCATATGCCTACAAACAGCTCACAATTTGTACCACGCATCAGCTGCTTAGATTTTACCATGCTTTTGATGTTCTGGTGATTGATGAAGTAGATGCCTTCCCATTTGCTGCTGATCCAGGTTTAAATTACGCAGCCCAACAGGCCAAAAAAGAGTCGGGCGCTTTACTCTACCTCACTGCCACACCCAGTAAGGAACTGAGCCGACTGGAACGGCAAAAACGGCTTTCAGTTAGTTACCTGCCCGCCCGCTACCACGGACACCCATTACCAGAAATCAAGTTTAAGTTAACGAGCCATTGGCGCCAATCATTAATGAAACACCGGTTACCGGTGCCGGTTAAGAAAGGGCTAAGCCAGATGATTTCAAAGCACCGTAAGTTTCTTTGTTTTGTGCCGCACATCAAGGATTTAGCGGCGCTGGCGTCGGTTCTTCATACCGCTTTTCCTGAGCTGAAAACGACAACCGTTTATGCGGGTGACCCCCAAAGGCATGAAAAAGTTCAACGAATGAGAGACGGTGAATTGGATTGTCTAATCACCACAACCATTCTGGAACGTGGCGTGACGTTTTCAAATATTGACGTGATGGTATTGGGGGCGGATGATGGTGTCTTTTCAACTGCTGCTCTGGTTCAAATTGCTGGACGGGCAGGACGTAAATCGGCTTACCCTGATGGATTGGTGGCTTTTTTTGCAGACAGGCAGACTAAAATCATCCAAGAGGCACGCCGTCAGATTAGATTTGTGAATCAAAAAGCTCGCCGAGAAGGGCTGATTGGCGTTACCCATGACTGAATGCCTGCTGTGTCACCGCGAGAATCTTCAGCAGATCACGTTGTGGCAACTATTAAATTTTCAACCCGTAGAACCTTCGCTATTATGTCAAACCTGTCTTGATCGCCTTGAACCCATTCCGCTTGATCAAGCATGTAGAGGGTGCGGTCGTCATTGCTCAACACAACTTTGTCCTGACTGTACCCGTTGGGAAACGTTGACGAACTTTAAGAACCGAGCGATGTTTCAGTACAATGAATTACTGAGACAATTTATGTCGCAATACAAATTTTACGGTGATTACCGGTTAAGACAGGTTTTTCAAGGCAAAATTAAACGCGAGGTCAAACAAATTAAAGCTGATTTAGTGATTCCTATTCCAATTAATCCAATCACCTACCAGCAACGTGGGTTCAACCAAGTTGCCGGTTTTTTAGAAGGCGTGAAAACGACAGCCGCATTGGCGACTATTGAGCACGATAAGCAATTGCCGCAGTCCGCCAAAAATCGGCAGCAACGTTTGCAGATGAAGCAGCCGTTTAAGCTGAACTTAAGCACTGAAAAATTTAATAAAAAACGGATTTTACTTGTTGATGATATTTATACGACCGGACGGACGATCAGGCATGCTGCAACATTGCTCTTAGACGCTGGTGCTAGTGAGGTTGTGGGGCTTACGCTGGCACACGGCTAATTTAATTAGCAGGATAATAATGGTGTTCTAAGCCTTAAAGTATTGTGTATTGTAGCGCTTTCTATTATAATTAAGCTATAAACAAAGCAAGCATTTAAGCCGAGTTCTCTGGTAGGCTTAAACTAACTTTTGTTTGTTGTGGAAGGGAGAGAAGTTCTATGCTCACATTCAATATTCGTGGTGAAAACATCGAGGTCACTCAAGCAATCCGGGATTACGTGCAAAAACGGATCAGCAAGCTTGAGAAGTATTTTGAGCAAAGCGTGGATTCAACTGCTCATGTTAATTTGAAGGTGTACCAAAATAAGGATTCAAAGGTGGAAGTTACAATCCCACTACCTTATTTAACCTTAAGAGCAGAAGAAACATCTCCAGATTTATACGCAAGTATTGATTTGGTTACGGATAAGCTAGAGCGCCAGATCCGCAAGTACAAGACAAAGGTCAACCGTAAGTCCCGTGAAAAGGGCTTCAAGAATCTTGAATTTACACCTGAGGCCGCTGATAATGAAAGCTCTGACGATGACAACGCAAAGTTAGAAGTTGTTCGGACGAAGCGGGTTTCCTTAAAGCCAATGGACAACGAAGAAGCAATCCTGCAAATGGATATGCTGGGGCATGACTTCTTTATCTATGAAGACTCTGAAACCGATGCTGTCAATATCGTATACCGTCGTAATGATGGTCGTTACGGTTTGATTGAAGCTGGAGACTAATGATTTAAAAACGTTATTTTAAAGGGATCGAGACTATATTAAACGTAGCCTCGGTCCTTTTGTAGTCACTTTGTAAAGTGACTGATACGGTAATTTAAAAAATATAACTAGCAGATGAGTTTTAAAAATAGCACATAAATGTTAGACTAATTGTTGGTATGCAATCAAATGAATGATAATAATTGAAAACACATTAACAGAAGGGAATCAAGAATGGCTAACTTTTTAAAGCGCTGGGTCGAAAGTGATAAACGAGAACTACGGCGAATCAGCAAAATTGCAGATAAAGTTAACAGTTACTCAAAGGAATACGAGGCTTTATCTGATGACGAATTAAAAGCAAAAACACCAGAATTTCAAAAGCGTTATCAAGATGGGGAAACGCTTGATGACTTACTACCAGAAGCTTTTGCGGTTGCTCGTGAAGGGGCTAAGCGGGTGCTTGGTTTATATCCGTTCCACGTTCAAATTATGGGTGGAATTGTGCTTCATGAAGGTAACATTGCCGAAATGAAGACTGGTGAAGGTAAGACGCTGACTGCTACAATGCCAGTTTATCTGAACGCACTGTCAGGTAAGGGTGTTCACGTTGTCACGGTTAACGAATACCTGTCATCTCGTGATGCTGAAGAAATGGGTGAATTATATAACTGGTTAGGGTTAAGCGTTGGCTTGAACTTGACTGAAAAATCACCTGAAGAAAAGCGGGAAGCTTATAACTGCGACATTACGTATTCAACCAACTCAGAAATCGGGTTCGATTATCTTCGTGACAACATGGTGGTCTACAAGGAAGATATGGTTCAACGACCATTGAACTTTGCCATTGTTGATGAAGTGGATTCAATCTTGATTGATGAAGCCCGGACACCATTGATCATTTCGGGGCAATCTGAAGGAACGTCACAGCTGTACCAACGGACTGACCGTTTTGCTAAGACGTTACATGAAGACACCGATTATAAGATTGATTTGGAATCTAAGAGTGTGTCACTGACCGAAGAAGGTATCGCTAAGGCTGAAAAGTACTTCAACTTGAAGAACCTCTTTGATACTGACAACACGGCTTTAACTCACCATTTGGACCAAGCTTTGCGGGCTAACTTTATTATGCTCCGTGATAAGGACTACGTGGTTTCCGATGGCGAAGTTTTAATCGTTGATTCATTCACTGGGCGTGTGATGGAAGGCCGTCGTTATTCAGATGGTCTTCACCAAGCAATCGAAGCCAAAGAAGGCGTGGATATTCAAGAAGAATCCAAGACGATGGCTAACATTACTTACCAAAACATGTTCCGGATGTACGATAAACTGGCCGGTATGACGGGTACTGCCCGAACTGAAATTGAAGAATTCCGTGAGATTTACAGCATGGAAGTTATTTCAGTACCAACTAACAAGCCAGTTATTCGTTTAGATGAACCTGATGTGCTGTACCCAACCTTGGAAGCTAAGTTTGATGCAGTTGCTGATCGAATCAAAGAATTACACGAAAAGGGCCAGCCAATCCTAGTTGGTACCGTTGCGGTTGAAACGTCAGAATACATTTCTGAATTGTTGGATAAGGCTAATATTCCGCACGTTGTCTTGAACGCTAAAAACCATGCCAAGGAAGCCGATATCATTATGAACGCTGGTCAACGTGGTGCCGTTACCATTGCCACCAACATGGCTGGTCGTGGGACCGATATCAAGCTTGGACCTGGCGTCCGTGAATTGGGCGGCTTAGTTGTTCTTGGGACTGAACGGCATGAATCACGGCGGATCGATAACCAACTTCGTGGCCGGTCTGGCCGTCAAGGTGATCCGGGTTTGACACAGTTCTACCTGTCACTGGAAGATGACCTGATGCGTCGTTTCGGTACTGATCGGGTTAAGGGCTTCCTTGAACGGATGAACGTTGAGGGTGACGATGCGGTGATCAAGAGCCGAATGATCAGTCGTCAAGTTGAATCTGCTCAAAAGCGGGTTGAAGGTAATAACTACGATTCACGTAAAAACGTTTTGCAATACGATGACGTGATGCGTGCACAACGTGAGGTTATCTATAATCAGCGTAACGAAGTCATCAACGAGGATCAGTCATTGCGTTGGGTGATCAAGCCGATGTTTGACCGGACCATCGATCGAGTTGTTAACCTTCACACTCAAGGTGAACAAAAAGACTGGGATTTGAGTACGATTCTGGACTTTGCTATTTCTGCTTTAGTCAGCCCTGACAAGATTAAGTTAGCTGATCTTAAAAATAAGGATGCTGACCAAATCAAGGCATTGCTTAAAGGCTTGGCTGATGGTGTTTACGAAGACAAGAAGAAACAGCTCTATGATCCTGCTCAAATGCTTGAATTTGAAAAGGTCGTTATTCTTCGTGTGGTTGACTCGCACTGGACTGATCACATTGATGTGATGGATCAGTTGCGGACTTCAATTGGCTTACGTGGTTACGGTCAATTAAACCCATTAGTTGAGTATCAACAAGATGGTTACCGGATGTTTGAAGAAATGATTGCTGATATTGATTACGACGCTACTCGTCTGTTTATGAAGTCAGAGATTCGTCAAAATATTAAGCGCTAAAAAAAACTAGTTGAAAAATCTGTATGACATGTTAGTCATGCGGATTTTTCGTATCTGAAGAAAATAATAGCTTAATTGCTATTGAAGCAAATTTATCGTGGAGGTAACGGATAATGGAATTGAGCGATATTAAACGAGATCTAAAAGCCATGTCAACTGAAATTGATGGCTTTGGGAGGTCTCTTTGACTTAGATGCCTTGAATGAAAGTATTTCAATCAATGAATCTAAGATGGCTGAACCGGGCTTTTGGGATAATCAAGCGAGAGCTCAAAAACTGATTGATGAAACCAATCAGCTAAAAGCTAAATCAGAGTTGTATCAAGATCTAAAGAATCAATTGGGTGACATTTCTGTGGCGGTTGAGTTACTGGAAGAAGGACCCGATGCTGAGGTTCAAAGTGAGCTGGAGGAGAATCTAACTAAGCTCAAAAAGAACCTGCAACAGTATCGCTTAAATCTGCTACTAAATGAACCGTATGATGCTAACAATGCCATCTTGGAAATTCATCCAGGAGCGGGGGGGACCGAATCTCAAGATTGGGGAGCGATGCTTCTCAGAATGTATACGCGATGGGCTGAACAACATGGTTTTACAGTTGAAACCCTTGACTATCAGGCGGGTGAAGTTGCCGGGATCAGTTCAGTGACCATTTTAATTTCTGGCCATAATGCGTACGGTTACCTGCGCTCAGAAAAAGGTGTCCACCGGCTGGTTCGGATTTCCCCGTTTGATTCAGCCGGTCGTCGGCACACGTCCTTTGCCTCAGTTGATGTGTTGCCTGAGTTGGACGATTCCGTTAATATCGAGATCAATCCGGCTGATTTGAAAGTTGATGTTTATCGTGCCAGTGGTGCTGGTGGCCAACACGTTAACAAAACGTCATCAGCGGTCCGAATCACTCACGAACCAACTGGCATCGTGGTTGCCAGTCAAGCTCAGCGATCACAGCTTCAGAACCGTCAAACAGCGATGAATATGCTGAAAGCCAAATTGTATGAGCGCGAAGAGGAAAAGAAGGCTAAAGAAAAAGCGGCCATTGAGGGTGAACAGCTTGATATTGGCTGGGGCTCTCAAATTCGTTCATACGTTTTCCATCCTTATACCATGGTGAAAGATCACCGGACAAATTACGAAACCGGTAATGGCCAGGCCGTTATGGATGGTGATTTAGATCCGTTTATCAATGCTTATTTACAGTATCAGTTAGAGCAAGCGAACCCTGATTGATGACAAAAAATGTCTGACATATTCTTTAAAAGATGAGTTAGACTTTTTTTAATCATTCAAATTAGTTAATGCCATATATCGTATATTCAATACCGATTTTGGTCGCCCGAAACGGGATTAATTAGTTTATGCTATACTGCTTTTAGATAAAGATAATGAAAATGCAGGTGTTGATGATGACAATTGGCTTATTGATATTAAGTTTGGTAGCGCAGCCCGTTTGGTGGTTTGGATTCATTCGTGAATGGGTGACGGCAGATCGGCGAATTAGACAGGAACGGCTGACGTTTGGCAGTGCCGTTTATTCGGATAAATACGAAGTGCGCCATTTTGTACTGTTAAGTCTCTTATTTGGTTTAATTGGTTCCGTCATTTCTTTTGCCGTTGGTATGACGATTCCGCTGGGTTGGTGGCTCATTTATACCGCGTTGGCCGCATTAGCCATTATCCTTGGTTTAGGTGCACGGCTTCCAATCACCATTTTTGTGGGATCCGTGGTATTGTATGTTTGGTGCAATAGCATTGGCGTCACTCAGCAGTTAATAGCACCTATGCGCCAGTTTAGCTTTTCTGGTGAAACCGTTACTTTAGGCAATTTAATTATTCTTCTCGGTGTGGCACTGTTCACGTTTGGAATTTGGTTAAAAAAAATTGGCGGTCGGTTTGCCTCACCTAAAATTTTTGCTCAAAAACGTGGCAAGCTGATTGCGGGCTATCCGTTTAATGAATTGTTGGTGGTGCCAATGTTAGTCCTCGTTCCAGGGAACTTTTTGAGTGCTCATTTACCTTTTTGGCCGGTATTATCACTCGGTGGAACAACGGTTACACCGCTTTTCTTACCACTATTGATTGGTTTACATCTAACGATTTTTAAACAGAATCCCAAGACTGTCTTCAAAGGACTATCGAAGGCAGTTGTTATCCTGAGTTTATTCATTCTAGTTGGCGGGATTTTGTCACTATTCGTAACGAGCAGCACGTTAATCGTTTTGGGCTTGGCTTATCTTTGTTATCTGGGTTGTTTAATTAGCACACGGTGGCATGATCGTAAGCAGTCTTTTTGGTTTTCTAAAGTTGATCATGGCGTACGGGTACTGGGGATCAAACCGGAAACACCTGCAGCGAAGATGGATATTCAAGTCGGTGATATTATTACGACTTGTAACCAGCAACCCGTGAGTTCAGAAACGAACTTCTATGAAGCATTATTGTTAGACCCAACGTATTGTCACCTTAAAATTCAAACGCCTGAGGGCGACTTAAAAGTTACTGAAACAGCTATTTTTGACGGTGCACCGCACGAAATCGGTATTGTGATGTTTAAAGATTAGGAGGACCAAATGCAAAAAGTCTTAGTTGTTGATGATGAACCAGCAATTGTAACGCTGTTGACCTATAATCTGGAAAAAGCAAATTATGAAGTGGAATCGGCCATAAATGGGCCGGATGCAGTTCAGTTAGCGACTAGTAAACACTTTGATGCGATACTACTTGATTTGATGCTACCTGGACTGGATGGCGTGGAAGTTACAAAGAGACTACGGCAAGAAAAAATTGAGACACCCATCATTATGATTACAGCAAAGACTGATGAATTTGATAAAGTATTTGGACTTGAACTTGGCGCGGATGATTACATTACCAAGCCGTTTAGCCCAAGAGAAGTATTGGCACGTTTAAAGGCTGTTTTACGGCGCAGTCAGGGCAGTAGTGATAAAGAAGCAAGTTTTGATGACAATCAGCAGTTGCGGGTTGGCAACATTTTGATTGACCAATCGACGGTAACGGTTAAGGTTGATGGTCGGGTTGTAAAATTAACGCCCAAAGAATTTGAACTATTGGTTTACCTCGTTAAACGGCCTAATCAAGTCCTCAAGCGGGATCAAATGCTTGAAGGTGTTTGGGGTTTTGATTACGCCGGTCAGACCCGGATGGTGGATATTCATATTTCACATTTACGGGATAAAATCGAGGCGGATCCTAAACACCCTGTGTATTTAAAGACTGTTCGAGGTTTTGGTTATCGATTTGAGGCACCGCAGCATGATTAAACGAGTAAGCTTAGAATATTTGGTAACCGTCATAATTAATATGGTGGTGTTTGTGCTAGTGGGTCGAATGCTGGTCAGTCAGACCTTGGTATCACAAATGGTACTAAACCTGTTAGTGCTTAATCTAATTATTTCTGCAGGTGAGGTTGGCCTCTTTAACTGGACTTTTAGGCAGCGACAGCAGCCTATAACGGCGATGACGCACAAAGTTGAGGGAATGCTTAAAGATGAGGAACCCGCTCATATTCTGTTGCGTAAGAACAATGATTATTACCAGCTGGCGATGGCAATCAATCGCCTGCAGACGCACCAGCAGAAGGTGTTGCGCGATAAAACCCAGCAAGGTGAAGAACTAAGGTTATTACTGTCTTACCTGCCAATTGGTGTGATGGTTATCGACCGGTACCGTAAAGTTGAAATGGCTAATTCAGCCATGGCGGAATTTTTACAGACTGATATTCGTGAGCGACGCCATCCTTATACGCAGGATATTCATCAGTTTGAACTGGTTTCTCTAGTTGGTCAGGTTTTCAGCACTAAACAGTCAAAGCGGCAGGTCATTACACTTCCAGGAATGCCAACTGAAAAGCGCGTTGAAGCTTCAGTCATCTACACCTCGACGTCAGAAGATTTTTTTCAGATTTTGGTATTGCTGTACGATGTAACTGAAATTTATGCCGTTGAAAAAATGCAGATGGATTTCTTATCTAACGCTTCTCATGAGTTGAAAACGCCAGTGACTGCTATTTCGGGCTTTGCTGAAACGCTACAGGCGGGTGCCAAAGATGATCCTGAGACGTTGAATCAATTTTTAGATATCATCCAAAAAGAAAGTAAGCGGCTGACTGAGCTGATTCAGGATGTTTTATCCATTTCGCGGATTGAATCACAATCAGTGACAAAACAGCAGATGACGGAATTGGATATTGCTGAAGTGGTTGACGAGCAACTTAGAACGTTGCAGCAAATGGCTTCGGTAAAGCACATTGCACTGATCAATCAAATTCCGGCTGGTCAAATTCAGCGGACCGACGAAAAAAAGTTAGTTGAGATCATTAAAAATTTGGTGTCCAACGGTATCAAATATAATCGGCCAGAGGGTACGGTGATCGTTGATTATGAAGCAACACCCCATGAATGGACAATGAAGATAAAAGATACCGGTATCGGTATTGCTCAGAATGAACAGGCGAGAATCTTTGAACGTTTTTATCGAGTTGATAGCTCCCGTACCAAACAAGTTGTGAATGGTACAGGACTTGGCTTGGCCATTGTCATGGAATTGGTACAGTCACTTCAAGGCCAGATTTCCGTTGAAAGTCAGCGCGGTGTTGGCAGTACGTTCACAGTTACGTTTCCAATTAAACAGGTAGAATAAGACGATTTTTGCTAGATTCCAGATATTCGGACCACTGAATATTTTGGGATCTTTTTTGTTCCAATCTAATATTGGTATATTTAGTAAAACCAGATATTTACATAATCTTTACAAAGAAGTGTACATTACATTTACATTGTTTCGATACACTAGCCTAGAAAGACAAAATCGGAGGTTTGAACATGCAAAAGAAGCGGTGGATTGAATGCCTGCTGTTAGTTGGCCTAATCATATTAGGGGGCTGGGCATACCAGACCAGACAGATTAATAAAGCAAATATGACCATTACAGCAGTGGGTTCAACAGCCCTTCAGCCACTTGTGGAAGCTGCTGGTGAAGATTACGCCACCCATCACCTAGGGACATTTATTAACGTTCAAGGTGGTGGATCAGGTACTGGTCTTAGTCAAGTTCAGGAAGGCGCGGTGGATATTGGCAATGCGGATGTCTTTGCTGAAGAACAAAAGGGGATTAAAGTTGGTCGGCTTCAAGACCATCGGGTGGCCGTTGTTGGAATTACCCCAATCGTAAACCGTTCAACCGGTGTCAATCACCTGACGACTAATCAGCTCATCAAAATCTTTACCGGGCAGGTGCATAACTGGGCACAAGTCGGTGGTCGAGATCAAAAAATCGTTATCTTAAACCGTGCACAGGGAAGCGGGACGCGAACGACATTTGAACGATTTGGGCTTAAAAATCACCGCAGTATTGCTGCACAGGAACAGGATTCTTCTGGAATGGTACGCCAAATTGTTGCAACTACTCCAGGATCCATCAGTTACGTTGGCTTTTCGTACGTTGATAAAACCGTTCAAGCGATTCGTTTAAATGGTGTTGAGCCGACGAATCAAAACGTTGCTGACAATTCGTGGCCAATTTGGTCCTATGAGCATATGTATACAGGGCTTAAGCCGCAACCACTTGCCCAGAAATTCATCAAGTATGTTCAGTCAAAAGAAATTCAAAATTCATTGGTTCGGCGTTTAGGGTATATCAGCATGGCAGACATGAAGGTGACCCGAGACGGACAGGGAAGGGTGCAGGAGGTTGAGGCCAGTCATGAATAATAAATTACAAAAGCAACTCCTCAAACGATCCAAAGCAGCTAAGCTTGAACGATTGGGGAAAACGGTTAGTTTTTTGGCCTTAATGCTGATTACGGTGACCGTTTTTGCCATTATCATTTTTGTTGCTTCTAAGGGGCTCTCTACCTTCTTCTCAAATCACGTGAACGTGATTGATTTCCTGACGGGTAAGGATTGGAATCCGAACGTGACTAATTCCAAGGGACAGCCAGAGGTTGGCGTTTTACCAATGATCAGCGGGTCGTTTGTTGTGACTGTTTTATCGGCGATATTGGCCACGCCTTTTGCCATTGGGACTGCGATTTTCATGACTGAAATTTCACCGCATCGCGGCGCCAAAATTTTACAGCCAGTGATTGAGTTGCTGGTTGGGATACCGTCAGTTGTCTATGGCTTTATTGGTTTGACGGTTGTTGTACCAGCCGTCAGAAGTATTTTTGGCGGTAGCGGGTTTGGTATTCTTGCCGGGACGTTTGTCTTATTTGTCATGATCCTGCCCACGGTTACTTCAATGAGTGTCGATGCGTTGAGATCAGTTCCCCGGTATTACCGGGAGGCTGCTTTGGCGTTAGGGGCGACTCAGTGGCAAACTATCTATAAAGTGGTTTTAAGGGCTGCAACACCAGGGATGCTGACGGCTATTGTGTTTGGAATGGCTCGGGCGTTCGGCGAGGCATTAGCGGTTCAAATGGTTATTGGGAATGCCGCATTACTGCCACACAGCTTGGTATCGCCTGCATCAACACTGACTTCAGTATTAACGACTGGCATCGGCAACACGGTGATGGGTTCTCTGCAAAACAACGCACTGTGGTCGTTGGCACTGGTTCTATTAGTAATGTCGTTAATCTTTAATCTAGTTATTCGGCTGATTGGCCGGAAGGGGGCAATGTCGAAATGAGTCCAAAAACGAGTAATCAAATTGCAATTTCAATGTTATACGTGATTGCTAGTACCATTGTCGTCATTTTGGCAGCGTTACTAGGCTACATCATCATTAGCGGTCTTCCAGCCATCAGTTGGCATTTTCTAACGTCACCTGCTAGAGCATTTACAAGTGGAGGTGGCGTTGGTATTCAGCTGTTTAACTCGTTTTACCTATTAATATTAACAATGTTGATTTCCTTCCCGATTGCTTTAGGTGCCGGTATTTATTTAAATGAATACGCAAAACAGAATTGGGTTACAGCATTAGTTAGAAGTGCAATTGAAATCTTAAGTTCATTACCATCAGTAGTCGTTGGCCTGTTTGGCTTTTTGATATTCGTAGTACAATTTGGTTTTGGCTTTTCAATCTTATCCGGTGCTTTTGCGCTGACGTTCTTTAATTTGCCGTTACTGACACGCAGTATTGAAGAAGCTTTGGCTGCAGTTCCGGACGCACAGCGTGAAGGCGGCTTAGCATTAGGTCTCTCTAAATGGGAAACGGTCCTTCACATTATCGTACCAGCAGCATTACCAGCCATTTTAACGGGGGTCATTCTTAGTGCAGGCCGAATTTTCGGTGAGGCAGCCGCCCTGATTTTTACAGCTGGTCAAAGTGCACCAGCGCTGAATTTTACCGACTGGAATCCATTTAATATGGCCAGTCCGTTAAATCCGATGCGTCCAGCGGAAACCTTAGCTGTGCACATTTGGAAGATTAATTCTGAAGGAATCATGCCGGATGCTAAAGCCATTTCGTCTGGTGCTTCAGCTGTGCTGGTCATCTCAGTTTTAGGATTTAACTTATTAGCACGGTTTGTCGGTCATCGTTTGTTCAAACGGCTGACAGCGGGATAACGCGTTTCTGAAAAGTCATTATCAGGAGGAAAATAAAATGCTGATCAATCCTTCAAGCCCACATTCAGATGATGGGTGGCTGGAGCGCCACATTGTGGATCCCAGCTTAAAAAGTCAACAGCCAATTGTGCTGGAAACAAAGCAGCTTCGCGTCTTTTACGGCGATAATGAAGCGATTCATGAGGGCGATTTAAAATTTCCCGAGCATCAAATTTCGGCACTTATTGGGCCTTCTGGGTCAGGCAAGTCAACTTATTTGAGGTCATTAAACCGAATGAACGATGGGGTTGCACGCGTGACCGGCGAAATCCTTTATCGTGGCGTAGATGTGAACCGTCCAGAAATTGATGTTTACGAAATGCGCCGGCGTATTGGCATGGTCTTTCAGCGGCCCAATCCGTTTTCTAAATCAATTTACGATAATATTACCTTTGCGTTGAAGCGACGTGGGATCACAGATAAGAAAGTTCTTGATGAAACCGTCGAAACGAGTTTACGGCAAGCAGCAATCTGGGATGAAGTGAAAGATAAACTCAATAAGAGTGCGTTAGCGTTATCCGGCGGTCAGCAGCAACGATTATGCATTGCTCGGGCAATTGCCGTTAAGCCAGACATCTTGCTTCTGGATGAACCGGCTAGTGCGCTGGACCCTGTTTCAACTGGGAAACTAGAAGAAACCCTGCTGAAGCTTAAAAAAGATTACACGATTATTATTGTGACGCATAATATGCAGCAAGCTGCTAGAATTAGCGACTTTACGGCGTTCTTTAATATGGGGCGGGCACTGGAATTTGATGAAACGTCACAAATTTTTACAAGCCCCAAAGTTCAGCTGACTAATAATTACGTTGCTGGGGACTTTGGTTAGGAGGGTACAATGACTAAAATATTAGAAACTCATGACTTGCACGTCTATTATGGCCAGCATGAAGCCCTCAAAGGAATTGACCTTTCATTTGAAGAAGGCGGTATTACAGCGCTGATTGGTCCCTCAGGGTCGAGTAAGTCAACTTATTTGAGAACTCTTAACCGGATGAACGACTTGATTCCAAACGTGACAGTTACAGGGACCATCAAGTTTCGGGATCAGAATATTTACGCGCCACAGACGGATTTGGTCACTTTAAGAAAAGAAATTGGCATGGTGTTTCAACAACCCAATCCGTTTCCCTTTTCGATTTATGATAACGTGGCTTTTGGCCTCAAACTGGCTGGGGAGAAAAATCACGAACGCCTGGATCAAGTTGTTGAGACTAGCTTGAAACAAGCAGCGGTCTGGGATGAGGTTAAGGATCATTTACACGAAAGTGCCTTGTCATTGTCAGGCGGTCAGCAGCAGCGAGTTTGCATTGCGCGGGTTTTAGCCGTTTCACCGCAGATCATTTTGTTAGATGAGCCTACTAGCGCTCTGGACCCAATTTCCAGTAGCCAAATTGAAACGACTTTGTTAAAATTAAGAACCGATTACACGATCATTACCGTGACACACAACTTGCAGCAGGCATCGCGAATTTCTGATCGAACCGCTTTTTTCATGAATGGTGAAGTGATCGAAATGGATGATACCAAAAAGATTTTTATGAATCCAGCTCGTAAAGAAACTGAAGATTACATTAGTGGCCGTTTTGGCTAAAACCTGAGGAGGGTACGAATGAGACGCTTATTTGATGAAGAATTAGATGAACTTGACAATGGTTTTACCGAAATGGGCATCTTGGTGAGTAACGTTGTTCAGCAGTCGGTAGACGCATTTATTGATCATGACCGGCAAGCGGCCCAAGCCATTATCGACCATGACCACGATATTAACGAACGTGAGATCCAACTCGAATCTAAATCCTTTGAAATTATTGCTCTGTATCAACCAGTGACTTCCGATTTACGAGAAGTTGTGACGATTTTAAAGGCGGTTTCTGATTTGGAACGGGCCGGTGATCACGCGCGGAATATTGCGCATGCAACAATCGATGTCAAAGGTAATACTCGAGTTAGCGAAATTGAGACGCAGTTAGCTGAGATGGGTCATTTAACGACTGACATGGTCAAACAGGCGATTCAAGCTTACGTTGATAAAGATGAAGAAGCAGCAAAAGCGTTAGTGACTATTAACGACCAATTGATTGAATATCGCGATCAGATTATGCGTGAAAGTTACAACAAAATTGCAACGGATGCAGATGTGCTAGTTGCGGCCATGAATTATAACAATGTGGCGAGCGATTTGGTACGAATCGCGGATTATTTGACCAACGTCGGTGAGTGGATCGTCTACTTAAAGACCGGTCAAATCGTTGAACTGAAGTTAATGAAATGAAAAAAGTAAGAGGTTGTGCCATAAGTCTATGTCGACAAGCATTTAATCTAATTTCTCGACTTATACACAGCCTAGAATTTACTTTAGTTCCATTAATTGAATATAAGCCTTAACCTGTTCCACAACTCAGATTCCGTCCATATAACCGCAAATAACGCCATCCCGATAAAACCCATCGGAATGACGTTATTTGCGGTTATATTCTGGAATCTACCGAGTTGTGTCGCAGCCTCTTTTGTGGAATTCTTCTGAAAGGCACGATTAAATTGTCTATCTTCAGCTGAGTGGGTATAATGATTCTAGTAGCATAAAATGAGTTGCTTTTTAGGGCAAAAACTGAAAGGGCAACGTTTTCAGTCGTTAATGCTTTTTCATTTGCCCCATTTACGATAAGCTGTACAGCAAGTGATCCTGTTAAAAGGGGTCGTGCAGGTGACGTATTTGTAATTGGTAACCAGAAATGAGGTGATTCTTTGATGAATAGCAAACACCGACTAACACGCTCGTCTAGGCGAATATTTACCGGAGTACTTGGAGGAATTGCTGAGTATTTTGGCATCAGTGTCGCGTTGGTTCGTATTATTTTTGTTATCCTGACGATTTATCCAGGTCACATTTTATTTGGATTACTCGTTTACTTATTACTTACTGTGCTGATACCGGAAGATTCTGGTACAACGCACCACTCCACGTTCTGGGGGCCAGGACAGCAATCACGTTCTCGAAAAGAGCTTCATGACGTTACAGAAGAAGATGCTGATAAAAAGTGAGTTGCTGGATATGAAATTTTGGGTTCGAATTCTAATTAATGCAGTGCTATTTATGGCACTTGCGGGTTTTTTAAAGGAAAATTTTTACGTGGCTAGTCCTTGGGTCGCATTTTTAGCCAGCGTGGTTTTGTCACTTTTAAACGCTTTGGTAAAACCAATCCTGTTTATTTTATCCTTACCAATTACAGTGGTGACGTTAGGATTGTTTAGCATTGTCATCAATGGTGTTATGCTTCAGCTAACATCGACATTGGTTGGCAGTGACTTTCACTTCAGTTCATTTGGGATGGCGATGCTAGTTGCACTATTAATGTCAATTTGCAATACAATCATTTCAAACTACGTTGGTTCCAATCATAGTAGCGATTAAACGTTAAATATTACCCCCGCAGTTCTTGTTAAAACCAGCTTTGGAAAGAAGGGCAAACCACTACTGGCTGGTGTTAGCTAAACAGGTTTTAGGCAAGAATGAGTTTTAAGCGGCGGATGAATCATTTCCGATGGCTAACCGGGAAGCTAAAGCGACAGTCTTTAGTATTTGTGGATATGGTGTACCAGTAGTGGTCAATAATTTGGCAGAGAGTGTAACGGTTGCTGATTTAGTTAAAAATATTCGGCTTGATGTGATCTATGGTGATGATTTACTGGCTGATCGGAAGATTTCTACCAGTGATATTTCACGGCCAGGACTTGAATTAACGGGTTATTTTAACTATTATCCAGCTAAACGAATTCAATTATTGGGGATTACAGAAACTTCCTTTGCGAAGGGGATGAGTCACGATGATTTGCTGACAGTGATGCGGCAAATGTGTCAGCCAGAAACGCCCGCCTTCGTGATATCAACTCAACTTGAACCGCCGGAAGAGTTACTTCAAGCTGCTAAGGAAGCCGGAATTCCGATTCTGGGCACTAAAATGACGACTTCCAGAGTTTTGAGTAATATGACCAACTATCTTGAAGGTAAATTAGCCGAACGCCAGTCATTGCACGGTGTTTTAGTTGATATCTACGGTGTCGGCGTACTGATCACTGGTGATTCCGGAGTTGGTAAGAGTGAAACTGCCCTTGAGCTGGTTAAGCGTGGTCATCGGTTGATTGCGGATGATCGAGTGGAGGTCTACCAGCAGGATGAACAGACCCTGGTGGGAGAAGCACCAGCGATCTTATCCCATCTGCTAGAAATTCGGGGAATCGGCATTATCGATGTCATGAATTTATTTGGGGCAGGTGCCGTTAGAAGTGACACCGATATCGAACTGATCGTTCACCTTGAACTCTGGACGCCTGATAAGAAATTTGACCGGCTCGGCGGTGAGGCTGAAACGCAGAAAATCTTTGACGTTGAAATTCCGAAGATTTCAATTCCAGTTAAAACTGGACGTAACCTAGCCATCATCATTGAAGCGGCAGCGATGAACTTCCGGGCACGCTCAATGGGATATGATGCAACAAAGGTATTCGATGACAATTTAAACCGACTGATTAAGAAAAATTCGAAACATGAATAAATTTTTGTGAAAGTTAAGAGGTGGCACCCTTGCGGGGAATTCTTGCAGCACTAAATCCCATTGCCTTTCATTTGGGAGCAATTCAGGTACATTGGTACGGCATCATAATTGCCAGTGCCGTGATCATTGCGGTGACACTGGCAGTTCGTGAAGGCAGTCGCCGAAACGTTGACGCTGATGATATTTACGATATGATTTTGTGGGCACTACCCGCTGCAATCATTGCAGCGCGAATTTATTACGTGGCTTTTGAATGGCCATACTATGCACAGCATCCAGCCGAAATTATCCGGATTTGGGATGGCGGTATTGCTATTTACGGGTCGTTGATTGGTGCGGGTATCGTGGTATTACTGTTTTGCCGTTCCCGGTTTATTCCGGTTTGGTTAATGCTCGACATTGCAGCACCAACGGTTATCATGGCTCAGGGAATTGGCCGGTGGGGTAATTTTATGAACCAGGAAGCTTTTGGTCAAGTGACCAGTTTGAGCTTTCTTCAAGGGTTACATTTGCCCCACTTCATTATTTCTCAAATGCTGATAAATGGGGCCTATCGACAGCCGACATTTCTGTATGAATCCACTTGGGATATTTTAGGATTCATCGTTTTGATGAGCTTGCGGCACCGACCTGGCCTGTTTAAGCAAGGTGAAGTGTTTCTAAGCTACGTGATTTGGTACTCGTTTGGTCGATTCTTTGTTGAAGGGATGCGAACAGATAGTTTAATGCTGTTGAACACGATACGGGTTTCACAGCTGCTATCTGTGGTATTGTTCGTTGGCGCAATTGGACTCATTATTTATCGTCGACGGCTTGGCAGTCAGGTTGCTTTGTACTTGGACGGTAATCCATTTTCAAAAAAAGCCCAGCAGGCTAAAAATTAAGGAGAAATCACTATGTCTGAAAAAATTGCAGTATTAGGTGCAGGTTCTTGGGGAAGCATATTGGCAAATCTATTGGATGAAAACGGCAATCAGGTATCGCTTTGGTCGTATAATCCAGATCAGGTCAAAGAGCTAAATGAAAAGCATACTAATACGCATTATATAAAGGATTTTACGTATTCTGAAACCCTTATAGCCTATTCAGATTTAAAGCAGGCACTAACTGGTGCGACAACGGTCCTTTTTGTTGTTCCGACTAAAGCTGTCCGCTCTGTGGCAAGTGACGCTAAGGCGGTGTTAGCCGATCTGGGGACTAAGCCTCAGCTGATTCATGCTAGCAAAGGGATCGAACAGGGCACTTACAAACGGGTTTCTGAGATTTTGGCTGAAGAGATTCCGGCTGATTTACGGCAATCAATCACGGTGCTGTCAGGACCAAGTCATGCTGAAGATGTCGCTAAACGGGATATTACCTTAGTAACAGCTGCCAGTGCGGATGCGGAAGCGGCCAAACATACTCAAAAGTTGTTTATGAACCGTTATTTCCGTGTCTATACCAACAGTGACGTCATTGGCGTCGAAATCGCGGCGGCTCTGAAAAATATCATTGCGTTAGGGACGGGTGCGTTAAATGGTCTTGGTTATGGTGATAATGCAAAAGCAGCTTTGATGACCCGGGGCCTGGCTGAGATTTCACGGCTAGGGGCTTCCTTCGGCGCTAATCCACAAACGTTTACTGGACTAGCAGGTGTCGGCGACATTATCGTGACTGGGACGAGTCAAAATTCTCGTAACTACCGTGCCGGTGATGAGCTGGGTAAAGGCCAGACGTTGGACAAAGTTGTCGATACCATGGGGATGGTCATTGAAGGCGTTGCAACAACAAAAGCTGCTTATGAATTATCAAAGCAACGGGGTGTGGAGATGCCAATCACCGAAGCGATTTACCAAGTGCTATATGAAGGTAAGGATATTCGAAAAGCTATTTCTGACTTAATGATGCGTGAGGGCCGTTCAGAATTTTAAAAAGCTGCTTGTGTGCAATTTAAATTCTCGACAAACTTACAAAAAGATAGTAGACTGGGCTTCGTCTATAATTAATAAAATGAATCAAATTAATCAGTGTCGCACTTTTTGCGCTTGAAAGGGGAAGTAGTATGGCTAAACAATATGATGTGATCGTAATTGGGGCGGGGCCTGGCGGAATGACCGCTGCACTCTATGCCTCCCGTGCCAACTTATCCGTACTCATGTTAGACCGCGGCATTTATGGCGGTCAGATGAACAACACTGCGGCAATTGAAAATTATCCGGGCTTTTCTTCAGTCTTAGGGCCAGATTTAGCTGAAAACATGTATAAGGGTGCCACTCAGTTTGGCGCTGAATACGCTTATGGCAGTGTGGAATCCGTTGAAGATCATGGTGCAACCAAAGTTGTCACGACGGATACGGATACGTTTGAAGCCAAGGCCGTAGTCATTGCCACCGGATCGGAATATCGTAAATTAGGGGTTCCTGGTGAAGAAACCTATGGTGGCCGTGGTGTATCATATTGCGCGGTATGTGATGGTGCCTTCTTTAAGGGCCGTGAAGTGATTGTTGTTGGCGGTGGCGACTCAGCTGTAGAAGAGGGGCTTTACCTCACCCAGTTAGCTTCTAAAGTGACGGTTATTCACCGTCGAGATCAGTTGCGCGCCCAGAAGATCATTCAAGACCGAGCTTTTGCTAACGACAAAATGAACTTTGTTTGGAACAGCAACGTCGAAGAAATTCTTGGCGATGATCAAAAAGTGACTGGTGTTAAAGTTCGTAATAATCAAACTGGCGAAGAAACCACAATTGATGCCAGTGGTGTTTTCATCTACGTCGGTATCTTGCCGAAGACTGAGCAATTCGCTGGCTTGGGTATCACTGATGAGATGGGCTGGATTGAAACAAACGGCCAAATGGAAACTAAGGTTCCAGGAATCTTTGCCATTGGCGATGTTCGGGTCAAAGATCTGCGCCAGATTACAACCGCTGTTGGTGATGGTGGTATTGCCGGCCAACAAGTGTTTAAATACATTGAATCTCTGGCAGATAATGGTGCAGCCGTTAAATAAAGCATTTAAAAAATAGAATGGTCGTTGGCCATTCTATTTTTTTGTCATGAGATTATTTCATTAAATTAACGCTGAGTTACTATATAATAAAGTAGTAGTGTAAAACGAAAAGGGGAAACAGGTATGCAGACATTAGCCCAACAATTAACGCGTCAACTCCATTATGATGTTCGGGAGCTGACTCATGACGATGAGGATCAGATTTATGACTTACAGAAGCAGTACCAGGCTTATTTTGATTTATTTTTAGATCATAAACTAACTAAACGTGAAGCCGTTTCGGATTTAGATGAGGTTGCCAGCGAGGCAGCAGCGGCCCAGAAACATTATTTAGGATTATTTAAAGGCGATAAGCTGGTTGCCACCATTGATCTCACTATCGACTATCCGCTGCCTCAACTGGTTTGGCTAGGTCAATTTTTTGTTGATAAAACCGTTATTTCAACTGCTGAGCAGTCTCAGATCCTTAACCAAGTTTTGACTGTTCTCAAAGAACTGACAGCTGTTCAGGTACAGTTGCTCGTGCTAAAAGCCGATCAAGCTGGCTTAGATTTTTACGATCAGGCTCAATTTGAACGGCTGAGTGAAACCAGAACGCAAGTTGGCAAGACGTTTATGGATGCCATCATTTATCAAAAAACACTTTAGAAACTAGACGGGAGAATAGTTGTTGTAACAGCTTTTATTGTGTATATTGATTAGCCAATTCTTTCGTTGGCGAAAATACGTTCGCTATGTTAGAATAGACGAACGCATGTAGGAAGGCGATTGCTTTCCTATTTTTAACGTGGATTGAGTTTAAGGGGGTAAGCCATTTATGATTGAACGGCAGGAAAATCGTCAGTTTGACCTCGTTTCAAAGTATCAGCCTACAGGTGATCAGCCTGAAGCAATCAAGGAATTGACTCAGGGGATTGAAGCGGGCAAGAAGGCCCAAGTCCTGTTGGGTGCGACTGGAACTGGGAAAACGTTTACCATTTCCAATGTGATTAAAAACGTGAACAAACCGACGTTGATTTTATCTCATAATAAAACGCTGGCCGGGCAGCTTTATGGCGAGTTTAAGGAATTTTTTCCCAATAATGCCGTTGAGTACTTCGTCAGCTACTATGATTATTATCAACCTGAAGCTTACGTCCCCTCTAGTGACACTTATATTGAAAAAGATTCATCGATTAATGATGAGATCGATAAATTACGGCATTCCGCTACTAGTTCGTTGCTTGAACGTAACGATGTGATTGTCGTGGCTTCGGTGTCTTCTATTTTTGGTTTAGGGGATCCAACCGAGTATAAAAACCACACCGTGTCACTTCGGGTGGGGCAGCAAGTTGAACGAAATGACTTAATGCGCAAATTAGTGGATATTCAATTTGAACGCAACGATATTGATTTTCAACGTGGCCGCTTTCGGGTTCATGGCGATGTGGTAGAAATTTTCCCAGCATCACGTGATGAACGGGCACTACGAGTCGAATTCTTTGGCGATGAAATTGACCGAATCCGTGAAGTGGATGCGCTAACGGGTGAGATTATTGGTGATCGTGATCACGTTGCAATCTTCCCGGCAACCCACTTTATGACTAACGATGATATTATGGAGCACGCGATTACGGGGATTGAAGCTGAGTTGAAGGACCGGTTGGCCTATTTTGAAAAGGAAGGCAAGCTGCTCGAAGCACAGAGGCTTCAGCAGCGGACCACATACGATATTGAAATGTTGCGGGAAATGGGCTACACCAACGGAATTGAAAACTATTCTCGCTTTATGGATGGCCGTAAACCGGGTGAACCACCGTATACCTTACTAGATTTCTTCCCCAAAGATTTTTTGCTAGTCGTAGATGAATCCCACGTCACGATGCCACAAGTTCGGGGTATGTATAATGGTGACCGTTCACGGAAACAACAGCTGATCGATTACGGCTTTCGACTGCCCAGTGCGCTTGACAACCGGCCACTCAAACTAGATGAATTTGAAAAGCACGTTAATCAGGTCGTTTATATGTCTGCAACACCTGGTGATTATGAAATGGATCAGACGGATACGGTTGTTCAGCAGATTATTCGGCCAACTGGGCTGCTTGATCCAACCGTCGAAGTCCGACCAATCATGGGACAGATGGACGATTTAGTGGGTGAAATCAATAAACGAATCGACGCAAATGAACGGGTCTTTGTCACGACTTTAACCAAGAAAATGGCGGAGGATTTAAGTGAATATCTGAAGGACTTAGGCATCAAAGTTGCATATCTGCACAGTGATATTAAGACCTTGGAACGAACGCAAATTATTCGTGATTTACGTCTTGGCAAATATGACGTGCTGGTTGGGATTAACCTGTTACGTGAAGGAATCGATGTTCCAGAAGTTTCTTTAGTTGCTATTTTGGACGCAGATAAGGAAGGTTTCCTACGTAACGAACGGTCATTGATTCAAACGATGGGCCGAGCTGCCCGTAATGAACACGGTGCCGTTATTATGTACGCTGATACGGTGACTGATTCCATGAAAAAAGCGATGGATGAAACGGCGCGTCGGCGTCAGATCCAAATTGCTTATAACAAAGAACACGGCATTACGCCAAAGACAATCAAGAAAGATATTCGTGATTTGATTAGCGTAACGAAGCCGGATGAAAATGCTGGTAAGAAAGATGACTTTGTCGAAACTGACTTTGAATCAATGACGCTTGAGGAACAACATGATATGATCAAGCGTCTAGAAGATGAAATGCGCAGTGCGGCCAAGAAACTCGATTTCGAACACGCTGCAACGTTGCGTGATACGATTCTGGAATTGAAGACAGAGTTAGATGAGTAATAAGGGGGACATTGCTTTTGGCAAGCGATTATATTGATATTCATGGGGCAAGAGCCCATAACTTAAAGAACATAAACGTTAAGATTCCGAAAAATAAACTGGTTGTTGTGACTGGTTTATCGGGATCTGGCAAGAGTTCCCTGGCTTTTGATACATTGTATGCTGAAGGGCAGCGACGTTACGTCCAAAGCCTATCAGCTTATGCCCGTCAATTTTTAGGCCAAATGGATAAGCCGGATGTGGATTCAATTGATGGCCTTTCACCAGCAATTTCAATTGACCAAAAAACGACGTCGAAGAACCCCCGTTCAACGGTTGGAACTGTGACTGAGATTAACGACTATTTGCGGTTACTTTGGGCGCGAGTAGGGACACCCATTTGCCCAAACGATGGCACTGAAATCACCAGCCAATCCGTTGAGCAAATGGTAGATAAGGTACTTTCTTTGCCTGAACGGACAAAGTTACAAATTTTGTCACCAATTGTCCGTGAGAAAAAAGGGCAACATAAAAAAGTATTCGATAAAATCAAACGTGAGGGCTTTGTGCGGGTTCGTATCGACGGTGAGGTTCATGATGTTGATGAAGAACTCGATTTAAATAAAAATCAGATGCACTCAATTGATATTGTAGTTGACCGAATTGTGGTTAAAGATGGCATCCGCTCACGGCTTTTTGATTCATTTGAAGCAGCCTTGCGTTTGAGTGGTGGCTACGCTGTTGCCGATTTGATCGATGGCGAACCCATCATGTTTTCTGAACATTATGCCTGTCCAGTTTGTGGGTTTACAGTTGGAGAATTAGAACCGCGGCTGTTTTCTTTTAACGCCCCATTTGGTGCTTGTCCTGACTGTGACGGATTAGGTATGAAACTTGAAGTGGATCCGGATTTAATCGTGCCGGATGATACTAAAACATTACGTGAAGGTGCGCTGGCACCGTGGAATTCAAGTTCCAAATACTATCCAGAAATGTTACGTCAAGCCTGCGAACAAGCTGGTGTTGATATGGACACGCCATGGCAAAAATTGTCTGAAAAAGATCAGCAGTTTGTGCTCTATGGTTCCAAAGGCAAGTCATACCACTTTGTCTTAGACAGTGATTTCGGTGGTGTTCGTGAAACTGACGCGCCTTTTGAAGGGGTAATCAATAACGTTGAACGACGTTACCACAATGGTTCTGATTTTACTCAGGGGCAAATGCAGCAGTACTTTCGTGAATTGACCTGCCAGACTTGCCATGGCTACCGGTTAAATCGAAAAGCGCTAGCCGTAAAAATTGGTGGTCATCATATCGGGGAAATTTCTGATTTAGCAATTAGTAAGGAAATCCCGTTTTTTGAAAAATTACATTTCAGTGAACAAAATGAAACGATTGCTAAGCCAATCTTGAAGGAAATCAACGACCGGCTGACGTTCTTAGAGAACGTTGGCTTGGATTACTTGACGTTGAGTCGTTCTGCTCGGACCCTATCCGGCGGGGAAGCACAGCGAATCCGGTTAGCAACACAAATTGGCTCGAATTTATCCGGCGTGCTTTACATTTTAGATGAGCCGTCCATTGGGCTGCATCAGCGGGATAATGATCGTTTAATTGCATCCTTAAAAAAGATGCGTGATTTGGGTAACACCTTGATTGTCGTTGAACACGATGAAGATACCATGCTGGCTGCTGACTACTTAATTGATATTGGCCCGGGTGCTGGTGAGCATGGCGGCCATGTCATGGCTGCGGGAACGCCAAAACAGGTGACGAAGGTCAAAAAGTCGTTAACTGGTCAATACTTGTCAGGTAAGAAATTCGTGCCCGTACCAACTGAACGCAGCAAAGGTAATGGTAAAAAAATTCGGATTACCGGTGCCGCTGAGAATAACCTAAAAGATATTACTGTTGATTTTCCCCTGGGAGAATTTGTAGTGGTGACTGGGGTTTCGGGTTCAGGTAAATCAACGCTGGTAAACACGATTTTGAAGCGGGTTCTAGCGCAAAAAATCAATCATAATTCTGAAAAGCCTGGGAAGTACAAGTCCGTTAGTGGTATTAAGAATATTGAGAAGATCATCAACATTGACCAAAGCCCGATCGGCCGAACACCACGTAGTAACCCGGCAACTTATACGGGCGTTTTCGATGATATTCGTGGACTGTTTGCTCAAACGACTGAAGCTAAGTTGCGAGGCTATCAAAAAGGTCGGTTTAGCTTCAATATTAAGGGTGGCCGTTGCGAAGCTTGCCACGGTGACGGTATTTTAAAGATTGAAATGAACTTTTTACCGGACGTTTACGTGCCCTGTGAAGTTTGTCATGGCAGTCGCTATAACTCTGAAACGCTTGAAGTGGAGTATAAGGGAAAGAACATTGCGGATGTTTTGAACATGACGGTGGATCAAGCACTGGACTTCTTCAGTGCTATTCCAAAGATCACCCGTAAGCTCCAAACGATTCACGATGTGGGCCTTGGCTACGTGACGATGGGGCAATCTGCAACCACTTTATCCGGTGGGGAAGCACAACGAATGAAGTTAGCTGCCGAACTGCAAAAGAAAGCAGATGGCAAAAACTTCTACATTCTTGATGAACCAACGACCGGTCTGCATACGGATGACATCAAGCGATTATTAGACGTTTTGCATCGACTGGTTGATAAGGGTAATACTGTTTTAATTATTGAACATAATCTAGATGTTATTAAAACGGCTGATTACTTGATCGATTTAGGCCCAGAAGGCGGTGACGGTGGTGGCCAAGTGGTCGCTACCGGGACACCAGAGCAAATTGCTCAGGTCAAAGAAAGTTATACTGGACAATACCTGGGTCCAATTTTGGAACGGGATAAAAAACGAATGGCAGAAGCACAACGTTCTAAGGCTAAATAATCCTGATTGATATTGAGAGTAATAAAGCACCCCAGAATTGAAATTCTGGAGTGCTTTTAATTTGGGCTAAAGTAGAATAGTAATTAAGATTAACGCACTAGCAACTTGAATAATCAGTAAACCGCCGCCGTATAGCGCCAGTTTCTTACCGGCTTTAACGAAGGCCGCAAAGTTTAATCGCAAACCAATTGCGGCTAACGCAGTGACTTCGCACCAACCTGATAGGCCATGAGCCAGACCAGAGATAGCAGGATTGAAATGTAACCACGAGTTCAATGTGCAAAGGACCACGAACCCAATAACGTACCAAGGAAGTGCTCTTTTCCAACTATTTGAGACTGTTGATTCAACACCCTTTGCTGATTGGTTATGTTGGTGGATGCGACTGAAAATCACAACCACGGCTACTAGCATGATGATCCGCAAAATTTTAAACAGCGTTGCGTAGGTGGTTGTTGGCTGATTAACCATGGTGGCACTGGCAATCACTTGGCCCACTGATTGAACAGTTCCGCCAATTAGTGCGCCCCGCAGGAAGTTATTGTGGTGGAAGGCTAATAAACTAATGACTGGCAGTGTCAGCATCAGAATCGTTCCCATGAGATTGACCAGCGTAACGGCTAACCTTTTTTCTTCATCCTTAGCTTCAATGGCAGGGGTGATTGCGGCGATGGCTGATGAACCACACACTGCGTTGCCACCGGCCATGAGCAAGGTCATTCCCTCTGAAAAGTGGAGTAGTTTTCCTAGTAATAACGCACCGCAAATCGTGATGGTCATTTGCAATAAAATGAAGCCAACACCGGTGAAATGCAGTTCACGAATCGTTTGGAAGGTGATAGTGGCACCCAGTAGTAGGACTGAATATTCTAATAGCCGTTTTTCCGACCACGCGGTTCCGGCTTGCCACATAGGTTGGCGAATAATGGTGTTACCAAGGGCAATACCAATTAACAGCGCAACGGTTGGCGCACCGATTCCCTTGATGAGAGTTGAATTGATCAACTGACTGATAATGGCAATAATAAAACTCAAAATGAGTCCCGGTAAGACTGCCCGTTCTGGTTTCATAATGATACTTCCTCTCTTATTAATACTTGTTGAAGTATACAGAAGTTGGTATCATTAATAAAATATCAATTGGTAATAGTTTTAATTAAAAATACTAATAACAGGGGAGTGTGCGCATGGATAAACTATTGATGACTTTTATGGCGGTCTATGAAACCCGGAATTTTTCCTTGGCGGCCAAGCAGTTGTTTATTTCCCAACCCAGCGTTTCTGTTCAGATCAATCAGCTAGAAAAACAGCTGGGTGTCAGTCTGTTTGACCGCAGTCGACACCGACAGGTTCAACCAACGCCGGCTGCTGCTAAACTTTACCAGACCGCAGAGCAGTTGCAGCGCACGTGGAATCAGGGCTTCGAGCAATTGAAGCAGTCTGTTGAACGGCCACAGATTAAGGCGATACTGGGCTTCTCGCAGACCACATCGGTAGAATTATTGCCAAGGGTGATTGAGACACTTTTAGCGGATGCCCGCTTTCAGTTTGAAATTCGAACCATGAATTCTGAAAGTATTCTTCAAGCTGTTGTTGATCGGCAAGTCGCATATGGCATCATTGAAAAGCCAATCGTAGCGGATTACATTTTGCAAACAGAATTACCAGGAGATCGGCTGGTCCTAGCAGGTAAAAACGATGCAACTCTTTGGTTGCTGCGTGAACCGGGTTCCGGCGTGCGACATTATACTGAAGCCTATTTACATGAACAGGGTATCGTGCCGCAAAAAACATTGGTGGTAGACAGTAATCAAAGCATTATTGGGCTGTTGACTAACGGTATCGGCAGAACACTGATGTCTGAAGGAATCCTGCCAGATCAAGTTAATCGGCAGCCATTAGGCGAACAGTATCACCGACATTTTTATTTGATTGGGTTAGATCAGCAGCCTAATATTTCGCTGGCAGATCTAAGGGCGGTGCTGGTTGATGCAATGTTGCAACACTAACTGGCTGATGATTTATTGGTTGCCCTAGGCTAGCATAATCGCTATGATTGATGTAGATAAAACAGTTTAAAGAGTGGGAGTGAGCCTATGTTTAGTATGCGACCTCAATGGGGGTTTGATTGGCACGAATTAATTACGGGGGTTCTTAGTTTAGTTGCAGCTTATGTGGTAGTTGGTATGCCACGGGTCAGTTTAACCGCTATGGTAGTCATTTTGGGCTTTCTAGCGATACTGAGTGGCCTGACCACGTTATCAGGTGTTAGTAAGTTACGTGATTTTGTTGGAAACTGGGCTAATGCAGCACTGATTTTCGCCGTGGTTGATTTACTGATTGGCCTGTTCTTCATCATTAAACCAAGCAGCGGGATAGTCGTACTGGGTTACGTTGTTGCGTTTTGGTTTATTATCGATTCAGTGGAAAGGCTGGCAGTCGTTAGTCATCTACGTGATTTCGGCAACGGCTATTTTATTGCTTCTATTATTCTGGATGTCTTGTCGTTATTGCTGGGCATCATGTTATTAATTGAACCAATGATTGCCATGCTATCCATTACTTGGCTGATTGGGTTCTACCTGGTCGTATTTGGAATAAACGCAATTGTGTTGGCATTTGCAAGACGTTAACGGTTATTTTTTAAAATGAGTGGATAACTGCTGGTGACGCTGAGCCATCGGCAGTTATTTTTAATAAAACACCCGGTTGAAATTAGTAATGACACGCCTGGTGTGTTAGAATGTTTAAATGATTGATTTGATGGGAGATAGAGCTATGGAAAATGATGTGCAACTGGTCATTATTTCTGGTATGAGCGGTGCTGGTAAAACAGTCGCCATGCAGGCCTTTGAAGACCTGGGATATTTTTGTATCGACAATATGCCGCCTTCGTTAATGAATAAGTTCTGGGAACTGGTTCGCGAAACCGGTAAAATCAAAAAAGTTGCTGTTGTGATCGATTTACGGGCAAAGGCATTTTATGATGAAATTGTGCATATGACCGATGATATTTCAACTTTAAATCAATCGGACGCAGCCCAAATTGTCTTTTTGGACGCCGATGATGAAACCTTGGTTTCACGTTATAAGGAAACTCGGCGGTCCCATCCCTTGGCCCGTAACGGCAGGGTGGTAGACGGCATTAAGGCAGAACGGAAGTTATTAGCGCCACTTAAGCAAGCTGCCCAGTTAGTGATTAATACGACGCAATTATCACCACGCAAACTACGTGAAGAAATTTTTCACACGTTTGAGGCTGGCGATATCGAAAAATTCCATGTGGAAGTCATGTCGTTTGGCTTTAAATACGGGTTACCCATTGATGCTGATATTGTGATGGACGTCCGGTTCTTGCCTAATCCGTACTATCGGCCTGAACTTAAAAATCTGACAGGTCTGGATCAGCCGGTCTACGATTATGTCATGAAGCAGCCTGAGACCGAAGCCTTCTATAAGCAATTCTTAGGTTTACTAGAATCGATTATGCCAGGCTATAAGCGGGAAGGTAAAAATAATTTAACCATAGCGATCGGTTGTACTGGTGGTCAACACCGGTCAGTCGCGCTGGCGGAGCGGCTTGGAAATGCGCTGGGTGAAAAGTACCCAGTACATATTTCTCACCGCGATATTTCTAAGCGAAAGGAATCAAACTAATTATGATGATGGAAGAACGACGGCGACCCAAAATCGTTGTGATGGGCGGAGGCACTGGCCTACCAGTCATCCTGCGTAATTTAAAGGGGCGCGACGTGGACATCACTGCTGTGGTTACCGTAGCAGATGATGGCGGCTCATCTGGCATTATTCGCAATTATGTGAACGTTGTGCCACCTGGAGATATTCGAAACGTAGTCGTTTCCTTGTCTCAGCTCTCACCACTCGTGTTACAGCTATTCCAGTACCGGTTTGATAGTACAGATCAGTTCTTTGCTGGACATGCGTTAGGTAATTTAGTCATTGCGGCACTATCAGAAATGAAAAATGGGATTTTTGATGCCGTTCAAGAGTTATGCGATATTATGCAAGTTGACGGTCATAT
Organism: Secundilactobacillus mixtipabuli; assembly: GCF_002217925.1. Taxonomy (GTDB): domain Bacteria; phylum Bacillota; class Bacilli; order Lactobacillales; family Lactobacillaceae; genus Secundilactobacillus; species Secundilactobacillus mixtipabuli. Next base: position 33,953 of record NZ_BCMF01000008.1, on the reverse strand, counting down.
TTACCCAGCTGCGAACGAACCGTTAGAACTGAATGCTGAATTCTCTGACGGAACCACCATGACCGGTGAGTCAGAAATTACAGCAGCTCATAAACTCATTAAGCACGTTTGGGTCACTTCAAGCAATCACAAGGACGTTGCGCCGCAAGCGGTGGATAAAGTAATCGATGCAATTATGAATGCTGATCAAATCGTTTTGGGGCCAGGGAGTCTGTTTACCAGTATTTTACCGAACTTAATGATTAGTAATGTCGGCGATGCGCTTCGAAAGACGCAGGCGGAAGTCGTTTATATTTGCAATATTATGACGCAAAAAGGTGAAACTGAAAAGTTTACCGATGCGGATCACGTTCGCGTTTTAAATCAGCATTTAAAGCAAAATGTCATCAATACAGTTTTAGTTAATACGCAAAAAGTGCCGGATGAATACATCGATTATCAACGTTGGAACGAAATGTCTAGGCAAGTTGAACATGATTTTCATGGTCTACGAGAACAGGGCTGTCGCGTGATTTCTGCCGATTTCTTGGAGCTACGGGATAACGGTGCCTTTCATAACGGCGAACTGGTAGTTAACGAACTGATGAACCTGTTAGGGCAGGTCACTTCGAGGTTTGCTGAGGGGAGGTAGTGCCAATGTCATTTGCCAGTGAAGTTAAAAAAGAGCTGACAACGCTAGAAGTTCACCGGGATAATGCTAAGGCTGAACTCATTGCGTTGATTCGGATGAATGGTTCTATTGCCATTTCCAATCACCATTTTGTGCTTAATATTCAAACGGAGAATCCCGCCATTTCGCGTCGTATTTATCAGCTGCTGAAGCAGTTTTACGATGTGGAAAGTGAATTAATGGTTCGCCGTAAAATGAAATTAAAGAAAAATAATCTTTATATTGTTCGGGTTAATGAAGGGACAGAAAAAGTCCTTGCTGACTTGGGCATCTTTAAAGATGGGCAGTTAACTGAAAAGGTATCCCCAGAACTGCTTAAAAATGATGGTCAAGTGCGTTCCTATTTACGGGGAGCTTTCCTGGCTGGGGGATCAGTGAACAATCCTGAGACGTCCCGCTATCACTTGGAGATTTATTCTGTCTACGAAGATCATAATCAGATGATTGCAGACATGATCAATCAATTTGAGCTAAATGCCCGGACGACAGCCCGACGTGGTGGCTTTATTACTTACCTCAAAGAGGGGGAGCGAATCGCCGATTTCCTTTCCCTGATTGGAGCTACCAGTGCCATGCTTAAGTTTGAAGATGTTCGAATCATGCGTGATATGCGTAATTCGGTCAACCGGTTGGTTAACTGTGAGAACGCAAATATGGATAAGGTTGCTAATGCTTCCAGTAAACAAATTGAAAACATTGTTTTTATTCAATCCACGGTTGGTCTTGATCAGCTGCCACCAAAGTTACGTGAGGTGGCTGAGATTCGTTTAGCTAATCGTGAAGTGAGCTTAAAAGAGTTGGGTGCAATGCTGCCTAGCGGTTCCATTTCGAAATCGGGGATCAACCACCGGTTACGGAAGATCAGTGACTTTGCTGATAGTCTTCGGACGGCCAAAGTCGTTTAGAAACGGTTGTCATACTATGTAAAAACAGCGCTTCGTGAAATCCAAACGGGATTTTCCGAAGCGCTGTTTTGTATCGATTTGTGGTGCTGACTTCAAATTAAAGTGATTTTTCCTTAACACAGGCACGGTGTTTTGCCCAAGCCTTTTTACCATAATAGACGGCATAACATAGAGCTAAAAAAGGAACCATGTAGAATAGCGCTGGGCGTTGAGTTGGATCAAATACGATCAGGACACACGATAGCAGGCTCATAATAAAAGCAATCCAAGGGACTACTGGATACCAGGGGGTTTTGAATTTTAATTCGGCGGTCGTGTGGCCATCTTTGAGCCATTGCTTTCTAAAATTAATTTCGGATAACGCAATCGCCATCCACACGATAACTACGGCTAATCCAGAAATTGAAACCAGGACAAGATAAACGGTTGAAGCCGCAACAACACTAGATATTAATGCTAGGATACCACCGATCATACTCAGACAAAGTGCTAGCATGGGAACGCCACGTTGGTTTGTTTGAGCGACCCTAACGGAAATTGTCCCTTCGTTAGCTAACGACCACAGCATTCTGGTTGAAGCATACAAGCCTGAATTAGCAGCTGATAAAATCGCGGTCAAAACAACAAAGTTCATCAAATCACCTGCGAATGGTAAACCAATACTGTTGAAGACCAAGACGAACGGGCTTTGATTGACGCCGGCCTTTTGCCATGGAATGAGTGCCGACATAACTGTGATACTGCCAATAAAGAAGATGATGAGCCGAAATAGGGTTGTGTGAATCGCCTTAGGCAGAGTGATATCAGGGTCCTTAGTTTCGCCGGCAGTAACGCCAATCAATTCCGTCCCAGAGAAGGCAAAATTAACGGTCAGCATGGTGGTAAAGACCGCTTTAAAACCGTTTGGGAACAGACCATCTTTGAAGAGGTTAGCAAAGTAGGGTGCGTGCTGATAGCCTTTAATGTGAAGGAGGCCAAAGATTGCGAGGCCACCTAAAATGATAAACAGAATAATGGCAACGACTTTGATGCTGGAAAACCAAAATTCAGTGTTAGCAAAGAATTTAACGGATAAGACATTGGATGAGAAAATAACGATCATGAAGAGGGCGCTCCAGATCCACGTGGGCGAGTGCGGAAACCACTTACTCATGATGAGGCCAGCTGCGGTGAATTCTGAGCCTAACGCTACAGTCCACGTCAGCCAGTATAAAATGGCAACGGTAAATCCGGTGCCATGGCCAATAAACCGGTCAGCATAGACGTGAAAGGACCCCGTTTGTGGCATAGCAACTGATAATTCTCCTAAACACAGCATGACAAGATACACCACAATGGCACCAATCCCGTATGCTAAAATTGTCCCAACTGGACCCGCTTCGTGAATGGTATAACCGGAACTTAGAAACAGGCCGGTACCAATAACGCCGCCCAATGAGATCATAAACAAATGGCGTGACGTCATTTTGCGTTCTAAGGTTGTATGTGTTTTTTTCTCCAAATAATGACACCTCCATAATTGCAAATCAACGAGAATTAGAATACCATTAAAAATTATGAGAATGCAAGTTGAAATGTGAGAGGAATATGATAAATGGAAAGAATAGATTTTGATCAGCCACTCGTGGTTGATGGTGCGATGGCAACTGAGCTTGAAAAACTTGGCGTTAAAACGGATACCGAATTGTGGTCAGCTATGGCGTTAATTCACGATCCTCAAGCAGTGGTGGCAGTACATAAACGTTATTTTGAGGTCGGCGCAAACGTGGCTATCACTGATAGTTATCAAGCTAACGTACCAGCGTTTGAAGCTGCTGGCCTCACGCCTGCTGAAGGCCGTCGGTTAATTACGGAATCGGTAAAATTAGCACAGCAGGCTCGGGACACATACCTAGCGGCCACAAAAACGAAAAGGCCGCTATGGATTGCGGGTAGTGTTGGGCCTTACGGTGCCTACTTGGCTGACGGCAGTGAGTACACTGGAAACTATCAGTTAAGCCGACAACAGTACCAGAATTTTCACCGGGAACGGATGCAGTTATTAGCAGCTGCTGGTGTGGACCTGTTTGCGTTTGAAACGCAGCCCAACTTTGAAGAGGCAAAAGCACTAGTCGCCCTATTAGAGAATGAATTTTCAACATTGCCTGCGTGGGTTTCCTTTAGTGTGGATCAACAGGGACGACTTTGTGATGGAACCTCTTTGAGTAAAGCGGTGGCTTACTTTGAAGATCACCCGCAAGTGGTTGCAATTGGTGTTAACTGTACGGCGATGACTAACATTGAAAAACGAGTTAAAACGGTTGCAACTGTGACCACAAAACCCATCGTTGTCTACCCTAATAATGGTGATACTTATGACCCGGCTTCCAAGACGTGGCAGGTGAATCCAGCTGCACCAACGTTTAGTGAATTAGTTCCCAAGTGGCTTGCAGCAGGCGCTAGTTTAATTGGTGGCTGTTGTCGAACCACACCTGAAGATATTCAGCAAGTTGCCAAAGTGATGTTAAAACACTAAAAAAAGACGAACCCGTTAGGTTCGTCTTTTTATGATGCTGTGTAAATATTATTTACGGTCCTTTGAACTGGTCATGATTGAATCAATCAAACCATAATCAACAGCTTCTTGAGCGGTTAAGTAGTGGTCACGTTCAGTATCAGTGTTAACCCGTTCAATTGGTTGACCCGAGTTTTCTGATAAGATTTCGTTGATCATCTTACGAGCTTTTAGAATTTCTTCAGCCGCAATTTCAATTTCAGTTTGTTGACCTTGAGCACCACCAGATGGTTGGTGAATCAAAACTTGTGAGTGTGGTAATGCGAAACGCTTACCTTTAGTACCAGAAGAAGCCAAGACACTGGCCATTGATGCAGCCATCCCAGTAACAATGGTTTGGACATCAGACTGGATAAAGTTCATGGTATCGTAGATTGCCATACCAGAAGTGATTACACCACCGGGAGAGTTGATGTAAAGGTAAATATCTTTTGTTGAATCTTGTGCATCCAGGAACAACAGTTGAGCGATAATTGCGTTTGCCATATCGTCTTCAATCGGACCGGAAAGCATGATAATTCTATCCTTTAATAGGCGAGAGTAAATATCATAAGCACGTTCGCCGCGGGAAGATTGTTCAATAACCGTTGGGACTAAGTTCATAGCTTTGCAGCCTCCTTATGATCTATAGTGGATTAGTCTGTTTGACTAACTGATGTGTAGTTTAACCTAAAGGTCAAAAAAGGTCAAACAAAATCACTTCGTTGGTAAAACACATCATATTAGCTTTAACACCAAAGATTAGAATAACATATTTTGGCAGGAGATACTGTTTGAATGCCCGTTAAATTATACCTTTACTAGTATGTTGCTAGCATTGACTCTTACTAAAGAAATTATCATACTAGATGTAAATCTGGTGTTTCACAGGGGGATACTTATGACGTGGCTATTAATTATTTTTCCGGCCTTACTTGCTGGCTTGATACAAGGATTGACAGGTTTCGGTGCCGTCATTATTATGATGATCTTTTTTCCGTCGATTTTACCGATGGCGCAGGCTGCCGGAATTGGCGGCATCATCATGTTTTCAAGCGAAATTGCGTTATCGATGCATTACCGTCATGACTTTAAATTAAAACGGGTTTTGCCAGCAATGATTATCTACGCTGCAGTCGCAACTTGGTCCGTTCAGTTGGGTAAAGTATTGGATACTCACGTACTGCGGTTAATGTTAGGCACGTTACTGATCGTGCTGTGCATCTATTTCCTAAGCTCAAAAAAAGCTGGCAGTCGCCGGTATCCGTGGTATGTTGCACTACTGTTCATGGTGGTTTCTGGTTTTTTCAGTGGGTTATTCGGGATCGGGGGTCCGCTGATGGCACTTTATTTTTTGTCACTGGCGAAGTCAATGCCTGAATACCTTGCTAATCTCCAAGGCTTTTTCCTGCTGGACTCGATTTATATTACCAGCGTACGGGCAGTTAGCGGTATTTTAGGGACCCAGGAGATACCATACATATTAGTGGGAATGTTAGCTGCCTCAGTTGGAACGATGATTGCTGCTCGACTGTCCAGTAAGTGGGATTTGGCCACCATCAAGCCATGGATTTACCGGTTTATCGGTGTAGCTGGATTTTATTACTTGTTATTTTAATTTGTTGGTAAAAAAACAGGACACCCAATAAGGGAATCCTGTTTTTTGTACCATTAGATTATGCGCCCGGAGGGAATCGAACCCCCATTTCAAGAACCGGAATCTTACGTGCGATCCATTACACTACGGGCGCATATTTCCTTTTCAACACTAGAATACTATACTCGAATTTGCATATAAATACAAGAGGAAATCTCAGAATTGAGGTGAAGGATGATCTGAAATAATTTTTTTAAGTCAGTTTGCATTTAACGGACTGCCCTGCTATAATCTCAAATGTGGGTAACGATAAGTACCCATTAATTTTTGGCCCGCATGGGTCGCATTACGTCACCGTGGGACATAACATGTCCCAATGATGATAGAGAGTTGGTTAAGACTATGGACTTTGAGTGGAGATGGGTGAACGCGGTTGTTCCGAAAATGACCCACAAGCTGCTCAGACGCTATTCGATGCTGCTGACGATCAGACAGATGCAACCGGTCGGTCGACGGTCGTTAGCTGAAAAGATGGATCTGACTGAGCGAACAGTTAGAACTGATCTTGATAGTTTACTTGATACCGGTCTGGTTTCTATGCAGACGAACGGTGTCTGGCTAACGGATGAAGGTCAAGAAGCAGTGCTTAACTTACAGCCGGTGGTAGCGGATCTGACAGGCCTTCAGAAGAAGGAAACGCAGCTGAAAGCTCGTCTTGGCTTAACAAACTGTTTAATTGTTCCGGGTGATTCGGATGTTAAACAGGATGTTAAACGGGCGATGGGTAAGGCTGCCAATGATTTACTTCAGCAGCATTTACCCGTTGGTGACAGTATTGTTGCTGTCATGGGTGGCACCACAATGGCAGCGGTCGCGGAAACCCTGTCGTCAACGTTAGCCGAAGACCGGCAATTGACATTTGTACCGGCTCGGGGCGGTATGGGTGAATCTCCCGATATTCAGGCCAATACAATTTGCGCACGGATGGCTGAGGCAACAAAGGGCCACTTTCAAGCGTTGTATTTACCAGAATTAAGCTCCGAGTCAACCTCAACTTCTTTACGTCACGAGCCTGCAATTGCAAAAACCCTCGAATTGATTGACCATGCTAATGTGGCAATTCACTGTGTGGGTGATGCGATGGCAATGGCAAGGCGACGCCAAATGTCCGACGAAGTAATGGCAACTCTAGTGAAGCGGCATGCAGTAGGGGAAGCCTTTGGTGATTTCTTTGACCAGGATGGTCAGATTGTCTATCGGGTTCCCAAACTAGGCTTGTCGATTTCAGATCTTGATCGAATGGACCTGGTTGTTGCAGTTGCTGGTGGCCGTAGTAAGGCTGCTGCAGTCGAGGCATATTTCAAAATTCCTCCGGCCAAGACATTTTTAATCACGGACGAAGGTTTAGCTGACATGATTTTAAAGTAGTGATACTATGTACTAGTGTCGCTGTTTAAAATAATTATTTTTTCACTTCCTAAAGGAGGAAAACACAGTTATGACTGTAAAAATTGGTATTAACGGTTTTGGCCGTATTGGCCGTTTAGCATTCAAGCGGATTCACGAACTTCATTCTAACGAAATCGAAGTGGCAGCAATCAATGATTTGACTACCCCTTCAATGTTGGCTTACTTATTAAAGTATGATTCAACACATGGTCGTTTCCCTGGCGAAGTTTCAGCAACTGATAAAGGTATCGTTGTTGATGGTAAGGAAATCCCTGTATATGCAGAACCAAAGGCTCAAAACATTCCTTGGGTTAAGAACGACGGTGTTGACTTTGTTCTCGAATGTACTGGTTTTTACACTTCAGAAGAAAAGTCACAAGCTCACTTGGACGCTGGCGTAAAGCGTGTCCTTGTTTCAGCTCCTGCCGGTGCCGTTCGTACAGTTGTTCCAGGTGTTAACTTGGATACTTTACAAGCTGACGACAAGATCGTTTCAGCTGGTTCATGCACGACTAACTGCTTGGCACCATTAGCTTACTTCTTGAACGAAGAATTCGGTATCAAGGCTGGTACTATGACTACTGTCCACGCCTTCACCGCAACTCAACAAATTCTTGATGGCCCTCGCGGTAAGAAGATGCGTAACAACCGTACTGCAAGCATTAACACCATTCCTCATTCAACTGGTGCTGCTAAGGCTATCGGTCTTGTTGTTCCTGAATTGAACGGCAAGCTCCAAGGCCATGCACAACGTGTTGCTGTTGTTGATGGTTCATTGACTGAATTAGTTGCTGTCCTTGACAAGAAGGTTACTGCTGACGAAGTTAACGAAGCTATCAAGAAGCACACTGTTAACAACGATGCATTTGGTTACAACGATGATGAAATCGTTTCTACTGATGTTATCGATGACCCTCATGGTTCAGTATTTGACCCAACTCAAACTGAAGTTACTACTGCTGGTGACACTCAATTAGTTAAGACTGTTGCTTGGTACGATAACGAATGGGGCTTCACTTGCAACATGGTTCGTACATTGTTGCACTTTGCTTCACTTTAATCATTAATGAGTAAAAACTAGAAGGCGGAGGAGGGAGACTTTCTCCGCCTTTTACAACAATTGACTTGTACCATAGGTCACAATGATCAACTTGATATAAATCAGGAGGACTTAAAATTGGCTAAATTAACCGTTTCAGATTTAGATTTAAAGAGTAAAAAAGTCTTGATGCGTGTGGACTTTAATGTTCCCATCAAAGACGGTGTGATTGGCAATGATAACCGTATCGTTGCTGCCTTACCAACGATTCAATACGTGATCGACCATGGTGGTAAAGCAATCTTGCTTTCTCACTTAGGCCGGATCAAGTCTGAAGACGACAAGCCTGGCTTATCAATGCGTCCAGTTGCAGAACGTCTTTCAAACTTGTTGAACAAGCCCGTAACCTTTGTTCCTGCAACTGAAGGTTCACAGCTTGAAGATGCCATTAACAAGATGAACGATGGCGACGTATTAGTAATGGAAAACACCCGTTATGAAGACGTTAAGAACGGCGAACAAGTTAAGCGCGAATCAAAAAATGATCCAGCCTTAGGCAAATACTGGGCATCACTTGGTGATCTCTTCATCAACGATGCTTTCGGTACTGCTCACCGTCAACATGCTTCTAACGTTGGGATTGCTTCCAACATGCCACAAACCGCTGCTGGTTTCTTAATGGAAAAGGAAATCAAGTTTATCGGTGGTGCCGTTTCTCACCCAGCTCACCCATTTGTTGCTATCTTGGGTGGTGCCAAGGTTTCTGATAAGATCGGTGTTATTGACAACTTATTAGACAAAGCCGATAAGGTTATTATCGGTGGTGGGATGACTTATACCTTCTACGCTGCAAAGGGTATGAAGATCGGTAACTCATTAGTTGAAAAAGACAAGATCGATTTAGCTAAAGAGATCATGGACAAGGCTGGCGACAAGTTAGTATTGCCTATCGATTCAGTTGTTGCCGAAAAGTTTGACAACGATGCTGCACACAAGACCGTTGATGGTGACATTCCTGACGGTTACATGGCATTGGATATCGGCCCTAAGTCAGTTGCTTTATTTGAAGATGTTTTAAAAGATGCTAAGTTAGTTGTTTGGAACGGCCCAATGGGTGTGTTTGAAATGAGTAACTACGCTGAAGGAACACTTGAAATCGGTAAATTCTTGGGTACTTTAAGCGATGCAACGACCATTGTTGGTGGTGGTGACTCAACTGCTGCCGTTCAACAACTTGGTGTTGGCGACAAATTGACCCACATTTCTACCGGTGGCGGTGCCTCATTGGAATACCTTGAAGGTAAGACTTTACCTGGTATTGCTGCTATCAGCGAGAAGTAAATTGTTAAAAGAAGCTGGGATGATCTCCTGGCTTCTTTGCACATCTTGGTGAATATTGGCACTTCTAAAATTGATGGTGGGCTTCACTAGCTAAAACGTTTTCATTTCGATAGAATAGTATTGTGACTTTAAATGACTGAACAAAAGGAGCGTTTACTGTGCGAATACCACTTATTGCGGGTAATTGGAAGATGAATAAGTCTGTCAATGATGCTCGCTCGTTTATGCAAATTGTTTCAGATCAGTTGCCTGAACCGGATCAAGTTGAAACGGCGATTGCAGCACCTGCTATTTTATTGGAAACGATGATTGAAGCTAACGGTGCTGACCGATTAAGAATTGGTGCTGAGAACTGTTACTATGAGGATGCTGGGGCCTTTACCGGTGAGACATCGCCACAAGCCTTGGCGGAGATGGGCATTCCATACGTCATCGTTGGCCACTCTGAGCGGCGAAGTTATTTTAACGAAACGGATGATGTCATCAACCGAAAAGTTCATGCGGTTTATCGCAACCATATGACACCGATTTTGTGCTGTGATGAAACGATGGGCCGACTGGAAGCCGGTGAAAAGATTCACTGGGTCGTTAGTCAGGTCACAGGTGCCTTAAAGGGTGTTAGTGATACTTTGGCGCGTCAGTTGGTCATTGCTTATGAACCAAGTTGGGCAATTGGCAGTGGTAAGTCGGCCTCAGCGGATCAAGCTGAAGAGGGCTGCTATCTGATTCGTCAGACCATCGCTGATTTGTACGGTGATGACGTTGCCAACGAAATGCGTGTCCTATATGGCGGTAGTGTCAACCCAGACAACATTTCTCAGATTATGGCTAAGCAAAATATTGACGGTGTTTTAGCCGGTGGCGCGAGCCTTGATCCGGAAACTTTTCTACAATTGGTACACTACCAAAAATAAACTACAAATAGTAATTGCAAGTTCAAAGGTAAACTAATAAAATAGACTGCGGGGAAACTGTTTCCCGCTAGGTTAAACATTCATAAGGAGAGAATACAATGTCAATTATTTCTGATATTTACGCACGCGAAGTCTTAGACTCACGTGGTAACCCAACTGTTGAAGTTGAAGTCTACACAGAAGCCGGTGCAGTTGGCCGTGGAATCGTACCTTCAGGTGCATCTACTGGTGAACATGAAGCCGTTGAATTACGTGATGGTGACAAGAGCCGTTTCGGTGGCAAGGGTGTTACTAAAGCTGTCGACAACGTTAACAACATCATTGCTAAAGAAATCGTTGGTTACGATGTAACTGACCAAATTTCAATCGACAAAGCTATGATCAAGTTAGATGGTACTCCTAACAAGGGTAAGCTTGGCGCAAACGCCATTTTAGGTGTTTCATTAGCTGCTGCCCGTGCTGCTGCTGATGAACTTGAAGTTCCGCTATACAACTACTTAGGCGGCTTCAACGCTCATGTACTTCCTACTCCAATGATGAACGTTATCAACGGTGGGAAGCATGCTAACAACAAGGTTGATTTCCAAGAATTCATGATCATGCCTGTTGGTGCACCAACTGTTAAAGAAGCTATCCGGATGGGTGCTGAAACTTTCCACGCCTTGAAGTCAATCTTAAACGACCGTGGATACTCTACTGCCGTTGGTGATGAAGGTGGTTTTGCACCTGACTTGAAGAACAACGAAGAACCATTCGAAATCTTAGTTGAAGCTATCAAGAAGGCTGGCTACAAGCCTGGCAAGGACGTCGCAATCGCCTTTGACTGTGCCTCATCAGAATTCTACAACACTGAAACTAAGACTTACGACCTTAAGGGTGACGGTAAGTCATACACTGCTGAAGAATTTGTTAGCTTGCTTGAAAGCATCGTTGACAAGTACCCAGTTGTTTCAATCGAAGACCCATTGGACGAAAACGAATGGGAAGACTGGCAAATGGCTACTTCTCGCTTAGGCAAGAAGGTCCAAATCGTTGGTGATGACTTATTCGTTACTAACACTGACTACCTTGCAAAGGGTATCAAGATGGGCGTTGCTAACTCAATCTTAATCAAGCTTAACCAAATCGGTACTTTAACTGAAACTGTTGAAGCCGTTGAAATGGCTAAAGAAGCAGGTTACACTGCTATCATTTCACACCGTTCAGGTGAAACTGAAGACACAACAATTGCTGACTTAGTTGTTGCATTGAACGCTGGTCAAATCAAGACTGGTTCAATGAGTCGTGGCGAACGGATCGCTAAGTACAACCAATTGATGCGTATCGAAGATCAACTTGGCGAAGTTTCAGAATACAAGGGTGTTCACTCATTCTACAACTTGAGCGAACAAGCTCGCGAAGCTATCCAAAACAAGTAAGCGTGACTGAGGACTATTAGTCCTACGTTATGACGAAGGCCTCTAATGATGATTGTCATCATTAGAGGCCTTTTTTATTTTCCCAGCATTAATTGACTGGCTTTGCGTAGTTAATGGCATTACGAGAGAGGAGTCTGATTTAATCATGAAGTTTAGTCGATTATTACTGGGAATTTCAATGGTCATTGGGATGGGGGTCACTAGCGTGCAGGCAGCGGCTAGTACGCCAGATCCTGAATTTTCATCCTATGTATTAACGTATGATGTGACCAGGAAGGTAAGGGACGCTGGTTCGGACTGGAGAAATTTGCCAACAGAGTCAAAAACAGTTTCAGTTACAAAATCTGTAAAAGGTGTGACAGGGTTTAGTGATAGTAAATTGAGAACGTATGATATCTCATCTTTTTATCCAGATTACACCAATACCACTATGGCTGGTATACGGATTGCCCCCATTATCATTCCTAAGGGGGTGGACACGTTTAAGGCTGGTTTAATGATACGTGCGGATACCGAAAGGCCTAAATTAAGGTACGTTTTGGAAAACCCTGATGCAACAAGAAGTTCAAAGCAATTTACCGAATATGTTTACTCAACGGGAACTGTGGATGGCTTATGCCAACCGGTTTTAAGTGACGTGCTCAAAACCGATTATAGTTTAGGGGAGAATAAAGCGGTTGTCATCAAGCGAAACATGGCACCAATTCAAACCATGATTCATCGAAATCAGATTAACTATCAAATTTCGTATGAAACTGAAGAAGGTCAAACGCTAAGTAATCAGGGCTTGGATACAAATCTGACTGTTTCGTATGATCAGGCAACTAATGAACTTGCGCAGCTTTCTGATCGGGTCACTGAAACGGGGTATCAGATCCGATCACGTCAAGTTACTTACGATGAAAACGGGCAAGGGACCGTCCATTTTAAAGTTGAGAAAAAGACAGTGGATAAACCCAACCCGGAGCCTAAACCAGAGCCGCAACCGGAACCACAACCACAACCAGAACCAGAAGTTAAACCGGAACCTAAGCCCGAACCACAACCCGAACCACAACCAGAACCGGAAGCTAAGCCAGAACCTCAACCAGAGCCAGAAGTTAAGCCACAACCGCAACCTTATCCCCAACCAGCACCTCAGCCAAATCCAGGAGTGGGTAGCAATCCAATTCATATTGAGGATACTCAGTCACAGGAGCTAGAAAATTTAGTGAGAAAACTGAAAGATCTGATGAATCGGTATGCTAAATTATTGGAACAACAATCTTTACAGGTCAAAAAGGAATCAAATAAGCATCATAAGGCGAAGCAAAAACACAGTAAACCAAAGAAGCATCATAAACAAGCTAAAAAAAACAGCAAAACTAAAAAGCATCATAAACAAACCAAGAAAAATAGCAAAGTCAAGCAGCGTCATTATCGACATCAGCATCAAATTACAAAACACCATCTTCATCACAAAGCCAGACGTTAATGGTTTAACACCGCTGCGAAAGATTTGAACATTTAAGAGTAAAAGCCTGATTTTGCGTCAGGCTTTTACGTACATATGATAAAATAATAGCCGAACGAAAATGTGAGGGGCTTATGATGAACGATAAACAACGAAAAAAAATCGATTTTTCTCGAATTAATGCGGTGGCACAAGGAATTTTCATTGGGTTGATCGCCGGGGTAATTGTGAGCATCTTTCGCCTGCTGATTAGCCATGGCCTATTATTGGTCCAGTGGTTCTTCCGACAGGCCAATCATAATCTCTGGCTACTAGGTGTTTGGCTCATCATTAGTGTCGTGTTAACCTTTATCATTGGCCGGTGGTTAGGCACAACACCAGAAATTAAGGGTTCGGGTATCCCACAAGTTGAGGGCCAGTTAATGGGTGAAGTTGAATATAAGTGGTGGCCAGTACTGTGGAAGAAATTTGCTGGCGGTGTACTGGCAATTGGCAGTGGTCTGTTTCTAGGTCGTGAAGGGCCCTCGATTCAATTAGGTGCAACTGTTGGGCAGGGATTTGCTGCTAGTCGAAAGATTTCTGGCAATAAACGGCGAATTTTGATAGCAAGCGGTGCGTCTGCTGGTCTGTCTGCAGCCTTCAATGCGCCAATTGCGAGTTCGCTCTTTGTTTTGGAGGAAGTTTACCATAATTTTTCAACGATGGTTTGGATCACCGCGTTGGCTAGCGCCATTGCAGCTGATTTTGTTTCAACTTTCTTTTTTGGCTTAACGCCTGTTTTACATATAAATTATGTGCATGTTTTGCCACTCGGTCAGTATGGCTGGCTTATTTTACTAGGTGTGTTATTGGGCCTATTTGGCCGGTTATATCAAATTGTCGTTTTGCGGGTTGATTCCTGGTATCATAAATTCAAATGGCTACCTGATCAATACAACAGTCTGATTGCCTTCGTATTGCTGATTCCAGTTGGGTTATTTTTACCCCAAATTCTAGGTGGCGGTAACCAGTTGATTATCTCGATTGGCGGTCAAGCACCGGGAATTTGGCTGTTATTGATTGTTTTTGTGGTGCGGTTTGTTTATTCCATGATGGCTTATGGGACGGGATTGCCCGGCGGTATTTTCTTGCCGATTCTCACCCTGGGAGCCGTTTTGGGCGCACTGTTTGGCCAGATATTAGTGACGGTTCATCTGGCAAGCCCAGCTTTAGTCCCTATCTTTACGATCACTGCAATGGCTGGTTATTTTGCTGGAATCAGTAAAGCTCCCTTTACGGCGATCCTGTTGATTACTGAAATGGTGGGGACCCTTCATCATCTCATGCCGCTGGCAGTGGTTTCTCTGTTGGCTTATTTAACGGTAGATGTATTAGGTGGCACTCCAGTCTATGCGGCAATGCTTGAAAAATCGCTTCAGAAGGAGCATCAAGGTCAATCACAACCAGTGACCCAATTAGAATTTCCGGTGTTTGAGAATGCCATTATGGATGGTAAACAGATTCGTGAAGTAGACTGGCCAGACGGGGCCCTGCTGGTAGAAATAAAACGCGGCGAACGAGTGATTGTGCCACATGGCGATACGGTCATCCGGTTGGGAGATACGTTACTCTTAAACGTGCCACAAAAAAAGCTTTCAAACATCAGACAAAAAATGAAACAATTAACGGGTGAGTAAAGGTGTACGGTGTCCGTCAGTACCACAATTTGTGCCTTAGGCTAGTAATCTATCTGTTTTTATGATAAATTGTATAGAGGTATTGTCGGAGACAAAGTAGTAACTAGGAGGCAATTTCTTGTATAATTTACTGTTAACATTACTGATGATCGACAGTGTTCTTATTATAATCGCTGTGTTAATGCAACCTGCAAAACAAGATGACGCCATGTCTGCCTTAAGTGGTGGCGGTACAGATTTATTTTCCCATCAGAAGGCACGTGGCTTTGAAGCATTTATGCAAAAAGCAACTGTAGTTTTGGGAGTTATCTTCTTTGCGCTGGCGTTAGCATTAGCCTATCTATCCTCACACTAGCACTAGATCCTCCTGTGATGAACACAGGGGGATTTTTGACTTTTCTGCCACTGACCGGAGGTGAATAAATGATGATTCAGTTACCGAAGCCTTTCTTTTTCGAAGGCGGTCCGCAAGCAATCGTCCTATTGCATGCCTATGCCAGTAACTCTAACGATGTTCGGATGCTTGGCCGTTACCTTCAAAGGCAGGGTTACACGATACTTGGACCCATGTTTACTGGTCATGGGACTGGTGAACCAACCGATATTTTGACTAAGGGTTCTCCCGATGCATGGTGGCAGGACACACAGCAGGCAATCCAATTTTTAAGAGACGAACAATACAAACAGATTTGCGTGTTTGGCCTCTCGTTAGGCGGAATTTTTGCCATGCGCGCTTTGGAAGATGATGCCAGTTTGCTTGGCGGAGGTTCCTTCAGTTCACCAATCTTTACGTCACAGAAAAATAATTTGAATCCAGAATTCGTTAAGCTGGCGAAGGCAACCTATCACTATATGAAAGTTGATAGCACCACGGAGCAGCAACGATTGGATTGGCTGATGACTCATTTACCGGCGCAGCTTGATCAAATTAACCAGTTTGCTGGGCAGGTTGCTAGCAAACTTGGTAAGATTGAGCAGCCAACTTTTGTTGCTCAAGGCGGTCAAGATGAACTGATCGACGCCCAAAAAGTGTTCGCACTTCGGGATGCTCTGATCAATAGTCCGGTTAGCTTTCATTACTACGAGGACGCGGGTCATGTGCTTACCGTGAATAGTGCCCATCATCAACTTGAACAGGATTTAACAGCATACTTAAAACGGATTTTTAACTAATCACAATAAATCAAGAATTAATGAGGAATAAATTTTGGAAGAAAACAATTTAAAGCAACAAATTACGGATCTGCTCCGAGCAAATCCAACTAAGAAGTTCCGGGTAGAAGATGTTTCTGACGCCCTTGGCTATCACGGCTCAGCTGCATTTAAGCTGATCGTGCAGGAATTCGCACGTTTGGAACGTGAAGAAATTGCCGCGGTTACCAGCGAAGGTGAATTTCAATTAAACGAAAAAGCGAGAACACTTAACGGTGTCTTCCATGCTAATGATAAGGGCTTTGGCTTCGTGGCCTACGATGATGAATTGCCAGATGCCTACATTGCACCTGACAACACCATGCTTGCATTAAACGGCGACGAAGTGGATATGGAAATTGTCCGGGCAGCTGATCCGCACTCTGACCGGGGTCCTGAAGGCAAGGTCACAGGGATCGACGTCCACCATTACACACACGTGGTGGGTGCCTTTACGCAAACGGATGATGATATGGGCTATTATGGCCAGGTTCGCTTGACTGATAAAAAGTTGTCGCGGTACAAGTTTTACGTGGTCGATACTGGACTCAAGCCAACTCCAGGTGAAGTCGTGACGGCCGAAATTACCGAGTATCCCAACGCTGATCATCCATTAGCAATGGTTGGGATTGCTAAGAAGGTTATCGGTAGTGTTGACGATCCCGGGATCGATATCTTACAAATCGTGTACGCTCATGATATTCCATCAGAATTTCCTGAGGATGTTTTACAGGAAGCTGATGCTATTCCAGATCACGTGACGGAAGCAGAACTGGCTGGCCGTGAAGATATTACTGATCAGGACCTGGTTACGATCGATGGCGAGTCGTCAAAAGACTTGGATGATGCCGTTACTGTTTGGAAGATGGATAATGGTAACTATCACCTTGGTGTGCACATTGCTGATGTGTCTCATTATGTCAAGGAAGGGTCATTGCTGGATCAGGAAGCCTACAAGCGCGGAACCAGTGTCTATCTGACCGACCGTGTGATTCCAATGCTGCCCCGTCGTTTATCAAACGGCATTTGTTCCTTAAATGAGGGCGTTTTACGGTTATGTATGAGCTGTGAAATGGAAATTGATCCGGAAGGTCATGTTGTTAGCCACCGTATTCATCCAAGTGTGATGAAGTCAACGGCACGGATGACCTATACGGATGTTAACAAGATTCTTGAAGCTCATGACGACGCTACTCGCGAACGTTACGCACGGTTAGTGCCAATGTTTGAGACGATGGGCGAACTGCATAAAATTTTATATAAACAACGTAAGCGTCGCGGTGCCATTGATTTTGATGATCACGAAGCAGAAATCATTGTGGATGAAACGGGTCACGCAATCGACATTAAGCTTCGGGTTCGTGGCTTAGCCGAAAAGATGATTGAATCATTCATGCTGGCTGCCAACGAAACGGTTGCTGAACACTATAACAAAGCTAAAGCACCATTCATTTACCGGGTTCATGAAACGCCAGATGGCGAACGGGTCAAGAGCTTCTTCGAATTCTTAACGGCCTTTGGTATCAACGTTAAGGGTGATCCAGATCACTTGCAGCCAAAGATGCTTCAGAATGTTTTGAAATCAGTTGCCGGTAAGCCTGAAGAAGCGGTTGTTTCCGTTATGATGCTGAGAAGCCTGAAACAGGCGAAGTACACGGACCAGTCGCTTGGTCACTTTGGGTTAGCAGCCAAGTACTATACCCACTTTACTTCACCAATTCGACGTTACCCGGATACCATGGTTCACCGGTTAATTCATTTTTATGAAGAAAACGGCATTAATGCAAAGAGTAAGGAGCGCTATGCTGATTTACTCGAAGAAATTGGTGTGCATTCTTCAGAAATGGAGCGTCGTTCAATCGATGCAGAGCGGGATACTGATTCAATGAAGAAGGCCGAATACATGGCCGATCACATTGGTGAAGAATTTGACGCAACGGTTAGCTCCGTTATGAAGTTTGGGATGTTCATTGAATTACCAAACACGGTTGAGGGTCTCATCCATATTAGCCGTTTAACGGATGATTACTATGAATACGTTGAAAAATATTTGGCATTGGTCGGTCGAAAAACGCACCGGACATACCGCATTGGTCAACCCGTGAAGGTTAAGGTCGTCAACGTGGATAAGGAACAAAGTCAGATTGATTTTGCGTTAGTTGATCCTTCAGCCGCCCCCGTATCCGACTTGTTGCCTAAACGGGAACATCGTTCATATGCGGGTAACCGTAATCAACGCAATGGTCGTCCAAACGATCATCGTCGGCCTCAAAATGGCGGTAACCGTAATAATCAGAATAACGGCCGCAACAAGAATGTCCATCATACGCGGAATCAGACACAGTCTGGTAACCGTCAAAACCACAAACCAAGTCATTAATATTTAAAAGTGAGGTGAGGACTGTTGGCAAAGAAAAAAACACCAACTGACAAAAATGTCATGGCGCAAAATAAAAAAGCTCGGCATGATTATAGCATCCTCAATACCTATGAAGCTGGTCTTGTCTTAACTGGAACTGAAATCAAATCAATTCGAGCTAAGCGGGTTAATTTGACGGATGGTTTTGCTCAGGTTCGTAATGGTGAAGCATGGTTAATGAACATTCACATTAGTGAGTATACTCAAGGAAATCGATTTAACCACGATCCGTTGCGTAATCGAAAGCTGCTTTTGCATAAGAAAGAGATTGCCAAACTGCAAGGCGAAACTCAAGATAAAGGGATTACGATCGTTCCACTGCGAATTTACATTAAAAACGGTGTGGCGAAGGTTTTACTTGGCGTTGCAAAAGGGAAACACGAGTACGATAAGCGTGAGACGCTCAAACGACGTGAACAAGACCGTCAGATTGCTCGAGTGATGAAACATTATTAATAAGCACAATTAAAAAGGTCGCTAATCAGTATCTGCTGATTAGCGGCCTTTTTGAAATCTTCAAAATAATTAGTGCAGTACCCGGTGCCAGGCTTGATTATTAGCATAGTGCCAAGCGCGGCTCCCACGTAAGCCAAGCTGACGTTTCAGGGAAGCGTGCCAAGCCTGTGCAGGATTCTTGAGTTGACTGTGGCCACTAGCCCAATGGTCTAGGGTGGCCGCTATGCAAACGCAGATCGGTTCTAGACTTTGAGAAATAATTTGCATTTCGCGAAGGTCACCATCGCTGCGTGAAGTCATGATCGTTGTGGTACCATGATAAATTTTATAATTGCCACTGACAAAGTTACCAACAATAATCCAGTGGAGGTTATTGATATAAATCATTTCGTTAAAGAAGCCAAGGTGTTTAGAAATGGCGCCGACCTTATTGCCCTGGTAGTAGATATCAAAATGGGGAAGTAAACCCAACGAAGTTTGACGAAGTTCAGCCAGTAGGTCGCCACTAATCTGATACAGTGAAAGTGCGTCTTGGTGACGGCCCCATTTACCGATTAACAAGTAAATGGACCGTTTATCCGCGTCTCGGACAACACTGGCCCCCTTTGCAGACAAACTGTCTTGTCGAATATACAGTGCGCGCATGGAGACCCTCCTTCATTTTTACCGTAAATTTACAACGATATTACTTACCTTTTATTCTAACATGGATAGTCGTTAAGTTGAGCGTTAGCAACCGGCTATTTTAAAGTTTTAGCGAATCAAAAGCAGGTTTTGTTTGAAAGGTGAATTAAATTTATTATTGGTGACTGGCGCCGCATACAAATGAACGACTTTTCGTGGTTATCACTAATAATTCGTGAAAATCTATGATAGAATGAACGTTGAGGTGTTGGGAATGAAACCGTTTATTCATAATGATTGGTGGCCGGTTTTAGAACCGGAGTTTAAGAAGGCCTACTACCAAAATTTGCACGCTTTTCTCGTTCATGAGTATCAGACACAAAACATCCATCCCGATATGTTTCATATTTTTGAGGCATTCGAATGGACGCCATTTTCAAAGGTCAAAGTCGTTATCTTGGGACAGGATCCCTATCATGAGCCTAATCAAGCCCATGGGCTAAGCTTTTCAGTTTTGCCAGGGGTTCAGATTCCGCCGAGCCTTCGAAATATTTATAAGGAATTGCAGTCTGATTTAGGCATTAAACCCGTTAATCATGGCTATCTTGAAAAGTGGGCAAAACAGGGTGTGCTCTTATTGAATTCAGTTTTGACCGTCCGCAATGGCCAAGCCTTTTCCCATAAGGGTAAGGGCTGGGAACAATTAACGGATGCCGCTATTCATAAGCTATCAGAAAGGCCAACGCCCGTAGTTTTCATCCTATGGGGCAGAGCAGCGCAAAGCAAGATCAGTTTGATTGATACGAAGTCAAATATCGTGATTCAATCGGCTCATCCGAGTCCTTTGTCAGCTAACCGGGGCTTCTTTGGTTCCAAACCATTTTCAAAAACCAACATCGCATTAGAGTCATTAGGAGAAACACCAATTGACTGGCAGTTGCCTGAGCACGTTACTGCTGAGGAATCAACACCACAGCAAGAGGCGTCAAGAGAGAATTGACTAGTCGGAATTTCAAAATCTGGAGGTCTGTATTGTGGAACTTTTCGAAAGTTTAAAGCAAAAGATTAGTGGCTTAAATAAGACAGTTGTCTTACCTGAAGGCGAGGACATTAGAATCATTGGTGCAGCCAGCCGACTAGCTTCAGAGAAATTGCTGCAGCCGGTTTTGCTTGGCGACATTGATAAAATCAAAGCAACTGCCAGCGGAAAAGGATTTGATCTGACCGGTGTTAAACTGGCAGATCCAGCAAAGGCATCTGCTGATGAAAAGAAGAAGATGCTAGATGCCTTGGTTGAACGTCGTAAGAGCAAGAATACACCAGAACAAGCAGCCAAGATGCTTGAAGATCCTAACTACTGGGGCACGATGATGGTTTACCTTGGTGAAGCAGATGCCATGGTTTCCGGTGCCATTCACCCAACTGGTGATACCATTCGTCCAGCCTTGCAAATCATTAAGACCAAGCCGGGTGTTAAGCGGATCAGCGGTTACTTCATCCTGCTGAAGGGTGAACAACGGTTATTGTTCGCTGACTGTGCCATTAACATTGATTTGGATGCTGCTGGGATGGCTGAAGTTGCGGTTGAAAGTGCTCAAACAGCTAAGAAGTATGACATTGATCCTAAAGTCGCTATGCTTAGCTTCTCTTCGAAGGGTTCGGCTAAAGCTGACCAAGTGACTAAAGTTCAAGAAGCAACTAAGTTGGCTCAAGAGCAAGCCCCAGATGTTCCAATCGATGGTGAACTTCAATTTGATGCCGCAATTGTCCCAGAAGTTGCAGCCAGCAAAGCACCAGGTTCAAATGTGGCTGGTCATGCCAACGTCTTTATCTTCCCAGAACTTGAAGCCGGCAATATCGGTTACAAGATTGCGCAACGGTTAGGTGGTTATGAAGCCATTGGACCGCTGCTGCAAGGGATGAACGCACCCGTATCTGATTTATCACGCGGATGCAACGAGGAAGACGTCTACAAAGTTTCCATCATTACTGCAGCTCAGGCTGTTTAAACTAAAATTGATTACAAAATCTTTGGAGCTGTCGGCAGCATCGTTGCCCCAGCTTCTTTTGAGTTAAGGGGTTATTATGACAGTTACAATGAATGTTTCAACACCAGAAGAAACGATGGCGATTGGTCAAAAAATGGCGCCATTGCTAGCACCGAAAGATATTATTTTACTGGATGGCGATCTCGGTGCCGGCAAGACCACTTTCACTAAAGGGTTGGCAGCTGGATTAGGTATTAAACGTAATGTGAAGAGCCCAACCTTTACCATTATTCGGGAGTATCAGGATGGCCGGATTCCGCTGTATCATATGGATGTTTATCGTCTGGAGGATGGCAGTGGTGACGAACTGGGATTAGACGAATACTTCAATGGAGATGGTGTCAGTGTCGTAGAGTGGTCGCAGTTTGTGGCTGATGAACTGCCAGCCGACTATCTCAGGATTGCTTTTAAGCGGTTGGATGAAAAGGGTGAAAATCAGCGTGAGTTGATTTTTGATCCTCATGGTCAGCGATTCGAAACCATCGTTGAGAAATTACAGGAGTAGCATGATGGCAAATGAAGCTGAGTTGACGATTCGGAAAGCTGTTTCAACGGATGCCCATGCGCTATTAACCTTGTTGACAAAGCTCAAAGCGGAATCAACGACGTTTGAAGACACGAGTGATGAAGTTGACTCTGCTACTGAGAGTCGGCAGATCAAACAGATCAGCGATTCAAATTTCCAGTTGTTACTGGTTGTGCAACGAGGCAATGAGCTAGTTGGTCTCTCGACCGTCTTACCCACTGATGATGAGCAAGTCGGAGAGATTGGCGTTGCCGTACTCAAAAACCATTGGGCACAGGGAATCGGCAGGGAACTTATGCTGAGCGGGCTTGACTGGGCTGCGCTAAACAGCCGTTATCGGATCATTACCCTCACGGTTCAGAAGCGTAATCAGCGGGCCGTCAAGCTCTATCAAAATATTGGCTTTCAAGTTACTGAAGTGTCGCAGGTAACGGACTCAGTTGGTCAACTTGTTGAAGCGTATGAAATGCAAGTGGCCGTTAAATAGCAAAAAACATGAGTGTGTGGCAAAACTCGGTAGATTCCAGAATTTAACGTAAAATAGGCCTATCCCGGCGAATTTTGTCGGGGTAGGCCTATTTTGCGTTAAATGGCCGGAATCTGAGTTTTGACGCACGATTAGGCTATATTGAAGTATCGAACTAAAAGATAATCCTAACGATTTTTAATTAAAAAATTGATTGAAATATTTGTCGATATAGACTTATGGCACAGCCTCTTTTTTTTAATTTCAAAATCATTAAGCCATTTTGATAAACGGTTTGATGGCCTCTTGACCAAAAGTATTCGCTTCGGCCAGTAAAATATTGGCACAGGCTAAGCTATCATCCAGTGCGTTATGATGGTGTTCTAGAGATATTCCTAGCGCGTCAGCGACCGTGTTTAGCTTATGGTCGCCTAGCATTGGTAGAAATTGCCGACTGGTCTTTACCGTATCAAGCGTGAGATAGGCGGGTGAAGTCATGCCGTAGTGGTTCAATGTTTGTCGCAGGACACCATTATCAAATTGGGCATTGTGGGCAATCACGAGTTGTTCTGGCGTAAACAGCGATTGAATATGTGGCCAAATGGCCGGAAAATCTGGCGCATCAGAAACATCAGATTCGTGGATACCGTGAATTTGGGTATTCCGCCAGAAAAAATCGGTGTCAGGTTTGATCAACGTGTAAAATTCATCTGCTACTTGATTGTTACGAACGATTGTCAGTGCCAAAGAACAAGCAGAATATCGCTTGCTGTTGGCAGTTTCGAAGTCCATTGCTACAAAGTTCAAGTCGGCCCCTCCTTTCAAGTCATACAAATTATACGTGAAGGCCGGTGGTTGTCAAGACAATTGGGCAGTGGTCAGAACCGAAAATTTTATCCTTGATATCGGCTGATGCTAGTTTTGGTTGTAAGGCGTTGCTGGTAACGAAATAGTCGATGCGCCAACCCGCATTACGATCACGGGCGCTGAACCGATAGCTCCACCAAGAGTAGCGTTCAGTGGCGTCCGGATAGAAGTACCGGAATGTGTCGGTGTAGCCACGGGCAAGGAAGTGCGTGAAGGCTTCCCGTTCCTGGTCAGTAAAACCGGCATTTTTATGATTCGTTTTAGGGTTTTTAATATCAATTTCTTCATGTGCAACGTTTAAATCACCGCACAAGATGACGGGTTTCTTTTCGTTGAGCTGGTCAATATAAGCTTGAAACGCTTTTTCCCAACCCATTCGAAAATCAAGTCGTTTCAGACCCGTTCCGGAATTGGGTGTGTAGCAGGTGACTAAAAAGAAGTCTGTATATTCCAGCGTAATGACGCGCCCCTCATGGTCAAACTCATCGGTGCCAATATCATAAGTAACGTTTAAGGGCTGATGCTTGGTAAAAATTGCAGTGCCAGAGTAACCTTTTCGCTCAGCAGAGTTAAAGTATTGATGGTAACCTGGCAATTCCAGCGTCAGCTGATCGGGTTGCATTTTAGTCTCCTGAACGCAGAAAAAATCGGCATCTAATTCATTAAAAGTGGTCATAAAATCGTGTTTAACAGCGGCACGAAGACCGTTAACATTCCAGCTAATAAATTTCAAGACAGAAACATCCTTTCTTGATGAAATGATTCACCCTTAGTTTATCATTTTTAAGTGGGCCAAGGCATCAAATTCTAAGAATGCGCCTCTTCGGTTAACCTTTTGCTTGGGTCTGCAGTCATGGTATTATATGAGTATGCAATCTTACGAAATATTTGATTAGTGAAAGGAACTTAATCATGACGGTAGACATCATTGCAACTTTTCCAAAGGTGAAGTTGATGCAAAACGAACCACTTTCAAAGTATACGAATACTAAAACAGGCGGAAAGGCAGATTTTTTGGCTTTTCCACAAAGCCTTGGTGAGGTTCAGAGTTTAGTACGCTACGCTAACGAACAAAACTTACCCGTCACCGTCATCGGTAATGCTAGTAATTTGATTGTTAAAGATGGCGGCATTCGTGGCTTAGTCATGATTTTAACCGATATGGCTCACGTTGAAGTCAAGGATCATACAATCACTGCTGAGGCAGGCGCCTCTTTGATTGAAGTCACAAAAGTTGCACAGCGGGCCAGTTTAAGTGGTCTAGAGTTTGCAGCTGGCATTCCTGGCAGCGTCGGTGGGGCCATCTTTATGAATGCGGGTGCCTATGGCGGTGAAATCAGTATGGTCGCCAATGAGGTAACAGTGTTAACACCTGATGCGGAACTGAAGACGATTCACCGCGATAATCTGGACTTTGGGTACCGCCACAGCCGGGTTCAAGACGAAGGCGATATTGTGATTACAGCGACCTTCAACTTACAACCGGGAGATCCTGTGAAGATTCAGGCTAAGATGGACGATCTAAACGCCCGAAGAGCTGCAAAACAGCCGTTAGAGCTGCCATCATGTGGCAGTGTCTTCAAACGGCCTACAGGTTATTTTGCTGGGAAACTGATCCACGATGCTGGGCTTCAAGGTTATCAATTTGGTGGCGCGCAGGTTTCAACTAAGCATGCTGGCTTTATTGTGAACGTTGACCATGCCACGGCGTCGGATTATTTGGCGGTGATTCACCACGTTCAGGAGACGGTTTTAGCTAAAGCGGGTGTTCATTTAGAAACCGAAGTTCGGATCATTGGTGAAGAGCCCGCTTCTGATTAACGAAGGGAGTTATCTAGTTGCTGATAGTTGAAGCAGTTATATTATTAGTGGTCTTAGTTTTAATTTCAAACGTCATCAGCCACTACCTAACTTTTATTCCGGTTAGTTTAATTCAGATCGCATTGGGGCTAGTGATCGCGTTATTTTGGGAAATGAAAATCCCACTGGACACCGATTGGTTTTTACTGCTGTTTATTGCGCCGTTATTGTTCAATGATGGTCGGCGGTTTCCTAAGCGGGAACTTTGGCAGTTACGTGGGCCAATCTTTGCAAATTCCATTTTGCTGGTATTTTTAACCACGATTGTTGGCGGGTATCTGATTTACTTGATGATTCCCAGGTTATCATTGACGGTGAGTTTTGCGTTAGCCGCTATTTTATCACCAACGGATCCGGTCGCTGTACAGTCGATTTCTAAACGAGTGAAATTACCAGATCGGATTTTGCACTTGGTCAGTGGCGAAAGTTTAATCAATGATGCGTCCGGTTTGATTGCCTTCAAATACGCTGTGGCAGCAACTGTTACGGGTGTTTTTTCGTTTACCCATGCTGTTGGCGACTTTCTCTATATTAGTGTTGTTGGCTTACTAGCCGGATTTGTCCTCATGTGGCTGATCGAGTTTATTCGTGATTTTTTGAGGCGGCAGGGCATTAACGATGTTGTGTTTAACACGGTTTTGCAGATTATGACCCCATTTGTGATTTACGTCATTGCTGAAGAAGCGTTCCATGCTTCCGGGGTGATTGCAGTGGTTACCGCGGGTGCAGTTTCTCATGCTCAGGAGAGCCGTTTAGTTGAAGATTTACCGGAATTAAAACTCGTCAGTGAAAAAACGTGGGACATTATTGTTTACCTACTCAATGGGATCGTGTTCCTTATTTTGGGCGATGAGTTACCGATTGCAACGTCCAAAATTATTCACGATGTTCACTTCAATACCTTTCAGGCAGTTGCCTATTCCTTTGGCGCCTGGGTGATTTTGTTACTGATTAGGATCGTCTGGATCTATCTTTATCAAGGAATCAGCAAACCAAGAAGACCCAGTTTTCGGGTTGCCTTGTTAGCGGGTTTATCTGGTGTTCGGGGAGCAGTCACCATGGCGGGTGTCCTTTCGCTGCCATTATTGACGGCGTCCGGGCAGGCCTTTCCGCAGCGGTCATTGGTTTTGTTTGTTGCTGCAGGAGTCATTATCATCAGTTTAGTGGCGGCAGTCGTCACTTTACCGTTGGTTGCGCCCGATAATCCCGTCCCTTTGCTTACCCGTGCTAGTTTTAGTGATGAAACGGATGAGGCGCTGGATGACGATACTGATGATGAACAGCAAGATCAGCGTCATTTAATGAGCGAGGCTGAGGCTCGAATCTACATTATGCGTTTGGCAATCAATGCTATCGAAGAACACCGGCGAATTGAAAATCAGCGGGCAGCTTATGATTTGATCCTTGATTATCAATTTATTATCCGACGGCTAGAACTGACGACGCGAGATGACGCCGAACGTCAGCAGGTGATGAATGATGAAATCGTTTTGCGGCACATTGGTTTAAAGGGTGAGCAATCTGCTTTAGACCGATTGTATGCTCATCAACAGATTTCGTCGCAGGCCTATCAATCTGCGAGCCGAGCGGTTAGTCGCACTTTGCAGCGGGTCAATCACCCTAATAACCATTTGAATTTTGTACTTGTCCGAAGCTGGTCCGCTACATTTCATCGGACGATTCACTGGATTAAAACGGCCATTCATCGCTCACAGGATAAGTTTTCTGATAATGAATGGGAACTCATTGACCGTGAAAGTGCTAAGTCAGCAATCAAAGCATTATCTAAATATCTGGCGAATGACGAGGTGGATCCTCAGTCGTTGGATAAACAAGCGATTTATCACTTAGTTGTCTTCTATCGTAATCGAATCGAGCGCGCGCGAAAAGACCAACGCGTTTCACGAGCTGTTTACGCTAAGCAGCTCAATCAACTTCGAGTGATTGCAATTGGTGCTGAACGAACGGGGGTTCAGTCATTACTGGAGTCTGGTAACATCACTTGGCAAATGTCTGGGCGGTTACGGCAATACATTAACTATTCGGAAAATGTATTAATGATGGCTGCCAGCGATGAAGTTGATTAAGTTTAATTGATGACTTTATTTAAAAAAGATGCTGCTAACAGTCGATTAACTGTTAGCAGCATCTTTTTACGAATTAAAGTTAGTTTTGCTGATCATGATGATCGGAGTCGTCTTTGACTGGTTGAATAGAGTTATTGACCTGTTCATTTGCCATTTGGCTATGGTAAGCCAAGTAGACTAACCAGTAGGCAATCAGCTGAATCAAGGTCATTAGACCAACAAACATCAGCATCGTAGGCGTCCACATATGTAACAGGCGCTCTGAGATCAGTTCTGGAGAAATGAAGAGGTAAACCGTATGAATCCGCATAAAGCGGCCGACATAAATGCCCACGGATGATAGAAAAGTGAGCAATAAGACAAGAACGGTCTGTAACCAGGAGTTACCCTTCAAATAGCGCTGGGTGATGATGCCAGCAACGTAATTCAAGCTCCAGAAGCCAAGAATAACGCAGAATAAAACGCTGATCAGTAAGTAGGTAAAGTAGATCCAGACGTGCAGGTTCAATATCAACAGCCCATTAGCACCATACGGATCAAGCAGTGAAAGATGGAACAGGTCCGTCAGCAGGTAGGGTGCATTAGGATAAAAGACTAGCCATAAAAGAACGATTAGCCAAAACACGAGCCCACTTTTGGGGCGTTCCTTGTTCAGATGAAAACTAATTTCGATGGGTAGATAACCCAAAAAAGTATTTAAAATTAAAAATGTAAAAGGCTCATGCGCGAACTGCCACAAAAATAACAGCCACAGCACTACGAAAATCCGGATTTGCCAGCGTGCGTGACCCGCCAAGAGATCATCTCCCTGTTCAAAATATCACTACTCAAATAATAACAGATTACTTGAGTAGTCGCATGATTTTTCAAAGGGTTTACCAAAATTTTGCTTTTCTATTTGAATACCCCCTATAAATGTGACGGGGAAGCCAAAAAATCGGGAGTGGCGTGCTATAATGTTATCTGAATAGATTTTTGGAGGGAAATAATCAAATGAATCTTGATTGGAGTAGCTTTTTGACGTGGCATAACATCGTAAACCTCCTCGATATTCTCGTCGTCTGGTTTGTTTTTTACGAACTGATTATGCTGCTGCGAGGAACCAAAGCCGTTCAACTTTTACGTGGTATCATCGTGATTGTTTTAGTCAAGATCATCGCGGTATACGTTGGCTTTGAGACGGTTTCATGGTTAATGGACCAAGTGATCAACTGGGGTGTCATTGCCATGATTATTATTTTCCAACCAGAGATTCGACGCGGGTTGGAACACCTCGGTCGAGGATCGGTGTTTGTCCGTAATCGGCAGGTGAATGAAGCAGAGAAACAGATGATTGCTGCTCTGGATAAAGCCATTCAGTACATGTCTAAACGCCGAATTGGTGCGTTGATGACGATTCAAATGGATACGGGACTGGAAGACTATATCGAAACAGGAATTGAACTAGATGCAAAGGTGACGGGTGAATTACTGATCAACATCTTTATTCCAAATACCCCATTGCATGATGGTGCTGTGATTATTCGGGATAATAAGGTGGCTGTGGCTGCGGCCTATTTGCCACTGTCAGATAGTAATTTAATTCCTAAAGAATTAGGTACCCGGCACCGTGCTGCGGTTGGTATTTCCGAAGTAACGGATGCGTTGACCATCGTTATTTCTGAGGAAACGGGTGAAGTTTCGATTACCCAGAACAACGAACTGCTTCGTAACATGGATCAAAACGATTATTTGAAGTTCTTAAACAACGAATTAATCAAGGATCAAGAACCTGAACAACCGAAAAATCCGCTGAACTGGTTAATTGATGCCATTATCCAGTTCTTTAGAGGAGGTAATCGGTAATGAAGAAAATATTTGATAGTCGTTGGACTTACCGGCTAATTTCTCTATTCTTAGCAGTGTGCTTGTTTTTGTATGTCAATAGTTCTAAAAGCCTGTCAACTCAGCAAACTGGGAGTACAACGGGTACGAATTCGACAACTTTGACCGCTACTGAACAAAAGACGGTTTCGGTTCAATTGCGATTGAACGTGGATTCTGATAAGTATTTTGTGACGGGTTACCCAGAAAAGGTGAAAGTTCACTTACGGGGACCGGCCGCTTTGGTCACTGCTACAGCCAACACGCAAAACTTTCGGGTGTTTGCTAATTTAACGGGGCTTAAAGCTGGCGAGCATACCGTTAAGTTAAAACAGGATGGGTTGAATCGAGATATTAATTATCAGATCAGTCCTGCAAGTATTAAAGTGAACATTCAACCTCGTCAAACGGTTTCCTTCCCGGTCAGCGTTCAGTATGATAAATCACGAATTGCAGCCAATTACATTGCGGGCAGTCCCACGAGCGATGTGACTAACGTTAAAGCCACTGGTGCAGAAGGCGAGATTGACCGGATCACTAAAGTGGTCGCGCAGCTCAACTTAGCTCAGGATACTAAAAAGTCCGTTAACACCGAGGCAGTCATCGAGGCACTTGATCGGAATGGGCAAACGGTAAACGTCATTTTGACGCCTGCTACCACGCAAGTTAATTTACCGATTACTGCTAAAGGCAACTCCAAAAAGGTACCGTTGAAATTTAAGGCTAAGAACGCTAATAGTAATCAGGAATATAGTTTTCAAAGCAGTACCAAGACCGTCCAGGTATTTGGTTCTGCGTCGGACTTAAAAGCGATTTCTGAGTTTAGTGCTGATGTCGATGTTAGCGATGTTAAAAATCAAAAAACAAAAACAATTAGTTTAGATGCAGAGGCAAATAAGGTGACGGGAACGGAACCTGGTAGTGTTAAAGTGACTATTACCACTGAATCTAAATGATATTCTGGAAATGAGGAAAATTAAACATGAAGTATTTTGGAACTGATGGTGTACGTGGTATTGCAAATCAGGAGTTGACCCCTGAACTGGCTTTTCGACTTGGTCGAGCAGGCGGTTATGTCTTAACTGAGCATGCAACTGAGCGTGAACAGCCACAAGTGCTGGTTGCCCGCGATACTCGAATTTCGGGTCAAATGTTGGAAGAAGCTATCGTAGCTGGACTGTTGTCAGTCGGCATTGAAGTTTTGCGTTTAGGGGTGATAACGACACCGGCTGTTGCCTACCTTGTTCGTACTCAAGGCGCGGATGCTGGTGTGATGCTGACCGCTTCACACAATCCCGTTGAAGATAATGGGATTAAGTTCTTTGGGGCAGACGGTTATAAACTCTCAGATAGTTTGGAAGATGAGATTGAAAAGTTACTTGAACAAAAAGATACCTTACCAAGACCTGCAGCTAAGGGATTAGGTACCGTCGAAGATTATCAAGAAGGCAGCCAAAAGTACATTCAATTTTTGGAGCAGACTATCGATGATGATTTAACTGGTATGCACATTGCTGTTGATTCAGCTAACGGTGCTACTAGCAACTTGATTTCTAGACTTTATGCGGATTTAGGCGCAGAGTTTGATACCATTGCGACTACCCCTAATGGCCTGAATATTAATGATCAGGTTGGGTCAACGCATCCTGAACAGCTGCAGAAGTTTGTGGTTGAAAAAGGGGTTTCCATTGGTCTGGCGTTTGATGGCGACGGTGATCGCTGCATCGCTGTTGATGAAGCGGGTAACATCGTTAATGGTGACAAGATCATGTATATTTGTGGGAAATACATGTCAGAACATGGCCGGCTTAAGAAAGACACGATTGTGACGACCGTGATGAGTAACCTTGGGATGTATAAAGCGATGGAAGCACACGGTATGACCAGTGTGAAAACTAAGGTCGGTGACCGTTACGTAGTCGAAGAAATGCTTGCAAATGGTTACAACCTTGGTGGCGAACAATCAGGTCACATTGTCTTCCTGGACTTTAATACCACTGGTGATGGTATGTTGACCAGTTTGCAATTACTTCACATTATGAAGGAAACCGGTAAGAAACTTTCTGAATTAGCGGCCGATGTTCAAGATTACCCACAACAATTGGTTAACGTAAAAGTGGCTGATAAGAAAGCAGCATTAAACAATCCAGCCATTAAAGGTATTATTGACACAGTTGAAAAAGAAATGTCTGGTGACGGCCGAGTATTAGTCCGTCCTAGTGGGACAGAACCACTATTACGTGTTATGGCAGAAGCCCCGACACAAGAAGCTGTGGATGGCTATGTTAATCGAATCGTCGAAGTTGTGAAAAGTGAAGTCGGTATTGAGTAGTTCTATGAAACAAAAAGACGGTTTTCAAACAATTGTGTTTGAAAACCGTTTTCTTTGCAATTCGCTTAAATAACGCGCATTTTCAATCTATACCACTTTTTACGTTATTATTGACAATGAATTTAAAAGACTGTAAAGTATACATGTCTATAGATACATTGAATATTATTGAGTCTATACCAATTAAAATATCATGAAAATTAGAGGATGAAATCTTATGTGTGGAATTGTCGGTGTTACAGGCAGTGATAATGCAGTAAAAATCTTACTTGATGGTCTACAAAAGCTTGAATATCGTGGTTACGATTCAGCTGGTATTTATGTAAACGACCAAAATGGTCAAGATTATCTCGTGAAAGAAAAGGGCCGGATCGCTGACTTACGTCGTGAAGTGGGTCCTGATGTTCACGGTTCAACTGGTATTGGTCATACGCGCTGGGCTACTCATGGTGTTGTGAGCGTTGCTAACGCACATCCACAGGTTTCTCAAGACAATCGGTTCTACCTGGTTCATAACGGTGTCATTGATAACTTCCAAGAACTTAAGAGTGATTATTTGAGTGATGTGCCATTTACAAGTCAAACCGATACAGAAGTCATGGTTCAGCTGGTTGATAAATTAGCCGTCGATAAAGGCTTGAATGCACATGATGCCTTTGTTAAAGCACTGAGCTTACTGAAGGGCTCTTCATACGCGTTTCTGCTGATGGATCGTGAAGATCCAGAGACGTTGTACGTTGCTAAAAACAAGAGTCCATTGTTAATTGGTGTTGGTGATGGTTTTAACGTGGTTTGTTCTGACGCCTTAGCAATGTTACGTGAGACACACGACTTCTTGGAATTAATGGATGGTGAGGTTGTTACCATTAAGCCTAACGAAGTTAAAATTGAAAACCAAAACGGCGAACCAGTTGAACGAAAGACTTTCCATGTCGATATGGATGCAAATGAAACGGATAAGGGGACCTATCCCTTCTATATGCTGAAGGAAATTGACGAGCAGCCAAACGTTATGCGCCGGCTTGCTCAAGTCTACCTTTCCGAAACCGGCGAACCTGTCATCAGTGACAAGTTATTGAACTCTATGAAACAAGCCGATCGAATCTATATCGTAGGTGCTGGTACAAGTTATCACGCTGGGCTGGTCGGTAAGCGGCTATTTGAAAACATGACGCAGACACCAACAGAAGTGCATATTTCGTCAGAATTTGCCTATGAGCAGCCAATTTTGTCCAAGAAGCCGTTCTTTATCTTCCTCTCACAAAGTGGTGAAACGGCTGATTCACGCGAAGTGCTGGTCAACGTCAATGCGGGTGGTTATGAGAGCTTAACCATCACTAACGTACAGAACTCGACCTTGTCACGTGAAGCAACTTACACCTTGTTACTGCATGCCGGTCCCGAAATTGCCGTAGCCTCTACTAAGGCCTATACAGCACAAATCGCCATTGAAGCCATCTTAGCTAAGGCGTTGGGAGAAGCAGATAATCAAATCGTGGCACAGCGGTTTGATGTGCGTCATCAATTAGGGTTAGTTGCCACTGGCATTCAAGCCATTGTTGACGAAAAGAAGAAAATTGAAGACTTAGCAAAGTCATCATTCTTAAACACACCAAACGCCTTTTACATCGGCCGTGGGATTGACTGGAGCGTTTCACTCGAAGCCGCTTTGAAGCTGAAGGAAATTTCCTATGTACAGGCTGAAGGGTTTGCGTCTGGTGAACTGAAACACGGAACCATTGCACTGATTGAAAAGGGGACACCAGTTATTGGCTTGATTACTCAGGAAAAAACAGCTGGTTTGACCCGTTCAAACTTGCAGGAAACGATGGCCCGGGGTGCTCATATCCTGACAATCGTTTCTGAGAGTTTAGCTAAGCCTGGCGATGACATTATTTTGCCAGACGTTGATGAGCTCATGACACCGCTGTTAAGTGTTGTGCCAACTCAACTGATTGCTTATTATACTAGTCTTAATAAGGGCTTAGATGTTGATAAGCCTCGTAATTTAGCTAAGAGCGTTACGGTTGAATAATTGAATTAAATAACCCAAAAGGGCATCATCAGTAATCGCGGATGATGCCCTTTTTGGGTTCAAATTATGGCTCTTTGACAACTGTTGTTGGTAAATTTCTTAAATTAGTTCTAATCACTATTTTGTGATTAGGACTTTTTTAGTTTTGATGTGCAAGGTATAAAGTACTCTTACTCTAAATTTT
>NZ_BCMF01000007.1 GCF_002217925.1 Secundilactobacillus mixtipabuli | reverse complement strand
GGAAATTTAGAGTAAGAGTACTTTATACCTTGCACATCAAAACTAAAAAAGTCCTAATCACAAAATAGTGATTAGAACTAATTTAAGAAATTTACCAACAACAGTTGTCAAAGAGCCGAAAAAACCCGAGTAAATTAAACCAGAGTGATAATTGATCCTTTTATCACTCGAATTTAATTTACTCGGCATTTGTTACTCGAGTTCATTCATAGTGCGGCAAGAGAGATTCGAACCCTCGACCTACGGTTTAGAAGACCGTTGCTCTATCCAGCTGAGCTATTGCCGCATAACAATAAAACAACATGTATAATTATAAGTGAATATACGGATCAAGTCAATCCGAAAACCCACATATTTGGTACGGAAAACGGGTTTAATGTGACACTTTTGATATGGCTCACTTTAATATAACGGGTAAAAATGTAACGGTTAAGGATACAGCCTTTAAAACACTTATCATCTTTTGTCACAATTTAATCGAATGCAATTGAAATCTTGAGAATTCGCTGATAAAATGAAGTTAGTTTTATGAGTTACATTAACAATACTTTTGGAGTAGTATTGTTTACCTTTTGGATTAATTGTGTTTGATTTGAAAGTCGATTTTTTGTTTTTGTAGGCATGGTTTTTAGTTGAGGTGTTCATTGAGGGGTGTCGCTTTGCTAAGGGATGGGGGTAAATATGAGTAGAATGATTGAGATGAAGGGCAAGCAGTTTGGACGACTAACGGTGATTCGGCAAAATGGGCAAGATCCCAAGAATGCCGATTTATTGTGGGAATGTCGTTGCAGTTGCGGCAATATCGTTACGGTTGATGGTTCACGGCTTCGTGGCGGTTATGTGCGCAGTTGCGGGTGCTTGCGCAGAGAGTTAGCTCGGGAGAGATACAGCCAAAATGCTGGCTTTACCAAGAATATGGGTAATCCTCAAAATTTGCGAACAAGTGATGGCATTATGGTTTCTTCCATTAAAGAATCACAGCGTAATACTTCGGGTGTGGTTGGTGTTTCCTACGATAAAACAACGGGACGCTGGCTGTCACGATTAATGTATAAGGGACGTTACGTTTTACTTAAAAGTTTTGATACTAAAGCTGAAGCCGTTGAGGCACGTAAAGCAGCTGAAAATTTATATTGGCATAAAGCAGAATCTGGTAATAAGCAAACGGTAGGGTAGAACCGTGAAAACGGTTGGGTTATCCAAGCCCTACTGGTGTTAATAATTAGTCCAAAAAAGGTTTAAAAAGGCGCTGAATCATTCAGCGCCTTTTTGAGTGTCCAATAAATTCAGTTAAAGTGTTAATGCTTAAATTTAACAGCTGTTCCATACGCCGCGACTGACTGCATATCAGTACCAATTGAACCCGAGTCAAAGCGCATCATTACCACTGCATCGGCGCCAAGGTCAACGGCATTTTGTCTTAATCGCTCGATAGCGATATCCCTCGCTTCAACCAGCATTTTGGTATAGTCTTTAATTTCACCGCCGACGATATTTTTAAGTCCGGCACCGATATTTCTGACCACGTTTTTTGATTGAGTCGTTAGGCCAAAGACTTCGCCAATAATCTCGTATTCTTGACCAGGAATTCTTTCGGTAGTTGTAACGATAATTTCTGACATGGGAATACCCCCTTTAAGTTTGTATTCAGTGTATCATGCTCCTGCCAAAGGGACAAATTGTCATGGTAAAACCTTAATGACTTCTCCGGCCTGAACGCAACGTTTTTCGTGAGTAATTGAATTTTCAATGATTAACTGACCCAAGTTGTTGACATCAACGACTTCTCCACTTATCTCTGAACGGCCGATTTGAAGTTTGACGCGGCGGTTTATCAAGGTTAGACGACGTTTGTATTCAGCGATAAATTTCGAATTGGTATAGGTTCTGGCAGATTGGAAAAGCGCTTTGACCAAGGTCATTAAAAATTGCTGACGCTGTAATTCGGAAGGGGCAGATTTGAGCAAATTTCCAGCAACATTTTGAATTTCGGTTGGAAAATCTGGTTGAAAGAGGTTAATACCAACCCCGATGATCACTGATTGATCGTCAGATTGTTCCACTAAAATGCCAGCAACTTTACGTCCTACTAGATAAATGTCGTTTACCCATTTAACGTCAACTGTGATAGCGAAACTGTCTTGAATGGCGTGCACGATACCCAAAGCGAGACTGGTGGTAAACAGGCCCACTTTATTAGTCTCAATTTTCTGATTCGGTAGGATGAGAGAGATATATAAGCCTCCAGTCGGAGAATAAAAGGGCCTTGAGCGTTTTCCCACGCCAGCTGTTTGCTGATCAGCCCATATCAGACAAGGCTGGTTCATTTTCGTTTTCCGGCAGATTTGTTTTGCGTACTGGTTAGTTGATTCAATTGACTTGAAATGCAACAAAGTGATTTTAGATTGAATATTCTGGCTTAGCTCACGGCTGATCAGTTCATCATCCATTTTGAATGCCCCCCCTAAATGTGATTATTCTAGCATACTTATTTTGCGCCGTCATTTGAATATATAGCTTGATGTTCAAAGTATTAATGAATCGAAAAAATAAAAAAAAAGGCCTTTATTAGTAGACAATTTGGTTGTACAGGGCTGAAACCTGGAAATTACTTGACAGCGACTTCGATTTTAGAATATGATACTGCCATCAAATACTTTGATGTTTGAAATAGTTTTGAAGGAGGTGCTTTGCAACGTATGCAATTAACTTCTCAAGAGATTCAAGAGCTGATTCCTAACCGATTTCCGATTTTTTACATGGATGGTGTTAAAGAACTTAATGCTGGTGAATCAATTACCGCTATTAAGAACGTCACCGCTGACGAGAGCTTTGTGAATGGCTTTTGTCCGGGTGAATACGTGATGCCACCGGCTTTGATTGTTGAATCACTTGCACAGGCGGCTTCAATTTTAATCTTGAAATCACCGGCTTTTGCTCATAAAACGGCTTATCTTGGTGGTGTGCCTAAAGCCGAATTTCTGCAGGCCGTTCATGCTGCTGATCAGTTAGAGCTGAGAGTTCAGATGAAGAAGCAGCGTGATAACATGGGCGTCGTTTCGTGTCAGGCTGTGGTTAACGAAGGAGTGGTTTTGACGGCTGAACTGATGTTTATCGTTGAACCGGAAGAAACCGTGCATTGACCGCCGATATTCTCACTGCTATTATTTTGAGGTTAGGATTATTTGAGAGTCAAAATGGGTGGTGGCTATATGGATTATGCTACGGCGAAAAGAATCAATCAATTATTAACAACGGTTTATGGTGACATTGTCCGGGTGGAGGAATTAGCGCTAAGAACGAGTCAGTTTAAGGATATCTCCATCAAGGAAGTGCACGCCGTAGATGCTATTTCAATGTATGAGCATAAAACGACTTCGCAGGTTGCTCGTGAGTTACGCATTACACCAGGGACTTTAACAACGATGGTTAATCATTTGGTCAGAAAAGACTACGTCCAGCGCATTAAAAGTGACGATGATCGCCGCTTTGTCCGTTTAGGGCTGACTCGTCGAGGCCGTCTGGTCTATCGGGCACATGAATCTTTTCACCGCAAAATGGTTGAAAGTTTTGCTAAAGATATGGACGATGAGCAACTTCAAATTATTGAAAAGGCATTGCTAAACCTAGAAGCATTTCTCGAATTTGCTTCACCAACGCCAGATAGATAAGTGAGGGGTTATTTAATGACAGGTATTCAAATTGTCCAAAGCGCTAATGCAGTGCCGGAACGGGTCGTCCCTAATGATGAGCTGAATGCCTATATGGAAACTTCAGACGAATGGATATCATCCCGCACTGGTATTAAACAGCGCCACGTTTCAACGGGTCAAACCACTGGCGATCTATGCACTTCAGTGGCAATGCAATTACTGAATCAGTCTGGCTGGCGGGCCTCAACGCTAGATTTCATCATCGTAGCAACGATGTCACCTGACTATTTAACGCCCGCTACCGCAGCCATTGTTCAGGGCAGGATCGGTGCCCAAAATGCTTTTGCGTTTGATGTAAACGCCGCATGTTCCGGTTTTATTTATGGCCTGAGTGTTGCAGAAGGTTTCCTGCACGCTACCGGTAGCCGCGGCATGCTCATTGGCGGTGAAGTATTGTCAAAGTTGGTTGATTGGCATGAACGTTCTACTGCCGTTTTGTTTGGCGATGGTGCAGCAGGGGTATTGCTCGAAAATAAAGCGGGCGGCAAGTCAGCTATTTTAGCCAGCGATTTGCAAACGATTGGCAACCTGGGCAATCGGCTTACTGCTGGGTATCAGCCCGTAAACTCCGTTTTTACAACGGATGCGACGGATAAGCATCAAGCTTATTTTGAAATGGACGGCCGGGCGGTTTATAAGTTTGCCACTCATCAAGTTCCTGAATCCATCGAGCGGGCAGTTCAAAAGGCTGGCCTATTAGTTCATGACATTGACTATTTTATTTTACATCAGGCCAATCAACGAATTATTGATCAAATTGCAAGACGGCTGTCACAGCCGAGTGATAAATTTTTATCGAATGTTGCTCACTTTGGAAATACTAGCGCGGCTAGCATTCCAATTTTACTGGATGAGGCCATTCGGAATGGCATCCTTCAGCGTGGTCAAGTTATCGCGTTGAGTGGTTTCGGTGGCGGATTAACCGTCGGCACGCAAATTATTAAATATTAAAAAGATGAAGGAGTTTAATTGATTATGACTAACGACGAAATTTTTTCAAAGGTACAGGCTATTATTGTTGATCAAACAGGTGAAGATGCTGACAAGGTAACGCTGACAACCAACATTAAACAGGATCTGGATGCCGATAGTTTGGATATTTTCGAGGTGATCAACGAAATCGAAGACGAATTTGACATTAAGATTGAAACTGAAGAAGGTATTGAAACCGTGTCTGACCTCGTGACCTTTGTTGAAAAACAATTAGCTGATAAGGAGTAAACCTAAACTTATGCAAGTAGATCCATTTATGCAGTCATTAGGATTAAAGTATCCGATTTTTCAAGGCGGTATGGCATGGGTCGCAGATGGCCGGTTAGCAGCTGCTGTATCAAACGCTGGCGGATTGGGCATTATCGGTGCTGGTCACGCGTCAGGTGCAGTTGTAGCGCAAGAAATTGAGCGGGCCAGATCATTGAGTGATCGGCCGATTGGCGTCAACGTGATGCTATTATCACCGCACGTAGAAGACGTCGTAAAGGTTATTTTAAAAGCACATGAGCGTATCACGGTTGTGACCACCGGCGCTGGGGATCCGTCTAAATACTTGCCAGACTTTAAAGCCGCGGCTATTAAAGTCGTCCCCGTTGTGGCCTCTGTAGCACAAGCTAAGCGGATGGCACGAGTTGGTGCTGATGCTGTAGTGGCTGAGGGCATGGAGTCTGGTGGGCATATTGGTAAATTGACAACGATGGCTTTAGTTCCTCAAGTAGTTGATGCCCTTAACATTCCGGTGATTGCCGCCGGTGGCATTGCGGATGGCCGTGGCTTAGCAGCGGCTATCATGCTGGGCGCTGTGGGTGTTCAAATGGGCACCAGGTTCTTGGTAGCTGCTGAATCAAAGGTTCATCCCGACTATAAAAAGGCGGTGCTCAAAGCCAAGGATATCGACACGGTGATCACTGGTGAATATGCCGGGCATCCGGCTCGAGTTTTAAAAAATCCAATGGCCAATCGTTTTATGAGACTTGAAAAAAAGGAAGCTGCTAAAAGCAATCCGGATTTTAGTGAAGTCGAGGCAATTGGCAATGGTAGCCTGAAAACTGCTGTCTTAACCGGAGATCGTGAAAACGGTGCTTATATGGCAGGTCAGGTAGCCGGCTTGGTTACACAGGCTCAACCGGCGGCCGATATTTTAGCTGATGTTTATCAGCAAGCGACACAATTGATGGGTGGTGACTAAGCTTGAAAGTCGGGTTATTATTTAGCGGTCAAGGTGCTCAAAAAACGGGTATGGGAAAAGATCTTTATCAGCAAAATGCAACTTACAAGACCGTTATTGACCATGCTAGTCAGATTCTGGAGATTGATTTGCCCAAATTATACTTTGACCCTGCCGCAACGGATCAGTTATCAGAAACACGGTATACGCAGCCAGCCATCGTGGCCATGAGCTGTGCATTGTACCAGGTAGTTAAAAATGAATTGCCAACCGTAACTGCAGGTATTGGCCTTAGTTTAGGTGAATACAGTGCGCTTGTGGCCAGCGGTTTTATGAGCACCGAACAAGCATTGAAACTGGTTCGACTGCGTGGTGAGCTGATGCAGCAAGCGAGTGAGTCTCAGCCAAGTAAAATGGTTGCCGTCATGAATACCGCCACCGATTTAATTCAAGAAGCGTGTGATTCAGCGAAAACAACTGGTTTAGTGACGATTGCTAATATCAATACGCCCAAGCAAGTTGTGATTGGTGGTGAAGTTGCCGCAGTTGATGTGGCGGTTGTTTACCTTGAGGCCAAGGGTGTTAAACGGTTAGTACCACTCAGAGTTAGCGGGGCCTTTCATACGCCGCTGATGCAACCGGCACAAGCTAAACTGCATGATGCATTAGCGAAGCTTGAATGGCAGGAAGGTTTCTTTCCCGTGATCAGTACGACCACCGGGGAACCATTTTCGACTGGGGAGCTGACGCAAACCTTAACGCAGCAGCTGGTATCTACCACCCGATTCACGGATGCGATTCAACAACTGAATGGACAAGTCGATGCTGTGATTGAGCTGGGACCTGGGAAAACTTTGATGGGCTTTGCTCGGAAAACGGTTAAGGGGATCGATTATTATCACATTGATGATGTCAAGACCCTTAATGAAACGCTGACAGCTTTAAGGGGTGAATGAGTTTGGATTTAACTGATAAAACGGTTTTGGTGACCGGCAGTACTCAAGGTATCGGGCTAGCTATCGCACAGGCTTTTGCTAAGCAGGGGGCAAATATCGTGATCAATGGCCGTCATGCTGCTTCACAAGAAGTCATCGATGCCATTCAACGAGAAAACGTCATTTGTTGGGATCTGTCAGCTGATATTACTGATCCGGATGCTGTTCAAAAAATGATTAATGGCATTTACGAAAAAACCGATCACTTAGATATCGTGGTTAATAATGCTGGCATTGTCAATGACAAGCTGCTCAACCGAATGAGTGAGGCTGACTTCAGTCAGGTCATCAATACGAACCTAACGGGAACTTTTAACGTGATCAAAGCTTGCCTGCGACCCATGTATAAAGCCCGTAGCGGAGCATTTATTAACATGGCCAGTGTGATTGGATTAACGGGCAATATCGGCCAAGCTAACTACGCTGCTAGTAAAGCCGGCATTATTGGCTTAACGAAGTCCGTAGCTAAAGAAGCCGCCTTACGCGGCATCCGCTGCAACGCCATTGCGCCGGGTATGATTGATACCTCAATGACAGCGCAGTTAGCCGATAAAGTCAAAACAGAAATTCTAAAACAGATTCCGCTAAAACGCTTGGGATCAACTGCAGAAGTAGCCCAAGCAGCAATCTTCTTAGCTGAGAATGACTATATCACCGGTCAGACCATCACTGTTGATGGTGGCCTGACGATGCAATAAGGAGTGAAAGTATGACGAGAGTGGTAATTACAGGAATGGGTGCATTAACACCAATCGGTAATAGTGTCTCAGACTTTGAGGCTGGGTTAGCAGCTTCAAAGGTTGGTTTCCAACCAATCACACACTTTGATGCTAGCGATACCGGGATTACTTTAGCTGGTGAATTACATGATTTCGATCCGTTAAAGCGCTTAGGGAAAAAAGATCTACGCCGGATGGACACTTTTAGTCAGTACGCAATGTACGCCGCATCGGAGGCCGTTGAACAAGCGGGCATCGATGAAACGAACACTGAACCAGAAAGTATGGGTGTGATTTATGGTTCGGGCATCGGTGGTTTGACCACTATCCAAGAACAAGTCATCAAAATGCACGACAAAGGGCCACAAAGAGTTTCACCAATGTTTGTCCCAACAGCCATTTCTAATATGGCCTCAGGCAACATGGCTATTCGCTACCACACTAAAAACATTTGTACGACCATTGTCACGGCCTGCGCATCCGGCACTAATGCCATTGGTGAAGCCTTCCGGCAAATCAAAGAAGGCCGGGCACAAGTGATGCTTACTGGTGGTTCTGAAGCTTCAGTGAACGAAATTGGGATCGCTGGGTTTGCGGCGTTATCGACGTTGTCAAAAGCGACTGATCCCACAAAGGCCTCACTGCCATTTGATGCTAACCGGCTGGGCTTTGTTATGGGCGAAGGTGCTGGTACTTTGGTATTGGAATCATTGGAACACGCTCAAAAACGCAACGCTAAAATTTTAGCTGAAATTGTCGGCTATGGTGCTACTGCAGATGCTTATCACATGACGTCACCGGATCCCGAAGGCACACAGGCTGCTCGAGCAATGCAATTAGCGATTGATGAAGCTGGGGTTAAACCTGCTGAGGTTGGCTACATTAACGCCCACGGTACCGCTACGATGGGCAACGATAGCGCTGAATCAAAGGCCATTAATACCGTCTTTGGTCAGGATAGCGATGTGCTGGTATCCAGCACCAAGTCCATGACGGGACACCTTCTGGGAGCTGCTGGTGCCATTGAAGCCGTTGCTACGGTGAGTGCACTGCAAACGGGACAATTACCGGAAAATGTCGGCTTAATGAATCAAGATCCTGAATGTCAGGTCAACTTGGTGAATGCCGGCAACCGCGACCGCCAAACGGACTATGCAATCAGTAATTCATTTGGCTTTGGGGGACATAACGCCGTTTTGGCATTTAGAAAGTGGGCGGAATAATGACACTTGAAGAAATCCAGGCAATTATTCGCCAA
The DNA here is from genome assembly GCF_002217925.1 of Secundilactobacillus mixtipabuli. Taxonomy (GTDB): domain Bacteria; phylum Bacillota; class Bacilli; order Lactobacillales; family Lactobacillaceae; genus Secundilactobacillus; species Secundilactobacillus mixtipabuli. Next base: position 155,470 of record NZ_BCMF01000007.1, on the reverse strand, counting down.
ATCAATGATAGTGATATTCGGGAGATCAACCTTGATTATCAAGATATCCACTTGTATCTGAATAAAAACGAGAATAGCCATCAGACTGCAGGAACAGTCAGTCAAGGTTCCACACCCGCTAAGAGCGAGAAGCCTTCCGAGGAGGCTCAGCCGACGGAACAAACTAAAAATCAGTCGGCTGAATCACCAAAGACAGAAGCAACGACGATTAAAGCACCGCTGGTTGGTGTAATTTACCTCAAGCCGTCGCCTGATCAGCCAGCCTACAAAAAGGTTGGTGACCACGTGAGTGCCGGCGAAGTAGTCTGTGTGATCGAAGCGATGAAGATGATGACTGAAATCAAGAGCAAAGTGGCCGGTACCATCTCGAAGATTTTAGTTGAAAATGAAGAAGTGGTTGAATACGATCAGCCACTGTTTGAAGTAACTAAATGAGGTGACAAAATTTGTCAGAAGAAGCAGAAAAACACGAATTAGACGTTGTTGAGATCCAAAAAATTTTACCGCACAGATACCCCATGTTATTAGTGGACCGCGTACTTGATTACGTCCCCGGTGAAAAGGTCATTGCCAAAAAGAACGTTTCGGTTAATGAAGCCTTCTTCCAAGGCCATTTTCCCGGTAACCCGGTTATGCCCGGCGTCTTGATCGTTGAAGCAATGGCTCAGGCAGGTGCAATTGCGCTGCTGACCGTTCCTGAATTTCAGGGTAAGACCGCTTATTTTGGGGGCATGAATAAGGTTAAGTTTCGTCAAATGGTTAAACCGGGTGATAGCTTAACATTAGAAGTGACTTTAGATAAAGTTCGTGGTCATGCTGGATTGGGACATGGTGAAGCCTATGTTGAAGGTAAAAAAGTTTGTTCAGGAGATCTCACCTTTATGATTGGGTAGGTGAATAATATGTTTAGCAAGGTCTTAATCGCCAACCGTGGCGAAATCGCGGTGCGAATCATTCGGGCACTGCGCGAATTAAACGTTCAGTCGGTCGCCGTATACTCTACGGCGGACGCGGATGCACAGTACGTCAAACTCGCTGATGAGGCCGTCTGTGTGGGCGGGCCGCAACCCGCTGATTCGTACTTAAACATGCAAAATATCGTGAGTGCCGCAGTCCTCACTGGCGCAGAAGCCATTCATCCGGGGTACGGCTTTTTATCCGAAAATGAAGAATTTGCTGAGCTTTGTGAGACCTGTCAAATTACGTTTATTGGTCCCAAGCCAGAAACGATTTCTTTAATGGGTAACAAAGCCAATGCCAGGAGTCAAATGCAAGTCGGCAACGTACCGGTCATTCCGGGAAGTACGGGCTTTTTGAAGGACGAAGTTGACGCTGTTAAGGTTGCTGATGAAGTCGGTTATCCGGTGATGCTGAAAGCTGCTTCTGGTGGTGGTGGCAAGGGGATTCGCCGCGTTCAAAACGAGGGCGAAATGCGAACGGCTTACCAGTCAGCAACCAAGGAAGCACAGCTTTCTTTTGGTGACCAGCGGATGTATCTAGAGAAGATTGTTGCACCGGCCAAGCATATTGAAGTACAGGTTTTTGCCGATCAATTTGGGCACGTAGCAGCGTTTCCTGAACGGGACTGCTCCCTGCAACGCCGGCAGCAAAAGGTGCTAGAACTAAGCCCTTGTCCGGTAATGACCGGACAGGAACGGCATGATTTACAAACCATTGCGATTCGGGCGACTAAAACCATCAAGTACTTAAACACCGGAACGATTGAATTCTTAATGGATAGTGAACATCATTTTTATTTTATGGAAATGAATACCAGAATCCAGGTAGAGCATCCAATCACGGAAGCTGTGAGTGGCATCGACTTAGTTAAGGAACAAGTCAGAGTTGCCTCGGGGGAAGCATTGTCATTTAAACAGTCAGACTTAACCCCTAAGGGCTTTGCGGTTGAAGCCCGGGTCAACGCAGAGGACCCCGCCTTGAACTTTATGCCGCAGGCCGGGGTAGTTAAGCAACTGAAATTACCTGGTGGACCAGGTATTCGTGTTGACAGTGGGATTCAAGCTGGGGATATGATTTCACCGTTCTATGATTCAATGATCGTGAAAATCATTGCCCACGCCAATACGTATCCGGAGGCACTGAAAAAGCTCATTGAGGCACTGGACGAATTTGAATTAGACGGAATCGCTGCCAATCAAAGCTTTTTAGCAGCTTTGTTAGCAGATCCGGTGGTGCAGCAAGGGACTGCCACCACAGATTACGTTACCAAGAAATTTATGCCAATCTTTACGAAACAAGTTGTGCGGGAGGTGTCATAGATGTCTTTTGGGGAACATGTTAAGCGGTTCTCGTCACGTTCCGTATCAATGTTGAAACATTACCAGGCAAAGGTGCCAAGCGGTATCTGGCAGGAATGTCCGCGCTGTCACGCCGGCTTTTACTTTAAGCGGGCTGGTCAATACCGGGTCTGTCCAGAATGTGGTTATGGTTTTCGAGTGACTGCTCACCGTCGCTTAAAGATGCTGACTAAACACTTCGAGGAGTGGGATGCTGATTTAGAAACCAAGGATCCAACCGAGTTTCCGGAATATGACCGTAAAATTAAAAAAGCACAGTCAATGACCCATCTGAAAGATGGTGTGCTGACGGGTAAAGCAGCAATTGGTGATTATCCGGCTGCCTTTGGGATCATGGATCCCTTATTTATTATGGGCAGTTTGGGGACTGCCAACGGTGAACGAATCACCCGTATGTTTGAGAAAGCCACGCAACAGCAACTGCCAGTTATTTTACTCACGGCGTCTGGTGGTGCCAGAATGCAGGAAGGCATTTTTTCCTTGATGCAAATGGCAAAGATCAGCCAAGCGGTTAATACTCATTCAGCCGCTGGCCTCGCCTATATATCGGTCATCATGGATCCTACTACGGGTGGCGTCACGGCCAGCTTTGCCAGTCAAGCTGACATTACACTAGCCGAACCCAAAGCCCTGTTTGGCTTTACGGGCAAACGCGTGATCGAACAAACGATCAACAAACAGTTACCCAATGATTTTCAAAGCGTGGAGAACAGTTATAAACGCGGTTTCATTGATGAAATCGTACCACGTGAGCACATGGCTGAACGGCTTAGCCAATTACTAAACATCTTTGAAGCTCAAAAGTGGGGTGAGGACTAGTGGCGGATACACAATCAGTGATCGCCGGTGCGAGAAGTGACCGTAAAGCGAACGTTTATGAAATTATTGATCAATTATTAACGGATTTTTTTGAATTGCATGGCGACCAAGTGTCTGGCGATGATTCGGCTGTCGTGACCGGCCTGGCTAAACTGTCGGGTCATCCCGTTGCCGTGATTGCAACGCAAAAGGGTAATAATCTAGAAGAACGGATGGCAACCCATTTTGGCAGTCCTGAACCCATGGGCTACCGCAAATCTTTACGGGTCATGAAGCTGGCAGAAAAATTAAACTTTCCTATCATTACACTGATCAACACTCCCGGTGCATACCCTGGTGCGGATGCTGAAGCTTCTGGTCAGGGACAGATGATTGCCAAAAACATCAGTGAAATGTTAAAGTTAAAGGTGCCAATTTTAACGTTAATTATCGGTGAAGCCGGTTCTGGCGGTGCGTTAGCGCTAGCGTGTTCGGATCAGATTTGGATGTTTGAAAATAGTATGTATTCGGTACTTTCACCAGAGGGATTTGCTTCGATTATGTGGAAGAATGCACACCTGGCGGATAAGGCAGCTAAACTGATGCGGTTAACACCGGACTGGCTGCTAAAACAGCACGCGATTCACCGGATTATTCCGGAGAGTATGCTGGCGGATGGTACTTTGAAGATCGCAATGACAGGTGCAATTCGAACGTTAAGTCATCAGGATCCAACCGAGCGCCTCAGCAATCGAGCAGCCTTCTTTAGAAGATTTTAGTGGTTTGTTCATTCTAAGGGTTGACGGATGCCTATAAGTTTTGTAAAATACAGTTTGTTGTATTTGTGGGCTTCCACAGCTGCAACCGCACGGGCCAAGTCTTAAGTCTGCTAAGCAGCGCTTGTTCTCGGCGAGTCTAAGTGTTTAATTCAGAAGGAGGTGCACATACATGTACGCAATTATCGTAACTGGCGGTAAGCAATACCGCGTTCAACAAGGCGAAGCAGTCTACGTTGAAAAACTTAATGCCAATGCAGGCGACAAGGTTACTTTTGACCAAGTTGTTTTTGTTGGTGGCGATTCAACTAAGGTTGGGACACCATTAGTTTCAGGTGCTTCAGTAACTGGAACTGTTGAAAAGCAAGGCCAAGAAAAGAAGGTTGTTACCTTCAAGTACAAGCCTAAGAAGGGTCAACACACGAAAGTTGGTCATCGTCAACCATATACCAAGGTTGTTATCGATGCTATCAACGCTTAATTCTGTGGGTGATCATTTATGATTCAAGCAGTATTTGACTACGATAATGCCGATCGGATCATTGGTTTTAAACTAACGGGTCATGCGGATAGCAGTCCTTACGGTAGTGATATCGTTTGTTCTGCCGTTTCAGCGCTTTCCATTAGTACGGTCAATGGTTTAGCTGCCGTGGCTTCAATCAAGCCAGTAGTAGTGGCAAAACAAGCAGAAGGTGGCTTTTTAAGCCTCCGGATGCCTCCGGTCGAGGACTATATTCAAGATCGGATTAGTCAAGCATTATTGCAAAGTTTTCAAAATGGACTTTTAGATGTCGAAAAACAATATTCGAAGTATATTCGAATCAACTAATCTTTTGTGGAGGTGAAACTCATGCTAGAAATGAATTTACAATTCTTCTCTCACCATAAAGGGGGCGGTTCTACTGCCAACGGTCGTAACTCTGCCGGACGTCGTCTCGGTACGAAGGCTGCTGACGGTTCAACTGTAACCGGCGGTTCAATCCTTTATCGTCAACGCGGTACGCACATTTATCCAGGTGCTAACGTTTTGCGCGGTAACGACGATACTTTGTATTCAAAGATCGACGGTGTCGTTCGCTTCGAACGTAAGGGCCGTGATAAGCGCCAAGTTTCCGTTTATCCTGTAACAGAAGCTGCAGCAAGATAATAAAAAAGGCCCCTAGGGGCCTTTTTTATTTGACTTAATACGCATATCGAAAGGGTGGCGTAACATGGACAGTCGACTTAGTCAGCTTCAATCGCAGTTTGATGATCTTCGAATTGAGGCCTTTTTAGTCACCGATTCAGTGAATAAACAGTATTTAACTGGATTTGATGGTGATGGTGTTGTTTTAGTGACAGCCCATCAATCTTATGTTATTACGGACTCAAGGTATGAAACGGCCTTAGAAAATCAGGCTCACGAATTTAATGTGGTTATCACCCGTTATTACCTTGAAGCAGCAGCGCAGCTAGTAAGTAACCAGCAAATCACGGTTTTAGGCTTTGAGGATAATATCCCGTTTCATGACTACGATCGAATCGATGAACTGATGAGTTCAGACATTGTACCGATGACGAATTTAATTGAACAGATGCGTGAACGCAAATCAACTGAGGAAATCAGTAAGCTTAAGAATGCCAGTCAAATGACGATCAAGGGATTCAATCGGCTTTTGCCGTACATAAAGCCCGGTGTAACGGAACGTTACTTGGCCAATCAGCTAGATGTTATTATGCGTGATTTGGGTGCCGAAAAAGCCAGTTTTGATACTATCGTGGCCAGTGGTCAGCGAGCAGCGTTGCCACACGGGGCAGCTACCGTCAAGCCAGTTCAGTCTGGTGAGATGATTACCATCGATTTTGGTTACTACTTTGATGGGTATACGTCTGATTTAACGCGGACGATTGCCTTAGGTGATCCTAGTGAAAAGCTTAAACGGGTTTATGGCATCGTTCAAACTGCCCAGCGGAAAATTATCGCCGCTATTAAGCCTGGGGTTAGTGGTAAGCAGTTAGATGAAATTGGCCGGCAGTTTATTTCAGAAGCTGGTTATGGCGACTACTTTAACCATGGTACGGGCCACGGCATTGGTTTAGATATTCATGAAGGACCAGCTCTGTCAATGCGTTCAGAGGACAAGATGATGGCTAGTAACGTGATCACAGTTGAGCCCGGCATCTATTTACCTGGACTTGGCGGGATTCGGATTGAAGACGATGTTTTAGTGACAGCGTCCGGTCAGGAAATTTTAACTCAGGGGCCAACGGACCTCATCATCTTATGATTCGCTAATTATTTGCGGGTGTAGCTTGCAATTACAGGCACTTAATTGGTATTATTAGTAAGAATTATTTAGGAGGAACACGAATATGGCAATTTCTACAGCAGATTTTAAAAACGGTTTAACGATTGAGGTTGACGGTGCAATTTGGCGGATTGTTGAATTCCAACACGTTAAGCCTGGTAAGGGTGGCGCTTTCGTCCGTTCAAAATTAAAGAACTTACGGACTGGTGCCGTTCAAGAAAAAACTTTCCGTGCCGGTGCTAAGATGGAACAAGCACCAATCAACACACGAAAAATGCAGTATCTCTATGAAGACGGCGACTCACGTGTGTTCATGGACACTGATAACTACGAACAAATTGAGGTCCCTGATGAAGCAATCAAGGATCAATTACAATTCTTACAAGAAAACATGGAAGTTAACGTTATCCAGTACGGCTCAGAAACCTTAGGGATTGAAGTGCCTAACACCGTTGTTTTGACGGTAACCGCTACTGAACCTGGTATCAAGGGTAACACGGCTTCTGGTGGTTCAAAGCCAGCAACTATGGATACTGGTCTGGTTGTTCAGGTACCATTCTTTGTTAACGAAGGCGACAAGCTTTCAATCAACACTCAAGATGGTTCATACATTTCACGTGCCTAAGCAACTGACTTTTGAAACGGAGGCTTGAAATTGGCTGAAGATACAAACATTGTTTTAAAAGCAACCGAGCCTACTCTGGGTAAAATTGAAGTTGCACCACAAGTGTTAGAGATCATTGCTGGCATTGCTGCCAATGATGTTGACGGCGTGTCACGGATGCGTGGTTCTCTGGCAAATAGTGTGAACGAACTATTCGGCAAAAAAGAGCGCGGTAAGGGCGTTAAACTGTCTGTCACTGGTGACACACTTAACGTTGATGTCTACGCATACCTTAATTACGGCGTATCAGTACCAAAGGTTGCTTTGGCTATTCAAGAACAAGTCAAACAGCAACTTTTGTTCATGACTGATCTGCATGTCAATGAAGTAAACGTACACATCCAAGGTGTGATCCCTGAAAAGACGACTCAGGCTGTAGATCCTGATAATCTTTTTGACGATAATGACGAAAGTGAAAATGGTGAGGATAAGTGACTGAAGAATTAAATCGACACCAGATTCGAACTCGCGCTTTTCAAACGTTATTTGCAATGAACGCTAATCCAGAAGCCGATCGCCAGGTTATATACCAACAACTATTGTCTGATGAAGACGGCGAAACGGCGGTCGTACCCGCATACTTGGAAAAATTGGTCGCCGGAGTCTTGGAAAAGCAAACTGAGCTCGATGACCAAATTAAAAAGTATCTGACGACTGGTTGGACGTTACAACGAATTGCGAAAACTGATTTGGTAATCTTGCGAATTGCTTTTTACGAACTTGATTATCAGTCTGATATTCCAAAGCGTGTGGCTGTTAACGAAGCCTTGGAGTTGGCAAAACAATTTAGTGATGACCGCTCACGTCGTTTTATTAACGGTGTTCTGTCACACGAAATTGAACCAGAAAAATAGATTTTAATATGTGCCAGCAATAATCAGACGATTGTTGCTGGTTTTTTTGATACAAAATGCGTTAGCTTTAATTGAACCGCTATTTTAGGGTAAAGTGTCGGCTGGTAGAGCTTAACAAATTGAAATGTGATAAAATAATATGCAGTAGATTTGCGACATTGTGATGGGTAGCCATCAAACTTACAAAGATAGTGAGAGTGAAGGTAATGGCAGAATTAATTGATGGCAAACAGTTAGCAAAGAAGGTCAATGCCCAAACTGAGCAGGCCGTGACTGAATTAAAGACGCAAGGCATTGAACCGAAATTAGTCGTTATCATTGTCGGTGACGATGAAGCCAGCCGAATTTACGTGCGGAACAAGAATCGTAAGGCGCAGCAACTGGGCATTAACTCCGAAACGAAGCAATTGCCTAAAGACACTTCTCAAACTGAACTATTAAAGTTGATTGACCAATATAATCAAGACGAAACTGTTCATGGCATCATGGTTCAGTCGCCGTTGCCATCACAAATTGATGAGGCAGCAGTTACTCGGGCAATTTCGCCTGCAAAGGACGCCGATGGTTTTAATCCTGAAAACGTGGGTAAATTATACGCTAACTCGGATCTTAACTTTCCGGTATCTTGCACCCCGAAAGGTATTATGACCATGCTGGCAGCTTATGACGTGCAGATAGCTGGCGCTAATGCAGTGATCGTTGGCCGTTCTAACATTGTTGGCCGGCCAATGGCTGCCCTATTGCTGAACGCGAGTGCAACCGTAACAGTTGTTCATAGCCATACCCAAAATATGCAGGCCTATACACGTGAGGCTGATATTTTGATTGTTGCGACGGGTATCGCACACTTGATCAAGGGTGAAGACATCAAGCCGGGTGCCACAGTGATTGACGTTGGTATGAATCGCGATGAAAATGGTAAACTGACGGGTGACGTTGACTTTGAAAGTGCGTCAAAAGTGGCGGGTAAAATTACCCCAGTTCCCGGTGGCGTTGGCCCAATGACGATTGCCACTTTGATGCAACAGACCGTTGAATTAGCAAAATGGAGTGAATAATTTGGAACCTAGCGACTACTTAACTGTCAGTGCGCTGACAAGTTATATTAAACGTAAATTTGACGTGGATCCCTACTTGGGAAAAGTGTACCTAACTGGTGAAATTTCAAACTTTAGACTCCGGCCAAACGCCCATCAGTATTTTAGTCTGAAAGATGATCGTGCTAAAATTAACGCAATTATGTTTAAATCGGCTTTTTCAAAGGTTAAATTCACACCAGAAGAAGGGATGAAAGTCCTTGTTACTGGTCGAATTTCACTGTATGAAGCTAGTGGGAGTTATCAGATTTACGTGGATCATATGGAGCCTGATGGTGTCGGTCAGCTTTATCAAGCATACGAGCAGTTAAAGCGTAAATTGAGCCAGGAGGGCGTGTTTACAGCGCCTAAAAAACCACTGCCACGATTTCCTAAACGGATCGCAGTGGTAACCAGCCCTAGCGGCGCGGTCATTAGGGATATTATCACGACGGCCCGGCGTCGCTACCCGATTGCTCAAATCGTGCTGTTTCCAGCGCTGGTTCAGGGCAACGAGGCAGCGGGTGACATTGTTCGTCAAATTGAGCGAGTCAATCGTTTAGGTCACTTTGATACCCTAATTATTGGTCGAGGCGGCGGGTCGATTGAAGACCTTTGGCCGTTTAATGAAGAATCGGTCGCACGGGCTATTTTCGATAGCCAAATCCCGGTCATTTCTTCAGTAGGCCATGAAACGGATACCACGATTGCTGATTTAGTGGCGGACGTTCGTGCAGCAACGCCAACAGCTGCTGCAGAACTGGCGGTCCCGGTGTTAAGTGATGTTTTACTGGAAATCAATCAGGATCGGGTGAGAATTTACCACGCCTTTCACCATCATCTGGCAATGTATCAAGAACAGCTAAAAAAGCTTCGTGAAGCCTATGTCTTCCAACAACCAGAACGATTGTATGAAGGTTACAGTCAAAAAGTGGATCAGTTAACGACTCAATTGCAGCAGACGATGTCACATCGTCTAAACCTGGTTCAAGCGCAAGTTGATGCGGTTAAAAAATGCCTGAAAGTAGCCTCGCCAGCCAGTCAAATAAGTCAATTGGAACAAAATCGGCAGGACCTAACGGCGCGATTGAATCGCGGCGTTCAACAGGACTTCAACCAGCAAAAACAGCACTTAGCCGAATTAGCCCAATCTTTGGACTATCTCAGTCCACTTAAAATTATGGGCCGAGGCTATAGTTATGTGACCAGCAAACAAAGGGTGGTTGCTGACGTCAATCAGCTTCATCAAGGCGATGAAGTCACAATGCACCTGACAAACGGGCAGGCGAGTGCAACCATTAAATCAATTCAACCAGATAAAAAGGATGGACAATCATGAGTGAAAAATCAACGAACGAAAAAGCGTCAACGAAAACACCAACGTTTGAAGAAAACCTTAATCACCTTGAAGAAATCGTGACCGCGCTTGAAAAGGGCAACGTTCCCTTAGAAGAGGCTTTATCCCAATTTAAGCAAGGTGTTGCGCTTAGTCATGATCTACAGGTCAAACTAACCGAGGCGGAAAAAACCTTAGCTCAAATGATGAATGACGATGATCAGACAGAACCATTTGAAGTTTCTGAGGATGATAAGAATGAATGATGCTTCAATGCGTTTAAAAGCTTTTGAAACTGAATACGTGCCACAAATTAATCAGACGCTGCAACGTCTGAATGATCATTGGATCGACCAGTCAATTCTGCAATCAGCCATGACTTATTCAGTTAACGCTGGTGGCAAACGTCTGCGTCCCTTATTAACTTTGGCAGTTCTGAGAACGTACCAGGATCAGCCTAGCGATGGGCAACTAATGGCCGCCAGTGCGCTGGAATTGCTGCATACTTATTCACTCATTCATGATGACTTGCCTGCAATGGATAATGATGATTTACGCCGTGGTGTACCAACTAACCACGTCAAGTTTGGTGCGGGGATGGCGACTCTAGCAGGCGACGGCTTGCTGACGTTGGCTTTTGAATGGTTAAGTAAAGCCGACATTCCAACTGGCCAACAACTGGCCCTGGTACGTGCTTTAAGTCATGCAGCGGGTCCCGCGGGAATGGTTGCAGGTCAAGCTCAAGATATTTCTAGTGAACATCATCAACTAAACATTGATCAACTAGCCAAGCTTCACCGACAGAAGACCGGTGCTTTGTTGCACTACGCCGTTGAAGCCGGCTGTATTATGGCTGCGGTTGACGAAGATGAACGTCAGCATTTGCTCAAATTTGCTGATCAGTTTGGCCTCGCCTATCAAATCTATGACGATTTGCTCGATGTCACTGCTACAACCCAAGAATTGGGCAAAAAAACGCATAAGGATGCTGGTGAGGCCAAAAATACCTATCCCGGATTATTTGGCGTTGCCGGTACCAAAGAACGCTTGAAGCAGGTGGTGCAAGCAGCAGAGACCCAGCTAACCGAATTAAGTCAAGAGACTAATCGGGACTACAGCTTATTAAATGCATTTTGCAGTTACTTTAAAATTAAAGAATAGGGTGTCATTATGGAGAAACAACGCGTTGATGTATTACTAGTAACCCAAGGATTATTTGAATCTCGCGAACAGGCCAAGCGGGCTGTTATGGCGGGTGAAGTCCTTGGAAATAACGAGGAGCGGCTAGATAAACCTGGGGTCAAGATTCCAGTCGATACCGATTTGCATATCAAGGGGAAGCCGATTCCCTACGTCAGCCGGGGCGGTTTTAAATTAGCGAAGGCACTCAAAGTTTTTAAGATTGATGTGACCGACCGCATTGTGCTGGATATTGGGTCGTCCACGGGTGGCTTTACGGATGTGATGTTGCAAAATGGCGCCAAAATGTCTTACGCCTTGGACGTGGGCAGTAACCAGTTGGTTTGGAAGCTACGGCAAGATCCTCGCGTGACTGTCATGGAGCATACTAATTTTCGTTACAGCAAGCCGGATGATTTTACTAAGGGCCGTCCTAGTTTCTCTTCAATTGATGTCTCGTTTATTTCTCTGAGTTTAATTCTGCCGCCACTTAAACAAATCCTTGAGGAAAATGGTGAAGTGGTTGCTTTAATCAAACCGCAGTTTGAGGCTGGCCGTGAGCATGTCGGCAAGCACGGGATCGTTAAGGATCCTAAAGTTCACGAAAATGTCATTCATAAAATCATTCAACTAGCTGTTGATAATGGTTACAGTCCAATGCACCTTGATTTTTCGCCGATTACCGGTGGCGAGGGTAACATTGAATTCCTTATTCATTTAAAGTCGGTATCAGGGACCCCTGAAATCGCCCCTAATATTGATGTCAGCGGAACTGTTGAATCAGCTCACCGAATATTAACTGCATAAAATTCTCAATCCTCTTTTAAATTGATTGGCTTAGCTGTATCATATAACTAAATGATTTTTCCGGATTGGAGATGGTGTGACGTGAAGAAACAGGACCGACAACGTTTAATTCGTCAACTACTAAGTTCACAAGACATTGAACGGCAGGAGGATTTTGTTCGTCTATTAGAGGAACAAAATATTCATGTCACTCAGGCCACAATTTCACGGGACATCAAAGAAATGCAGCTGGTGAAAGTGCCAGCGGCTTCTGGCGGTTATCGCTATAATATGCCAATCCAAAAGACGTTGGATACAAAGAAGAAGTTAAAACGGACGCTTCAAGATGCCTACGTCAGTGTGGCTGTTCAAGATAAAAACGTCTTTATCAAAGTTTTACCGGGTAATGGTCCAGCAACGTCATCATTGATTGGTCAAATGGATTATGACTTTGTGTTTGGTACGATCGGCGATGATCAAACCGTTCTTGCTATTTGCAAGGATGATGAGGGTGCGTTGAAATTACAAGCAACCATCAATGATTTATTAGAATAAGTGACGAGTTAGGCTGGCGCCAAGTGTCTGGTCTAGCTCGTTTTTAAGTTATCGGGTATAATTAGTCTAGACAACTTACAGGGGGGTAATGCGGTGCTTCAGGAACTTTCAATTAAAAATTTTGCGATTATTGCCAGTTTAGATGTGGAATTTGAAAACGGGATGACTGTTCTGACTGGTGAAACCGGTGCGGGTAAGTCCATCATTATTGACGCGGTAGGCTTATTAGCTGGCGGTCGCGGCTCACAGCATTTTGTAAGGACCGGCGCTGACAAGGCGATTATTCAGGGCGCATTCATTTTCCCTAAAAACGGTCAGACGTATGATCAGCTAGATCAGTTGGGCATCGATCATGATGATGGTACAGTGATTTTACAGCGAGAAATTTATCGTAATGGCCGTAACGTTTGCCGAATCAACGGTATGCTGGTGAATACCAGTACCCTCAAACAACTGGGTGAAACCATTGTTGATATTCACGGGCAAAATGAACATCAAGAATTGATGCAGCCAGATAAACATCTGCGCTTACTGGATGAATTCGGTGGTGAGGCTTTGTCGTCAATCAAGTCCAAATATCAGCAGACCTACCAGGATTATCAGCATCTGCACCATTCAATGGTTTCACGGAATACTCATCAGAAAGAATGGGCGCAGCGCTTGGATATGCTCCGCTTTCAAGTAAAGGAAATCGAAGACGCCCAGCTGCAACCAGATGAAGAAACCGCTCTTAGTCAGCAACGTGATCGATTGATGAACTTTCAAAAGATCAATACGGCATTGCAAGAAGGTTACCTGGCTTTAAACGGTGATGAAGATGTCACTGGCGCACTTGATTTAAGCGGTAAAGCGATGGATTTCCTCTCATCAATTGCCGATTTAGGCCCTGATTTTAAACAATTATCGGATGCCTTACAAACGGCATATTATGCTCTGCAAGATGCTTCAGGAGAAATTTCAAAACAAGTTGACCAGCTCGAGTGGGATGATAATCGACTGGATGAAATTGAAGCCCGCTTAGACGTCATTCATCAACTGAAGCGCAAGTACGGTGATTCCGAAAAACAGATTTTAAATTACCTAGATCGAATCAAAAAAGAGCTGGCAGACATGGAAGCCGCTGAAATCGACGAAGGCGATCTGGATGAGCAGTTAGCCAAAAAAGAACAGCAGTTACTCAAGTATGGTCAAAAGCTGACAGCTGAACGTCAAAAAATTGCCAAAAAACTTGAATTGGCCATTAAATCTGAGCTCAAGGACTTGTATATGGCAAAAACGGTCTTTCAGGTTCGGTTTAAACCAACCAATGACCAACAGTATTTTGCTACTGGGATGGATGATATCGAATTTTATATTCAACCCAATCCCGGTGAAGAAATTCGGCCATTAGCTAAAATTGCATCTGGTGGTGAATTATCCCGGTTGATGCTGGCTCTAAAGACCATTTTTTCTAAGTCACAGGGTGTGACGTCGATTATTTTTGATGAGGTCGATACTGGGGTTTCTGGTCGGGTAGCGCAGGCGATTGCCGAAAAAATCAGTGGCATCGCTAAGAATTCACAAGTATTGTGTATCACCCATTTGCCTCAAGTCGCTGCAATGAGCGATCACCACTATTTTATTGCTAAACAGGTAACGGGTAAGCGCACGGAAACCCACATCAAAAAAATGGATCAGAATGCCAGAGTCAAAGAATTGGCTAGAATGCTGGCGGGGACGACGGTAACTGAATTGACTTTAGACCACGCCCAAGAATTATTAGAAATGGCCACTGAGGAAAAAAAGAAACGTGCCTAAGCACGCTGACTCACACAAAAAGACGTGTTGGCAAGCTTAAACTTCAAACTGCTGACACGTCTTTAATATTCATGATAAGGGTAGTAACTTAATTTAAAGTGCTCAAATTCTGTCTGGGAAAATAGCTAACGATAATCGTTTCTTTCCACAAACATAATTTGATTCAAATGAGCGACCTGAGTGACGTTTCGATTGGCATTAGTGACTAACAAAGTGTCTTTTGGGCCTTCCGCTAGGTAGCCGGACATTAAGACTGGTTCATCATCCACCTGATGGAGGTGAAGGGTAACATGATAATGACGGACGAGTGCCTGAGCCAAAAAGTAATCTCGTTGTTCCTGCGGCATTCCCATTGGTTCGGCGTTTTCCATCACTAAGAACTGACGGTAACGGTCGTTTAACTGGGATGAAATTTTTCGAATTGCAGATACTTGATTGGACATTATTGATCACCTCGAACATTTGTTTGCACGTCTTATTATACGAACCTACGTTTGCTTTTGCAAGCACAAATTTCGATTATTTTTAAAATTCTAAGCTAAAGCTTGTCAAAGCCCAGTCCTGCGTGCGATAATGGTTTTTATTATCACTCTGAAACTATATAAGGGGATCTCAAGTAATGACAAAAAGAGGTATGTTGATCGTATTATCTGGCCCGTCCGGCGTTGGTAAGGGTACCGTACGTAAGGCTTTGTTTGACGAACCAGACACTGACTTTCAGTACTCCATTTCGATGACCACCCGTCAGCCTCGTGAAGGCGAACGTGATGGTGTCGATTATTTCTTTGTTTCAAAAGAGCAGTTTGAAGAGAACATTAAGAATGGCGAAATGCTCGAATATGCCAAGTATGTTGACAATTACTATGGCACGCCATTAAAATATGTAAATGAGACCTTAGATTCTGGCAAGGATGTTTTCTTGGAGATTGAAGTCAACGGTGCCATGCAGGTTCGGGCGAATTGCCCCGATGCCGTCTTTGTCTTCTTGACCCCGCCCGATTTGATGGAATTAAAGCACCGCCTGATCAACCGTGGGACTGAAGAGATGAGCGTGATTAACGCGCGCATTAAAAAAGCGGTTGGTGAAATCAAAATGATGCGTAATTACGATTACGCTGTTGTTAATGACGAAGTTGAAAACGCGGTTGCCCGCATCAGAACCATTATTCGTTCTGAGAGGCTTCGGGTTACCCGTGTGATGCCAGATTATGAACAGATGTTATTAGAGGGAGACGAATAGAATGTTATTATACCCATCAGTAGATAAGTTGCTTGAACGTGTTAATTCCCGTTATTCATTGATCATGCTTGCCAGTAAGCGGGCACATGAATTAGAAGCAGGCGCAAAGCCGATGCTAGATAGCTATGAATCACCAAAAACCATTGGCCGTGCACTGGAAGAAATTGCGGCTGGTAAGGTGATCATCGATCCAGACGAAAACGAACCGCTTAGCTAAATTAAGCATTCAGGAACCGCTATTTCAATTCCCAATTATTGGGGGTTGAGATGGCGGTTTTGTTTGTGCAAGCAGGCCGTTTGTTTGGTACAATTAGAGTTAAATTGATGAGATGTCTGGGGGATTTAGAATGGCAACGCAACGACATGTGGCACTATATGTGACTGGCAGCATTGCAGTGTATAAAGCACTGGCTTTGACCCGCCTTTTAATTAAATCTGGAGCAGCTGTTCGCGTCGTCATGACAAAGGCTGCAGAAGCTTTTGTGACGCCATTAAGCTTTCAGATATTATCGAAAAACGCTGTTGCAACCGACATGTTTGCGGGTGCAGACGTTAAAGCGGTTGACCATATTGAGTTGGCGGACTGGACTGATTTAGCGGTCGTAGCACCAGCAACTGCTGATATCATTGGCAAGTTGGCCAACGGTATTGCCGACGATATGGCTAGTCTGACGCTGATGGCGACCACTGCACCTAAATTGATCGTGCCTGCTATGAATCAGCATATGCTAGATAATCCAGCAACGAAGAGAAACATCGCAACGTTACAAAAAGATGGCTTGACCGTTATGGAACCAGATAACGGGTTCTTGGCTGAGGGTTATCAGGGCCGCGGCAGGATGCCTGAACCGGAGACGATTATGCAGCGGATTGAAACGTTAAACCCACAAACCACACCATTAACGGGCAAAAACGTGATTGTCACCGCAGGAGGTACTCGCGAACGAATCGATCCAGTGCGGTTTATTACTAATGATTCCTCGGGTAAAATGGGTTACGCAATTGCTGAAGAAATGGCTCAACGCGGAGCGGACGTCACGTTGATTTCTGCCCCAACCAAATTGGCACCGCCAGCGGGTGTTGCAATGGTCGACGTTTTAACCACTGAAGACTTGGCGGATGCTGTCACCAGTGCGTTTAAGCAAGCCGATATTTTAGTCATGGCAGCGGCTGTTGCTGACTTCAAGCCCATCAGCAGCGCGGATCAAAAAATTAAAAAGTCGGCTGATAATGATGAAATGACGATTAAATTAACCAAAACGGCTGATATTTTAAAACGGGTTGCACAAATGAAACGACCTGGTCAACTAACGGTTGGTTTCGCAGCAGAAACGCAAAATCTACTTGATAACGCACAGAAAAAATTAATCAGCAAACAACTGGACTTATTAATCGCAAATGATGTTTCAAAACCAGGTGTTGGGTTTAATGGCGATACTAATCAAGTCACCATTCTGCAACCAGACCAGGCACCCATTAAAACCACGCTGGCTGATAAACACGTCATTGCCAAACAAGTGGTTGACCAGATTAGTCAACGTGTACAAAAAGAGGGATAGTATGACACAAATCGCTGAGGTTATTGTGGATGTACCCACAATGCAAACCAATACGCCTTATTCATATGAGATACCGCCGGCCTTAGTTGATCAGATCCAACCGGGCATGCGGGTTGTTGTGCCATTTGGAAAGGGTAGCCGTAAAGTTCAGGGCTTTGTTTGGCAAGTTGACGCGACTGCTCAGCCGGATCCCGACGTGACTTTGAAAGCCATTGATAACGTCATGGACCCCGCACCAATTGTTAACGCAGAACTGCTGCAGCTTGCCGATTGGCTGGCACGCACGACGTATGCGTTTACGATTACGTGTCTTCAGACCATGCTGCCCAACGCTTTAAAAGCTAAATACCAAAAATGGGTCAGCCCCACTGATCAATTACCTGATGATCGTCGTACCAGCCTGTTCGGGGACCAAAAAGAGCTGCTGTGGGATGATTCACTGCCGGCTGAAACAGTTAAACAGCTATTATTACTGAATCGACAGCATTTAATTAAAATTCGTTACGAGGTCAGCAGTAAATCTCAAGTTAAAAAAGTGATGATGGTTAAACCAGCTATGTCTGCCGAAGAACTTCATGTGGCAAAAAACAGCCTCAGAAAATCGGCAGTTAAACAAATCAAGTTAGTTGACTATTTGATGACTCATCGGCATGAAATTCGCCAGACTGAGCTAGAACGCGCCATAACCATTTCAAGCAGTACGTTAAAAACGGGTGAGGCTAATGGCTGGTTGAGTCGACAAGCGGTAGAAGTTTATCGCGATCCATTTCAAACGGCAGTTGTCAAAACTAAGCCGTTACAATTGAATCCGGATCAAACGAAAGCGGTGACAGCTATCTGTGCCGCTACTAATCAAGAGAAAGCTGAGACCTTTCTCTTGGAGGGTGTTACCGGTAGCGGTAAAACTGAAGTTTATCTACAGGCGATTGCCAACGCTTTGTCGCGTGGAAAACAAGCACTGATGCTGGTACCAGAGATTTCGCTGACACCGCAGATCGTCGGCCGGGTCCGTGGCCGTTTTGGCCAACAAGTAGCGGTTTTACATAGTGGCTTATCAAGCGGTGAGCGTTTTGATGAGTGGCGCCGGATTCAACGTGGTGAAGCTCGAGTTGTTGTAGGGGCGCGTTCAGCCGTTTTTGCACCACTGACAGATCTGGGTGTGATCGTGGTTGATGAGGAGCACGAAAGCAGCTACAAGCAAGATGACAATCCGAGGTATCACGCGCGCGACGTTGCCTTATGGCGAGCCCGTTACCACCACTGCCCCGTTGTTTTAGGCAGTGCAACGCCATCATTAGAAAGTCGAGCACGGGCCGAGAAGAACGTGTATACTAGGTTATTATTGCCTAATCGGGTTAACAACCAGCAGCTGCCTCAGGTGACGATCGTTGATATGACTGAAGAGTTGCGGCATCACAAAGAAAGTAGTTTTTCCAGTGTTCTGTTACGCGCATTAAAAGAGCGGCTTGAGCGAGGAGAACAGTCCTTATTGATGCTGAATCGAAGGGGTTTTTCTTCGTTTGTGATGTGTCGGGACTGCGGTTTTGTGCTCCAATGCCCTAACTGTGATATTTCGCTAACGCTTCATATGGATACTAAGACGATGAAATGTCACTATTGCGGTCACGAGGAGCCAATTCCGCACGTTTGTCCGAACTGTCACGGTCGGCATATTCGCTATTACGGAACCGGTACACAAAAAGTCGAACAGGAATTGACGGAATTACTCCCTGACGCTCGGGTCATTCGAATGGACGTTGATACGACTCGCCGTAAGGGTGCTCACGAACGTCTATTAAAACAGTTCGGCGACCATCAGGCTGATATTTTGTTGGGTACGCAAATGATTGCTAAGGGATTAGATTTTCCAGATGTGACGCTAGTTGGGGTGCTCAACGCTGACACAGCGTTGGGATTGCCAGATTTTCGTGCCAGCGAGCGGACTTTTCAGTTGCTTACTCAAGTCAGTGGCCGGGCAGGCCGGGCTGAGAAGACGGGAGAGGTTTTCATTCAGACCTACAATCCCGATCACTACGCGATTCAATTGGCTAAAACCCAGAACTATGAGCGGTTCTTTGGCCGGGAAATGCAACTGCGTCATCGTGGTAATTATCCGCCATACTATTTTGCGGTTAAAATTATGGCCAGTGATGTGGATGAACGCAAGGCCGCCGAAGCAATGGTGAAAATCGTTCGGCAATTAAAGCAGGTTTTAAGTCCGCAGGCCATTACGCTCGGCCCCACGCCTGGTGCAATTGCTCGGGTCAATAAACGTTACTATTATCAATTAGTCATTAAATACAAACATGAACCAAAACTTGATTCTGCCTTATTTAAAATTTTAAGTCAGGCACAAAAACAGAGTCGCAGCGGGTTGCAGATCGCCATCGATCGTAATCCAATGAGCTTTATGTAAGTCACGAAGGAGAAATCAACATGACATCAATCGTTTTCATGGGAACACCCGAATTTTCAGCCCCAATCCTTGAGGCACTCATTCAAAATCACTATGACGTTAAAGCTGTTGTTACACAGCCGGACCGTCCAGTTGGCCGCAAGCACGTTTTAACGGCTTCACCAGTTAAGAAAGTTGCGGTAGCGCACAATATTGAAGTTCTACAGCCAGAAAAAATCGGCGGTAGTGATGAGATGGCGCGGGTAATTGAGATTGCTCCCGATTTTATTGTGACTGCTGCTTTTGGGCAGTTTCTGCCCACTAAGCTGTTAAAGGCCGCCAAGACCGCAGCCATTAACGTTCATGCCTCACTTTTACCTAAGTATCGCGGTGGGGCGCCCGTTCATTATGCTGTCATGAATAATGATGCGAAAACGGGTGTTTCCATTATTTATATGATCAAAAAGATGGATGCTGGCGATATCATCAGCCAGCGCGAGATTCCAATCGAGAAAACGGATGATGTTGGCAGTATGTTTGATAAGTTAAGCCTACTAGGCCGTGATCTTTTGTTGGAAACACTGCCGAAGTTAATCTCTGGTGATGTGAACCCAGTACCGCAAGACGAGTCAAAGGTGACTTTTTCACCAACCATCAAACCGGATGAAGAAGAGGTTGACTTCAACATGTCAGCTGAAATGATCGACGCTAAAATTCGTGGTTTACGGCCGTTCCCAACGTCCTACATTATTTTATCCGGTACGCGAACCAAACTCTGGGATGTGACCGTTTTGCCTGACAAAACGGCATTAACGCCCGGTAAAGTAGTCCTTCGTGAAAAGCACCGGCTGGTATTATCCACGGGGGATCACGGGATGCTGCAGATCAATGCCTTGCAGCCAGCTGGCAAACCGAAACAAAGTATTACAGACTTTTTAAATGGAACTGAGGATGCCCTAACAGAGGGCGAACAGGTGGTTAAACTATGAGTAAACTTGATAACAACCCACGGTCATTAGCAGTTACAGCACTGACCCGTGTCAAAAATGGCGCGTATTCTAATTTGCAGCTGAACCAAATGATCGACCAAGCCAACATGTCACAACGAGACGCGGGGTTGATGACCACCATTGTTTATGGTGTTATTCAGCACCGAATGACCATTGACTATCAACTTGAACCGTTCATTAAGAACCAGAAAAAAGTGGCTGATTGGGTCATGATTTTATTGGAGACAGCTGTTTATCAAATGCAGTATCTTGAACGAGTACCTAAACGTGCCATCTTCGATGAATCCATTCAAATTGCTAAAACCCGTGGTCATGAAGGGATTCGCCGATTTGTGACTGGCGTGTTGCATCAAATGGATCGCGTTGGCATCAATGATCCCGCTGATATTGACGACCCAATCAAACGTCAAAGCTTAACTTATTCCGTACCAGAATGGTTGATCAGCGCTTTTAACGAACAACTTGGTGAAAAGAAGGCTAACAGCGTGCTTGAAAGTATCAATCACCCTGCCAACCAGTCAGTTCGCGTTGCAACTGATCAAATTTCAATGGCTGATGCAACGGCCGCTTTAGAAGAAGAGGGTTATAAAGTTACACCAAGCCAGGTTTCTGCAGCAGGGTTAGTCCTCGGTGGCAAACCCGCCAACCAGGCAAAACTATTCCATGATGGTCAAATAACGATTCAGGATGAAAGCGCAATGCTGCCTGCCGAGAGTATGCACATTAAACCAGATATGATGATTCTGGATGCCTGTTCAGCCCCAGGTGGGAAAACGGTTCAGATTGCTGGTCAGTTATCAGCAGAAGAACGCGGTCAGGTAGTGGCACTTGATATTCACGACCATAAGGTTCGACTTGTCCAGCAAAACGCCAAGCGAATGCACGTTGACGATCGGGTAGTTACTCAGGCAATTGACGCCCGTAAGATTCAAACTGTTTTTGAAGACCAAACTTTTGACGAAATCCTGGTAGATGCGCCTTGTTCTGGAATTGGGCTTGTTCGTAGAAAGCCAGAGATCCGTTACGAAAAGCAGCTGAAAGACGTTCAGGCATTGTCGAAAATTCAACTTGCTATTTTAGATGCTGTTGCTCAAAAAGTAAAAATTAACGGTATAATAACTTACAGTACTTGTACGATACTTAATCAGGAAAATCGGGACGTTGTGTCAGCTTTCTTAGCTGACCATCCTAACTTTGAATCGCAGCGGGTTGTAACTGACCGTGATTTGAAGGCTGATCGAACGACTGATTATCTTGAAATTTACCCTGATGATTATGATACTGATGGTTTCTTCATTGGTCAGTTCAAACGGGTACGTTAGTGAGGGATACAGATGCAGATTGCTTATCGAACAGCGATAGGAAAACGCCGGAAAGATAACGAGGACAGTGTCGGCATTTTTACGAACCAGCAGGGGGTTAAACTTGCCATTATTGCCGATGGCATTGGTGGTAATCAAGGTGGTGACGTTGCCTCTGAAATGGCGGTCACCCATATTGGCCATTCGTTCAAATTATCTAACGTGAAAACAATCGATGAAACTAAAGACTGGTTACAAAAGCAGATCTCTTCTGAAAATCAGGACATTAGAAACCGTTCGGAACAATTTATTGATCTGAAGGGGATGGGAACCACAGTTGTCTTAGCTGTGATATTCAATCAGACCGTTTTAATTGGTAACATTGGTGACAGCCGTGGTTATTTATTACGTGATCACGTCTTTTCCCAAGTCACTGAAGACCATTCTTTGGTGAACGAACTGATTAAGCGTGGCGAATTATCCAGACAGGCTGCCCGGGTTCACCCCAAAAAGAACGTCATTACCCGCTCCCTCGGCATTGAAAAAGCGGTCCAGATCGACACCCATTATCTCGAACTGACTGATAACGATATGTTATTGCTGTGTTCAGATGGGTTAACTGATATGGTTAATGATGACAAAATCCAAGCCGTACTTGAAAACGAAGCGGCACTCCAAGATAAATGTGATCAATTAGTCAAGTTGGCCAATGATGCCGGTGGTTTAGACAACATCAGCGTGGTCTTGATCGACGACCGATCGGAGGTGGCTGACTAATGCGACCCAATTACGTTTTAGGTGGCCGCTACCGAATCACCAAATCCTTAGGTGAAGGTGGCATGGCTAACGTTTACTTGGCCCATGATCTTATTTTGGACCGTGATGTTTCCGTAAAGCTTTTGCGACTTGATTTACGCGACGATCCGCACACGATTAAACGTTTCCAGCGTGAAGGGTTGGCGGCAACCGAGTTGGTTCACCCCAACATTGTTAGTGTGTATGACGTTGGTGAAGAAAATGGCATGCAGTACATGGTCATGGAATACGTCAAAGGGATGGACTTAAAGGCTTACATCAAACAGCACTTTCCGATTCCCTATCAAGAAGTGATTAACATTATGGAACAGGTCTTGTCAGCAGTGGCAGTGGCGCATGCGCATAATATTATTCACCGTGATTTAAAGCCTCAAAATATCTTGATCGATGACAAGGGTGTCGCCAAAATCACTGACTTCGGCATTGCTGTGGCAATGTCAGAAAATGCGTTGACGCAAACGAATACCGTTTTGGGTTCGGTGCATTATCTGTCACCTGAACAGGCCCGTGGCGGCATGGCAACCAAGAAATCTGATATCTATTCACTGGGAATCATTCTCTACGAACTGTTGACTGGGACGGTGCCATTTAAAGGTGAAACCGCCATTTCGATTGCCATTAAGCATTTTCAATCAGAGATTCCATCAGTTCGCGAGTTTGATCCGCGAATTCCACAAGCTTTAGAAAACGTTGTGTTAAAGGCTACGGCAAAGAAGCCTGCCGATCGATATGAGACCGTATCTGATATGGCAAGTGATTTGGAAACGTCATTATCACCAAGACGGGCATCAGAACCCAAGTTTGTACCCGCACCAGACGTCGATGATGGTGAAACCAAAGTTCTGGATAAATCGGCGTTAAATTCTGAGGCGAGTCTAAAGAAGCCTCAACCGGACGAAAAGTCGACACCGAAACCTAAAAAACGGCGCCGGCGCCATCGTCGGCTGTACGTTTTACTGGGGTTAGCGGCGCTCCTATTGGCAATGATCGGTTTAGCCTTTTGGCTTGGCCGGCCACAAATGGTTACGGTACCCGATGTTAGCGGACTAACCGTTACTGAAGCACAGCGGAAATTGTCGAATAGCCATTTAGATATGGGAACCGTCAAAAAACAATCTAGTCCAGATATTGAGAAAAACTTGGTGATTAAAACTTCTCCCGAAGCGCAAGAAACGGCTCGAAAAAATGCTAAGATCAAACTTTATGTCAGTACCGGGCCTCGCATGGTCAAAATCGGCAACTATGTTGGTCAATCATATACGCGCGCGGCAGCGTTGCTGAGAGCCAAGGGAGTTACCGTTAGAAGGCAAAATGAATCTTCTAATGAGGTCTCAGTGGGCAGCGTTATGCAGCAAAGTATTGAAAATGGGCAACGAATCAATCCCAAAAAGACCACGGTCACTTTGACTGTTTCAGCTGGGCAGCGTCAATTGCAGTTAGCTGATTTAATTGGTAAAAAGAAGTCTCAAATTCAGCAGTATGCAACCCGTGAATCATTAAATATTTCCTTTAAATATAAATATGATAATGAAAATAAGGATGTTGCGATTGATCAAAATCCTGGTGCCGGCAGTACGGTTAAGGAAGGGTCAACAGTGGTTGTCACGCTGTCTAGAGGGAAAAAGCCTGATTCTAATTCAGCACCTAAAGTTGAAGATTTCAATGTTGAGGTTAATATTCCGTTCCAAGCTAATGATTCTAGCGGTTCAAATAAGCAATCTTCAAACTCGGGTGTGAATATCGTTCAGATTTATATTCGTGATCATGATCATGATTATGGCACCGTTTATAAGCAGTTAACGATTGCTCAGGATACGCAAGTAACGATCCCGTTTGCAGTGGCTTCAGGTAAAAATGGTGGTTATAAGATTCTTCGTGACGGTAAAGTAATTTTGTCCGATAATAATGTAACCAAAAATTCTCATTAATAATTACTGCATTTTAAAACCAGTTCTTTTATAATGAAAAAGGACTGGTTTTTATTTATTCAGAACTATGAGAGGTGGCGTTGATGTGGCGGAAGGCCAAATTCGACAATCATTAAGCGGTTTTTACGATGTTATGACGGATTCAGGAACCCTGGTAAGAACGCGAGCGCGGGGTAATTTTCGTAACCGGAAGATTACACCATTAGTCGGGGACCGGGTTGTTATTGATGCTCCAAATGACCACGAAGGCTATATTTTGGAAGTCAAACCAAGACACAATTCTTTGATTAGGCCGCCAGTTGCTAACGTTGATCAGGCGATTGTTGCTACAGCAGTACGAGAACCCGTTTTTTCGACAAATTTGCTGGATCGACAGCTACTAGCATTGGAAATCGCGGATATTGAACCGGTAATCTACCTGACAAAGACTGATCTGCTGAACCAGGCGGAACAGGCTGAGTTTGCTCAAATTGCAGCGGATTACCGGAAGATTGGGTACCACGTTGTTTATACCGCTGAACCATTTTCGGCAGAAGCCATTCAGGAAGTTGACGATTTACTGACTGATAAAGTCAGTGTGATCATGGGACAAACGGGAGCTGGTAAATCAACTCTGCTGAACCATGTTGCACCAGACTTAGAGCTTGAAACTGGCGAAATTTCAGCTAGCTTACACCGTGGGAAACATACCACTCGTCGCGTGCAATTACTTGAAGTCGCTGGCGGTTTAATTGCTGATACACCGGGCTTTTCCTCGTATGATACCTTTTCTCTGGATGCTCGTGACCTGGGTAAGTATTTCCGTGAATTTCGGCGGGCAGCTGTTAATTGTCGTTTTCGTGGCTGCGTCCACGTCAATGAACCTGGCTGTGCCGTTAAAGCATTAGTCGAGTCAGGCGAGATTTTACAAAGCCGTTATGATAATTACCTGCTGCTGTATCAAGCTCTGAAAAATCAAAAACCAAACTATCGCAAATCTGAGAAATGAGGGACTATTTATGAAAATCGCACCATCAATTTTAAGTGCTGATTATGTTAATCTTCAAAAGGATATTGAAATCGTAGACAAGGCTGGTGCTGAATACCTCCATATTGATGTTATGGATGGTCAATTCGTACCCGCTATTTCCTACGGTCCGGGCTGGTTGAAAGCTATTCGCCCAATCACCAACATGACGCTCGATGTTCACCTTATGGTGCAAAACCCTGAACGTTTCGTTGAGCAGTTTGCTGAAAACGGTGCCGACATTATTGGTGTTCACGTTGAGGCAACTCCGCATATTCACCGCGCACTTCAATTAATCAAAAATGCTGGTGCAAAGGCCGAAGTTGTTATCAACCCCGGTACCTCAGTTGAAGCGATTAAGCCATTACTGGACATGGTCGATCAAGTACTTGTCATGACGGTTAACCCCGGTTTTGGTGGTCAGAAGTTCCTGCCTGAAACTTTAAAGAAGATCAAACAGTTAGATCAATTAAAACAAACTGAAGGTTATGACTTTGATATCGAAGTCGATGGTGGCGTTAAGAATAATACCATCGTTGATTGCCAAAAAGCTGGTGCTACGGTTGCCGTTGCTGGCTCATACGTCTTTGACGGTGTGGACCCTGCAGCTAAAGTTAAAATCTTAAAGGATGCGACGAAGTAAAATGACACATTTGAACTTACTGGTGGGAGGTCCTACCAGCGAATGGCCTGACCAGTTAACTGCCGGTAAGGTATCCGGAGATTGGATTGGTGTCGATCGCGGTACGTTACGATTATTGAAAATGGGAATCACGCCGTTAGTTGCCATTGGCGATTTTGACTCTTTATCAGCTGATGAATTAAAGCGGGTTAAGGGAGCTGTTGCCGATATTCGTCAGGCGGTTCCGGAAAAGGACGAAACTGACACACAGCTGGCCGTTACCGTTGCGCTTCATGAATTCCATTATGATCGACTCGATATCTATGGTGCTACCGGTGGTCGGTTAGATCATTTTCTCGCCAATTTCTGGATCGTTTTGGAACCCAGATACCGGCAGTATGCACCACGCATTCGTTTTATCGATAAACAAAACACCATTACCTTTTTTGCACCAGGTTCGTACGAGATCAAGAAAGAATCAGATAAAAAGTATCTGGCTTTCGTCACACTTGAGAAAGTCGATAATCTGACGTTACCTGATGAAAAGTATCATTTGAAGAACGCTAACATCACGCGGCCGATTTCATATGCAAGTAATGAATTTGTCGGTGATACTGGGCATTTTTCCTTTGATAGCGGGATGGTTGCCGTTATCCAGAGCAAGGATTAATCTGTCTTTAGGGGCAGAAACTGCTTGCCAATAAAGAGCGTTTTTAATCAGCTGAGCGCTTCAAGCTTTAAAATGAAAGCTGATGTTTGCACGATTCATTTCAGTTCCCGCCATCGTAAAGGATGACGGGGACTTTTTAGAAAAAAACGAAAGCGAGCGATTAACGTGGCATTTCAAACACACTATAATTTTGGTGGTGCTAAAACCCACAACGGCGGCAGTAAATCGGCTGCTAAAAAGGTTCTCAAACAATATTGGCAGTATATTCAAGGTCAGGGCGCACAGTTAAGTGACCCTGTTATGATGAGCCAAGTTAAAGAAATGCAGCATAATCTGTTGGCCTATGGCACCCGCATGGTTAATAGCTATTGGGTATCTGGTGGTACTTATGGGGCAGAACTAACCCAGTACGTTAATGATTGCTGCGCCTATTTGGATCAACTGCAAACGGCTGATGAAGATACGGTGTTAACAGGCGATCGCCAAACATTTATGATTCAGTATGAACACCAGGTCAATCAACTTATTCGTCACTATGAAACGATCATTACCAAGGGATGATTGACGGGTGTTGTAACCCGGGTCTAAAGGGCTAAATAAAGTTATTACCGAATTTAAAAGACACAAAAAAACCACTGTCAGCGAATTTAATCGTTAACAGTGGTTCTTTTGGTTGAAAGAAAAATTTTTAAAAAATTCACAAAAAAAGCTTGGCTACCGCGCCAAACTTTCTTAACTAAACTCGAGTCACTTTACCTGACTTCAAAGTCCGTGCAGAGATCCAAACCTTCTTAGGCTTGCCATCTACTAAAATCCGAACTTTTTGCAAGTTTGGCTTCCATGAACGCTTTGATGAGTTCAAGGCGTGGGAGCGCTTGTTACCGAAACGGGTGCGCTTGCCGTTAATGAAATCCTTTGCCATGGTCACTACCTCCTTTTAGACTTATCTAAAAATCGTTGCTTTTTAGCTCACTAAAATAATTTATCATAACCCCACAGGGAATGCAATAGTTTTCTTTCAAGTAATTTTACTTGACAGCACTAAAGGTGATTAATTATGATAACGGTATTGCTCGATTTGTGGTAAGATAAATTATCGTGAAGACTAGTATGCAAGGAGGCTGCTCTAGATGGCCGTTAAAATTAAAACAAAACATGGCTTAATCGATATAGATAATGATGTGATTGCTACAGTCGTTGGTGGTGCTGCCACTGATTCATATGGCGTAGTGGGAATGGCCAGCAAGAATCAAATTCGTGATAACGTAAATGTTATTTTGAATCGGAACAATTATGCCAAAGGTGTCGTTGTTCGTCAAGAAGATAACGGTGTTGCTGTTGATGTGAATATTATTGTCAGCTACGGGACGAAAATTTCTGAAGTGTCCCGAACCGTTCAGTCTAAAGTTAAATATAATTTGGAAACAATGCTTGGAATTACCGCTAATGCTGTTAACATCACAGTTCAAGGCGTTCAAGTATTAAGTGAGTAAGAAGCGGAGGATAAAGTTGTTGCAAACGAAAGAAATAACGAATCATGAGTTCATCAAGATGATCGAGGCTGCATCCGCATTTCTTGATCAAAACGCTGAATTCATTAATTCATTAAATGTGTTTCCGGTGCCCGATGGTGATACTGGGACTAACATGAGTTTGTCGTTGGATAGCGGCTTAAAGTACGTTAATGATTCAGACAGCACAAAAGTTGGCGAATTAGCCCAAGCCCTAGCAAAGGGGTTACTCATGGGTGCCCGGGGAAACTCTGGTGTGATTTTATCGCAGATTTTTAGAGGTTTCTCAAAGGACGTTGCGCAAAAGGATGTTTTGACGGCTGCCGATTTAGCCGATGCGTTTGCTGCAGGCGCTCAAACGGCATATAAGGCCGTTATGAAACCAACTGAAGGAACTGTTTTGACGGTCGTTCGTGAAGCCGCTAAAGCCGCCCGTAAGACGGCAGCCCGCGAAGACGATATCGTTGCGGTGATGGATGCCACTTATAAAGCCGCTGATGCCGCTTTACAGACCACACCGGATTTATTACCTGTCTTGAAGCAAGTCGGTGTGGTTGATTCTGGTGGTCAAGGTTTAACCTTTGTCTTCCAAGCCTTTGATGACGTCCTCAATGGCCGTGAAGTGGCCAAAAAAG
This sequence comes from Secundilactobacillus mixtipabuli, assembly GCF_002217925.1. GTDB lineage: Bacteria > Bacillota > Bacilli > Lactobacillales > Lactobacillaceae > Secundilactobacillus > Secundilactobacillus mixtipabuli. Next base: position 126,350 of record NZ_BCMF01000007.1, on the reverse strand, counting down.
GCGCTCATCAGCCAAACCCAACCGAGATGGATGAAATGGTCGATGCAGAACACCATCGCAGTGTGCAGGGTAAATTGAACCCTGACGACATTGTCTATGGTTACTGCACAGAAATCATGGTTAGAATCGGTCGTGGCAAGCAAGTCGATAAAAAGTTTGATTACGATACTTTCTATAACTATCTGGCCAAACTCGGTGACTCACTATTAGTGGTCAACGATGATGAAATTGTGAAGGTCCATGTCCACACTGAACATCCAGGCAAGGTTATTGCTTGGGGTCAGGAATTTGGTGATCTCGCTAAAGTGAAAGTTGACAACATGCGCCTGCAACAGGAAACCATCATCGAAAAAGATGAGGAGACCGCAGACACGCAAGCTCCCGTTGCCACTGCTGAAGCACCAGCCGAAGCACCTGAAACAGCAATCATTACCATTGCCGCTGGTGATGGGATGCAGACGCTGTTCAAGAGTTTGGGCGCAACTACCGTTATTTCTGGTGGTCAGACAATGAATCCAAGCACGCAAGACATTGCTGATGCTATTAAGGATAGCCATGCAAAACAGGCCATTATTGTGCCGAACAACGGGAATATCTTCTTAGCCGCCGAACAAGCAGTTAAGGTCGTTGATATTCCAGCCGTGATCGTCCACAGTAAGACGATTTCGCAAGGGATGACAGCTATGCTTGGCTTTGAACCAGATCATACCCTTGAAGAAAACCAGTCAGCCATGGAAGATAACCTTTCCACCGTTAAAAGTGGTGAGGTGACCCATGCTGTACGTGATACCCAAATTGATGGTTTTGATATCAAAAAGGGCAACTACATGGGAATCATTGACGGTAAGATTGCCGTTGTGACAAATGACACCGAGGAAGCTGCTATTCAGATGGTCAACAAGATGATCGATGATGACAGTGAGATCGTGACGATTATTTATGGTGCCGACACGAACCAGGAAACCGCTGAACACGTTCAAAAAGCCGTTGAAGAAATGGACGATGAACTAGAAGTTGAAGTTCATGAAGGTGACCAACCGGTATATCCATTTGTAATTAGCGTCGAATGATTCGGAAATAATTTAAACTAATTAAATCAGATTAAACTAAAGTGGTGAAGCTCTTTTATGAGCTTCACCACTTTTTTGTTGCGATTATTTTAGTGTAATTATGGTTATTTGGTGCCACCTAGTGTGACACCTTACGTGCCACCCAACAAGAAGTGGTGACACCCAGCAAAAATGACACCTAAGCGTGGTTACTTGTGAGTTGGCGTAATTGGACGTAAATCATCTTCAATCCCTCTGAAGACCTGAATTGCGCCTTCTGGGGTCTCTCTGGTGTAAGAGTCGGTCATTTCAATGTGCTTATGCCCAAGCCAGTGCATAGCATCAGTGTCTGAAATTCTAGCATTGGAGCGGACTTTGGTGGCAAAGTAATGTCTGAACTTGTGAGGATTAATTTTTACGCCGGCAGTCATACTGATTCGCGCAAACAGATCACGAGAACGTTCTGGTTGGAAGGGTTTACCAGTAACGGGATTGATCCAGATGAAGTAATCATCAGGGACGGTGCCTTTGAAATTACGGATAATCTGTTCAGCGTGGCTTAAAACAAACTTGATAGTGTCAATGTAACTGCCAGTGACCCAGATTGTTCGGTAAGAAGCGGCGCTCTTTAGCGTGGTGCCATTGACCGCATCAGGCGTTCGAGCTAAGTCAAATTTGATTGCGCAGATTGGTTCATTAGTCACATCATCATTCGTAAACGTAAATGAAGATTTTCGCAGTCCCATGAGTTCGCCACGACGTTCACCAAGGGTGAGCAGTTTGACCATGGCGAAATCATACTGATTGCATATCTTTTTTGCGGTTCGCATGAACTGGTCATATTCCTCTTTAGTTACTGTTTGGCTCTTTTTAGGCCGGCCACCAACTAACTGAATCCGGCGAATTAGACTTTTGGGAATGATGTTATATGTTTCAGCATCGGCCATAATAGACTGCATGACCGAATTGATGTGTCGTAAGGTTGTTACAGTATACTTTTGAGAGTTACCAAGATTAGTAATGAATTGCTGATATTCCATACGACTAATGTCATTGAGTGACCGTTTGCCAAAGACAGGACTAATGATATGTTCGTACACATTAACTCGCTGCTTTTCGGTGGAATGTTTCCAGACACCCGCTTCAACTTTCCGTTTGCGGACGGTATCAAAATAGTCATCAACAGTTATCTTGCGCTGCTCTGACTCCGATAAGGAACCATCAAAAAATTTCATCTCAAATTTACGCAGATCCTGTTCTGCATCTTGCCAACTTGTATAGCCACTGCTGGTGTACATTTCATATTTACCAGCGAAGTCTTTGTAGCGGCGACGTACGCTATATCGTTTTCCACGCTTTGTTTCATATTCGTAGATATTAGGGTGATGCTTCATCGCTGTACGCTTGATTACCATTAATTATCACTCCTTAATTCAATTTATTTAGATCAAATTTCTAAAATGCCTTATTTTCTGCTAAAAGTTCTGTTTATATTGCCGACATTTTCAATGGCAAGGAATTCTTTTGAAACAAATACAAACGTATGTTCTTTCAATATGCTAAATAAAAGCCCTGATTGGGGGCAATTATTACTATATTCGTGACATACTAATATATGCGTGTCTACCTGGTCCGTATACGAGATGTACTTTATGGCTATTAACATAGTAGAGTTCCAATGGTTGGGCAGTTTTTTTAAAATATACTCTGTAATGATTCTTGGAGTACTTTTTGAAGTGAACATTGTTAAGATAATCATTCCATTCAGAGCTCTGGTGTAAACGACCATAATATTTGTGTATCTTTAACGTGTAAAGAGTACCATGAGAGTTTCCTTGCCAAGTATGACGAAAACGGGATGGAATAGATGTTGCAGCGTGAGCGTCAACAGGCTGTGCTAACGCAACTCCAGCCGTTCCCAATGAGAGGGCAGTAACACCTAACATGACAATTCTTTTGAAAAACATTTAAAAACGGATCTCCTCAAGTGAATTCAGCTTTTACCGTCATCAGTAGTTGGACTAAGCATGCACCGGTACATTAGTTCCTAGTGGCTCACATAATAATAGTAGTGAGACTTCGACACTTTGTGGAAATACTTGCCAGCATACTTAAACTTATTGTGCGCGTAGCGATTAAGTTTATAGGTGACGTAAGATCTGCCACCCATATCGATATACGTGTGAACCCGGTACGTATGACCACTGCGAGTTACCTTGGTGACGTGCATACCATATCCGTCAGCTTGTGGTATTACATCGTGCACCGTGTATTTTGTGATCCAGAAAGCTCGATTGCTAGATGAAATGTAGTAGCCTCTCAGTGAGCTTGGAACGGAATGGTAGGTACTTGCTTTAGCAGTTGATTGTTTGAGTGGGACACTAACACCAAGTGCCAGACCGGCAGCACCTAGTAAGACATAATTTTTTAATTTCATTTGAAACATCTCCCTTTAAACATTAAATTTAGTTTGGTTAGAGTAATGTAATAATTTGAAAAAAGTATTTCATTGACTTGCAGTTAGTAAACTAAGATAATTCGATTTGGAGAGGTGATACTATGACAAAAAAATTCAAACCAGCTAAAAGGGTACTAACTGCTAATCTTAGTTTAGATACCGATTTTGATGTTGAAGTATCCGCACGTATGAAGACTCTTAAGAAAAACAGACACCAGCTGATAAAGAGAAATAAAGAAATTCAAGAATCTGTATCTAACAGATTTAATATTATTCGAAATAGATAGCAATCGGTTTGATGAATCGATTGCCTTTTTTTATACCCAGAAATATTTTAAGCATCTTAACCCCGAGGGCAGGTCCCCATTGCCCGAGCGCCGTTAAATCAATGTTATCATCGGATTCCTCAAGTCTATTTTCAGTACCAAATATGTCATCAATAGATTCATCATTGGGGACACTAGACTCAATTTTTCCGAGAATTGTTACTTTACGTTTTGAGAAGGTGAGCATTTGTAATTGTATTAGGCTCATTCTAAAATTATTTTTTTCAGCAAAAGCAACAGCTTCTGGGAATTTAAAAAATATAGTTTCTGGAAACATGTTGTCTAACACAATAGATGAATTTTTAAGGCTTTCTGCAGCAGCATCCCAACTTTCATCGTAATCATCTGTCATCTGGACTAGTGGCTTAATTTCATTTGTAGTCCACGTATTTCTCATTGACTGTAGATCAAGAAGACTGAATTGTGAGGTGAATTTTACGAAAACACCGTCAGAATGTTTGGTGTCACTTTCCAGAAGATTATGGGATTCAAGTTCCTGTTCAATAATATCAATGGCGTAATCGCTGTAGACGGTATCTATAGCCTCTTGATTCATTTCAGCATTCGACTGAATCTCAGCATGTTGTTTACCCCAGGACTGTTCAGCTTGTCCTTTTGCTATTAATTGAGCACCACCTGAAATGTTAGTTTGATGGTTTTTACCAGCTTGTTCGGTATTTGTATTAGTAGATTGCCGGATACTTTTTATAACTTGTGGGATACCATCTTCAAATTGAGCCAGAATGGAGTTGATTTCAACATTATCGACATAAATATATTCTTTAATATTAGTTCTTCTTTTTTTTGACAACATATTCATCTTCTTTCCGCTATATTAGTAGTATTGTGCCTAGACTATTAGCTTATTTACCTGTACCTGGGTAGTTTCAATACTTGTCAGAGAATAAAAGCATTATAGAATTTATTAATTTTTTTTGAGTTATCTTCAGTTTTTAGTTTTGGCTCTTTAAAACTCTATTTCTTATCGACAAGTTGCCGTAGTAGTTTGTTATTTTCGTCTTGCTGCTTAATCAAAACCCAGTTCTGTTCAATATGAGTCTGATTAAGCGTGATTTGAGAACGCTCCAATACGCTATTGAGAGTGGCAACAACACGGGCATACCCAAATGAAGACATCTTAACGATTATTTTTTCAACTTCTTCCTGAGTATCAGGATCCAAGTTTTCCATGTTGAAACACTTGATGTAATCTTTTAAGAATTTTTCATCAATGAACTCTGTTTCAGTATCACCTTTTTGAGCGCGTTCTACATCTTTTTTAATTGCTTACTTTACATGATTAGGGTCAAATTTAGCATGATTATTCATCAATTATCGCACTTCATTGACAGTGTATGAGTGCGCCGCGGTTTCTGAAACCGACTCGCCTTTTTGAAAACCAACTTTCTTACCGCATCCTGCACAAATCTCGCCATCTTTAAAAACCCATCCACCTATAAAGCCAATCTTGCTTCCATCAATAGGGCATTCTGCCATGACACGTTACCTCCATAAATATTATTTATAAACCTTAACTCCGCCACCAAGCGTTGTCCGTGCAATAGGGTCACCACTCTGTGTTTGGATATTCAAGACAGTTTGGCTTACATCACACATATTCGCCAGCTTGTTTGCATGATTTACTAGTTCAGTCGCAAGCGATTTCTTATCAGCGGTGGCATCACTAAGTGTCGAATTATCAACTTTAAAGGTAACTCCGCCATCACCGTCATACTTAACAGAATCTGCATTGCCTGTGTTATTACAATATGCAGTTAATGATTTCTGATAGGTAGAACTAGCTTCTTTATCTTGTTGTTTCTTTGCTGATTTTTTCTGCGATAAAGCCTTTGCACTTGATTCGCTGTCAGCTCGTTGCTCAGCTTTTGGTTCATGTGAAAGCATCGCTCTTGAAATTGTGATAAAGAGGATAACGCGATACTGGTAAGAGTTATTTTGCCCTAAGGTAATCGGAAACTTTTACCTTTAGACAGTCTAAAACGATAATATAGCCGCCATAAGATTAGGGCACCATCAATCAGTACCATGATGCTACTAGCAGCAATCCAAAGATCGTACATAATTTTTCCCTCCCTCGCAAATTATTTACCAAAATTGATTTAATTCAGCTTTTCGTTACCTGACATTCCATAAGTATGTGTTAGTTCCAAATTATTGCTAGGTAGACGATCGCTTTCTTATATTATATATAGTTGTGTTAGTAATGACACAGCAAACTCATTTGCTTCATTTTCAAGCTCAGAGTGTGTCCAGTTATTTAAACAATAGTAGCCAACTAAACCCTCTTGTAGAATGACATGCCCCCAATTTGTGAGCCATAGTGAAGTACTGCATGAGACTTCACGAATTGACTTGTTTAGCCTAACGATAGGTTCTTTACCAGCATACATAGTTTTGCTTAAAGGGGACCTTTTAAGCTATGCCCAATCAACTTCAATATTGAGCTTTTCTGTAATCGTAAACGGGTCAGCTGTGTGATACCGATGGGTAACAATCTGCGTTGCTCTGTTAATAAATCGTTTGCTCATAGTACACGTACACACCTCTAATCATGCTTATGACGCTTCCAAAATATTTGAGTCATAGCAATTTTTAGCTTCTCTTTTTCTTCATCGGTTAAATTTTCACCTTGATAGGTCATTGAACCAGCATTTTCTTTTAAAAATTTTGCAAGATCATTAGCGTCTTTCTCATTAGCCCATTTAGGAGTTTGATTTAATCCCAGAAGATAGTCTGTTGTTACATCAAAATAATTAGCCAATGATGTGAGTGCCTCTTGACTGGGTTCTCTAGTATCGTTTTCATAACCGGATATAGATACTTTACTGACATGGATGATCTTGCCGAGTTCTTCTTGTGACATATTTTTTGCTTTTCGTAGTTCTCTCAGCCTGCTTCCAAAAGTCATGCTCTTCACTCCTCTCATATGTAGGATACTGTTAACGTTAAGTTAACACAACGTAAATTAACAGAAACGGAACTTTCTATTGATAATTAACGTGAAGTTAACTTATAATATGGTCGTTGATAGGGAAAGGAGGTACTTAAATGATCCGTTCTAAGCTCAAAAATCTTCGTGAACAAAAGGTTGGGACTTATGAATGTGTGGGCAATCTAGAAGGCATCTCTAAAGATGCTTACTGGATGATTAAAAATGGCAAAAGAGGGCTTAGCTATGAACGAGCGATTAAAATTGTTTCAGTTTTTAATCTAACCCCTGATGATATTTTTTGTGTTCAAAGTTAACTTATGTGGAACAATAAGTTTCCTATAAGTAAATTAGTTAACCTCGAGTTAATTAAAGTAGAAGGGAGGTGGGGACGTAAAAGAAGCGCAAGCAGCTGAATTGATTAATCAGCTAACGAAATTAAATGAAACACTTGAAATTATTGCAAGTAATCAAGAGCGTACAGCTGATAGTAAAGAGTAAGATATTGAGCTGGGCAGAGATGCATTAAAACGAATCATGTTCAATCAGGGAATCGACACAGATCATTTGGGATCGTGATCATTTGTGTTACCGAAAAGAATGGGAATCAGAATTGCAATAAGAAGTGTCCAGCCACCAATTTGAATAATTTCAGTAATGAAGCTTGATAAGGCTATATCGATCACAGCAGAAATTACTTTTTTCTGTATCGAAGACAGGGAGTTATACCAGTTTTTTATATACGCCCAATTTTTAGTTATTTTTGATGAATTAGCCTCGCCGGCAGCTGTTGACGTTTGCACCTTATCCGGATAATCGAATGCTGCATCTGAGAATATATTTCGAAGAGTTTGTTCACCTAATATTTGTTTCGCATAAGAGAGCTGATCTGAGGTTAATGGATCTGAGCTAAAAATACCTAATGCATTATATGCATTGTTAATTTGAACGCTAGCCGATAAATTTACCCGACCCATCTTCTGAATTTGTTCAGCAAAAGAATTTTGATAAAAATTTTTAGACTTTTTTACCAATTCAACTGTTAATTCTGAATAGTTTTTAGGAAGGAATCGTTCTTGAACTTTAGTCAAAAATTTATTTAACTCGTTGTTTTTATATAGCCTAGTAAGCTGACTTGAAGTTAATACAGAAACAGTTGAGACATAACTCTTCGCTAGTAGTGAAGAATTTGTATTCATAAATTGCGCTGCCTTTTTGAGAGTAGATGCATCTGGTTTAAACGCTGGTACAGATAAATTTAGTAGAGTTTCAATCTCACCAGCAGGAATTTTGTAAGGGCTTCTACGACTGAAAGGTGGCTGTTCCACAATTTTTTTAAGCTGATTAATCGTGTTTTTTGAAACATAAGTATTCTTATCTAAAGAATTTTGGATTTTACTAGAAATTCCGTATAAATTTTTTTGATTAGCCTTTATCTGGCTTGCATATTTTCCGGCTGCTGTATTAGTGATTTTGTTCATGCGTTCAAATTCAGCTTGGTACGAATTAATTTTATCGTTCATTTTTCCACCTCGTTGTAGGGTGGGCAGTCGAAGAAATCACGAACAGTGATCTGAATAGCTTGGCAAATCGCACGCACTGTTGAAACTCTGGCATTTTTGGTAGTCCCAGTGATTAAATCAACAAGCGTTGTATTAGGAATACCAGTTTTAACAGATAGTCTATGGATGGTAATGTCCCGTTCATTGATAAAGTCCATGATTCGTTTGCCTATAATTTCGGAATCGTTATTCATTAGTAAGCCTCTTTCCTAAGTAAATTCCTCTAACTTTAGAATATATGAATAACCGAAAGAAGTCTCGAATTCCCGTTGATTATTTCCGGGAATCTGTTATGTAAGCATAAATTTATTAGAAAACTGAAAACTTGTTATCAGAAAAAATCGAGGTGATGTTAGATGATTGGCACTAGAATTCATGATTTCCGGTAAAATTGAGCCAAAAACGAGCGAAGGTGACATGTACGTGACACCCAACAATGAAACACCGCATTATTAAAGGATTAGTTGCCCAATCTCTTCATTTCAGTGGGGAATAGACAAATTAGATATTATCTAAATCGGAGAAGCTCTGATTATAGGCTTCTCCACTTTTTTCACATTAATTTTGGAACGATCGTTTGGAACCCTGGTGAATACGAACCAATGAAGTCTCATTTTGAAATAACGATTCTTAAGTCTCTAAATTTGGCCAAAGACGGGTATAATAGATACAGTAGATTAACCAAAAAGAAGGCTGTAATCGTGGATAAACAAACCGTAATCGTCGATGGGATCAAGTACGTTGTGACTGAACCCGCTACTGATAAGATTTATGAGAGTACGGTAATGGGAGTCAGTGAGACAATCAAGACACTCAATGGTAAGGGGTACCGGCTTAACGGCAGGCCGGATAAACTGTACGAAATTGAGTGGCTCCTAGATGGTGATTTAAACAGTGATGATTTCTCTAAATGGGTCAAAGATTGGCACACAGCTGATGCTGCGTTTGAATTAGATTGAAGGTTGTTCAAAGAGGTTGACTGTCTTAAAAACGATGTCGGGAACTGAGATTCGATTAACGACATTGCTTTTGTTAACTTATTTCGATTATAATATATGACGTTATATTTGATGATTAAAAGTGGCGGTTCAAAAGAACCGGCACTTTGTTTATCAGTCATTTTGGTTGGGAGGGATTCATTTGGCGTTATCAGATTCCGTGACAGTATTGCCTGGCGTCGGGCCAAAAAGATTGGCGGCCTTGGCAGATCTTGGAATTACGACGATCGAATCGTTACTGACTTACTATCCGTTTCGCTATGAAGATTTGCGGGTCAAGGAACTTAATGAGATTGGCGATCAGGAACAAGTCACGTTAAAGGGAATCGTTGCGGCACCCCCAACCTTAAGTCGCTTTGGTCGAAAAAAGAGCCGGCTGAATTTTCGGCTGCTCATTGGCCAAGATGTCGTACCCGTCACCTTTTTCAATCAACCATGGCTGAAAAATAATATTGAAGTTGAATCACCCATTATGGTTTACGGCCGTTTCGATGCTAACCGTAAACAACTGAACGGGGTAAAGATTCTCAGCAGCGGCAAAAATGATCCCATGGCATCCGTTTATCCATCCAACAAAGGAATTCGTCAGAAAACCATTCAGGAACTGGTTGTGGCGGCGTGGGAGAAGTACCACACGGAGATCGTTGACCTGATTCCTGACAGTATTAAAAGCCATTATCGCTTGCTTGACCGAGCGCAAATGATTCATGACATGCATTTCCCAAAGGATTTAAAGGCCGCTAAAGCAGCTCGGCGTTCCGCTAAATTTGAAGAATTCTTCCGGTTTCAAATGCAATTGCAAATGCTCAAACGCAGAGATCAGACTCAGGCTGGTATGACAATGATGTACGATAAAGAGCGGCTGCAGCGCTTCGTTTCTAAGTTGCCTTATGAGTTAACGACTGCCCAGAAGCGGGTAGTTAACGAAATTTGTGCTGATTTAAAACGGCCGATTCATATGAACCGGCTCCTTCAAGGGGACGTTGGTAGTGGGAAAACAGTCGTCGCCGCGATTTGCATGTATGCTGCCATTACTGCCGGCTTTCAGGCTGCCCTGATGGCGCCGACCGAGATTTTAGCTGAACAGCATGCCAATAACCTGCAGGCACTATTTGACGGCCTACCCGTAAACATTGTGTTGCTGACTGGGTCTACCAAACCCGCTGTGCGCAAAGAAATCTTGCCACGGTTAGCTTCTGGTGAGATTAACCTGATTATTGGCACACATGCCCTGATTCAAGAAGGTGTGGACTATCATCGTCTGGGGCTGGTGGTCATTGACGAGCAGCACCGCTTTGGGGTGGCACAACGACAGGCGTTGCGGCAAAAGGGTGATAATCCAGATGTGCTGGCCATGACAGCTACACCGATTCCCAGAACACTGGCGATTACCAGTTACGGGGAAATGGACATTTCGGTGATCGATGAACTGCCGACCGGACGGAAACCGGTGACCACGCGCTGGATCAAGAACACACAGATTAATTCAGCAGTCCAATTTGTCTTGAGAGAACTTGCAGCGGGACATCAAGCTTACGTTGTAACGCCATTGATTGAAGAATCTGAAGCGGTTGACATGAAAAATGCCCAAGCCATTTATGAACGTTTTTCAGCCTATTTCTCACCTCATCACTATCAAGTCGGCCTTCTGCATGGCCGCATGAAAAACGATGAGAAAGATGCCGTTATGCAGGCGTTTAAGCATAACCAATACCAGGTATTAGTTGCGACTACTGTGATTGAAGTCGGCGTTGACGTTAAAAACGCTACCGTCATGATGATCTACGATGCCGATCATTTTGGCTTGGCCCAGTTACATCAATTACGTGGACGAGTTGGCCGATCTGATCAGCAATCTTATTGTATCTTGGTTGCGGATCCTAAAAATAAGAATGGTGTTGACCGGATGCGGGTTATGACGGAAACTAATGATGGTTTTGTGGTGTCACAAAAAGATTTAGAGCTGCGTGGTTCCGGTGACGTGCTGGGAAAGAAACAGTCTGGCTTACCGGATTTTAAAGTCGGTGATCCAGTTGCTGATCTCACCATGCTAAGTGTTGCACAGGATGAAGCCAAAAAATTGACCAATACGCCCGATTGGCAAAAGCAGCCAGAAAATCAAGCCTTGGTCGGTTACTTAAAGCAAGCTGAAGAAAATGCCTATATGTTTGATTAAGAGAGGATGAAAGTCATTGAGAATTGCTGTTGATGCAATGGGCGGAGATTACGCCCCTAAAGAAGTAGTTGAGGGTATTCAAATTGCCCACGACCGTTACCCAGAAATTGAATTTGATCTGTACGGTCAAATTGATAAGGTGAAGCCGTTTTTGAAAAACGCAGACCACATCACCCTTGTTCAAGCAGATGAAGTCATTGCAATGGAAGACGAACCGGTTCGCGCGATTCGGCGTAAAAAGCAATCTAGTATTGTTCTGGCTGCCCAGGCTGTTCATGACGGTAAGGATGACGCCTTCTTTTCGGCTGGCAATACCGGTGCGTTATTAGCCGCTGGTTTATTGATCATTGGCCGAATCAAGGGAATTGATCGTCCCGGATTGACCACGACGCTACCCGTTTTAAACAATCCCAAGCAAGATCAATTCCTGATGATGGACGTCGGGGCGAACGCGGATACCAAGCCGTTTAACCTGTATCAGTACGCCATTATGGGAAAGTACTATGCGCAAACCGTCATGGGCGTTAAAAATCCCCGCATTGGGCTATTGAACAACGGGACCGAAGCAGATAAGGGCGACATGGCTCATAAAGCTGCTCACGAATTCTTAGCTGGCGTTAGGGACATTAATTTTGTGGGTAACGTGGAGTCACGTGAACTATTAAACGGAGCGGCAGATGTTGTGGTAACCGACGGCTTTACGGGTAACGCAGTACTCAAAAACACTGAGGGGACCGCCTTATCAATGCTGAAGTTAATTAAAAACGGCATTATGAATGGTGGCTTAACCAGTAAACTGGGTGCCGCAATGCTCAAGTCAACTTTCAAGGGTATTCAGTCGCAAATGGATTATTCGAAACACGGTGGTGCAGTGTTGCTGGGCGTTAAAGCACCCGTTATCAAAACGCATGGTTCAGCAAAGGCAGAAACCATTGCCAACACCATCGGCCAAATTAAGGCGATGCTTGAGAATCATTCGGTTGAAAACGTGGTGACTTACTTTAGTGACCACAGTGAAGAAATGGCTGAAGCTAAAGCAGAAATGCAGAAGTAAGCAGGTAGTTCTACCGTTTCTGAGCCGTTTGTGCTAAACTGATTGATGAACTAAATAGGGTGAGGTAAATTATGTCAAAAGACGAGATTTTTAATAAAATTGCTGACATCATTGCGGAGCGGTTTGAAATTACCCGTGAGAAGATCACGCTGGATTTGAATTTTAAAACCGACCTTGATGCCGATTCCATTGATTTTGTGGAATTTATTTTGGAACTTGAAGATACCTTCGGTGCTGAAATTTCCGACGATGCTGCCGAAAACTTAAACACAGTGGGCGAAGCTGTTGATTACATTGCTGCTAACAGTGATAAAAAATAGCAGTTTCAATTATTAAACGGAAAGGTTGCGGTGAAACGATTTGTTTTGTCACAGCCTTTTTCCTTTCAATTTTATAACCAAAAAGGAGCGTTATTGATTTTGATAAAAGGGTTAGATGATTTACTTAAGAAGAATTTTAATATCGTCATAAAGGATAAAAGTTTGCTGGATGAAGCCTTTACACAAGCCTCTTATGTGAACGAACATCCTAATGAGCATTTGAAATTTTACGAACGCATCGAATTTTTGGGCGATGCGGTGATGCAACTGGTTGTTTCAGATTATATTTACAAGCGTTACACCAAAATGCCCCAGGGCCGGTTAACCCGTCTGCGCGCAGCAATGGTTAACGAGGAGAGTTTTGCTAGTTTTGCCCGAGAGTGCCACTTTGACCAGTATATTCGTCTCGGTAAGGGAGAAGAGAAAGCGCACGCACGGGAACGGGATTCACTGCTTTGTGACATTTTTGAATCCTTTATTGGCGCTTTGTACCTTGATCAAGGAGTGGAACCAGTCCGCGCATTTGCGACTCAGGTGATTTTTCCAAAACTTGATGAGGGTCGTTTTGACGAATTTTTTGATCACAAGACAGAATTACAGGAAGTCGCACAAAAACACGGTCCTGTTTCAATTGATTACGAGCTGCTTTCTGAAAATGGCCCAGATAATGATCGGGCGTTCAAAGTAGCCGTTAAGATTGATGGTAAAGAACTTGGTGTGGGCGAAGGCCATTCTAAGAAAAACGCGGAGCAAGGCGCTGCTAAACAGGCTTTATTAAAGCTTGAACCAGACCAAGCTTAATTCGGAAGTAAGTGGGGAGCAATTATGAAACTAAAATCACTAGAGATTAGTGGTTTCAAGTCGTTTGCGGACGATACCAAAATCGAATTTGAAGATGGCGTCACTGGCATCGTTGGCCCCAATGGAAGTGGCAAAAGTAATATCAGTGAAGCTATTCGGTGGGTCTTAGGTGAGCAATCGGCCAAAAACCTGCGGGGCAGTCGAATGCCGGACGTTATTTTCAATGGGTCTTCCAAACGGAAGCCGTTGAACCGGGCACGGGTCACCATGATTTTGGACAACGCAGATCACTATTTAAAATCTGAATACACTGAAATCAACGTGACGAGAAAGCTTTTTCGTAATGGTGAAAGCAGCTACCAGCTTAACGGCCAGGATTGTCGTTTAAAGGACATCCTGAACCTTTTCATGGATTCTGGAATCGGCGATAATGCCTTTTCCATGATTTCTCAAGGCCGAGTTGAATCGATTTTTAACAGTAAACCAGAAGAACGCCGGTTCATCGTCGAAGAACTGATCGGTGTTTCGAAGTATCGGCTTGGTAAAGAAAAAGCCAAACGTGAATTGGATCAAACTGCCGGATACTTGGATCGGGTCAATGACCTCATGTCAGAACTTGGCGGTCAAATTGAACCGTTAGCGCAACAAAGTAGTTTAGCTAAGGAATACGTGGCGCAAAAAAAGCAATTTGATGCCCTTGATCAGACCCAATTAGTCCTTGAAATTGAGTCATTGCAGTCAGACTTAAAGGAACAGCACGCGCAACTTGTCGAAAAACAAGCGCGAGTTGCTGATACCAAAAAACAGTTGGCACATAATTCGGCTGAATTAGAATTGGCACGCAAAAAAACGGCGGCATTGTCCAGTCAAAAGGACGATACCAACCAGCAGCTATTAGACGTGACCTCTCACCGCCAGCAAGTTGCTGGCGAGCAAGCAGTGGACTCTGAACGCCAAAAACACCAGCAGCAGACTCTAAGTGAATTAACCACTCGACGTCATGACACCCAAGCACATTTAAAACAGGTTCAAGATGCGCTAGCGGATACAAAAACTCAGTTGGCAAAACTGAAAGTGGCTTTGAAACAGGACCGGCTTACCGCAAATCAGTTAAAGCATCAGCTTGATGATTTGGATGAAGCCAAGCTGGCCGGTGAAGAAGACCACTTGCAAAATGATTATATTGATCAACTGCAGGCCATCACGACTTTGCATAACCAAAAACAGTACTTGGAAAAAAATCAGCAACGGGCAACTTCCGAAAATCAGCAAGCGGACCAACGCCTGCATGACCTGCAATCAGAATTGACTGAACAGAATACCAAGTTGAAAACAGCCAAGCAGAAACTGCAGATTCAGCAGCAGCAATACGATGAATTGCAAGCGAATTGTCAGCGATTAGGTACTGAACATCAAAAACGTCAGGCTCAGATCGAACAGTTGAATAACCAGTGGCTATCGGCGCTTGAGGTTTGTCAGCAAGCCAAAGCTCGGTTAAAGAGCTTGCAGGAATTAGCTCAAAATTACACTGGTTTCTATCAGGGAACCAAGGCCGTCTTAAAGGCGAAAAATCAGTTGAGCGGTATCATTGGACCCGTTGCAGAGATTTTAGACGTTCCCGAAAAGTATACGAAGGCCGTTGAAGCAGCGATTGGTGCTCAGCAGCAGCACGTTGTCGTTACCGATGAAGCTGCTGGTAAAGCAGCCATTCGTTATTTAACTCAAAATCAGTTGGGCCGCAGTACTTTTCTGCCGCTGAATCGGCTAAGAACCAGTTATATTGCGACTGACACATTAGCGAATTGTCAGCAGAGCGCTGGCTTTCTGGGGGTTGCTGCCGACTTAGTGCAGGTTGCCGATAGTCGTCTTAAACCCGTTGTGAGTCATTTACTTGGTAACTTAATTTTTGCAGATGATTTGAACCACGCCGTTGAACTTGCCAATTTGATTCACCACCGTTATCGAATCATTACGCTGGCAGGTGAAGTGATTTCTACTAGCGGCGCGATGTCCGGTGGTAAAGATAAGCACGAACGCCACGGCGTTTTGAGTCAAAAACAAGAACTAACTAAACTACAAGCAAGTGTTAATGACATGGCTGCTCAGCTTGCTGACAAGCAGGCCGAATTAAAACGGCTGAAAACAGCACAGGAAAACGATCAGCAGACCGATTTACAAAATCAGCTGAATACGCTCAGTGTGACGCGTCAGCAGGCTGAAAATGAGGTTAAGCTGCTTTCTGACCACGTAAACGCCATTAATAAGCAAATTGCTGTTCATCAAGCTCAGTGGCAGCTTGATCAAGATGGTGAGGACTTTGCTACCCAGTTGAAGCGTAACGAGCAGGAAACCGCTGCTGCGGAACAACAGCTGACTGCATTGAAGGCTAAAATGGCCGCATTAAAGACACAACAAGCGAAACGAAGCGAGTCAGTTCAGAAAATTAGCGCGCAGTATCAGGATCAACGAGCTGTGGTCACAACCAAAACCGTTCAAGTCAAACAACTGGCTAAAGAAGCCGGGGAACAAGCCCAGCGCGTTGCCAGCTTTGAGGCTGAACTCAAAAATTTGCAAAACCGGATCGATGATTTAAATGCCGAACAGTCTGAGACTGGTGAATCCACCCAGGATCATGAAGCTCGGTTGAAACGGCTAATTGAAAAAGAACGGACATTGAAGGCCGCTTTAAAACAATTGAACGTTGATTTGGGAGTGGCTAACGATCGGCAGAGTGATTTAGAGCGGTCTAATCAATTGGCCACTGAGACGCTGAATAATGAACAACTAGCCGTTCAAAAATTAGACGTTGCCTGTTCCAAGCTCAGCACGCAACTTGATCAGCATCAAAATACACTTTCAGAAACCTATCACGTGAGTGTGGCCTTTGCAAAGAAAAATCAGGTTGATTTACCGATTGACGATCTCCGTGAGAAGTTGAAATTACTGAAGCGCGGACTGGATGATTTAGGTGAGGTTAACGTTTCAAGCATCGATGAATACGACCGAGTCAAATCGCGTTACGATTTCTTGACACAGCAAAGAGAAGACTTATCTGCTTCCAAAGATAATTTGCTGGCAACCATGAATGAAATGGATCAACAAGTGATTGAACGTTTTAATACCACGTTTAAAGTTCTAAATCAAAAATTCCAGGAAACCTTTGTTAAAATGTTCGGTGGCGGTCAAGCTAAGCTCGTTTTGACAGATCCGGATAATTTATTGACAACCGGCATTGAGATTATGGCTGAACCGCCTGGCAAACGGCTGCAGAGCATGCGCTTATTATCTGGCGGTGAACGGTCGTTAACGGCGATTACACTGCTATTTTCCGTTTTACAAGTTCAGCCGGCGCCGTTCTGTGTACTGGACGAAGCTGAAGCAGCCTTAGATCCAGCTAATACCGGCCGCTTTGCTAGCTTTCTCAACCATTTTGATGATGATACGCAATTCATCGTGATTACCCACCGTAAGGAAACCATGGTGCAAGCCGATCGTTTATACGGGATTACGATGCAGGAATCAGGTGTTTCAAAACTGGTTTCCGTCGACTTAGACAAAGTACCTGTTCAAAGATAATAAAACGAAGGATGTGATCTTGTGGGACTATTTGATTTTTTCAAACGACGCGCTAAGGAAGACGACTCAGAAAAGGCACCAAAACAGCAGCCTAAAACTGATGAAGTCACACAACCGGATGAATCAAAGACGCAAGGGGATGTGCAGGCGTCAGAAACGTCTTCTGCTACAGATGCGTCACAAATTGATGATGTGAATGCTGATCATACAGCTGACACCATTGCCACACCACCAGCAACTGAAGCGCCTGTCGAATCCGCCACGGATGAAAGTCAGCCGAAAACTGAATCAGATACTGAAGAACCAGCTGCAGAATCAGTAACATCAGAGTCACAAAACGCGGAACAACCGCAAGCAAAGCCTGCTGAATCAGCTGAAAAGCAATCGCCAAGTTCATCAATGCAGGAAAATCAGGGCTCAGCAGCTAGCGAAAGCACGCCTCAGGCGGAACCAACTGAAACAGAGCGGTATGACAAGGGACTTGAGAAATCACGACTGACCTTTGGCGAGCGGTTAAATCATTTATTAGCTAATTTCCGAACAGTTGATGAAGATTTCTTTGATGATTTAGAGGAAACACTGATTGGTGCCGACGTTGGTTTTGACATGGCTGTAAAAATTAGCGACCAATTGCGTGAAGAAGTTAAACTTAAAAACGTCAAGAAACCTAAAGACGTTCAAAACGTTGTGGTGGAAAAACTGATTGAACTTTATGATCAGGCAGGGACTAATGAACACAATGGCCTGACGTTCGCTAAGGAGGGTCCCACCGTTATCTTGTTTGTGGGTGTCAACGGTGTCGGTAAAACGACGACGATCGGTAAGATGGCTAACCTCTTTAAGCAGCAGGGCAAGAAAGTATTATTAGCAGCTGCCGATACATTCCGTGCCGGTGCGATTGAACAACTTAATGTCTGGGCACAGCGTGACGGCGTGGCCATCGTTAAGAAGCCAGAACAAAGCGATCCTTCAGCGGTGGTCTATGACGCACTGAAGAAAGCCAAGTCCGAGAACTACGATGTGTTATTTGTGGATACTGCCGGTCGGCTGCAGAACAAGACTAATTTGATGAACGAATTAGCTAAAATGAAGCGGATCATCAGCCGGGAAATTCCTGACGCACCGCATGAAGTACTGCTGGTACTGGATGCAACTACAGGCCAAAATGCCTTGAATCAAGCCAAAATGTTTAAGGACGCCACTGATGTTTCTGGCATCGTGCTAACTAAACTTGATGGCACTGCCCGTGGTGGGATCGTGCTTGCTATTCGTAACGAGTTGCATTTACCCGTTAAGTACGTGGGTCTTGGTGAACAAGTGGACGATTTACGGCCATTTGAACCGAGTGAATTTGTTTACGGCCTCTTCAAGGGCTTGATCGACGTTAAATAATGAGATGGAGTCGTTAGTCTATTAGGACTTAACGACTTTTTAGCTTTTTACCTAAAAGCCTATCGCAATTGTTAGGATTTGGTATAATAGACGAGCTAGGTAAACTAGTTTGCAGGCCTATGGGAGGGTGACAACGTGGAGATTGAAAAAAATAACCGAATTAATTCGCTGTTTGCCTTTTATCAGCCACTATTGACCAAAAAGCAAAACGATTATATGCAGCTTTACTATGGTGATGATTATTCACTGGGTGAAATTTCTGAAGACTATGATGTTAGCCGTCAAGCGGTTTATGATAACATCCGTCGAACAGAAAAGATCCTTGAGAACTACGAAAAAAAACTGCATCTCTTTGAAGAGTTCACTAAACGTAATAAATTGGCGGACACCATTCAAAGTTATGTTGCAGCACAGTATCCAAAAGATCAAAAACTTAACCAGCTGGTCAACCAATTAGAATCAGCTGAAGAAGAATGAAAGTTAGGTGCAAATAAATGGCATTTGAAGGACTAACCGAGCGTTTACAAAACGCCATGAAGAAACTTCGTGGTAAGGGGAAAATCTCTGAAGCTGACTTACGCGATACCATGCGTGAGATTCGGCTTGCTTTACTGGAAGCCGACGTTAATTTTGACGTGGTCAAAGACTTCGTTAAAACCGTTCGTGAGCGAGCTGTCGGCAGTAAGGTGCTGGAAGGCTTAAACCCCGCTCAGCAAATTGTTAAGATCGTTGATGAAGAGTTAACCAAGACTATGGGCGAAACCGATGCGCCGCTAAACAAGTCGCCAAAGATTCCAACCATTATCATGATGGTTGGTCTTCAAGGGGCTGGTAAAACGACGACTGCCGGTAAATTGGCTAACCGCCTAAAGACTGAAGAAAACGCCCGACCTTTGATGATTGCCGCCGACGTTTATCGGCCAGCCGCGATCGATCAATTAGTCACTGTTGGTAAACAGATCGACGTTCCCGTATTTGAAATGGGCACTGATACAGATCCCGTTGAAATTGTTCGTCAAGGACTGGCCAAAGCGGCAGCCGACCATAACGATTACGTCTTTATTGATACGGCTGGTCGTTTACAGATCGATGAACAATTGATGGACGAACTTGCGCGGATCAAGGCACTTGCTCATCCTAACGAAATTATGCTGGTTGTTGATGCTATGACGGGTCAAAACGCGGTTGCAACTGCGGAAGGCTTTGATAGCAAACTTGACGTTACTGGCGTTATTTTAACGAAGTTGGATGGGGACACTCGTGGTGGTGCCGCTCTGTCAATTCGTGCCGTGACCGGTAAACCGATCAAATTCGTCGGTGAAGGTGAAAAGATGGCCGATCTGGACGTCTTCCACCCTGACCGGATGGCGTCTCGGATATTGGGTATGGGGGACATGTTATCCCTGATCGAAAAAACCCAAAAAGACTACGATGAGAAGCAAGCGCAGGCACTCACTGAAAAAATGCGTGAGAATTCATTTGATTTCAACGATTTCTTGGATCAGATGCAACAGATTCAAAAGATGGGGCCGATGGATCAACTCATTAAGATGATTCCAGGCATGGCCAATAATCCTGCACTGGCAAACGCCCAAATGGATCCAAAAGACATGGATCATATTAAGGCGGTCATTTACTCAATGACTGAGCAGGAACGGACTGAACCTGATGTTTTGAATCCATCGCGCCGTCGTCGAATCGCGGCAGGTTCTGGTCGGCCCGTGCAGGAAGTCAACCGCATGATCAAGCAATTTAACCAGATGAAAAAGATGATGAATCAGGTTTCCAACGGGAACTTCTCTGGCATGCAAGGTATGATGAACAACGCCGGTATGGGCGGTGCGCTTGGCGGTAAAATGGGCGAGATGGCAATGAAATCAATGTCTCGCCGCATCAAGAAAAACAAAAAACGCCGGAATAACTTGAAACGGCGTCGTAAATAGTTAATGAATTGAGTCGGGGGCGAAGGTCCTGGGCTCTTTTTTGAAAACGTGAAGAAGGCGAATCGATGTTATCATTTCAAGAATTAATCACCGCTATTCCAGTTATCTTAGATGCTGGTAACGTGCCGGCAATTGTTGGCGAAGCCGGGATTGGTAAATCAGCATTAGTTCAGGAAGTTGCTGAAAAAATGGCTGCCAAGTTATTCACAACGGTTGTCAGCCTCTCCGAAAAAGGGGATCTAGCCATTCCGGTACCGCCGATGACTGATAGTGCGTTTGTTAAAACCTCGCAGTATGGCGAGCTCGCTGACGTGAAGTTTGGCTATACACACACCCTGATTGAAATTATTCAGTGGGCAGAAGCACACCCCGAGCAGCCCATTATCTGGTTTCTTGATGAATTCAATCGTGGGACGCAGGCGGTTCAAAGTGAATTGATGAACCTCGTGCTGCAACGTAAAATCAACAGTTTGCGGCTACCGGCACAAGTTCACATGGTTCTTGCTGAAAATCCGGATGCTACCATGACTGGGTTTGAAACCAGTGATTACGGGGTCACGGTCGGTGACGCAGCTATTAATGATCGAACGGTTCGGTTAGTGATGCGAGCAGACGCACACGACTGGCTGAAGTGGGCACAATCAAAGGGCAATATCATTGGCAGTGTCCGCCGTTACATTGAAGAAAATCCGCAGCAACTAGCACCCAAGGAGCATGATGATGACTTGTATCCCACACCACGGGCTTGGCAGCGGGTGTCGACTAATTTACAGGCGTTAAGTCGGCTGCCAGCTGATCAACAGCAGCAATTACGGCTGGATCTTCTGGAAGGTGATCTTGGTGTGACTGTTGGTCAAAGTTTTGAAACGTTTACTCGGCAGCACCGTGTGGGACTCAGTGCTAAAGAAATTTATGCCGGTAAGAAACTAGCGCCAAAGGTGATGCAAACGTTTAATGAAGCTGGAACTGATCAGCAGCAATCCATTATGAACAGCTTAATTCAGCAAGTCGACACCTACCCGTTAACGGATGATAGTCATGCGAGCCGTTTTACGCTCCTCTTAAATCTGATGCCAGTAGATGGTCAGTTTGCCGTTGCTCTCAA
The DNA here is from genome assembly GCF_002217925.1 of Secundilactobacillus mixtipabuli. Taxonomy (GTDB): domain Bacteria; phylum Bacillota; class Bacilli; order Lactobacillales; family Lactobacillaceae; genus Secundilactobacillus; species Secundilactobacillus mixtipabuli. The sequence continues at coordinate 104,640 of NZ_BCMF01000007.1, read as the reverse complement.
ATTAGCAGAGGTAGCTGATTTATTAGAACAGCTGTATCAAACAGCACCAAAGTATCCACACGTTAAGCAACTTTATGATCAGCTAACTGCGATTGGTTTAAAAAATAATGTGCATTGAGAGAAGGGCTGAGGTATGTTTCAAACGCAGTTAAGTCGTTTGGCGAATCAACACGACCAAACGCAATTACTGAGACAGACACAAGCCTTATTTCAACGGGTCACCAGCCAGTTACTGAACAGTCAGCGATTTTACGGCGAACTACTGCTGCGGCTGGATAAGCAAGTTGATTTGCAGCTGCCGGTGGCGATTGCGCTAACATCCGCCAAACGGCTGAGCTTAATCATTAATCCTAAACGCTTAAGGGAAAGCGTTCAGTCAGATGAAGACTTATTGAGTTTAGTTCAGCACGTGGTGAGCCATTTAGCCTGGCAGCACCCAATCCGGTACGCGAACCGTGGCAATGATCCATTGGTTCAATTAGCCACGGATATGGCAGTTAACGAGCAGCTGACGCCATTGTATCCGGGTGCCATTACGCGGGCACATGTCAATTTTAAACTGGGGCTGCACTTACCATCCCAGCTTGGTTCTGCCGAATACTTGACGGCTTTAAAACAGGCACTTCATGACGATCAGACGGGGACTCGTGCACAGCAGGTGAAGCACATGTTAGCTCAATCACCCGAAAGCCACCTTGGCTGGCAGCATTTGAATCAAGAAATGGCAGGCCAATTAACTCAACTGGTGGCCAGTTCTTGGCAGGAAACGCCAACGAAACTACGCGGATTACTGCCAAACCGGTTGCAGCATCAGTTAAATCGGCAACCTGCCAAATTAGAAATTGACTGGCGCAAACTAGTCATGGTAGGCTTAAACGGTCCGCAAAAGCGTCAAGAGCCAGCTTATAATCGCTTCAATCGCAGGCAACCTTACCGTCTGGATTTACCAGGCATCAGGCGGGCCTCGACTAGGCGGATCTTTATCTTTGTCGATCAGTCGGGGTCTATGACGGACACGGAAGTCCAAAATTGCCTGGCTCAACTGGTTCAGTTATTAAAACGTTACCGTGACAAACTAACGGTTATTCCGTTTGATGCCACTGTTCATGATGATCATCTGCAGTTAATCTCACATGGCCATCAGCTCGCGTTTCAACGGGTGGCCGGCGGTGGTACGGCTTACCAACCGATATTTGATTGGCTGGTTAAGCAGGGCGCAAACGATACGAATGCACTCAGCTTGATTCTCACTGATGGTCATGGTGAAGAAACCGTGACCACTCACGGTTTTACCCGCTTAATTTGGGGATTGACTACTACGGCGTCTGATTTGTCGGTTAAACAGCCGGTGGGTGCTGTTACCGTGATTCGTGAAAGGAAGTAACTATGCTTACTGCTCAGCAGCTACGTGCCGTTATCCAGCAAAACCGTGCTTTCAAACGGGCACAATGCATTTTAGAGGACGATTGGCAGCAAATTGATAATGCTAATCCGCTTGCCAGACAATTAATAACCATTGATGATCTGCAGTTTGCATTGGCACTGCAGGCCGTTCAACCTGATCAGCAATTTGTCGACGTGCATGACTATGCCAGTGTGATGACGTTTATTCATGGTCACCAAGCTGATTTAGCACCTGGCAGCCAGGAATTTTTGCTAAGGCCGTTTAAGTGAAAAATCTTCTGTCTGTGAGTTTTAAAAAAGTTATTCGCCCTTACAGCCACTTTGTTTTAAGGTGTAAAGAAAAAAACCTTTACAACCTATCAGATAACTGGTATATTATTTATCGTTGAAAGAATTAACAGGAGGTGTCATGCATGTCAGTAAAGATTCGTTTAAAGCGAATGGGTTCTAAGAAGCGCCCATTCTACCGTATCGTTGTTGCGGACTCACGGAGTCCTCGTGATGGCCGTTTCATCGAAAAAGTTGGGACTTATAACCCACTTGTTGAACCAGCTCAAGTTGAACTTGAAGAAGAAAGTATCATGAACTGGTTGAACAACGGTGCCCAACCTTCAGATACTGTTCGGACATTACTTTCCCAAGCAGGTATCATGAAGAAGTATCACGAAGCTAAGTTTTCAAAAAAGTAGTGATCAGTCATGACCGACTTTAAAAAATTAATTACCACGATTGTAACGCCCCTCGTTGAACATCCTGAAGCTATTGAGATCGAACGCGTTGAAACTGATCGGTTTTACGAGTATCACTTAACGGTTGCCGGTGACGATGTGGGTCGTGTAATTGGTAAGCGGGGGCATGTTGCTTCTGCAATTCGCACAATCGTATATAGCGTACGGATCAATGATCCCAAGCGTGTGCGACTTGTCATTAACGATGAGTCTAAAGCTCCCAAATGAGACTCGTTCTCGGGAGCTTTTTTGTTACTGTAAATAAATCACTCAGTGAAAGGCAGGTGCCTACATGTACTATAAAGTTGGAACCATTGTGAACACTCACGGTATTCGTGGTGAACTGCGAGTGGTCGCCACAACCGATTTTCCTGAACAGCGGTTTAAGAAGGGCAGTCAGTTAGCGCTTTTTAAAAACGACCAGGATGCCAAACCAGTTGGCACGATCACGATTAACAGCTCTCGGCAGCATAAGGGATTTATTCTGATTACGCTGGCGGGATATGATAACATTAATGACGTTTTAAAATACAAGGGAATGGTTTTAAAAGTCGCTGAAGAAAATCTGAGCGATGATGACCTAGAAGACGGTCAGTACTATTACCATCAAATCATTGGCCTCAAGGCGGTAACTGAAGATGGTGAAGAACTTGGAACTATCAAAGAAATTCTGGCACCGGGAGCAAATGATGTGTGGGTCGTTGCTCGGCCGGGCAAGGATGATCTTTTGCTGCCAGTGATCGATCAAGTGGTAAAAAAAGTTGATTTGGCAAACGGCCAAGTTATCGTTGAGTTAATGGAGGGGTTAGAGTAATGCGAATCGATGTCCTCAGTTTATTTCCCGAAATGTTTGAAGGCCCGCTGCACGACTCCATTGTTGGGAAGGCCTTAGACCGAAATGAACTTGAAGTAGAGGTGACTGATTTTCGTCAATACTCAACCAATAAGCACGGTAATGTTGATGATTACCCATTTGGCGGTGGCGCAGGAATGTTGCTGCAGGCGCAGCCGATTTTTGACGCAATGGCAGCGACTCAGCAAAAAGCGCAGAAGCTGGGGCATGAGAAAGGCCGGGTCATTTTAATGGATCCTGCAGGCAAGCGGTTTACCCAAAAAGTTGCTGAAGATTTTGCTCGAGAAGACCACTTAACGTTTATTTGCGGTCACTATGAAGGCTATGACGAACGGATTCGTACCCTGGTTACGGATGAAGTTTCCATGGGCGATTATGTTCTCACGGGTGGTGAACTACCGGCCATGGTCATGATTGATGCGGTTTCGCGTCTGTTACCCGGTGTGCTGGGCAATGAAGAGTCGGCTCCCGGCGATTCATTTTCAACTGGCTTGCTGGAATATCCGCAATATACGCGGCCAGCAGACTTTCGGGGCATGAAAGTACCAGATGTGCTGATTAGCGGTAATCATCAAAAAATTGATGAATGGCGTGAAATTCAATCACTTAAACGAACGTTGCTTAGACGGCCAGATCTCTTAGAGAAGCTGGAACTGACAGGTGATCAGAAACGAAAATTACGTGATATTAAGATTGAGTTAGAAGACGACCAAGCTTAGTTTGAATTAACCCTTTACTCATATAAAGAGATATGATATTCTAGTAATTGGCTGTTTAGCCACAATTAACAATATTCCGCTGTCGAGATCGAGTATGAATGTTGATTGAAGGAGAGAAACAACATGCGACAAAACCAATTAATCGAAAAGATCAACAAGGACCAATTACGGACCGATATTCCTGACTTCCGCCCTGGTGACACTATCCGTGTTCACGCCAAGGTTGTTGAAGGAACTCGTGAACGTATCCAATTGTTTGAAGGTGTCGTGATCAAACGTCGCGGTACTGGTATCCAAGCAATGTATACTGTTCGTAAGATTTCTAACGGTGTGGGTGTTGAACGGACTTTCCCTGTTCACTCACCACGTGTTGCTCAAGTAGAAGTTGTACGTTACGGCCGTGTTCGTCGTGCTAAGCTTTACTACATCCGTGCATTACATGGTAAGGCAGCTCGTATCCCAGAAGCTCGTCGTCCTCGTAAATAGTCGACCGTTTCTGTTTAAAAAGCGTTCAAGTGGGCAGATTGCTGACTTGAACGCTTTTTGTCTGGTTTGAAAAACTTGAGTTCTATGGCTTGAACTTGTATTCTGAAGTTAACAGATTTGGATGAAAGAAGTGACTGAAATGACTGATGATCATTTTACACCGCAGCAACGCCGGCTCTTCGGCACGCAGTTAGTCGTTCAGGGCAGTGCCATTGTTGCGTTAGTGGTGCTCTTAATTAGAATTGTCGATTCAAACTTTCAACTTCTGACGGGCAGACTTTTGCTGGCCATGTTAGCCATTATCATCGTTCAGTGGGGCCTGAGTGCCGTTATTTCAATCTTTCAAAAACGGCTTGGTGAACCCACTGGAACTAATAAGTTACGATTATCTAGGCTTTCTGCATCGTTTGAACTTGCTCTGTTTCTTGTTTTGGGTATCTATTTTCTCTTTCAACGGTAAGGTTTAATCAAGCAATCAAAAATGACATCCGCCCTAAGGTGAATGTCATTTTACATTATAAATTCAAATCTTGTTTATAGCTTAGTGGTGAAAAAGCGGTTGCCTGGGTGATGAGATTGGTAGAGAGTTCACGGTATTTCTTCAGGGCTAGTTCAGCGTTGTTTGTGCTTTCCTTAGTGAGTAGGGCCGTCAGCTCGATGCCGTTAAGTTGTTTAGCTTTTTGATCCGTCTGTAGAACAGAGTGGCCAAACTGCTGGTTAAGTTCTTTTTGCGTTTGCTTTAGCTGCTCGCCGAATTGTTTATAATGCGGGTCGACCAGCACACCAGCCTGCTTAAAGACCCAGTAGGCACTATCAGGGCTGTATGTTCCAAGTCCGCGTTGGTAATCAGCTGGGGTATCGCTAATCCCTGCATAGAAAGGCACGTAAACACTTTGAGCAGCAACTCCCATTGCTAACCAGTGGATACCCGAAAGTTCAGGTTGGGCATACTGACGCAATTGCAGAATATGCGATTCCTGCGTTGTAGCGAGGCTCACCGGCCGGAATCGACGCCGGTCTTCCACACTGCCAGTGCCAATAGGGTCATACGGTGTTTCTTGAAAGTGGGAGCTTAAGAAGGCTTTGGCGTCTTCAACTGATAAACATTTTTCAGCTTGGCGCACAAACGGCATGTGATGGCTATTGGGAGTCTGTTCAACACTTGGATTGAACATTTTTTGGCCGTACCAAACTCGGGGAAGGTTATAATAAGCATCCATTTGGTTGTTGGTGCCGAAAATCTCACGGAAATTAAAGGCTTGTCGCTGCGGATTTAACGCATTTTCTGCCACAAATTGTTGAATATGAGGGTGCCACATGAAATTTTCTGGATCATCAAAGTCAATATTTTGAATTGCCATTTGGTTGGCAATGACCGCGTAACTGTCATCAGGAATCCGCTGGGCAACCCAATAGTGGCCGGAACCCGTTTCAAAGTACCAAGCTTCTTCTTTGTCAGCAAACAAAATACCATTCGATTCACACGTGCCGTACTTTTCAACGATTGTCCCCAGACGTTTCACGCCCTCACGAGCCGATTTGATGTAAGGTAAAGTGACCGTTACCATGGCTTCTTCACCAATGCCGTCTTTGATTAATGGATCAGCAGCTAGGACCCGATCATTTGCATAGGTACTTTCGGTGGCACTCATGGCCACGCCTAGTTGATTGATCCCGTCTTCCTCAAAGACACCGTATTTATCGGTCCATTCGGGGGTGGCGGTATATTGATAAGCGTCATTAGGTAACGGCATTTTAAAGCCGTTAGCCGTTGATTCAAAACGGGCGTTAGCCGTTGTTTTAGCGGGGTGCACAATAAAGTGCTTAGGCCAGGCTGGACGTGAATCCTCGTTGCGGCCGATCATGACTGATCCGTCCACGGAGGCTGCTTTACCAATTAAAATACTGGTACATGCAGAATAAGGTGTAAGTGACATGCGAATCCCTCCAATAATGATTTCTAAGGGTATTCTATCATAGAAATGGGTGCAGCATGGTATGATAGTGCCAGTCTTAAGCTAAAGAACGGCCCAAATGAAATGGGCAAAGAAACCAAAATATGATTAAATATAAACAGCTAGTTAACTTATTTTTGAAAGGACGTTTATCTATGCAGGCACTCATCGATCGAAAAGATTTTACAATGAAATGTGCGTTGATCGTTGGTTCAGCGCTGATTAACGCGATTGCACTGAACTTTTTTTTAATTCCCGGGAACATTTTTAGTGCAGGAATCAACGGGATTTCACAAATTCTATCAATCTTAACCTTGAAATGGCTTCACTTTCACCTCAATACCGGTTGGCTGATCCTATTATTTAACATCCCCATTGGCTTACTGGGCTGGTTAAAAATTGGCCGGGGCTTCACCGTGTATAGCTTTATTGATTCATTTTTAACGTCCATTTTTGCGGTCCTGTTACCCATTCAAACGTTATCGCATAATCCGCTGCTCAGTGCCTTGTTTGGTGGCATTTTAACTGGTGTGGGGGTTGCTTATCCGCTTAAATATGGCTTTTCAACGGGTGGGATGGACATTATCGCAGTAATCCTCGAAAAAACCACCGGTAAAACGATTGGGACGTTAATGATCGTGATCAATCTAGGTATTGTGTTAGTTGCCGGGGCGTTGGTCGGCTGGGAAAACGCCATGTATACGATTATCTCGCTGTATGGGATGTCACGGGTAGTGGACGCGATTCATACCCGGCACCAAAAGTTGACGGCGTTTATTGTGACGACTAAACCAGATGAAGTCATTGAAGGCTTAAACAATACGCTGATTCGCGGTGTGACGATCCTGCCTGCGCAAGGGGCTTACAAACGTCGTCCAGGTGCTGTTTTGATGGTGGTCATTTCCCGCTACGAACTCTATGAATTAGAGCACGTTGTCAAAACCGTCGATCCTGGTTCGTTTGTTAACTTAGTCAGCACGGTGGATATTGAAGGTAACTTCTACGACGAAACCGAGCAGCTAAAATTTAAACAGGCGCAATCTTAGAGAACTTGCCTGAAATTCTGAAACAAGGTATACTTTTATCATTCTATACAAGGGAGGCACTACTATGCCAATCGTAAATATTGACTTAATTGAAGGCCGTTCACAAGAACAGCTTAAGAACTTAGTTAAAGACGTTACTGATGCTGTTACCAAGAACACGGGTGCACCTGCTGAACACGTTCACGTTATTTTGAAAGAAATGGCAAAGAACCGTTACAGTGTTGGTGGCGTTCTTAAGAGCGACGAAAAGTAATGATTAAAGGTGAGCGCGATTTCGCTCACTTTTTTTGAATTGTCTATGTAACCGATTACAGCGCTGATGTGAATGCTTTTTTAAACAAATTTAGTTGGCTATTTTATCGTTCTTAGGTATACTATAGAGTGATTAACTAACTTGAGAACGTAAACGAATGGAGACTTAACGATGAATGACGAACAGTACATAATGGCAATTGACGAGGGTACGACAAGTACGCGTGCAATTCTATTTAACCGGGATGGTCAGATTGTGGGTCAGGCGCAACGTGAATTCACACAGCATTTTCCAAAGCCTGGCTGGGTGGAGCATGACGCTATCGAAATTTGGAGTGCAGTCCAGTCAGTGATTTCTGATGCGGTGATCAACGCGCATATTCAACCCTACAAAGTCCGTGGGATTGGGATTACCAACCAGCGTGAAACCACCATTGTCTGGGATAAGAACACGGGTGAGCCGGTTTACCACGCCGTTGTTTGGCAATCAAAACAAACCAGTGAGATCGCCGATGAATTAAAAGCAAAAGGTTACGCTGACCTTATTCACAAGAAGACCGGGCTAGTCATTGATTCATACTTCTCGGCCACAAAAATTATGTGGATTTTGGATAACGTGCCAGGTGTTCGGGAACGTGCTGAAAAGGGCGAACTTTTATTTGGCACCATTGACACTTGGATCTTGTGGAAGCTCACTGGTGGCCGGGTTCACGCCACTGACTATACGAATGCTTCGCGAACCATGCTGTTTAACATTCATGATTTAAAATGGGATGATGAAATCCTGAATCTCTTGAATATTCCGGCAAGCTTGCTACCAGAAGTTCATCCGTCCTCTTATACCTATGGTTACACTGCTGGCTTTACTTTCTTTGGTCTGCAGGTTCCCATTGCTGGTATTGCTGGTGACCAGCAGGCAGCCTTATTTGGTCAAACTGCTTTCGACAAGGGTTCTGTTAAAAACACTTACGGAACTGGGGCCTTTATCGTGATGAACACGGGGACAGAACCTACCTTATCGAACAAGGGGCTATTGACCACGATTGCTTATGGCATCAACGGCGAGGTAACCTATGCCTTAGAAGGAAGTATTTTTGTGGCCGGTTCTGCAGTTCAATGGCTCAGAGACGGGATGCGGCTCTTTAAACACGCACCAGAGTCGGAGAAAATGGCCGTTGAAGCAAAGACAACTAACGACGTATACGTTGTGCCAGCCTTTACGGGTCTTGGCGCACCATACTGGGATCAAGAGGTTCGTGGGGCGGTCTTTGGCCTTACCCGTGGGACTACGCGAGAACAGTTTGTCAGAGCAACGCTAGAAGCCATTGCTTACCAGACCCGCGACGTTGTGGACACGATGGCTGCTGACACGGGAATTGATATTAAAAACCTCAGTGTCGACGGTGGGGCCGCTAATAACGACTTTCTCATGCAGTTTCAAGCTGATATCTTGGACACCCATATTCAACGGGCTGCAATTGCTGAAACGACCGCTTTAGGGGCATCCTATCTGGCTGGACTGGCAACGGGTTTCTGGGCAGACCTTGATGAGATCAAGCGGATGCACAAGCCTAGCGAGGAATTTGATCCGCAAATGTCTGAGACAGACCGCGAAAATTGCTATTCTGGCTGGCAAGCTGCTGTTAAAGCAACTCAGTTATTCAAACCAAAGAAGCAACTTTAAATTTAAGACAAATAAAACCCCGTCCTGATGTTTTTGTCAGGATGGGGTTAATTTGTCTTAAATGTGGTCGGAATCTGAGCTGTGAAAAATGGATTAAAGCCGATTTTAGAATGTGTGTGGCAAGCAATTAAATTAAATGCTGGTCGTGACAGGCTTATGGCACAGCCTCTAATAGTTGAAGTAACCGCGGAAGCCGCGCCAGATCTGATCAACCTGTTTATTTTGATTCTGGTAATATAACGCATTACCCGTTAGCGGTTGTATTTCAGTCAGTTTAAAAATAGCTTTTAATGAGCGATGGTTTGTGTCGGTACCATCACCAAACAATCGGTATTGCCAATTTCTGATTCGGCCAGCACGATCATGCCAGCCATAACGCAGCCGAAATAATTGTCGTTGTTTAGGGTTGATGACTAAAACATCCCAAGCACCCAGCGCGTGACTATCAAAGCGGCTTGTTTTTCGCCGATCCGTGATATCACTGGTGGTGGTGATCCAGTTAATGCCATCCTGGGTTGACCAGTCATCAACGTGCGTATGCCCGGACATGACGGCAACGATTTGTTGTCGATGCTTGATCAAACTGTTATAAACGCTGGCATAATAACCTTGTTGATTATTAGCGAACCAGTCATAAGTCCAAAATGACTGAACAGCTTGTTTATCGATTGCGGAACGAATTGAATCGTGAGTGAAGACAATCGCTTGCTCGTCTGGTTTGAGCTGGTTTAAAGTTTGGGAAAGCCAAGTTGCTTGAGTGCGTTCAATTCGAGAGCGGCTGTGACGAATATTTTGCAGAATACCGGTCCAATGAATCCCATTTGGCTGGTCAATGTAATCACGGTCAAAATACGTGTCTGAGCTAGAATCACGGATATCAAAGGTATTGAGCATGATTAGGCTCAAAGCCGTACCAGGCACCTTGTATTTGCCATAGAAGTGATGCTGTTCAGCCAACCAGTGAATATTAAACTGTTGACGCAGATTAGCCGCTGTTTTTTCTGTTAGCACCTGTTCAGTTCGATAACCGTTCAAGTAACGGGCAAAGCCAGAATTATCATCATGATTTCCTTGGGTAATAAAAGTGGGGATAGACGCTTCCTTTAGAGCAGAAACGGCATCACCAGTATCAATAATGGTTCGATTTAGTGTCTGATTACCATCTACCAGGTCACCATTCACCACCAAACCATCAAAATGGTGGGTAGCTGCCAGCTGGCTAATCATGAGAAGATCACTTAACGGACGCTGACTAGCGAGTGATTGATGAGCATCATAGTGCGTATCGTTAATTAGCCCAATCACAATTGAATCAGGCTGTCGCACCTGCTGAAGTTGTTGCGTAACTTGTTTGAGGGCGGCTTGTTCTAATTTAGTCGGTGTAAGCGAAATGGGCTTATTAGCCCGATCAAAAGTCCACGGTTCAACCAAGCGGGTAACGCTTTTAGAACCCGTTACTTCATAGCCAAAGTAATGTTCATAATTTGGATAGCGTGTCATGAAGGGAATGTATCGAGGTTGACCATGCTGATTAAGTTGCAGCCAACCGCGATGTTTATCGACTAGTTTACCAGTGTAAGCGACAACGGCTTTTTTCGGCAATCTGTCAATGACGTAAGAAGTCAAGTCAGGACGTTGGTAAACGTTAACCGATCGACGGCTGAAACAAAATTGACCGTTCATTTGGTAACTTGGAGAGGGTTTGGGATGAAATTCAAGCGAGTTTGCTAAAGCGGCATTTGAAAGAACGCCATACCGCTTACCTGATTTGCAATCGCGGTAGGGCAAAAAGCCTTGGCTAGTTTGAACGTAGAGCATTCCCTTTGCTTTCAAAATATTGCTATATACAATCATATCTCCTGTAGATAGCATATTGCTTCTTTTTGAGGTTGCAGTCCATTCAGCTACCGTTCTAAATAAAAGAGGTTCAGCAGCAACAAAAGTCTGTTGGGACCTGCTGATTTTGCTTGTGACTGATCGGTTAATGTTTGTTGCTGGGCCGGGGGCGTTAACGCCCCAATTTGAATTGGAATCGTGTCCGTACAGTCGTTTCTTACTGTTGGCGACGCAAAGATAGCCATTCTCGATCTTCAGCCAGAAAAGACCGTCACTCTTTAGTTTTCCTTGATAGGCAATGGACCGCTTGGCTGCGTAAATTTGAATTCGAGGACTTATTCTGGTGGGCTGTTTCCGGCTAACTAAAAAGTGGCTAGGCGTAAAGGTCCCTGACTGATTGAAAAGTTGGCCGTCCACCATGTGGTCAACTAAGGATTGGGTTGTGCGTTTCATTTTTATCACCACCGTCTGTTTTTTTCTTATGGTATAATCAACTTATTGATCATGTTGATATGACTGTTTAAAAGATCATTATCGACAATGAAAAGGGAGTTTTTTAATGAAGTCAGCTTTAGCTTATGAATTTAAAGGATTGGCCAACCAATCGGCCGTTAACGCTTTTTGTATTGACCAAGAGAATAGCTACGTTGCTCAAACAGTTAATCAAGATACTATCATCACCAAGTGCGATTTGAATGAACCTCAATCGGTGGCCAGCACTACTGCTGAAACAATCACGTTGCAGAAAATCGTTAACGTGCATAGTTTATCACTGATTCAAACCACACCCAAACTGATTTTAGTTGTCTGTGGCCAGCCAACTGACGCTAACGGCCAAGTGGAGGCTCCGGAGCTGTGGCACCTCACTTTTGACACTGATTCTCTCAGTGGTCAGCCCGCAATTTTCAAAATAACTCACTTAGAAAGTGCTAACATCACGGGAACACCATTACCACAACCGGTTATTGGTGCGGTTTCAGCATTATCTAGTGACCACGCTGAACTTGCTGTGATGGTGCTGGATCGTGCCCAACACTTGCAAGGGACCGTTTATAATGTCCAGCAGATCAGCAAGTTGATTTGGCAACTGGTTGAACAGGGTGAATCAACAATCCCCGCTGGCGATTTACGCGTGATGGCAGCGGTTTTCCAATCATTTAAACCAACTGCAAAACAACTTGACCCAGCAACGATCGGCAGTATCCAAAGCATCGCATTTTCAAATGGCCGGGCAATTTATGCCACTAAAAGTCATGGACAGGAACATGCGATTGGCAAGGGCTTTTGGCTCTTAAAAAATGGCTTTCACGATCAAACAATTGATGATCTGCCGGTGGATACTCAGCTAACTGGCATCGCTCTTTTTGGTGATGACGTTTATTTCTGTCAATCGCAGACTAAGCCTGATGGCACAAGCGTTAATACGATTCAGCGGGTTGAAAAAAGTCGCTGGGATCAACAATAATCATTTTTAAAATTGATAGCCTAGCACGACTGTTTAAGGTCGTGCTAGGCTATTTTTGGTACTTTTCCATTAAGCTAACTTCAAGGCTTTTGACAGATACTCAGCCATGCCGTCCTGATCATTATTTAATTGAGTGACATCGTCAGCAATGGCTTTTAGTTGGTCAGTAGCATTGCTCATTGCGACGCCTCGACCCGCGTATTCAATCATTTCCTTATCATTATGTTCATCACCAAAAGCAATCACGTTTTGCTGATCAATGTGGTAATAATTGGCTAACCGTTCAACACCAACAGCTTTTTGCACGCCCTTAGCACAAACTTCTAGGACGCTATTGGGGCCACCCCAAGGTGCAACGTCCACAGAACTGCCAAAACGGTTTTCAATATAGGCTTGAAGGCGTTTTTGCAGCGGACGGTCTACGGCAATGGTCATACTCGTCGGATTTTGAGTTAAAGTGGCAGGGGAAAGCTGCTGGTCGTGAGTGAGAACGGTTGGGAAAAAGCCCACTTGTGTGGCAGCTGTCTGATGTGCAAGAAATAAATGTTTACCTTCCGCCGCAATCAGTTGAATGTTGAATTCCTGCTGGTGCTTTAGTAGGTCCAGCACAATGTCGCGGTCAAAGGTGTATTGATACTCATCTTGCCAGTGCTTATGCGGCATATGGCCTAAACTGCCATTAAAGTTGATCATGGGTGAGGTGAGTCCTAATTGATCATAGTAGCCCTGAGAAAGGCGATTAGGTCGGCCAGTTACAATACTAACGACATGGCCAGCCTTTACAGCTGATTTGAGAGTAGCAACCGTTTTTTTAGAGAGGGTTGCTTCATTATTTAACGTTGTCCCGTCTAAGTCCAGGGCGATTAATTTTCGAGTCAATATTACACATCCGTTTCTGAAGATAATAGATTAAATCTAACACAGTTAATGGGCTAAGAGCAAATTTGTCTGTATTCGATTGCTCCTAGTTGATTTAAAACACCCCAAGTGATTCAGATTGACCGTGAAGCCGTGAAAAGGTATACTGCTTTCAGAGAATTTTTGTGTAATGAAAGGGATAGATATGGAATTACCTGCAGCTTTTAAAACAAAATATCAGCATTTACTTGGTGACGAAGCAGCCGCCTTCTTCGCCAGTTTCAATCAACCAGAAAACAGTGGTTTCCGAATCAACCCAATGCGTCCGGTACCAGATGACCTAGATTTATCCGATCCAGTGCCTTATACCGAGTGGGGCTATTATGGAAAAGTTAGCGGCCACAGTTTGGATCATCAAAGTGGCGCTGTGTACAGCCAGGAACCCAGTGCCATGTTTGTGGGCGAAGTTGCCCATCCTAGTGCCGGCATGCGGGTGCTGGATCTATCTGCAGCCCCAGGCGGCAAAACAACGCACCTGAGCAGCTTTTTACAACAAACCGGGTTACTTGTCAGTAATGAAATTATGCCAAAAAGAGCAAAAGTTTTAGCCGAAAACACGGAACGTTTTGGTTTAAGCAACACGTTAGTACTCAACGAAAACCCAACTTCGATTGCGAAAACCTTCCCGGCCTTTTTTGATCAAGTGCTGGTCGATGCGCCGTGCTCAGGAGAAGGCATGTTCCGTAAGGATCCTGACGCAGTTAGCTATTGGTCAACGGATTATCCTGCTGCCTGTGCCAAACGGCAACGCGAAATTCTGACAGAAGCAGTGAAAACAATTAAACCCGGTGGTGAACTTGTTTACTCGACCTGTACGTTCGCGCCAGAAGAGGACGAACAAATTATCTCGTGGCTGCTGGAGACTTATCCGCAGTTTGAAGTTGTTCCGATTGAAAAGCCGGCTGGTATTATTGATGCCAAGCCAGAGTGGGGAAATGGCGATCCCAGTTTGAAAGGTGCCGCTCGCTTATTCCCACATTTGATGAGAGGCGAGGGTCATTTCGTTGCCAAGTTAAAACTGACTGACCCCATTAGTGACACCAAGAAGTCGCATCGACAAGCATCGAATGTGTCGCGGAATCAATCCCATCTGTTCGAGGATTTTGCTGCTGACTACCTTAATTTTAAAGTCGATTCGCATCAGTTAATGGCATTTGGCGATCAGCTTTATTTGATGCCAGAAGGCACACCATCTTTACGAAAATTAAAAGTTGTTCGACCAGGTTTACACCTTGGGACCTTTAAAAAGAATCGTTTTGAACCGAGTTACGCGCTGGCTTTGGCGTTACAACCTGGTCAGTTTAAGTTTGAGACCGCAATTTCCGAGACTGATTGGAAACAAGTGGTCCATGGTGATACGTTCACCAGTGACGATCTACCGATTAAAAAAGGGTGGGTCCGACTGATTTGCAATGGCCAGCCCGTTGCCTTTGGCAAAGTAGTCAATCATACCGTCAAAAATTTCTTTCCCAAGGGTTTACGCTTTAAAGCTTATTAAAATGATTGGAATTTAAAAAGATGACTACTTACCGCATGAAAGGGCAAGTAGTCATCTTTTTGTATATAACAATTATTCTAGTGAAATAAACCTTTGCCGTGCAAATGATTCTAATTCGGGCGAAAAGACCATCGATTGTTTACGCAAATCTTTCACCGTTTTGCTACCAGTTAACAACATTAAACATTTGAAGTCCTGAAGCCAATGTATCAGCCAATCTTCAGTTACTGAATAGTCATCGGTAATCAAATGGTGCAGAACTTCACCAGCCATACCAGCAACGTCAGCGCCTAAAGCCAATGCTTTGATAGCGTCCAAGGGTGTTTTGATCCCACCACTGGCGATAATTACCGGACGGGCAGACAATTTGCGCATTTCAAGTAATGATTCCGTCGTCGTTAGGCCCCAGTCATCGAGATAAGCCATCTCTTTTTGTGGCCGACGAAAATTCTCGATTTTGGCAAAACTGGTCCCGCCACGACCACTTAAGTCAACGTATTTGACCCCAATTGACATGAGTTTTTGAACCGTTTTAGCAGTCATGCCAAAGCCAACTTCCTTCACAATAACGGGGATATCCAGCTTAGCCACAATGGCTGCTAACTGATCCAGCCAGTAAAATTCACGATCACCTTCTGGCATGATGATTTCCTGAGCAGCGTTAATGTGGACCTGCAACGCGTCTGCTGAGATCATCTCGACGACTTTTCGAGCATCGTCAACACTATGTCCCGCACCAATATTAGCAATCATCATTCCCGTTGGATTATAATGCCGGACAATTGAAAAAGTCTCAGCTAAATCGGGTTCTTTTAAGGCAACACTTTGCGAACCAACAGCCATTGGTAAATGAGTGATGGCAGCTAGTTGTGCCAACTGAGCATTTAGCTGACCGGTCCGTTCACTCCCACCAGTCATTGCTTCAATCATAACAGGATAGGCAATCTGTTTGCCTGCAAAAGGAGTCATTGAATCAACGTCCGATAGTGCTAATTCAGGCAGACTCTGATGAAGTATCCGGACTTGATCAAAACTGCTATTGGCAGACTGATGAAATTTTTCTGCTAGTGAAACGTGTTCATCTTTACGATGTGACTGTTGTGAGGTCATATGATCACTCCTCTACGTCGTGAACGTTAAAGTTTAAAGGAATAATTTGATTTGAAGCCCAAGTATCAACCAGTTGATTTAATTGCTTATGCGAATCAATGATGGCAATCCCGCAATCACCGCCGCCAGCACCTGACGTTTTAGCAATACCGCCAAAGGCTTCAGCAATTTCACACAATTTTTTAAGCAGCGGTGTTTCGATATGGGCGTGGGTAAATTGGTCTAACTCGTTTAGTAATTTTCGGTTCACAGCAATCTCAGTCTGAATCGTTTCTAGATCCTGATTTCTGAAGCCATCGATCATTCGTTTCAGGCAGGCCTTACTATTCGTCAAAAAGTCTTGATAAGCCTGTTGCCGCTTAGCTTTGTTCAGTGCAACACGGTCCACTAAGTGAGATGTTGACGCTGGCGAACCCGTCCAGCCGACCAATAACTTCAAGTTTTCTGGTGGGGTCAGCAATTCAATGTCCAGCCCTGGCCAGTCCATGGAAAGCATTTCAGCAAAGTTATAGTTTTTTTCGGCAAGCTTTAACCAATCCCGGTCAAAGGAGTGATAGGCGATCCAACCACCGTAGACGCTGGCTGCAATGTCACCTAGTGAGCCGTTGCCTTGAACGTGAAAATGGGCAATGGCCGCTAACTTAAAGAGTTTGTCATGGTTAACGGGCAGCTGGTAAAATTTGCAAAGTGCTTTGATTGTGGCTACGGTCACAGCCGCTGAGGAACCCAAGCCATACTTACGGCCATCCTGACTATCTAGATCACTTTCCACGGTTAAATGGTAGATGCCTAAATCTGTCCCCAGAGTTTTAGCGTAATCCTCAGTCACTTTAATGGCGGACAAAATGTAATGGAAGGGGTTATCCCGGTTATCAAACACCATTTCTCCATCCTCACGGCGCCAGTAGATTGAGTTTTCCTGATATTGACTAGAAACGATACTGCCGATTTGGTCAGCAGATTGAATCGTCACCGTCACAAATTGATCCAGCGCAACAATGATCGCGGGGAAACCAGTCTCAACGACGGCGTATTCACCTGCAATATAAAGTTTGCCTGGGGCTTTCACAGAAATCAAAACATCATGTCCTTTCATTAGCAAGACAGACTGAACTGCTGCTAATTGATTAATCTGAAATTGAGATACCCGAACCTGGTCGGGTAATGAGTACTTGTTTATCACCAAAGACGGCTTGAAAATGCTGCGCAATGCGCTCAGCATCAGCCCCTTGGCAAATGATCTTCAGGTTTGGCCCAGCGTCCATTGTAAAGTAACAGGGAATCCCTTGCAAACGTAAGTCTTTAACCATCTTCATCGCTCTAAGACTATCAGCGTTAAAGTATGTAAAATTGGGATCAGAACTGAGGGTCAAAGCATGCATGCGCATGGCGTTTTGCTCTGAGGTATGACCTAGTAACGTGAAGTCTTGATTTTGAATCGCCGTTTTGACGGTCTCAAAATCAGCTTGACTCGCTTTGATCCATTCAACATAAAATGGGCTGGTTTCAACAGCTAACTGCATGCCAACTCGGCTGGAGATTTTCTTTTGTTTGGCCGTTAAAACCAAGGCGATAACGGCAAGATCCCACGTTGGCTGCTCGTCGATGGGATACGCAAAGGAAGTCTCGTCATCATGTCCTTGCTGCCAGGCAACAAACCCGCCAAAAATGGAACGCGTTGCTGAACCTGAACCACGCCGGGCCAGCCTAGAGAGGTCCCGGCGATTTAAATTCAAACCAGCGGCTCGGCTAGCTGCGCCGGCCAGTGCTGCAAATCCCGATGCAGAAGAAGCTAATCCTGCTGCCGTGGGCACAAAATTCTTTGTTTCGACTTTTGCTCGATAAGTAATGTGGGCCAAATCACGAACCAGGTTCAAAAAAGTCCGAATTTTTGCACTGTCTTTATCTGAGAGCTCTTCACCGTCAAAAATGACCTTATCCGTTGCCAGTTCAGGTAAAAATTGCACGCTAGTTTTAGTGTAAAATTCATCCAGCGTCATCGATAAACTGTCGTTTTGTGGAATGATCAGTTGAGTGTCTAATTTGCCCCAGTATTTCACCAGAGCAATGTTAGTATGTGCTTTTGCGGTGATTGGGTGCGTTGCAATGGTCATGATTTGTTTTCCTCACTTTTTAAGGGCTGAACCCATGATTGGGTAACACCTTGGTTAGCCAGTGCCAGCCGAATTTGGGTGGCCGTTGCTTCATCTGGTGCAAGGCAGATCATACAGCCCCCCATACCACCACCAGTTAATTTGGCGCCCAACGCGCCATTTCGGTTAGCCACGGTGATCATTTCATCTAATCGGGGATGACTAACACCAAGCTGCTTTAAAAAATGCTGAGCGCGGTCAAAAATGGTGCCTAATTCAGTTAAGTGATCGTTAGCCAGCGCTGATTTTGCAGCATAGGTTAACTGGCCTAAACCTTTGATGGCTGTCTCAGCAACTTGCGGTTCACGCTCGCGCAATGAGGCAACTGCCTTAACCGCTAATCCGGTTTGCCCATGAACCCCCGTATCAGCGACGACCAAATAGCCATGTAAGTGGAAGGGGATACTGATCGGCTGAGTTCCGGTAATAAACCAGATTGGATTAGTCGCACTAGCTGTCGCCACATCAATGCCGCTAGGATTGCCATGAATGATTTTTTCCGAAATATTTGCATCCGCCAATAATTGTTCGTGGGAGAGCGGCTGGTTTAAAAAGCGATACAGCGCCCGGATAATGGCCACCGCAGTAGCAGCGGACGAACCCATGCCCCGTTCAGCAGGTAAATGACTGTTAATGGTTAAGTCAAAGCCAATATTGGGCACGTTAAAGCGCACTAATAAGTCATCAATCAACTGATTGATCCCTGCTAATTGCGATGGCCCTGCCTGTCTAGCTCCTGTATAGTAGCGGCTGATCAATTGCTGAATACCATCTTCACGACGAGCGATAGTCACACTTTCGCGAACGGCTGGCAATGGTAATGCAATTGCAGGTTGGTGATACACAACACTATGTTCACCAATTAGTATGATTTTTGCGTGACTGCTGCCACTTGCCGGTGTATCCACAAAAATGACTCCCCTCAAATATAGTAATTGAATAAATAACACGTCTTATACATGATTACAAACACATGGTATCATACGACAAATAGCCGATTGTTACAAGATAATGCGGGGTTAAGCAAGCCGAAATTAAGTAAATTTAATGCTTTATTTAAGAATAACTGAATGATGCCATTAAAGCGTTAATTAAAGTAAAATTGTTTCATCTATAAACGTCTGCTTCCGCCTAGGAACCAAGTGTAGTATGATAAACGAAGAAAGATAATAGAGAATTTGGTGAAATTAATGGATGCAAATACAATTTATGCCGTCGTCGATATTGAAACGACTGGTACTAACGTTGCTGAAGGCAACCGAATGATTCAATTTGGGTGCGTGCTGGTACAGAATGGCGAAATCATTAACCATTTCAACACAGACGTTAATCCACAAACCTCAATCCCACAATCGATTCAGGCTTTAACGGGTATTTCTGAAGCGCAGGTCAAAAAAGCACCCTTGTTTGATGACGTGGCGGGTACGATATACAGTTTATTGTCTGATACTGTTTTCGTGGCGCACAATGTCAATTTTGACTTTCCGTTTGTAAATGCAGAATTGGAACGGGTGGGCTATCCCAAACTTGATATTCAAGCCATCGACACGGTGACGTTGAGTCAAATCCTGTTGCCGACAGTCCCAAGTTACCGACTGCACGATTTGACATCATATCTTAATATTGAACACGATCACCCGCATACTGCTAATGACGATGCATTAGTGACGGGAGAATTATTGATCGTGTTGTTCAAACGCATGCTTGAACTGCCGATTGTGACTTTACAGCAAATGGTTGCGGAAGAGGCTGATCTACCGCAAAATACCGCGGAAGTCTTCAAGTGGGGACTCGCTGAAGTCCGTAAGAATCCCCGGAGTTTGCCTGATTATTTGTACGTCTCCCACGGGATTGCGCTGCGAAAAACACCGGTCTTAGCACCAACGAATGATCGGGAATATACTTATCCGAGAACGAAAAAAAACAAACTGAAGCGGTTCCCAAAGCACTTTGAGTGGCGGGCTGATCAAGCCAAAATGATGAACTTGATTTACCGTCAATATACAGACACCGAAACTGCCAATCAGCCATTGATCGTAGAAGCACCTACTGGTACGGGGAAAACTTTGGGGTACGTCTTGCCAATGGCCTATCTCGCACAAAAATACAATAAACAGGTGGTCATTGCCACCGATACGGTTTTGCTGCAAAATCAACTGATTAATCAAACGATGCCGCTGTTAGAAAAAATGCTGCCGTTCGAAACGCATGCGGAAGTTGTGAAGGGAAACGCCCATTATCTTGATCTATCACGGTTTAAAGTTTCTCTGAGTCAAGCTGATCATTCTAAGCAGACACAGCTGATCAAACTTCGTCTGCTGGTCTGGCTCAGTCAAACCACGACTGGTGACTTAGACGAACTGCATTTTAAGAATGAACCGCCGTACTTAGATAGTGTTTACCACCACGGTATGGCCGATTTAACGGATACCGATCCGTTTTACGAAGATGACTTTCTCCGTCGGCTTTACACACGGTTGAAATACACGCAGTTCATTATTGTTAACCATGCATTTTTGGTTCAGCATGCTGATTTACTGGGTGATAATTTTCATCAGCCGTACCTAGTTGTTGATGAAGCGCAGCATCTCGCTGATTATGCGTTAAGGACACAACGGCAAAAGTTTGATTTCCAAGTTTCACTGTCGACTGGCCGGCGATTGATGGAATTGCTGGACCCGGAAAATGAATACGGTCTAACAGCCGCAACTGAAGGGCTAACGCTGAACGATGATTTAAGTACCTTCTATCGTTGGCTCATCGAATTCAGTCGACAGTTACGAGCTCTAAGTGACTACCTAACAAGCCACTTCAAAGCCCAGTTTGGTGGGAAATTCACTAAACCCTATAAAGAAATTGTGATTTCAGAAACCGATTGGATTGGCTTTCTCAAACAACGTGAAGGCTTATTTGAACAGTTAGACATCTTAGTGGGAAAGTTTCAAGATAAGTTGTCGGCAATCACCGATTCTTTTTATCAGCAGTCTAATCGCTGGTTAAAGAGTGATGAGGAACTGTTCATGCGTTTTTCTCACGCAGTCAACGCCCTGACGGATGCTTGGAAGACGCTGTCTGCCATTCGGCAGGCACCGCAACATGAGGAAGCAGGGACGGGCAGTTATCTCTATTGGCTGACAGTCAGCAACGATTTAACTCACATTATGGTTGCTTCTAATTTAATGACTGTAGAGGGCTTTTTATCACAGCAGATCTACTCTCATTTTCAAGCCCCTACGTTTACCGGTGCAACCCTCTTCTCGTCCAACCGATCACAGTATCTGTACGATCAGTTAGATCTTGATCGAACCGCGGTCAAAATGCGTCGGCTAAAATCCGACTTTAATTTTGAAACCCAAGCTAAAATGTACATGACAAACGATGCCCCTGATATTAAGGAAGAAGAAAAGTATAATCAGTATGTCGCACAAACGCTGATTAAAGCCCTGACTCGGGTTAATCGACCAACCCTTGTCTTATTTAACTCATTGGCAGCCATTGAAGCTGTTTACAGTAAGTTAACGGAAGCCATTCATCCAAAGGAACGGTTAATTTTGGCACAAGGGATTTCTGGTTCCAAGGAAAAATTGATCAAGCGCTTTATGGATGAAGACAATGCAGTTCTGCTTGGCGCTGCCAGTTTCTGGGAAGGAATCGATTTGCCTCAGGACAAGTTGCAGCTGTTAGTGATTGCCCGTTTGCCATTCGACTCACCAGATCAATTGGAGACGAAAGTTCAGTATGAACGGATGAAGGCAAAGGGTAAGAATCCATTTTATAATCTATCCTTACCCAAGGCCACCTTACGATTGCGGCAGGGGATCGGCCGGCTAATTCGAACCCGGCAGGATTACGGTGCTGTTATTGTGCTTGATAGCCGGCTGGTAACACGGCATTACGGGCAAACAATCTTAAAGACCTTACCTGCAAGCTTACCAACCATGACGGGCACGGTACCGCAGTTGCTTAATGATATGACTAAATTCTTTAAAAATCACAAAAGTATCGGCCACGATAGCTGAGATTTTGCTATAATTGTTGGCAGTAACAATTGAAAGAAGGCGTGTTGAAGAACATGAGAAGGGAACATGCAAGCCGGCGGTCAATCAGTAACCGCATTTTGCTCATCATTTTGGGCATTATCGTGGTTTTGCTGCTATTCATTTTTGGGGGGATTCACCATGCAACTTCCCCGGTGACTAAAGCGAAAGCGCAGTCTATCCAAATTGCTAAAAAATATGCTGGCCTTAAAACGACTGATGGTTTTTATTGGACCAATTTAAACCAGACTTACTACACCGTTGCAGGTAAGAATAATCAAAATCAGTCGGTATACATTGTTGTTCCCCAAAAGGGCGGCAACGTTGTTGCATTGCAGCAGTCAGCTGGCCTATCACGTGACCAGGCACTTAGCCGGATCTGGTCAAAGCACAATCCTAAAAAAGTGCTTTCAGCAGCGCTCAGCGTATTTAACGGGCATCCTGCTTGGGTGATTAGCTACATGAACCAAAAGAATCATTTATGCTACGAAACGTTAAGTTTTAAATCAGGTAAGGTATTACAGTCGATTGAAAATATTTAATCATACAGGTTATTCAAGGAGGCTATTTTTTTGAAGATCTCACAGCGTGCACAAAAGCTTCAACCCTCAGCAACGATGAAAGTTTCTTCTCAGGCGAAAAAAATGATTGCTGACGGTCTCGACGTGATTAATCTTGGTATTGGTGAGCCTGATTTTGAAACCCCTAAAAACATTGAACAGGCAGCCATTGACGCAATCAAAGCTGGTAAAGCCAGTTTCTATACGCCAGCTGCTGGGATTTCAGAACTCCGCACTGCGGTTGCAAACCGTACTGAAAATGACTATGGTTTGCAGAATCTGACGGCTAAAAATGTTGCCATTACGACAGGTGCCAAGATGGCGCTGTACAGTACTTTTCAAGCCATTCTTGACCCAGGTGATGAAGTTTTGTTGCCTGAGCCTTATTGGGTGAGCTATTCTGAACAGATCAAGCTGGCAGGCGGTGTGCCGGTTGCCGTTCCCGTGGGCGACAGTTTCAAAGCAACACCAGCGGATTTGGCAGCGAAGGTAACGGATAAAACCGTTGCGTTTGTCTTAAATAGCCCTGAGAACCCAACTGGTGTCATTTACGATCATTCAGAACTCAGTGAATTAAACGATTGGACCAGTCAGCATCATTTAATGGTCGTCACGGACGATATTTACGGCCAACTCGTTTATAATGGTGCCCATTTTACTTCAATTGCCCAACTTGCTGACCAGTTGGATCCCCGAATCATTATCATTTCTGGTGGGAGTAAAACTTATTCTATGACTGGCTGGCGGATGGGTTATGTGGTTGCCAATGAGCAGCTGATCAGTAAGATTGCTGCTTTTCTGTCCCACGCCACTGGCAATCCAACTGCAGTTAGTCAGTACGCGCTCCTGGAAGCCTTGACGGGTGATCAGGCACAGGTTGAAGTCATGCGTCAAGCCTTTGAAAACCGCCTTAACACTGTTTATCCACTGTTAAACGACATTCCAGGATTTGACCTTCCCGTTAAACCACAGGGGGCTTTCTACCTTTTCCCAGACGTCAGTGCTGCATTAAAACTTTCCGGTATTGAAACGACTGGCGAGCTAGTTAGCCGGCTGTTAACTGAAGCACACGTTGCTTTAGTTGACGGTTCAGCCTTTGGCGTCTCGAATCACGTCCGGATCAGTTACGCGACTGATTTGACATCATTAAAAACAGCTATGGTTAGAATCAAGGCTTTCATGGTACAATTTAAAGACTAATTATTTATTGGAGGTTACATTGTGCAACAGATTAACATCATTAACGCCAAAGACCACGTTGACGAAAAAGTTAAAATCGGTGTTTGGCTAACTAACAAGCGTTCCAGCGGAAAAATTGCTTTCCTGCAATTACGAGACGGTACCGCCTTTTTCCAAGGTGTCGTCCTTAAAAATAACGTTTCTGAAGAAGTTTTTGAATTAGCTAAGGAACTTCGTCAAGAAACCAGTATGTGGATCACTGGTGTGATTCATGAAGACAGCCGTTCAAAATTTGGCTACGAAATTGCGGTGGAAGACATCGAAGTGATTGGGGAAAGCGAAGACTACCCAATTACACCAAAGGATCACGGGGTCGACTTCCTGATGGATCACCGTCACTTATGGCTACGTTCATCACGTCCTCATGCCACTATGATCATCCGTAACGAAGTCATCCGTGCTACCTATGAATTCTTCAACAAGGAAGGCTTTACCAAGATCGATGCACCAATCTTAACGGGTAGTGCACCTGAAGGGACAACTGATTTGTTCCACACAGAGTACTTCGATCGTGATGCTTATCTGTCACAATCAGGCCAACTCTACGAAGAAGCTGGCGCAATGGCTTTTGATAAGGTCTTTTCGTTTGGCCCAACGTTCCGTGCTGAAAAGTCCAAGACTCGTCGTCACTTGATTGAGTTTTGGATGATCGAACCAGAAATGGCCTTCATGCATCAGGAACAAAGTTTGGAAATTCAGGAACATTACATTGCTTTCTTGGTTCAAAACGTTATCGATCATTGTAAGGATGCTCTCGACGTTTTAGGCCGTGACATTGATACCCTTAAGCAATATACGCAATTACCTTATCCACGAATCAGTTACGATGAAGCTGTCGAAATGCTAAAGGAAAACGGTTTTGACGTTGACTGGGGTGTTGATTTCGGTTCACCTGAAGAAACTTTCTTGGCTGATCAGTTCAAACAACCTGTGTTTGTTTTAAACTATCCAAAAGCCATTAAGGCCTTTTATATGAAGGAACACCCAACACGTAAGGACGTTGTTATCTGTGCTGACTTATTGGCACCAGAAGGTTACGGCGAAATTATTGGCGGTTCTGAAAGAGCGACCGATTATGATTACCTTTACGACCAAATTGTGAAGACTGGTTTGGATCCTAAGGAATACAGCTGGTACTTAGATCTTCGTAAGTACGGTAGTGTGCCTCACTCAGGATTCGGTTTGGGTCTTGAAAGAGCAATTACGTGGATCACCGGTGAAGATCACGTTCGAGAAGCCATTCCATTCCCACGTCTATTGAACCGTATTTATCCATAGACTTTAAATAACTCGCATAATATTGAAACTTCTCCGGAGCCTAACTAAGATGGTGCAATGGGGGAGTTTCTTCGCTTTTAGACTAACTTACAAGGATGGGAGGGATTAAGATGGACGCATTTGCGAATGCCTTGATTAAATCAGGCCAAACAACGCTTTCAACCTTATTGCTGGAACATTATCGCGAACTTGGCATGAGTAATACTCAATTTTTAATTTATCTGCAAATCAAAAGCTACAACGATCGTGGCATCAGTTTTCCTCAAACTGAGACCATCGCTAAAGCGGTAGGTTTGACGGATAACCAAATTTTTCAGGAACTGCACACGATGATTGGGAAACGATTAATGCAGATCAATACGGTACAGCAGCCGGGTCAATTAGCGCGGGACTCATACGATTTTTCCTTGCTGTATGAGAAATTGGCACAGTATGTTAAACAGGCAGAGACAGAAACCATTACCAGTCAAGTGGCAAACGACCGGGAAACCATTTTTAATCAAATTGAGACTGAATTTGGTCGACCGTTATCGCCAATCGAGCTCGAAATGATTTCTCAGTGGCTGGACGAAGATCATTATCAAGTTGGCGTGATTCGCTTAGCACTTAAAGAAGCGGTCCTAAACCAGGTTTATAATCTGAAGTATATGGATCGTATCCTGTTAAACTGGCAAAAAAAGCACCTGACGACTCCTGAACAGGTTCAGCATGAAAGAGAACAGCGTCAATTAAAGCAGACGTCTGCAGGCCCAAATCAAGCTAATAAGGGCAATCAAAAAAATAACCATTTACCAAATATCCCGATGTTTAAGATTGGTGAGCAGCCGAAAGATTAGTTTTCCTTAACTTTATTTCAAAAAAATCCCGATATCAGTTTGAATTAATAACTGATATCGGGATTTTTTGTTTAATCAATGACAGGCTTATTGCCCATTTTTAGTTGTCGCTGTATTCGTTCTACCAGTGTTATCACCGTTGTTCGTGTTTGGTGTAGTTTCAGTAGAATTTGAATTAGTATTTTGTGTGTCGTTATTACCACCACCGCCAGCGCCGCCATTACCACCAGTTGGGCGCTGTTCAGTTGATGTGCTGGAGCTCTTACTTGAACTGGAACTCTTCGATGAACTATTCGTATTTGCTTCGTTATTACCAGTCGAATCATTGGCATTTGTACTGCTGCTGATGCCATCATTGGTAGCGGTTGAAGCGTCACCCGGATAGCCGGCAACGTAATATTCCGTCGTGCCGTTTCGACGAGTAGCCACAACGTCTGAAGGAGCTGTCCAATCCGTGTTGCTTGCATTTTGCTGAACGTAACTCATTTCAGAACGATAAATTTCCTGAGCAATCTTGGTTTGCTCGTAAGGGAGGTAGTGTCCCTGCTCAAACTGTTTGTCATAGCCCGTCCAAACGGATAAGGAATAGTTCTTAGTATAACCAGTGAACCAAGAGTCCATTGCCGCATCACTAGGAACTGAAGATGCGTAATCATCGGGATAGGCGGTTGTCCCCGTTTTACCAGCTTGGTAGAGACCTGAAATGTTAGCAGCGGTACCTGAACCATTTGTACTGGTAATAACGCCTTTAAGCATGTCCGTAATCATAAATGCTGTGGCAGGTGACATTGCCCGAGTTCCCTTAACACCATATGAGTGGGATTTCCCATCCGCCGTCACAACGTGGTCCAGCAAATGTGGTTTGTAATAAGTCCCACCATTTGCAAAGGCTGCGTACGCTGCGGCTTCTTGTTCAGTGGAAATGTAAAGACCGATCCCGTTTTGAAGGGTCAGCTTATCGTTGAAGGTCATTCCCAAGTTACCCAAAAAGTTAGTGGCTCGATTAATCCCAACAGCATCTAATGTTCTAACCGCCGGAATGTTCCGTGATTCTACCAGCGCCTTACGCATGGTGATCGTGCCTTCATGACGATTGTCAAAGTCGTTTAGTTCACGCGTGGATCCAGGGTAGTAATACTGGGTATCTTGAACGGGTTGATAAGTTGGGTATTTCAGATATTGAATTGCGGGACCGTAATCGGCGATTGGTTTTGCAGTTGAACCACTGGAACGATCCGTTTGCACTGCTCGGTTAAGGCCAAATGAGACATTACTGGTTTTACGGCCACCCAGCATTGCAACAACTTTACCGTTATTCGGGTTAACCATTGTGGCACCTAACTGGAATTTGTTGCTTGGATAAGCAACGTAATTATTGCTGTTGGCAATACTGTACAGGTGCTTTTGAGCTGACATATTCAGGTTCGTATAAACCCGCAAACCATCAGTGTTAGTGTTGTAGCCATCACTCTTGAGTTCTGAGTAAACTTCCTTAAGGTAAGCATCAATGTACTTTTGATTAGTCAGATTAATCGTACTTACTGGATGCGTTTTAGCTAAGTCACTTTGAACACCAACGGCTTTAGCAGCAGTGGCTTGGCTGGCAGTAATCTGCTTATTGGCAACCATCGCGTCCAAGACCTGATTTCGTCGATATGTGGCATATTTGGGATGATGAATCGGGTCATAATTCGTTGGGCTTTGTGGCATCCCAGCAATCATCGCCATTTCTGGCAGGCTTAACTTGGTTAACGATTTACCATAGTAGTAATGGGCGGCAGTTTGCATCCCATAAACACCGTTACCCATGTAAACTTTATTAATGTAAAATTCAAGGATCTGCTGTTTACTGTACTTCTGGTCAACTTTGATAGCTAACCAAGCTTCCTGCGATTTCCGTTTTAGAGTTTGGTCAGACTTAGCAGTTGAGAAGACCGACAATTTAACCAGCTGCTGGGTTAAGGTACTCCCACCTTGGAGACCTAATGAAGATCCCGTCACGTTATGCACGGCGGCACTGATGATCCGGATGGGGTCCACACCGTAATTCTTATAAAAGCGGCGGTCTTCAATTGAAACAACGGCCGACTTCAACTGAGCGGGGATGTTCTTAGATTTCACGTAGTCACGGTTTTGGGCACCGAGCCTTGAAATCACGTTGTTATTCGAATCATAGACTTTAGTTGAAGTATCACTTTCGAGTGCGGATTGAGAAATGCTTGGCGCACCTTCAGCATAGTAGAAGAAAACAACGGCACCTAATAGAATAGCTGCTAAAAAGAGAACAAACAGCCACTTGAATATGCGCCTAAAGGTATGGTGGCCATTGGAACCACGATTCCGTTCGGCGTGCATTTCTGATCGTGTCTGAGGATTGGATTGATTACTTGACATAAATAGACTCCTTTGATTAAGGCGTTAAATAAGCTGATCAACCGCATCAAGATAAGCAATGATGGGGTTGAGCGAATACTTGATTGGAATGGCACTAGCTTCAAAAGCCGATAGTGGAATTGATTTGCGGCCATTGCCATTTTCCTGTGCATCCCAGTATTTGATTAAGTCAGTTGCTTTCAATAGGTATAATTGATCAAGCGTGACAAATTTGACTAAACCAAAACAAATTCCGCCCTGTTTTAAACAACTACGCATATGTTCAACTTGATGCTGATGAAAGTTATCTAAGGGGAAACGAGTGGTTTCCTTAGTTTCTTTTGCATCAAAATCGATATACCGGCCACGATAAATTCCGTTATAATCAGTGGTAGAGGCTTGTCGGAAATAAGCTTCCCGAATCACCGCGGCACTGCGTTTGGGATAGTCAACCTTGACGATTTGAATAGGAGTCGGTTTTTTATGAATAACTGCAATGTCATGTGCTAAATAGTATTGATTGCTTTCGTTAATTTCCTGTTCTAACGTCATGCCACGACCACCGTGCTTAACCAAGGACGCATTAGTGTGCATCGGTCGGTTAGCTGAGTGTGGCTGGTATTGAGTCCCATTTGGATAATGGATTGTCACTGGCTGGATCATCTCTTTTCTATAGTAAAATGTTGAGAAAAAGTGCATACCCAGTTACGGTTATTATACCAAGTTGACTCGTGAATAAAAACTGGAATATGAAACAATTAACTTAAGTATTATGTAAGAAATTAGTTTTAGCACAACACTCATGGTTGAAATGATACCACAAAAAGGAGACAGTGAAATGCAACGTGTTTGGATTACTGGTTATCGGGCCTATGAATTGGGCGTTTTCTCGGATAAAGAGCCCAAATTTTTAGTGCTGCAATACGCCCTGAAAAAACTCATTACCGCCGCGATTGAAGACGGGACAACTTGGTTGATCACTGGTGGCCAAATGGGGATCGAACAGTGGGCTGCTAAAGTCGGTATCGATCTAAAAAAAGACTACCCAGAGCTTCAAGTGGCAATGATGACACCTTTCACACACTTCGGTAGTCAATGGAAACCAGAGAATCAGGCGAAATTAGCAACACTGATTTCACAAGTTGATTTTCACGCTAGCGTCAGTGATCACGACTACACATCACCACAACAATTAAGAAACTATCAAGAATTCATGTTAAGTCACACTGACGGTGCGATTTTAGTATACGATATAGACAACGCAGGCAAATCGAGTTACGATTATAATGCGATTTTGAAGTGGCAGGACAAGCATGATTATCCGCTTCAACTGGTCGATTTTGATCAACTGCAAGAATTTTCATATGAATTTGGCGAAAATTCAAATAAAAATTCAAATTAGGCTTTCAATTTAAACTAAAATTTGATAACATCTTAAATGTTGGTGTTGAATAAGTGATGAGGTGTATTTAAATGGCAACCATTAATTATAATCCAAAAGACATCCTTCAAAAAGAGTTCCGTCAGAAGATGCGCGGGTATGACCCTGCTGACGTTGACAGCTTTTTAGATAATGTGATTAAGGACTACGAAACATTTACGAAGGAAAATCAGCACCTTCAAGACGAGAACGAACGTCTGCGTGCAAAAGTTGATGAATTGACGAAGCAATTATCCGTTGGCGGTACAACAACCGCACAACCAAGTCAGCCAGCTGTCAATGTGACTAACATGGATATTCTAAAACGTCTTTCCAACCTTGAACGCCACGTCTTTGGTTCTCAAGTAGACAGTGGTGCTAACGCATCCCACCGTCTGTAATAACTAGATAGTAACTTGTAAATCTCGGGTAATCGCGGCCGGCTTATGTCGGCTGAGGAAAGTCCATGCTCGCACAAGCTGAGATGCTTGTAGTGTTCGTGCTCGGTGAAAAAATAAGCCGGGGGACTTCGTAAGAAGTTACGGCGGGAAAACGCGCTAAGGTTTCGGCTATGCGTTAATATCCCTGAAAAGTGCCACAGCGACGATGACGTATTCGGAAACGGGTACGGTGGAACGTTGGTAAACCCCTCGAGCGGGCAACCCAAACTATGGTAGGGGAGCTTCACATCTGGAAATGAACTAAATGTGGGGGAAGAGTTTTTAACTCTTGAGATAGATGATTACCGCTTTATTAGACTGTCCCTGACATCTAATAAAGTACGGAACATGGCTTACAGAGATTTACAGTTCAGGATTGGTGAGAGGTGACTCTCACCTTTTTTTATGCAGTTTAACTGGCCACTCACCACAAAGAAAGAGGCAAAACATGGCAGAACAAAAATTTCAATTATACGCAGCAACCGCCAGCGGACTAGAAGCATTAGCTGGTCAAGAATTACGCGATTTAGGCTATGAGGTTCGCGTTGATAACGGACGAATTTATTTTGAAGGAGATATGACCGACATTTTACGAGCCAATATTTGGCTTCGATCGGCAGACCGAATCAAAATTGTGTTAAACACGTTCAAGGCGACGACCTTCGACGATATTTTTGATACCGTAACTGCGATGCCTTGGGACCAATGGTTACCAATGGACGCCAAATTTCCGGTGGACGGCCGCTCTAAAAACTCTAAGCTGTTTAGTGTCCCCGATATTCAAGCGGTCACTAAAAAAGCGATTGTGAATCAAATGGCAGCAGCCTACCACCGGAAGACGCGCTTTCCAGAAACCGGTGCGCAATTTAAGCTTGAAATCGCGTTAAACAAGGATGAAGCAATGCTGACGCTGGATACAACGGGTGATAGTTTATTCAAACGAGGCTACCGTCAAGAAAAGGGTGAAGCACCACTAAAGGAAAACTTCGCTGCTGCCCTGATCATGCTAACCAACTGGCATACGGATATGCCGTTTGTTGACCCAATGTGTGGTTCTGGTACCTTACCAATCGAAGCTGCCCTCATGGCACGTAACATTGCGCCTGGGTTCAACCGTCATTTTTCATGCGAGAATTGGCATCCTGATAACCTTAAGATTTCAAACGAACTTAAGGAAGAAGCCAAGACGAAGCAAAATGACAACGTTGTTGATATTACTGGTTGTGATATCGAT
This sequence comes from Secundilactobacillus mixtipabuli, assembly GCF_002217925.1. Lineage (GTDB taxonomy): Bacteria > Bacillota > Bacilli > Lactobacillales > Lactobacillaceae > Secundilactobacillus > Secundilactobacillus mixtipabuli. The sequence goes on along the minus strand of NZ_BCMF01000007.1, from coordinate 73,116 downwards.
GGGTCAATGATTGATATCGCTAAGTTAAACGCAAACGGCGCGGGTGTGCTACATGACATCACCTTTAAACAGGTTGCGGTCAAAGACTTTAAGACTGATAAAGAAGACGGCGTGATTATTGTTAACCCACCATATGGTAAACGAATGGGCGATCAAAAGAGCGTTCGGAAGTTATACCAGCAAATGGGACAGGTTTTCAAGCCTCTGACAACTTGGTCGAAGTACATTTTAACTGCTGACCTTGAGTTTGAAACTTTCTACGGTGAAAGAGCAACTAAACGCCGTAAACTGTATAACGGTGCCTTAAGAACGGATTATTTCCAGTATTGGGCAAATCATCGAAAACATTAATATTGGAAAAGCTGCTACTACCAATCAGACTGATTGGTAATAGCAGCTTTTTGCGTAAAATAACCTTTTTACCCTCCTGATGTTCTAAAATCTAACATGCAGGTGAAAATTATCAAAAAAATTTAATCTTTAATGTTTCCTGCCCTCATACCGTTTACTGGTAAACCATTAGATTTCACTTCCTAACATCAGCTAAATCCCGCTGGAAAGGCAATTAAATTCATGTTAGAATTCATCACATATTCTAAGAGAGAAGTGATTCTATGAGTCTTGCTAACGTCTCGTTCATGGTTCTGTCCAGCATCCTGGTTTTGTTTATGACACCTGGATTGGCTTTCTTCTATGGTGGTTTGGTCTCCAAACGAAACGTTGTCAATACGATGCTGTCGGTATTCGTAATGACCGGCGTCGCCATTATTCTGTGGATTTTAATTGGCTATTCTTTGTCATTTGTTGGTGATCATGGCGGTGTGTTTGGCAGTTGGTCACATCCGTTTATGAGTCGATTGAATTTAAATGCGTTGACCAGTACTCATATTCCTACAAGTCTTTACTCGTTATTTCAAATGATGTTTGCTATTATCACACCGGCTCTGTTTGTTGGCGCCGTGGTTGGCCGGATTCGGTTTAAATTTCTACTGACATTTTTAGTTGTTTGGTCCATCTTCATTTATTACCCAATGGTGCACATGGTTTGGAGTCCTACCGGCATACTAGCCAAGCTTGGCACAGTGGATTTTGCGGGTGGTACAGTGGTTCACATTAACGCTGGTGTCACAGCCTTTGTTTTATCCGCTTTTCTGGGTAAGCGAATTAAGTTTGGCGATATACCACACACGCACTACAACCTGCCTTGGGTATTACTAGGGACCACCATTCTATGGATCGGCTGGTATGGTTTCAACGCTGGTTCTGCACTGGGCGTTAACACGGTTGCCGTTCAAGCCACGATCACAACTACCGTGGCTACCGCCACTGCCATGGTTGCTTGGATGTTCCTCGACATTTTCATTAAGGGAAAGCCAACGTTGGTTGGGGTCTGCACAGGAACGTTGTGCGGTTTGGTTGGGATTACGCCAGGAGCAGGCTTTGTCACCATTGCCGGTTCATTTTGGATCGGTTTAGCGGCCACTTGCTGCAGCTACTTTTTTGTGAATGTTTTAAAGGATCGAATTGGCGTTGATGATGCTTTGGATGCCTTTGGCTGTCATGGTGTCAGCGGGATTATGGGCAGCATTGCGACCGGCCTGTTTGCGACAAAATCCGTTAACAGCAGTCTTGCCGAAAACGGCTGGCTCTACGGTGGCGGTGTTCATTTATTCCTCGTTCAATTAACCGCTACAGCGATTACCATTATCTTTGTTGCCATCATGTGTGTTGTACTCATAAAAGCCCTAGCACTGTTTATGCCAATGCGAGTCGATGCTGACGAAGAAGCATTGGGTTTGGATATTGGCGAACACGGTGAAGAAGCGGATTATACGGTGGAATTAAGCGATGATGTCGCTAAAGCGCAAAGTGATATGAAACTTTACGCAACTGAATTTAAGGGCCAAACTGCCCGTTTACGAGAATGAGGTTATTCCCTTATAATGGAATCATCTGATAAATGAGGTGGTTATATGGGAATCAATCGCGCGCAGAAGGTTGAATTAGTCAATATGTGTATGGTTTATGATTCAAATACAAAGCAGGTTCTGGTTGAGGATAAGACTGATGTGGATTGGGAATTTGGCCACACGTTTCCCGGCGGTCACGTTGAACCAGGTGAACCGGTTGCCAATGCTATGATTCGTGAAGTCTTTGAAGAAACTGGTTTGCACATTAGTCAGCTTGAAGCTTGCGGCTGTGTGGAATGGTTTGATCAGCAAGCTGGTTACCGTAAAATCGGTTTTCTATATCGCACCAATCATTTTTCTGGAACACTCAAACAAGGCGACGAAGGACGTATTTTCTGGTTACCATTAGCAGATTTGAACACCAAAAATACGGCTGAAAGTTTCATGGAAATGTTAGCCATTTTCACGGAACCAACAACCGTATCAGCAGTTTCATCAACTATGAATGGGCAATTGCATTTAACTGCCAATCAAAAGGACGATTAATAAGTCCCAAACTGAGTGAACAATAATGCCTGGCCATAAAGAGCGGCTTTTGAGAAATAGCCAGCCGAATAAGTAACCAAGAAGGGTAACCGTCACTAGTTGGCCCATGATCGTCAGAAATGATAGCGCTGGATAAGTCGTCAGGTAACGGGGTAAATGAATCAGCGCAAATAAAATGGCCTGAATGACCAGTGCCGTTTGCTCAGAATCAACGATTTTTGCCAGCCGGTTTAGCAGATAACCGCGAAAAACGGTTTCCTCACAGATGCCTACAATGAGAAAATCTTGTAGTAACAGGGTTGGTTTAAAGGTAGCAACGATGCCGATGCTGTGCCGCTGAATGAATGCGGTAGCCAGCATGTAAGCCACGATTGCAAAAAGTGTGATATACAGTGGTTTAAAGTTTAAGTTGACGTGAAAAGGCCGGTTGATGATGAACTGGTCTTTTTGGGTATGAAAGATCATGAAAAAACCAATGCCCAGCCAGATCACAATTTTGACAGCATCTGTTAGTAATTCTTCAGTCCAGCCACTCGTTAAATTGATAATTGGTACGTTAATAAACACTTGTATGACAAACCATAAAACAAAAAAGTAGCCGTACTGACTGAGCAGTTGACGACCAGCTCGCTGATGAAGCATAAAGTCACGTCCTTTGTATTATTCAGTGTTTTCAGTTTAGCATGTGGTGTGATTGAGGACAAATCGAGGCCAGTTAAAAAAATAAAAAACGACATTATCCTTTACTTACAAAAAGTAAGCTGTTATACTGAGTCTATTAAATAAATGACTGACACATATTGGAGGATTTCAATCACATGAAAGAACAATTACTAAATTTAGCAAAACAACGCCGCTCAATCTACGCTTTAGGTCGTAACGTTACCGTTAGTGAAGACGACATTGCAACGTTGATCACGCAAACGATTAAATGGGTACCAACCACTTTCAACAACCAGTCTACTCGTGCTGTTATTCTGTTTGGCGAAAACCACGAAAAACTCTGGGACATCGTTGGCAAACGATTGAAGTCAGAAGTTCCAACTGAAGAAGCTTACCAACGGACTTTACAAAAAATCAACGCTTTCAAATCAGCATTCGGTACGGTCATGTTCTTTACTGATATGGACGTTGTTCATGATTCAGAAAACAACTTTGCCCTATACGCTGACAACTTTGCTGACTGGGCCGAACAAGGTCAGGGGATTGCACAATTTGCCGTTTGGACTGCGTTAGCAGAAAACGGTTTGGGCGCTAACTTACAACATTACAACCCACTGATCGATGACGAAGTTAGAAAAGCTTTTGATATTCCTGAAAGCTGGAAACTTCGTGCTGAAATGGACTTTGGTTCAATTGAAGCACCAGCTGGCGAGAAGCAATTCATGGCTGATGAAGACCGCTTTAAGGTTCTAAAGTAAAACTAATGAAAAAAATTCCCTTACAAAAATGTAAGGGAATTTTTTTGGCTTTTAAACTAATTTAGTCCAAATTAAATGTTTTCATAACTTTTCAAAAAATTCTAGGTTAATATTGAAAACGATAGTATGCTAGAATTACGCTATAGAAGTAAAATTGATTTCAGGGGTGTGGCAATCATAATGAACAAAAAAATTGCAATCATTGGTGGTGGCATTGTTGGTGCAAGTGCTGCTTATTATTTAAGCAGTCTGCCTGGTGGCGATCAGTTCAACGTCACGTTGTTTGACGCTGGTGCTGGTCAAGCAACCAAAGCAGCCGCAGGAATCATTTCACCGTGGTTATCAAAAAGACGTAATCAACAGTGGTATCAGCTCGCTAAAGACGGTGCAACCACGCTAATGACGCTGGCTCGCCGCGCGAACCTTTCAACTGACATTTATCATCAAACGGGGACCATCATCACTCGAACAAATGAAAAGGATCTTCATGACCTGTTTATTTTAGCTCAGGAAAGACGCCAAGACGCGCCAGATATGGGGACTGTTGAACGATTAACTGCAGCTGAAGTAAAGGAACGGATTCCATTGCTGACTAACCCGCAACCCGGTATTTACATTAGTGGTGGTGCTAGGATCGATGGTGAAGCCCTTGTGACGACCCTGCTCGATCAAGCCCAGCAGGTTAACTTAACGGTTAAACGTGGAAAAGTCAGCCTTGATAATCAGGGCAATCTCATCACCGCAACCGGTCAGCAGCGCTTTGATGAAATCATCATTGCGGCAGGGCCATGGTTAAACGAACTCGTTGAACCGCTTGGCATCAAAGTGGCCGTCCGTCCACAAAAAGGGCAGCTGATTGAATTAGCTGTACCTGATTATGGCTCACAGGAAAACATGCCCGTCCTCATGCCGGAAGGCGAACGGGATTTCATTCCGTTTGGACACGGTAAATTGATCGTTGGCGCAACGCATGATGATGAAGCCGGCTTTAATTTAACCGCAACGCCGGCGGCCACTCAAGATTTACTGAATAGTGCCCGCCAGTTCGCTGATTATCTGACTGAGGGCGATATCACCAGGACTAAGGTTGGCACCCGTGCTTACACGCCAGACTTTGCTCCCTTCTTTGGTCGCTTAAAGGGCCATCCTAAACTATTGGTTGCCGGTGGCTTGGGTGCTTCTGGATTAACGACTGGGCCGTTAATCGGCCGGCTGTTAGCTGGTACAATCATTTACGGTGGCACGCCAGACTGGTCAAATTACGAAAAGCCGCTCACTAACTACTTTAGCTAGTCGTTTTCATGCAATGCCTGCTGAGCAAGGTTGTGGGCGCCCTGGTTCTGCTTTTCAGGCAGCCATTGGGTGATGACCAAATTAAATTCGGCCTGTTTAGCTAGTAATTGATCGACTAACGCTTGATAATGTTTGGCGTAACGCTTTTCGACACTTTCGGCTACAATTTTGGAGTCAGTAAAGTATTGAACGGTAATGGTCTTGGCTGCTCCGTTGAGAAGTTTCAGCAGCGCGTCGAAGCCTGCCAGGGCGGCGTGAAATTCTGCGTAATGATTATCACTATCGGGCAGACTAGCATGCAGCTGTTGCTGTTTTCCAGCGTGAACAATCAGAATCCCAGCGGCACTATGCTGCGTATCGTTATTCGTTGCTGCATCTGTGTATAAGGTATACATGGAATCAAGCCTTTCGAAATGGGGTATTTCTATCATAAATCAAAAACGAAAATTTTTATATCAGCCAGCACCGTTAAGCAGTATTATTTTATGGAGCTGGACGTTTTGCATTCTCTTTCTAGGCCTGATTATCGGCTTAGAAGTTTCGGCCAAGTGGCAATGGATTGCCTATCTCCTCGGCATTATCTTCCTAGTCTTAACTTGGGCGCAGGTTCACTTTCGCCACGTTTATCTTGATAATGGCACGATTCGAGTCAGTCGGGTCATGAATCATCATTGGGTTCACATTCGGCTCAAGGATGTTCATGAAGTCCATGTTTCAAAATACCGCTTGGGCTTTATTTACGGTGGCAAAATTTATCAATTTATAATGCCATTGAATTCAATCATCGAACTGAGTAATATCATTGGTGAAACCAAAAAAGAACCGGTTAAATAAATTGGAGGCTGTTAATATTGAACGATATTGAGATTTCACAAGCTGCTAAAGAGGCGCCAATTACCGAAATCGCTGCAAAGCTTGGTCTTTCTGCTGATCAGATTGAACCTTACGGCGCGGTAAAAGCAAAAATCAAGCTACCCGTTAAGGGCAATATTGACCATTCTAAGCTCATTTTAGTCACGTCGATCAACCCGACGCCAGCAGGAGAAGGTAAATCAACGGTCACGGTTGGCTTAGGAGATGCTCTAAAACGGCAGGGTAAAAAAGTCGCTATCGCTTTAAGAGAGCCATCTTTAGGCCCCGTCATGGGGATGAAAGGCGGCGCTACCGGTGGCGGTTACGCTCAAGTCGTCCCAATGGAAGATATCAACCTCCACTTTACGGGTGACATGCACGCCTTGACCGAGGCTCATGACACGTTAGCAGCACTGATCGATAATCATATTCAACAGGGCAATGAGTTAAACATCGATCCGCGTCAGATTATCTGGAAACGAGTATTAGACATTAACGACCGTGCGTTGCGGCAAACGGTGATTGGCCTTGGTGGTCGCACCTCAGGCGTTCCGCGTCAAGATGGTTTTGATATCACCGTTGCCAGTGAATTAATGGCTATTCTTTGCCTCAGCAAGGACTTGGCTGACTTGAAGGCCCGAATTAACCGAATCGTCATTGGCTATAATTACGATAAACAGCCCGTTACAGTGGCTGACTTAAAGGTTGGTGGCGCCATTACTTTACTGTTGAAAGATGCCATCAAGCCTAATCTAGTTCAAACTTTGGAACGCACGCCGGCGATTATTCACGGTGGCCCATTTGCCAACATTGCGCACGGCTGCAACTCCGTTTTAGCAACTCAAACTGCACTCAAGTTAGCCGATTACGTGGTCACAGAAGCCGGTTTTGGTGCTGATCTCGGTGGCGAAAAGTTCATGGACATCAAGACCCCTGTTTTAGGTAAAACACCGGATGCAGTCGTGATTGTTGCCACTGTCCGAGCTTTAAAGTATAACGGTGGTGTTGATAAAAACGAGTTGGAAACTGAAAATCTAGAAGCTTTAGCGGCTGGTTCAGTGAATTTGAAACGGCACGTGGAAAGCATGCAGCAGTATGGCGTGCCGGTAGTCGTTGCCGTGAACCGGTTCACCTCAGATACAGACGCTGAGATCAATCAATTATTAGGCTACATTAAAGCCGAACTTCATGTACCGGCCTATGACACAACGGTCTGGGCAAATGGCGGTGGCGGGGCACTGGATCTTGCAGACGCCGTGGTTGATGCAACTAACCAGTCAAGCACTTTCAAGCCGCTCTATCAGTCAGATGATGACGTGGTCAGCAAAATGACGACCATCGTTAAGAAAATTTATGGTGGACAAGACGTGATCCTTGAACCAAAGGCCAAACGTCAGTTAAAGCGCTACGCTAAATATGGCTGGGATAAATTGCCCGTCTGCATGGCTAAAACGCAGTATTCATTGTCAGATAACGCCAAATCACTTGGTGCACCAACTGGTTTTACGATTCACGTTCGCGAGTTTGTGCCTAAATTAGGTGCCGGGTTCCTCGTCGCAATGACGGGTAACGTTTTAACGATGCCGGGGTTACCTAAACATCCAGCAGCCTTGAACATGGATATTGATGCAGATGGTAAAATTACAGGACTCTTCTAAAAGTTTAAACAAAGCGGATTGATAAGAATTAAGCTTATCGGCCGCTTTTTTGATATAATGGGAGTTACTTGAGTAAGCGAACACACATCACACAATAAAGGAAGTTGCCAACTTGTTAATTGGGCTAAGTACAGCATTTATTATCTTATTATTTTTCATTGATCAGTGGATTAAACACATGGTGGTGGCGACGATTGCGTTGGGTGGGTCGCACACGGTAATCCCCGGCATTCTCTCTTTGACTTACATCCGAAACGACGGTGCTGCATGGAGTATGTTAGCTGGTCAACAATGGTTTTTTCTAGTGATTTCAGTAGCTGCTTTGCTTGTGATGGGCTGGTTTTTAATTCGCTATCGGCATAACTGGCAGTATGAGTTTGGCCTAGCCTTTATGATTGCCGGCACCCTGGGTAATTTTTACGATCGAATCGTGAACGGTTTTGTGGTTGACATGTTCCAACTGGACTTTATTAACTTCCCAATTTTTAACTTTGCGGATAGCTGTTTAACCATCGGTGTTATCTGGATCATGATCGTGTTATTTCTGGAAGATAAATCGGAGGGCTCCCATGTCTAGAAAAAAACAGTTAGAGATTACGGATCAAACCGGCCGGCTGGATAAGGTTCTAAGCGACATGATGCCGGACGAAAGCCGCTCGCAGCTAAAACAAGCTATCGAGGAAGACCGGGTATTGGTCAACGCTAAAGTTGAGAAACCGAAGTATCAGGTTCAAGCAGGCGATCAAATCGAAGTCACCATTCCGGATCCCGTTGCCTTAGACCTGGAACCGGAAAACATTCCGTTAGATATTGTTTATGAAGACGATGACGTGATTGTCGTCAATAAGCCAGCAGGAATGGTGGTTCACCCCTCACCAGGGCATCCTGACCATACGCTAGTCAACGCGTTGCTTTACCACTCACCATTATCAACCATCAACGGCACATACCGTCCTGGAATCGTGCACCGAATTGATAAAGATACCTCTGGTCTCCTCATGGTGGCCAAAAATAATCATGCCCACCAGTCGCTGGCACAGCAGTTAAAAGATAAAACGAACCTCAGAGAGTACATTGCCTTGGTTCATGGTGTTATCAAACAAGATGAGGGTGTCATCGATGCGCCAATCGGCCGTTCACCCAAAGATCGCAAGCGTCAGGCTATCGTCGCTGATGGCAGGCATGCCGTTACCCATTACAAAGTCCTTGAGCGCTATTTAAATTACACATTGATCTCTTGCTGGCTGGAAACGGGCCGAACCCACCAGATCCGGGTACACATGAAATCAATCGGCCATCCTTTAGCCGGTGATCCGCTTTATGGTCCTCGAAAAACCATTGCGGGTTCGGGTCAATTTCTTCACGCAAAAAAATTGGGGTTCAGACACCCCGTCACCGGTAAGCAGCTGGTGTTCGAAGCACCGTTACCGCAAGATTTTCAACGGGTGATCAACCGGCTGAGAGAACAAACGCCGGGTTTAAAATAAAATCGCTTGCAAGTCGATAAATTCCAGCATATGGTAAAGTTATAGCATTTATTTGAGATAAATTGATTACAAAATAGGAGGCCACTTATGGCAAAAGTAGTTGTAGACGCGATGGCAATGCAGCGGGCATTGACACGAATTACTTATGAAATTATTGAACACAATAAAGGGATCGACGGCCTTGTGATTCTTGGGATTAAAACCCGTGGCGTATATCTGGCGCAGCGTATTGCTAGCCGATTGAAACAACTAGAAAATGCAACGGTGCCGGTAGGTGAATTAGATGTCACTCAGTATCGCGATGATATTGAACACGATAGTCAAGACTCTGATCCAAAGGTGACGGTTTCAAAAATTGATTTTCCAGTCACTGATAAGAAAGTGATCCTAGTTGATGATGTGCTGTACACCGGCCGGACGATTCGCGCTGCTATGAGTGCCATTATGGATCTTGGTCGGCCAAAACAGATTAACCTAGCCGTCTTAGTTGATCGGGGCCACCGTGAATTACCAATCCGCGCCGACTTTGTTGGCAAAAACATTCCTAGTTCGCAACAGGAACGGATTAAGGTATCCGTGAGTGAAATTGACGGTCATGATAGCGTCGAAATCATCGAGCGATAGTTCAGTAATCAGGATTGGAATGATGTAAATGGCACAACGCTTTTTAATATTGGAAGATGGTTCGATATACCCAGGCGAAGGTTTTGGTGCTGGTGCAACCACCACTGGCGAAATCGTCTTTAACACCAGTATGCTGGGCTATCAAGAGATCGTGACCAACCAAATCTATCACAATCAGATTATTGTTTTTTCCCAACCGATCGTTGGTAGCATTGGGATTGCTCACGATGCTTACGAATCCATTTTGCCGACCGCAAAGGGAATGGTTGTCCGCGACGTCACCGACATTTCCAAAAACCGGCAACGGTCGCTATCACTGGACCAATTTTTAAAGCAGCATAATATTCCAGGTATCAGCGGCATCGATACCCGGCATTTGATTCGTCAAATTAACCAAACGGGGACCATTAAGGGCAGTATTGTGGATGTGGCAGACGACCACGCGTTTGATCAGCTACACGCAACGGTCCTGACTAATCAGCAAGTGGCACAAGTGGCGACACCGAGACCTTATTCAAACCCTAACCAGGGATATAACGTGGTTGTCATTGATTTTGGTCTCAAACACGGGATTCTGCGCCAATTGTCTAAGCGTGACTGCAACGTAACCGTTTTGCCTTGGACAGCCAGTGCACAAGACATTATTAACTTGGATCCGGACGGTGTCTTGTTATCAACCGGTCCTGGATCACCGCTTGATTTACCAGAAAGCGTCCTGGAAATGATTCAGACTATTCAGGAACGGATTCCGCTATTTGCCATTGGTCTTGGTCATGAGTTATTTGCCTTGGCTAACGGTTCTGAAGTCACCAAACTGAAATTATCCCACCATGGTGCTAATCACCCGATTCGAAAGGTAATTACAAACGAGATCATTTACGCCATGGAAAGTCAAGAATACGTTGTGGACCCCGATTCCGTTAACCGTGACCGTCTGATCACCACTTATCTGGATTTGATCGACGGGTCGATTCAGGGGTTACGGCACCGAGACTACCCAGCGTTTTCGGTCCAATTTTTCCCCGATGGTGCACCAGGTCCTAACGATTCGGTGGACCTATTTGATGAATTTATAGAAATCATGGGCACACGGGAGTGACGAGATGGATACTGAAATCAAAAAAATACTCATAATCGGTGGTGGCCCAACTGAAATTGGTCATGAAACCGAATTGGACGCTGCCTGTGTTCAGGTAATCCAGGCATTTAAAAAACAGGGCATTCGCTCACTTTTAATTGACAATAATCCGTTTTCGGCTGCTCTGGAAAACGTTCAGGCAAGTAATATGTTTATTCAAGCCGTTACTGCTGATAACGTGCAGCGAATCATTGAAAAGGAACATCCAGACGCTATCTTGCCTACTGTTGGTGGTGTAACCGCCATCAGTGTCGTTCAAGAATTGCAGGAAAATGGCGTTTTGGCTGACAATAGCGTCAGAACTTTGGGCATTCCAGCTGACGCAGTGATGGATATTAATAATCCTGACCGACTTAACGGCGTCATGCGTAACGTTGGTGTCCCCGTGATTGCTTCTGAAACAGTCGGTACTTTAGACGAAGCCATTAACGTCGCCAACAGGATCGGTTATCCCGTCATTGTGAAGCCAATTGCACCACGAATCGACACCAACCGAGTACTGTGCGAAAACGAAACTGAAATGATCAGCGCTGTGTCCCGGGGCTTTAGCTGGTCACGGTTCAAACAATGCGTCATTGAACAAAGTATCGTTGGCTACAAAGAAATTGAGTTGGTCTCAATGCGTGATGTTATGGGAACCCAAGTCTTAATTGCTGGCCTAGAAAACATTGACCCCATTGGGATTCACTCTGGTGATTCCATGGTGGTCACACCCACACTGACACTAAGCAACAGCGAGTATGAAGCACTTCGAGACACCGCTTTTGCGATCAATAATCAATTTCAATTTACCGGCGTGGTGCATACGCATTTTGCGTTACGTGCTGATGACAACCGCTACTATGTGACTAAAGTCACGCCGTATAATGATCGCGGCACATCACTGGTGGCCAGTGCAACTGGTTATCCGATTGCCTTTGTCGCTGCTAATTTATACTTAAACCAAAAATTAACGGATGTTCGCTTACCTGAAATTTACCACTTTAAACAGACAGCTTTGCTGGAGCCAACTTTAGATCACGTCGTCATCAGAATTCCAATTTGGCCCTTTGAGGACGTCAAAAACGCCGATCAGCATTTGGGCACGATCATGAAATCGGTAGGATCAACGATTGGAATTGGGCGAAGTACGGAAGAAGCCATTTTAAAGGCTTTACGTTCTTCACAGTTTAGTCCACAAGATGAATTGCCTTCAATGAGCAACCTAACTGATTCACAAATCATTTCACAGCTGATTCATCCGCTGTCTAGCAGAATCTTAGTCCTATTGGAAGCCTTAAGGCGAGGCTATCAGGTTGACGAATTAAGTGAGTTGACTAAAATCGATCAGTTTTACTTCGTCAAATTAAAGCACATTCTTAAAATTGAAGAAACGGTCAAAGCACATCCAATGGACGTTGATACGTTACACATAGGCCGGTATTACGGTTTCGGTGACGGCATGATCGCCAGGATGTGGGGTGTTGATATTGAAACGGTCCGCAACCTTGGTCACAACCATCACATTTTACCAACGTACAAGGGAATCGAACCCTCAGGTGGAGAGTTGCTGAACTCGCCAACCGCTTTTTACAGTACTTTTGAACTTGAAAATGAAAGTCAGCAACTATCGGATAAAACGATCCTCGTTTTAGGGCGGGGCGGCAACCAATTGGGACCGAATGCTTCAGCTGACTATTTCACCACTGAAATGCTGAAACAATTACGGAAATCTGGTTACCAGACGGTCATTATGAATACCAATCCCAACGCGGGTTCTTTAACGGCCACTTTGTCTGATAAGCAGATCATCGATCCCGTGCAGCTTGGCGACATTATGAATGTGATTGCCATTGAACATCCGGTCAAAATTTTCGTACCGGGCAACCGGCATTACTTAACTCGTGAGTTGCGCCGTCGCAACTACTCAATTTCCGTTTTACCGCCTGATCAGGAAAAACGAAGTGAATTAATGACGAATCACGCTAACATTGGTCTTGATCTGTTTGTGACTGAAGATCATATTGTGCCAATTTTAGCCAGTGATCTGCGTTCAGACCAGGGGATTGCAACAACTTTAGATCAAATTACCTTGATGCGTTCACCAGCCACGCTGACTGACCATCAATTAGATACGATCATCAAACATGCGCAAGAATACCTTGGCGCACACAAACGAACTGGTTTAGTTCAAATGCTGTATACAACTAATGGTAACCAAGCGCCTCAATTTACGGGGGTGCGGCCAACTCGGCTAACGACCATTGCTTACCTCAATAAGGTCACCGGTATTAATTGGGTACGGATGTTAGTTCGGCAAGCATTGGGCGAAATCGATGAAGATTTAATTGCTCAGTTGGATGTCGACATTCATTCTGATCGCCGCTCGCAAGTTCGGGGCACCTTCCCATTCAAACAATTGCAACTACCAGACCAATTAGGCCTGACAACTCAAGAAGTGGGTGCCAGAATTAGCTTTGAAACACTCTAGCGAAATAGCAAAAGGGGTCGTGCCATAAGTCTATATGGACAAATATTTCAATCAATTTTTTAATTAAAAATTGTTAGGATCATCCTTTGGTTCGATACTTCAATATAGCCTAATCATGCGTCAAAACTCAGATTCCGGCCATTTAACGCAAAATAGGCCTACCCCGACAAAGTTCGCCGGGATAGGCCTATTTTAGTTAAATTCTGGAATCTACCGAGTTTTTCTGCACACTCTTTTAATGATTACTCAATTTTTCAACAAATTCACGATCAGGTGTCACAAACAACGTTTTTTGCCCCTCATAAATGACATAACCGGGTTTGGTTCCATTAGGTTTACGAATCTTTTTGACTTGAACGTAATCAACGGGTACTGAGCTAGATTGCCGAGCTTTAGAATAATAAGCCGCAATCGTCGCAGCTTCCAATAAGGTTTGGTCAGAAGGCGCAGCATCGTGAATAATCACGTGAGAACCTGGCATGTTCTTAACGTGCAGCCAGATATCGGTCTTAGCGGCGCTGTGCAAAGTTAGTTTTTCGTTTTGCAAATTATTTTTACCCACTTCAATTGTCGTGCCGTCACTAGCAGTGAAGATTTCTGGCTTGGAGACCTGCCGACGCTTCTTCTTACCGCTGCGCTGGTTGTGCTCATGATCTCGCAAATAGCCACCCTGCTGTAATTCAGCCTTAATATCGGCAAGATCTTTGGGCGCAGCCAGTTCAATCTGTGAGCTGATGTTATCCAAGTAGTCAATTTCAGCGTTTGTTTTGGCCATTTGGTCGTTGACGTAACTCACTGAGGCTTTTAGTTTATTATACTTTTTGAAGTATTTTTGGGCGTTTTGAGAAGGGCTGATTTGATTAGACAGCGCAATCTTCAAAGGTTTCTCATCGTTATAGAAATTGGGCAGGGTAATACTGGTCATCCCGCGAGTCACCTGCGCCAGATACGTCGTCAATAACTCACCCTTGACCCGGTACTCATCCGCGTCGTCTGCTGATTTCAGCGTTGACTGCAGTTTCTTGAGTTTTGTCCGATTCTTTTTGAGCTCGTTGCGAACCACATGGATCAAAGTACTGCCTTGCTGCTGGACTCGATCACGTTCAGCGCGGTCTTGGTAGTAAAAATCCAACATGGCACTTAAACTATCAAAGCTTTTACTGGTGACGTGCTCTTGACCATATGGGAACGCATTAAAGCCCGTTTTACCCTTATCATTGGTCACTAACACTGGTTCGGGCTGATCGAAGCGTTTAAAGAAGGCGGTAAAGTTAGCAACCGGTTCACCTGTTTGGTGTAAAGCCTTAGCTAAACCAAGTGCTGTATCCTGACCCAGTCCTTGATACGTATGCCGCAATTCCTGCGCCAAAACATCTTCATTAGGGTAATCGCGGACTAATTCGACCACAGCTTGAGCGGCAGCCGTTTCAAACGGATTGATTAAGTCCTGAGCCGGCGGATTAATGTAATGGCCGCCTGGCAACAATGTTCGGTAACGGTTCTGGTCGGAGCCTACGTGTTTAATCGTATCCAAAATGGTGCTCGACGCAAGATCAATCAGAATCACGTTACTGTGACGCGCCATAATTTCGATGATTAACCGAAGTGTCACTTGATCGCCCAGTTCATTACGACTGGTAAAGTCTAAGTGGACCACGCGGTCATTAGCCGTCTGACTAACACCGGTTAAAATTGCACCACTCAAGTATTTACGCATCATCATAGTAAATTTGGTGGGCGTTACTGGATTGACATAGGGGATATCAGTAATTTGAATTCGGGCAAAAGTAGGGTTTGCTGATAACAATAATGGCAGACTCTTGCGGTTCGCCCGGACAGTTAAGATCACCTCATTATTGTATGGCTGGTTAATCTTCGAGACACGGCCGCCAACAAGCTGCCGGCTTAATTCGCCAACCATTGCGTGGGTGAATGCACCATCAAATGACATGGTCTCACTTCCTTCGTTCGTATTTTCGCACGGGTACTAGTATAACGGTGTTGATAACCTTAGTAAAGCAGATTGGCTGTAATTTATAGTGTAAATTAAGCCGCATTTTAATCAAAAAGATGTATAATACAAGTAAATCATAGTGAAAGGGGCGTCGTGCCTTGGAGGGAATCTTAGATAACTTAAGTTTGGCCGCTAAATCATTGCAGACACAAACGACTAAACTCACAAAACATTATCACGTGACCATTGCTGAATGGCGGCTTTTACGTCAAATTCAAAACCAGGTCATCACACAAGATGCAATGGCTGAAGCCCTGCAGCTCGATACTTCGACTTTAAGCCGGCAGTTAAAAAGTCTCAGCAGCAAGGAATTGGTCTCCAAAACGGCAGTTGGTAAAGATCGCCGTCAATTGGAATATGCATTGACCGCCACTGGCCAGGAGACCCTACAACACATCAACGCGGATTATGATGCGTTGATCGACGCTGTTTTTCATTATTGGCCTGAAGATGAACAGCAGATGATGAAGATCATGTTGAATCGGCTGAGCCGAAGTATTGATCGGGCAGATAGTCTTTTAAACGAAACAACTCATTAACGAAGCGTAACGATTGCTAGAATTCTTAAACAATCGTTACGTTTTTGTTGACGCTTGCTTTAACGGCGGGTATTCGTTACAATTAATCCCAGACTTAAACAATAGGTAAGTAAAATCGAAAAAAGAAACGGGTGTTTACAATGAAAATAGCTGTCGTCACTGATAGTACCAGCTATTTGTCAAAAGAAGACATTGAGCGCTACCAGATTCACGTCGTTCCGATCCCAGTGATCATTGACGGCCGTTCCTATAACGAAGGTGTGGATATCAGCACCGAGGAATTTTGGGATAAATTGCGATCATCTAAATCATTTCCAAGTACCTCTCAACCACCGTTGGGTGAAATGATTCAGTTATACCAGCAGCTAGGTGACGAAGGCTATGACACGATCATTAGCATTCACTTAGCCAGCACAATCTCCGGTTTCGTCAACTCACTGAAACAAGTTAACGAGAACTTGACCAACACTCACGTGGTTGTTTACGATTCACAAATCACCGTGAAGTTGATGGGTTATTTAGCGATTGAGGCGTCAAAATTAGCTGCAGCCGGTAAGTCTGTGGACGAAATCATCTCTCGCTTGGACGCTGTTCGGGCTACGATCGATGAAATTTTCGTGGTAGATGATCTTCAAAACCTTGTGCGCGGTGGTCGGTTGTCAAACGCATCAGGCTTTGTTGGTAGTTTGCTTAAAATCAAGCCACTCTTGACCTTTGATGATGAGAGTCACGAAATCGTGGCTTTTGAAAAAGTTCGCTCACGCAAAAAAGCGTTGCTGCGGGTTGAAGATTTGTTTGCTGAAGCAGTGGCAGCTGCGGATTATCCCATTCGTGCCATTATCATTGATGGTAATGATCCCGAGGGCGGCGATAACTGGCAGAAACAAATTAAAAATAAATTTCCAGAAATTCCTATCGAACGCAGCTACTTTGGGCCAGTGATTGGCACTCATTTAGGGGAAAAATCCCTGGCTTTAGCTTGGCTGATGGATACGGATAAAGCTTAATCTTGCTATTATCATTCGATTTATTCTTAGGGAGTCGCTCATTATGCGACTTCCTTTTTCTTTTACAGAAAGGTTTTGTATTTCCTGATAGCGCTTTATAATGAAGAGGATAAGACATAAAACTCAAGGAGGCTATCTCATGGTGAAAACGAAAGCAATCATGATTGGTGCTGGCTTAGCCAATATGGCAAGTGCGGTCTATCTGATTCAAGAAGCACACTGGTCTGGTAATCAGATCACGTTTTATTCGATTGATGATCATGGCTCAAATGATGGTGATGAGGTAAAGTATGCCAAGGATGATTATTGGAACAAAAATCATCCCACTGAAAACCAGGAAGGCTATATTGCCCGCGGTGGCCGAATGCTTAATTACCGGACCTATGTGGACTTGATGGACTTACTGGGCCGCATCCCATCGGCCACCGAAACCGGCATGACAGCAGCAGCCGATACCCGCGAGTTTGATGCCCGTCACCGGACCTTTGATAAAGCCCGGTTAATGCAGGGCGGCAAAGGCATCATCGATGGTGGTAAACTTGGTCTGAATAATAAGGATCGTGCACTGTTGACCAAATTAATTTTAATGCCAGATGATCAAGAGGAGCGGTTGGATAACGTGACAATAGCGGACTACTTTAATGAAGATCCGCACATGTTCCAAACGAACTTCTGGTATATGTGGGAAACCACCTTTGCCTTTCGAATCCAAAGTTCGGCACAGGAATTACGCCGTTACATGCACCAAATGATTTACGAATTTACGCAAATTGAACATTTAGTGGGGGTCAACCGGACCCGCTATAATCAGTACGAAAGTATTATGTTGCCGTTGGTTAATTATCTGAAAGATCAAGGTTGCAACTTCGTTTTGAATCGCCGAGTGACTGACTGGCACTTCAAGGAAACCCCGCTTCAAGACGAAATCACCGTCACTGGCCTGGTGATGACTAACACAGAGACTGGTGAAGAAGAAACCGTCGACGTGGATGAACAGACCGCCGTCATTTTCACTAATGGCTCGATCACGGATTCAGCAACCATGGGTGACTTCAACACGCCAGCTGCTGAGAATATGGATTATGGTGCTGCTTCAAGTCTCTGGAAGAAAGCAACAGAACACTTCTATAACCTTGGCAATCCAGATAAGTTCTTTGCTGATCGGAACGCCAGCGAATGGAGCAGCTTTACGTTAACCACCAAGAATCACCTGCTCTTAAATGAAATTACGCGGATCACCACTCAGGTTCCTGGCAACGCACTGAATTCGTTTCTATCAACCACGCCAATTACTGATCTGGGTCAAAAAGATGTCAACATGTCCATTGTGGTCCATCATCAACCGCACTTCACCACGCAAAAGCCAAATGAATCAGTGATCTGGGGTTACTTCTTATACCCACGTCGCCACGGTGAATTCGTGGATAAACCCTATATTAAGATGACGGGTAAAGAAATGGCTGAAGAACTCATTGGTCAGCTGTCAAAAGTTGATCCTGGCCCTGGTAACATTATGACCAAAAAGGCTGATATCATGGACAGCATCATCAACTGCATCCCCGTTTACATGCCATATGCCTCCGCACTGTTTAATAACCGGGCTAAAACGGACCGCCCAAATGTGATTCCTAATCACAGTACCAATTTGGCATTTACCGGTGAGTTTGCTGAACAGCCTTATCAAATGGTCTTCACCGAACAAAGTGCCGTTCGTTCAGGAGAGATTGCCGCTTATCATTTTGCTGGCATTCCAATGAGTAAACTCGTTCATAATCCGCGTTACGATAAGGATTTGAAGACATTGGCTAAAGCCACTAAAAAGCTGTTCTCTTAGTTATCATTAACCGTAAAAAGTATCCAATGGTCTGACTTCTAATGACAAGTGGTGATCAGGCCATTTTGTTGATGATACATTAAAATATTTTTCAGTAAAGAGGTCTTTAAATGTCAGAAACAGTATTGATCACGGGTGCTAACAAGGGAATCGGCTTTGAAATTGCCCGCCAGCTCGGCCAAAAGGGTTGGACGATTTTGTTAGGTGCCCGGAACAAAGAACGGGGATTAGCGGCGGTTAAGAAATTGCGGGCGCAAGGTGTAGAAGTTGAATGGGTGCCAATTGATCTCAACGACTTAGCAACCATTCACGTTGCAGCCGATAAAATTGCTAGTGTTCACCCCGAATTAAAGGTACTTGTCAATAATGCCGGTATTGCCGGTGATATGGATGCTGAACCGCTGGCTACCAAGACGGCGGATCTAAAAGCGACACTGGATGTTAATGTTATCGGCAACTTTGAACTGATCAAGACATTTACCCCGATTTTGGAACGTCATCATGGCCGCATCGTTAACATGACAATTCCAGCGGCTGGTAACCGATTCTTTCATCCATTCGCGTACTGTACCAGTAAATCAGCTTTAAACCAGATGACGAAAATGTTTGGTGAAAGTTTCAGGTCACAGCACATCCCAGTAGAAATCTTTGGCGTAGTTCCAGGTGGTATCACCACCGACTTGAATAACCACATGGATAACCGCTTCATGCGCTCGGTGGAAGATGGTGCCGGTTCCGTGGTTAAGTTGATCCTCGATAAGCATCACCATCAGGGTAAAATTGTCACGCGATTTGGCGGTTTAAAATTGGTTAAGAAAGTCATTACGGGTCATTAATTTTTGTGGGAGGAAACATGACAACTTATCAAGACTCATTTACATTTCAATCCGGCGTCACCGTTAAGAACCGTTTAATGATGCCACCCATGACGACGTTACAGAGCTTTTACGATGGGACGATTACCACCGACGAAATCAATTACTATGCGCAACGCGCTAAAGGCGTTGGCGCCGTGATCACTGGAGCAGCAAACGTCACCGATCTAGGTAAGGGATGGCCAGGCGAACTGAGTATTGCTCATGACGCGGATCTACCTGGACTAACTGAGCTAGCAAGTGGGATAAAAGCGCAGAGGGCCAAGGCGTTCGTTCAAATTTTCCATGGCGGACGGATGAGTGATCCGAACGCGTTAAACGGGAAACAGCCCGTTTCTGCCAGCGCGATAGCTGCAGAACATAGTGATGGCTCACCCAAGACCGGCATCCCTCGTGAAATGACCATTGGAGAAATTCACGAAACCATTGCCGGCTTTGGTAACGCTACAAGGCGCGCTATTGAAGCTGGCTTTGATGGCGTTGAAATTCACGGAGCGAACCTGTATCTGATCCAGCAGTTCTACTCACCGCAATCCAACCGGCGAACGGATCAATACGGTGGTGACCGGGCAGGCCGATATACGTTCATTAAAGAAGTGCTCGACAGTGTCTTCACAGCAGTGAAACAATACGCTGACCGGCCATTTGTGGTGGGATACCGGTTTTCCCCAGAGGAGTTCACCACTCCTGGCATTACGTTGGAAGATACCTTTTACCTAGTTGACCAGCTTGTGCAGACGCCATTGGATTATCTGCACGTTTCGTTGGATAAATTTGACCGGGTACCTCAAGCTAAGGCATACCAGGATCAGTCGATCCTTACTTATTTGCACGAACGAATCGCCGGCCGTAAACCACTAGTGGGCGTTGGTGGTGTGCGAACCCGGCAAGATGTGACAGACCTCCTGAAGCATGCTGAATTTGCAGCAGTGGGTCAGCAGCTCTTGATCGATCCAACTTGGGTTCAAAAGCTAGAAAATAAACAAGATGACGATATGATCACCGGTAAATTTGCTGATGCCATTCAATGTACACCGTTTACGCATCCGTTGTATCAATTCTTAGTGCGAAGATATTAGGCAACAATCCAGCTGAACGACTTAATCAATTTTGAAAACATCAAGCGCCCAAGCAGACGTGACTGCTTGGGCGCTTTTTTCATTGCTCACTTCTTTAAGAAATCCTGTGCCCACCAACCATAGACAGGGCTTAACCCCAGAGTCAAAATAGCGATAAACATTTCAGAGAGATAATTAATAGACAGATTATGTTCAAAAATATAGCTAATTGCAAGCTGCAAAACAAACAACATGAGATTCATGTATACAGCAATTGTGAGTGTAAACAGCCAAAAGATAAAATTACCTTTGCCCCATTTGGGATGATGACCAAAATGAACAAATAGATAAGAACCAATAATCCCGAATCGGTGCCGAATTTGTTTCAAATAGTGCAGATCCCGCGAATCCGTCTGAAATTTTGTCATGAGGTCTTGATCCCCCTTTAATAGCGTATCCAGTGAAATTTGGTAGAGATCACTGATTTTAATGAGGGTCGGTATGTCCGGATAGTTATTGCCATTCTCCCAGTTTGAAATTGCTTGCCGGGTAACGTTTAGTAATTCAGCCGCTTGCTGCTGAGTCAGACCTAATGATTGTTGTCGTGCTTTTAACTTATCTTTTAACATACTCATCCTCATCTCTATTATTAAATTGTTTAAGTTCAGTATACTAGCAAGAGGTCGTTACAGCACGACAGGGTTTCTTGCATCCGCGACAAATTGGGAATTTCGGTTGTTGTGGCTTGTATTACCATGCTTAACTCGAGAGGAAGAAAGACGGCTGGTGCCACAGCTTAAATCTTTGAATTTCTAAATCAGTTAAAATCACACTTGTTTTCATCACTTTTAAGCCATAAGCTTACCTTAAGAAGTAGAGGTGACTACCATGAAAACCATCTTGATCGTTGAAGACAGTGATGACATGCAGGGGCTCTTAACCAGTATGCTGTCATCTGATTACCAAGTCATTAGCGCTTATTCAGGTACTGAGGGCCTGCTGCTGTTTAAAAAGTATCCGGTGTCATTAATTTTGTTAGACCGATTATTACCTGGTAAAAGCGGGGATGAGGTGCTACAAATTATTCGACAGACGTCGCAAGTGCCAATCATCATGCTGACGGCATTAGATGATGCCACAGACATTGCTGATTTACTGGTGGCTGGGGCTAATGATTACGTGACGAAGCCCTTTGATATTAACGTGTTAAAAGCGCGAATTATGGTACAGTTGCGACACACAGGGGCTGATGCAAATGATGAACAGCCAATCACTTATCAGCAGTTAACGCTGTATCCACAGGAATTCGTGGTTAAAAAGGGCGCTGTAAGTTGTCCGTTGAAGAAAAAAGAATGTGTAATTCTAACCTTGCTGTTTAAGAACCCGCAGCAAATTTTTACCAGAGAACAGCTTTATGAGCAGGCCTGGCAAACACCTTATATGGGCGATGAAAATACGATCAACGTTCATCTCAGTAATTTGCGCAATAAGTTAGCCAAACTGGATCCAGACCATTCTTATATCAAAACTATCTGGGGAATCGGGGTGCGGTTAGCATGATACCATTAGCCATTATTTTTGTTATTCTGCTTGCCATTTTAACCTACTTCTTGCTGATAATGATGGATCTTAGAACTTTAATCACCCAGTTAAAATTCATTAATCAGCACACCACGAATCAACAGTTGAAAGTCAAAACTCGCAATCCAGTGGTCGTGACTTTGACCCAGCAAATCAATCACATGATTGCCAAGCAGCAAGCCACCCATCAACGGTCAGTTCAAACACAACAACAGTTGGACCTGGCGATTCATAATATTTCTCACGATTTGAGGACACCGTTGACGGTTGCTAGCGGCTACTCACAGTTGTTATTAACAAATGAAAATCTAGCAGAAACTGAGCACCAGCAGGTCAGTAAGTTAAATCAAAATCTGCAGACGTTGTCGAAGCACCTTAACCTGCTCCTGCTATATAACCGGCTATTAGAGAATCGAATCACGATTACTCCTAAGCCGTCAAACCTGTCAAAGCTGCTGACCCAGACCTGCTTGAATTACTACGACGCGTTGCAGCAGAAACAAATTATGACGGACTTGAAAATTGAGCCGAACATCACGTGGCAACTGGATGAAGAAGCGACCACCCGAATTTTACAGAATATTTTGGGTAATATTCTGGATCATGGCTATCAAAAAGCGACCGTTGAACTCAAACACATTGATCAAGGCGTTCAGCTAACAGCAACTAATCAACTGATGACGCCCATCAAGAACTTTGATCGGCTGCTAGATCGTTTTTATACTGAAGACCTATCTCATCGCGAACAAAATGCCGGGTTAGGGCTGTACATTATCGCGGAACTCGTGCGGATGCAGGGCGGTCAGGTTAGCCTGAATACCAAGGATCTGCAATTTCAAATTCAAGTGACGTTTAAGTTAGCGGACACAGAAAAGGATGAGGCCTAAAACAAGGCTTCATCCTTTTTGCTGTTTACAAGTTGCGCTTTCTAAAGGATAAGAAGGCCAATACTAAACAAACAATAATGGTCCCAAATCCGACCAAAAGCAATTGATTCATTTGACCAGATGTGTAGTGGGTAAAGTAAGCAGAATCAACGTTATTTTGAAAACTAAAATACTTCAGCCAATGCTGCTTGGTAAAAATCTGTACCAGAACTGTGATGATCAACGGGAAAAGGATGGTCGTCACCACAGCAGTAATCGTTGAAAAGAAGAGGTACATGACTAACGTTGAGATGGCAAAAATGGCACTGAGTTCTAGTAATTGAATACTTGAGGTTTGAAGTAATTTGATTAAGAAATGACCGGTAATTTTGCCAAACCCATTCTTAAATCCGCCAGCTAAAAAGATGAACAGGTAATAGAAAATCACCTGACAAGCCGAAATTAGCAGAAAGATAACGTACTTGGAAATAAAGTAGTTAAGCCGCGTCATGCCACTGCTGAGCGGATTTTTATAAATCTGTCTCGAAAATTCGAAACCAATCGTCATGATAAATAAGGGTAAAATAAAGTAAATCAGTGCACTCGTTTCACTAGACATCGCTTTAACACATTGGACGCCGGTCCAGACAACTCTTTGATTAGTTGCCTGAAAATTGGAAAGGGCATCAGAGCCACCGCCGATAATACCAATTGTTGATGTCAGGATACTAATGGTTGTCACAATAATCATCAGAATTTGGGTGATGTAAAACCCTTTAGAGTGGAATAAACGATACATATCAGCTCGTGCCATATTAAGCATTAGGGGTCACCTCGTTTTCCGAGACAATTGATTTGAAGTAGTTTTCAAGATTAATGTGCTCACGGACGATAGTAGTGACACTGACTGAGGCAGCCACAAGCATTTCCACCAATGCCGCGTTGTCCAGTGACAAGTCATAAATATTAAGCGTATGCTGATCGATGACTTTAAAATCGTCAATCCCCATCTTATTAAGTACCGTAGCCGCCAGCTTAGGCTGATCAACTTGCAGTTTAATGTACTCGCGGCTTTGAGCATCGAACTCGTCTTTGGTGAGTTCCTTAATAATCGTTCCGTGATCAATAATGCCGAAGCGAGTCGCCATTTGGTAGAGTTCTTCTAGAATATGGCTGGAAATGAGAATCGTCATGCCTTGAGTCTGATTGAGTTTTACCAGTAGCTTACGGAAATCAGCAATGGCAATGGGATCCAAACCGTTAATAGGCTCGTCCAGAATTAAAAAGTCCGGTTTATTGAGTAGGGCGATTGCCAAACCTAATTTTTGCTTCATGCCTAACGAGAAATCCTTAAACTTCTTTTTGCCGGTATCAGTCAGCCCCACGAACTTCAGCGCGTCATCAATAGCATCTTTATCGACGATGCCTTTGATTTTGCAGTAGTAAGTCAGATTCTGCCGAGCCGTTAACTGATTATTGGCAACGGGCGTTTCAATCACGCTGCCGGTTCGTTTCAACTGCTTGGTGTAATCTTTACCGGAGGTTGCACTGAACAATGTAATGCTCCCTTCATTTGGATAAAGCAACTGAACAATCGTTTTTAAAATCGTCGTTTTGCCAGCACCGTTTCTACCAATTAAGCCGTAAATATCACCGGGTTGAATAGTTAAATTAACGTGATTTAGGGCACGCTGTTTACCAAAGGTTTTCGTAATATTTTGTAGCTGTAAGATTGCTGCCATGATTATCATCCCCTTACACTTTTAGAGTAATGGCTTAATGTTAATAGATTATTAATTGAAATCTTAAATGTTTATTAACTGGTTAGGTTTAGTAAATGAGGCATGACTGATCGATTGAAATATCATTCAGATTATATTCAGATTACCACAAAATAACGGCTATCATCTCATTAGCCTTTTGATACAAAGAGGATCTACACGTAGCCTGCTTAAACTTGAATTGGCAATAATATAATTGATTATCAATTTAATATTATTGCTTATCAATTTAATATTATTGTTTTTTAATTATTGATTATCGATAAACGATATGATATTCTAAAACCATCAAATGATGGAGGGGTAATTATCATGTCACGCACATTAAAATATGGGACGAGTACATTATCAGTTTTTCTGTACCTAATACTGATTAGCTTAGTATTTTCATTGGGAGAACCAATTGGCTATGTGATAAATGGTTTTGGCAGCCATTTTGCCCAAAACATTGTTAATAGCAGCGATTATTTGGTCGTCTTGCATCACACACAAGTTTCACAGCACGCAATTGAGCAATTTCCAAATGCTAACTACGGTATTCTAATGGCGGTGGGGCTGACGATTGCGCTGATTGCCTTAATTATTGCCACTTGGGCTGGGCTTCAAATCTTAGAGTCGATAGGCAAAAAGGATTATTTTTCAGTCAATATCATGAAACAGTTGAGACGTCTGGTGATTGCTCAAACGTTGGGTGTTGTCGCGGATCTTCCGCTGGCATCTGCCAATACGTTAGTTCGGTACAAACTGTATCGGATTAATAGCGACCTTATGATTGACTGGACTGACTTAATATCGGATATGATGCTACTCGTAATTATCGGCTTGATCTATTATATTTACCGACAAGCGATAACATTAAAGCAAGAGAACGAGTTGACCATCTAAAAGGAATGTGAATGAAGAATGATTCGAGTAGAATTAAACGTTATGATGGCAAAACGAAATATCACAACGGGTAAGCTAGCCAAGCTCGTTGGCATTACACCGGCGAATATTTCAATCTTAAAAACTGGTAAGGCCAGGGCCATCCGCTTTAGTACCCTGGAGAAGATCTGCCAGGTTTTAGACTGCCAGCCCGGAGATATCCTGCGGTATGTGCCGGAGAGTGAGGATTTCGATTAAGAAAATGACATCAACCGAGAGTGTAATATTAACTGTGTAAGTAACCACTAATCCTAGGCAGGTGGTTACTTCACAGTTTTTATTTTTCTAAAATGAAACTAAGAAGTGATTTTATTATGGCTAGAAAGAAAAGAAATCCCGATGCTGAAAAGCTAGCTGAAACCATTTTAAACGCTTATCAACCTGAATCTGTAGATGACATGCAAGAAGCTCTGAAAGACGTGTTTGGTCCTTTATTTGAGAAAATGCTGCAGGGAGAATTGAACAATCATTTAGGATATGACCCTCATTCGAAAGAACCCAAAGAACATAAGAATCGACGAAATGGCTACGGTAATAAAACGCTTAAAACAAGTTTTGGGGAAGTAGATATTGATGTTCCTAGAGATCGAGATGCCTCTTTTGATCCTGAATTGATTCCAAAGAGAAAGAGAGATGTCTCCGACATCGAAGACAAAGTTCTTTCGATGTATGCTCGTGGAATGAGCCAACGAGATATTGCCGCAACGATTGAAGATATTTATGGTTTTGATATCTCTCATGAAATGATTTCAGATATCACAGATGCTGTACTTCCGGAATTAGAAGAATGGCAAGCACGCCCGTTAGCTAAGTGCTATGCCTTCTTATTTGTTGACTGTATGTATGTTACTTTACGCGAAAACTACGAAGCCAAAGAATACGCGGTGTACACGATTCTTGGGTATGACCTTAAAGGAAACAAAGAAATTTTAGGGGTATGGCTCAACCAAACGGAATCCAAAAATCGCTGGATGCAAGTATTTGATGAATTGAAATCACGTGGTGTGGAAGATGTTTTCTTTATTTCGATGGATGGTGTCTCTGGTCTCGAAGAAGGTGCGAAAGCGATCTTTCCATCGGTCATCGTTCAACGTTGTATCGTTCACCTTGTTCGAAATGCGTTGCGATACATCCCAAGTAAAGACTACAAGGAAGTCTGCAGAGATATGAAAAAGTTTTATGGGGCATCTTCTCTCAATGCAGCACATACCGCTTTCGACAGTTTCCAAAATCGGTGGTCTCACTATTCTGGTGCAATAGATGTATGGAAACGGAACTTCGCTCATGTTGAACAATTGTTTGATTATGGCAGTGCGATTCGAAAAATTATGTATACTACGAATGCCGTTGAAAGTGTCCATTCCAGTTTTAGAAAAGTCACTAAAAAAGGAGCGTTCCCCAATGAGAATGCACTCCTTAAATTGCTTTATTTACGTACAAAAGAGCTACACAAGAAGTGGGCAGGCGGTCATATCCAGAACTGGGCGATGGTGCTCAATCAGTTAATGGTGAACGAGACCTTCACTTCTAGAATTGAAAAATATGCGATCTACCTTCCGTAAGGCTAGGTTTATTTAACTGTACGTTCAAATAGTTTACTCCTAGCTGCTTAAAAATACTGTGAAAGTTTACTCTCTAGAAAACTTTCACAGTTTAGTTGACAAACCCTCTTTGTTAATCTATTTCTTGATATTTTGTTGTCCATTCTTCTAAAGCTGTAAGCACTGGTGAAAATTTTGTTCCTATTTCTGTTAATGAATATTCCACTTTTGGCGGAACTTGTTTGTATACTTCCCTATGAACTATTTTGTACTCCTCTAAAAGACGTAACTGTTTAGTCAATGATGCTTGAGTCACATTTGGAAGTTTTCGTTGCAATTCGCTAAAACGTAATACTCCTTGGCTTAGAAAATATAATATAACCATATTCCATTTCCCACCAATTATTTTTTGAACAGGTGATATAGGACATTGTGCAATAATTTCTTCTTCATTTTCAATTTTCATCTAGTTTCTCCTTAGTATCTTTTTTGATAGTATCTATATTTTTTTTGCGTACTTGTTTCATTTTGCGTATACCCTATAATGTACCTATAACAAATAGAAATTGCAATAAAAACTAGCTTTCAATTTCAAATAAGCGAGGAATGGTGATTAATGAAAAAAATACTTTTACGTGAATATGGTTCAGTAGATGTTCTATTTGAGAGATACGAAGCTCTTCCAACTATTATGGAAAATCAATTAGTAGTTAAGCTGGCAGCAACAGGAGTCAATGATGTTGATGTAGCTATACGAAAAAATGGTTTTCCAGCAACAGTTCTTAGTAAAAAAAAGTTACCTCATTCTTTGGGTCATGAATTTTCAGGAATCGTTACTCAGGTAGGAAAGAATGTCACAAAATTTAAAGTGGGAGACCATGTTATCGGTTTAAATCCATTAGATACCTATTCTGAAAATATTGTAATAGATGAAAATGCCATAATTGATAAAGTGCCAAAAGAGCTAGATTTGATCCCTCTTGGTGGTTTGTTAGTTGCTGCTCTTCCTGCTTGGAGTGCGGTTATTCTTGAGGGAAAAGTGAAGGCTAACCAAAGAGTTTTAATACACGGAGGAGCTGGCGGTGTCGGCAGTATGGCCATTCAATTTGCAAAAAATGCAGGAGCGTATGTCATTACGACAGCGAGAGCTAGGGATAAAGAATATGTAGAATCTCTTGGTGCAGATGAAGTCATTGATTATCAGAATGAGGATTTTGAAGAGCTGGTTAAGGATGTTGATTTAGTGGTACATCTGGTTGATAAAAACACACAGGATAAAAGTTTTAGTGTTATTAAGTCTGGCGGTAAGTTAATGTCCCCGTCGGTTGTACCTGATCAAGAGAAAGCAGAGCAATATAACGTAGAAGCAAAATTTATAAGAGGCGATACTAGTAGTGAAACGCGTGCTTCAATCATTGACTTGTACTCTAATAATAAGTTGTCAATCCATGTGGATAAAATCTATCCTTTTTCATTAGAGGGTGTTAAAACGGCGCATACTGATTTTGAAAAAGGTCCGAATCGCGGAAAGAAAATCATCAAATTTGATGAATAAAATAGCTCTAAATTGTTTAAAAGAGTATGTGTATTTGCAAGTGAGTAGCTATAGATGACTGATCACTTGCATTTATAGAGTCGTGTATTCAATTATTTTTTAAGGTAAGGGTTTACATGGTGGCGGTTCCATACTATTATCTAACTAAATTAAACATTCCTTGGATAGGATGGTCATTGCCAAGCAAGCTAAACCTATCTGTGAGTACGGGCTATTTGTCGTACTCACAGATAGGTTTTTTTGTATGGAAAAAAGGAGGAGAAATTAATTATATTGCTTAAATTTTTTTGAGAAGAGTTTGTCAACTAAACTGTGGAAGTTAATTAGTTAAGTTCCACAGTTTAGTTGACAAACTCCATCAACCTGATATTTGCAGAATCCACCTCGTCCAGTTAAGTAAGCTGAGAGATTCAAGGATAACAATCGTTAAAGCCACCTTATTACAGTCGTTCTTTTAACGAGTTCACAATCCACTGCATATATAGTAGAGCTTCACATATGCGAAGTTTTACTAATCAGTAAAAGCCAGATTTCCTTCCTAAGGAGACCTGGCTTTTGTCATTACATTGTGTAAAATAAGCTAAATTTTTGCTAGTTGCTTCTAATGAGCCAGACTAAATTGAATTGTTAATCGTTGATTAGTTGCCTGAGCGATTTCAGATAACAGTTTAGTCGACGCATTCATTGACCCATTTTCAATTCTAGCAATGGTTGATTGAGGTTTACCAATTAGACTAGCAAAATCACGTTGACTCATACCCATGTCTTCACGTAATTCACGTACTTTAATCGCTACTTCTAAGTTGATATTTTCTTCCTCAACAAGTTTTGCAAACTCAGGATTGTTTTTACTTCTTTCAGCTACATACTCATCAATTTTACTCATTGCTTATTCTCCTTATTAAAATACTGGCTGCGCCGATTTCGAGCAATCATTTTTTCACTTTCCGGTGTTTTGTTCGTTTTTTTGGTAAGCGCATTTGTGATCAAATACTATTTTTTTCATAAACATATGATAGCCTATCTGCTATCACAGGGGAAATTATTTGCTTTATATTTACTTTCTGCGGAGATCAACATACAAACAAACTTCGAGAAAATCTGATTTTTCTAAAATTTAATACCTAACTTTCAAGCTCCCAAGGGATGTCAACTCACTTTGACACCACTAAATCCCCAATGACAACCGAATTTGGCTGAAAATATCTCAATTATGCGCTACATTAAGATTGAACAGGAGGTGGTGGCAACGGACATTCAACTGCAAATCAAACTTAACCGAGAAAGACTAGGGCTAACACAGGATGAACTTGCTGCAAAATTGTATGTGTCACGACAAACCATTTCTAACTGGGAAACGGGGCACAGTTATCCAGATTTAGAAAATCTACTGCGGTTAAGTATATTGTTTGATGTTTCACTTGATGATTTACTGAAAGGAGACGTGGCCGTGATGAAACATGAATTAAGCTACGCACGAACCAGCAAGTGGGCCTGGTTAATGACTCTAATGTTAGGGTTAAGCGCATTATCAATTGGACCGTCAATTAAGTTTTGGGGCTGGTGGGGCTTAGTACTACCTGTTTTACTGGTAAATATTTCACTCTATGCCGGGATTAAAATAGAGCGCTGGAAAGGACAGCATCAGCTGAAAACCTACAGTGAAATTGTCGCTTTCGAGAAGAATAAAGTTATCGATGAAAATGAGCGCCACCACAACGAACTAAAAGATCAAGTTACTCTGGTTGTCACTATGCTCCTATTCATGATAGGGGCTGGCGGACTGGCTCTGCTTGGCTTCTGGTTAGTTAAGTAAACAATTAGATTTAATTTGAACAAAGTCATATGTGTATGAAACGCCAAAAAAGCAGTTCTCCTCATCGTGATCAGGAAAACTGCTTTTTTGTCATAACTGTTTATTTAGTTTACCTATCCTTATTATTTAAAATATCAGGTTTATTCTTATGCAACTGATTCAACGCATCCCGTTGCTGGGTATCGATAATATGGGTATACAATCCCGTAGCTGAGGTAGAACTTTGCCCTAACTGCGTGGCCACCAAATGTTCATTTTTAGTTTCTAAATACAGTTTAGATGCCAAGGTATGGCGCAGCTTATGCGGTGTGATGCGCACGTGGTTAAACGCCGTTGAATATTTGGCAACTAACAGCTCAACCGTTGCTGACGTAATCCGATGCGGCCCATCCGTTCCCTTCGTCAAAAATAGGGCAGGCGTATCAGTAGTTGCCTTATAACGCGGACGACGGATGCGGATGTAACTGGCAATATACGGTAAGACCCACCGTGCAATCGGGACCGAATCCCATTTCCCGCCTTTACGTCGGACGGTCACATTGGCAGCTTTCAAGCTGAGATGGCGGACATCCATATTGGTCAGCTCAGAAACGCGGATGCCCGTCCCCAGCATGAGGGCGTTGATGGCCACGTCACGTTCACAATCACGCTGATAATAGCGCAATCGCCGGGCGTCCAATGACTTCCCATAGTCATCTTGAATGAAATTCAAATAAGCCTTGTCCTGATCGCCTAACATAAGCTGATCCTTAATATGACTAGCACGGGTAGCATAGGTTTCGCTGTCCTGTACCAATGAAACTTTCTTCATCACGTTACGGTAGAAATAGGGCTCACCGTCACTATTCTCCGACTCCGCGGTTAAAAAGCGAAATAAAGCAGATAGGGCATTCAGTGACCGGTTAACCGTCCTGTGGGATAGGGCGCCCTGCGGATGCTGTGCAGTCTGTTTACCGCGGTTCAATAGGTAAGACTTATAAAGTTCAACATCTTGTTTCTTCAGATTTTCAAGCTCCCGAAGACCGACTTGGCTAACAGCGGTTGCCGGGGATATTCCTGAGATGATCAGCCATTCAAAGAAACGTTTAAATTCATTTAAATATTGATAAAGGGTTGCTGGTGACAATGGAACGGATGACTTTGCTAAATAGTAATCGCCAACGAACTCTGGCAATTGCTTAACCAGCGCCTCGTTATGAGCAACGTAGGCGGAATGATCCAAAACAATCAGCCTCCTTTCAAGTTAAGAACACGTGTTCTAATTGTACCATGGATCACTTAAATAATCATCGTGAAAAGGTATAAACAAAGGACCAGTAAGGATAGTCGTGCTGATTGATCTCTAGTGGGTATGGTGCCAGCCGATAAGCGATTGTCTTGGTGATCAACACTGATTGGGAACGTTGCAGGTCATTTTGCAGCTGAATCCGGTATTTACCCGCTGGTAAGGTCCGCTTCAGCGTTAGTGATTTAAAGGTCCGGTAGAGTTCGTAATGCTGATGCGTCTGTTCATTAATCAATGTCCCGCTAAATTCAGCGGCCGGAGCCAGTGATACCGCGAAATGCTTTGCTGGGCGGTTCAATTTAACAACTTGACTTAACGAGCTGTACGGGTGAACTTTAGTTTCTTTGGCATTAAACTGCAAAGAGAGTTGGCTTTGCTGTTGCGCCACATAATAGCCCTGATTACTATACAGGGCGGTAGGCGCCGTCAAATAACCGATCAGGGCTGCCACAATGACGCTGAGTGTCACCCAGCCTTGTTGGGACGTCCGGAACCTGACCCGTCTTTCAGAATCCAGTGCCAGACTAGGCACGGAACAGAGAATCCCCAGCAACGGGATCATCACCTGACCATAGCGGCTTTCGGTTTCCCATAATAGGGTGTGAAAGGCCAGGTAGCCCAGGGCAGTCAGAATCGTTAACATGATTCTGGGGTCATCCGTCGCATGCGCACGTCGCCGCCATAACCGGAGACAACGGAAAAAGGTTTCCGCGTAGAGCAACGCAAAACCAATGCGCATCATAACCATTCCCAGCGCCGAGAGCTTGGCTTCAAATTTTTGATATAAACATGGAGCGGCAATGTAGCCACCGGTGTAGGAATTAGGCATAAAGGAAACGTTCAGTAAAATGCCAGCCTTTTCAAACCAGCGGGCAACGATTCCTCCCAGACCTAATTTTTCTAATCGTTGTGGTAAGGCCTGTTTCAGATAGGCCTGTTTAGCCGCTTTACCCTGAATCGAACTCAGAGTCTGAACATCACTAAATTCATACTTACCAGCACCTTTCGGATTATAACTCATCCAGATCCAGTGGGCGGTGGGGAAAGCATACTGATTGTTATTTTTGAAGTGACTAGCAGCTTTCAAGCCTGCAGAAGTTGGCACGGCTAAGATAAAGCCCAATACGATCAGTAACAGCGGTGTCTTAATTTTCATTAACCGCTGACGGTCTTTGAACAAGAGCCAGATACTGACGAGGAGAACCGCCACCAGCAACACGATCAGGTTCGGTTTGACCACTTCACCGATGAGCACGGAAAGGACAACGCCAATTCCCGTAATGCCCTTCTTCAAACGGCTAAAGGACTGCCAGCCAATGATGACGTTGAAAACCACTGCTAAGCTCAGCAGCGTAGGCAGGTCGGAATAAAAGACCTGTAGATAATAGGTATACGCGAACGGACTGAATAGGAAGAACAGAGCTGGTAATAGGGCTGCACTATGCTGATGGCTTAAACGCCGAACGGAGCGAATAATAGCAAAGATAAAGGTGTCTAATAATATTAGCGATAATAAATGCACGCCCCAATAGGTATCCAAGTGAAATAGATGCGTAAATTTAAGCCAGTAACTCAGCAGTACCGTCAGCGAAACATTGTTCGGAAAACGCCAGAAATATAAAGAATCATTCCAGTTAAAATTGCCGCGGCTAAGCTGTTCAGCTTGAACAAGCACCCGAAATGGATCGTGGTAAACGGATGCCGGCAAGTACTGAATGACCAATAACTGAATGATTAAAATCAAGATTAAAATCACGCTAATGATCTTAGTCATCGTGGCTTCGGAAAGCGGATGCAGCAGTTTAACAAAAATGGGTTTAAGATACCACGCGAGCGCGCAACCAATCAAAACCAAGCATGTGGCTTTAAAGTTGAACGGGATCAAGAGATTTGAAACCATTCCAATCAGCATCGCAAAAGCTAAGATTAAAGCTAGAATTGACGTAATACTTATTTTCTTGATTCGCATAAAAAGCTCCTATTGATAATTATTCTTGTTGCGTTAAGATGATCCGGTTAAATGACAGCCGCAGGATTCCCCACCAGCCAATCGTCAAACATAAGCCTGCTAACACATCGGTGGGGTAGTGAACAAACAAATAAATGCGGTCAAATCCCATTAGACTCAGCCAAATAAGACCAAGGATGCCAACTAGTAACTGCCAAGCATGATGTCTGAACAACGGTATGAGGATCAGCAAAATAACGAGCACCATTGTTGCAGTTGAAGTCGTGTGGCCACTGGGAAAGCTATAGCCTCCCTGAACGACTAACTTGTTGGTGGGCCGTGGCCGCTGCATGATCATTTTGAAAATACCGGTCAGAATATTAATCCCAACCTCGGCTAGTATTACCCAGCCCGCTGCAAAACGATGATGGTACAGCCAGAGCCCCAGGGTAATTGCCAGACAAATCATCAGGTTAGCGGCAGGTGTTCCCAATGGTGCTAACCCTTTAAAAAAAGTGGTCATTACAGGCTGTCTGACTGAAAGGGCAACTTGCTGTCCCATCCGGTCAAAATTAGTGACCCACTTTGTCTGAAGATTCACACTAATGGCGATGATTAGAAATCCAATCCAGGCAATCATGACTGTCAGCCACCATAAGTGGGCCTTTTGCTGATGAATTTTCATAATATCAATTCCCGTCTATTTAAATTGTGTTATTTTCTGTATAATTTGATATGGTTTCAACCTTTACAACGATGTAAAGCAAAAAAACCACTAGTCTTTAAAGCTTGTGTTAAGATAAAAGTCTGTTGGCTTATAAGTGACTAGGCAACAGTTTAATTTTAGACTAAATGCTTTGAAAAAGCCGGTTTTGCATACAAATATTAAACTCTTTTCCCAAAAATTAAAAATATTTTAGTGTGCTAACAGGTCATTTTCACAAAAAATCAGTTATAATATGAATATTAATTTTAATGTTTCCAGAATTGTTCCTTTTTTAAAGATTTAATTTTTAATTCAGCATAAGAGAACACACATTTCCCGTAGAATCCGAAAGGGTGGAGAGTTTATTGATTATAGATGGAAAAAAATTGTCTAATCAGTTAGATAACAGCATGAAAGCAGAAGTGGCAGCCCTTCGCGAGTCAGGTATCGAACCCAAGCTCGTCGTGATCATTGTCGGCAACGACCCGGCCAGTCAGATTTACGTTCGTAACAAGCATCATAAGGCCATCAAGTTGGGTATCACTTCCATCATTGAACGCCGGCCGCAAGATTTCACGCAGCCAGAACTGCTGACACTCATCGATCAGTACAACCGTGATGAGTCTGTTCATGGTATCTTAGTCCAATTACCGTTACCCAAGCAGATCGACGAATCAGCCATTATCCGCGCAATTGCAATTGAAAAAGACGTTGACGGGTTTAGCCCTGAAAATGTCGGCAAGCTTTTCAACAACAGTCATGATCATTACCCGGTTTCTTGCACCCCGAAAGGCATCATGACCATGCTAGCCCATTACAATATTGATCCAGAAGGACAGCACGCAGTGATCGTCGGTGACTCTAACATTGTTGGCCGACCAATGGGGGCACTCTTACTAAACGCCGGCGCTACCGTCACATACACGCACATTCTGACGAAAGACCTATCGTCATATACTCGGACGGCTGATATTCTCATTGTGGCAACCGGCGTGGCTCACCTGATCAAGGCAGCTGACATTAAACCTGGTGCAACAGTCATCGATGTGGGCATGGATCGGGATGAAAACGGCAAGTTAGTTGGTGACGTGGATTATGACCACGCTAAAGATGTCGCCGGTGCTATTACTCCTGTACCAGGTGGCGTTGGTCCGATGACCATTACGTCGCTCATGCAACAAACCCTAGAGTTAGCAAAAGTGGCGAACAACCGCACACTTGAAACAGTTAAATAAAGGTACCTTTAAGAATAGTGTCTAGTTTTCATTGTCAACGTGATTTTCCCTTGTTTTCTTAACCACTTTTGCGTTAATGTAAAAGTATTATGAAACTGGGGGACAATGTATGAGCTGGACGCTATTTTATTTGGTAATTTTTGTCATTTTTACGTTAAACACCATTGCCGCGGTTTTCACCGTTTTTCGTGAACGCCGCGATATTGCTGCAACTTGGGCGTGGTTATTAGTGTTAAACCTGCTGCCAATCATTGGTTTTTTATTCTACGCTTTCTTTGGCCGCAAGTTAACGCACAGCCAATTAGGTAAAATTCAGCGACAACCAAACGTTGAACTGACGGACGCTTTAGCCCACCAACAGGCCTCATTACCACCTTATTCCGCTGATGATACACATCAGGAATCATCAGTTAAAAATATGATTCGACTCTTTCAAAATGTTGATAATGCCTTTGTAACGTTGAATAATCAAACCGAGATCTTTACGGACGGCACCACCTTATTCAACAACATGCAACAGGAAATTCTCAACGCTCAACACGTTGTGTACGTAGAATTTTACACCTTTTATAACGATCAGCTTGGTCGAGAAATACTGAGCACCCTCGTCGCCAAAGCTCAGGAAGGGGTCACCGTCAGAGTTCTATATGATTCATGGGGATCGATGGGGACTAAACGGGAGTTCTTTGATCCGTTACGTGACGCTGGCGGATTTGCTGAACCCTTCCTGGGGATTCATTCAAACTGGCGTGATTTCCGATTAAACTTCCGGAATCACCGGAAAGTGGTTGCTATTGATGGCTGGACAGGTTATATCGGTGGCTTTAATATTGGTGACCAGTATGTCGGTCGTTCAAAAAAGTTTGGCCCTTGGCGTGATACTCACATGAAAGTGACTGGTGATGTCGCTTTGGCACTTCAGGAACATTTCATTAGTGATTGGAATGCTACGGTACCTGAAAATGAACTTGAACGAACCTTGCGGCATTTTCCTAAAGCCAGTGATGAAATCGGGAAAACAATGATGCAGATTGTTACCAGTGGTCCAGATTCTGACATTGAACAAATCAAGTTAGGCTATCTACGAATGATTAATAGCGCACGCAAAAGGCTCTTTATTCAGTCACCGTACCTGATCCCAGACGATAGTGTGCTGAATGCTTTACGAAGTGCAATTTTATCAGGGGTTGACGTACGGATCATGGTACCGCACATGCCTGATCACCCTTTCGTTTATCGAGCAACGCAATATTATGCCCGTCTGTTAGCTGAAGATGGTGCCAAAATTTACTTTTACCAAAAGGGATTCATTCATTCCAAGGTTGTGATGATTGATGATGCCATTTCATCAGTCGGTTCCGCTAACCTTGATTTTCGAAGCTTTAAGTTGAATTTTGAAGAAAATGCCTTCATCTACGATTTTAAAGTTGCACAGAAGTTACGAGACATTTTTAGAGCTGACATGGCTGAAAGCCAATTAGTTACCGCTGAAGACTTTAACAAAATGTCACTTTGGCTTCGCTTTAAGCAGGCCTTTTCGCGTTTGCTTTCACCAATACTGTAATTCTTAAGATAACCATAAGCCGGCCGTTTCTAGGTCGGCTTATTTGCTTTGAGTTGGGCCAGCTGTCATAATGCCCAAAGTTAAATGATCTGTTGCCGACCTTTATCAATCAAAGCGATTGAGACCCCATACAGAAATGGAGCCGTTAATTAATGCTAAATGAACCACTATCCAACTTCTCTACCAATCCAGAAGATGACCGTGTCCATCCCTTGGTTGTTAGCTTTTACCATGCACATCGTAACCCGCAAAAGGTGTTCAAAATTAATTTACTAGCGGAGTCGGAACTCCTTGAATTAACTCAAAACACGAGCTTGCCACTAATGGAAGTAAAAAAGCAGCTATACGCAATGGACCGGAAAAGTGTCATCGATCCAATCTTTTTTGGCCATTTTCAAAGCCTAGGGCATCTAAAAAATGACATTTCACCACAAGCATTGATCGATTTGGGCAGCGAAGAGGAGGCAAGGGAAAATAACTTTTTCTCTAAAGCAGCTTTAGCACATTTAGAAAACACCATTGAGCTGGCAATCTACCACGCATTCTATCGACTGCAAGATGAGTCGGGCATTCAATATGATCAGATTATCTTAGATAACGAACAAGACATCAACCATGCCGTTGTGCTGATTAAAGAGGGCAGTTTTAACTACCACGTGGAAAATATGTCAGAACCGCATCGTATCAATTTTGAACAGCACTTGTACGAAGCCATGGGGCAGGTGAGATATTGGCTCCAAGTTTGTGCATAGTAAATATGTAATCGCACGTTCAAAGCTTGACCATAATTGGTTAGGCTTTTTTGATTAGATTAATGGTGATTTAAGGCAATAGAATAGGGAAAATGGTAAACTTAATAAAATATAGGTTTTATTAAGTTTACTCAAAAAGTATTTGAACCCTTCCCCTAGCAAAAATGACCTTTGAGGGGGGTAAGATCACTGTATAATCAACATAAACACCAAAAAAGGACCAAATATGGTCTTAATGGACTTAAATGACCGCATAAACACGGCTTTCTCGGTATTTAAATGTCTAAAAAAGCTGTTAAATCGCCAAATATTGCTATAGAGCGCTACAATGCAGCATAATTAGATGGATTTCAGCTTTGCAAGTAAAAAATCAAGCCTTAAAAGTTTTAAACTTAGCTCATTTAGCCATTGCATAAGTCCATAATCTGTAGATAATCGATTAAACACCGATCAATATATCGCTATATAACTTATAACAGCTTTATAGTTACGTAGACAAACAGCAAACAATGATTCATCCAATACCGACTCAGTTAAGTATCCAGCTAAAATTGGGGAATTAACGGCGTCCATACGACACACGTTCGCCATTTTTGACGTGTAGTTGTACGAAGTGTCTTTCTAAATTCATCATTAATCTGAATCTTTGCATTGCTGTAGATCACCTTAAGTTGTTTTTGACAAGACTTAGTCAATTAATTTAAAGGGGGAGAACTTTTAGCAGTAATTATGGGGCTATCTTTTGTTTTCTTCTTCTACTTTACATAATATATATTATTCAAAGTAGTTAAATTCACGTTAAATTTAAAGTTTCGATTTCCCATTTCAGAGTTTTACTCGGACGATCGTTAATTGAGTTACATGCGGCCATTATTTCTTTAGCTAAGACTTGTTTAAAGTTCTTTTTTAGGAAAGTATTCTCTTAGTAAGCCATTCCATTATGGTATTCGTTTGAACCACGTTCATGTCCGTGATTACATGTAAATGATTTTAACGGATTACAAAAAGCCATCTAGCTCTATACCTAGATGACTTTTTAAACCTATCAAATAAATTTAATTACCAGCAGCAAAGCCTAATACTATGAATATTGGAAAAAATAATAAGATGGGAAGTAACATGCCTAAAATAAGACATAGAATTAGATTTAGGTTAGTTTTGCAGAGGCGAAAAATAAGTAAGTCACCACACATAAAATAAGAAAACGAGATTAGTCCCATCGCAAAATTTTGAGTTGCTCTGAAGAAGTTTAACACAATTGCTAAAACTAGAGCAGTCCCGACTATTATTTGCATTATACGATACGATTTATGGGTAAACTGTGTGGCAAACGTTTCTTTTACTGACTTCATATTAATCATGATCAACTCCTAATTTATTGGTGGCTTAATCCCCTTATATTTCCAACCCCGAAATATAAAAAAGCACTGCGTTTTGCTAGTGCTCCTTAGAATCTGCAGGTTTTTCTTTTTCAAAGCGATTATTGTACCAGATTGCCATGATGCCAGTTACAATTCCCACAGCGCAAACAATTAATAATGCCACCGTCGTCAAACCAGAATATTTCTTAAATGCATTGATCACCATTGCGACTAGCATTGCTACGGCTAAAATATTGACAAACGTCAGGATAATTTTCTCAGTGCCGTTATGTTTTGCTAAGTACAGTGAAATGGCATACACACCCAAGTAACTCACAACGCTGACTGCAACCTGATATGTTAGATTATTTCTGCTAATGGCTGCAATGACTGTTATCAAGCAGAGACAGATTGCAGTGATCCACGATGTTACAGCATATTTTTTAAACACAGTATAAACAACTCCCCAAATTAGGTATATATTCTATTATCGGTGATTTTTAGGGATTTGCAACCGCTTTTCGTTAAGTTATGCCTCAAATAGCGATTTATATTGACCATAACCAGCTTCTATCAGCTGACTTGCCGGTACAAACTTTAAAGCAGCACTATTGATACAATACCTTAAACCGCCAGCATTCTGTGGACCATCAGTAAAAACGTGGCCTAAATGTGATGCTGCATCTGCCGATCGCACTTCTGTCCGGTACATGCCATGTGACGTATCTAAATGGCGTTTAACTGATTGTTTGTCAATCGGTTTGGTAAATGACGGCCAGCCACAACCAGCATCGTATTTATCCAATGAACTAAACAACGGCTCGCCGCTCACAACATCAACGTAAATTCCGGGTTGGTCGAACTGATCATATTTGCCGCTGAATGGTGCTTCAGTAGCGGCATTTTGTGTTACTTCGTAGGCCGTTTGAGATAATTGTTCCCGTAACTTTTGATCGTCTTTTTTCATTTTTGCCAACTCCTTGACTATTCAATTATTATATTAGATTGTGTACAATTCAAATTGTAGATCATTCACCTTTTTTTAGCAAGAATTAGGCTCCTAACCTTAAAAGCCAGCTGATCAATGTATTTCATGGGCATTGATCAGCTGGCTCCGATTTTTTAATTTAACTCAACTATTTAAGTTACCACGTAAGCTTGATTGTTCATAATCAGTTCGTAACAGTCCCCGTTCCTGAAGAATTGGCACCACCAGTTCAACAAAACCTGCCATGCTTTCGGGATAAGTTGGAAACATCAAGTTAAAACCATCAGCTACCCCATTTTCAAACCAATCTTGCATCATGTCAGCAACTTCTTCAGCAGAACCAACGATCGTAGCATGCCCACCAGCACAAGCTAACCTCTGGAGTAACTGACGAACGGTTGGCTGTTCTGTTTCAACAATTCGCTTAATGACTTCAAACCGTCCCTTAGGCCCTGGAAAATCCGCAATTTCTGGTAATGGTGGAACAGGATCATCTAGTGGCCAATCGGCTACAGGCAGATTTAAAAAGTCGCTTAATTGGGCTACCGAATCAGCAATTGGGAGCTGATCGTCTAATGCTTTTTGTTTCGCTGCAGCTTCCTCATAGGTTTTACCAACGTATGGCACTAATCCGGGTAAAATAACTGGCACATCCCCTGCTCGACCGTAACGCTTTGCCCGCTGCTTAACATCATCATAATACACTTGCGATTCGGCTTGATCCCAGGCAACTGAGTAAATGGCTTCAGCATACTTGGCGCCCAGCTCCTTTCCCTGGTCTGATTGGCCAGCTTGAAAAATAACTGGTTTGTTAGTCGCCGAAGTTGGGATATTTAGCGGGCCACGAACATTGTAAAATTCACCGTGATGGTTGATCGACCGAATTTGACTGGTATCTAACCAACGGTCGTGTTCAGCATCATTAATAATGGCTGACTCCGGAAATGACGCCCACAACTCGTTTAAAGTTTGAATAAATTCATCAGCTCTCCGGTATCGGTCTGCGTGATTGGGCAGTTTGTCGAAACCGTGATTTTGTGCTTCTTCATCAAACATTGAGGTAACAATATTTACCCCTGCCCGACCATGGCTAATGTGATTGAGGCTGCTGATCAGTCTGGCAGCATTGTAGGGATCATATAGTGTTGACGAAATTGTCGGTACCAGCCCAACGTGTTCTGTTGCGGTCGCAATGGCGGTCATACACGTGATTGGTTCTAGATAGTAAGAAACCCCGCCGTAGTAACCGCCCATGATGGACTGACCGTCAGCAAAGAAGATGGCATCGAACCGCCCCTTCTCAGCTAATTGGCCTAAATGCTGCCAATATTGATAATCGCCAACTTGTGTGATGGTCGAATTTGGCCGCCGCCAAGCAGCACCATGGTGACCCGAACTAAACAAAACAGTTGCTAAGTGCATTTTTTTACTCATCGAAATTACCTACCTTTCCCGATTATTCAGTCACGTTGGTTTTGTCAGTTGTATGATGCTGCTGCATGGCATCAAAGCGAAGTGTGATCAGCTTGACCATTACACCGTCAAACAGCAAAGCCGAAGCAATATTCACAATTAAAACTAAGGCTAATAGACCCGGTTTAAACTGCTGATAGCCATAGACAAAGTAGTTATAGATAAACGCCGCAATGCTGGCTCCAAAGGCGCCCCACAAACAGCTAGACCAGCTAAAACGTTCGTACTTACGGGGATTGGGGAAAAAGCCCACTTCATTACCAGCACCCTGAACGATACCGTACAACAAAGTCATTGCACCCCATTGGCCGCCCAGAAACATTTCCACCACTGCTGCTAACGTTTCACCAATTACCCCAGCACCAATCTTAGGCACAAAATACATTGATAATGGTGCTGCTATAAACCAAAGGCCGGCAAAGGCACTATCGACTACTGGACCAAGACCCGTTGGCGTGACGGCTACTTTAACCAGGTTATAAAAGAGGTTAACCACGTAGGTGTAGATGATTCCGCAAAATATACCAATCAAAGTGACTAAAATAATGGCTCTGATGTCCCAGCGAGTTGCTTTCCTCATAAGAGATCACCTGCCTGTCCATCAAGTGCAGATGCTGTCCAATTTTCCCAAGTAATCTGTTTAAAGGCAGCATCCCAGAAATACCACTCAAAGAGACTGCTTCTAAGAAACGCTTCTTTAGCCACGGCTAATTGCTGATCACTCGCCTTAGCAGCTTCACGGTCAATGACGGCCATAAACTGATTTGAAATCCCATCTTCACCAGCAAACTCACCGTGTTGCAAGTCATCGACCCACGGGTAAAACGGGTTATCCTGACGCACTTGATCGCTTTGACTCAAAAACTTCCCCAGCTCCACATAGAGCCAGATACCAGCCTCAAACGGTGTTAGGATAGCCAGCAAATTGGCAGAGGGTAAGGGTGACAAAATATGCTGTCGATACAAAAAAGTGACTGGCTGAACGGTTGCTTTTTGCTGCTGTGACCAGTCATTATGGTTATTTTGTGATAGCTGCTGAAACAGTGCGCTAACTGATTTTAAATGCCGGCTGAGCTGATCAGCGAACAATTGTTGGTCAGCAACCGTTTCGCTGTTGGCAACCAAAGCGGTTTGGACAATGGTTTCAGCGTTTGCATACTGCAAGTCTTGTTGAATGTAGTAAGCCAAGGCTTTAGCATCCACCTGATTGTGGAGGACGGATTGAATGAATGGATGTTGCTGATTAGCAATCAAATATGGCTGACCTGCTTCAATTAATTCTTGTGAAAATGACACGTAAAACACCCCTTTTTGTTTGGGGTCAGTGGCGGTTAAATCGGCTGAGAATCCTCTTTGATTCTACGAAAACAGCCCACTCGAATTGCGAGTGGGCTGTTAGTCAATTGAAGTTAATTTCGACTAAAAGAAATGGTGCTCCCTACGGCAGTACTAACTGCGTCAGGTTCCTTGGGTATGTCTCAGCTGATCAAACAGCACCCCAGACCACAAACTGATATTTTTGCTACACCTGCATTAAACAAGATTAGCTTGACATTGTCAACAGGTTGGCTTGATTTTAGGTAAAAATAACTGCTCACAATGAAAAAAGAAGCAATTCGCTATCTCGCGGATTGCTTCTTTAACGATCATTAATGATTAAGCTTCAAAAGCGTTCTGCAATGGTGGAACCACTTGCTTTTTACGTGAAACAACACCAGGCAAGTTAGCACGATCATCTTTCAAAGTTGTGTTAAAGGCTTTTTCAACAACGTCTTTTGGTTCACCAACAACGAATAATTCGGAATTGCTGTCCAAAACGTTTGTTGCCAAAACTAAGAACAAGTCGTAACCCTTTTCGGCCGCTTCATCGTTCATTGCTTTCTTAATACCGTCTTCACGACTGATGACATCGTTTAAGTCAACAGTGTTGATTTGGTCGATGCGGATGCTCTTGCCACCCATAGTAAATGACTTAGCATCGGCTGAAACTAATTCAGCGTCACTCTTAGCTGATAAGTTAGTACCGGCCTTGAGCATTTCGATACCATAACTTTCGTAATCAACGTCAGCAATTTCAGCCAGTGCTTTGACTGCTTCGCGGTCTTTATCAGTTGTGGTTGGTGACTTTAATAGCAGTGTGTCAGAAATAATTGCTGACAGCATCAAACCAGCTAATTGAGCTGGAATATCAATCTTGTTTTCAGCAAACAAGTTGGTGATGATGGTGCTGACACAGCCAACGGGTTCTGCACGGTAATACAATGGTGCAGCGGTATTAAAACCGTTGATCCGGTGGTGATCAACCACGTGAGTGACAGTGACTTTGTCAATATCGTCGGCACTTTGCTGTGGTTCGTTGTGGTCAACTAACATAACCGAATCAACTTCGTTAGAAACCGTCTTGACAACACGTGGTGCAGCAACACCAAAGTGCTTCAAAACAAAGCTGGTTTCCATATTAGGTTCGCCAAGTGCAACGGCTTCAACATCATAGCCTAATTTTGATTGTAAATATGCGTATGCCATAGCGGCAACAATAGCATCAGTATCCGGACTCTTGTGTCCAAAAACAAGTTCTTTTGACATAAACTAATCGCTCCTCATACCATTTTTATTTTTATATCACTAATCATACTATTATTTTTGTTGAATTTCTTGTAAACGCGCCAAATAATCTTTGGTTTTCAAGTATTGATCAAACTGAGCCAAGAAATGACCAATACGTGGAATCTTATCCTTACCAGATCTGAAGACAAAGGCCAACTCGAAGCGAATGTTTGGCTCGAAACGTGCCGTCCACGTGTCAGGCTGTTCACCTTGTCCCACGACAAATGAATTAGGTAAGGCCGTATAAGCTCCCGTTTCATCTGA
The DNA here is from genome assembly GCF_002217925.1 of Secundilactobacillus mixtipabuli. Classification (GTDB taxonomy): domain Bacteria; phylum Bacillota; class Bacilli; order Lactobacillales; family Lactobacillaceae; genus Secundilactobacillus; species Secundilactobacillus mixtipabuli. The sequence goes on along the minus strand of NZ_BCMF01000007.1, from coordinate 28,143 downwards.
GAACCGTAACAACTGACTTGGTGTCGTAAATTGCGCGATACTCGTTGGGAGATCGACCATCGCATTCTTAAAGGATTCACGCATCACGTGGTTCAAATAGTATTCACCAGGATATGTGACCCACGGCTTATTTGGTGTGTCAACAAACTTGATGCGCTTCTTCTTGCTGAGTTTCTCATCATGGTGAATAAAGAGTAAGTCATCACTTATGATTCGCTTAGATTCATATGGCTTCCAGTTTTTAATGGATTCATCTGGTAAGTACATAATCGCTAAGTCAATTTGATTATTTTCCAGCTTGTCCCAGATCTCTTTACGGGTCAGCATGTGCAGTGTAATCTTAACGTCCGGATTTTCCCGGTAAGACTGAATCATAAAATCTTCAAAAACGCTATCTTCAACCGATGCCAACATCCCAATATTAATATCACCTTGGGTAGCACTGGTGGATTGCTGAATTTCATCAGCTGCGTCATTTAAAACGTCGTAAATGCGGTGAGTCGCGTCTAGCATGGTATAACCAGCATCAGTTAATCGTAACTTCTTACCAACAGAATAGAATAACCGTGCACCAACCGTGCGTTCAAGTTTTTTGATTTGCTGCGTTAATGCAGGTTGCGTAATGCCCAGAATCTGAGCAGCCTGCGTATAGTTCATCGTTTCTGACAGTTGCAAAAAATACGTCAACGTCTTAGATGAAAAAATACTTTCTTGCTTGCTTTTCATGTGGGAGCCTCCTAAATAGGTTGTCCTTAATGTTTTGTTATCAAAACTATAATAACCATCTTCGGCGAAATACGCAATTATTGTAATCCGAAAATAACTAAAAACTAATAAAAATTAAGACAAAGTTAAAATAGTTGGCTTATTACGTAACACTTCTGGAATTCCCTCCGACTCAGTATCAATCACAAACGAGCCATTGGAATAGCGATTATTCATTGGGTGCTCAGCGGGTAAAATATCGTGCAACCGGCGTCTGTCAGTAATGACCTCTAACGGCGACGAAGGGTCGGCTAATTTAATGAAATCAACCACTTCATGTGGCTTGGATTTAAGCGCATGCAGCACTAAAACACCCTTCCGTGCCCGACTAGTAACTGGCAAATCACTGGCTGGCATCTTCTTGAAAGCACCACGTTGGGTAATTAAAGCGACTGTGTCGTCGCCGTTCACAAGCTGCAGATCAACGACTGAATCGCCTTCGCCGAGATTCATGGAGCGGACCCCTGTCGTTCTGGCACCATTAACGGAAACTTCCGCTAGATCGTAACGTAAAGCTAAACCGAATCGAGACATCAGCAAAATTGATGCTTTAGCTGGTTTGGCCAGGTAAGTCACGTTCACAACCTTGGCCGTATCTGACTTCAATTTTTCAAAGACTTTGGCACTGGACTTATAGGTTCGGCCCGGTAGCAAACTATCAAACGCTGTCCGTTTAATATAGCCATCGTCCGTTGCAATTAAGAACTCGCCGGGAGCCTTAAGTGATTTGAAGGCAAAAGTAGCGATGATTTCTTCATCATCAGCCAGACCAATCGTTTGAGAAATATGTTCACCCGTATCTTTCCAACGCGCATCAGTAATTTCATGGACTGGCCGGTAAATTAAATTACCTTTGTTCGTAAACATGAATAAATGGTCCAGCGTGCTCAGCTTTTCCGTAAAGATTGGATAATCTTCAGCTTTCAAGCCGTTATCTTCCGGATCAGAAGCATTGTAGGAGCGGACGCCACTGCGTTTCAAGTAGCCGTCACGGCTGACCAGGACAACCACGTCTTCATCAGGTACCATGACTTTGGTGGCAATCTTCAAAGGCGTAATTTCTGCCTGAATTTCCGTTCGCCGGTCATTGCGATACTGCTTATTGATCTCGCGTAATTCTTTTCGTAAAACTTTATTCAAAGCTTTAGGATCAGCAAGGACCTCTTTGTAGCTCGCAATATTTTTGGCAAGTTCCGCTGCTTCTTTTTCTAAAGCCGTTACATCGGTATTGGTCAATCGATAAAGCTGTAAAGCAACAATGGCATCTGCCTGTGCTTCAGAAAAATCATAGGTGGCAACCAAGTTGTCCCGGGCATCCTTACGGTTCTTGCTTGCCCGGATGGTTGCAATCACTTGATCTAGAATCGATAAAGCTTTAATCAAACCCTCAACAATGTGTTGGCGTTTTTCAGCTTTATCCAAATCAAACTTTGTCCGTCTGGCAATCACGTCTTGCTGATGTTCCAAGTAAGCTGCCAAAATCGTTTTAAGGCCAACGTGTTCAGGCCTTTTATGGTTAATGGCCACCATGTTGAAATTGTAGGTCACCTGCAAATCGGTATTCTTGAATAAGTAATTCAAAATACCTGTTGCATCAACATCTCGCTTAAGCTCAATGGCAATAGAAAGACCATCACGATCAGATTCATCACGAACTTCAGAAATGCCGTCAACTTTTTTCATTAACCGCAGTTCGTCGATTCGTTTAACAAGGTTAGCTTTGTTCACTTCGTATGGGATCTCACTGACGCGAATCAGTTGTTTGTTACCACGAAGATCCTCAATCGCTGTCCGAGCGCGGACAACAACCCGGCCGCGACCAGTTTCATAAGCCTTTTTAATGCCATCCAGACCCTGCAGGATACCACCGGTGGGAAAATCTGGTCCCTTAACAAACTGCATTAATTGTGCCAAATCCGCTTTTGGATGATCTAGCAGGTAAAGCAGTGCGTCGATAACTTCTCCCAAGTTATGCGGTGGAATATCGGTAGCGTAACCGGCGGAAATCCCAGTTGCACCATTCACCAGCAGGTTCGGAAATTTCGCTGGCAGAACGGTTGGTTCATACTCCGTGTCATCGAAGTTTAAAACCATATCAACGGTTTCTTTATCGATATCACGCAGCATTTCACCCGCAATTTTACTGAGACGAGCTTCCGTATAACGCATGGCAGCAGGCGGATCACCATCCATTGAACCGTTATTACCGTGCATTTCAATCAACGGTTCACGGACTTTCCAATCCTGGCTCATACGGTTTAAGGCTTCATAAATTGAACTGTCACCATGGGGGTGAAAGTTACCCATGACATTACCAACAGCCTTGGCAGACTTCCGGAAAGGTTTGTCATAGGTGTTGCCGTCCTTATTCATTGCAAATAGGATCCGCCGTTGAACGGGTTTTAAGCCATCTCTAATATCTGGGAGCGCCCGTTCTTGAATAATTGATTTTGAATAGCGACCAAATCGGTCACTCATAACTTCTTCTAATGTGAGTTCTTGAATCTTAGTTCCCGCCACTCAAAGGACTCCTTTCATACCTATTTCGTTGAGGCTGATTCCTGATGAGCTTCGTTAGCAAGGGTACTATCGAGGATGCTGCCGTCTTCTTCCAAAGTAAAGGCAACGTTTTCTTCGATCCATTTACGTCTAGGCTCAACTTTATCACCCATGAGGGTCGTCACCCGCCGTTCTGCCAATGCAGCATCGTCGATTCGGACCCGAACTAATGTCCGGCCGTCCGGATTCATAGTCGTTTCCCAGAGCTGCTCAGCATCCATTTCACCAAGCCCCTTGAATCGTTGAAGTTTATAACCCTTTAAATTCTTGGTCTTCGTGGCTAATTCTTCGTCAGTCCACGCATACTCATCAACCTGCTTTTTACCGCTGCCCTTTTGAATCATGTAAAGCGGTGGTAAGGCAATATAGACCCGACCAGCATTAATCATTGGCCGCATGTACTTATAGAAGAACGTCAACAGTAAAATTTGAATATGCGCACCATCATCATCGGCATCAGTCATAATAATGATTTTGTCATAATTAGCATCTTCAATATTAAATTCAGAACCCACACCCGCACCAATCGTATAGATCATCGCGTTTAGTTCTTCGTTTTTCATCACGTCTTCAAGTTTAGCCTTTTCAGTGTTCAAAACCTTACCACGCAAGGGTAAGATCGCCTGAAATTTACGGTTTCGGCCCTGTTTAGCTGAACCGCCGGCAGAATCACCTTCGACTAGGAAAAGTTCATTCTTGTCAGCGTTTTTCGATTGAGCCGGCGTTAATTTACCTGACAACAGCCGTTCTTTACGCTTATGTTTCTTGCCGGAACGGGATTCGTCACGGGCCTTTCGAGCAGCTTCGCGGGCAGTCCGGGCACGCAATGATTTATGAACCAGCATCTGCGCGAATTCGCCGTTCTCCATCAAGTAATAACCCAGTTGTTCACTGACAACGTTATCAACGATGGCGCGTGCTTCAGGTGTCCCCAATTTTTCTTTGGTCTGGCCTTCAAACTGCAGGATTTCTTCAGGCACCCGCAGTGAAATGACGGCGGATAACCCTTCACGAACGTCAGAACCGTCTAAGTTCTTGTCCTTTTCCTTTAGCAAACCGACTTTTCGGGCGTATTCGTTAAACGCTTTGGTCCAAGCACTACGCATACCGGCTTCATGAGTCCCGCCATCAGGTGTCCGAACGTTATTGACAAATGACAGTACCGTTTCCGAATAGCCGTCGTTATACTGCGCAGCAACTTCAACTTCAACGCCTTGTTTACTGCCGTCAAAGTACATCACGTCACCGAGGGTTTCCTTGTCTTCGTTCAAATACGTGACAAATTCCTTGATGCCTTCCTCATAGTGGAAAACTTCTTCACGTTCCTGATTCTTACGTTTATCCGTTAAAGTGATTTTAACCCCCTTCAACAGAAAGGCTGATTCCCGGAGCCGCTCAGACAGTGTGTTGAAGTTAAAGACAGTGGTCGTAAAAATAGCACTATCGGGTTTGAAATGAATCATCGTCCCCGTTGGCTTACGGGTATTGCCCTTCTTGACCAAGGTCGTGATAGGGTGACCGCCATCTTCAAATTTTTGTTCATACATTTTACCGTCACGCACAATGTTAACGGTTAATTCTGAAGATAACGCGTTAACCACACTGGCGCCCACACCGTGAAGCCCCCCAGAGGTTTTGTAGCCGCCTTGACCGAATTTACCCCCGGCATGTAAGACCGTTAAAATTACTTCAGGCGTTGGTTTGCCAGAGGCGTGCATGCCCACTGGCATCCCGCGACCGTGGTCGGTAACCGTGATACTGTTATCAGCTTCAATCACGACGCTGATTTCATCGCCGTAGCCTGCTAAGGCTTCATCAACGGCATTATCAACGATTTCATAGACTAAATGGTGTAATCCACGAGCATCGGTAGAACCAATGTACATCCCTGGCCGTTTTCGAACGGCTTCAAGTCCTTCTAGAACCTGGATCGATGAATCATCATAAGTTACTTTTTTACTCGGCACCAAAAAGACCCCTTTCAATATTTAATTACGTTTTTTTCTTGGAATTCATGATCACGATAAAATTATCCTGTCACGGGATAGGAAACATGCTAAAATATTAGCCGTGACACGTGATCATGACAATGGAGGAATTGAACTTGAAACTCGCACTCTTATTATTAATTGCCTACCTCTTAGGTGCTATTCCAAACGGTGTCTGGATCGGTAAACGATTCTTTCATACCGATATCAGAAAGGCTGGTTCAGGCAACATTGGTACTACCAATACCTTTCGGGTATTAGGACCCGTTGCCGGCACTGCCGTTTTGATCCTAGATTTAACCAAGGGAACGGTTGCAACACTGCTGCCAGTGTGGTTCTTTCATATCAGCCAGCACTCGCCAATGCTTTTACTTTTTGGCTTGATGGCTATTCTCGGCCACACAGTCTCAATCTTTGATCGTTTTAAAGGCGGTAAAGCCGTTGCAACCAGCGCGGGCATGCTACTCGCATATAACCCGCTGCTCTTTGTGATTGCTGCAACTTGTTTTGTTAGCCTTATCTATTTAACCAGCATGGTAAGCCTTGCGTCAATGGTTAGTTTTACAATCATCACAATTTTATGCATCGTGATTCAAGATTGGTACCTATCGGCGTTAGCGGTTTGCTTGACCATTTTCGTCTTTTGGCGACACCGGTCTAACATTACCCGGATCATGAACGGAACGGAAAACATGGTGTCGTTTGGCCTTGGCAATAAACACCGCCAACGCCAGCAGCAAAATAAAGACTGAAGCCGGTTGCATCACAAATACTATCTTATAAGTAAAAGTGGAGCTATGTCAAAATGATTTTTGACATAGCTCCTTTTTTCAGGTCTAAATTTAGAAAAAGCGGATTTGAAAACCAGCATTAAACGAGGTTTTTGGACCAGCTGTTTGAATGTCCATCTTGTGCATTAAATCACCATCGCTGTCAACGTTATCGGCGATCCCCCACCATGGTTCCAAGCAAACGAAGGGTGCTCGCTTAGGGTATGGTGACCAGATGCCAACATACGGTGCGTTTTGTAAGGTCAGTGCTACCCCGTGATCGTTCAGCTGAGAACTTAACATTAAAGTTGTCTCAACGTGGTCCAAATCAAGGATCAGTGCATCCTGATCAAACAAATCATGGTCAAGACTTAGTGGTGTGCTCAGATTCAAGGTTTTCTCATGTTTAACATCGTTGTAAGGGCCCACCAGTGGAATCTGCTGATAGGCCTTTTTGGGAGCCACAGTAACGAAGTAATCGGTGAAGTCACCCTGGCCTGGTTCTAGAGGCACGTTAAAGGCCGGATGACCACCAATTGAAAACGGTAGCGTTTCGTTATTGCTAGGGTTGGTTACTGTATAGTGAACGGATAAGGTGTGGGCATCAAGTGTAAAGTTCACCCGTAAATCAAACTCAAACGGATACTTTCCCCGTGTCTCATCAGTTGCTTCAAGCTGAAAAACAGCATGATCATCTTCGTGTTCGATCACCATGAAAGCCATGTCGCGGGCAAAACCATGCTGAGTCATTTGGTAGGTCTGACCATTAACGGTATACTGATTATCTTTTAAGCGGCCCACAATCGGAAATAAGACGGGCGCATGACGGCCCCAAAATTTAGGATCCGCTTGCCACATATATTCAATGTGATCATCAACGCTCTTCACACTAGTCAATTCAGCGCCGTGTTCGTTTATTTTAACTTGTAAATCATCGTTTTTAAGTTCAATCACTATTTAAACCCCATTTCTGATTATTCCCTAAGATTAGTATAGACCATTATGTAACCTCTTTCAACGGTCGAACCCAGTTTAACTAATCTCAACAGCAATGCAACTATCTCAGCTTGCTATGTGCCAGTAACCTGATTACAATGAAATTGATTTGAAAGCACATCTTTCACAAGAGGCGATAATAATGACTAAAACAGTTTCGAATTTACCAACCACCATGCGAGCTTGGGCAGTTACTGAACCCGGCCCCATCGATGGCAAAACCAGTCCGTTAGCGTTTACAACCAAACCAGTTCCCACCCCACAACGCGGTGAGGTATTAGTCCGGGTATTGACCTGTGGCGTCTGTCATACTGATTTACACGTGTCTGAAGGCGACTTACCCGTTCATCAACCCCATGTGACCCCCGGCCACGAAATCGTTGGTGAGGTGGTTGCAATTGGCCCTGATGCGAACCGCTTCAAGCTGGGCGATCGCATTGGTGTGCCGTGGTTGCGGTGGACCTGTGGCGTTTGCCAATATTGCCGTTCAGGTCGGGAAAATCTATGTCCGAATTCCAAGTATACGGGTTGGGATCACGATGGCGGCTATGCGGAATATACCACGGTACCCGAAGGCTTTGCTTACCGGATTCCAGAGCGGTTTGCTTCACAGACAGCTTCACCGCTGCTCTGCGCTGGCATCATCGGCTACCGTGCTTTTCGGCGTGCTAACGTCCCAGCTGGCGGCCGCTTAGGGCTTTACGGCTTTGGTGGTTCCGCTCACATCACCGCACAGCTGGCAATTGATCAAGGGATTGAAGTCCACGTGCTGACCCGTGGTAAAGACGCCCGCAAGTTCGCCCTGCAGCTGGGTGCCAAATCGGCTGCTGGTGCTTATGACCTACCGCCAGTCAAATTGGATTCGTCAATTATCTTTGCGCCAGTTGGCGATATCGTTCCCAAGGCGCTCGAAGGTTTGGCACCAGGGGGCACCCTAGCATTAGCTGGAATCCATTTAACCGATATTCCATCGTTAAACTACCAGGATGATATTTTCCACGAGAAGAATTTAACCAGTGTGGAATCTAACACTCGCCATGATGGCGAAGAGTTCTTGAAACTGGCTGACCGGCTAAATATTCACCCTGAAACGACGCCTTATGCTTTTGATAAAGCGGATGAGGCTTTAAGATACGTTAAAAAAGGCGATATCCGCGGCGCTTGCGTTTTGAAGATCGGTGAAGATTAATAGAGAATACATCAAAAGCACCTGATTGCTGATAATGGCAATCAGGTGCTTTTTAAGTACTAGCGTGAAATTAAAGAATATACCGTGATAGATCTTTGTTCTTAACGATGTTACCAATTTTATCGTTGACATAGCTTTCAGTGATGGTGATGTCGCCCATCTGCATATCTGGCCCTTCGTATAACAGGTCTTCCAGTAATTTTTCAAGGACGGTATGCAGCCGCCGGGCACCAATATTTTGATTTTCGTGGTTCAGCTGATAAGCTAACTCAGCAATGCGATTGATGGCTTCAATCGTGAAGGTCACCTTGATGTTGTCGGTGCCGATCAGCGCAATGTATTGTTTGATCAAGGCATTGTTGGGTTCCGTCAAAATTTTAACGAAGTCCTCCTGACTTAATTCATCCAATTCGACCCGAATTGGGAACCGGCCTTGTAATTCAGCAATCAAATCACTTGGCTTGCTTTCAGCAAAGGCACCAGCAGCAATAAACAGGATATGGTCTGTATTGATTGCCCCATACTTGGTTTGAACCTGGGTCCCTTCAACGATTGGCAAAATATCACGCTGAACCCCTTCACGGGAAACCTCACCGCTGTTTTGCTTCGACTTAGAAGTGATCTTATCGATTTCATCAATGAAGATGATCCCGGTATTCTGTGCCCGTTCAATCGCATCGTGGTTGATATCAGCGTTGTTGACCAACTCTTCTGACTCTTCTTTGATCAAGATCTCCCGTGCTTCTGAGACGGGAACAGTCCGCTTAATGCGCTTCTTGGGCATCATCTGTCCCAAGGTTGAGCTCAGGTCGATCCCCATTTGATTCATCATTGGGTTATTCCCCGCCATGGCTTGCTGTGGATCATCCATTTCAATCTGCACTTCAGAATTTTCCAGTAAACCATGCGCTAATTGATCAGAAACAGACATACGCTGGTTCTTAATTTCCTCAGTCACTTCTTCTTTTGGTGCATCAGCAGTTGGCATGTCGCCCTTTTGCATTTGGGAGAACATGTTCATCAAGTTAGAAAAATCGGCCTGCTGATTCTGCTTCGGCTTTTTACCGGGTACTAATAACTTAACTAGACGGTTATTCGCCCGCTTAGTGGCTTCGGCACGCACGTTTTCGAACTGATTATCCTTTTCCATCTTCACAGAAACGTCAACCAAATTACGAACCATTGATTCAACGTCACCGCCAACATAGCCAACTTCGGTAAACTTAGTGGCTTCAACTTTGACAAACGGTGCTTTCACAATTTTAGCGAGCCTGCGTGCCAGTTCAGTTTTACCAACCCCAGTCGGGCCAATCATCAGCATATTCTTAGGGGTAATTTCGTCTTGCATATCTTGCGACAGCTGCATACGACGATAGCGGTTACGCAAAGCAATCGCAATCGACTTTTTAGCAGCGTCCTGGCCAATGATGTACTGGTCAAGAAGCGACACGATTTCGCGTGGTGTTTTTGTAATTGGATCCAATCAAATCCCTGCTTTCTGTTGGGTTATAATTCTTCGGAAATGATGTTGTGGTTCGTAAAAATGTCAATATCGCCGGCGATGCCGATGGCAGTTTCAGCAATCTCCTTTGCACTCATGTCTTTAGCATGATGGTGCAAAGCCATTGCTGCGGCCTGCGCAAAGTTACCGCCGGAACCAATGGCTAAAATGTCATCGTCTGGTGCGATGACTTCTCCAGAACCGGATACCAGCAACATATCCTTATCGTTCATGACGATCAGCAATGCTTCTAGTTTTTGTAAGTTTTGATCAGAGCGCCAGTCCTGCGCAAGTTCGACGGCAGCCCGTTCCAGGTTACCTGAAAATTCGTTTAACCGGGCTTCAAATTTTTCTTCAAGTTTAAAGGCGTCAGCCACACTACCCGCGAAACCGACGACAACTTGATCGTTATAAATTCGACGGACCTTGTGTGCGGTACCCTTCATAATCACTTTTTCGCCCATGGTAACTTGACCGTCGCCGGCCATGGCGTTGTGCCCATTGTGACGCACGGCAACGATGGTCGTTGCCTCAAATTTTACTGGCATGTGTTAACCCCTGCTTTCTTTAATCGTGAGTGGCGCGTGGAAAATATCGGCGGTAATCACGCTGGAGCTGTGATTTGGTGACATGGGTGTAGATTTGCGTTGTCGACAAACTGCTGTGTCCCAGCAATTCCTGAACGGTCCGCAAGTCCGCACCGTGGTTCAGCAAATGCGTTGCAAACGTGTGCCGCAGCATATGCGGATGAATGTCACCAGTTAAACTGCTGCGGGCAATCATCTGATTGAGGACGTATTCAACACCCGTTGACGTGATCGGATCACCGTAATGGTTGATGAAAACCACATCGTGTTTCTTATGATACTTCGTCATTAGTGGCGCTCGAGTGACTTTCAGATAAGTTTGCAAAGCATCCTTAGCGTAGTGGCCAAAGGGAACGTAGCGCTCCTTATTGCCCTTCCCATGAATCAGCATCAGCTGACCGTCAAAGTCAATCGCACTCAACGTGAGACCGCAAAGTTCACTGACCCGGATACCGGTGGCGTACAGGACCTCAAGAATGGCAGAATCACGCTTCGCTAATACCGAATCAGGATTCTCGCCAGCGGCTTTAAACAGTGCCGTCATTTCCTTTTCATAGAAAAATCGGGGTAAGGGCTGTGGCCGTTTCTTTAAAGTCACGTAGGCAAACGGATTGACCTTAACCAAAGCTTCACGAATCAAGAAATCGTAAAACGATCGTAAACTGGAAATTTTCCGGGCAATCGTGGTTCGCGCCTTATGGTCATCATATAACTGGCTAAGATAAACCTGAACGTCCAGTTTTGACACCGATAGTAAGTCGGTATTGCCGCCGGTCTCAGCTAAAAAGGTTTGAAAGGCTGCCAAATCTTCTCGATAGGCCTTCACTGTTTCCGGTGAATACTGCCGTTCACTCTCCAGGTAGGTGATAAACAATTCAACTGGTGTCGCCATGTGAACCGCCTCCATGATTGTAATGTATCAAAAAACCAACCCCGATGCAATACATTTGGTCAAGGTTGGTCAAACTTAAACTTCTTATAACTATTTTTGAACGGGTTCTTCGTAATCACCGTTAGGACAAACGACTTGAACGCCGCCTTTGATCTTCTTTTCAACTAAGAAATGACCATCTTTAGGGCAATCACGACCCACTGGTTTATCCCAAGTAACAAAGTCACAGTCAGGATAACGCGAGCAACCGTAGAACAGGCGGTTTTTCTTTGACTTTCTTTCGATCACTTGGCCTTCATGACACTTCGGGCAAATGACACCGATCTCTTTAACGATTGGCTTTGTGTTCCGGCAGTCAGGGAACCGTGAGCAAGCGTAAAACTTACCGTATCGGCCCATTTTGATGACCATTGGCGCACCACAGATGTCACAATCAAAGTCAGCCGGTTCGTCCTTGATTTGAATTTTTTCAATCGTATCTTGGGCATGGTCAACTTCTTTAGAAAATGGCTTATAGAAGGTATCGACAACTTTAACCCAGTCCTGGTTACCTTCTTCAATACCATCGAGCTGCTCTTCCAAACCAGCTGTAAAGTTAATGTCCACGACATCTGGGAAGTAATCCTGGATGATGGTGTTGACAATTTCGCCCAGCTCGGTTGGTTCAAATCGACGGCCCACTAGTTTAACGTAGTAACGCCGTTGAATGGTGTCCAAAGTTGGCGCATACGTTGATGGCCGCCCAACACCATTTTCTTCCAACGCTTTAATCAGGGTGGCTTCTGAATAACGAGCCGGTGGCTGAGTAAAGTGTTGGGCCGGATCGGTTTTAGAAAGGGTTAACTGGTCGCCTTCTTTTAAGTCAGGCAACAGGTTATCCTTTTCCTTACCATCCTTGTAAATCTTCAAGAAACCATCGAATTTTAATTTCGAGCCATTAGCACGGAAGGTCACGTCGTTTTGTTCGATGGTGACCGCCATGGTGTCCATGACAGCGTTCGTCATTTGACTCGCCATAAACCGGTTCCAGATCAGTGAGTAAAGCTTGTATTGATCATTAGTCAGATACTGCTTTAAATCAGCTGGCGTCCGGTAAACCGATGAAGGCCGGATAGCTTCATGGGCATCCTGAGCACCTTCTGGTAACTTACCCTTAATCGGCTTAGTTGCCGCGTATTCAGCGCCGTATTTCTCATGAATAAAGGAAGAAGCTTCATGCTTGGCAATGACCGAGATTCGAGTGGAGTCGGTCCGCATATAAGTAATCAGCCCCTGTGAGCCTTCCTTGCCAATATTGATGCCTTCATACAGCTGTTGAGCAGCCATCATGGTTTTACGAGTTCTAAAGTTCAGCTTCTTGTTTGCTTCCTGTTGCATAGCCGAAGTCGTAAACGGTGGTTGTGGTGTCCGTTTACGTTCTTTACGGGTAACCTTAGTGATATTAAACGGCTTATCGCGGTCTAATTTAGCCAAGACCTTTTGTACTTCATCATTATCTGGTAACTCATGCTTCTTGCCATCCAAGCCATAAAAACTAGCGGCAAATTTAGACCGTTTTAATTTGAATTCTGAATCGATCGTCCAGTATTCTTCTGGTACGAAAGCTTTAATCTCGTTTTCGCGATCAATAATCAGCTTTAGCGCAATGGATTGTACCCGACCAGCAGAAAGACCCTTTTTAACCTTTTTCCAAAGTAATGGTGAGATGGAATAACCCACTAACCGGTCCAAAATTCGACGGGCTTGCTGTGCGTCAACTAAATCCATATCAATCGTTCGTGGCGTTTTAAAAGCATCCTTCACGGCGTCTTTAGTGATTTCGTTAAAGACGACCCGGTTTTTGGCCTTTGGGTCCAAGTTCAATAAATGAGATAAATGCCACGCAATGGATTCACCTTCACGGTCCGGGTCAGCTGCGAGATAAACTTGTTTGGCTTTTTTAGCTTCAGAACGTAATTCTTTAATGACGTCGCCCTTACCACGAATTGAAATGTAGTGCGGATCGTAGTCATGTTCAACGTCGACACCCATTTTACTTTTAGGCAAGTCACGGACATGCCCAAGGCTGGCCATCACCTTATAGGTCCGGCCAAGATATTTTTCAATGGTTTTCGCTTTTGCTGGGGATTCAACAATCACTAACTTTTTTTGCGGTTTTCTACGCTTAGTTTTAGTTGTTTTTGTTTTTGTAGCTTTTGGTTTTTTAGTTGTTGCTGCCATCTAATTACCCCTTCTATGAGTATTGAATATTTAATGTTGCGAGATTACTAAATCTTTCACATCATATTTCATAAAAATTAGATTGTCAACTGAAAAAGATTTCAAAAACTACTATATTATGTGGTAAATGGATGTCGTTTTCATAAAAGCAGCATTCTTTCAGACTGGTTATTTAACCGTTAATGACGGGTATTCATCCAAAATATCGGTGGCCGTTAAAACCGCTTTGGCACCGGCTTGAATCAGCTGATTACACCCACCCGAAAGCGGATCGTCGATTCGACCGGGTACTGCCATGACATCGCGATTATTTTGCAGCGCTAAACTGGCCGTGATCAGGCTGCCACTTTTTTCTTGTGCCTGCACAACGATGGTGGCCTGACTCAAGCCCGCAATAATTCGGTTACGTTCCACAAAATGATATTTCTTTCCCACCGCATCTAACGGATATTCAGACAAGACCAGGTCATGTTGGGCCATGTACTGCTGCAATTTTTGACTGCTTGCCGGATAACTCAGATTTAAGCCGGTGCCAATAACGCCAATCGTATGACCCTGATGACGCAAAGCTAACCGATGACTTAAACTGTCAACACCCATCGCTAACCCTGAGACGATCACTACCCCCTTTTCAACCAAAGCCGGCATCATGGAGGTTAGCACCGTTTCCGAATAGGGGCTGGACTTTCGGCTGCCCACGACACTTAACAGTCGATCAGCATTCAATAGGTCAAGATTACCCTGATAAAACAGCACCACTGGCGGTAACCAGCTTTCCTTCAGCATGATTGGATACTGTGCGTCAAAAAAAGTCAGGTATTGCGACTCCTTTTCGTGTCGTGCCAATGCCTGACTCACTTTCTCACTCATGAATCCCCGCTCAAATTTTTGCCGATGTTGCGGTAAGACGCCCGCAATCTCGCTGACTTTTTGCGGCAGCATATTTCTCAGCTGCCCAGGATGTTCAGTTAGCCACTGTGCCACCAAATACTCACCCTTAAAGCCAATGCCCGGGGTTAAATGTAACCGAAGTAAAAATTGATTTAAATTCACGATCGTCCACCTCATACCTCATTTCAGCAAACTACGGGAAGCTAGCCAAAGTAGTTTGAGACTGGAGCAAACGTGCGCCGATGGATCTTTGAAGGACCCAGATCTTCTAAACCTTGTAAATGAGCCTTGGTCCCATAGCCAGCATTATGAGCAAACTCATAACCGGGATACAAGACGTCATAACTCTGCATGAGGTGGTCCCGAAAAACCTTAGCGACAATGCTTGCCGCCCCGATGGAAACACTTTTGGCATCGCCATGAATCAGCTTTAGTTGCGGAATCGCACTATCAATTTGCATAGCGTCGATCAGGAGTTGATCGGGTTTTACCTTCAAGTGCTCAACGGCTGCCAACATGGCCACGCGAGTCGCCTGATAAATATTTAAGTGATCGATTTGTTGAGCGGATGCTGTCCCAATTCCTACCGCGATAGCTTGATCCAAAATCTGGGGGTAGAGTGCTTCTCGCTGATGGTCAGACAGCTGTTTAGAGTCGTTGACCTCGATCACATCAAAATCATCGGGTAGAATGATTGCACAGGTGACCACTGGGCCAGCTAACGGGCCACGGCCCACTTCATCGATCCCCGCAATTAAATGATGTCTCTGCTGCTGAAATTGCCGTTCATAAAAAAAGCGCTGCTCAAAAGCGCGCTTTTCCAATGCTAACTTAGCTAGCCGATGCTGAGTCGTTGCCATCAATTTCTGAACACCCGTCCGTGGATCAGCCGCATATTCGGTGAGCAGCGGATCACGCTCGTCGGTAATTTGTTTGAACAACTCGGTGAGCTGACGAATTGAAGGTGCTTTAGGCATCAACCTCACCGTCCGTTCGGTTCAATGTGTAGCGGCCCAGCTTACTCTTACGGATATCTAAAATCAACCGGTCAGAAGCCCGTTCGTAATCATCCTTCATCCCAAACTGTTTGGTCAGTTTTAGTAGGAGGTCAACGTCTGAAAGGTCGAAATCATCCTCAGTAAGTTTGTACCGTTCCTGCAGTGCTTTGGGATAGTATTGGCGGAAAAACTTTAAGGCGTATAACGCCACGTCATCACTCGCAAATCGCTGGTCCTTAATAGCACCAGTCAGTGCCAAAGCCTGGCCAGTTTCTTCATCGTCAAACTTAGGCCACAAAATTCCTGGCGTATCCAGTAACTGCAGCTTTGAAGATGAACGTAACCATTGCTGGCCCTTTGTCACACCGGGCCGGTCGCCAACTTGGGCAGCCCGTTTGCTGACCAAGCGGTTTAACAGTGTTGATTTACCAACGTTAGGAATACCAACTGTAATGGCTCGAATTGGCCGTTCTTTTAATCCCTTTTGCTGTTCATTATTTAATTTATCCGCCAAAATCGATTGGGCAATACGGGTCACTGTTTTAGTGGTGATATTGGCCTTTGAATCAACCGCAATGGCAGGAACTCCCTGAGCTTTAAATTGCTTGATCCAATTGGCAGTTTGATCCGGATCAGCCAAATCACTTTTGGTCATAATCACCAGATGGGGCTTATCCTTGATCAGCCGTTCAATTTCTGGATTCCGTGATGATTGCGGAATTCGGGCATCGACCAGTTCAAATACAATATCCACCACATGTAAATTTTCTTCCAGTTGCCGAATGGCTTTTGCCATATGGCCTGGAAACCATTGAATAGTAGCCATGTCTTCTAACTCCTTTAATAGCAAGGGTTCTAGCGCCTTGCTTTTTACTTATTGCCTAAACGTGCCCAAAATATGTCATATGTTCTGTACAGTTTAGGGCACATTTTGCGTCTCAATCTAATATGCCAACTTGTGAAGCAAACCTATCGACAGCTTCTACCGACTTCTTTTGCGATTTATTCATTAAATGCGTATATCCAGCAGTCGTTTCTTCTTCAAGATGACCAACCCGTTGTTGAACCTCTTTTAAGGGAATAGAAGGGTCAGCCCGAAGAATACTGACATGAATATGGCGGAAACTATGGGGCACTACATTTTTTGTCCATTTGAAACCATATCGCTGTTGACAATTAATCTCCAAATCACGATTGATTCTTCCCAATACTTCGCGGAAGCTGTGTGACGTTATTGGTGAACCATACTCGGTACGAAAAATCGACTTTGAGAAGGTAAATGCATCACTGGGATTATCACGATGGGCGTCATCCATCAATTTATTGCGTTCTAAGCATCTTTTTAATGCTGAAATAGCAAAGTCTGGCAATGCTTCAATACGTTCACCAGCAGATGTTTTCGTCGTATCAAGATAATAATTTTTCACACGTAAATTAGTGCTTTGCA
Organism: Secundilactobacillus mixtipabuli; assembly: GCF_002217925.1. GTDB lineage: Bacteria > Bacillota > Bacilli > Lactobacillales > Lactobacillaceae > Secundilactobacillus > Secundilactobacillus mixtipabuli. The sequence continues at coordinate 11,340 of NZ_BCMF01000007.1, read as the reverse complement.
AGGAGGCTTGAATACTGACTGTCTTTCTATCAAAATCGATATTTTCAGCAGTTAATGCTCCCGCTTCACCAATTCGGCAACCCGTACCAATTAAAAATAATGTTAAATCAAGATACGCTGGATTACGTCTATTCTGAAGTTCTTTAATCAATACTTGAACCTCACGAGCATTTAAAAACTTTCTTTCAAGACGTTCTTTTTTCTCAATTTTATCATTTACAGAAGCATGAACCTTGACTACTCGGGCTGGTGAAAATGATAAGTAGTTATACAGGACAGCGAAATCAAAGATCTTATTCAAAGTTGACTTAATATGTTGCATTGTTGTGAACGTTGATTGATAGGTTTCTTGGTAATTATCTATGCATTGTCGAATTAACAAAGGAGTAATCTTCTTAACTAAAATATCATCACTTATCAATGCTGATACTCTTCGCACCAAGACTTTTTCGCGTTCCATTGTTTGTGGTTTAACCGTTGCTGACCATTCATCTAACCACTGTTGTTTTAGTTTACCAAAGGTTAAATTTTCAGCAATTTCAGCTTGTGAGCTTTCCCTCTCTTCTAAAATACCAGTAATCTTTTCGTTCAGTTCTCTACGAGCCTGAGCTTTTGCTCTGGCTGTATTTAAATTGAAACTAACCGAACAACGCTTCCGTTTTTGCGTTAAAGGGTCAATGTAACTTTCCACCGCTAAGTTATAGCAACTTCCATCTGCGTGTGTTTTCTTTTCAATATGCATAATTTTATCCTTTCCAAATAAACAAAAAAGATAAAATAGAATTCTAATCACAAGTTCTATTTTATCATTTTTCGTTTACTTTAAGTAGTTGTGTTGTTTCCAAAATAAGAAATTTTGAAACTGCTTAAAATTTATCCAAACAAGCTTGTGAGTTGGATTAACAACGCCCTTTTGGAATTGTTTATTATCTCTCATCTCACCTAACCATCTATTAAGGGTGTGAATATTTAGGCCTTCATATCGCGCTAAGATTGCAGCTTTATTACCCCATTCAGGTTTGAGCATTAAATTGGTTCTAATAACTGATTTCATTCTCTACATCTCCTTCTTGGAGTCGCTCAAAGATTCTAAATTGTTCGAGATGGAGTCGCTTGCTTTACCGATTGTCACCCGATCAATTGAGTCTTCTTGACCACATGAAAGTAGAAGCGCCGTCACCTTTAAGTAGACTTCAGTAAGGTCGCAATTCAGTTGTTCAAGCATGGGACGAATTTCATAGAAATCACTAGTTGATGTGTCATTTAACTTAGTTATTTCATCTAAAATCATGACCGTTTCTTGCATTAATGCTGTTGCTAATTCTTCGAGTTTTTCATTATTCATGATAAACTTCCCCTTTGCAGGGACATATGGAAAGCAAAATGTTGTACAATCAAACTGTTCCATACATCTTTTAGATTTATGGTTCACTCTTAGGGTCATCAGCAGGATTTGTAGGAAGTCAGCTGATGATCTTTTTGCGTCATTTGACGCTTTATAAGTGGGTGGCGCATTGTTAAAAATAAATGGCGGAGTTGTTACAATTCTCATCTTCATTCGTACTTATCCTCCTCATACTCAATCTTGTTTTGTTGATCATATCTTCGAGAATCGAGTAGTTTTGAGACAAAGTAGGTTTTGTCTACAATCAGATTCAACATACCCTGATTGTTTTCGCGGGCATAATTGACTAAATCCATGAACTCCACAAAGTTTTTCTCTTCAATGATATCAATGACATCATTTATGACTGTTCCATTACTTTGAGACATTAAGAACTTCCGCAAGTTAAAGCCTGAACCGCATTCAATATCTTTCTCATCATATTGAGTCTTCTCCGGATTATTTGCGTGCGTAAAATAATCCAACATACCCTTAGGTGACTGTACGACTTCAACATGAGCAGGCCCGTTTAGCTTGTCACTAATTAATTCTGAAACTTGGTGGTAGCCTTTTAAAGAATCGAAAAATAGCGCACCATGCTTATGAACCTTTTTCAATTCACCAGTATCTTTAACAATATCTTTGTCATGCCATGGACTTAATACATACGGCACATGAATGCTATCTAATACATCCTGATAATTTTCAGGTGCACTGTCCTTATACATTAAAAACGCCCATTTACTGGATCGTTGTTCTTTTTTTGTCATGATTCTACCTCCTGATTATTGATTATTGATCCTATAGGGGGACGCTTACCCCCTTGATTACTGATTACTGATCCTATGGGGGAAGCCTCCCATTTGCTTGATTATTGATTCCATGGGGGTCGTAGTAACCCCATGGAATCAATAATCGCCATATTCTGTTAAGAAGCGCTTCTGTGGCTGTCACTGCGTGAGGCCACAGCGCGCTTCTTATTTTTTTGTCCCGTCAAATCTCATTAAATTCTTACTACGAATAGGCTGAGATATAGTGTAGTCAGGATTACGATTGGAGATTTCCTCTCTAATATCCGATTCCATCTCTTTGAAGATCTTTTGTGCCTGTTGTGAACTAGGCAGTTTGATAAAAACAGTAATCGTGTTCTTATTCAACTCAACAACCGCTTTTTGAGCTGCTCGATTAAAGGATCTTATTGCTGGTGTACGACTTATTGTAGTGAATTGAGCACTGTAAATTATCGGCCTAATCTGAGTTTCCGTATAATGAAGAAACCGCTGTAGTAACCAGCTTTTATATACGGAACTAAACAAATATGAAACTCGGTCTCTTTTGGCGTGTAGTAATATTTCGTAAGCCAAGAGAAAAGTTAGAATAACGGAAATGATTATTGTGACTTTCCAACCGATATTTACTTCAGGTTCAATTGCTGCTGCCAAGCGTACCAAACTTGGCGCTCTACTATTACTTAATTCGCTAGTAACGAATGTTACAAAGCCAGCAGTTACTGCCAGCAATAAATCAACTTTCAATCCCAAGACAAATGTGTGATAAAGTTTGGCAAATAAACTTTTCTTCATTTCAAATTACCTTCTTTCAAATAATAAGTGGGCGTCAATAATGGCAAAACTTGATACGGGTGCTCATTATCAATGATCTGGAGCAATCCAGTTCCTTTACCTGTTGGAATCACAATTCCTTCAGGATCAAGGTCTGGAAAGAGAAATTGTATTGATTTACGATTAATATTTCCAACTTGAATGAGCACATTGAGTTGTTCACGTACTGAAACCGGCATTGTCAGATGATCAAATCTCTGAGAAACAAGTAATAAATGAACTTTGGTAGCACGTCCCATCAAAGCAATTTGAGATAATAAGGAAAAGAACGAATCCTTAATTGCTTTATTCACACCTTCTGACAAAGCCATAAGTTCATCTATGACGATTGTTAAATGTCTAAATTGATGCATGGGCTCATTAAAGAGAATTTGTTGTCTATCTTGAATCGTCTTCAGCGCGGAACTCAGGTTTTCATTAATCTCGGAAACAAAATCAGACTTCGACCGATTTTGCTGTGGATGAATTACTGGGATACCCTTTTGAGCCCCCCAACGACTTGGACTATCAAACTTCGGATCGACTATTAGTAGGTCAGATCCACTTAGCAACATTGCCAAGAAATAGGTTAATGTGTAACTTTTTCCAGAACCAGATTGACCGGCTATGGCAATCGAAGTCACCTTGTTCATATCTATCGTCAGTCCCTTCATGATTGGAATCTTCAATGGTTCGTTTACAGACGCAAATTCATTCAGGTCTGGGATAACTAATCGTTCTGATATGCCGATTTTCCACGGAAAGTACAAGGCACGTTGCACATGGATATCATCAGTTTTTAATGGTACGAAATAGGCAGAAGACTGCTTCAATAGCGTAAAACGTGGATATAACGCAGCGTTGGCTATCAAAAATATCTTTTGGTATAAATCGTTATCAATGATGTAACTCGTTGGTAACCGAGGAATAAAAAGAAAGCCCATCTTAACAATTTTGACATCAAAACTGTTGGTATAACTGGTTTCACCTTGCATCATGCCACCTAAGCTCATATTCAAGCTTTGTAACAAGTATTGAGTTAGTTCTTGAGTGTTCATTACTTAACCTCTTTCAAACCGTCAGCCTTGAAGTAAACGTTATACTTGATCTCAATAGCTTGAAGATTGTCAAATTCTACGATTGACATATATTCCGGCAGTTTAATTTTGTCTCCGAATTTAACCGTAAACGGCGTTAATCCTTGTTGGATAAACCACGCCTTGTAACCGGCGACTTCATCAGTTCGCTTTCCGTCTTCGTACTTATACTGAGTTTCAAGCTCACTGCTGAGACTATAAATAGGTTGTTCATTAGTTACATATTGGTTGGCGATATCGTTTGAGTAACCGCCTTTGTGAAATTGGCGTTTCATAATTCATTGCTCCTTTTCATTTTTGAGTTTTCCGGCAACTTTACTGAGATACTCATTATTAATTTGGACTGCGAACTTTTATTGGCATGTTTATTTTCTCCTCATACTTATGGAGATTTTAGTGATAGTTTTTAAGCTAATTTCTAAAATTAATTATTTTTAGTAAATTTATTTAGTGTCCCTATCATTGTTTTCAAGGTTCTTTATTTTTTTTTTTAGCCTTTCTCTTCTATTGTGGATTGTTGCAACTGATACTTGCATTTCATGCGCAATTGTTGTCAAACTAGCCCCCTGACATAATCTGATTAGCAAATAACAATACATATCCCCTAGTGTACATACAAGATTACATATTTCTTCAATTGTTTCTTTCTCAATTAACTTTTGCTCTGGATTTAATTCATCAGACGAAATCATTGTTCCTAGCTCATTACCAGTTGTCTGAGATTTTTGTTCCAATCGTACAGTGTGATGATACCTTTCTCGCCTTTCAATATTATTCAGTTGCCGGTTTAAAAGCTTTAATACTTCACCCCAGTTATCTTCAACTGCCAATCTAACAAGCAATTTTTTATATTCTACTTCATCTTTCATTTAAAACTCCTTCCTGCTCATTACTGATCAAGAAAGAATCAAACAATTCATTATTCATTCCGTACTGATGCAAACAAACATACGGTCAAACAAAAAAAGCCATCAAACAATTGGTTTGATGGCTTGTCTAATTCAATCTGATTCAGTAAAATCGCTTCACCAGTTCAGAACTTATATTATTTTTTAAAACATTTCTCGATAATTTTAGTCAAATTTGTTTTAATTTTCTTCCCCCTTTCATCAGACTGTTCTACTAAAAACCCTTAACGTGAATACTTGACAAATGCCCACAAAATTATTAAGATGAGGCTGTAGCCAAGGGTTAAAGGAATTAAGTTTTTAATCTTTTACATAAGTAAGTTTGGGGTGTGGGGCGCAGCCCCAATAAATTGAGTCGGCGTAGCCGAGTCACCCCACCTACTCCTACCCACTGAACATAGACTACTAGTTAATTAGGCTGACCGAATTATTATTTTTCAAATTTTTCTATACAAATACAAAAAAGGGTAATCCAATTGGATTACCCTTTTGATCTTTTCAAGACAATATTTTTCGTCTCGTTGAAATATACTATGTATTATTTTAATAAATTAAAACTGAAATAAATTCTAAAGGCACTGGTGATTTTTCCCGTTAGCAATAAGGTTAAACATTACTATGAACCGACCTAAATAAAAAATTAGCCCAATGTAAAAAAAGTATTGAGCTTGCTATGATTTAGCGGATACACCTAAAGTTAAAGTCTTAGCAATCAATGATTTTAAAATAGCCTGTTCATCTTGATTAAATTGACTGAGATAGCCCAAAACGACAGCTATATCTTCATTGGTGCCGGTACGGTGGGCGTGTAAATAAGTTAATAAAGCCGGAAAACTGTCCGCTTGATAATCAAGGGCAACCGGCTTATTTAATTTCTTGGTGGATAAGCCCACCGCATCAAAGGGGTTCAATAAAAACTCAATGGCCGTTTTGAAGTTGGGCGTAGTCGCATTCGCCTGTAAAACTTGTTGTTTATCCGCTTTGGTGGAAGCGGTTTGTAATGTGAGCAGTGCTTGAATTAATTGTGATTCATTAGTAGCCATTAAGAATACGCCCTTTCTGAAACTATATTTTCCGGTTAAGCACCGAACCGGGAATTGAACCCAGACAGACTGACCACAGTCGGTGATAAGCACGCCCGTAGGGGCATGATGATACTTATATTTGAAACAGGGTACTAAAAGCGATTTCAATGATGGCATTTGCAATACTCAGAAACGTAACTACGAATAAGCCTAAATAAAAAGCCAAGGCCGTATAAAAAATAGCATTTGGCTTGCTCAGATTATGACGATAGCCATATAGGCTGCCGACGACTAAAAATGCACCAGTAGCTAAGACAATCCACAACAAAAGCATAATTGCTTCGGTCATTTATAATCACCCCAATTCAGTTTTAGATTTATTTGATTTTTATTTCGAATAACAACTGATAGATATGCTGGGAATCGAACCCAGGTCACAAGGTGTGCTGCCAATTACACCACATATCTGCGTGAAACAATGAACCGATATTACTTAGAACGATTAACCCCAAGCATTGATGTTTGAACCATAATGTTCTTCAATTTGTTTTGCTGTTTTGTTTTCAACATCACCTTTTTTCAAAATAGCTCTAACTTTGTCGGACCATTCATTACCTTCTTTGGTCCACTGATCGTTAGCATTTTCAGTGTAGGTATAAATACCAGCACCTTTTGAACCAACTTCGCTGGCATTATCAACATGAATAAAACCATCACTATTAGCAGCTTGGCCAGAATTACCAGTTGAGCTGGTGATATTATTTTGAGCAGCTGACTTATGTTCACCAGCAGTCAAATAGCCGTGCCAAGTCCAGCCCTTAGTACCATCAGTACCAACGACATAGAAGTAAACGGAAGTCTTACCCTTCTTGTAGATGTTACGTTGAGCAGTAACAGCATAAGTAGCACTGCTGTTCAAACTCTTACCACTCTTAAACTGGAACCAGTTGTTATTACCCTTCAACTGATAAACCTTACCATTGGAGTTCATAATGTAGTCTTTGCTGGTAACGTTCTGAGGATTAGCCATTTGGTAATCACGGCCAGTCTTCATATAAACTTTGTTGACCCAACCCGATGCACCATTTTTAGCATCTTTAACATAGTAGTAAGTACTGCTGTGACGACCATGCTTAACCGTGGTCTGCTTAGTTTTAACCCAAGTTGAGTTGTGGTAGTTCTTCAAATCGTGGCTGGTCTTAAAGGTGAAGTGGGAAGCACTGCCTTTAAAGTTATAAGTCTTACCCGTGTTTGAAGTACTGTACATTGCGGTCGACTTAACGGATTTGATACTGGTCCGGTGATAAACGGTGCTGGCATTAGCAGTCGTCGCAATACCAGTCAAACCAAAAGCAACGGAAGCAGCAACCAACATCATTTTAGTGATACTATTCAAATTCTTTTTCATTTTAATTACCTCTTTCAGAATAACTAATATTTATAATATGTCTGCTTATTGTATTTGATATTTTTGCCAACCTTTACGATGGAACTTTTTAAATTCTTGCCACCTTTAAAGATACCATTGCGATGTGCGTCATATTTCAAAACATAGTGGTTATGACTTGTTTTCGCGTAATGCAAATTATAGCCATTTACTATAGGCATTCCTGAAGCCCAATAATAAGTTGATTTGCTGTTAATCTTATAGATTGCCATCAAATCAGCACCATATTTTTTTGTCTTGTACTTGCCTCTTAGAACCTTAGGTGTACCTCTATGCCAAGTGACCTTCTTAGCTTGGGCATTAATGGTACTAGATCCAGCAAGCACTGTCCCTAAAGTGACCAATATTAGTATTGATCTCCCTGTTTTCCTCATATGCTATTTCCTCCCAATTATGTTTTCCGCCAGAAAAATTAATAGATATTGATTCCCCAAATTTATAATTTTCTATAGGATTGTCTTCATTTTACTTCTGTACACGCTTATAAGTCAATAAGTGCCTATATATCAATTTAAATAATTATTTTAGGCATATAGTCCCTGTAAGAACGTGACTACCTCTAATAAGCTTGAATTAGTATATAGGGAGGCAAAATCAGTGGGAGTTGACATAGGCAACAAAATAGGTGAGCGAATTCTTGAACTGCGTCTTTCTAAAAAAATGACGCAAGAACAACTAGCCGAAAAAGCACAAATTGATCCATCTGTGATCTCTCGAATTGAGCGGGGCACACGAACCAATCTGCGATTAAATACCTTGGACAAAATTGTTAACGCTCTAGGCACCGATTATGAAACCATATTTAGTTTTTCAGAGAATACATCTGTCAATAAACGAATCACCAGTAAACTAGCGTTAATTAATGATAGTGAAACACTGCAAACAATTGAAAAATTAATCGATCTTTTGATTAATGCAAAATCATGAGAAATTCTGATTTTTATATGACTATTCAGTTAAATCTTGTGCCCTAAATTGTGCCTAAATATGGTTATTATTGAGAATTATTGATTAAGTACCTTACAAACAGCTAAAATTCACCAAGCTTACATGAATAGTAAATTATATAAATAAGTATAAAAGCCTACCGAAATGGTAGGCTTTTTGTGATTTAGAATTCTAATTTATCCATTGTATTTTATAAAAGTAGATGTAGGAGTTTCAACATGGCTAATAAACCATTGAATAGTTGCCATAATGCTTTAACTCCTTTTAATACCGAGAATCCTTGAATCCTCGTTCGTTAGTATTAAGTCTAAGCGTGAGTCATTAATACCCACCTAAGCAATTTAATTGTTTTTCTCGATTGTGAGCATTCTGAATTTAAAAAGATGGTCAAACAGAATCTCAATGAGCAGACTCTATTTTACCATCTAATTCTTTATTTCGCCTATCTTTTTGGTAAATGTCGAGCACACTGCGACAGATTAAATTTATACCAATCTTGCTAGGTGATCATTCAACTGCTCAGATAGTGCCTGCAGGCTGCCCTGTTTTGCAAGATTGACCGATGCAACAATATCATTTAACTGATGAAAAGTTGTCGTAATCTTCTTTGCAGCCTTCTCACCCTGAGGCAACAGGAAAACCTGCCGCTGATGCGAATCTTCTGGATCTATTCGTCTGACGACCAAATCCTGTTTCTCCAGTTTTTTAATCATATTGGTCAACGTTGCCGGCTGTACATTTAAGTACTTAGCTAATCTGACTTGATTGGTTCCAGGTGCTTCGCTGACGTAATGGAGCAACCTAGCATGATCCATTCTTATACCAATATCGGCTAGTTGCCGTTGGATAATCTGGCCTTCGAGTTGCCCAACCTGATAGATTAATTCAGCTGTTGTTGCAATCCGTTTTTCCGTCAATTTGACATCCTCTTTTCCATGTTGTAGTTAAAACTTAAAACAATTGACTTCAAATATCAAGTGTTATAGCATTAGTAACGTTCAAGTTGTATCTACAACTTCATAATTATTTTGGAGGTTATCATGCTAGAGGTTAAACAATATCATGTAAAAACGATGCTCTTTATTTTCAGTTTAGGCGCATTTATTTCCATTTTGAACCAGACATTATTATTTACTGCATTTCCAGGCATTATGCGAACATTCTCTGTCAGCAGTTCTACCGTACAATGGCTGACCACAGCTTACATGCTAGTTAATGGCGTTTGGATTCCAGTTACAGCCTATCTAATCAGTCGTTTCAGTACGCGCCAGCTAATGCTATTCGCGCTTGGTTCCTTTACGCTGGGAACCTTGCTGTCCGCAATCTCGCCAAGTTTTCTTTTGCTCCTGATTTCTCGTCTTATTCAGGCGATTGGTGCCGGAATCATCATTCCCTTGATGCAAGTAGTGATGTTCTCGATTGTTGATAAGGACAAACACGGTTCTGTTATGGGTATTATTGGTCTTACTACCGGCTTTGCACCACTGATTGGCCCTACAGTTGCTGGTTTTATCCTCAGTCGATTAACATGGCGTTATCTCTTTTGGCTGGTATTTCCAATCGGGGTGGCCCTGATTGTTGCCACAATCTTTGGGATGCAAAATGTTGGCACCCCGCAGCAACAAAATAACCCACTTGATTACCGTTCAGTCGTCTATTCAACACTTGGATTCGGTATCTTGCTTTATGGCACCGGCAGCTTCAATCAAAATAAGACACTGGGAACGTTTTTTGTCGCGATTGGAGTTATCTTTATTGTGATCTTCATTCATCGCGAACTGCAACTTGCTAAACCGATGTTGAACTTTCGCGTTTTTAAAAATCGCCAGTTTTCAATTTCACTCGTTTTAGTGGTGCTCTCATTTGTCACTCTGATTGGACCACAAGCAATTATCCCCACACTAATTCAGTCAGCAATGCACCACACAGCTCTAACATCTGCTTTGGTATTATTGCCCGGAGCGCTTGCCAGCGGTTTAACTTCATTGATTGCTGGGCGCCTTTACGACCATGTTGGTGGGAAAATTTTAGGAATAATCGGTAGTCTGGTGGTCTCAATCTCGATGGTACCGTTCCTGTTTCTAAACATTCATAGCTCACTGATCATGATGGCGGCATGTTTAATATTCAAAATGATGGGCAACTCTCTTGTGATGACACCACTAACGACAGAGGCATTGAACGTATTACCAGAGAGACTACTAAACCATGGGAGTGCTATGGTGAACACCTTACGACAAGTTGGTGGTTCCATTGGCACAGGGTTACTAGTGACAGTCCAGTCCTTTTTTGATATGCACTCAGCATTTATTGGTGCCCGTGCCTTTTTCAGTGGGATTATTATCATCGGACTGGCTCGCTTCGTACTAGCCATGACGTTAAAACCAACTATTCAAACGAGTAAATAGTTTCCCCTGCTGATATTATAGTAGTTATCAATATGATAAATTTTTATTATTAGATAAAATATACATCAAGTGCGCCTTAGTGAAAAATAAGGCGCACTTTTATCTTTTAAAACAGCTTCAAATGAAGGACTGTGTCAAATACAATTCAATAACCGGTGGGGACAAATTTGGGGACAGAATTTGATTATTTTTGCTCATTATTACTCAACAACGCGGATGCGCATTTTTAGAATCATTTTTTCAGAAAATTATTTTAACTAAAAAGATCGGCTCTACAATATCTGTTGTTGGTAATAGATTCTATCTATTACTGATAACAGATTTTTTGTACACTATTAACTAATAAAAAAACGGGCATTCCCGCCCGTTCATTAAAATCAACCACGACGAAGATTTCTAGAAGAAAGGAATACCCTTATGAATTATGATACTACGAAGTTGTTGCTAGGCATAGATGATAAACATGTAAAAATTAAAGGTGGTACTGAACGGGCTGATGGGGTTATCCAGGTTACTGGTAAA
>NZ_BCMF01000006.1 GCF_002217925.1 Secundilactobacillus mixtipabuli | reverse complement strand
CTTCCGAAAATTTAGAGTAAGAGTGCTTTATACCTTGCACATCAAAACTAAAAAAGTCCTAATCACAAAATAGTGATTAGAACTAATTTAAGAAATTTACCAACAACAGTTGTCAAAGAGCCTAAATACGTGATTGATGTACTCTATACTTGACCTTTTCATCAAATTAAAAAGGCATCCAGAATGTTCAACATTCTGGATGTCTTTTACGTAAAACATCGTTATGACCTGATACTTCCGAGCGAACTACTCAAAAAAGTAGAGCCTAATTTTATACTGACAATCTTATTCTACATTCCCGACTAAAACATCACGCAGCCTTGCTAGTACCCGTCCGATAATTCAAGCGAAAACCTGGTTGAACGTTAAAGATATAGACATTGAACCGAATCGCACGGCTACCAATTGATTCAGCTTGCATCTCTACCCCATTTGCTAACAAGTTATTACCAGCGAATACCGGTTTAACTTCGTAGCGGACGTAATGTGATCGGCTGCTTCGTAAATAGCTAGCCACCTGATTTTCATACTTTTCCATACCGGGAGCGTTCAGTGATCGGGTCCCCGTCATGAGATTTTTCAGATTATTATTTTGACCCGTGAGTTGATAGCCAATTAAGTGGCTCCGGTTGTAAAGCCAACCACCATAACCATGTTTATTGTGCCAGCCGGTAGGATTAACGTATAACGGTTGCCGTTCAGTATGTGGCATCAGCCGTTTGTTCAACATTGCATCCGCCGTGGTCACTCTGTTTAACCGATCCAAATTACCATAATGTTGCCAAGCACCCTTATTAATGCTCAATCGGTTTAACTTTGGCTGATTATGGTTAATGATCACGATTTGCTGCCCGTGATAGTTGAGCTTTTGCAGTCCTGAAGCACTGGCTTTAGCCTGCTTGATATGCTTAACGGATACTCGCTTAACAACTGGCCGACGCTTAACGTGGCGATGATGCGTCGACTTATGGTGAGCAGTGGCTTGATCCGTTGCAGCTAGCGTCAAGCCCCTACGTTTAGCGGTTTGCAAACTAACCGTGAATACTTTTCGAGCTCGGTTTAGCCCACGATTATGGCGATGATAAAAATAATGCTTACCTGTCCTTGTAACGTAAACCATCGTGGCGGCATTGGCATTGCTTGGTTCTTCAGTAACACTTACTGGTACTGCTAAAATTGTGACGGCGACAATCAATGATAGTACCATCTTGAACACTTTCGACATTTTATCTTCTCCCCAACAGACGAGTAATAATCCGTTATTATTAAATTAGTAACTGATTAATTATACAAGTCATGATATGTTGGGGTCAATCGTAAATGTATTTAAACTATAACTATTTATTTATACAAGTGTTTTAATTTTAGCGTACACCAGATCAGTAACTTTACCTTTATGGAACCAAAGCCAAAATTTCCACAACAAAAAACCAGCCTGAGCCTCCGCCGCTCAAGCTGGTATTTGATTTCAGTTTCATTAATAGCGTAACTTAATTATATCACTTTTGACCTTATTGTCGAGTAACACGGCCAGACTGGGCTAGCCGGGCTTTAGACCAATTGGGCATCAACTACTTAACGATTAATTGGTTAAGATCGCCAAGGCGTAAGATCAAGTCAGACAGCTGGCTTAACTGGCTAAGACGGTTATTCTTAACGGCTTCATCATCCGCCATGACCATGGTTGCTTCAAAGTAATCATTGATCACTGGCTTCAGGGCTGCTAAGGCGTTGTAGTAAGCCGGAATATCTAATTCTGAGGCTTGCTCTGCAACTTGATCCACAGCGTCGTGAAGCTTGGGTTCACTATCGTTATCAAACAAGCTGGTATCAACCGCTGTCACTTTGGCCTTATCTGCTTTTTGAGCAATCCGCAGAACCCGAGTCAAGGCTTCGATGGTACCCTTGAAATCATCATCGTTTTGGTGATCAGTCAGCACTTGAGCAACCGTGAAGTTATCCAGTAAGTCAGTGTTGGGTCCGCCAATAACGGCGTCCACAATATCATGTTTAACCTTTTCACCAAGCAACGTCACTTTGATCCGGTCACGCAAGAAGTCACCAACTGCTTTGATTTGAGCCTTTTGATCCAAATCAGGGGCCACGTTAGCGCTCACTTCAGCATCAATGGCGTCGGCCACCATTTCCTGATTGAAGTGCCACTTGTTGGTGCGGATAATCCGCACGATACCTGTAGCCTGACGACGCAGTGCATAAGGATCGTTAGAACCGCTTGGAATCATCTCAGCTGCGAAGAACGTCAGAATACTGTCGATCTTATCAGCAATGGCTAAAACCGCACCAACGGTTGATTCTGGCAAATCACCATCGGCTGAAATTGGCATGTAGTGTTCGCGGATTGCTTGAGCAACCACTGGGTTTTCGCCGTTTAATAAGGCGTACTTCTCACCCATGACCCCTTGTAACTCCGCAAATTCGCCGACCATGCCGGTCACTAAGTCGAACTTGTAGATGTGCGCTGCCCGGACAAGGTCTTTGATCTGGGTATCATTCAAGCCAAGCTTTTGACCCAGATTAGCGGCGATCACAGCGACCCGCTGCATCTTGTCATACATGGTGCTGATCTTATCGTGGAAGCTAACTGTCTTCAGTCGTTCAACGTAGTCGTCAATGGTCTGTTTTTGATCTTCTTCATAGAAGAACATCGCATCAGACAAACGGGCAGCCAGCACACGTTCGTTACCAGCAATCACGTTTTGAATGTGATCAGCGTTCCCGTTACGAACGGAAACAAAGTGCGGCAATAATTTACCGTTTTGATCCAGCACGTAGAAGAACCGCTGGTGATCACGCATTGAAGTAATCAGTACTTCGTCTGGGATCTTGAGGTACTTTTCATCAAAACCGCCAGCAAAAGCAGTTGGCCATTCAACTAGGTTAGTCACTTCTTCCAGCAGATCTGGATTTAATTTGATCACCCAGTTATGATCCGCAGCCAGCTTTTCGATTTGCTTTCGGATCTCTGCCTTACGCTTCTTAGCGTCAGCAATCACAAATTCGCTGGTTAAAGCGGCTTCGTAATCGGCAGCTTGTGCTAACGTAATGGTCTTACCCAAGAACCGGTGACCGCGAGTTTCCCGGTCAGTCGTCACGTCCAAGATCTTAAATGGAATGACTTTGTCATCTAACAGTGCAACCAGCCACTTGATGGGACGGATATATTCAAAGTGATAACTGCCCCACTTCATCATCGTTGGAAAAGTCATGCCGGTAATGACGTCCTTCAAACCAGCTAAGACTGATTCAACAGGCTGACCAGCAATGTGTTTTTGAACGTAGACGTATTCGGTTCCCTTTAATTCCTTAAAGGTGATGTCGTCCACCGTGACCCCTTGGCCACGAGTAAATCCTTGGGCGGCTTTCGACCAGTTACCCTCTTTATCCAAGGCAATTTTCTTAGCTGGGCCCTTGACTTCTTCATCGATATCAGGCTGTTTGTCAGCTAAACCGCTAATTTGAACGGCCAACCGGCGCGGCGTTGAAAACGACTTGATGTCATCAAAGCTAATCCGTTGTTCTTTGAGGTACTTCTTGGTTTTTTGAACGAGTTGCTGGATGCTTGGGGTCACAACGTGAGCGGGCATCTCTTCCAAACCAATTTCAAGTAAAAATGTATGTGCCATTACTTTTTGTCCTTTCCGTCTGCTAATAATGCTTGCCGTTTTTCTTCATCCTTGATCAACGGGAAGCCAAATTCCTTCCGTTTAGCGACAAAGGCTCTGGCAACACTGTGCGCCATCCGACGAATCCGAGAAAGGTAACCGGCCCGTTCAGTCACGGAAACGGCACCCCGGGCGTCTAACAGGTTAAAGGTGTGTGAACACTTCAAGATGTAGTCGTATGCCGGGTGAACCAGACCGTTCGCAATCTGCTTTTTAGCTTCAGCTTCGTAGTCGTCAAACATCTGCAGCAACATTTCTTGATTGCTTTTTTCAAAACTGTAAGTTGAATGTTCAATTTCGGGTTCACGGAAAATATCGCCGTACATGACACCGTCACCCCATTCCAAGTCGAAAACACTGTCAACGTCTTGGATGTATGAAGCCAGCCGTTCGAGACCATAGGTGATTTCTGAAGTGACGGGATCCACTTCTAGACCACCAACAATTTGGAAGTAAGTGAATTGTGAGACTTCCATCCCATCAAGCCATACTTCCCAACCAACACCGGCACAGCCCATTGATGGGTTTTCCCAGTTATCTTCAACGAAGCGAATATCGTGTTCCAAGGGATCAATACCCAATTCCTTTAAACTGTTTAAATATAAGTCCTGAATGTTTTCTGGTGACGGCTTCATGACCACTTGGAACTGGTGGTGTTGGTACAACCGGTTAGGGTTTTCAGCGTACCGGCCATCCGCTGGCCGCCGGGATGGTTCTACATAAGCCGCGTTCCAAGGTTCTGGGCCGATTGCCCGCAAAAAGGTGTAAGGGCTCATGGTCCCGGCACCCTTTTCGGTATCGTAAGCCTGCATCAGCATGCAGCCCTGTGCGGACCAATATTGCTGCAAGGTCAAGATAATTTGTTGCATTGACAATTTCTTGGTCAAAATGAACTTCCTCCTATTGTGTGACGGCAATGACGAGGGACAAACGGCACAAAAAAAACGTCCCAATGTAGTCTTGTAGACCTACATAGGGACGAAAGTTTATTTTCGCGGTTCCACCCTACTTCTGGGAATCTCCCAGCAGCTTCGTTTGCGCCAGCTCTAAAAGTGCCAATTGGTTCACGGTTACTCCGGCTTTCACCTATCCCGAAGTCGCTGTTTAACCGTTGAACCAACCCTCTTTTTTCATTGCCGATCACTATTCAATTCCTCATTATTCTAAGCGTCTACAAAATAAAAGTCAATCGGGATTGCAGAATTACTTTAAGTCTAATTCGCCCTGCTTTAGCGAAAGCAAGATGGCCAGCACAATAAAAATGAACGATCCGGTAAACGCCACGTGCATCCCGGTAATAAATAGTTGCGGCTGACTCGGCAGATACGTGGTGACCTTAGTGTGGGCAATGAAGCTCATCACGCTGAACAGCACCGTGGTCGACAGCGCGGTCCCCGAAACCATGCCGACGTTTCGCGCCAGCGCATTAATACTGCCAGCACTGCCCAGCTGATCCTTATCCACCACTGACATGACAATATCACTGTTTGGTGACTGGAATAAACCGGTCCCCGTCGCCATGATCACCGTGATGGCACCGTACACCCAGAGCGAACTGTGGCCGTCTAAGAACCAATAACCCAGTTGTGACACCGCCACGGTGCTCAGCCCCAAGGTCACGATTTTAGCGGGGTTGAAACGGTCAGCTAACACCCCGCCAATGGGTCCCGCAATCATCGTCACAACTGGGAAAATGATCATCAATAAACCGGCTTGTCCAGCGCTTAACCCACGAGCATCTTCGAGGTAAAACGGCATCAGCACAACGGTGAAAAAATTGGATAAAAAGATTAAAATTGCCGCCCCGATACCATAGGAAAAGGGTTTAATTTTAAAAATCTGAAGCGGCATCAGCGGTGTTGAACTTTGACGTTCCGCGCGGAAAAACCAGATCACCGAAAGCACGGCGATCACGTAGCCAATCACTGGCACAACGGTGAAGTAACCCACTTCTTGGCCCCAGAAAATAGCTAAAAATAAGCTCACAATCAGTAGCGCAAATGAAAATGAACCGGACCAGTCGATTTTTTTATCCGCCGACTCCGGCGTGGACTTTGGCAGCACAATCTGGCCTAAAATAATGGCAAAAATACCCAACGGTACGTTGATCCAAAAGATGTAACCCCAGCTAAAGTGAGATAACACTAAACCACCGACTCCCGGACCAGCAACAGCACCAAAAGACACAAAAGTACCAATCAGCCCCATCGCTTTACCACGCTCTTTTAGACTAAACGTTGCAGTCGTAATACCATACGTATTAGATAAGGTCATGGCCGAGCCAATGCCCTGAATCACACGGCCTAGCAGCAGAAGTTCAAAGGTCCACTGCAACCCGGAAATGAATGAGCCAATAATAAAAATCGCCGTCCCAATACGAAAAACTTTGATTTTACCGTACATATCGCCCAATTTACCGAAGAATAGCAATAACGCACTCACCACGATGAGATAGATCGAAACCACCCATTCAATCTCATTCATTGGAATCGCCAATTGTTTCGCCATAACAGGCATCGCCACATTGACAATACTTGAGTCCAAGTTGCTCATAAAAGCAAAGATCCCAATTGAAAGCAAAATCCACCAGCGGCGCGGGTCAACCTTTTCCATTTTAACAACCCCCTAAAGCACTCTTATTGGTCTGATTATAACTGGTAATGGCGATTTCGGGGCCGTTAAAGCTCAGCTAAGGATAACCGTTTAAAATATCCTATACCAATTTTACATTTTTTACACATCCATTTAGTAACAGGATCGAACTTTTCCAGTTACATCCTAAAATTGTGAATTATATTGGGCGCCCTTTAATTGTTATAAAAGGATTTTGAACTATTATTCACAAACAAAAACATTGTAAACGGCTACAAAAAAGGTTATCCTCAAAATGTAACAGATAGGTTATAGAAGGTTAACCAATTTATTTTTACCTAGTTTTTATAAACTAGAAGGAGGAATTATCTAATGGCTTATGCAACGATCAATCCATACAACAATGAAGTTGTAAAAGAATATCCTTATGCAACCGAACAAGAATTACAGGCCGCTTTAGCAACCGGTCACGCGCTCTATAAGAAAAACCGCAAGCAACCAGTAGCTGAGCGGGCTGCCATTTTGCACAACGTAGCTGCCAAGTTACGTGAGCATTCTGCTGAATTGGCTCGTGCCTGCACCATTGACATGGGTAAATTACTGCGTGAATCTGAAGGTGAAGTTGAACTTGTCGCCATTATCGCTGACTGGTTTGCTGATCACGGTGAAGAGATCCTGACACCTGAAAAAGTTAAAACCATTGCTACCGGTTCCGCTGAGATCCGTCATTCAGCAACTGGTATCGTCATGATGGTAGAACCATGGAACTTCCCATACTACCAAATCATGCGGGTGTTTGCGCCTAACTTTATCGTTGGTAACCCCATGATCTTAAAGCACGCTGCTAACACACCAACCAGTGCCAAGATGTTTGCGGACATCGTTGCAGAAGCCGGTGCCCCAGAAGGCTCATTAACCAACCTCTTCCTGTCATATGACCAAGTCACAGAAGCTATCGAAGATCCACGGGTTCAAGGCGTTGCTTTGACTGGTTCTGAACGTGGCGGTACTGCCGTTGCCGAAGCTGCCGGCAAGAACTTAAAGAAGAACACCATGGAACTTGGTGGCATGGATCCATTCATCGTTCTCGGTGATGCTAACATGGATGACGTCATCGACATTGCTTGGCGTGCACGGCTTTATAACGCTGGTCAAGTATGTACGTCATCCAAGCGATTTATCGTCATGGACAACGTTTACGACCAATTTGTTGAGGGCTTGAAGGAAAAATTTAGTAAGGTTGTTCCTGGTGACCCACTAGATCCAAAGACTTCCCTAGCACCAATGAACCGTGAAAAAGCTAAGAACAAGCTGCAAAAACAAGTTGATGATGCAGTTGCTGCCGGTGCAACCGTTGTTTATGGTAACGAACCAATTGATCTGCCGGGTCAATTCTTCATGCCAACGATTTTAACCGACATCGACAAAAACAACCCAGCCTACTCAGAAGAAATGTTTGGCCCAGTTGCCGCTGTCTACAAGGTTCATTCAGAAGAAGAAGCCATTGAATTAGCCAACGACAACCCTTATGGCCTTGGTGGTATCGTCTTTGCTGGCGACGCTGACCACGGTGCTGAAGTTGCCGCTCAAATTGAAACTGGCATGGTCTTCGTTAACAACTTCATGGTTACCTTACCAGAATTACCATTCGGTGGTGTTAAACTTTCCGGTTACGGCCGTGAAATGAGCCACATTGGTGAAATGGCCTTTGTTAACGAGCAGCTCATTGTTAAGACTGACAAACCAAACTTAGATAACGTTGCTGGTGGTTTAGTCGCAACTGATCCAGCTTAGTCGTATTGATTTTTAACTGAATTTCATTTCTGGCAAATAAAACGCCAGTAACTTGGTCAATGACCAGTTACTGGCGTTTTGTTTTATTCTTTTTTTGGTTTATCTAACGGTTGCCACTTCATCATTTGGTCCAAGAAGCGTTTGGACTTAGGATAGACCCCAATGGTATCTGAATAAATCATATCCAGTGCCCTGCGTAGATGCCGCTTGGTTTCCTCGTGAACACTGATTGTTTTCAGCTTAGTCAAATCAACTGCTGAAAACTGCCGCAGATAATAAATGGTCCGCTGATCTAAGTCCAACCGGTTAGGATCTAAGTGCCAATGTGCTTGGCAGAGGAGCCCACCGTATGATTCCGAGTAATCAAAAGGCAAGTCGGTCCGTCCGCAGATCACACACTGCCGTAAGTTAGGCTCCACCCCAAATAAACTCATCATTTGAACTTCAAAGATATTGGTGATAATCGCTTCATCTAAACCCTCGTTGATCAGTGACAACGCGTGAAATAGGCGTTGATACCAGCCGCCTAGTAACTGATTATCAGGGATTGCCTTATCCAGCAACGACATGATGTAAGTTGCGTAGGCGTTCTTAGAAATATCCTGCGCGATATTGGTGAAATTCTCGGTATCCTTGGCAGCGTTAATAAACGACAGCCCAGGTTCGCGGATATCACCAGCGTAAACACCATAGGTAAAGGGCAGCAGATCCGCCGTCATTTTGAAGCCGCGTTTTTTGGCACCACGAATGAAAAACATCCGCTTGCCCGCTTCTTCAGTAAAGAACTTGATCAGCATATCTCTTTCGCGATACGCTTTTTGATACATGACAATGCCATGAAAATTCATGAGTTGTCCAGCCATTGTATCACCACACTCTAATAGTCGTCTTTACGGTACCCATATGATTGAAGCGCTGATGATTTATCACGCCATCCTTGAACAACTTTAACCCAGAGTTCAAGGTAGACTTTATCGCCCAACAGGTTTTCAATATCTTGACGGGCCAAGGTCCCAATCTTCTTGAGCATTGAACCGCCCTTACCGATTAAAATACCCTTTTGAGTGGGTCGGTCAACGATGATGGTCGCCTGAATATGAATCTTTTGTTCGTTTTGACGACTCATTTTATCAATGACAACAGCCACTGAATGCGGAATTTCCTGACGCGTCAGCTGCAGAATCTTTTCCCGAATCAATTCTGAAACAACGAACCGTTCTGGGTGATCAGTCACTTGATCATCTGGGTAGTATTGCGGCCCGTGAGGCAACTTGCTGACTAACTCATTTAAGAGCTCATCGACGTTATTACCTTCTAAGGCAGAAATCGGCAGCACTTCTTGCCAATCAAGCGCATCTTTATACTGATCGATCACCACTAACAAATCGTCTGGGGTAATCTGATCAATTTTATTAACCACTAAATAAACCGGCTTTTTAACGGTCTTCAGGCGGTCGATAATAAAGTTATCACCGGCACCGCGCCGCTGTTCGGCATTGACCATCATAATCACGGCATCAACTTCGTTAAGTGAAGACAAAGCGGATTTCATCATGTAGTCGCCTAACTCACTCTTGGGTTTGTGAACCCCTGGTGTGTCGATAAAAACAATCTGGGCGTCATCAGTTGTGTAAATCCCCTGAATCTTGTTACGAGTGGTCTGTGGCTTGTCAGACATAATGGCCACTTTTTGACCCACCACGCGGTTTAATAGTGTTGATTTACCGACGTTAGGGCGACCAACGATTGCGACAAACCCACTGCGATAATTTGGATTATCCAAAATATGCTTCCCTCCTATAAATGAACGTTAAATTTTTGTATGAGTTCTGGAACAAATATTAAGCAGCCAATCACCAAGGCAAAGATTGCTGCGATCAAAACACCGCCAGCAGCAACATCCTTGGCTTTTTTGGCCTCATCATGGTAGTGATAACCAACGATCAAATCGACGATCGACTCGACAACCGTATTCAAAACTTCGGCAACAACCACCACGAAAATGGCTAGGGTTATCCACAGCCATTCATTAGTGTTCAGCCGCAGCCAAATCCCCATGATGATCGCAAGTGCCGCGAGAATAATGTGCTTGCGAAAATTCCGCTCAGTCGACACCAAGCTGTAGACCCCGCTTAAAGCGTGTGTGAGTGATTGGAGAAAGTTACGGTTCTTATTCACTTGTTTATCGTTTAAGCCCATAAGCGTCGAGTATATCCCTTTGTAGTTTGAACATTACTTTTTCATCTTCTGGCTCCATGTGGTCGTAACCATTCAAGTGTAGAAAACCATGAACAACGAGGAAGCCTAGCTCACGCTCATAGGAATGCTCAAGGTATTCCGCTTGCTCGCCCACCTTATCAACTGACACAAAAATATCGCCAATGTTTTCCGGAATCTCTTCTGCTAATTCGTCATCCATAACGATTGGAAAGTCATCGTCTTCGGCACTGTCTTCAATGGCAAAGCTGATCACATCCGTTGCCCGGTCAACGCCCCGGTACTCACGGTTAATTTCTTGAATCCGATCATTATTCACAAACGTGACTGACATCTCGGTATTTTCTTTAAGCTTAATGTATTTGCCCGCATACTCGAGAACATCCTTCACTAACTGAACGTGTTCTTCAGGGACACCATCTTTAGTTTCATCATAAATTTCTAAATCCATGTTTTATCTACTCATCCTTATTTATTTTCCACATCTTCGTACGCGTTAATAATCGCAGCAACCACTGGGTGACGAACCACGTCATCCGACGTAAACGTCACAAAATCGATGTGGTTAACGTTCTTCAAAATACCCATTGCTTGAACCAGCCCGCTTTGACTATGTCGCGGTAAATCAATTTGCGTAATATCACCGTTAACAATCATTTTTGAGCCAAAGCCTAGGCGTGTCAAAAACATCTTCATTTGCATATTCGTCGTGTTTTGAGCTTCATCAAGAATGACAAACGCCCCATCTAAAGTTCGGCCACGCATATAAGCTAATGGTGCGATCTCAATCACACCACGCTCCATCAACCGGTTAGTATGTTCCGCACCCAGAATGGCGTATAGCGCATCATAGATGGGCCGCAGATAAGGATCAACCTTGTCCTTCAAATCACCTGGTAAGAACCCCAGGCTTTCACCGGCTTCAACGGCTGGCCGAGTCAAAATGATCTTTTCAACGTCGCCACGCTTCAAAGCGGCAATTGCCATGACCACTGCCAGATAAGTTTTACCCGTACCAGCTGGGCCAACACCAAACGTCACATCGTTATGCTTAATGGCATCGATGTATTGCCGCTGACCGTAGTTCTTAACCCGAACTGCCCGGCCTTTAGCATCTTTAATGAGGGTTTCAGTATACAGATCTAAGAAATACTCCAGTGTCCCTTTGTCAGCCATCTTCATGGCACTCGCCACGTCAGCACTATTCAGCTGAATCCCTTGCTGAATCAGTTTATCCATATTTTTTAAAATAGCCATGCCTTTTTGAACCTGGAATGGATCACCGGCAACTTTAATGGAATTGCCAAACGGATGGATCGTTACGTTTAACCCTTCTTCTAAGAGTGAAACGAACTGATCCTGCGCACCCAAAATAGCGACGCCTTCTTCTGGATTGGCTAAGATATATTCTTTTTCAGTTTGCGTATTGTCAGCCAAATACAATTGACTCCTTTACATTAAAATAGATTTCTTAGACCATTATACGACAAAGCGCTCAGAAAAGCTCGACCAAGTGTTATATCAGTGATGAACGAGGGTTGTTAGACTTAAATGACCATTCTCATTCACTGAATATAACAAAAATATCAGTCAAAATATGACCATTTTGCGGTATGATATTCTCAGAATGGAGGGACATTTCATGAAAATTCTGGGAATTCTGGGGGCCCATCGAAAAGATGGCTTGACCGCGCAAATGCTGGCCAACGTCTTGGCGGGCGTCCCTGCGCCACACACCACTGAAATGATTTACTTGGAGGATTATGATTTTCACCCGGATCAAGTCGGCAAACGTGATCCCGTATTGGACCAGTTGACCGATCAGCTATTATCGAGTGACGTTTGGGTGCTGGCTGCACCGACCTATTGGGGCGGCCTATCAGGTAGGATGAAAGACTTTCTCGATTGCATGCGCGGCCGGCTAGTGCGCTTTGACCATCAAGGCGGCACCCACCCCGACCGGTTTGAAAACAAACATTATCTGAGTATTACCAGCTGTTACGCTGGTAAACTTGAGAACTTTGTCGCCGGCATTACCGATGGCAGTTTCCGCACCATCGATAAGATTATGTCAGCAGCGGGTGTGATTAAAATTAACGAATTAGTGCTACCCGGTACCCTATTCATGAAACAGGTACCTGCCGCAAAACAAGCTGAATGCAAACGACTGGGCAGTAAGCTAGTAACTAAACCGAAACGAGATGATAATACAATGAAACGTTATATTGAACTTTTCTGCATGGTTGCGGTAATGGCCTTTTTAACAATGGGCATCCAATTCCTGTTTCACTTGATTTATGCTAGTGACTTCTGGCTGATCTACGCCAGCTTCGTGCTGATCTTCTTTGTCCTGTTGGCCAGTATTCTGCATTTCTTCACGGTCGTTAAGCATCGGCGCCGTTAAACATTATTGTAACTAGCAATTATAAATTTGTATAATACAAATATCCCGCCAGTTTCATTGAAATGGTGGGCTATTTTTTTACTGGACGACACTTAATACTTTTCCACGGAGTTGCTGAGTAGCCCGTTTGGAATCAGTCGCTTTCATAATCGCTGACACTACTGCGACACCATCGACACCGGCTGGCTTAACCGTGGCTACATTATCGACATTTAATCCACCAATGGCATAAACCGGAATATTGACAGCCTGTTTAATCGTTTTGAGCGTTTCAACACTGGTACGAACGGTTTCAACGTGGGTGGTCGTTGGAAAAATTGCCCCCACTCCAAGATAGTCTGCTCCCTGTTCAACCGCCAGCCGAGCCTGATCTAGCGTTTTAGCCGTGGCACCGATGATGGCTTTTGGCCCTAAAATCTCCCTAGCGACTTCAACGGGTAAGTCTTTTTGACCAAGGTGCACACCGGCCGCGCCAACTGCTTGGGCAATATCCAGCCGGTCATCGATCAACAAGGGAATTTGATACTGATCGGTGATCTGTTTAACGGCAAAAGCCCGCTGAAAATATTGCAAGCTGCTGAGTTGCTTTTCACGTAGTTGAACGAGGTCTACCCCGCCCTGACAGGCAGCCTCGATTCGATTGAGAAATTCCTCTTCAGAATAATTTAACGCATCCGTCACCAAATAAAGTGGTCGCTTGATCATTATCACATTTCCCTCCTGATTGGCTGAATTTCTAATTCTCGCCAATAGTCTACCGAAAAGTTTCTCACTTGTCACGCGAATATTCTTACTTGACTTCCACAATGTTCTAGCTTATAAATATAAGCAATGAGTCGTTTAAGGGCTCAAAAATAAAATTGAATAACGTTAGTTCGTCTGGGGTGCCAATTATTGGCTGAGATTAGACCCATCGAACCTGATGTAGTTTGTACTACCGAAGGAAGACAACTTTTACTGATTTTTCAGTCCAAAGCCCTTCCTACACGAAAGGCCTTTTTTCGTGTAGGCGTACTTTTGATAAATCGGACTTGATGCCCCTCTTCCTCGGATACAAACGGAAAGGGGCTTTTTTATGGTTACTGTAAATGGCGAGCCACAAGCGCAAGCTGCTGGCCAAGATATTCTCACGTTCTTACAAGCACGGCAAGCACCCATTGACAACCTTGTCGTGGAGTTGAACGGGACGATCATCCACCGGCCCGAATACGAACAAACGCTGATTAAACCGGACGACAAACTGGAACTGATTTCGTTTGTCGGCGGTGGCCGTTAAGGGGGAATGTGCATGCAACCAACACTACAAGGAATGTCGATTGACTCGGTTTATCAGGGCATGAAAACCCGCAATGTCGCTGATTCTACCGAACGTCTTACCGCTGCTCACGTCACCATTGCCGGTGCTGGCGGTCTTGGTTCTAATATCGCCATTGCGCTGGCAAGAATCGGTGTCGGCCACTTAACCTTAATTGATTTTGACCAAGTGGAACTGAGTAATTTAAACCGTCAGCAGTTTAAGCTCAGCCAGGTGGGGATGGATAAGGTGACTGCCCTCAAGCAAAATTTGCAGGAATTTAACCCCTTCGTCACCATCGATACATTGGTTAAAGAAGTCGACCACGACAACGTGGCTGAACTCTTCGCCGATGCTGATATCATCTGCGAAGCCTTTGATAACCCCAGCGCCAAAGCCATGCTGTTGGACGCAGCCAGTGAATTTTTCCCTGACAAACCAATTGTCATGGCAACCGGGATGGCCGGCACTCATAGTTCTAACACGATCACGACCAAACAAGTTCGCCCTAACGTCTATATTGCGGGCGATGGAACGTCAACTGGTGCTGAAGGCCTGATGGCACCGCGGGTCATGATTGCGGCGGGTCACGAAGCTAACATGATTACCCGTTTGATTTTAGGAGAAACAACTATTTAGGAGGCATTTTTCTATGTCAGAAGAAACAGACTTACTCACAATTGGTGGTCACACATTCACGTCTCGTTTTATTCTTGGATCTGGTAAATATTCCTACGATCTGATTGATTCAGCCATCAACCAGGCCAAAGCGCAAATCATTACCATGGCGTTACGCCGGACTGATTCAGCTGAGGAAAATATCCTCAATTATATTCCTGAAGGCATCACCATTTTGCCGAATACGTCGGGCTCTACCAACGCTGAAGAAGCCATTCGTACAGCTCGTTTAGCACGCGAGCTCAGTGGCAGTAACTTTATTAAATTAGAGGTCGTGCCAGATAAGAAGTACTTGATGCCCGATAACAACGAAACCGTTAAAGCCACTGAAGTGCTGGCCAACGAAGGGTTC
Source organism: Secundilactobacillus mixtipabuli (assembly GCF_002217925.1). Lineage (GTDB taxonomy): Bacteria > Bacillota > Bacilli > Lactobacillales > Lactobacillaceae > Secundilactobacillus > Secundilactobacillus mixtipabuli. The sequence continues at coordinate 229,847 of NZ_BCMF01000006.1, read as the reverse complement.
ATCGTCATGCCTTACGTCCTGCCTGATTTAAACATTGCCCGTCAGTTAGTCGATGCTGGAGCAGCCACCGTGATGCCGTTAGCTGCCCCGATTGGGACTAACAAAGGGTTGGCAACCAAGGATCTCATTCAAATTTTAATTGACGAAATTGACGTGCCAATCATTATTGATGCCGGTATTGGTCGCCCTAGCGAAGCTGCAGCAGCAATGGAAATGGGGGCCGACGCCATCATGGCTAACACCTCAATGGCCACTGCCAAAAATATTCCGTTAATGGCCGAAGCCTTTCGTTTAGCTGTCGAAGCAGGCCGTAAAGCTTATCTAGCTGGCCCAGGCCGCGTGATTGAACACGGTGCCGTCGCTTCCTCGCCATTGACCGGCTTAAGCAAATGATCCGGCCAACTCAAGAATGGCTAACCTTTGAACAGCAATTTCAGCAAATCGTTCAGTTATCCGACAAGACGGTTGGCCAGAACCGTTTAGTGTATTCGCCTAACTGGTTAGCTGCTCAGACGTTGCTGATTCAATTTGGTCAGCAAAATGGATTAACTGCAACGGTTGACGACTATGGTAACGTCTATCTTGATTTACCTGGAACCGATAATCAGGCTGTTGCCACTGGCTCACATATGGATACGGTTATTAACGGTGGCAAATACGATGGCTTGTATGGTGTTCTCGGTGGCCTTCAGGCAATTATCAGTTTAAAGAAGCAGCTTGGCACGCCCCTTCACACCTTACGATTAATCTCATTTAGTGAAGAAGAAGGCAGTCGGTTCAACACCACTTTCAGCGGCTCAAAATACTATGCGCTGCACCAAACTGTACCAGTATTGACAGACAGCAACAACATTCCTTTTGACCGTGCCAGGTCCCAGGCTGTTGATCAATTACAAAAACTTGGTAACGTGCGCGTTAATCGGCCTTCTCTACCCAAGAGTTTTACCGAACTTCACATTGAACAAGGACCGAGACTGACAGCTAGTCAAACCCAAATTGGTTTAGTTGCAGGGATCGTTGGTCAAAGGCGTTGGTCAGTCACCGTTCAGGGTAAATCTAATCATGCTGGTACAACGCCAATGAATGACCGCCATGACGCCCTGCAAACTACTGTTACCATCATCACTGAACTCAATTCGCTCGCACATCGTTTAAGCAATCACTTAACCTTTACAGTCGGCCAGTTAAATGTCGCTCCCAATACAGCCAACGTGATTCCCGGTAAGGTTCAATTCACGATTGACGCACGCCACGCTGATGATCATGTTTTAGATCATTTTGAACAGGTCATCACCGACACGTGCCATCAATTGATGGATTCGCAAATCAACGTTCACATCAAACGTTACGTCAAAGACCTTCCCGCTACGTTTGATGCCACTTTACTTTCACAAAATGAGCAACTCGCTCAGCGATTAAAACTCACTTCACGAGTCATGGTTTCAGGTGCCGGTCATGATAGTTACGTCATGAATCAAGTCACACCAACGACAATGATTTTTGTCCCTAGTGAGGACGGAATCAGTCATGCACCTAATGAATTCACCAGCCCGGCTGATTTAAAGGCCGGCATCAACTTATTAATGGCTAGTTTGCAAGCCCAGGCATACTAGTAATTAAAACACTTTCCGAAAAATAAAAAGGATCTGAATCGTTGTTTTGTTCGCCAACGATTCAGGCCCTTTTTAGCTTAAAATTACTTACTTAATAATGACTTAACAGTCTTGTTAACCAGGCTGCCGTCTGCTTTACCCTTGAGTTTAGGCATCACAGCACCCATGACTTTACCAAAGTCGGCCATTGAACTGGCACCAACTTCGCTAACCGTTTCAGTGACAATTTGCTTAACTTCATCTTCACTCAATTGCTTTGGTGCGTATTTCTCGACTAACTTGATTTCAGCATCCAAACCATCAACTAAGTCTTGACGGCCGGCATCTGCAAATTCTTCACGAGATTCTTTACGTTGCTTTAATTCACGAGAAAGAACCGTTAATTCTTCGTCATCGTTTAAATCATGGCCTAACTTAACCCGTTCGTTCGTTAATGAAGCTTTGATCATCCGAATAACGTTCAAAGCAACCTTGTCACGAGCTTTCATAGCCGTCTTTAAATCTTCTGTAAGCGTGTCTGATAATGACATGTTAAAACCCTCCTAATAATAATGACTTGGAACAACTCATCACGGTTGCGCCACGCCAATCTATTCCTTATTGAGTAGCTTAATTTTCACTACTAAATTAGTATAGTCTTTTTTAAGGCTGTCGGACAGCGTTGCGCGCCTAAAAGAACGCGTTTTCTTGCTGCCATTAAAAAAAGACCCCTGTTAAACAGGAGCCCCCGATACAACTAGAAACGCTTCTTGTTCTTGCGTTTTCTTGCTGCTTCTGATTTTAATTTCTTTTTAACGCTTGGCTTTTCATAAAACTCACGTTTACGGTATTCTTGTAAAGTACCGCTTTTGGAAACGGTTCGTTTGAAGCGCCGAAGAGCATCGTCAAGAGACTCGTTTTTGCGAACGACTGTCTTTGTCATGTAAATCCCTCCCTCCGAGCTCTAGTAGTAACCGATTGATAAAGAACAACAAAAGAAGCCCTTCTCAATAGTTCCTTTTAATTATACCTACCTAAAGCCCTAACGTCAATCATTTCAATTAACTTTTATCGTATAAATTCAAATAACCTCAGTCGGTTTCGACCTGTGCTAAAATGTGATTAAATACAACTTAACGGAGGCTTCATTATGGCTGAAAAATCAGATATCGACATCTTCATTATTTCAGATTCATCCGGTGAAACAGCGCTGACGGTAGCGCAAACTGCCGTTGCCCAATTTCCGGACCTTGAGGTTAAGTACCAGCGATTCCCCTTTATTCAAACGGAGTCAATTTTAACTGGTATTTTAAAAATGGCTGCTAGGAAAAAGGCCGTGCTTTATTATACACTGGTCACCCGTACTTTGAGTGAACAAGTTGAAACTTTTACAAACGAAAACAATTTGCCAGCCGTTGACTGTCTCCAGCCAGCCATTAAAGCATTAACTGCTAGAACTGGTGTTGAACCGGCATCGATTCCAAGCATTAATCACAGTCTCACCGATACTTACTTTGATCGCATCGGTGCTATGGAATTTGCCGTGGCCTACGATGATGGTAAAGATCCAACCGGACTGCTGAAAGCTGATATTGTTATTCTTGGTGTTTCACGAACTTCAAAGACACCCTTATCCCTATTTCTTGCAAATCGTGGGATTAAAGTTGCTAATCTGCCGCTTTCACCTTCTTCACAGCTACCAGATGAATTGTGGCAAGTGGATCCCAAGAAGATCATTGGGTTAACCAATAGTCCCAAGGTCTTGCGCCGCATTCGCCAGCAACGAATGATTTCTTACGGGTTACCCGCAGAAAGTGCCTATTCCGACGCCGAAAAGATCAAAGCCGAACTAAAATACGCCGATGAAATTTATAAGAAAATCGGTTGCTTAGTGATTAACGTCTCAAATAAATCGATTGAAGAAACGGCCACCCTCGTTTTAGAAAATCTGAACCTTGAACCGGCTGAAGTTGATACCATCAAGGATTAATACCACTAACAATGTTGACCTTAAATAATTTAAGGATCAACCGTTCGCCGTGGTGATATTGCGGTACACTTATTAGTAAAGATCATGTTAACTTTCTCACAGAGTTTCTGTAAAGGAGTGATTATTTTGACTAATATTGGCATTCTTGCTGGTAGCCTGCGTAAAACTGCTTATTCTAGAAAAGTTGCTGACGTCCTGGCAAACCTGTTGCCTGTGCAGCTGACTCCCACTTTCATTGAAATTGATCAACTGCCGCTCTACAACGCTGACCTGGATGATGAGCATTCAGTCCCAGCTTGGGAGAAGTTCCGTCAGCAACTCGATCAGGTCACCGGCTTAATTATCGTCACGCCAGAATATAATCGGGGCATGTCAGGCGCATTAAAAAACGCCTTTGACGTCGGCTCTAAACGCCATAACCATTGGAAAGAAAAAACTGCCTTGGTAGTTTCAAGCTCTCCTGAAGCGACAGGCGGTTTTGGTGCTAATCAGCAAGTTCGTCAGGTTTTGGTCACGTTAAACGTCATCCCTGTTCAACGCCCAGAAGTTTACCTAGGCCACGTCAATCACTTATTTAACGATCAAAACTTAATCACTAACCTTGATACCATTTCATTTCTGCAAACAGCAGTCAACGCTTTCGTTGACCTGCAAGCTAAATTCATTGCCGCTCCCGTTGAACGGGTTGATCTCCCGATTATGAAGTATCAGCCTGGCCGCTTTTACACTAACGGTGATGAAGGCGACGTACTGGCTGAAATCATTTTCAGCGACCGTCAAAACAAACGGATCATGGTCACCGAGACCCGTGTGACAGAAGCTTTACGGGGACAAGGTATCGCCAAACAGCTGATGATGCGGGTGATCCGTTTCGCACAGATTTATAATCTGATCATCATTCCGGATTGTACGTACGCCCAGCATTTTGCTGAAAGCCACCCTGAGTATCAGCACTTATTTACTTCAGCTGAGTAATCAAATAGCGTGAACCAGGCATCGACCTGATTCACGCCATTTTTTTGACCGGAATATGAAATTCAGTTTATGTTGTTTACTACTTGCACATTGCACAAACCTGCTCCACAACTCAGATTCCGGCCATTTAAGACAAATAACCCCATCCCGACAAAAGCATCGGGACGGGGTTATTTGTCTTAAATTCTGGAATCTACCGAGTTGTGTCGCACTTTTATTTTTAATCCTCAAATCCCAACTGAGTATCAAATGGTTTTTGTGCTAAAACATCTGCTTCAATCGCCGGATTAAAGGTTTGGCGTTTCAACATTTCAACTTCGTAACCGTAAGGGGCAAATTTATGTTTTTTATCCACCGCCACCCACGGTGTTTCCATAACTTTAGGCACGTTGGTCAAGCTGGGATGATGGGCAACCGCATTTAAAGCATCAAAACCAATCGTCCCGTTACCCAATAATTCATGACGGTCTTTGTGGCTGCCTTGGGGATTCTTCGAGTCATTTAAATGAATCACTTGCAGTCGTTCAAGCCCGATCACATCATCGAATTTTTTCAGTACACCATCGAAGTCATCTTTGATGGCGTACCCGGCATCGCTCGTATGACAGGTATCAAAGCAGACGGATAGTTTATCATTATCGGTTACCTGATCAATAATCGACGCCAATTGTTCAAAGGTGATGCCCACTTCAGTTCCCTTGCCCGCCATGGTTTCCAAAGCAATCTTAACTTTTTGGTCTGGTTCAATGATTTCGTTTAAGCCCTTCGCAATTTGTGCAATGGCAGCTTCTGGGCCAGCACCCACATGCGCACCTGGATGCAACACGATTTGAGTAGCGCCAATTGCCTCAGCGCGTTTGACTTCTTCCCGGAGAAACTGGACGGCAAATGGGTAGTTTTCAGGTTTAATGGTGTTGCCTAAATTAACCACATATGGCGCATGAACGATGATCTGTTTGAGACCGTGGTCTTTCATAAAGGCGTGACCGGCTTCAATATTCAGCTCTTCAATGGGCTTACGACGGGTGTTTTGGGGTGCTCCGGTATAGACCATGAACACATTTTCACCGTAACTTGCGGCTTCTTTAGCTGAACCCAGCAACATTTCTTTACCCTTCATACTAACGTGCGAGCCAATTAAAAATGTCATTTTCCCATTCCTCCTAGAATCAATTGCGCCACTTTTTCCGATGCTGAACCATCCTCCCACTCGCAATACTTTTGGTTAAATCCAGCAAGCTGCGACTGATAGTCAGCAAACGTTCCTAACTTAGAAAACTGCGACAGATACTGATCGAGCTGCTCTTCTGTGATCGCTAACGGCCCCGGAATCTCGGCTTGATAATTAAAGTAAAAACCGCGCAGTTGATCACGATAATGTTCCAGATCATAAGCATAGAAAAGCATCGGCCGGTTTAAGTTGGCATAATCAAACATGACTGATGAGTAATCCGTGATCATCAAGTCGGTGATTAAATAGAGATTAGCAATGTCTTCATCCGCAATAATCTTGACCCGGTCTTCAAAGCCACGGATATCAATGTGGTCCTTCACTAAATAATGCGGCCGCAAGACTAAAATCGTATTGTCCGACACATGGTCGAAGAAACGTTGCAGATCAAACGGCAATTCAAAGTGATACTGACCCGTTTTAATCGCATCGTCATCACGCCACGTCGGTGCGTAGGTCATCACCGTTGCATCCGCACTGCCTACTAACCGCAGCTTCAGTGACTGAATCGCTGCCGGTTGATTTTCATGATATAGCACATCATTTCTGGGATAACCGATATCTAAAAAGTGATTGTGAAATTGAAAAGCTGATCGAAAGATTTGCTTAGAGTAATCGTTCGGCGCAATCAAGTAGTCCCAACGGGCAGCTTCCCGGGTGAACTGACGATAATAGTCTGTCGTTTTAGTTCCAGGAATCGCGACGTGTTCAATATCCACACCTAAATGTTTCAGTGGCGTACCATGCCAGGTTTGAATATAAACGGTTCCCTTATTCTTACGCCACCAGTTTGGTAACCGTGAATTTAAAACCCAGTACCCAGCGTGCGCCATGAGCCAAACCCACTTGAATGAGAATCGCTTCACCAGTTTAATTTCTGGGTATTTAGCGTGCAGTTCACGATAACGACGTGGTTTAACACCAAAATAAGCGGTGGCTTCAAAAGCTGGCCGGTCGGCTACTAACTGACGGTAAATAGCGGCTGGATTATCATTAATATCGTTACCATTGAAACTTTCAAACATTATCAGATCTTTTTTTGCCGGGATACAAATAAACCCATCGTTTAAAACGATGAGTCCATAACGAATCACGATTTTTAGACCTTTAATGACTTGGTTTTTAAGTCCAGTCATTTTCATCGTAATTCCTCCTTGTTTAAATTAAATCAACAAACCGTGAACGGAACTTGTAATGCAAGTGTGAGCCAACCAGCAAGAAGAACAGCACTATCAACCAGAATTCAATGGTTAACGTCGGCCGTTGCCAGAACCAGCCCTGACCCAGCATTGATTCACGGAAACCAGAAACCACGTAGAAAAATGGATTCAGTTGTAAGAGTCGTGTTGCAACTGGTGGAAAACTACCCGCTTCAAAGTTAAACAGGACACCGGAAATGTAGAATAACATCCGCATAATTGACTGTAGTAAGACGTGATAGTCACGAATCAATATGGATACTGCAGAGTTAAAGATGCCAAAAGCAATCAAAAACATGATCATGCAGAAAAAGTAGTAAACTGATTCGAGCCAATAGACACTGGGATGGATACCGTAAATTAAACCGACGATAACCGAAACCACTAGCATCGTCCAAAATGAGCTTAAGTTGGAAACGATCTTGATCGATGGTAAGGCAGAAACCGGGAACTTCATCTTAGAAACCATGCTGACACGTTGATAAATACTCTTTGAAGCATCCAACGTCGCCCGGTTCATAAAGAACCAAGGTGTGATCCCGATGACCATCCATGGTAAATAATCAATGCCGCTGCTTTGACCATGTTTCAGGCCCACACCGAACACTAACCAGTAAATACAGATTTGAATCAACGGATATAAATATTCCCAAATTAAACCGAGGTAATGGCTTTGATAACTGGCACGGTCTTCGTACTTAGAAATTCTAAAAATCATGCCTAAACTTTCAAATTGTTCCTTAAATAAGGTTACGACCTCTTTCAAAGGTTAACACTCCTTTACGTCACTTACTTGGTTAAATAGTGACAGTAATATTCCACAACCCGTTGGGTCGCATGCCCATCATTGTATGTATTCCAGTGATGGTTAAACTTGGTAAAATCAGTCTGGCTATCCGTTAAAATAGCCTGCTTCAATTCTGAAGGCGTCCGCAAAGGTGCTGACGGCAGCCACTTCAAAAAGTGGGGTTGAATGCCAGGATTTTGCTGGTACGCTTCCAGATCGGACATGTAAAATAGCAGACTGTGTGCATGGGGCAGCAAGCTGTAATCAAACGCAATCGACGAATAATCGGTAATTAAGGTCTCTGTGACCATTAACAGATCAGTAGTCGATAACTGCGGATAAAACCGCACCTGGTGCGTGGTTGATTGACTAAACTGCTGTTCATACTTTTGTAATAGTGGGTGAAGCTTAACCACCACAACGGCATTGGGATCGGCTACCAAAGCTTCTTTGAGCTCCGGTGTCAGTTCAAACGTCATTGATTCCCGGTAAGTTGGGGCGTATAAAATTACGCGGTGATGAGATAATCCTGGTGCCAACCGATTAATTCGGTTAATGGCGCCCTTTTGCCACTCAGTTGAGAAGAAACGGTCCGAACGTGGATAGCCCATGAGTTTCATTCTCGACCGCGGCACTCGGTAACTGTTTTGGAAAACCGTCCCCATAGCGTCAGAAGCCACAACGTAGTCATCGAACTGATTATAGACCCGCTGAAAACGACGCTGATCTGCTTTCGAACGCTGACTGGTAGTGGGATCGCCCCAGCCAAAGCGCTTAATTGCCCCGTTGGCATGCCACAGTTGAACGATTTTGGCGTGTCGAGGATGCAATAAACCACCTAAAAAGGCGTAATAGTTATCACAGAAAATCAGATGTGCTGACATGATCACCGGAATCCCCGTGAAAACAAAGTGAAGATTGTCCCGAAAGGCAACGACTTTTACCCCATAAGCGGCGAGTTGCGTTGCTTCTACCTCAACTTCAGGCCGGTAAAAAACGACCAATTGCTGGTTCTCAGGTAATTTATCAGCCAGAGCTAGTATAAACTTCAAATTATTGCCAAAACTCATCAGGTAAATAACTGAATGAACCTTGCTTCGCTTAAAAAAGTTCAGCGCAGATATTAACCGGACCAGCCAAATATAAATGACTTTCACAGCAAACCACCAATTCTATTTTCTCTTGTATTGCGCCACCTAATGACAGGTGTCGCAACGCACAACATGGTATTATACCACATTCATATTTTAAGTAGCTGGCTTTTAGGAGAATTTAAGAATTTGACCGAACAAAAAGCCGCCAAACCCTTGAAATCACAGGCTTAACGGCTGAAAGATCATAATTTAGGTTCATAGAAATGACCCAGAACTTTATAAATCTCAGAAACACTGACAAAAGCACTCGTATCGGCTTCATCCATGGCTTCTTCTAAATCAGCCATTTCATAACGGGAAATGACAGTAAATAAAATGGTCTTGGTATCGTGATGATAGGCACCCTCCGCGTCGTGAACAATGGTAATCCCACGCCGGATATGGTTTTGAATCGAATCAATCACCGTTTTAGGCCGGTCAGTAATGATCATGACCTGCATTAGTTGTTGCCGCGTATATGTCATGTCCATGACACGGGCGTTGACGACTAGACCAATCGCTGAATAAAAAGCGTGCGGCCAGCCGTATAAGAAACCAGCTGCCAAGATGATCAACGAATTAAACGCGATATTAATGGTCCCAATTGAGCGCCCCGTCTTCCGGCGAATAACGATCCCTAAAATATCCAAACCACCAGTTGAAATCCCGTTTTTAAGGGCCAAACCGGTTCCGAAACCGTTAACCGCACCACCGAACAACGCACAAATGATAGGGTCGGTCGTCAAGTGTACGGGGTGCAACATCTTGATCATTAAACTGGCCAGAAAGACCGTAATCACCGTATACATGGTAAAGTTATGACTAATTTGACGCCAAGCTAAGACAAACAGTGGCACGTTGAGTAAAAACAACCCCACCGCCGTTGAAATCACAAACGTCAGGTGCCGTTCCGTCAGCGTGGTCACGATTTGGGCAAGACCCGTAATGCCAGATGAATAAATGTGTCCTGGCGTCCAAAAAAAGTTCATGGCAATTGAGACTAAAATACCGTAGATAAATGCAGTCGAAATTTTTCCAATTGATTGATGGCGTTTGACTAAACGCTGTACATCATCCATAACAAACCCTCTTATCCAATCGTTAGGTTACTACCAGTATCTTAGCATAGCATACCTTTTCCGACTGCACAGCAATATTTTGAGATTTCTAGAAAAGTCCCTATTTCTTCGTTGATTCGTGCCAATGTTCGTTAACGAACTTTTCTCGACCGCCCGCTTCTTGCATCGCGTAACGAAGTGGATCCTTACGATAAAAATCTTGGTGCGCTTCTTCCGCTTCATAAAATGGCTTAGCATCTTCGATCTTAGTCACAATTGGGTCGTCAAATTTACCGCTATCGATCAGTGCTTGACGGGATTTTTCAGCAACCTGGCGTTGATGTTCGTCCTTCACGAAAATCACCGGCCGATAGTTATCCCCGCGATCTTGGAACTGACCCATGGCATCCGTTGGGTCCGTTTGCTGCCAATAAATTTGAACTAACTTTTCGTAAGGCATAATGTCGGGATCAAACGTGATTTTAACCGCCTCAGTATGCCCTGTCGTATGACTGCAGACCTGTTCATAGGTGGGGTTAGCAACGTGACCGCCCGTATAACCTGACACAACGGATTCAATCCCTGGTTGAGTGTCAAATGGCTTAACCATGCACCAAAAACAACCGCCAGCAAAAATTGCCGTTTCTCGTTTATCACTCATTTTTTTCACCTCTAAATTTAATAGTAACAAGTATATGGCTTTTAAGCATGACACACAAGCATGACGCTTCAAAGCACAGACGAAAGAGCCTGGCATTCAGCTAAGAATTGCTGAGTGTCAGGCTCTCTTTTACACAGTCATGTTTAAAAAGTTTTCACCGCTGACTTAAAATAACCTACTTATCCTGGTCATCGTCATCCTTAGTGACAAACAAGTTCAAATCTTGCAGTTGCTTGTCTGAAACTGTGGTTGGTGCGGCCGTTAATGGTTCAACAGCCTTTGAGTTCTTAGGAAAGGCAATCACGTCTCGAATGTTACCGCGCTTAGCTAACAAGCGGGCAAAGCGATCCAAGCCGATAGCCAGACCACCATGAGGCGGAAAACCATAATCCAAAGCATTTAGCAGGTAACCAAATTGATCTTCTGCCCGCTCTTTAGTAAAGCCTAGCGCCTTGAACATCTTCATTTGTAAATCACGGGTGTGAATCCGGATCGATCCGCCACCTAATTCCAGACCGTTTAAGATAATGTCGTAGCTTTGAGCATAGGCCTTGTGAGGATCTTCGCCTTCGTCCAAGTAATGTTCATCACCAGCTTTTGGCATGGTGAATGGGTGATGGGCTGGTACCCAACGCTTCAAATCAACATCGTAGTCAAATAATGGCCAGTTAACGATCCAAAGGAAGGCAAACTTCGATTCGTCAATCAAACCTAACTCGTTAGCAATTGTCCGACGCAAGTAGTCCAAGGTTTGCGCAACCACTCGGCTAGAATCACAGGCGAATAACAGCAAGTCGCCAGGTTTAGCACCTGTGCGTTCCGTAATGGCTTTATACAAATCAGCATCATCCTTGAAGAATTTCGCGATTGGGCCAGTGAAGCTATCGTCAGTGACCTTCAACCAAGGTAAGCCTTTGGCACCAAACCGTTCAATGTGTTCAACGAACTTGTCGATATCCTTACGAGAGTACTTATCAGCACCACCCGGTACAGCAATCGCCTTAACTTGACCGCCATCTTCAAGCACTTTGTTGAAGAGGTTAAAGCCTAAGTTATTGACGACATCGCCTAAGTCCTTTAGTTCCATTCCAAACCGAACATCAGGCTGGTCAGTACCGAAGCGAGCCATGGATTCGTCCCAGTCCATCCGCTTGAATGGTAACTCAACGTCGATATCCAAAGTTTCTTTCATGACCTTGGCAATCAAGCCTTCAGTCAGATCCTGAATTTCTTCAGCATCTAAGAATGACGTTTCCATATCGATTTGGGTAAATTCTGGTTGACGGTCCCCACGTAAATCTTCGTCACGGAAACAACGTGCGATTTGGTAGTAACGGTCAAAGCCGGCACCCATCAGCAATTGCTTAAACAATTGTGGTGATTGTGGTAAGGCGTAGAAATGACCTGGATAAACCCGTGAAGGTACCAGGTAATCCCGAGCCCCTTCTGGTGTGGACTTGGTCAAATCAGGGGTTTCAATGTCGATGAATCCTTGTGAGTCAAAGTAGCTGTGAACCGACTGCGTGATCCGGTTACGAATCATCAGCCCACGTTGCATTTCTGGCCGACGCAAGTCTAAGTAACGATACTTCAACCGCAGATCGTCGGACACGTTGATATTGTCTTGAATATAAAATGGCGGGTTCTTAGCCTTGTTTAACAAGTTAATTTCGGAAACTCGGACTTCGATCTTACCCGTCCGCATCTTGTCGTTAACTTCATGTTCAGCACGAGGAACCACGTGACCCTTAACTTCGATCACGTATTCGTTCCGTAACTGATCAGCAACAGCCAGGGCATCCTTATCGAATTCCTCACTGAATACTAATTGAACGATCCCTTCGCGGTCGCGCAAATCAATGAAAATCAAGCCGCCTAAATCACGGCGCTTTTGAACCCAGCCCTTTAAGACGACATCTTGATCAAGATATTTTTCGTCCACCAGACCGGCGTATGTTGTTCGCTTCATCTTTTTCTCTCCTTAATCAATATTTGAAATGACACCGGCAAAGTTACTCATGACATCTGCCAATGGTGCTGATACTTCGTTGCCAGAATCCATGTTCTTCACGTGAATCGTTTTAGCAGCCAGCTCAGCTTCGCCAACAGTCAGTGTGTAAGCGGCACTCAGGCGATCAGCTGTTTTGAACTGCGCTTTGGGTTTGCGGGCTAAATAATCGCGATCAGCTGAGTAATCTTGTGAACGCAAGGCTTGAACTACTTGTAGCGTCGTCGCGTTAGCTTCATCGCCAATCCCCACAACGTAAGCGTCCAGATGATGTTCTTCTGGGAATTGAACCCCTTCAGCTTCCATCAAAAGAATCAAGCGTTCCATCCCGAGGCCAAAACCGACACCAGAAACTTCTGGGCCGCCTAATTCTTCAACTAAACCGTTGTACCGGCCACCGGCACAGACCGTTGTGTAACCGTGACCCAACGCCTTAGAGTCGACCATGAATTCAAAGATGGTGTGGTTGTAGTAATCCAGGCCACGGACCATGGTTGAATCAACCACGTAGTCAATCCCTAACGCAGTCAGCAGGTTCTTAACCTGATCAAAATGATCTTGGGCAGCGGGTGTCAGGTAGTCTAAAATGGATGGCGCATCAGCCACGAACCGTTTATCCTTTTCATCCTTGCTGTCCAGAACCCGCAACGGATTCTTGTGCAGCCGGACTTGAGAATCTTCACTGAGTTCATCATAGTGCGGTTCGAGGTAATCAATCAGTGCTTGACGGTAATTATCTCGGGATTCTTTATCACCAAGTGTGTTGATGGCAAGCCGTAAATTGTTGATGCCAAAATGCTTGAACAGGTCTCTGCCCATTGCAATGACTTCGACGTCTAAAGCGGGCTCGTCAGAACCAAAAGCCTCCACCCCAATTTGGTGGAATTCCCGTTGCCGGCCGGATTGCGGTCGTTCATAACGATACATCTGACCCATATAATAGGTCTTGAATGGCTTTTGAACTTCTGGACCATAGAGCTTATTTTCGACGAAAGCCCGGACAACACCCGCAGTACCTTCTGGCCGCAAGCTAATGTGCCGGTCACCCTTATCCTTGAAGTCGTACATTTCCTTAGTCACAATATCTGAGGTATCCCCAGAAGTTCTGGAAAACACTTCAAAATTTTCAAATAACGGTGTCCGAATCTCTTCAAACCGATATTTCTTAAATACTTGACGCGCCACTGCTTCAACATACTGCCAGTGTTGACTCTCACCCGGCAAAATGTCAGCAGTGCCTTTAGGTCGCTGATAACGCATAGTATCTTCCTTTCCGATTTTCGTTACTGCGTGCAAAACAATAAAAAGCACCCTTGTTTTCACAAGGGTGCTTCGCACGGTACCACCTTAAATTAACTCATCCATAACGTTGGACACGAATAATCGCTTATTCACCTCAAAAGTGTCTTCAACTTCCCGCCTGCTGTATCTTTCCATCCACCAGATACTTTCTGAAAGTCACGGGTCATTTACTCATCTTTTTCAACGGTGTTTCATTTATTTAACTACCAATAAGACTACTCAGTCTCCCACTAAAAGTCAAGGACGTTTTGAGTGGAGACTGTATCTTTAAGCTGAAATCATCTATAATTATCTCAAAAACAGATTGAGGGAAACTTATTTGAACTACGTTAAACAACACTGGCAGCAGATTACCATCTCATTGGCCATCTTGCTGACACTTGGCATCGCCATCTTTCAAACGGTTCGCCAAGACCGGCTCACCACGCCAATCGCCAACATTAATGTGCGAACTGGCCCTAACATCAATTACCAAACCAAGGCTATTTTGAAAAAGGGGCAAGCCGTTTACATTGTCCAGAAAACTGATAACTGGTATAAAGTCCGTTACGACGATCATCAGTTTGGCTGGGTCGCCAGCTGGCTGATCAATCAATCGCCGAAAATCAAAACGGCCACGAATCTTTCTGAAGCCACCATCGTTTTGGATCCTGGTCACGGCGGCAGTGATTCTGGTGCCCTCTCAATTGATAAGCAGCACGATGAAAAAACGTATACCCTCCAGCTTGCCAAACGGGTTCGCAACCAATTAGCTGCGCGCGGTGCCCACGTCATCATGACCCGTACCGGCAATCAGACCGTTTCACTGGGTGCCCGTCCAGAAATGGCAACCGATAATCATGCGGATGCCTTTATTAGTTTTCACTATGATTCCAGTCCAACGAATAATCTAGGATCCGGCTTTACTACCTATTACTATCATGCTGACACTTCATTGAAGCTAGCTCAGGCCATTAATCGGCACCTTGTCGGACTTCCTCTTAGCAATAAGGGCATCGACGTTGGGAATTTTGAAGTGATCCGCGACAATCTCAGACCAGCTTTACTGCTAGAAATGGGCTACATTAATACCGCCAAGGACTTCAAAGCCATTAAAGATCCGGCTTATCAAAATCAGATTGCTAAAGACATTACCAACGGATTATCGGCCTACTTTCAGGATAAATAATTTTCAGAAAGGATGGTTTATAGATGGATAAAGAATGGCTCAACCAATTACCGATCCAGTCGATCACAAGCGTGACGCCAGTAGCTGGCGGTGATATTAATCAGGCTTATCGACTAACAACTAACACCGAAACTTACTTCTTACTGGTTCAGCCTAATCGCGACCAAAGCTTCTATCAACACGAAATTGAGGGTCTCAAATTACTGGGACAGGCGGCGTTAGTACCAGAAGTAATTGCTTCCGGCCAGATTGACGGCGACGCCTACCTGATTCTGTCATGGCTGGAAAGTGGGACAGGCAGCCAATATGACCTCGGTCAGCTGGTGGCTCGCGTTCACCAGATTCATTATGATCAATTTGGTTTCAGTCATGATGTTAATGGTAAATTACCAAAAATCAATACTTGGCAATCGAACTGGGGCGACTTTTACGTTCATCAACGACTGGAAGTCTTGGCTAAGCGAGCCAATCAGCATGGTCTTTGGAATCAAAAAAGGCAGGACCACCTTGAGCGGCTCTGCCAGATTATTCTGGATTATTATCAAATGCATGAAAGTGTTCCAAGTTTGCTGCATGGCGACCTGTGGTTTGGCAATGTCATGTTTACCGCCGACGGCAAGCCGGCCTTGATCGACCCGGATGTCCTCTACGGTGACCGGGAATTTGATTTAGCAATGACCACCGTCTTCGGTGGTTTCAATAGCCAATTTTATCAGGGCTATAACGATGCTTACCCCACTCAGCCAGGTTTTCAGGAACGCCTGCCATGGTATCAGCTTTATTACCTTATGGCACACTTAAACTTGTTTGGTGAAAGTTATGGTGGCTCAGTTGATCGCATCCTTAGTCTTTACTGAAGGAGCGCCTCACGTAACCCAATCACATTTGTGACGTTGATTTCAGGGTGGCTGGCTTGGCTGTCGATCAATCGGCCGGGGTCAAATAAAGCACCGGCGATCCCCGCGTTATGACCCGCTTCGATATCTAACGTGCGGTCACCAATCATAATGGCAGTCTCACGAGAAACACCGTTACGCTCAATTAAAGCATTTAAGGAAGCTGGATTCGGTTTCCTTGGAAATGGCTGTTCACTGGTAACTTCATCAGTGAACAGTTTTTTGATGCCCGCAGCTGCTAATAACTGATTAGCACTCTGATTGCGATGGGTCAGTAAATAATGCTGGCCACCCTGACTTGCTAACTCCTGGAGCAATTCAACCATCCCTGGAAACGGTTTGGCCTGCTGAATGGTGCCCTTTTCATTTTGGCGATAATCACGTTCTAACTGGTCAGCCTGCAGGCTAAAGTGAGCACTGAACTTTTGCACCGCCGTCCCTAAGGAATGCTGCCGCATGGTTTCATAAACGTCCTGTTCATCTAACTCAATTTCAGAAACCCGTTGCTGCGTCAACGCCAGCATAAACGCTTGTACCATAATGGGATAGGTGTCAAAAATAGTCCCGTCAAAATCCCAGAAAAACGATTGATATGTCATGTCTTCCTCCTTATAGATCCGCACTGTCAAAGAGGATCGTCACTGGGCCATCATTGACTAGACTCACCTGCATGTCAGCACCAAATTCGCCAGTTTCAACTGGAATGCCAGCGAGACGTAATTTTTGATTGAACCGTTCGTAAATTTGTTTGGCATGGTCTGGCGCGCCCGCTTTAGTGAAACTCGGCCGGTTCCCCTTTTTGGTATCGGCGTATAACGTGAACTGCGAAACCGACAGAATCGAGCCCTTGATATCCTCAATTGACCGGTTCATCTTCCCTGCTTCATCAGCAAACACGCGCAATTTAACAATTTTGTGGACGTAGTAATCAATCTCGTCTTCACCATCTGAATCCGATGCACCAAATAATAGCAGGTAACCCTGATTAATTTTACCAACAACTTGGTCGTCAATGGCAACCTGCGCTGAAGTGACCCGCTGTAATACAATTCGCACAATAAAATCCTCCTTACGGATATTAAAACGACACGGCTACCCGTGTCGTTTTTTTTCTTTATCTAAATGGTCGCTTAACCACGTAAACGTCTTGAACATTTTTCAAGACATCCATTAACCGTTCCAGCTGTTCAGCGTTCCTGATCCCAATTGAAATTGAAATGGTGACCATCTTGTTATGATCCACTCGGCCATTTACCACGTTTAACTGCTTCGTGGTGTTGTTGATGATCCGCAAAACATCGTTGAGCAGACCATCCCGGTTATACCCTTGGATCTCAAGATCAGCGTTATACATCGCCGTCGTGTCATTGGGATTAGCCCAGTAAACGTCGACAATTCGTTCACCATTGGCTTCAGCGTGGGCCACATTAGGACAATCTGAACGGTGAACTGAAACGCCACGGCCCTTAGTAATGTACCCGACGATCTTATCGCCAGGAACGGGCGCGCAACAGTGACTCAAACGAACAAGCAGATTATCAACGCCTTCAATAACAACCCCTTCGGACGGCTTCAACTTCCGTTTCCGCTGTGAATCAGATTCTGATTCGGTATTATCAATGGTCTGATGTTCTTCTAACAATTCACGCTCTTCTTGGCGCTGCCGCTGTTCCTCACGCTGTTGCCGAACGTCCTCAGTCAACCGGTTAGCAACCCCCACTGGTTGAAGGTCACCAAAACCAACCGCCGCAAATAAATCGTCAATGTGCTGATAATGCATCTTCTCGACCACTTTTTGCAGTTGTTCCTTTGTCATCAGCTCTTTAGGATCAAACTTAAAGTCACGCAATTGCTGTTCAACGGTTTGACGACCCGTTTCAATGTTCTTTTCCCGGTCTTTTTGACGGAAGAACTGCTTGATCTTATTGCGAGCCCGCCGAGTTGAAACCAGCTTCAGCCAATCACGGTTAGGACCCGCGGAGTTAGACGAGGTCTTAATGTCAACAATATCACCGTTTTTCACTTCATAATCCAACGGAACGATTTTACCATTAACGGTAGCACCAGTGGTATGGTTCCCAACTTCAGTATGAATTTGGTAAGCCATATCAAGTGGGCCAGCACCCTTTGGCAATTCCAGCACGTCACCCTTCGGCGTAAAGGCGTAAACGTGGTCGCCGAACAGCTCCCCTTTGACACTATCCATAAAGTCCGAGGCATCATCCGTATCTTCTTGAAGTTCAATGATCTGCTTAAACCAGTTTAATTTGTTACCCGTGTTAGTGGTCTGAACCTTATCCGTCTTACCTTCCTTGTAAGCCCAGTGAGCCGCCACACCAAATTCAGCCACCCGGTGCATCTCCTCGGTCCGAATTTGGACTTCAAGGGGCCGACCTTCAGGCCCAATGACCGTGGTATGTAAGGATTGATACATGTTCGCTTTTGGCATGGCAATGTAGTCTTTAAACCGGCCTGGCATGGGCTTCCACTTGGTATGAATAGCACCCAAAACAGCGTAACAGTCACGAATATTGTCCACGATCACCCGAATAGCCAGTAAGTCATAAATCTGACTAAACTGCTTATGCTGATCACGCATTTTCCGATAAATCGAGTAAATGTGTTTCGGCCGGCCATAAATTTCTGGCTTAATGTTTAAATCACTAATAGCGTGTTTGATATCCTGAATAGCTTCCGCGATATAGCTTTCACGCTGATCTCGCCGAGAGTTCATCAAATGCACGATTCGGTAGTATTGCTGCGGGTTCAAGTAACGCAGTGAAATATCTTCCAATTCCCACTTAATCGTACTGATACCAAGTCGATCAGCCAGCGGTGCGTAAATTTCCAGCGTTTCGTTGGCGATTCGGCGCTGCTTATCGGGACGCAAATGCTGAAGGGTGCGCATATTGTGCAGCCGGTCAGCCAGTTTAACGATCATCACCCGGATATCCTTTGACATGGCTAACAGTAATTTGCGGTGGTTTTCAGCCAACCGCTGCTTGTTGGACTTGTACTTGATCTTGCCCAGCTTGGTGACACCATCTACGATCATGGCCACATCGTCACCAAACAGTTCCCGAACGTCGTCGAGGGTCACACCCGTATCCTCGACGATATCGTGAAGAAAACCTGATGCGATGGTGGTTGGATCCATTTTTAAGTTGGCTAAGATCCCTGCGACTTGAATGGGATGCATAATGTATGGCTCACCCGATTGGCGAATTTGATCCTTATGAGCCACCGCAGCAAACTTATACGCTCGCTCGACAACGGCTACGTGATCCTTATTCATATACGATGAGACAGCATCGATCACACCTTGAGCTGTCCAAGTTTGATCTCTAGACATCCGATCACTTCCTCTGCGTGGCGCTTAGGCCATAAGCTAAATAACTAATACAAAGATAGACTGGTGCAAAATATAAAGCGTATTTAGGGCCCGACAGGTAAATCCCCAGGGCGAATAACACGGGTAGTGTAAATAATAGCCACCAGCGTTCCCCACGATGTTTCACAAAATAGCCGAGTAGACCGGCGATAATGGAGTAGCCCAAGCCGTAAATCATACCTGAGCGCCACATACCGCTAATCGAAATACTGTGTAAAATGATGGGCAAAACCACGCCCAAGACAATGCTGACTGCCCAATAAGGCCAGCCAATCCGTTTTAAAATTGTCATCATAACTTCACTCTCTTAATTATATGAATGATTTACATTTTAGCATTATTATACACGAATGAATAGCATTCAGTCATTGTAATTCTAACATCGTTGAAACCGCCGCAAGAAAGTATAGCGGCGCCGTTTCCGTCCGTAAAATGCGGGGGCCGAGACCGGCAACCGTGGCGTGTCTTTGTTCCAGCAACTGCATTTCAGCTGGTGAAATACCGCCTTCTGGGCCAAAGACAGCCGTCAGCCGCTCGTTTTTCTGCACCCTGTTCAATAATTTGACCAGCTGAGCCTGTTCGCCCCTTTTTGCGGCTTCCTCATAAGCAACCAGTAAGTGATCCGTTTTTAATTCGGCAACCGCCTGCTTCAAAGTGTTGAAATAACGGACCGTTGGCACGTGGGTTCGGTGGGCTTGTTCAGCACCGCCCTGAGCAATTTTTTGCAGCCTGCTCAATTTTTTAGCCAATTTATTTGGCTGCCACTTAGCGACTGACCAGTCGGCACCAAAAAAGCAGATGGTATCGGCACCCATCTCAGTCGCTTTTTGGACGATCCATTCCGCCTTATCCTGCTTCGGCAAGCCTGATAAAATGGTCACTTTCACGGGAAGTTCCACATAGGTTTCCAATGGTTTAACCACCGTCACGGTATGGTCTTCATTTAGCTGGCCTAAGTAGAGATCTTCTTGACCATCCACGAATTCGGCTTGGTCCCCAGGGACACCTCTCATCACCTGCAGCCAGTGTTTAGAAACGTTGCTGTCTAGGTCGAAGCGAGTACCGGTTTTCAAAATTGGTTTGATAAAGTATCGTTGCATTTATTCGTCGTCTCCTGGCTTTTGGGCGATCACACCATACCAATCACCCATCTTTAGTGTCTGCCTGATTTTAAAGCCCTGTTGACGCTGCGCAGCTAGAATCTGGTCAGCTTTTTCAGCAATAATGCCCGAAGTCACAAAGTAACCGTTCACCGGCAACAGCCCCCACGCTTGTGGGATCAACGGAATGATCACCTCGGCTAAAATATTGGCGACAATGATATCGGCCTCACCTGTAATCCCGTTCAGCAAATTATTTGCTGCGACTTTGACATCTGATGCAATAGGGTTTAAATCAAGGTTCTTCTTGGCTGAATCAACCGCGACCTGATCCAAGTCATAGGCCCGAATATCGCCAGCACCGAGTTGTTTTGCAGTGATGCTTAAAACCCCTGAACCGGTGCCGACATCGATCATGCGTTCACCGCCATGAATGACCATCTCAAGGGCTTGCATCGACAGCTTGGTCGTGGGATGGGTGCCAGTCCCAAAGGCCATACCTGGATCAAGCTTGATGATCCGCTCGTCCTTAGCTTTAGGCTGATAATCCTCCCAGCTTGGGACCACCGTCAAAAACCGGGTGACCTGAACGGGATGATAATACTTCTGCCATTCAGTTGCCCAGTTGGCTTCATCCACTTTATCAGTGGTCACTTCAGCTGATCCAACGGCTAGATCAAACGCTTTTAACCCAATTACCTGCCGTTTGATTTCGGGAACGATCTCTGGGACGTAAATCGTCGCCGGAAAATAAGCGGTCACCCTCGCCCCGCTTTTAACGTGCGGAATTTCGTCGACATCGACAATTTCGCCCTTCTTGGCCCAGTCAACTTTGCTCAGCTGTTCGTAGTCCTTTTCATCATCAATCTGGACACCAGAAGCACCGTGTTCCATTAAAATATTGCTGACTGCTTCCACTGCTTCATTAGTCGTTGTTACGGTAATTGCGGTCCAATCCATTTCCATATCCTCCGTTCACGAGTAAAATTCCAAAAAAAGAACGCCAAAGTTACTTAGCGTTCTCCTCATCAGTCTGACGTTCCTGTTCTTTTTCTGCTTCCTGGTGTTCCCGTTGCGGTAAACGGGATTCAAGATAGTCTAATAATTCTTTTTCAGTTCGGAAGATCCGTGGATGCTTTTGTTTGTGCAGCCGAAGGTCAATCTCATTGATCTTTCGACGACCAGTCCACGTGTGACTGTATCGGATGATTACCCGATTATTCAATGCCTCCCGACCAAACTTAAAGACGTAAACACTCTCAGGAGTCATCAGAGGCCGAATATATGATTTTTCATACTGATAATGCCGGCTTTTTAAGTACTGTTTAGTTTGATTTAGCACGGTAATCACCTCCCAACGATTTTTTTGTAACCCGCTAACTTACTATTAAATACATCATATCATATTTCGCTTGTAAGCAACAGACGACGGGGTTATTCCGCTCTTTAAAAAGAATATACTACTGGACTTTTATTAAAAAGTCAATAAACCATTAAATAATCCTCATAGAAGCTTCAGAATATTTTCGTTATCATTATTGAAGCTGTGACATAAGTCTGAATTTAATCTAATTTCTCGACTCACACACAGCCTAAAATTCACTTTAGTTCATGACTTGAATATAGCCTTAACCTGTTCCACAACTCAGATTCCAGAATATAACGAGTTATGTCACAACCTCTTGCTTTTACGAGTGGAAATAGTATTCTTGAACCATAAATGCTTTTAAATTAGAAACTAAAGAGGAAGTTTATTCATGATTAAACCAACCAAACAACTGAATGGCTTTGATTGGGTTGAGACAACGGCCTTAACGGCGGATGAACAGCAAACGTTAATGGCTGAATACGGGATCACTGACGATATCATCACTTATGTTACCGATAAAGATGAAACCGCCAATTACGTTTACGATCCCGCCAATAACCAGCAACTGATGATTGTTCTCGTCCCTTACCAACTTAAAAATACGCAGGCACCACGTTATATCACACGGCCGGTTGGCTTTTTGATTCATCAAGGCGTCCTTTTCACCTTTAACGAAAGTCGGCTGAACTTCGTCGATGCTGCCTTTCAAAAAACCGCAGCTGATCCGGATATCACAACCACTTCCGCCTTCATCTTAGAGTCAATGTTCGATTTGGTGGACAGCTATATCCCAATCGTCAAATTTGTGACAAAGCAACGTAATCAGTTGGATAAAATGCTGAACAAAGATGCCAAAAACACTAACTTAGTGGCGTTATCCTACTTAGGCCAAACACTGACTTTCTTCAACAGCGGTGTTGAATCAAATAACGACTTGTTTACGCGAATACCAAGAACTTACTTCGGGGTTAATAATTCTAGTATTGAAAACGATTTGTTGGAGGACGTTTCCATTGAATCTGACCAGGTCCAACATATGATTGAAAACGAAGAACAAGTGGTCAACCGGATCACTGATACCTTCGACAGTATCATTAATAATAATTTGAACGATACCATGAAGTTTCTGACCATCTGGTCGCTCACGATGGCGGTCCCAACGATCGTTACCGGTTTCTTTGGCATGAACGTCAAACTCCCCTTAGAAAGCTTCAATCTCGCCTGGATCATGGTGATCGTCCTGTCAATTGGACTCATCGCATGGCTACTGCTGGTTTTCAAAATGCATCATCGGCTATAGTTTCTCTTAAGTTCGCGTGAGCTAATTGCTAAGCCCACGCGAATTTGATATGCTCTTAACGATTATGGTCTAACAACACTAAAGGAGTCCATTTTATGAAAATTGCCGTTGTAACTGACTCGGCCAGTTACTTAACACCCAAACAAATCGCGGAAAATAATGTTCACGTGGTGCCAATCACCGTTATTTTTGGTCACCAGACTTATCTGGATAACGTTGAGATCTCCACAAGTGAATTCTATCACCGCTTAAAAACCGACTCACAGATGCCATCGACTACCCAAGTCACCCTTGGACAAATGCAGACCATGTATGACCAGCTGGCAAGCGAAGACTACGATGCGGTCATCAGCATTCATCTGTCTTCCGGCATTACCACCTTCTATAGTAATTTAGTCAATTATTTGCCGAATGTGACTAACATCAAGGTGTACCCATTTGATTCGCGGATTGCATCCGCTGGTGAGGCCGACCTCGTCATGCTGGCAGCTAAGCAAGTGCAGACAGGCCACTCCCCTGAAGAGATTATTCAAGCGCTCACCCATTTAAGGGACACCATCGACGCTTACTTTGTGGTGGACGATCTTTCCCACCTCGTGCGGACAGGACGCTTATCAAACGCGTCAAGTTTAGTGGGTAGTCTGCTGCGCATCAAACCGATCCTCACCTTTAATGATCAGGCACAAATCGTTGCGATTGAAAAAGAGCGGACCATGCGCCGGGCATATACTCGAATTAAGCAAAAGTTTCAAGCCGCTTACGAGCAGGCTGATTACCCCTTACGTTTAACGGTCATTGATGCGAACAACCCAGAATTACAAAAAGAATGGTCTGCGGATTTGGCACAGCAATTCCCAGACGTCAAAATCGACCATAGTGAAATTGGGCCGGTTATCGGTGTCCACGTTGGCGCCGGTACGATGGCTTTACTCTGGGATTACGACTGGGAACAGTGGCCAGAATCTGCAGCTAATCGAAAGAAGAATGGCAAATGAACTTTTTCTCCATCGGCACGAAAGGTGATACTGACTACCTTTCCCGTCACGATTTTGTGGCAGCCTTAAACCGTGACTTAAATCAGCCCAAGCTTGATTTTTCGCAATTTCCAACGCCTAAAAACAAGGCAGAGTATCAGCAATTATTATTGTTTATTCAAAAACAGATTTTACCGCGGTTAGGTGACTAACGCCTGACTAATTAAATCGAAGCTAGCTTGCCATTATCGGCAGCTAGCTTCTTTTTCATCACTTCTAAAGTTTTGCTCACAGGTGTTTTCTGATAAACGCCTCAAACGCAGCTGCCGACCGTGGTCCAATGACTGCGTCGACAATTTCACCGTTCTTTTTCAAAATCACCGTTGGCGTGCTCATGACCCCAAGCGCTGTCGCAATCAATGGTTGCTGATTGACCGTTAAGGAAGTGAATTTTACCCGCTGAGCAAGGTCAGCATCAGCTGCCAAATTTGCCAGTATCCGGTCAACCGCGGTACATGGTGCACACCAATCCGAGCGAAAATCAACCAGCACGATGCCGTCACGGGTTTCTGCAGCGTACGTTGTGTCTAGAATTGCTTTGATCACGGTCATTGATGCTCACCCCTTTTAATTTCTAATCTCAACTCTCATTATATATCAGTTCACGACATAAGGTTTCTGATTTAAACCCTTCAAAAATACCCACCGTTTACTCCGCCATACATAACATGCTATGAATTTATATTGGAAAAGGCTGCAAAGACTTGCTATATTAAGATAGTAATCATTAATGACTTATTTTATTATATCTAGATCTAGGAGGAAACAACCAATGTCTTCATTTGACATCATCCTGCTGCTAATCAGTGCGTTACTGATGACTTATTGCGGTTTTCGTATTGTCAAACACCAGCCCAACAAGAGAGTAGGTAAAGCCTTCGCGGTACTATTCGCTTTAGCCATCCTGATTGGTGGAACATCCGCTTGCAGTGCTACGGGAAAATCAGCGAATGATCAGTCCAATACCCGCTCTGAATTCAAGGACAACAGCACCACTAAACACCACTCAACTCATCAAGCCTCAAAGACTGTGGCTCAGCAGTCAACAATTTCAACTCACAAAAGTGTTTTGAGTAAACTGGTCAGCTACACGGACAAAAGATCCGCAGGTCCCACCGGTAATTACTATTGGCAAGTTGGCAAAGCTCATTTGATCGACTTTAATCAACTCAGCGCTGGTGAAACGCGTTTCTCACAAGACGCCCAGCAGCGGCCTAGTACTGCACGGGCGAAACTCACCTACCAAGAATACGCCTCTTCTCAAGGGTCTCGTCAAGGTGATCCGCTAGAACCATATGCCTGGCCAAGCAATAATTCGATTGTCGCCATTTCCTATGCTTCAACTGGACGAACATACCATGGGTATCTATGGAACCGTAGTCACTCCATTGGTGATAGCCTGTTAGGCGCCAAGTCTTACACTTCCAGCAATAACTTTACCACCGGTACCCGTCCTCAAAACGTCGGCGCTGATCAGAATGGCGGCATGCGTTACGGTGAAGAAACCGTTGAAAATTATTGGGAGGACCACCCTGGTACTCATCAGACGGTAGCTTATCAAACAACCCCAATTTACAAGGGTGACGAAAGTATCCCTCGCGGTTCCTTAGTTGATATCAAGTCATCAGATGGCGAACTTAATATTGAGATTGCAGTCATTAACGATGCTGAAGGTATCAAAATCAATTATCGTACGGGAGCAAATAATGCCAAGGCATACCATCGTGCTAAAACGACAGGCTATCACCAGCATCACAGTACTGGCACCGCAAATCCGTCAGTATCTGCTGGTGCCACGACAGCCGGTAAGTGGCACATTGCCCAATCGGGTTACGTTTATGTATCCCAGAGCAAAAAGTACTACAGCCGCGTGACAAATCCTGGCAACTACACTTACGAATCCAAGTCTAGTGCGATAAATTCCGGTGCAACCGCACCTATTCGTGGCAACGAGTATGCACAACCATAAAGCTTAACATTTCAGCCGGTAGCGAATTCGCTATCGGCTTTTTAATTACCAACAATCAAAAAAGCACCTGGACTTTTCGGCCCAGCTGCTTGTTTGGTTGTGCGATAAAACCTTATTTACCGGTGTTTTCTTCTTCATCCGTTTGCAGTACCGCCATGAATGCCTCCTGCGGGATATCCACTGTCCCCACGGACTTCATCCGCTCTTTCCCACGCTTTTGCTTTTCCAGCAACTTCGCACGCCGGTCGGGATCACCAGTATGAATTCGAGCAGTCACATCTTTCCGGTAAGCCTTGATCGTTGTCCGTGCAATGATCTTGGCACCAATGGCAGCCTGAATCGGGATTTCAAAGTTTTGCCGCGGAATAATTTTCTTCAGTTTAACTGCGATATCACGGCCACGCTTTTCGGCAAATTGACGGTGAGAAATGAAACTCAGCGCATCGACCTTATCGCCGTTCAGCAGAATATCGATCTTGACCAAGTCACTTTCACGATAGCCGTCCAATTCGTAATCCAATGAGGCGTAACCCTTAGTGGAAGACTTCAGCTTATCAAAGAAATCAAAGATAATTTCGGATAGTGGCATCTTATAAATGACATTAACCCGGTAATCGTCCAAATATTCCATTGTCACGAACTGCCCACGCTTGCGTTGACAGAGTTCCATGACTGCCCCGACATAGTCGTTAGGCGTCATAATTGTCGCTTTAACATAGGGTTCTTCAATCGTTTTAATCGCCGCAACATCCGGCATTTCTGACGGGTTTTCCACTTCTTTAACTGTACCATCAGCCAAATTAGCATGGTACGTTACGGAAGGTGCCGTGGTAATTAAATTGAGGTTGAACTCACGCTCCAGCCGTTCTTGAACCACGTCCATGTGCAACATGCCCAAGAAGCCGCAACGAAAACCAAAGCCCAGTGCTTGGGAAGTTTCTGGTTCGAACTCCAGCGCGGCATCATTTAGCTTCAGCTTCTCCAACGCTTCACGCAGATCCTGATACTTGGCGTTATCGGTGGGATACAGCCCGGCATAAACCATGGGGGCCATTTCCCGGTAACCAGGCAATGCCTTTTCAGCTGGATTGGCAGCGTTAGTGACCGTATCACCCACTCGCGTATCCTCAATGTCTTTGATGCTGGCTGTGATGTAGCCAACTTCACCGGCAATCAGCTGATCGCGTTTGATGGGCTTGGGCGAGTTAACCCCGACTTCAGTGACTTCGTACTCGGCACCAGAGTTCATCAAGCGAATCTTATCACCAGGTTTTACCGTGCCTTCAAAGACCCGAACACTCAAAACAACCCCGCGGTAGTCATCGTAAATCGAGTCAAAGATCAATGCCCGCAACGGCGCTTCCAAATCGCCATCTGGTGCTGGTACCTTGTGGACGATCTGTTCCAAGAGATCTTCAATACCGATCCCCTTTTTGGCACTGGCCATAACAGCATCCGAGGCATCGATACCAATCACATCTTCAACTTCTTTGCGAACCTTTTCGGGTTCAGCGGACGGTAAATCAATCTTATTGATCACTGGTAGAATTTCCAAATTATCGTCGATGGCTAAATAAACGTTCGCTAAGGTTTGGGCTTCCACCCCTTGAGCGGCGTCAACAACCAAAACCGCCCCTTCACAGGCAGCGAGACTCCGTGACACTTCATACGAAAAGTCCACGTGCCCGGGGGTGTCGATCAAGTGAAACTCATAAGTATGGCCGTCCTTGGCGTCATAGGTCAGTTCCACCGCGTTTAATTTGATCGTGATGCCACGTTCCCGTTCCAGGTCCATATTATCAAGGATTTGGTCTTGCATATCGCGTTTGGCAACGGTATCCGTCATTTCCAAAATGCGGTCAGCTAGCGTCGACTTACCGTGATCGATATGAGCGACAATTGAAAAATTTCGGATTTCTCGTTGGTGCGCCTTCATTTGTTCAAGATCCATTTGCATTCTGCTACTGATAACTTACAAAAAGTTATAGATTATTCTTGCTTCTGCCCATCCTGCCTCGCACGAAGCTCGCTAATACAGTTGGTATGATAGTCCACAAGCGTCAATTCCCGGCTAGCCACCGGTACATCCTTTGAAGCCTAGGTTAGTAGGCTAATTCAAAGTTTTCAGTATCCCTGATATTCAGGGCCGCGTTAATATCGCGATCTTCAGTATAATGACAGTTTTGACATTCATACACTCGATCCTTGAGTTTTAAATCAACTTTTTTATAGCCACATTGATGACATAACTTAGAAGTTGGTTCAAACCGACCAGTTAAATGTACTGGAATGCCTAATTGACGGCATTTAGTGATTAATTTGATCCTGAAATTGTAGAATCCTTGATAACTGACTGCTTTAGCTAAATGCCGATTTTTCATTATACCTTTAACATTCAAATTCTCTAAGGCTACCCATTGCGGTTTGGTTCTCACCACATTGGCAATAACCTTATTTTGATAATCTGATTGAATGTTGGTTAATCGTTGATATAAGCGTTGCACCTTCCGCTGAGTTTTAGCTAGATTCAAATCAGTAGCAGACTGACCTTCTTTCCGTTTTCTAGCTTTCAGTGCGTGATACTGACGGGACATTTTTCTTTGCAGTCTGCGCAAGCGTTTTCTGATGCGCCTTACCCGACTGCTTTTGTTCTGATTAGAATACATAGTACCATCATTTAAAATGGTAAATTCTTTTAGGCCAAGGTCAATGCCAATTGGTTCACCGGTTATTTCTAGCTTTGGTAGCTCAGCCTGTTCCACTAAACAGGTCAGGTAATACCGGCCAGCCTTAAATTTAATCCGGCCTTGTTTAATCACAAAATGCTCAGCATCAGTGGGGATATAACCAAATTCTTTCAAACGTACCCAGCCAAGTTTTGGTAACTTGATCCGGTGACGCTGACAAGAAACAATTTGCGTTTTACTGTTCTTAACAAAATAGTAGCTACCCTGACCGCGCTTAAACGAGCGCCAATGTGGAAAACCGCTCAGTTTCTTAAAGAACCGCTTCATTGCCATATCGGCATCGATAAAGGCCTGTTTAACCGATTTTGCGTATAAATCCTTGATCCATATATCATCAGGGTTAGCTTCTAGATACTCATGGTTGAACCACTTACTAAAGGCGTAAGCATTTAAGTAGCAGTAACCTCTTTCGTAGCGTTGTCGATTGATGTCTAAAAACAAGTTGTAAGTCCAACGACTACCACTGATGTGGGAATCAATCTGCCAGGCCTGTTTTTCTGTTGGCTTAACTTCGACTTTATAGGTGAGTAACATCAATTGTTCCGCCTTATAGAATTTAATCACCAAGGTGAGGTGTCCCTCATATTATACGGGATAGATTTATCCCAAAAAGCCTTTTAATGAAATTCATATAAATCACTACTTATATGCTATCAGTTGATACGGAAACCTAACGTCGAACTTTAACCTTGTTAGATCTTTTACCAGACTTGTAAGCATACACAATAGAATAGAAGTACCACTTTATACAGATTGATATCCTTTCACAACAAAACAGTTACTGTTCATGCCTCCTACCTTTTAAATTCAAACATATTAGCTATTATAACAGAAACCAGCTCAAACCACCTGAGATGGTTAAAATTCACTCTAAAATCAAAAAGTCGCCTGGTCAATGATCAACCACGGCGGCTTTTAGTGTCCGTTAGAGTAAATGGTCATCACTCTGCTGAACTAATTATCAAATGCATCTTTCATCTTGTCAAAAAAATGTCCCTTGCCGTTACCAACTTTTTCACCGCTAGCTTCAGCAAATGCCTTTAAGGCCATCTTTTGGTCTTTATTGAGATTCTTGGGTGTCGTAATCTTAACGGTAACCCGTTGATCACCGTTGCCATTACCACGAAGTCGTGGTGCACCTTTACCCTTCAAGCGGAAGACTGAACCAGTTTGAGTTCCAGCAGGAATCTTCAGATTAACGTCACCATGAACAGTTTGCACTTTAATCTCATCGCCAAGAGCTGCCTGCGCAAAACTAATGTCTTTATCCAAGTAGATATCAGCACCATCACGCTTGAAGACTTTGCTTGGCTTAACGTTAAACAGAATGAATAGGTCACCGTAAGGACCACCGTTTTCACCTGCTTCACCCTGGTTTTGAAGCCGCATTTGCTGACCGTCATCCACCCCGGCTGGGATGTTGACTTCAACTTCATGCCGCTCTTCCTCGTGACCTGAACCGCCACAAGTTGGGCACTTTTCTTTGATTTCTTTACCAGTGCCGTGGCAAACTGGGCAAACTTGCTGACTGCGCATCCGGCCCAATGGGGTATTGGTTTCAGTCGTAACATAGCCCGAACCACCACAATTGTGGCAGGTTTCTGGACTTGTGCCTGGCTTAGCGCCGCTACCGTGACAAGTATGACACTGCGCTTGACGATTATACTTGATCTTGGTTTTCTTACCAAAGATCGCTTCTTCAAAGGTCAAAGTCATTTCATACTGCAAATCTCGACCTGGTTGCGGCGCGTTTGGATTACGGCGACGGCCACCGCCGCCTCCGCCGAAGAATTGACTGAAAATATCTTCAAAACCACCGCCGCCAAAACCGCCGGCATCACCGAAACCGCCGAAGCCACCGGCACCGCCAGCACCAGCGCCCCCAAAGCCTTGGGGACCATCAGCTGAACCGTATTGATCGTAGTTTGACCGCTTTTGTTCGTCACTTAAGACTTCATAAGCCTCAGTGATTTCTTTAAATTTCTCTTCAGCACCAGGTGCTTTGTTGATATCGGGATGATACTTCTTTGATAATTGGCGGTAGGCCTTTCTAATCTCGGCTTGGGATGCATCCTTTGAGACCCCAAGCACTTCATAATAATCTTTACCAGCCATGTTAACCTCCTAAAGTAAACATTGCAGACGTCTGCTAGCTATTTTTCATTGTCAGGCCCTTACAATGCATTTGGCCTATTTGAAAATGACCAATGTTCATTTTATGATCATTTAAACCAATAATCATTCACTCAAGTAGAATATCATAATTCCACCAAAACAAAAAGCCAAAGCCCGCGTTTGAGCCTTGACTTCCTGCTTACTATCTAGTTAATCATTACTTTTTATCGTCATCATTAACTTCTGAGAAGTCACCGTCAAAGGTCTTACCATCGCCCTTGCCATCATCAGACTTACCTGATTGGTCAGCTGATTGTGCACCAGCGGCACCATCAGCAGCACCCTTTTGGTCTTGAGCTTGTTGATAAAGTTTAACTGAAAGGTCTTGAACGATCTTGTTCAAATCATCCTTCTTGGTCTTCATTTCTTCAACGTTGTTGTCATCTTGGGCCTTCTTCAGAGCATCACGTGCATTCTTGGCCTTTTGAATTTCGTCGTCAGAAACTTTACCCTTAACTTCATCCAAAGTCTTATCAACAGTGAAGAGTAATTGGTCAACTTCGTTCTTCAAGTCGGCTTCTTCTTTACGCTTCTTATCGGCAGCTTCGTTTTCTTGAGCTTCCTTCATCATCTTGTCGACTTCTTCGTCTGACAGACCACCGGAACTCTTAATGGTAATCTTTTGTTCCTTACCAGTCCCCTTGTCCTTGGCTGAAACGTTCACGATACCGTTACGGTCAATATCAAAGGTGACTTCGATCTGAGGAACACCACGAGGTGCGGCTGGAATGTCAGTCAGTTGGAAGTTACCCAAAGTCTTGTTGTCAGCAGCCATTGGCCGTTCACCTTGCAGCACGTGAATATCAACGGCTGGTTGGTTGTCAGCAGCGGTACTGAAGACTTGTGACTTGCTGGTTGGAATCGTCGTGTTACGATCGATCAACTTAGTGAAGACACCACCCATGGTTTCGATACCAAGTGATAGTGGCGTAACATCAAGCAAAACAACGTCCTTAACATCACCGGTTAAGACACCACCTTGAACGGCGGCACCTAAAGCAACGGCTTCGTCAGGGTTGATTGAGTGGTTAGGTTCTTTGCCAGTCCACTTCTTAACGGCTTCTTGAACGGCTGGAATTCGAGTAGAACCACCGTTTAAGATGACAACGTCAAGATCATCAGCTGATAACTTAGCATCCTTCAAGGCGTTTTCAACGGGGATCCGGGTCTTTTCAACTAAGTCAGAAGTCAATTCGTTGAACTTAGCACGGGTCAATGAAGCTTCCAAGTGAAGCGGACCGTTGTCGCCGGCTGAAATAAATGGCAGGCTAATTTGAGTTTCAGTTACACCTGATAAGTCCTTCTTGGCCTTTTCAGAAGCTTCCTTCAGCCGTTGCATAGCCATCTTATCCTTAGAAAGGTCGATGCCATTGTCGGCTTTGAATTGTTCGATCAACCAGTTCATGATGCGCTTATCGAAATCGTCACCACCAAGGTGAGTATCACCGTTAGTAGAAAGAACATCGAACACACCATCACCTAAATCAAGGATGGAAACATCAAAAGTACCACCACCAAGATCATAAACCAGGATCTTTTCGTCGGCATCCTGCTTGTCAAGACCATAAGCTAATGAAGAAGCGGTAGGTTCGTTGATGATCCGCTTAACATCCAAGCCAGCAATCTTACCGGCATCCTTAGTGGCTTGACGCTGAGAATCGTTGAAATAGGCTGGCACGGTGATAACCGCCTGGGTAACCTTGTCGCCAATGTAATCTTCAGCAAAGTCCTTGATGTATTGCAAAATATAAGCAGAGATTTGTTCTGGTGTGTAATCCTTACCTTCAATGCTTACCTTGTAGCCTGCTTCACCCATGTGGCTCTTAATTGAAGAAACCGTGTTAGGGTTTGTGATTGCCTGACGCTTAGCGACGGCACCAACGGACGGTTTGCCATCTTTGAACGCTACAACTGAAGGGGTTGTACGGCCACCTTCAGGGTTTGGAATAATTTTGGGTTCCTTACCTTCAAGAACTGCGACTGCAGAGTTTGTAGTCCCTAAGTCAATACCAATAATTTTATTACTTGCCATGAATAATTTACCCTCTTTATTTAAAGTTTGATTCAATTTGATTCAATCGGTTACGTTTAACCTTATTGCGCAACCATGACCATTGCCGGACGGAGAACCCGATCCTTTAAGCGGTAACCCTTTTGCAGCACCTTGGCAACGTGATCTTTTTGATCATCAGACTCTGCCGGTACGGTTTGAACCGCTTGGTGAATATTCGGATCGAATTTCTCGCCCTCAGCCTTGATTTCAGTCACGCCATTACTGGTTAGTGCATCCATCAAGTGCTTTTGAACCATTTCAATTCCCTTTTTTAATGACTCGGCTTGCTCACCCTCAACTGTGATGGTTAGCGCACGTTCCAAGTTATCCAGCGCTGGTAAAATATCATGCGCCAGCTGCTGACCATCATATTTGATTAAAGCAGCCTGATCTTTCTTATTGCGATTCTGAATGTTTTGAATCTCAGCTTCAGCGCGTAGATATTGATCAGAAGTCTTGTCTAATTGCTTTTTTAGACTGTCAACTTGTGCCAACGCTTTAGCGAGTGCATCGTCACTGGCAGACTGCTTATCCTTTGCTGAGGCTGTTTGTTCTGCTGACGAAGTTGCGTCAGTCTTTGCTTGCTGCTTCGTTTTTTCCTCAGCGGATTGCTGGTTATCTTTCGGCTTATCCGCTTTGTTATTTGCTGCTTGATTTGTCTTTTCTTCAGCCACTATAACACCCCTTTACTACTGATCAAAATACCGATAATAATCGATGAGCCGTTGCGCTAGCTCTTGCCGGAAAGCACCAACTAAACCAATCATCCGCGAGTACGGCATCCGGGTCGGTCCCAGTAAAGCAATGACCCCTTTGCCGTGATCCCCGGCTTCATAGGTTGCCGTAATTAAACTGTAATCCCTAAGAATGTCGTTAGTCATCTCGCTGCCAATCTGCACTTGAATGTGATCGGATGGCTGGCCTAACACATCAGCCATGTCATCACTGTGATCCATCAACGTGTACAACGACTTTAATTCATCAACGTCGTTACTATCCGAGAAGTTCAATAGGTTTAAGCGACCGCCAACGTAAAACCGATCTTGAGCAGCCTGCGTTAACACGTCGCCAAACACCTTCAAGAAACCCTCTGGCTGCTGCAAATAATTGGCAACCTGCATCGGAATATCAGACTGGAGTGAAGCCAAAACTTCATCTAGTGGCTTACCGATCAATTGATCATTGATCAGACGGACCACTGCTTCGAGTTGGTCGCCGGTAATCTTAGTGGTAATGTTAAAGGTTTGTGATTCCACGTCACCGTTGTCAGTTACCAAGACTGCCATGACCTGCCGTTTGCCCAGTGGAACGAGCCTAAACCCACTCAACCGGCTTTGCTTATGCTCCGGTTTAAGTGAAAAGGCCGTGTACGACGTTAAGTTTGATAGAATTTTAGCCGATGTTTCGATGATCTCATCAATTTTAAGAAATTGACCTTCAAGTGAAGATTTAATGATGTCAATGTCGTTGGCTTTGATTGGATCCGGCTGAACCAAATGATCCACGTAATAACGATAGCCCTTTACTGAAGGAATTCGACCGGATGAAGAATGGGTCTTCGCAATCAAGCCCAGTTCTTCAAGAGCAGCCATCTCGTTACGCACGGTTGCCGAACTAACATGCATCGGTAACTGTGCCGCTAGCGCTTTGGAACCCACAGGAACGCCACTGCTCGTATAGTCGCGAACAATCGCTTTTAAAATCATATTCTGTCTGTCCGTTAACGTGATCATCACCTCTTTTTAGCACTCAAGTTACTCAAGTGCTAAGACACATATATAATGTATCAAACGCTGTTTTTTAAGTCAAGCGTTCAGCTAACTTTTTTAGCAATTAATTCATTCGAGTGCTAATTTAGTGATGGGATGATCTTCAAAATAGGCTCTGGTATCCTTGGCATCCTGGGTGAGTTGTGCAACGAGCCCATCAACATCATCAAATTTAACTTCTCCACGCAGCCGGTAATCCCACTCAATGGTGACAATTTCGCCATAAATGGCCTCGTGAAAGTCTAATAGATACGCTTCAACCGTCACTGGCCGGCCTTCGCCAAAAGTGACGTTCCGGCCAACCGAGGTCATCGCTTGATACCACTTGCCGTTGACCTTAACCCGGGTCACATAAACGCCGATGCCTGGCAGCCAGTATTTAGCATCATGGCTAACGTTAGCCGTTGGAAAACCAAGCGTTCGCCCTCGAGCTTCGCCATGCATCACTGTACCAGTCGTTTGATACCGATAACCTAACAGCTCATTGACCGTTTGAAGATCACCGTCATCCAGATTTCGACGGATGCGCGACGACCCAATTTTTTGTGCCTGCGACTCTTTTTCACCAACCGTGACAATTTCAAAGCGGCCTTTGGCGTATTCCGGCAGCCTGTCCATTGTTGCGACATCCTTTGGCCCATATGTATGATCATACCCGGCAACAACAACCTTGGCGTGAAAGGCAATCAAATAGTGATCAACAAACTCCTGAGGGGTTTGAGAAGCATACTGACTCGCAAAGTTCACTTGATAAACAATGTCGACGCCCAGTTGTTCAAACAGCGCCATTTTTCGAGCATTGACTGTCAGATAGCGGTTCCGTTCAGGACTTAATTTTTTATATACCAATGCCGGATGATGGTCATAGGTCAATACAGCAAGCGCTAACCCACGCTCATCAGCAATGGCCCGCGCACGGTTAATGACCGCTTGGTGGCCAAGATGGACACCATCAAAAAAGCCCATTGCTAAAACCACCGGCTGATCAATGACCTTAGCCGCTGTTAACGGATGATGAATTTGAATGACTTGCATATTATTGCCCCAACTTTCTACTTAGTACTAAACATTTTTAACGGTTTATAACGGTTTTTGACCCGCTGATATAAACACTTGATCTGCCCTTGATATTGCAGTGCAATGATCGGTGCGTCCGTGTTAACTTCGTCTGGCAATAACCAGACGCCATTTTTGACAACTGCCCAGATTTCGTCTGAGATCGCAATGGCTGGGTACTCGCTAAGAACCCGATCGATCGGATAGAGAAAATCAGCGGTCCCATTGGCTACTTGTTCTCTCAATGTAGCCAGTGACACCGTTTCGTCGATTGTAAAACCACCGCTTGCTACTCGCGTCAGCGAAGACATCACAGCGGGGAGCCCAAGCGCCGTGCCAATTTGAACGGCTAACGTTCGTACGTAAGTCCCCTTAGTGCACGCCACTTCAAAATTAAACCGCTGGGTGCCAGTCTCTGTGTCAAACTGACTCTCACTGGTCCGCTTGAATGATTTGATCGTGACCGTTCTGACGGGACGCTCAACGCTCAGACCAGCCC
Source organism: Secundilactobacillus mixtipabuli (assembly GCF_002217925.1). Classification (GTDB taxonomy): domain Bacteria; phylum Bacillota; class Bacilli; order Lactobacillales; family Lactobacillaceae; genus Secundilactobacillus; species Secundilactobacillus mixtipabuli. Next base: position 193,385 of record NZ_BCMF01000006.1, on the reverse strand, counting down.
GCGCATATTCGTAAAGTTTGCGGCCATTCACTTTCACTGCTGAATACATGGGTGGCACTTGGGATAATTCACCGATCATGCCAGCCATAATCGCATCAATCTTCTCATCTGGCACGGGTTCAGACAGAGTGACCCGCTGCACTTCAGCACCGTCTAGATCTTCCGTTTCAGTGGCAAATCCCAACGTCACACTGCCACGGTAAACCTTGGTGTGGGTCATTAAATAGTCCACTACCTTAGTGGCGCTGCCGACGCAAATTGGCAGCACACCATCCACGTTCGGATCCAAAGTACCCGAATGACCGACTTTTTTCATGTGAAGAATTTGACGCACGTGATTCACACAGTCGTGACTTGTCATGCCACGTTCTTTATACAGTGGAATAATGCCATCCATTACAACCGCTCCGTTTCATATAAACTGTCTAACTTTGCTATTATATCACGTCCCGATACGTTAACGACACGAAAAAACCGTCCGCAGAAAATTCTACGGACGGTTTTTTAATTAACGGTCAGCCTCATCGCGATGAAGTTTGTTGAGTAATTCATCGATGTGACTCCCATATTGGACGGATTCATCACGTTCAAATGTCAGTTCTGGAACCTTGTAAATATTCAGGCGAGAACCTAATTCACTACGAATCAATCCGGTTGCCTTGGTTAATCCTTGAGCAGCCTTTTCGCCGTCAGAGGCCTTATCAGACAAAATACTGTAATAAATCGTTGCCTGTTGATAATCACCAGTGACGACAACGCCGGTTACGGTAATATCTTGTACTCGCGGATCGCGAACTCGCTTCAGCAAGATATCGTTGACTTCTCGCTGAATTTCTTGTTCAAGTCGTCCTACACGATAATGTGCCATATATCTAACACCTCGTTAGTTCTTTATTCTATTGGAACTTCCTTCATGATGTAAGCTTCGACCACGTCGCCGACTTTGATGTCGTTATAGTTTTCAATAGTCAAACCTAATTCATGACCTTGCTTAACGTCATTAACGTCATCTTTAAAGCGCTTCAAGCTACCTAATTCGCCTTCGTAAACAACCACTGAATCACGGATCAAGCGAACTTTACTGTCCTTTGAAATATGACCATCAGTGACCATCCCACCGGCAATTGTACCAACTTTAGAGGCTTTGAAGATATCACGGACTTCAACTTCGCCAATGACTTCTTCTTTATAAGTTGGTTCAAGTTTACCCTTCATGGCGTGTTCAATTTCATCGATTGCGTTATAAATGACACGGTGCAAACGAATATCCACGTTATCTTGATCAGCTTGTGACTTGGCTTGCGGTGTTGGCCGAACGTTGAAACCAATGATGATCGCGTTACTTGCTTCAGCCAGCGTGACATCACTTTCGTTAATGGCACCAACGGCAGTATGGATGATGTTAACACGAACACCTTCAACTTCAATCTTCTTCAGACTGTTAGCCAGTGCTTCAACGGAACCTTGGACGTCAGCTTTAATAATGACATCGACTTCCTTCATTTCCCCTTCTTTCATGGTATCAAAGAGGTTATCAAGGGTGACGGTGTTCTTCGTACGACGTTCTTCCATCAAAGCGTTCTTAGCCCGTTCTTCACCAGCTGCACGAGCGGTCTTTTCGTCATCAAAGACAACGAACCGATCCCCAGCTTCTGGCACGTCACTTAAACCAGTAATTTCAACTGGTGTCGATGGTAATGCTTTCTTGATTTCCTTACCGCGTTCGTTTTCCATTGTCCGAACTCGGCCAAAGGTATTACCAACCACGATTGGGTCACCAGTATGCATGGTTCCTTGTTGAATCAGCAGGGTTGCAACAGAACCCTTACCTTGATCCAGTTTGGCTTCGATGACTGAACCAGCAGCGTTTTGCTGTGGGTTAGCCTTCAATTCCATCACTTCGGATTGTAATAGGATCATATCCAGCAATTCATCAATGTTCTTACCGAACTTAGCTGAAATCTGGACAAAGATCGTGTCACCACCCCAGTCTTCAGGAATCAAACCATATTCGGTCAATTGTTCCATGACGTGGTTCGGGTTTGCGCCCGGCTTATCGATCTTGTTAACCGCCACAATAATTGGTGTCTTGGCTGCTTGAGCATGGTGAATGGCTTCAATCGTTTGAGGCATGACACCATCATCGGCGGCAACTACCAAAACAGTGATGTCGGTAATATCAGCACCACGCGCCCGCATTTCGGTGAAGGCCGCGTGTCCTGGAGTATCCAAGAAGGTAATGGTCTTGCCTTGATGCTTCAATTGATAAGCACCAATCGCTTGGGTGATCCCACCAGCTTCGCCAGCAGTGATATGAGAATGACGTAAATGATCAAGTAAGGTTGTTTTACCATGATCAACGTGTCCCATGATCGTGACAACTGGTGGTCGCGTTTCAAGATGATCCGTGTTGTTGGACTCTTCTTCAAAGGTCTTATCAATATCAGCGACATCGACTTCAACCTTTTCTTTAGCTGCGATCCCATAATCAGCTGCTAAGATCTCAATGGTGTCCTTATCCAGTGACTGGTTTTGGTTAGCCATCACACCCAGCATGAATAACTTCTTGACGATTTCAGAAGGTTCACGGTGAAGAATCTTACCGAGATCTTGAGCATTCATACCGACTTGGTAGACCAAAGTTTCTGGCAAGGCCTTGTTCTTCCGTTCAGGAGCACCCTTTTGATGATTGGTTTCCTTGATCCGTTGGTTCTTCTTGCTATACTTGCTAGCAAAGTTGTTCCGACGGCGATTGTTATTGCGGTTGTTACGATTGTTTCGGCTGTTACGCCCATTACCACTACTCAAACTACCGCCAAAACGACCTGAGCCGCCATTACCGTTGCTTTGTGACCGGTTATTGCTTTGACTCCGGTTGTTATTTTGACTGCGGTTAGTGTTGTTTGATTGCGAGCGGTTGTTAGACTGCCCGTGATTATTTGATTGGCTGTGGTTAGCCGACTGGCTACGATTGCTGGACTGGTTGCGGTTAGTCGACTGGTTCTGGTTATGCGTCGATGACTGACTGCGATTGCTTGTTGAATGGCTTTGGCTAGTTGAATGGTTCTGACTAGTTGAATGGCCGCCATTGTTATTGGACTGTGTCCGAGCATGCGTACTGTTTGATTGGTTGTTCCGGTGAGCCGGTTGTGCGTTGCTCGTGGTTTGGTGTTGATCACGGCTTTGAGCCGGTTTAGCAGACTTTGCTGGTTGTGCTGGCTTGGCCTGGTTTGATTGACTCTTGTTTGCATTGTTGCCCTTGTTTGAGAAGGTTTCTCGCAATTGCCGTTCCTCGTTGCTTCCTAATGATGACATATGATTTTTAACGTCGAAGCCCTTTTCTTGAGCCTTATCAAGAATGGCTTTACTTGATACGTTGAGTTCTTTAGCTAATTCGTAAATTCGCTTTTTGCCCATATCTTCACTCTCCTTTGGTATTAACTAGTTCAATTAACTTCCTAGCAAATCCAGGATCTTTAACGCCATAGGCTGACCGGTTCATACCGGTCGCTTGGCTAAGTTGTTCCTTTGTAAACGCAGTAATTAAGTCAACGTGGTAAAACGTGGCTTTATCACTTAACTTTTTCATGCTGCTGGGACCAGCATCGCTGGCTAAGATCACCACCGAAATGCTCTGGTTGCGGATTGCCTTTAAAACGAATGCCTCGCCGGTGACTAACTGGTTAGCCCGACGAACAAGTCCTAAAAGCTGTAGAAAGGCGTTAGGCTTTTCCATCTTCAAATAATTCCCGACGCGCTTGCTGATGGTCCACGTATGCCACCAAGTCATCGTAAAATTGAGAATCGACTTTCGTTTCAAAAACTTTATCAAAAGTCCGTTCCTTCTGAGCCCGTTTGGCAATCTCAACGTTTAGCGAAATGTAGGCACCGCGGCCTGATTTCTTTCCTGTTGGATCAACGGACACGTTGTTGTCCTTATCACGGACAATTCTGACCAAGTCTTTTTTAGGCGCCATTTCACCGGTCACAATGTCTTTTCTCATTGGTACCTTACGTTTCTTCATGTACGCTTACCTCCTTAGTCTTCAGTACCGTCATCCTCAGAAGTTTCTGGGGCATCTTCAGGAGCTGAATCATTTGCAGAATCAGCAGTTTCATCAATTGCTTCATCCACTGATTGATCGACTGACTCATCGTCAGCTTGATCAGTTGATTGTTCAGGTTGGGCGTCATCGCTATCCGTAGCTTTGTCTTTAAAAATCGTTTCAGCCTCAGTTTCAGACTTAATGTCAATCTTATAGCCGGTTAACTTAGCAGCTAACCGCGCGTTTTGACCACGCTTACCGATTGCCAATGATAATTGATAATCAGGAACGATAACGGTACATGCCCGTTCGTTGTTTTCATCAAAAATCACATCGATGACCTCAGCTGGATTCAATGCGTTAGCAATGAACTTCGCTTCATCATCCGTCCATTCAACAATATCCATGTTCTCGCCATCAAGTTCTGAAACGATGGCTTGGACCCGTTGTCCACGAGGGCCAACAGAGGTACCGACTGGATCGACATCAGGGTTATTTGAACGAACAGCGACTTTGGCACGGTCCCCTGCTTCACGAGCAATGGACATGATTTCGACAGTACCATCATAGATTTCCGGAATTTCTTCTTCAAATAAACGCTTCAGTAAACCTGAATCGGTCCGGCTAACGAACACTTGCGGGCCTTTAGCGGCGTTTTCAACTCGCGTCACGTAAACTTTGATCCGGTCGTGCATGTGATAAGTTTCGTTAGGCATCTGATCCTGACGGCTCATAACGGCTTCAACGTTACCTAAGTTAACGTAAACGAACCGATTATCCTGACGTTCAACTTCACCAGTGATGATTTCGTTTTCATACTGGCTGTACTGATCAAAGATCAGTGACCGTTCAGCTTCACGAACCCGTTGCATAATGACTTGTTTTGCCGTCTGGGCCGCAATCCGGCCAAAGTTCTTAGGTGTCACTTCAAACTTGATGTCATCGCCTAATTCATAGCCGCGGCTGACTTGTAACGCATCATCCAGACTGACTTCCAAACGAGAATCATAAACTTGGTCAACGACTTTCTTAACTGCGTAAACATGAACATCACCCTTTTTTTGGTCAAAGTTCACTTCAACGTTTTGCGCTTGACCATAGTTCCGCTTGTAAGCAGAGGTCAATGCGGCTTCAAGTGCATCGATCACAATTTCCTTTTTGATACCCTTTTCGGTTTCCAGTGTATCCAGAGCACCTAATAGTTCTTTACTCATGACGTATAGTCTCCTTTAGCTGTTAAAACTTAATTGCTAATCTTGCTTTGGCAACGTTTTTTCTTGGAATGGTCAAATCTTTCATCCGACCCTTTAGGTTGATTTTCAAAACCAACTCGTCTTCAGTGACCGAGAGCAGTGTCCCTTCAAATGCCTTTTCACCGTTCACTTTTTGATAGAAAGAAAGGTGAACGTAATGACCGACCGCCCGTTCATAGTCAGCTTCTTTTTTCAACGGTCGTTCCGCACCTGGAGAAGATACTTCCAAGAAATACGCTTGGGGAATTGGATCGGGATCGATATTATCCAGCTTTTCACTTAGTTCATCACTCACTAAGGCGCATTCATCAATCGTAATGCCACCGGGCTTGTCGATGAAGAGCCGCAAATACCAACTTTTACCCTCACGAACAAACTCAACGTCCACCAGTTCAAAATGATGAGCATCCACAATCGGTTGCGCTAGAGTTGAAACAATGTCTACGACGTTATCCAATCTTTTACCTCCAATACCATTTTTCCAATAAAAAGAGCGAGCATCGCTGCTCACTCCTTTCCGAAATATCTACAAGTTGTATGATAGCACAAAGCTGACATAATAGCAAACTTGAAAGCGCGCCGTTATGCCAACCCTGACTAATTCTGGTTACATCATATCAAAGAGACTCAGCTGATTCTCATCTGGCAATCCATCTAAGACACCGTTATCAGTCATGAACTCGATCAACGTCTTTGAAACCTTGCCGCGTTTGGCCAGATCTTCCTTGGAAAGAAATGGTTTGTCCTCACGGGCAGCCACAATCTGCTTAGCCACGTTTAACCCAAGCCCAGGCGCCGCGTTAAACGGTGCAATCAAGGTATCGCCATCAATCAGCCACTCACTGGCAGCTGACTTGTTAATATCAATCATCTTGAACTTAAAGCCGCGTTCCAGCATTTCGTTGGCTAATTCCAAAACCGTCAGCAAGTTTTTCTCTTTTGCTGAAGCATCCATGCCTTCATCGTTGATCTCTTTCATTTTCGCCTTAACAGAATCTTTGCCGCGAGACATCGCCACGACGTCAAAGTCGTCAGCCCGCACGGAGAAATATGCCGCGTAGTAGACCAATGGGAAGTACACCTTAAAGTACGCCACCCGCAGCGCCATCAAAATATAGGCAGCCGCGTGGGCCCGTGGGAACATATACTTGATCTTCAGGCAAGACTGAATGTACCAGTCCGGTACGTCAGCTTCTTTCATCTTGTCCTGCCATTCATCTGGAATACCGCGACCATGACGGACAGATTCCATAATCTGAAATGAGGTTTCAGAATCCATCCCCCAGTTGATCAAGTCGGTCATAATGTTATCACGGCATCCGATAACGTTAGCAATGGTGGCAGTCCCGTTCTTAATGAGTTCTTCAGCGTTACCTAACCACACATCGGTCCCGTGAGACAGCCCAGAAATTTGCAGCAGCTGTGAATAATTCTTCGGGTGAGTTTCTTCCAGCATACCCCGAACGAACCGAGTCCCAAATTCGGGCACACCTAACGTCCCCGTCTTGGACTGGATCTGTTCCGGTGTGACGTGCAGTGAATCAGTGCCGGAGAAAAGTGCCATGACGCCCGGGTCATCCATTGGAATCGTCTGCGGATCGATGCCGCTTAAATCTTGCAGCGTCCGGATCATGGTTGGATCATCATGTCCCAGAATATCGATCTTCAAAATGTTGTCATGGATCGAATGGAAATCAAAGTGGGTCGTTTGCCAAGCGGCGTTTTGGTCGTCGGCGGGGTACTGGATCGGCGTGAAATCATAGATGTCCATGTAATCGGGCACAACGATGATCCCCGCCGGATGTTGGCCGGTAGTCCGCTTAACACCGGTAGCCCCCTTGGCTAACCGGTCGATCTCAGCGTTTCGTAAATTCAATTCTTTATCACGTTCGTACGCTTTAACGTAACCGTACGCGGTCTTATCCGCCACGGTACCGATCGTCCCGGCACGGTAAACGTTCTTTTCGCCGAACAGCACCTTCGTGTAGTTATGGGCAATCGGTTGGTAGTCCCCGGAGAAGTTCAGATCAATATCGGGGACCTTGTTCCCAGTAAACCCTAAGAAGGTTTCGAAGGGAATGTTATGGCCGTCGCCGATCATCAAGGTGCCGCACTTTGGACAGTTCTTCTCGGGTAAATCAAACCCGGAACTGTATTCACCCTTGGTGTAGAAGTGAGAATACTGACAGTTGGGGCAGCGGTAATGAGGCGGCAACGGGTTCACTTCAGTAATTCCCGTCATGGTCGCCACCAGACTGGAACCAACGGAACCCCGGGAACCAACCAAGTACCCGTCCTTGTTACTCTTGGCCACCAGCCGTTGGGCAATCAAGTAAATCACGGAGAACCCGTTACCAATGATACTCTTCAGCTCGCGGTCAAGCCGATGCTGAACCAGTTCTGGCAACGGATCGCCGTACCATTCGTGGGCGGTATTCATGGTCCGTTCACGAATTTCGTCTTCCGCGCCTTCCATCCGTGGTGTGAACAGTTTATCTTTCAATGGGTGAACATCATCGATCATGTCGGCAATGGCATTCGTATTGGTAACCACGATTTCCTTAGCTTTAGCTTCACCCAAGAAACTGTAGTCATCTAACAGCTCGTCCGTCGTTCGGAAATGCACGTCTGGTAATTCCTGACGGTTCAGCGGGTTAGCACCACCTTGCGAGTTGATCAAAATCTTCCGGTAAATGGCATCTTCCGGATTCAGATAATGGGCGTCGCCAGTGACTGCAACGGGTTTATCCAGTTCTTCGCCCAGCTTGACCATGTTAGTTAAGATTTCCTCTAGGTTCTTCCGGTTTTGAATCAAACCAGAATCGATCAGCGGCTTGTAAGCTGCCAACGGCTGAACTTCAAGGTAATCGTAAAACTTGGCTTTGCTGCGGGCTTCGGCATACCCCTTCTGCATCATAGCGGTGAAAACTTCACCGGAATCACAGGCGGAACCGATCAATAGACCATCCCGCAGTTTCTCAATCTGGCTTCGCGGCATCCGGGGTACCCGGTAGAAGTAATCCACGTTGGACTTTGAAACCAGCTTGAACAAATTCTTCAGACCTGCTTGCGTCTGTGCCAAAATAATTGCATGGGATGGCCGGGCGTGTTTGTACGCGTCGTTTTCACTCATGTGGTCATTCAGCTGATCGTGATACTGAATGTCGTAACGGTCTTCGGCATCCTTTAAAAATAGATAGTTCAAATGACCGGTAGACTCAGCATCATAGATTGCCCGGTGATGGTGTTCCAATGAAACGTGGAACTTCTTGGCTAACGTGTTCAACCGGTAACCCTTCATATTCGGATACAGGAAACGCGCTAACGTCAGCGTGTCAATGATGGGATTGGTGATTTCCGGCAAATCATAGCGCTGATAACCGGCGTTCATGAAGCCGATATCAAAAGTCACGTTATGACCGACGATGATCGCGTCGCCGTAAAATTTCCGGAATAATTCAAAGACTTCTTTTTCGGACTTTGAGCCGTGAACCATGTCGTCAGTAATACTGGTTAAATTGGTCGTTTGATCGGATAAGTGAAAACCAGGATCAATAAATTCTTCAAACTGATCAATGACTTCTTTACCCTGCATCTTAACGGCAGACAGCTCGATCACCCGGTCATAAATTGCCGACAGTCCAGTGGTTTCAGTATCGAAAACAACGTAAGTGGCGTCTTTTAGCGCCCGGTGTTCATTGTTGTAGCCAATTGGCACACCGTCGTCCACTAAGTTAGCTTCCACCCCGTAAATCATCTTAATGTCGTTCTTAGAAGCGGAACGGAACGCTTCAGGGAAACCTTGAACCCCCGCGTGATCAGTAATAGCGATGGCTTTATGGCCCCATTTTTTGGCCTGCTTCACGTAGTCTGAAATAGAATTGGTGGCGTCCATCGTACTCATGTTGGTGTGCAGGTGAAGTTCCACCCGTTTTTCGCCTTCAGGCGCTTTATCCTGGCGACTTGGTACGGTCACCTGATTGATGTCATAAGCGTTTAGAACAAGATCACGCATGAAGTTATCTTCTTGAACACTCCCGCGAACTTTGATCCAGTCACCCTCGTTTAACCCTTCAAACTGGGCTTCATCACTTTCGTCACGGGAAAATTTCTTCACCGCAATGGAAGAACTATAGTCAGTAATCTCAAGGATCATCAACTTACGACCCGAACGCAGGTCACGAATTTCCTTATTAAAGACATAACCCTGAACGATCACTGATTTTTCTTCATCTTCGATTGAGGATAGCTGAAGGGGTTCTTCGTCCACCTTAATTTTGCGTCCAATCACCGTCGGCCCACTAGCGGCGATAACACCCTGTTTTTCACGCTTTTCGTTAGCAATTTTGATCGCTGCCACGGCTTTTTGTGCCAATTCCGCATCAGATTGCGCTTTCTTCTGCTTAAATTCCTGTATTTTGGCCTGTGAAGCTGATTCGTCAATCATGGTATGAATCGCGAACTTGGGAAAACCAACGGCTTCGTAACCATTTTCAATCGGGCCTAAGGCTTGATCGACTAAAAAGTTTTTGACGACCTCGTTTTCAGCCATAAAAATGACCCGGTCGTCTTCAACCTTAGGGACTTGATCGCGACAAAGTTCCTGTATGAGCGGTGATTTGACACCACTGTGCTGAACGACCCAATTCCAATAGTCGCCAATCAATCGGTTATCGAGGTCGGTTTGTGCCGTATGAATTTCAAAATCCACCTTGGCAATCGACTGAAACGCCTTTTCCAACTGTCCTTGAAACGTCGTAAAAGTATCGTAAGGCAGGATCGTTGGTAACTCAAAATTAAAGTGCCAGCGCTTCGATTTTTCATGCACCGTCAATTTTTCCAGTGCTGCCCCTTTAAAGAATGGCTGGCCAGCCAAATCTGATAATTGCAGTTGCTGTAACAGTTTTTCAAATAATGCCTGATGATCTAAGGCCACGCCAAACTGCCCCCTTCATTTTTGCTTAGTGCCATTATTTTAACGTAAAACGGGCTCGAGACAAAACAAAAGTTGTTTTGTTTTCTCGAGCCCATCCAACACAAAATTTTAATCGTTAGTTGAAGCTGAATCTTCTGGTTCAACTTCGGTTTCTTTTAACAGAATTGCAACTGTATTGCTGACTTCATCAGCCTTAACTTCCAACGTTTCGCCGGTTTTACGAATTTTAATTTCAACGATACCGTCACTGGCCTTTTTACCAACGGTGATTCGAATTGGCAAGCCAATCAAATCAGAATCGGCAAATTTAACCCCAGCCCGTTCTTTACGATCATCGATCAAAACACGGTAACCAGCTTCAGTTAAACTGTCCGTTAACTGGTTAGCAAGTGTGACCTGGTCGTCATTTTTCATGTTCACGGGAATAACGTGTAAATCGTATGGTGCAATTGAACGTGGCCATACTAGCCCGTTTTCGTCTGATTGCTGTTCGCTAATTGCTGACAGCAACCGGCTGACACCGATACCGTATGAGCCCATGATAACTGGCACTGAACGGCCATTTTCATCTAGGACTTTCGCATCCAGAGCTTCTGAATAACGGGTGCCCAGCTTGAAAATATGACCGATTTCAATCCCGCGGGTAAACTTCAACTTGCCAGCACCATCCGGCGAAATATCGCCTTCCTTAACGGTTCTAATATCGGTAAATTTATCCACGCGGAAATCTCGTTCAACGTTGGCATTGACGTAGTGGTAACCATCTTCATCGGCACCAACCACGGCGTTAACCATATCTTGAACGTAACGGTCGGCAACGATCGTGACCTCTTCACCAACACCCACTGGGCCAAGAGCACCGAATGAGGCACCGAGATACTTTTCAGCGTCTTCATTAGTTGCTGGTGCTAAGAAATCAGCGTGTAAGAAGTTCTTAAGTTTGACTTCATTCAGTTCATCATCACCACGAAGTAAAGCCAACACGGGCTTTTCGTCGGCAATGTAAAGCATGCTCTTGATCAAATTATCCGCGCTAACGTCCAGTTTCGCAGCAACATCGTCAATGGTTTTCGCATCGCCCGTTGCCACTTTTTCAAGGTCCTTTTGTGCGGCATGAGATTTCTTAGGCGTATAGAGGTTCGTTGCCATTTCAATATTGGCAGCGTAATCAGATTCATCAACGTAAACGATCGTGTCTTCACCAATTGGGGCAATGGCAGAAAATTCCTTAGAATCCTTACCGCCCATGGCACCAGCGTCACCAATAATCGTCCGGTATTTCAAACCGATCCGGTCAAAGACACGCTTGTAAGCCCCTTCCATTTGACGATAAACCGTATCCAGATCATCATAATTCGTTGAAAATGAATAAGCATCCTTCATAATGAATTCACGGCCACGCAATAAACCGTAACGGGGACGTTCTTCATCACGATACTTTGCCTGAATTTGGTATAAAGTCAACGGTAAACGCTTATATGACTTAATGCTGTCACGGATCAATGTCGTGAAAGTTTCTTCATGAGTCGGTCCGAGAATGAAGTCCGTATCATGACGATTTTTAAACTTAAACAGTGTCGGACCGTATGTATCGTAACGGCCTGAATCCTTCCAGAGCTGAGCTGGTAAAACAGTAGGAACCACCATTTCAACAGCATCGATCTTTGCCATTTCCTCCCGAATAATTTTTTCAATATTGGTCAGAACTTGGAATGCCAGGGGTAAATAAGCATACATCCCCGCAGTCACCTGTCGAATGTAGCCAGCTCTAAGCATCATCTGATGACTTAAGGCCTCAGCACCACTCGGCACCTCTTTCAGTGTTGGAATCAGCAATTTTGACTGTTTCATACTCAATTGAACTCCTTTTTAACCGTTTTTTTGATCTATTTGATTTTGATCTATTTGATAAAGTAACGTTCGATGTCATTCCACGTGACCAGTAACATTAAGACAACCAAGAAAACCACCCCAACCAAGGTGATAGCTGTTTCAACGTTTTCTGACAGTGGTTTGCGACGAACGCCTTCAATCACGTTAAGTAATATTTTACCACCATCAAGCGCCGGAATTGGCAATAAATTGACAATTCCCAAGTTAAGAGACAAAAAGGCCAGAAAACTCAAAACGCCAAGAATCCCCTCAGATGCTGCAGTAGAAGTGGTGGCAAAAATAGCGACGGGACCCCCTAAATCATTCAAACTGAAGTGGCCGGAAACCATGGACCAAATGGCCACCATTAAGCGGACAGTCATCTGCCAAGTTTGGGTAAAACCGGAAACCAGCATAGCGCCCAAATCATGGCTGCGATACTGGGTGATTCCAATGGCACCAATGGTTTTCTTGTTAACTTTAGTCGCAGCTGGCACCATCTTAATCGTTTTCGTTTGATTGCCGCGTTTAATTTCAAAGTTGGTCTGCTTATGTGCCCGGTTTTGAATCTGAACGGCAATTTGATTCCAGTCGTTGACTTTTTTGCCGTTCACAGCAGTAATGTAATCCCCGTTTTTGATTCCAGCGGAACGGGCAACTGTGACGTCCGTCGTCGTTGGACTCACTCGGTTACTATTATTGGTCACACCACCGGCAACAAACGTCAAAATCGTATACACAATAATGGCCAAAATAAAGTTATTCATCGGCCCAGCAAAGTTAGTCATCAGCCGATGACCCAAACTAGCTGATTGAAATTGAACGTCCCGCGGTGCAATTCGAACTTCCGTACCATCGTTTTCAATGATGGTCGCATCGTGAGCCACGTTATACCGTTTAACCTCACTCTCATCACCGTTCTCATAGCCTTCAATCCAGAGTTCATCCTCTAAATCAGTCGCCGTAACAGCCATGGGTACGCCGTTAAATAACGTGGATTTTTTACTGGTATTGATCCGGGTCACCTGATCGTTATCACCAATGTAAAGGCTAACTGGTGTCCCCGGCTTTAATTCATCCTCATCATCCTCAGCCCCAGCCATTCGAACGTAACCACCGACCGGTAATAACCGAATAGTATAGGTGGTGTCAGTTGTCCGGTAATTAAAGAGCTTAGGACCCATTCCGATTGAAAATTCACGAACAAGGATCCCTGCCCGTTTGGCAAAGTAAAAGTGCCCAAACTCGTGAATAAAGACAATCAGGCCAAACACAATAATGAAGGTAATAATGGTCGTAATCACAGACGTCGATCCTTTCGTAATAACCAAAGTTTGTAAGCTTGTTTGTTTACATAAAGCCTAGTAAATGCAAGGCTGGCAAGACTAATAACAGGCTATCAAAACGGTCTAGAATACCACCATGCCCTGGCAGAATTCGGCCAGAATCTTTAACACCATAATAACGTTTCAATGCTGACTCCACCAAATCACCGATTTGACCGATAATTGAAAGCACGATTGTAAATAATACCGTGACTAACCAGCTGTAGTCGCCCTGCGGGTAAAAATAAACGTAGATGGCAACGATAATGGTTGCTGCCACAGTACCACCAATTGAACCTTCCCAGGTTTTATTAGGACTGATGTGCGGTGCCAGTTTATGCCGGCCTAATTTACGACCGATCATATAGGCGCCACTATCGGTGATCCAAACAATAAACAGCGCAAAGAAAATGGTTGTGAGACTCGCTGCATCAGCAACAATAAAGTAGTGAAACCCGAAACCAATATAGATTGCACCCGTCGTCAAAACAGCAGCATCATCGAACGAAAACCGGTTCTTCGAAAAAACGGTGTACATTAACATTAACACAATGAAGCTATAAACCACGAAGGTCAAGTCTAAATGGCCGGGCAAAATGCTATGCCAAAAATCGGGTAATACAATCAGTAACACGATGAGGCCAGATAATACAGCTTCCCATGAAACGATCAGTTTTTTCCTCATCACCAATATTTCAGAAAGTGCGATTAGACCAAGAACTGCAGCCGCAATATCGACCCAAACGCCTCCAGCAATAATAATCGGGATGAAGATGATTAAGGCGATCACCGCCGTAATAACCCTTTGTTTCATTATAAACTCCTTTTCATCTATCCTATTTCGTTAAGCCGCCAAAACGGCGTTTACGATGTTGATATTCATAAACGGCTTGCGTTAATGATTCAGCCGTAAAATCAGGCCAGTGCGGTGCCATGAAAACAAACTCTGAATAGGCAATCTGCCACAATAAGAAGTTAGAGATCCGTTCCTCACCGGAGGTTCTAATAACCACGTCAGGATCTTGATATTGACCGAGACCTGCCGTCATCAAATGCTGACTGATCATTTCTGGTGAAATGTCTTCTGGTTTCAACTCACCCTGTTGGACCGACTGGGCGATTTCTTGTACCGCCGTCGTAATTTCAGCACGACTGCCATAATTCAGCGCAAAGTTTAAAATCATCCCATCGCAGTCTTTCGTGTCTTCAATCGCAGCAGCTACGGCCGCTTGCGTTTTTTGCGGGAGTTGATCCGTATAACCCATGACGTTGACGCGCACGTTATGACTAATTAATTCGGGCACAAACGTGTCAAAGAAATCTACCGGCAATTTCATGAGGTAATTGACTTCATCAGTTGGCCGTTTCCAGTTCTCCGTTGAAAACGCGTAAAGCGTCAGCACTTTAATGCCGAGATCACTAGCAGCTTTAGTGATTGTCTTAACCGTGTTCATTCCCTGCTTGTGACCAGCGACCCTTGGTAAATGACGTTTTTGCGCCCAGCGGCCATTGCCATCCATAATAATGGCAACGTGGGCCGGAATATTGTTAGGATCCAGTTCTATTTTTTCAGGCATCTCTGACTGATTCTTATTATTGAGCCAAGAAAACACAGTGGCACCTCCAAATTAGCTTTCAAACCATAATCATACCAAAAAACAGAGTTGTCGACTATCCCAACTCTGTTTAAAGCGATTATTTAACAGAATCTAAATAAGCTACTGAAGCAAACGCCATTCACCGCGATTAGCGTCAGATAACGTATTAAAATACTGAAGTAAATTATTAGCATCATCTGGGCTTACTTCACCAAGCATATTCAAGCCTTCACCCGTTGGAATGGGTTCACTTAGGTCCGTAATTTCAGAATCGTTTTCGATGGTTGCCTTTGAAAATGCAACGATCCAATCTTCCTCGATCAACTGGGTGATTACGAAGAATAAATTAAAGTCATCCTTTACAAAGGCAGGTTGTGCATAAACACCTTCGTCAATTTGAGTCAGTTCGTTACCGTTATAGTTTAAAACCGCTAAGTTTTCATCAGTAACAGCATCATTTAGTTTAAAAACCATTTTGGCAAATTGAGGTGTGCCAGGTGTGATTTCAACTGTTTCGTCATCGTTTGCCATGTCTAATTTCCTTTCGTTCCATCAAGACTAGCCTGAGATAATTTCTTGTTCTTTATCCTCAGTCAATTTATCAATTTGCTTAACAGCATCATCAGTCACGTTTTGAACTTGTTTTTCCAGATCATGAACGTCATCATCAGTAAAATCACCGTTCTTGTGACCTTTTTTCAATGCGTCCATTGCTTCGCGACGGACGTTACGAACAGCAACTTTACCTTGTTCAGCAACTGCCCGAACCTGCTTAGCAAGTTCTTTACGCCGTTCTTCAGTCAGTTGAGGAACAACTAACCGCAGAGCAGAACCGTCATTAGCTGGTGTGATCCCTAAATCAGATTCCAAAATACCCTTTTCAACATCTTCCAAAGAAGACTTGTCAAACGGTGTGACCAAGATTACCCGTGGTTCTGGAACAGTGATTGCAGCCACTTGGTTAATGGGTGTTTCAACACCGTAATATTGAACCGTTACCCGGCTTAAGAGACTTGCATTAGCCCGACCGGCACGAATCGTACCAAACTCACGGCCTAACACCTCTTCAGCTTTTTTCATTTTATCTTTTGCTTCATTAATAATTGGGTTTGCCAATACTATTTCCCCCTTACAGTCGTCCCGATGTTTTCACCAAGAACAACTTTTTTAATATTACCTGGATGATTTAAGTTAAAGACGACCAACGGAATATCATTATCCATTGATAAAGTGCTGGCTGTTGAATCCATCACGTGTAAGCCCTTGTTAATAATATCCATGTGGGTCAAATGATCGAACTTAACGGCGTTGTGATCAACGTTAGGATCAGCAGAATAGACACCATCAACACCGTTCTTGGCCATTAAGATCGCATCCGCGCTGATTTCAGCTGCTCGTAATGCGGCCGTTGTATCAGTTGAGAAATATGGGCTGCCAGTACCACCGGCAAAAATAACGACCCGGTCTTTCTCCAAATGACGAATGGCTTTTCGACGAATGTAAGGCTCAGCAATCGCCCGCATTTCAATCGACGTTTGAACCCGGGTCGGCACGCCGATGTCCTCGAGGTTATCTTGAAGAGCAAGACCATTCATAATGGTTGCTAACATGCCAATATAATCAGCCTGTGCGCGTTCCATGCCCATCTGAGCACCAGATTCGCCTCGCCACATGTTACCGCCACCAACGACAATCCCAATCTGAAGTCCTAAGTCATAAACTTCCTTAACTTCTTTTGCTACTGTCTTAATGACTGGCGGGTGAATACCAAAACCTTGATCGCCTGCCAAAGCTTCACCGCTCAGCTTCAAAACGATGCGTTTATATTTTAAATCGGTCATCATGAGCCTCCTATTAGTTTCCTCAAGTTATTCTATCATAATCCGGTATCGACCAACAGTCGTATCCCCGTTTTAGGGCATAAAAAAAGATGTACGCAACACGTACATCCCCTTTTCAAGTCAGTTTTAGCCGTTAATTTGACTATTTACTTCATCTTCAAAGTTTTTAGTTTCAACTTCGATACCTTCACCGACTTCGTAACGTACAAAGCTCTTCAACTTGCCACCCTTTGAGGCAACGTATTGGCTAACCGTTTGGTCAGAATCCATCACAAATTCTTGGTCAGCAAGACTGATTTCTGATAAGAACTTCCGGAGACGGCCTTCGACCATCTTTTCAACGATCTTTTCAGGCTTACCTTCGTTTAAGGCTTCCTTCTTCAAGACTTCGCGTTCGTGATCTAAACGTTCTGCAGGAATATCGTCACGAGAAACGAATTCTGGGTTAACGGCTGCAACGTGCATTGCAACGTTCTTAGCAACACTGGCATCGGCACCTTCAAGGACAACTAAAGCAGCGATTTGGCCACCATTATGCAGGTAAGCACCAAAGACTTCGTTATCGTTCTTTTCAACGACTTGGAAACGACGAAGCGTTGTGTGTTCTGAAGTGACTTGAGTTTGTTCGATGATCATTTCTTTAATGGTTTGACCAGCGTCGTTCTTTAATGCCATAGCAGCATCCATATCAGCTGGCTTGTTAGCAGCAATCAAATCAGTAATCGTTTGAACTAAGTTCTTAAAACGATCGTTTGAAGCAACAAAGTCAGTTTCAGAGTTAACTTCAGTGATTGCAGCGACATTTCCGTTTTCAGTAATGTGAGCTAAACCGTTAGCAGCAACGTTGCCACTCTTCTTTTCAGCTTTAGCGATTCCCTTTTCACGCAGGAAATCAACCGCTTTGTCCATGTCACCTTCGGTAGCAACGAGCGCTTTCTTTGCGTCCATCATACCAACGCTAGTCTTATCACGAAGTTCTTTAACCATTTTTGCAGTAATGCTTGCCATTATATGGCCTCCTTAATATTTAATAGCAGTGAGTCACTTAACACCAACACAAAAGGCTGGCCTGAAAATAATCAGGCCTCGCGGGTCCACATTTTCAAGCCAGCCTAAGCACTGATGGTTTTAAACGAATTCTATAAACTATTCAGCAGCGTTTTCTGAAGCGTCTTTGCTGTCAGCGGCTTTAGCTTCTGCTTTAGCAGCTTCAGCCTCGTCTTCGCCTTGACGGCCTTCAATAACGGCATCGGCCATCTTGCTTGTAATCAAGCGAACGGCACGGATAGCGTCATCGTTAGAAGGAATGATAACGTCAACATCGTCTGGGTCGGTGTTAGTATCAACCATAGCGACGATTGGAATGTTCAACTTTTGAGCTTCCTTAACGGCGATCTGTTCCTTACGAGGATCAACAACAAACATAACGTCAGGTAACTTAGGCATATCTTCGATACCGCCTAAGAAACGTTCCAACTTGTCAGTTTGCTTCTTCAGTAAAGAAACTTCCTTCTTTGGCAGACGATCGAAAGTACCGTCTTCAGCCATCTTCTTAAGATCCTTCAAACGCTTGATACGAGTTTGAATGGTGTTCCAGTTGGTTAAAGTTCCACCCAACCAACGGTGGTTAACGTAAAATTGACCAGCGCGGGTAGCTTCTTCTTCAATAGAATCTTGGGCTTGCTTCTTAGTACCAACGAAAAGCACTACAGCACCTTTAGATGCTTCATCCTTAACGAAGTTGTAGGCGGTGTCGATCAACTTAACCGTCTTTTGTAAGTCGATAATGTAGATCCCGTTACGTTCGGTGAAGATATATTCCTTCATCTTTGGGTTCCAGCGACGAGTTTGGTGACCGAAGTGGACACCTGCTTCAAGTAATTGTTTCATTGTAATAACAGCCATGAAATAGCCTCCATCAAAGTTTTTTTCCTCCCCTGAGGTCCTTTATATCAAGAACTCATGCGAGCACTGCTTAATATATCGCTCAAGGTGTGAATTGTGGCAATCAGCCGAAAACTAGTATACCTGTTTTAGCAGTTCATATCAACCCTTAGCAACCTGAAAATAAAAAAAATTTGAAATTAATGTTACATTCATGTTACACTACTTCTCGCAGAACTTCGAGGAGGAACCAATTATGCTCAAAGCAATCGTTTTTGATCTTGACGATACACTATATGATCAACAACGACCATTCCAGCAAGCACTATTTTCAGTCTGGAACGACCCCGCGGTTTCCGGTCACGTGCTAACGGACCTTTTCAAGGTTTTTAAACACATGAATGACCGCGTCGCAAAACTTGAAACATTAACTATGAATCATGTTTTCAGCTGTCTTAATGACGTCCTGACACAACATGACTTACCAACTTTAACGAATTCGGTTTGGCTTGCTTTTTGCGATCGTTATCGCTTAGAAGCAGAAAAAATCAGTTTGTTTTCAGATATTCAGGCACAATTACCGTCATTAAAAAGCCACTATGAACTAGGGGTCATTACTAACGGTGAAAGTAACACTCAGTCTGAAAAACTGTCCCGTCTTGATCTGCAACGCTGGGTCAAAGACGAAAACATCATTATTTCTGATGAAGTGGGTTTAAGAAAACCTGATCCAAGAATCTTTACCCACTTCAATCGCCATCTGAACGTTCAAGCCAACGAAATTGTGTATATTGGTGATAACTTTGAAAAGGATATGGTCGGCGCTAAGCAGGCTGGCTGGCACGCGTTCTGGTTTAACCACCGGCACCTTGATATGCCCAAGTCAGATTTCATTCCTGATCAAACAGTTGAATCACCTACCGAACTGGCAGAGCTTTTACAAGCCATGTCCGTAACGAATTATTAACGCATTGGATCAAAAAAGCAGCTCATCAAATCATTGTTGATTTGGTGAGCTGCTTTTTGCTTGACCTGAAAATCATTTCATCGTCGGTATACTGCCACTAAGGACCCAACGGCGTCAAGCAGCATGATGATTGCCATCAGCCACATCGCTGCCATGTTATTCATACTGAGCAGCAAACCAATTAAAATCACGTTCAACGTTAATAATAACCACAAAAACGGCTTAGACATGCTCCCCATATCATCATCTCTTTTCAATTATCATTATAGTACAAATCATTTAGGTGTCCCTCAAAAATAGTAACATTTTGTAAATCAGCGGTATAATAGAGGCGAACACGAGAGGAGAACAAGCTAATGAGTGAAAAAATCTATCATAATTACTTTTTTGATGAACCTGCTTTCAATACTCACGACGGAGGTTACGTTCCGCTGGAGGTTGCCGATGCGCCGGAAAAGCCACTGGCGATTCCAGCACTATTAAAACCAGATAAAGAAACCGATACTGATATTTGGTACACCGTAACTGCTCAAGCGGGTGAAACACCCATTCTTCCTGGTGAAAAGACCAAGACCTGGGGCTACAATGCCAGCATTCTTGGTCAAACCATTGTTTACCCCGTTGGTAAGCATATCCACGTTGCTTTGGAAAATCATTTACCGGAACTCACCACCTTCCATTGGCATGGCCTGATCGTTTCCGGTCCCTATGTCGACGGTGGCTGTCATGCACCCGTATATCCGGGTGAAACCAAGCACATTGACTTCACCTTAAACCAACCCGCTGCAACCACTTGGCTGCACGCTCATCCGTGCCCATCAACGGCTGAACAGGTTTGGCACGGCTTGGCAACCATGGTGCTAGTTACCGACGACCACATCAAGAGCCTGCCAATTCCACACAACTACGGTGTAGATGATATTCCGCTGGTACTGCAAGACCGCCGTTTCCACGAAGGCAACCAGTTGGACTATCATGCCGATTACGATCCAGACGGCGTGCAAGGGCCAACCGCTCTCATCAACGGCACCGTCAACCCCGTCTTTGACGTGACGACGCAGAAACTACGCCTGCGGATTTTGGACGGTGCTAACCGGCGTGAATGGCGGCTGCACTTTTCAGACGACCTTAAATTTGCTCAAATCGGCGGTGATTCCAGTCTGCTGCCAGAACCCGTTTACATGGACCACTTGATGCTCACTTGTGCTGAACGGGCTGAGATCGTAGTGGACTTTGCAGGTTACCATGACGGTCAAACCGTTACACTGTTCAGCGATGACGTGCCAATCGTCAAGTTCAAGATTCACCAGTTTGCACCTGATAACACCACGTTGCCAGACCATCTCTTCACGATCAACAAACCTGAAGTTGATCCAAAAACACCCGTTCGTAAAATTGTGATGAGCGGCATGGACGAAAGTGTCATGATGGACAACAAGAAGTTCAGCATGCAACGCATCGATGCCACCCAGCCAATCGGTGAAAGCCAGTACTGGGACATTACCAACTCTAATGACATGGATTCCGGCATGGTTCACCCCTTCCACGTTCACGGAACTGAATTTCTCGTAATTTCTCGTAACGGCCACGCACCTTATCCAAACGAACATGGCTATAAGGACACGGTTGGTGTCAACCCCGGTGAAACGGTCCGCATCCTGGTCCGTTTCGACCTGCCTGGCGTTTACATGTACCACTGCCACATCATTGAACACGAAGATGGCGGCATGATGGCGCAAATTCAAACCTACGAACCCGATAAGCCAATGCCAAAATATAAATTGATGGACATGGATACCTTGATGAACGCCTTCGCAAAAGAACGCGGCATTGATCCCAAAGACTTATGGATGGCCGGTATGGATTCCTACGCCAAGATGGGTATGAAGATGTAACCAAACAATACATGGTTAAACTAAAACCTCTCAGTCAGATGATTGAGAGGTTTTTTTATAGCCATTTATTGAATTTTCGACCAAATGATTTTGCGCTGGCGATCGTAATATTCGTGGTCACGGGCGTTGATTGCACGCATGACCCGGCAGGGATTGCCCACTGCCACGACGTTTGCGGGCACGTTCTTGGTTACCACGCTGCCCGCGCCAATCACCGTATTGTCGCCGATTGTCACTCCGGGAAGGACAATAGCACCGGCACCTAGCCAGCAATTACGGCCGATCTTAATTGGTAAATTATACTGGTATTCCTTTTCCCGCAGTTCGAATAAAACCGGATGGGTGCCGGCAGCTAAAATCACGTTAGGGCCAAACATAGTGTGGTCGCCCACGTAGATGTGAGTATCATCCACAGCCGTTAAATTATAGTTAGCGAAAATTTGGCTGCCGAAGTGCATGAAATGACCCGCCCAATTAGCATGCAGCGGCGGTTCGATGTAGGTCTCTTCACCGATTTCCGCAAACATTTGACTTAGCAGCTCAGCCCGCTTGTCGTGATCCCCCGGCCGCGTTTGATTATAGTCATATTGTAATTCTTGAGCGGCTTCCTGTTCTTGAAGAATTGATTGATCCATGGGTAAATATAAGTTACCGTTATGCATGTCAGTGGTCATACTGCATCCTCCTCATATCCAATACCTTCATTATAGCAAAATTGAAAGCGTTTTACTTACCTTGATTACGCGGTTCTTAAACTTGATTAGACACTTTAAATTAGCAAACCAATTACATGTCAAAGTCAAGCTAACGTGCTATTATGTCCTTGCATTGAGAGATTGTTTGATTTATGAGAGAAAGGATTGATTAGTATGACAAACTATCATTTGAACCATTCATTCAAAAGGTTTCCCGGCCATTACTTTTACGTCATCGCCTTAGTCTCAGCTGGGCTCCTTTGGGGGCATACCACAACCGTTGTGAAGGCCTCAACTTCAGAGGATTCAACGCCTTCGTCTGGCACCGTCAGTTCAGTTGATCAACCAGCGCCTAGTACAGTTTTACGAACATCCGCCACGACTCAACCGAGTAGTACAGAACAGAATACTGATGGATTCAATAACGTGCGTGTGGTAGCTGATTCCTCATTTTCTAATGAAAGTACAGCAACTAAGATTGCGGCAGTCGAACCAGTTGTCACCACCAGCAACGCCGATGATCCTGGATCAACGGACTCTTCCGGAGGTACTTCAACCGCCAGCGTCACCCTCACACCTCCAGGCGGAACACTGCCGGGAAACGACGGCTCATCAGCAGTACCGGATACGGGTCAGACTGATGACAATCAGACTGGCTCTCAAACCAGTGTGCCTGCAACTAACATTACAACCATCACCCCAGATCCGGAAAACACCACGCAGGTTGCCCCAGATGCCCTGGGCGTTAAACCGGTCGGCAGTATCAGGCTGAACGTGCCGATTCCCACGACCGGTAAGGATGCTATTAAAGCTACGGATGAATATTACTATACGCTTAATGGGCCTATTAATACGACTTATCAATTGGCCAATTATCACACCGGGTTAGCGAATGTTTCAATCAAGCCCGGTACTTGGCTAGGCAGTGTCTATGCTGCCTCTATTCCAACAAATGCAGTGGGTACCGATCCTAAGACCAGCAACAACTATATCGATGAATGGATGCCGGACATTTGGTTTCAGTATTTACTTTGGCTGACCGAATACCAGACTCAATTTTCCACGTGGGCCGGCTTCAGAAATTCATTCTCCAAGTCAGACCTCAACACGCTGACTAATTTCACCATCACCCAGGCTTCTCAGCAAACGACTTCTCCTACTTCGACCGGTCCAGTAGCGACACCGATTTTTACGGCATTACAGCAAACCCAATCTTTGGAGGGTCTTCAATACGCTCAAAACTTGAACACCATTAATTTTACGCTCAATACGACGCTCTCTGACTACACCCAAAGTAGGTTGTGGGATATCAGTTCGCTAGCAAAAATACCCAGTTTAACTAGCGTTCGTTTCTTATACACTTCGATCCAAGATGTGTCGGCTTTAAAGACTAATAAAAACTTAACGAACATTGAGCTCAGTTTTAATCAAATTAGTGATATCAGCGGCTTTGCGATTACCTGGATAGGACAGCAGACGCCTCCCGACATTAACGACAATCGAATCGGCAGCGCACGCTACAATAGTATTAGCATGCCATTGCTAGTGCTTAAACCTGGAACTACCAGCGTGGAAGTGAGTTACAACGTCAAAGAATACGATGGCTCATTAGTTCACATGTATCCTTCTGACGGCTCCGACTTTAGTACTGACTATCCAGAAACCCAGGAGATGTATAAGCCAAGTACAGCTGATGCAGTCAGCGAAGACGATCAAACCATTGTGTTCTATAACTTAAAGACGCCCCCGGCTGGTGATGTTGGCTGGCTTTCAGCGGGGTACGTTTTTTGGGAGGACGGCTATCCAAAAGATCCGTCAGCCTTCGATATATGGGTATCGATTCCCTACATTATTAACGATGAATATGGCACGACAAAAGTCAATTACGAAAACTTAATGCCCAATGGCCAGCAAGAAGAAATTGCCACTTCGACACCATTAAGTGGTCCAATTAGCAACCCGTTCGATATTTCGACTGACCGCAACACGACTTACCCATTAGAATGGCTGATCGACAAATATGGCAGTAACTATATCGTTCTGGACGGTACGGGCAATTACTCAGATTACCTGGCCAATAATGGACTGGCTAAAGCAGCGCCAGTAACCGGAAACTATAGCACTGACCCGCAAAGTCTCACGGTGCTGTTTGCACCAAGTCAACTCACCGTTCAACACGGTTATTACCAGTCTGACGGTCAGTTCACATCACTAGTACCAGACAATCAAGTTGCACAGTCACTGACCACCAATTTGGCCATTAATGACCAGGCCACTGACATTCAAAACTTTCATTATAAAGGTGCAGAAATTGTGGCAAGTGATGGCACTGTGACAGCCATTGACTCGGCGACAACGTCCTTGCCTTACTTATCCGTCGACCACCTGCTCCGAATCGTGTATGCGCCTAATCAAATGACCATCCCAGTCAGCTACGTGGATAACCTTAGCCACGTGATCAATCCCACCACAATCTTCACTGGTACCGCTATCGATTCGGTTTCGCCAACCAGCACAACGGCACAGTTGCCCATTGCAAATTATACTTTTGACCACTACGAACTAAGCGATGGGACGCCTGTCACAAATACGGTTCCCCTGACGGATCTGCAAGCAGGCTTGAAACTGGTTTATACCGGTAACACACTACAAATTCCGGTTAATTACGTGGATAATTTGGGTCAAAAACTGCAATCTGCCCAGATTCAAGGTGTCGTCAACGCGCCATTACCGGCAGGTTTCGCAGCCAATCTGCAAATTAACATTCCAAACTATACCTTTAGTTATATCGAGACTGCCAATCACCAGCCGATTCCCGCCAATGCAACCTACGATACCATTCACGATGGGATTAACCTAGTCTATACGGCCAATAGCACCAATGTTATCCCACCGGTAACGCCGGAAGTAACTCCACCAGAGGAAAAACCGGGCGAAAACGCCCCCGAATCGGTATCGGCAAAAGTGATCTACGCTTTAAAACAAGTTAGTCTGCACACCAGCGTCAACTTCACTGATGACAACATCCTGATGACTTACGTGAAGAAACCGCGAATTTATCGTCCCCGTTTCATGGTGATTGGCACGGCTCGTGATCGTCAAAACCGGCTTCGTTATCTGGTTCGAGACATTAATTCCAAGAGTGACACTTACGGGCTCATTGGCTATTTGACTGCGGATCCAGAATCTGTGCGCAGCGCCTACTACCACATCGTGCCTAAAACCATTACCGTTATTAACCCCAAGGGAATTAACGCTTATGCCAACGCCGACTTAACTGGCAAGCTAACCCATTACCGCCAAGGAACGGTGCTGAAAGTCGCCAACATCATTAAAGACCGAACCGCTACCCGCTTTATCCTCACTAACGGCCAAATTGTGACTGCCAGCAAGGTCCTCGTCAAAATGGGTACCATTGCTCAACCGAAGACGACCACCAAGCTGCTGGCGCTAAATCGTTATGGTGATGTGAACTTAACCACTCGATTAGAGCACTTCAAACGAGTCACACCCAAGTCCTTTACCATCCTCAATTGGGACTACAGTAACGGCTATGACTACCACGTTAAATCATTGAAACGCTATCAAATTGGTAATGGCTACATTACGGCCTATAGTCAGTTAGTCAAAAGTGATTACTAAAGCGTTGAAAAAGCCAAATAAACCTCATCCTGACAAAAATATCGGGATGAGGTTTATTCGATTTAAAAGAAACGCTACCTATTTAATTGTTCAATTCACCCGTATACAAGAAAAAGGTTAGCTTAAATTGATGATCAAATTCAATCTGAAGTTTTCGCCGCTGCAGCAATCCTATCAAATTATAAAACTGATAGTTACTAGCTGTATCTGCAACCAGATAATAATGTGACACGGGAACCTGCTTCCAGTGATTGGCGACTGTTCCTAGCAGCTGCTGACCAATTCCTAGATTTTGATAAGCTGGATCAACGACTAGTAAGACGATTTCGCCTAAATATTCGCCCTTATTGAGACTGGTTAACAGCTTTTGGTCAATCTGTTTTGTTTTATTCAGTAATTTCAAGCTTTGCCGGCCTTCAGCATTCAACAATAACGGCAGCTTTGCTAATTCCAATCTCAAATGATCACTGACTCGCCGCTTCTTTAAGTACTTCGTCTCAGTCAAGGTGACACCAACAACTTCATCCTTCCATAAGGCAACTTTTGCATCATTTTGACGAACCAAACAAGCTTTCAAAAAGACATTGGCTAACCGATGATTTCCCTTAATATCATGGTCGCCACTGAAATCCCAAACGCGTTCGACAATCGTCACTAGCTTAGCAATATCACGTCTTCCTAACGGTCTCATTGTCAGCTTCCGAATCATGTTTCCCTCCTTAATACCGTTCGCTTCACAACCTGTTGCTGCCATTTTTTGGCAAAGTAGGCATCGTTCAGCCGATAGTGCGGTGCTGGTTGCCGCTGCGCTAAAAATGGCCGCACAACTTGATCAATTGCCAGCCAGCCGCGCCGACCCAAATGAATCGTATCCTGCATAAAGTAGTTCACGTTGCCAGCTTGGGTTAGATCCAGAACATGATTAAATCTCTGGAGTGACAACGACCAATTAAAACCTTTTGAAGCCAAAAAGAAGCTTGATACTGTCTGCTAACGCGGCAGTATCAAGCTTCTTTTATGTTTCCTGTTATTTTTATTTAGGCAGTCAATGTCGATTACCTGCGTTTAATATTTAACTTTATCCATGAATCCCCAAAGCCACCTTGGCGAACCGGCTCATCCGGTTCATGTCCCAAGCGGGCTCCCACACGAGGTTGATGTCGCAGGCGGTGACACCGTCCACTGACAGCACCGCGTCGTTGATCTGATCAGCCAGCAGGTTGCCTAACGGGCAGCCCATGGTGGTCAGCGTCATGGTGATTACGCACTGTCCCTTATCATCAACGTTAACATCATAGATCAGCCCCAGGTTGACCATGTCGATACCAAGTTCTGGGTCAATCACGTCTTCCAGTGAGGTCATCACTTTGTTTTCGATGGGTGAAAATTCTGCGCCAACTTCTTCAGCCATTGCGTTTACCTCCTCATTACTGTGCGAGCACGCCATGGACAACCATGACTTCGCCGGCTTCATCGGGTGCTTCCAACCAATGGAATTCACCGGGTTGCATAACAACAGCCTTTCCCGGAACCAGTGTGGTAACCTCATCATCCGTGTGGAACTGAATCGATCCCTTGATAGCAACCACCGTGACGGTCATCATTGACCGATGACGTTTAATGGTCTTCCCCTTTGGCAAAACCAATCTGACAATCGACAAATGGTGTTCAGACAGCATCCGATCTGGTCCTTCTGAAACTGTTGTATCTGGTGTTAATACCTTCATAACCCGATTACCTCCAACGACAAATTTTTATTTAACAATATGCACGTCGCCCTTGATGAAACGACGGCGAAGAACGTACCAGCAAATTAACGCGGTCAATACCAGCAGTGCGATACCTAACTGGTAACTGCCCGTCCAGCCCTTGATCCAGCCAACAACTAGTGGCGGGAAGAACCCGCCTAGGCCACCGACCGCACCTACGAAACCGGTAACGGCACCAGTATTACCCTTAGAAACGTATGGCACCATCTTAAAGACGACCCCGTTGCCCCAGCCGGCGGCAAGGCCAGTTCCCACGATTCCCGTTACAAACAGGATTTGAGAATCAAACGAAAACATGATGACCAATGAAAATACGGCAATGAGAATGAAAATCCACTGCAGCATTGACATTGGCCGAAACTTATCAGCGGCCGCGCCACCAACCGGTCGAATAACCGTACACAAAAAGGCAAACAAGGCCGCATATAGGCCAGCCGTTACCGCATTGACCCCAAAGATATCGCCTAAGAACATGGGCGTTAAATTGGTGAAAGACACGAACAAACCGAAAGTTAAAAAGTAGAATAATGACAGGTACCACGTACTGCTTTCTTTAGCAACGGAAAGTGCACCGCTGACAGACTTCGTTTTATCCGTCGGCATTTCCTTACAGAAAATGGCAAACAGGATCATGATAATCACAGTTAAGATCATCAAAAAATGATAAACACTGTTAAATCCACTAGAAGCTGAAATCCGTGGTAAGGTCAAGGCTGCCACCGCATTACCCATGTTACCCATGGCCACGATTCCTAAAGCGAACCCCTGCTTTTCTGGTGGAAACCAAACTGAAGCGTACGAAACCCCGACTGCAAATGACGTGCCGGCCATTCCGACTAACAAAGCAGCGAACAGTAACATGCCAAACGTGTGAACCTCGGTGATCATAAACAGTGGGATGAGAATAAAAATCATTAAAATAATGTATACTTTCTTACCACCGTATTTATCGCTTAAAATGCCAACTGGAATCCGCATAATGGATCCCAATAACACAGGTGTTGCCAGTAACAGCGTTTTTTGGCCCACTGACAAATGGAACATCGTTGCTACTTGCGCTGCTAGCGGGGCGAAGTTAGACCAAGACATGAAGCAGACAATCATTGCGATGGTTGCCAGAATCAACGCCATATAAGCGTTATACCGTGAGCCATGTGCAACATCCTCTTGAGTAGCCATTATATTAACCTCCTATTTGACTCATATGACGCCAAGTTGGCGCCTTGTCAATAATCCGATCAGTTTCAGCCATTGCCATTTCGTGGTTTAATGGTTTGTTGTCCAGAGCCTTTTGAATCAACTTGCGGAAGGCTGCCTTATCTGGAATGGCTTTGCGAATATCGATTTCTTCATTCCAGTACAGGCAAGCCTTCACGTAACCGTCCGCCGTGATCCGCAAACGGTTACAGTTTTCACAGAATTTGGAACTGATAGGATGAATCAGCCCGAAGCTGCCTTCGTAACCTTCAATTTGGTAATTATCGGAGGGTCCATTACCCTTTAATTCAATTGGGTGATAAACCATGCCGGCCTCGTCTGCGGTTTCAAAGACACTCTTTAGGCCAACATACTCCTTCTTCCACGTCCTCATCGAGTTACCAATGGGCATAAATTCAATGAAGCGAACATTCACATCATGCGTCTTTGTATAATGTAAAAAGTCTAAAACTTCATCATCATTTTGCCCGCGGATCAAAACAATATTTAATTTGATTTTCTTAAAATGAAGCTTGCTGGCAACGGCAATGCCTTCCAGTACCTGGTTGATATTGCCACCCCGAGTGATTTTCTTGTAACGGTCAGGTTTGAAAGTATCCAGGCTGATATTCAGTCGATCTAGGCCGGCTTCTTTCAAATCCTTAGCTAACTTCGCCAGAAACAAGCCGTTGGTGGTGATGGACACATCGTTGATCCCGTCAATGGCCTTAATACGCCGAACAATCTCAACCACATCCGTTCGTAAAAGGGGCTCACCACCAGTGATACGGACTTTAGAAACGCCCATGTCAGCGAAGTTTTGAATCATTTGCACAATTTCGTCTTGAGATAAGACCCGGTCCGTTGGAAAGAAAGGCAATCCCTCTTTGGGCATACAGTACACACACCGCAAATTACAACGGTCTGTGATCGATAACCGGACGTAATCATGTAACCGATCATATTTATCGTAAAGTTTATCCATTCTACTTCCTCCTCATCATTATCCGACAAACTTCAGTTAACCGCCGCTTACTGGTGGAATCAAAGCGATTTCATCGTCTGTACCAACGTCAAGGGGGCCGCTTGCGGTGAATTCTTGATTAACTGCTATTCTCGCCGTACCAATCACTTGGCGTAGATTTGGTGACGCATCAGCAATGGCTTGTTTTATTTGGTCGGCAGTCGGCTGCTCTGGCACAGAGACGACAATGACATCGCCTAACTGTTCTTGAAGCATCGCGAATAATTTCACATGAAGTTGCATTCTCAGTCCCCCCATCTTACGGCGTCAGTGTCGGTTTCTTTCTTCCAAATTGGGACCTCTTTTTTTAAGGTGTCGATTAAGTACTCGCACCAGCGAAAGGCATCGCCACGGTGAGCGGCCGCTACCCCAACAAACACAGCTTCGTCGGTTAAGTCCAAGTGGCCAGTTCGATGTGCGATGACCACTCGGGCACCCTTAGCTTCAATTGGTGCAGCCAATTTTTCCAGCTGCTTTTCGGCCATGGGATGATAAGCTGAGTAATCAATAAAGCGTGTCTCAATATCACCTGTCCACTGGCGAACCGTGCCGACAAAGGTTACGATACCGCCATACTGCGGGTCCTTTAATTTTTGGTAAAGTGCGTCCACATCGATTGGTGAATCGCTGATGTTTAGGTAATACATACTGACCACCTGTTTTTCATAATGTTGATTACAACCCCTATTATTTCAGAAGAATATTCCTGGTTGAATTAGTCAATTCCCTAATTTATTCCAAAATTGACAGAATGCTATACTGGATACTAGTTAGAAAGACTGAGAAAGTTCCCAGGCTAAGAGTTTCGAAACCTGATTAAGCACCAAAAAAGTGGTAAATCGAATTATTGATTGCTTCTAACGTTTCCTGGTGTGGCCTAAAACTATTTAGATGAAGGGAGTTGAAAATTATCTTACGAGTTAGGCACCAATTACAAATCATCTCCCTTGCGAGTATTATTTTAGTTTTATTATCATTTGCCTCACTGTGTTTTGGTAATTATCAAATTCCATTAATTCATTTGTATTATGCAATAATTGGTCAAATCACCGATCACACGGTTATTAGCCCCATTGAAACTAACATTATTTTCAGCTTACGGCTGCCTCGGATGTTAGCGGCGATTGGAATCGGCGCCGCTTTAGCCATTTCTGGAACGGCTTATCAAAACATTTTTCAAAACCCGTTAGTTTCTCCCGATTTACTTGGCGTGTCTAACGGTGCTGCTGTTGGCGCTGCTCTAGCCATCCTACTGAATTTGCATAGTTTCGGCACTCAGATCTTAGCACTTATTTTTGGTTTAATTGCCGTCCTTTTAAGTGTCACTATTCCCCGTTTAATGGGTCGTTCGACCAACCTCACGTTAGTACTAGCTGGGGTAGTCGTCAGCGGTCTCATGCAGGCCATTCTAGGGTTATTAAAATACCTTGCTGACCCTGACTCCCAATTGCAAAGTATCGTGTATTGGCAGTTGGGGAGCTTATCCAAAGTAACTGTCGGTAATCTTATTTCGGTACTACCAATGATGCTGATTGGTTTAATTGTACTGTACATCATGCGCTGGCGGTTAACGGTCCTCAGTCTTGGTGACGCAGCAGCGCAAAGTATGGGGATCAACGTTGTGTTTGAACGGCGCTTGGTTGTTTTTAGTGCAACGCTGCTCACGGCGGCGTCCGTTTGTCTGAGTGGCCCAATCGGTTGGATTGGTTTAGTTGTGCCTCACATGGCTCGCATGCTGATTGGTCCAAATACACGTTATGCTTTGCCGCTATCGGGATTAATCGGGGCCATTTTTCTATTACTGGTTGATACACTCGCACGCACGCTTTCAGCCGGTGAAATTCCCCTGAGCATCCTCACAGGATTTATCGGCACACCGATCTTTATCTACATCCTGGCAACAAAGAAGGTGACCTTGCGATGAGCTTGTTAACAATGAATCATCTCAGTTTTCACTACACCGGCCAGCCCAATCTATTTGAACGCCTTAATTGCAGTATACAAAATGGTGAAATACTTACTATTCTCGGCCCAAACGGTGTTGGTAAATCTACCCTGCTGAAATGCCTCATGGGCCTACTAAAACCATCTGCGGGAACCATCACGCTTGAAGGCCAGGCACTGACTAAATTGTCTGCCCGGCAAATCGCTCAAATTGTCGCCTACGTTCCGCAACATGTTGCCAATCCAGGCAGTTTGACGGTCACCGACTACCTTGTGACTAGCCGGACACCATACCTCAGTTTTGCGGCAACTCCTAGAGAAGCTGACTACCAAATTGTCAGGGATAACCTCGCAAAGCTAAGCTTAACTCATTTACAAGACCAACCTGTAAACACGCTTAGTGGTGGCCAATTTCAAATGGTGACTATTGCAAAAGCGCTGGTTCAGCAACCGAAGCTGATTATTTTAGACGAACCAACCGCAGCTTTAGACTTTGGTCGGCAAAAGCAGGTCATTGACCTCATTTCGGCCTTAGCTGCTGACCATTATGCCGTTTTGCATACCACACATAATCCCAACCACGCGTTTATGCTTGGCCACAAAGTCGGTTTATTCTCCCCAGATGGCCATTTTGAAACTGGACAAGCTGACCAACTACTGACGGAAAACCGTCTTAAAAAGATTTATGGAACGGATTTAAAATTGATCTATGAAGCTACTTTGGGGCGTTACGTTTGTGAGTTGGTTTAAAAAATTAGTGTTTTATCTGGCCCAATCGGGCTACAAGAAGGCAACAACCTGCACACAAAGGACTCCCACCCAAAACCCAAGTTCGGGGGCTGTTCACTTTTATATTGCCTAATCAGGCTACAGAAGGCAGTGACCTGCACACAAGAAGCGTCCGCCAGAAACCCAAGTTCGGGGTTTCCGGCGGACGCTTCTTGTTTTACGGTCACTAGGCGCCTTCTTGCGCACCTTTATCCAATTGACCCCTCCATCTCAAAGCTAATCAATCGGTTCAACTCAACCGCATATTCCATTGGTAACTGTTTCGTAAAGGGTTCCACGAAGCCCATGATAATCATTTCCGTTGCCTTTGATTCCGAAATGCCTCTCGACATCAAATAGTAAAGCTGCTCCTCTGAAATTTTGGAGACTTTCGCTTCGTGTTCCATGGCAACTTTGCCATTATAAATTTCGTTGTACGGAATCGTGTTTGATGACGACTGGTCATCCATAATGATCGTGTCGCATTCAACGTGAGCCTTTGAACCGTCCGACTTCTTCGTGAAGCGAACTGTCCCACGGTAGTCGGTGGCGCCACCAGTCTTAGCGATTGATTTCGAAACAATCGAGCTGGATGTATTCGGAGCGTTATGGATCATCCGCGCACCGGAATCTTGGTGAATACCGTTAGAAGCAACGGCAATGGATAACATCGTCCCACGAGCATTTTCACCATCCAGATAAACACTCGGATATTTCATAGTAACCTTCGAACCCAAGTTACCATCGACCCACTCCATTGTGGCGTTTTCTTGTGCTGCAGCCCGCTTCGTTTCCAGGCTGTAGACGTTATCCGACCAGTTTTGAATAGTGGTGTACCGGCAGTACGCATCCTTTTGAACGTTAACTTCAACCACCGCAGCGTGCAAACTATCCGATGAATAGTTTGGTGCCGTACAGCCTTCAACGTAGTCTACCCGAGCGCCTTCATCAACGATGATCAGGGTCCGTTCAAATTGACCGGAGTTTTCGGCATTTAGACGGAAGTAAGACTGAATTGGTGTTTTGGTTTGAACACCCTTTGGGACGTAAATGAACGAACCGCCGGACCACACAGCACCATTCAGCGCCGCGAACTTATTATCGGTTGGCTTCACTAACTTGCCAAACCACTTCTTGAACAGTTCTGGGTATTCGCGCAATGCCGTATCGGTATCAGTGAAAATGATCCCCAGTTTTTCAAAGTCGTTTCGCATGTTATGATAGACCACTTCAGATTCATACTGGGCTGATGATCCTGCCAGATAACTGCGTTCCGCTTCAGGAACCCCTAGCCGGTCAAAGGTCTTTTTCAGATCTTCTGGCACATCATTCCAGTCCCGATATTTCTTATCGGTCATTTTTTGATAATACAACATGTTTTTCAGGTCAAGGTCACTCAGATCCGGACCGTAATCCGGCATGGGCAACTTTTTATACGCTTCATAAGACTTCAGCCGGTAGTCCAGCATCCATTTGGGTTCCTTTTTTTCAGCTGAAATTTGACGGACGGTTTCCTCCGTTAAACCACGACCCGTTGAATAAGCTGGTTTAATATCATCGTGAAAACCGTATTCGTAATCTTTGTCTTTGGCGACGATGTCTGGGACACCTTCTGCACCAGTTCCTTTTGCCATCGCTACTACTCCTCCTTCTCCTGATCATCATCAACACT
Source organism: Secundilactobacillus mixtipabuli (assembly GCF_002217925.1). Classification (GTDB taxonomy): domain Bacteria; phylum Bacillota; class Bacilli; order Lactobacillales; family Lactobacillaceae; genus Secundilactobacillus; species Secundilactobacillus mixtipabuli. The sequence continues at coordinate 159,057 of NZ_BCMF01000006.1, read as the reverse complement.
GCCATCCGGCTGTTTCAGCAAGGCCCGTTGCAACGCCCACCAAGAAAGTGTCGCGCACTTGATCCGAGCGGGGAACGTCATGATATTACTCAAAATCGCGGCGTCTTGCAGTTGGTCTAAATCCGCTTGGGGATGCTTTTTACCCATCACCATGTCCGAAAAGGTTTTGGCCATGTGCAGTGCCTCCTCCTTGGACTTGCCCATCACGGCATCCGTCATCATGGAGGCACTGGACTGGCTGATAGTACAGCCATCACCGGTAAAGCCAATATCTTTAATTTTATCTTGATCGTCCAACTCAATGTCTAAGTTGATCACGTCACCGCAGGTTGGATTCTTCAGCGTGATTTTATGGGTTGCATCAGGTAACGCATGCTTATGATGCGGGTGGTCAGAATGATCCAAAATCACTTCGCGGTATAAATTATTTAGTTTCTCTAGACCCATGATTGAAGAACTCCTTTGTTTCTTGAATTGCCACGAGCAAACGGTCCGCGTCTGCTTGGGTGTTATACAAGTACAGGCTGGCACGTGCTGTGGCAGTCAGGCCTAAGTACTCCATCAGCGGCTGTGCGCAGTGGTGCCCGGCACGAACCGCTACACCTTCCATATCCAGCGCAGTAGCCACGTCATGAGGATGCAGGTTTTCTAGGTTAAAGGCAATCACACCCGTATGTTTAGCGGGATCTTGCGGCCCATAAACTTGAACGCCGTCGATGGCTTCCAACTTCGGCAGCAGGTAGTTGACCAGCTGCTGTTCATGCGCCTGCACGGCTGACATGCCGATAGCATTGAGATAGTCTACGGCAGCACCGAGGCCCACTGCCCCAGCGATGTTTTGCGTTCCAGCTTCGAACTTGTACGGCAGCTCCGCCCAAGTGGATTCCTGCTGGTGCACAAAGCCGATCATTTCACCGCCGTATTGGTATGGCGGCATGGCTTCCAACAGCTCACGCTTGCCATAGAGAATGCCAATCCCAGTAGGACCCATCATTTTATGGCCGGAAAACGCGTAGAAGTCAACGTCCAGATCCTGCACGTCCACTGGCATATGAGGCACCGCCTGAGCACCGTCGCCAACGAAGATGGCGCCGTGCTGATGGGCGATTTGTGCTAGCTGCTTGATTGGATTAACGGTCCCCAACACGTTAGATGCATGGGCTACCGCGACGATCTTGGTTTTATCCGTGATCAAAGTCTTAGCTTCATCTAAATCAAGTTCGCCATCGTCCGTTAGATGAATGTACTTTAACGTGGCACCCTTGCGGATTGCCAGCTGCTGCCAGGGAATCAGGTTACTGTGATGTTCCATGATGGAAATCACAATTTCATCACCCTTTTTAATGTTTGCTTCGCCATAGGTGCTGGCTACCAGGTTCAGACCATCGGTACAGCCCTTTGTAAAAATAACCTCTTCAGGTTCCGGCGCGTTGATAAACTTTTGCACTTTACGGCGGGCGTCTTCATAGTCGGCAGTCGCGCGTTCAGCTAAGGTATGCACACCCCGGTGAACATTGGCGTTATCCGTTTGGTAAAAGTGTGTTAGCGCTTTAATTACTTGGTTTGGTCGTTGGGCCGTAGCGGCGTTGTCCAAATACACTAGCCGTTCATCGTTAACTTTTTGATCTAAAATTGGAAAATCACGCATTAATTTAGTTAAAGTGCTGTCCATCTTCTAGCTTCCTTTCAATCACATCAATCATCTCTTGACGGACTTCTGGTAACGGAATTTCTTCTAGGACGGGGCCTAAGAACCCTCGAATGACTAATCGCTGTGCCAGTTCCTTGTCGATGCCACGACTCATTAGGTAGTACAGCTGATTTTGATCAACTTGGCCAACACTGGCCGCGTGACCCGCAATCACATCGTCTTCATCAATTAACAAGATGGGGTTAGCATCGCCGTGCGCATGATCAGACATCATCAGCACCCGGTTTTCCTGTTCCGCGTTGGCACCGGAAGCACCGTGAATAATGTTCCCAATCCCATTAAAGATCAACTCAGATTTTTCAAGCAGCACCCCGCGTTGAGAAATATTGGCAGTCGTATGTTTGCCCCGATTGACAACTCGGTTGTTGATACCATTACTCTGCTTACCAGTCGTGACCGCGATTACCTTGGATTCAGAATGGGCACCTTCACCAATGAGTTCACTGGTGATATCACCCAACGTATTTTGGTCATTGACGATCCCAATCGCCCAGTCAAAACGAGCATTACGGCTAAGGTTAGCTCGGCGATGAAGAAATGAGTAGGTGTGCTCGCCTAATTCATCCACACTTGAAAAATGAACGTGGCTGTTAGCCCGGCTTAAAACTTCGACCATGCAGTGGGCCGCGTTAGCTTCGTCACCCTTGGTATTCAAATGCTGAATAAATGAGAACTGACTGTTTTCTTCGGCAATGATTAGCACGTGTGACACCATTGGCTGTTTAACCGTACTATCCTGAATGAGATAGGCTTCGATTGGCCGCTTAATTTCAACACCCTTTGGAACGTATAAGAAAACACCGGCATTCAAAAAGGCTTGCTGATAAGCGGTTAGTTTATTTTCTTTATAGTTCGTCACTTTTTCCATAAAGTATTTTTCAGTTAAACGTGGATGTTCACGAAAAGCACTGAAAATATCTGTTAAAATGACACCTTGATCTGCCAATTCATCGGGTAGATCTACGGCAACAGTCGTTTGCCCTACTTGAACAAACCGAATCTGATTCTTTGCTTTAGGTAATCCATCAGCCAGACTCTTGTCACTACGTCTGAAATTCAGTTCCATGTTATCCATTAATGGCCAACGGTGAAAATCATAACGTTTCATTTCCGGTAATGCGAGATCTTGCATGGCATCAATCGCTGCAAGACGACGTTCCACGAACCAGTGTGGCTCGCCGTGCTCGTTAGCAGCAGTTTCCACTGCGGTTTTTATTGCTTCATAATCTTGAACGGCACTTATCAAAACGACCTCTCCTCTCTAACGATTATCGTCAACTAAGCTGACTTTTAGCCCTAACTCATCGCGCAAGCCAGCGTAACCTTCCTTTTCCAACTTCTTGGCAAGGTCGGCATCGCCACTCTTAACGATTCGGCCATCCATCATCACGTGGACCACATCGGGCACGATGTAATTTAATAATCGTTGATAGTGGGTAATGATCAACGAACCAAAGTTATCGCCACGTAAGGAGTTGACACCCTTTGAGACAACTTGAAGCGCGTCAATATCAAGGCCAGAATCAATCTCATCCAATAAAGCGAATGATGGTTTAATCATTAATAATTGCAAAATTTCATTCCGCTTTTTTTCACCACCGGAAAAGCCTTCGTTGAGGTAGCGTTCCGTCATTTGCTCACTCATATCCAATAATGATAAATTCTTATCCAGTTCCTTCAAAAAGGCCATGACTGAGATTTGATCATCTTCTGGCCGACGGGCATTGATAGCAGCCCGAAGGAATTCAGCGTTGGTCACACCCTGAATTTCAGCTGGGTATTGCATCGCCAAGAACAGACCCTTACGTGCCCGCTCATCAACCGGCATACCTAAAATACTTTCACCGTTTAACAAGACATCGCCTTGCGTCACATGATAAGCGCCGTTGCCCATGATCGTCTGAGACAAGGTCGACTTCCCAGTCCCATTAGGCCCCATGATGGCGTGAATCTCGCCAGTGTTCATGGTCAGGTTGACACCCTTTAATATTTCTCGGGTTTCTTTTTCTTCTTTGATCGAAACATGCAAATCTTTCACTTCAAGTGTCGCCATAAAAAATCATCCTCCACTGAGTTATTATCGCCGGAATATTACCTTAACGAATACCACCAACTATTCCAGTGCGAATATTGTTTGCTACAAGTCAAATTATAGTTGTTTTTGGTGACGATTCAAACTAGGCATTTCCCCAATACATAAAAACTTCATATTATGTGATAGTATAGACAACGAGATATTCTTTTTCGAATATTATTTTTGACGCCATATTCATATTTTCAGAACGATTTGAAAGGTAGGATGGCAATCATGAATCACTTTATGATAAAGCAGTTTAATGGTCTTGACGCAGCGACCACACAACGGTTACATAGTCTGGGTCTCCAAGTGGGCAGTGACCTGCAAGCTGTGCGCTTTTATCCATTTCATGGCCCGGTCATTATTCAAGTCGATCATCAGCGAATTGGTATTCGTTACCGGGTCTTTAAACAACTCACGGGGGGCGAGGCATCTTGACTACTGTCGCCCTACTTGGCAATCCCAATACCGGTAAAACGACCCTCTTCAATGAATTAACTGATAAGTATGCTTATGTCGGCAACTGGACGGGGGTCACCGTTGAGAAAAAAGTCGGTCAGATTCGCCACTCCCACACCCAAGTCATCGACTTGCCAGGGGTTTATTCGTTGAGTCCGATCACCAAGGACGAGTCAGTGGTGACCAACTACCTGCTGCAAAGTTCCCCTGATCTGATCCTAAACGTCACCAATGCCAGTCAGCTGAAACGAAATCTGCTGCTATCAGTAGAAGTGTTGGAGTTGGGCGTGCCGGTGATCATTACGCTTAATATGATTGATGACTTAAAGCGTAGTGGGTATAGCTATAACCTTAAAACCCTTTCTCATGAACTGGGCTGTCCGGTGCGTACCAGCAACGCCCGCAATAAAGAAGGGCTGGCTCAATTAAAAGCTGACCTAGTGTGCGAACAGGCTGATATTAAACCTAATGCGCCATTACAATTAAACTACCCCATGATGGTCACTCAGGCCATCCGTCAGGCGGCAACTGCCCTGACTCAAAAAAATCAGGTCGAACCAAAATTTGCCCGCTGGTTAGCAATTCAATACATCAATAACAATAAAGTCGTTCGTAAGTATGCTGTGAAGCATCAATTGAAACCGCTTTTATCGCAAAAAGCTTACTACGACGCACAAAAGTTTGCCGACGAGATTTTTGAGACCCGCCTATCCTTCATCGAAGCCACACTGGCAGCTGCCACCGAGCAGCTGCAGTCCACCAAACACGTGGTGCTGACTTCCAAGATCGATAAGCTGGTAACGCACCCAGTTTTTGGCTTACCGATCTTCGTGGGCATCTTCTACTTCATGTTCAAGCTGTCCTTTGACTGGGTTGGGACGCCGGTTTCCACCCAACTGGATAAACTATTATCCGGCCCCATTTCCACTTGGGCAAACCAGTTTTTGACCCAGGTGGGCGCCTTGCCGATGCTGCGGTCACTGATCGTTAACGGTTTGATCGCCGGTGTCGGCGGCGTGCTGGTGTTCATTCCACAGATTTTCGTGCTGTTTGCCTGCATCTCGATCCTTGAAGATTCCGGCTACATGGCCCGGGCGGCACTCGTGACCGACCGAATCATGGAATTGATTGGCTTGAATGGAAAAGCCTTTATTCCGCTGATCATCGGCTTTGGCTGCAACGTCACTGGCATCATGGCAGCCCGAACTATCGAGCAGCCCAAAGAACGGCTGATCACCACGTTGATCTCCCCGTTCATGAGCTGTTCCGCCCGGTTGCCGATCTACAGTTTATTCGTGGCCGCCCTGTTTCCGCGGCACCAAGCGCTGATCGTACTGTCGCTGTATTTCTTAGGCATCGTGGTGGCTTTGCTGATGGCAAAGGTCTATCACGTGATCTTCAAGGCCAAGGAGCACTCCATTTTCATCGTGGAACTGCCGCAGTACCACATTCCCCGGCTGGATATTGTCTGGCACGGGACTTGGGATAAAGGTAAGGGCTTTATCAAAAAAGCCGGCACGATCATCTTTGCTGGTACCGTTTTGATTTGGCTGCTGTCTAACTTTGGTGTTCACGGTTACGTCACCCAAATCGACCAAAGTTTCGCTGCTGATATGGGACAAATCCTGTTACCCGTCTTTAAACCCATTGGCATCGCCACTTGGCAGCCGATTAGTGCACTACTAACAGGTGTACTGGCCAAAGAGGTCATCAGTTCCAGCATGATGGTCCTATTCCACACAAGCAACCAAGGTGCTTTAATTGCCATGATTGGCGGCAGTTTCACCGCCCTTTCCGCTTACGCGTTGCTAGTGTTCATCTTGCTTTATATTCCGTGTTTCGCTACAATTGGGACGATTAAGTCTGAAACCGGTTCCGCAAAATGGGCCGCCTACTCCGTTGTCTCTGGTTTAGTGATCAGCTACACGCTGGCCTTCCTGATCTTTCAGGTAGGGTCATTACTGATGTGAAAAGAGGTCATCTACATGGGCTTGTTAGTGAATATCATCATTATTGCCGTAATCATCGGCTTCGCGGGTTACCAGATCTACCGTGCAGTGAAACGTTCTAAGCAAGGTAAATGTGCCGCCTGTGATTATGATTGCGAAGCGAAAAAATTATTAAACAAATCAAAAAAACATGCGCTTTAACCAAAAACGCCCTGAACGCTGCTACCAGTGTCCAAGGCGCTCTTTGTGCTGTGCATGAACCGTTTAGGAGGAAATTCCGATGAAACACCCATTATCCGTGGCAGCTGGTCTAGTCAGCCTGTTGGCAGTGGCCGTTCTCGCCACCGGCTGCAGCCAGTCGTCCAGCTCCCAGCAAGACTCGTCAGGTGCGGCCACTCGCACCGTTACCGACATGAGCGGCACTCGCGTCAAGATCCCCCATAAAGTCAACCGGGTAGCTGATCTCTGGCACGCCAATAATCAAGTGGTGATGTTACTGGGCGAACAGCAAAAGCTGGTTGCCACCACGCAGATGATCAAGACGCAGCCGTGGTTTAAGACTGTTTATCCGGGTATCGCAAGGGTTAAAGCCCCCTTCTCCGGTGACACGATGCAGATGGAAGCCCTACTGAAAACTAAGCCGGACGTGGTGATCTCTGCTGATCCGGACCAAATCAAGCAGGCCCGCGACGCCAAGATCCCCACGGTCAACGCCATGTATCAGAACTTTGCTGGCTTGCGGCGCTCGGTGAATTTGACCGCCAACATTCTCGGCGGCAGCGCGCCGGTAGTGGCTAAAGCCTACCAAAAGAATTTAACCGCTAACTTGAACACAGTGAAGACCCGGCTGAAAGGCGTCTCATCCCGGCCAAAGGTGCTTCACATCGTCAATCCCACCAACCTCAACGTGGTGGACGGCAGGCACACCATCGTGGACGAGTGGATCAAAGCAGCTGGCGGCCAAAACGCGCTGACGCAAACCGGCAACATGATCTCCGTCACCACCGAGAAGCTGGCCAAGTCCAATCCGGACGTGATCATCGTGGGTTCCACCACTTCCAGTCAGGCACTGAAGGCGCTGAAGAAGGATCCCGTGTTAAGCAAACTGTCAGCGGTGAAAAACGGCCGCGTTTACGGCAATCCTCAAGGCACCTTCCCGTGGGACCGCTACAGCGCTGAAGAAGCCCTGCAAGTCCTCTGGGCGGCGCAAAAGCTCCACCCAGCACAGTTTAAGAACCTGAACATGACTAAGAAAACGCAAGACTTTTATCAGCAGTACTATCACTATCATTTAACGGCTAAACAGGCGCAGTTGATTCTGGCGGGGTCAAAATAGTAAAAAACAATCAGTTCATCGACTTGATGAACTGATTGTTTTTTATCTCACTTGTTTCCATAAGTTCTCGTCAAAGTGTCCGAGACCGTTTGCTTGCAGTGTTTTAAAGTACGCCAGTAACTCAATGGCGCCGCTCTTGCTGACGGTGGCGATAGCGTTCATGCCCATACCAGTGGGCACCACATTACTCATGTGGGTGATTTCGTTGCCATTGACGATCTCCACCTGCGCGCAGGTGATGGTCCATTTATCCAGCACGTTTGGGGCGAAGACCAGAAAAACGTTGTAGTCGTCGGACAGGTACCCCGGCATGGCCCAGGCCACGTCGTCTAACGGTTCAGGGTATAGGTTCCCCTGCATGGCAAAGTCTTCAATGTTGTCTTGGGTGGGCACCTGGTCTAGCACGAACAGGGTATTTTCGAATTCGGGCGTTCCCAGCTTGGCTTCTGGGCCGCTGACTGGCTCTTGATTCATCATCATGATCACATCCTATGCAAAGTTTTCCCGGTAGTATCGATACTTATTCTTGATCTCCTGCAGCGGCTGATCCATGACGTGTTCTTTCCCGTCGGCGTCCAGCTTGAAGTGATCAGCGATTTTTGCCGCCAGTTGGATTTTCAGGCCCGGCCGTTTGGCGATCAGCGGCCTTAAGTCAGTAGACATGATCTCAAAGCTGGGGATCACGTCTGGCACAAGGATCTTGGTGAAATCCTGAAAGTTGTCGGCTAGAACTTCGGAGTAAATGTGGTCCGCGTATTTCAGCTCGATCTGTTCAAGCTTATCGAAATACTCGCTCTCCTGCAGGCCCTTCTGGTTCTTGACGATGTGCTGTTCATCGTACTCGTGGGTCAGATAAGCATCCCAATCACGGTAGGCATACGTCGTCATCCGAACCACCAGATGGCGGCCTTCCTTGGTCACGTTAGCCGGTACCATGCCGCCCGTTGGATCGATCAGGTAAGGCTTCACCAGCTGTTCCGTGACGTAATAATAATACGTACCGGGAATCAGTTCTTGGTCCTGATCAGCATCATAAAGCTCGCCTTCACCTTCCAGTTCGGGCAGCCCAATTAAACTCAGCCGCGTCTGATTGATGGCATAAATCATGTCTTCTAGTTCTTCGTTGATATTATCAGTTCGGCTGATCACTTGCAGGATGTGGGTGTATAGGCGCACCAATTCGTTGCGCTCACCCTTCTGGTTGTCATACACCCCTAGCTGGCGGGCGTATTTGCGGGTTTCGCGCTCCAGCTGTTCTTCAAGACTAGTGGTCATCCGCTCCACCTTCACCGGTAGTACTGGCTGGTCGAAAGCTTCCCGAGCCACCGTTCGTACGGCTTCACGCAGTTTCGGCCGCATTTCGATAAAGTCTGGAAATTCAAACACGTTTTGAAAATCGTAGTGCCCGTTAGCATCTACTCGGGTTTCATTCAAGTTGAAGTTAAATTTTCCCAAAACTAGCCCCTCCATCATTCGCTTTTGTTTTATTGTACTGTGCCAGTCACGGAAAAACTATTAGGGAAAAGGCGCACTTCACCGAAAAAATCCCCCGCGCTGCTGAAGGCTTCGGCAGTACGGGGGATTTGAGTTTAAGTATCTATTTATTGATATCCTTTAAACTAAACGCATCTTTAATGTATGTGTAACCAGTGTGAACGCCGGTGTAGATGGCTTTTTGACCATCTGTGCTGTCTGGGTCAACAGAGGTATACCCATCTTCATAACGCTTTTGCAGGGCGTTTGTGACTTGGTTAGTCAGATCCTGCTTGGTGTATGCATCGAACATCCGTGAGAACGGATTCTTGGTGGTCCGGGTAATGCTATAAGTTGTGCCCTTATTGCTTAATAGCTTACCAGCCTTGTACGAATACTGCTTCACACGGTACTTGGACGTACTGAGCTTATATAGGCCAAACTTATAGGTTGCCGAGCTGAGGTTACCAGCGTTGGAATACAACTTGAAAGTCGTCGTGAACGTCCGCCGGTTCCGGCTGATCTCGTAACGTGAGATACCACCAGTGTAAACCGTCCCGTTTTTAAAGTTCGCCATACTAATGAAGTGATACGTCTTGCCGCTGCGTTTCAAGCTGGCCCAGCGAAATGCGTACTGGCCCTTGTTCGTATAGTAATAACCGGTTGGATTATTAAGCGTCGAGCGCGAAAAAGTTGAAGAAGCCTGCGCCGTTGCTGGCTGGCTAAGTAAGACACCGCCGAAAAGTCCAAAAGCGACTGCCAATGTTCCTAATAACGCCTTGTTTTTCATCATTGAATCCCCCTAAGAAAATTTGTCACTGTCAACCTACTACTACATTGAAACTATAGCATAACTTTCAGCTTCTACATAGGTGGAATTTGAAATGTTTTTCACTTAGTAAAAATGGTGATTTAAGATAACAAAAACCGTCAAAACGACGTTAATCGTTTTGACGGACTAATAGTTGTATGCTGTAAGAGTTAATCAATCTAATATTTGTAGTATGCAATTATTCAACACTGTACTGTTTGAGATACTTACTGAGTGGCTCCAAATCGTCAGCGTAGTAACGCTTCTTAAAGGCAGCAATTGTGTCAGCGTCAAACTTATCCGGATCCAAGGTTAATTTTTCAACCGGAATTGGCCGCTCGTTCGTCATGCGAATATCGATCAGGACCGGTTTGCCAGATTGCTGAATCTTCAGCGCTTGGTCAAAGGCGTTTGGCACTTCGCTGATCTTGGTTACTGTTATTCCGGTAAGCCCTTGTGCTTCAGCAACTTGAGCGAAATCAGTCTTTGGCAGGTCGATACCAAACCATTCCTGCCCGTCGTCTTCCTGCTCATCTTCAATGTAGCCCAACGCGAGGTTGGTGAAGACGACGTTGATTACGGGCAGACCATAGGTTACCTGGGTCGCCAGATCCTGCATGACCATGGCAGCGGCGCCGTCACCCACCAGGTTGAAGACTTGCCGTTGCGGGAAGTCCAGCGAAGCGGCGATGGATCCTGGCAAGCCAACACCCATAGTAGCAAATAACCCGGAAGTGATCCAAGGCTGCTTACCGTTGACCTTTAACAGCCGAACCGCGTTTTGCGTCACGTCACCCACATCGATGGAGAAGACCGCGTCATCCGTTGCGATGCGGTTAATTTCCTTAAACGCCGGTTCAAATCGCAGGTCACCCTCGGCCCGGTTCATCATGTCCTCGTTGTACTGGTGCCAGTTCGCCACGTTGGCGACGTTAGCCGCGTACCATGGTGAAGCGGGCGCGTCATCACCCTGGTCGATCAGCAGCTGCAGGGTCCGTTTGGCATCCGCTAAAATCGCCACATCCGTGTGGTGCCGTTTCCCGAGGATCTGCGGATTGGTATCGATTTGAACAAATCTTATCCTGGGTTTGAACATTGATTCCGCAAACGGGTAGTTGGAACCCACAAAGAGGATCAAATCGGTTTCCGGTAACGCCTCATTGGCTGGCTTAGAGGCCACCCGGGCTGCCGAACCCAGCAGTGATTCAAACTCGTACGGAATGATTTCCTTGCCCAGCGCGGTGGTAATGACTGGTGTCTGGAACTTCTTAGCAAAAGTGGTCACTTCATCAGCCGCACCGATAGCACCCTGACCAACGTACAGCAGCGGTTTCTGCGCTTCTTTCAGCAGTACCAGCACCTGTTTGATCAAATCATCATCTGGATCAGCTAACTTTGGCCGGGCGAAGTTGGCAGCCGAACTGTAGTAACCGTCAGCTGGGATCGGCTTATTGGCCAAGTCATTAGGAATCGTCACGAAGGCTGGTCCGTGCTGTGCAAACGCCCGTCGAATCGCTTCATCGATCACGTGCGGTAAACTCTCAGCGGTAGTCACCGTTCTGGCATATACGCCAGGATCATTGAACCATGGATCCTCATCGAATTCCTGGAAGAAATCTTGGTTCATCAACGCCTGCGGATTTTGACCAATCAAAAAGAGGACTGGCACCTTATCTGCCATGGCGTCATACGCGCCTTGATATAAATGTGTCGCGCCGGGTCCCGCTGAACCGAACGCAACCCCGATATGCCCCGTTAACTTCGTATCAGCCACCGCCGCCAAAGCCCCCACTTCTTCGTGGCGAACGTGGATGTACTTGATTCGTTCCTGCTCCTTGTCTAACGCATACATCAAATTGTTGATCGTCCCACCGGGAATCCCGTAGATGTGATCAACGTGCCAACTTTCCAACGTCTTTAGGGCTGCAACACCCGAATTAATGGTCTCTGCCATTGCTGTTTCCTCCTCCAAAAAAAGATATCGTCACATCACTTTTTGTTTAACCTTTTAAGCGCCATTATCATAAGTGATTTGTGATTTAATATCAATTAACTTGACTTGGTAAAGTAGTTTTAGTTGTAAGGATGAGGGATGCAATGGTTTTATGGGTGAGGATTCGGATTAAATGGGGGTTCTGGGCAGTTGGAAGTATACTTCCAATTTTTTGATATTTTTGGATTTTATGAAGTATACTTCAAATTTTCCGATATTTCATGATTTTATGAATCATACTTCCAATTTTTTGATATTTTCCGATTTTTTGAAGTATACTTCCAATTTTTTACTATTTCTCGATGTTTGAAGTATGTTTCATATTAAAAGTGCCATTAATTCCACAAATTGGGAATTAACGGCACTCTTTTGCTCTTACATAGCCGAAACGTGTGAAAAAAATCAGCTCCCTGCCACCTAAGCAAAGAACGCCATCAATTCCAAGTTCGGGAATTGACGGCGTTCTTTACTTAGGTTCTAGGAGCTAACCGATTTTTTCACACTCTGGGTTTTCTCCTATACACAATATACCGACGGAAAATGTACTGCCACGGCAGCGTCAGTGCGTGGATCAGCCTCGTATACGGGAAGAAGCCGAAGATGGCGAAGCCACAGATCACGTGAATCTTATAGATCCACGGCACATTGGCCATCAGCTGCCACTTTGGTTGCAGATAGAACAGCGATCTTGCCCAGACTGACAAGGTTGACCGGTAATCAAAGTTCGGTAAAAACGGACTGGATAACGTCGATGCCAGCCCTAAGATGATGGTGATCAATAGCGCCACGTTGACGATCAGATCACTCCAAGAACTGGTGAGAAACACCCTAGCGTTGGTAAAACGGCGGTACGTCAGAATAGTCATTCCGGCTAACGCCAGCAAGCCAGCCCCAGTCCCCATCATCAGGGAACCAAACAAGTGATACATTTCATCCGAAATCCCGAAAAACGCGGTCCACGTTTTGGGAATTAAAATCCCTAGGATATGCCCGAAGAACGCTAAAATAATTCCCACGTGGAAGAGCAGACTTCCCACCATCAGCTTACGCTTTTCCAGCATTTCACTGGAGACGGCGGTAATCCCCGCTCTAAACCAGCCAAACCGAATGATTGTCCCGAACACGAACGACAACAGCATCACGTATGGGTAGATTACCCACAACAGGATTGAACCAAAATTACTCATTTGGAGGCCACCTCCATCTCGACACAGCTGCGCAATTCTTCACGAATCACTTGAATCATCCGGAAGTACGGATCTTCAATATCGCCAGCCGCGTTTTTCAATAATTCATAGGTGCCGTCTTCAATCACTTGAAAAGCCAGCTTCAGATCCTGGCGGCGCTCATCGCCGTCAAAACTGCCAAAGGCTAAGAACTCCAGCAGCATCGGCAGAAAATCAGCCAACTCGTTACCCTCAATGGTCACACCAAACATCTCATAGAGCATCTTCAGCTTGGCCAAAATCGTCCCCCGTTCCCGGGAATCGGTCATCTTGTAGTAGCTCATGTATAAGGTGTAACGCTTGTTCATTTCAAATAAATTCGAATAGTGGGCTTGTTGCTGCAGCAGGTCTTCTTGCCGCATATCGTCCACGGCTGCCAGCAGTTTTTGCTTCTGCGCGGTTTCCGGATAGTTCTTGACGAAGTCCACGTAGGCTTCATCGCTGAAGGTGTCTTCATCTGGATAATCGATGAACCGGGAAAGGTCCACGAAGGCATCGGAAAGCGCATGTAATTGTTTAAAATTAATCACGCCAAATCCCCCCATAGAAACTTTCTGCGTAAATCTGGTTAGTCGATTCGCCAGCTTCCGCCTTCTTGAACATCGAACCGTGCTGCGGTGCTAATGAGCAGCCTTCACATTCGTCGTAGCCTAAGCCGCCCTGTTCACTTTGAACGTCTTCGAACTGTTCCTTGTGACTCTTTGGAATCACGAAACGGTCTTCGTACTTAGCAATGGCCAGCAAGCGGTACAGGCTGGTAGCGGTATTTTCGGTCAAACCGACCCGCTCCAATTTAGACGTATCAAAATCCTTACCGCTGGTTTGCGCCCGCATGTATAAGCGCATCATCGCTAATTTGTACAAGGCGTACTTGATGGCATCCACGTTACCACCGGTCAAGAGGCTGGCCAGGTAGTCCACGGGTACCCGCATTTCATCGATCCCTGGGAAAATCATGTCAGGATTCTTGATGGAATCACGGCCTTCAAAGTAGCTCATGATCGGTGATAGCGGTGGGATGTACCAAACCATTGGCATTGTCCGGTATTCGGGATGCAATGGGAAGGCAATCTTTTCTTCCACGGCCATCTTGTAAATTGGTGACTTCTGAGCGGCATCGATCATTTCCTCGGTGATGCCATCCGCTAAGGCCTGTTCAACCACTTCGGGATCGTTGGGATCCAAGAAGAGGCCTAGTTGTGCTTCGTAGAGCTTGCTTTCATCCTCAGTTTCCGCAGCTGCTTCCACCTTGTCTGCATCATACAGCATGGCGCCAATGTAACGGATCCGGCCCACACAGGTTTCGGAGCAGACAGTTGGTTCGCCTTCTTCGATTCGTGGGTAGCAGAACGTGCATTTTTCGGCTTTGTTGGTCTTCCAGTTGAAGTAGACCTTCTTGTACGGGCAGCCGGTCATGCAGAAACGCCAGCCGCGGCAGCGTTCTTGGTCGACCAGAACGATACCGTCTTCGTCACGCTTGTACATGGCACCGGATGGACATGATGCCACACATGGCGCGTTCAAACAGTGTTCGCACAGACGTGGCAGATACATCATGAAAGCTGATTCAAAGTTAGCCTTGATGTCCGTTTCAATCTTATCCATGTTGGGGTCCTGCTTGAAGTATTCAGGCGAACCGGCCAAGTCATCGTCCCAGTTAGGACCCGTTTTCAGGTCCATGTTCAGGCCGGTGATCTGTGACTTCGCACGGGCAACTGGCTGGTGCTTGCGTTCCTTGCCAAACAGGGTTTGGTAATCGTAAGTCCAAGGTTCGTAGTAGTCATCCAGTTCAGGCATGTCAGGATTCCAGAAAATCTTACCGAGGCCGACCTTGTTGATCTTATTGCCGGCTTTCAGCTGCAGTTTCCCCTTACTGTTCAGTTCCCAACCACCCTTGTAGTGGCCTTCGTCTTCCCAGCGTTTGGGGTAACCCACGCCAGGCTTGGTTTCAACGTTGTTAAACCACATATATTCAGCACCTGGACGATTGGTCCAAGTATTTTTACACGTCACGGAACAGGTGTGGCACCCGATACATTTATCCAGGTTCAGCACCATTCCGATTTGGGCTTTAATCTTCATTCCAGTTCACCTTCTTTAACTTGCGAACGTTCACGTACAGATCCCGTTGGTTCCCGATCGGGCCGTAGTAGTTGAAGCCGTAACTCAGTTGCGCGTAGCCACCGACCATTTGAGTCGGCTTAATGTGGATCTGAGTTGGCGCGTTGTGCGAGCCCCCACGGTTACCAGTAATATTTGAGAGCGGTTCTTGAATTTCCATATCCTGCGCGTGATACATGTACATGGAGCCTTCAGGCATCCGGTGAGAAACAACGGCACGGCAGGTCACGACCCCGTTACGGTTGTAGATTTCCAGCCAGTCGTTATCCTTGATGCCGATCTTGTCCGCGTCTACCGGGCTCAACCAAACGTTTGGCCCACCACGGAACAGCGTCAGCATTTCCAGGTTGTCGTAGTACATGGTGTGAATGTTCCACTTCCCATGAGGCGTCATGTAGCGCAACGTCAGTTCCTGACCGTCTTCAGCTGGGGCGATCTTGGTATCAGCTGGCCCCATGACTTGCGGCGGCAAGGTTGGCTTGTAGCTGGCCAGTGATTCGCCGTATTCTTGGAAAATTTCGTGATCCAAGAAGAACTGCTGACGACCGGTCAGCGTTCTAAATGGTACCAAGCGTTCAATGTTCACCGTAAATGGTGAGTAGCGGTCGCCGTCGTGTTTCGATGACGTGAAGATCGGCGTTGGAATGGCTTCGGCAGGTTGAACGGTGATGCTCTTGA
Source organism: Secundilactobacillus mixtipabuli (assembly GCF_002217925.1). Classification (GTDB taxonomy): domain Bacteria; phylum Bacillota; class Bacilli; order Lactobacillales; family Lactobacillaceae; genus Secundilactobacillus; species Secundilactobacillus mixtipabuli. The sequence continues at coordinate 143,223 of NZ_BCMF01000006.1, read as the reverse complement.
AGGTCATCTGCTTTTCAGCTTGCCCCGCTGGAATATCACTGAGCTTTTGGCCGGTGACTTCCTCGGCATTCTTCCACGCCTTCACGGCCACGTGACCGTTAGAGCTACTTGAGAGATGCAGGATGGCTTCACAGACCTTCTTGTCCTCGTCCAGCCGTGGGCAGCCAGCGTTAGTCCCTTGATCGAAGGTGCCGTTCATGTCTTTGAGTTCATCATATTCAGGTGAAACATCGTAGGAGAAGCCTAAGCCACCGACCTTGCCCCGAGCGTTAGGCCCTAAGGCAACGTACTTATCGTAAACCGCGGTGTAATCCCGTTTGATCAAGGCTAGTGAAGGCATGGTCTTGCCTGGGATCGGTTCAACCTCGCCCTTCTTCCAGTCCTTGATAACGCCCATTGGCTGAGTGATTTCACCTTTAGAGTCATGGCCTAGCGGCTGAGTCTTCAAGTCATATTGCGGTTCGTCGTAGTACTTCTTGGCCATGTTGGAGAAGGTCTTCGCTAACGTCTTGAACTGCTGCCAATCACTCTTAGACTCCCACATTGGGCTGATAGCCGCGTTAAATGGGTGAATGAACGGGTGCATATCAGTTGAAGACAGATCTTCTTTTTCGTACCAGGTCGCAGCTGGCAAGATGACATCGGAATACATTGGTGTTGCCACCATCCGAAAGTCCATGTCGATGACCAGGTCTAATTTACCGGTAATCGTCTCGTCGTTCCAGACCATTTCTTCCGGCTTATTGCGTTCGTTAGTCTTCGCCAGCAAGCCGTTTTCGGTGCCTAGCAAATGTTTCATGAAGTATTCTTGGCCCTTCCCTGATGAGGTGAAGAGGTTTGACCGCCAGATGAATAGACTCTTTGGTGAGTTCTGCTTAGCGTCTGGATTTTCAGCGGCAAAATGCAATGTTCCCGCTTTCAGTTCTTCAACGACTTTCTTAGCAATTTCAGTCACATCGGTAGTGCCGTACTGTTCACTAAAGGACAGGTTGCTGCGGTCGAATTGCGGGTATGATGGCAGCCAGCCCAGCCGAATGGCCAGCTCGTTGTAGTCAGCCGTGTGATCGTAGCTGTGAGACGACTTAGCAACCGGTGACTTCAAAGCTTTGTTATCCAGTTCATCGTACTTCCATTGATCGGAAGCAAAGTAGAAAAAGGACGTCCCGTTTTGCTGACGGGCGCCACCCTTTTGCCAGTCATTGGCAAAGGCAATGGTTGCCCAGCCCTCTTGCGGCCGTAATTTTTCTTGACCAACATAGTGGGCCCAGCCGCCGCCTTGAACGCCTTCGCAACCGCACAGCATCAAGTTGTTGATGATGGAACGGTAGGTCATATCGGAGTTGAACCAGTGGTTGATCCCGGCACCCATGATGACCATGGTTTTACCGCCGGATTCAAGGGCATTTTGGGCAAATTCACGGGCGATTTGAACCACGAGGCTCTGCTTAACGCCGGTGACTTTTTCCTGCCAGGCTGGCGTGTAGAAGCTGTCAGCATCGTCGTAACCCTTAGCGGCCAGTTCGTCATTGTCATCCCGTTTGATCCCGTACTGACTCATCATGAGATCAAAAACGGTGGTGACGAGATGTTCACTGCCATCCGCGAAGGTCAACTTCTTGGCGTTGATATGGCGCTTCAGCACGCCGTTCCCCTGGTTATTAAAGGTTGGAAAATCAACGGTGACCTGCTGTTCGGCATCGATGGATAATTGTGGATCGATGTCGTTACCATCAGCGTCCTTCAGCGTTAAGTTCCACTGTTTGCCAGCTTCCCAGCGCTGACCCATGGTTCCGTTTGGCACCACGATCTTTTGCTGGTTGGCATCGTAGACAACCGGTTTCCACTCGCCGTTTTCGATGGCGTCAGCCGTTAAGTCGGAGATCCGCACGAAACGGTCTGACGTGTAATCATCACTGTTGGCGGCACTCGGCTGCAAGGTGATCAGGAATGGCAGATCAGTATATTGTTTGACATAATTGCGGAATTCTGGCACATCTTTTTCCTGATAGTATTCGTTGAGGATCACGTGGGTCATCCCCTGTGCCAAAGCGGCATCGGTACCAGGATTTGGTGCGAGCCAGTTATCAGCAAATTTAACGTTTTCAGCGTAGTCTGGGCTAACTGCCACGATCTTAGCACCGTGGTAGCGGGCTTCGGTCATGAAGTGCGCGTCAGGCGTCCGGGTCAACGGCACGTTTGAGCCCCACATCATGATGTACTGGCTGTTGTACCAGTCAGCAGATTCCGGCACGTCGGTTTGCTCGCCCCAGATCTGCGGTGATGCAGGCGGTAAGTCGGCATACCAGTCGTAGAAACTCAGCATTTCGCCACCCAGCAATGAAATGAACCGCGCCCCAGACGCGTAGCTCATCATGGACATGGCTGGAATTGGCGTAAAACCAGCGATCCGGTCAGGACCATAAGTTTTAATCGTATACAGCAGTTGGGCTGAAATCAGTTCTAGGGCTTCTGGCCGGTGAACCCGGACCATGCCGCCGTGACCGCGAGCGGATTTGTAGGCCGCGCTCTTCTCAGGGTCTTCAACAATGCTGCCCCAAGCGTCGATGGGGTTGTCGTACTGCTCTTTGGCTGCCACCCATAGCCGCCATAATTTGCCACGCACATACGGATACTTAATACGAACTGGGCTATATTCATACCACGAAAAACTAGCCCCTCTAGGACACCCACGAGGTTCATAACCAGGCATGTTGGCGCCGCACTCGGGATAGTCAGTTGCCTGATGTTCCCAGGTGATGACCCCTTGCTTCACATATACATTCCAGCTACAAGAACCCGTACAGTTTACACCGTGAGTTGTCCGAACAACTTTGTCATGAGCCCAGCGTTGACGGTACAGCTTCTCCCAGCGGCGATTGTGCTCTTCCAGCTGGGTGAAGGTCCCGTTGAATTTCTCAACGCGGTTAAAAAAGCGGGATTTTTTCACTTTTTACTACCTCCTTGTGTTCGAATTCAATGGTGCATTACTTTCGCGAGAACTGGTGAATTTAAAAGTAAGCCATTTCCCTAATACCAACATTAGCATGTGAATTGTTATACTTCGACTAGGGAAAGTCCTATATTTCGGAGCGTGAAACCGGGCGCTTAGAGACTGGAGTATAGGCAGCTATCCTTGTAATGCCGCGGGTTGTGCGGTATTGCAGGGATAGCTGCCTATATGCAAGTCTCTGCCCGGGCGAACGCGTTCAGGCTGTGTAGCCAAAAAAAGTGAACACAATTCCTGCTAAAAAAGCCAAACCAATATAAATCCAAAAAATCACAGAAAGGAGCCCCCACCATGAACCTGAACCGTTACGACCGCCAAGAACGCGTCAAAGTCATCGGTAAAGCCGGCCAGCAAAAACTCAATAGCGCTACCGTCCTAATTGCCGGCGTTGGTGCCCTGGGCAGCTACACGGCTAGCCAGCTTCTGCGTGCCGGTGTGAAGCAACTGATTTTAATCGATCCGGACGTGGTTTCAACCACTAATCTGCAGCGCCAAGCCCTGTTCACGGAACAAGATGTCGCTGACGGCACGTTTAAAGTCGATGCTGCCAAGGCGCATCTGCTGGCTATCGACCATACAGCCAAGATTAACGTCTATCCGGAACCGTTGAATGAATCCCACCTGACGGACCTGACCTTTGATCTGGTGCTGGATTGCTTGGATAACTTTCGTACCCGTGATTTAATTAACAAAGTTGCACTGAAGCATGGCTTCGACTACATCTTTGCCAGCTGTGCCGGTACTTTCGGCAGCGTCATGCCCGTTTCACCAACTGAGCACGCCTGTCTGAATTGCCTGTACCCGAACCTGGAAGATCTTAAGCAGACTGATTGTGACCTGATCGGCGTCAACACGGCATTAGTCCCCCTGGTTTCCGGGCTCCAAGTTTCATTAGCCCTCCACTATCTCGTGGATAAGGCCAGCGTTAATTTCGCACAGCTGACCACCATTGATAATTGGCAGCTGAGTTTTCAAAATTTCAAAATCAATAAGGATCCCGCTTGTCCGGTCTGTAGCAAACGTGACTGGGACCTGCCTAAAATGGAAAGCACAGAACAAGTTACCGTACTATGCGGGACCCAGACCTACTCGGTTCAGATGAGTAGGTCGCCAAAGTTAGCTCAGCTCAATCAGTGGCTGACTGACCAAGCCATTCCTTACCGGCAGTTCAAGAGTTTCTCCACCTTTATCTGGGCAGGCTATTCGGTCAGTTTATTCAAAACTGGCAAATGCTTGCTGTATGGGATTCCTACCTTAAAGGAAGCAACTGCCACCTATCAAAAATTGAAACAGGCTTTTCAGCCCGTCATCACTGAGGAGGCGACATCATTATGACAACCGCGATGATTTTAACGGTCAGCGATACCCGTGATCTCGTCGCCGATAAATCCGGGCAATACTTAGCCAGCACGCTTGAGGCCCACGGCATTACCGTGAGTGACAGGCAGGTGGTGATCGACGACATTGTGGACATTCAATCGCAGTTCTTGCAGTTTGAACAGCAATCACCCGACCTGATCATTACCAACGGCGGCACGGGGATCGCGCAACGAGACGTGACCATCCCCGCCCTCACACCGCTGCTGCCGACCATCGTGGAAGGCTTTGGCGAAACCTTTCGTCAGCTTTCCTACGATGAAATCGGCACCCGGGCTTTAGCATCCCGCGCGCTGGCTGGCTTTAACCAGCGCAATCAGCTCGTCTACTGCCTGCCAGGTTCAACCAACGCCTGCCAGACCGCCATGGAAGAGCTAATCCTACCAGAGTTTGAACACCTGGTTTTTGAACGCCACAAATAAAGGAGAACATTATTATGTTAACCAGAAGATATCCGATTTCAATAGACGAAGCACAGGCAAAAATCAATCAGATCACCCTGCCCACTAAAACGGAAACGGTGGCCGTCACTGAAGCTAACCACCGCGTCTTGGCAAAAGCGGTGACCGCACCCTATGCCTACCCGCACTTCCGCCGGTCAGGGGTGGATGGGTTCGCGATTCGCGATGCCGATGACCACGATTTTCCCAAAGTCTTTAAGGTAGTCGGCAACATTCCCGCCGGGGCAACATTTGACGGCCCACTGGGTGAAAATGAAACCGCGCGAATCATGACCGGCGCCTTTGTCCCCGAAAACGCGGATAAGGTCATCATGCTGGAAAAGACCCGGGAGATTGCTGACGACCCCGACCAGATCAAAATGGTGGTCACGGAAAAGCACAGCAACATCTCCGAAATTGGGACTGAATTTGCAGAAGGTGACCAACTGATCGCCGCCGACACGGAACTGAATCCTGGTGGTCTAGCGATCCTATCAGCTTTCGGCATCCGCGAAGTCACGGTCTACAAGCGGCCCACCGTCGCCATCATCACCACTGGTTCCGAACTGATGCAGCCCGACGAACCGTTACAAGCCGGTAAAATCTACAACAGTAACGGCCCCATGATCAAGAACTTGGTCGCTGAAAGCGGCGGCGAAGTCACCAGCTATGAACAGTTGATTGATGATGCCGACCTGCTGAAAAAATCATTGCAAAAAGCCATCGCCGAAAACGACATCGTCATCACGGACGGCGCCGTTTCGGTGGGTGACTTCGACTTCGTGGGCGACGCGGCTCGGAACGCGGACGACCTGCTGTTCAACAAGATCAAGATGCGTCCTGGCAGTGTCACCACCGCCTTTGTTGAAAACAACACGCTGGTCATGGCGCTTTCCGGTAATCCTGGGGCCTGCTTTACGGGCTTCTACCTTTACGTGGAACCCGTCCTACGGCGTTTCGTGCACCAGCAGACGCGCATTCGCCAAACCACGGCGATACTAGCGGCACCCTACCACAAAACCAACGGCTTCGATCGGGTGCTGCGCGGGCAGTTTCAAATTGACCCAGACGGTCTGAAGGTCTTTCCCAACGGCTCCGACCAATCCGGCGCGTTAGGCAACCTGCAGACCACCACCTGCCTGGTCAAAATCCCGCACTCAACGGAACCAATCGAACTGAATGCTGAGGTGACAACATGGCTGCTACCCTTCAAATAATCGGCTACAAAAAAAGCGGTAAAACCACGGTGACTGAGGCGCTGATCAAAGCACTAAGTCCAACTTACCGGGTGGCGGCGATCAAGCACGACGCCCACCAAGCCGCCATGGATAAAGCCGGTACCGACTCCGATCGGTTTGCGCAAGCGGGTGCACACAGTGTGGTTTTACAGTCCGATAACGGCCTGTTCTTCCACCAAACCGCCGACGCACCAACCTCTGCCGCCGACCTGGCTCAGTGGTTGCCGGACCAAACCGATTTTTTACTGATCGAAGGCTTTAAGCCCGACCCATTTCCAAAAATCGCGCTACTACGTGCTTCTGATTCCCGGGATGACTTCAAAGACTATCAGCAGATTCAAGTCTTCGCCAGCCTGACTCCCCATCCAGAAGCCACACTCGTTGGCCTCCCCGCCATCATCGACTGGGTGCTCGCCAACATTTTGAAAGGAACTGATCACATGACAGACGAACTGACCCACTTCAACGATCAGAATCGTGCTAAGATGGTGGATGTCACTGATAAACAGGTCACGCACCGGGTTGCGGTTGCCACCGGGCAGATCACCATGCAGCCGGAGACGTTAGACCGCATCCACCAGGGACAGATCAAAAAAGGCGACGTGCTGGCGGTGGCTCAAGTCGCCGGCATCATGGCCGCCAAACAAACGAGCAACCTGATTCCCATGTGCCACCTGATTCCGCTGACCGGAGTGGACATTCATTTTGAGGACAACGACCGCGACACCATCACGGTGAACGCGCAAGTTAAAACGAAACACGTTACGGGCGTTGAAATTGAGGCATTACTCGCCGTTCAAACCACCCTGCTGACGATCTACGATATGTGTAAGGCCATCGACCGCGGCATGCTGATCTCAAACGTTCACTTAGTCGAAAAAGACGGCGGTAAAAGCGGTCACTTTATTTATCAATCCTAACAAGGGGGTAAAGTCTATGATTGGCGTTGTGTTAGCTGGCGGAGAATCCCGCCGTTTCGGACAGGACAAAGCGTTATATCAGCTACCAAATCAACGGGTCAATAACGCGCAGCTGGCGGTGGATAAGCTCAGTCCGCTATGCGACCGGGTTTTAGTGAGCGCTAATACGCAAAACACACCCGCGCTGACCAAGCAGTTCGCGGATTCAACCAACGTGGCCGTGATCACCGATGAGCCGCCCTTTGAACAGCGCGGCCCGCTGAGTGGAATCTACGCGGCTACCTGCCAGTCGGATTTCCCCACTGACCTGCTGGTAATGGCCGTGGACTACCCCTACGTGTCGGTGGACGTGCTTTCAGTTTTGGCCAATCACGCCAACTGTTATGCCCGCACACCCGACGCCGACCACTACACCCTCGCTCACTTCACCACCACTCGAGAAGTACTTCGCGACTTCTTGCTATTAGATGACTACCGTTTACGCGACTTTATCACGGAAGTTCAGCAATGCGACCCGATTTCATTTGCCAACGCCGAACTTTTCGTCAACTACAACACACCGGAGGCTGATTTCCATGCTCACTAAAGACCAAATGTCCGACTCAGATTTTCAAAAATTACTGCAAGTGGCCCTCACCGACCTGACCATCAGGCGTACCTTAGCTGAAAACACAGTGGCCGAAGTCAACGAGGAAATGCGTTCATTGGAAAAAGATGATCGCTTAGATAAGCTGGATATGCAGATTCAAGCCATCGCCCACGACTACGATCACTACAAACAATTCGTGGACCCCAGCTTCAAACTTGATATTGATCAGGAATATTCTGAATAGTCAAAATATTCTATTTTTATGTAAATATTATGATTTTTTTGGGGTCAAAGCGCTTCCAATTAGGGGGAAACATGTTAAGATAGGAGGTAACAAACTTGAATCTGGAAAACGTTGATACACAGCACGACTACCAGGACTTGGTCAACCACATTTATCAGGTCGATGACTTCGATTTCGTGGGCATTGCCTTGTACGCAAATGATCAATCTACCATCAAATGGTATTTCGTTGCTGGAAACCAGAACGAGCAATTTCGAAAAATCGTACTTCGAAGTGGTATTGGCATTGCCGGTTTAGTTGTCAGAACAGGCAAACCATTTTGGAAGAACGGCCTCCAAGACTACGAGTATACCGATAAGATGTATACACCAATCGCCCGAGTGGAGTCGCTGCAAAACGCAGCTGCTGTTCCGATATATCCGTCTGCGGTGAGATTGGTCGGTGGCGTACTGCTTGCCGGTTACCGATCGAAGCAACCCGTCTCAAACGAAACAGCCAGTCGGCTTTCCCAATACCTTGACACTTTTTAAAGTGCGGCGTTGGGAGGTCGGCTTTTTTGCTAGAAACGATTAATTGGATCGAACGCTACTTTGACGAAGTGACGGACGCGGTCTTTATTTTTAAAGAAGAACACTTATTAGTCAGCAATCAATTAGCGAAAGACCTGGAAGACGAACTGAATATCGACCCGAACTACCTGGCAGAAGTCGCCAACACGTCCGTGAAGCAAAAGCTCTCCCCCTCCGACGACTGCTTTAAGTGCTCGATTCGCAACATGATGAAGGAAATTTCGATTCCCATCACGTTAGCAAACGACAAGCCGCACCCGCTGGAATACTTTTTGATCTATCACGTCATTGACGCGGATAATCACGTGTTCTCATTAACACTTAAAAGCCGCGGAATCATTGAACGAATGGATCAAGTAGCCCAGCAACGACAATTAAACCAGTACGTCAACCGTGCCCACGAAGAAGAACGCAAGAAGATCTCTGCTGATCTGCACGACAGTATCGCCCAAGGCGTCTACTCCGCCATCATGGGCGTCCGGCGCCTGCAAGAAGAACACCTGGATGAAGCCAGCACCCAAGCCTTAGCCCGTATCATTGAGCGGCAATTAACAGACACGCTGACTGAGGTCAAGGGGATGGCACTGGACATTCGCCCTTCCGTTTTGGACAACTTCGGCTTGCTGCCGGCACTTCGCGTGCTGGCGCAGCGCACCGAGGAAAACTCCGGCATCGACGTTGACGTGGTGGGCAAAGCTAACACTGATCAGCTGTCCACTAACGTTCAAAGCGTGCTGTATCGCATCGCCCAGGAATCCATTCATAACGCTCTCAAACACGCCCAAGCCACTGAAATCAGCATTCTGCTGGTGGCTCACGATCACTTTATTAACCTGGAAGTCATCGATAATGGCGTTGGCTTCGACGTGCCTAAGCACCGCCAATTCAACGGCCGGTCGCTGGGCTTAATGAACATGAACGAACGGGTCAAAGCACTGAACGGGTCTTTCGAGATCATTTCAGCCCCGGGAAACGGCACTACTGTGACCGCGAAATTCCCAGTAACATCGCTTAAGGGGGAACACTGATGTACAAAGTTTTAATTGCTGACGACCATGCCGTTGTGCGTTTTGGCCTTTCAACTTTAGTGAATAAACAACCAGAGTTTGAAGTCGTCGACGAAGCTGCCAACGGTACTGATACGTATTTAAGAGTGGAACAAGGCGACATCGACATCCTCATCATGGATCTCAGCATGCCCCCTGGTGAAAGCGGCCTGATTACTACTAAGCGGATTCACGATAACTTTCCGAAAGTCCGCATCCTGATTCTCTCCATGCACGAGGAACAGGAATACATTAACCAAGCGCTGCATAACGGTGCCATGTCCTACGTGTTGAAAAGTTCCTCTGATGACGAACTGCTCCACGCCCTGCACGAACTCATGAACGGTCAGGAGTATGTGGATCAAAACATCAAGCTGACCACGGACGATCTAGCCGAGATTAATCAAGACGGCACTAACGTCAATCTTGAAGGCTATAAGGGACTGTCCAAACGGGAAAGTGAAGTCTTGCCGCTGATCACCCTTGGCTATTCCAATAAGGAAATTGCTTCGGAATTGTTTATTTCTACCAAGACGGTTGAGGCTCACAAGGCTAATATCATGGCCAAGCTGCACTTGAAGAACCGTGCGGAGTTGATTCGATATGCTATTCATAATAAATTAATTGATTTGTGACTTATTTTCTGTGAAATGGGATTGGACTTAATGAGTTCAATCCTTTTTTGATGCCGTATCCAGCAAGCGAGTTTATTGCTGTGGGGACCGGTGAAAGCCTGAGGAGCGGTCTTTCACCTCGCATCTAAGCCACGCCAAGACCTCGCGTCTTAGATGTCGTCCCGTGCTGTAAGGGCGAAACGCCCTAACACCACCTTCACAGCAGACAAACTCACTTGCTGAATACTTATATTTGCTCACTGATTACTTCTTCCCGCTTCCAATACTGCATGAATTTATTTCGTTGGTTGCTGCTCGATTGTTGAGTGAATCCTAAAATTTCGTTTTTGGCTGATTTAGGTTACGACCCTATAGTTTTATAGGTCGTGTGTTCTAGTGCCATTTTGGTTGATTTTGAATTTGATAGCACTGGTCAATTCTGACGTAACCGAATATCCCTTCTCGTACAACGAACCATTTCAGCCCAATTATTCACTGGCAGGATTGCTCAAGAGGTAATTTCAGGGGGGAAATCAACTAGAAAGCCACTCAAGATTACCCCACCACGCGCCTTGTCATCAGCTTGGTCTGTTTCAGCGATGCGCTTCTAGTTGCCCGCCGGAAGCAGTCAGCCTGTTCATTAGCTGTGTCGGTGGTGTAAGGGCGTTTCGCCCTTACAGCACGGGACGACATATGAGACACGCGTACTTTGCGTGGCTTATATGCGAGGCGAAAGACCTTGGCTTTAGCCGGTCCCCACAGCAGATGAACGGGCTGACTGCTGGAGGCAATGTGCAAACTTAAAGTATACTCATACACAATGCAACATACTGTACAGCCATTTTCTGCTAAGCTATACTCATTTCAGGTAAAAAGAAAGGGTGCGACGCCATGAATGCTGTGAATTACAGTAACTTCCGCAAAAATCTAAAAGACTACATAAAAAAAGTAAATAACGACTCTGAAAGTTTAATTGTGACCTCAAAAGACCCGGCTGATACCATAGTCGTCATGAGTAAAAGTAACTACGACTCGATGAAAGAAACGATGTATCTACTCAGCAATCAGAAACTAATGGACCGCATCCGCCGTGGTGACGAACAGTTTGCAGCCGGAAAAAGTTACGTACACGAGTTGCTGGATGATGACCAATAATCAAATTTATGCCTGTCGATATCACTACTAGCTGGACATAGCCATACTGGCAATGAATCAACAATTAAAAAGCCCATCAAGAACTGGTGTCATCATCACCATTCCTGATGGGCATTTCTTTAGGCCTTTTCCCTATATCGCCCCCACGATTTAATCGCTAGAATATAATTAACGAGTTTAAACCGAAGGGAGCAAACACTTATGGCACATAACGTGAGTCACGACGAAGAATTGATGGGGATCTTAAACGATGTCAGCAACCACCGCTTTCGCCAAGGGCGTCAATTGAACCCAAATTCAATGCTTTATACCACCATTAAAGCCGCTAACGAAGACGGCTACTTGAACAATGCTGTTTTGGATGATACTTACAGTGCAACGCTTGCCAGCGCGGACTTATCGGCAGCCACCCTCACCGAAAGCGGCGAACAAAAACTACAGGCCTTGATCAAGGCTTCAGAAGCATAGGAGGAATTCGTGATGGAAATGGACGTCAAACAAAAATTAGCGCATCAATACGATAACATCGCAATTTATACATCCGGTTTCTACGCCGACCCCGAGGATGCTTTGGGCTCCCGCAGCAAGTTAATGGAAACTTTGAAATCATTGACCATGAACCAGCACGCCGATACCCCTTTTTCCCTGCAAATCATGACCACGAACGGTGAGATCAACGTCATGCCGCTTGGCCTGCTGAGCTTGGATGAACTGAAGGCTTACGAAAATGAGCACCGTAAAGAAGTCGGCCTCAAGGATGAAGATGATGCCATCCCAATGGTAGTGCAATTCGCACCCCACACGGAACACGCCAAGGTTGAAAAACAAATCGTTGGTACCACTAATGCCTTATTTGACAACTTTAACGACCAGTTCCCTAAAGTCTGGACAGCAGTTAGTCAGTATTTGGATGCTAACCAAGCCATCCTGATCAGCATTGAACGGGACCTTTTGACTGACGCGAAGGACGTGCAATCCGAGTATCAGAATAACTTCTCCACCATGACCGCAGAGGAGCGGAAACAAAATTTAGGCTACGAATTAAAGGACAGTGAGCTGGACCACTTCAGTCATTTCATGGCCGATATGCACGAAGTCCAATCCGTTGTCATGTCAGCAGCGTCATTCACGCAGCACGAAATCATGGGCGACAACTTATTTGCTACCGTGATGAACGACCGGGTACTGCGCAATACCTTCTTCTGGGTGCTGGATAATACGTTTTATGAAATTATGTACTACTTCATTGAAAAGACCCGAGCGATACCTGACAGCGAAAAAATCATCAAACACTTACGGCATCAAAAGAAGCTGATGATCATCAACATGCGAAACGATGCGTTCCAGCGGGCACAAAAAGCGCTGGATGATCCGAAGCAAACCATCGATCTCAATCACTACTTTACGGACATCTTTATCCCGGTAGCGGAACAGTTTTCGACTGAAATCGATAAAATGACGACTAACTAATGAGGTGACACAGTTATGGGCTTTAGTCCCGACAATTATACCGTCGATGTTGCGCTGGAAGACGACTTTCAGTCGTGGCTGAGACAACTACCTGCAGCTGTTCAAAAACCAGCTAAAACCGTTGCTGACGATGATCAACGTCATTTTCGGCAAGCGTTGTGGACGCTTTTCAGTCAGGCTGGCGGGATTTCTGATACCGAAACGTTCTCGGGAACCGTTGAAGTTTTAGCGCTAGCGAGCGGCTTGATTCCGGCCACCTTCAAGCCTCAGGCAATGTCGTTGAGTGATATTGCCATGTCCAAGGCGAAGGCCTATGGCAGCCAATATCTCTACGGCCATTTTGTGGCAACGCTGGCTACGGCCGGCCTGCCCCAATCAGAAATAACGGTGGTGCTCCAGACCGCACAGCAGTTTTGGCTAGCAAACGGCACCCGCCTGCAACTCAACTTTAACCAGCGCGAGCGAGTGGCGGATTATTTGAAAGACGCGAAGGCCCGATCTGGTGCCCTTTCCGCTATGACTTGTCGACTGGCATCAGTAACAGCCGGCATCACGGATAAGGCCGTCACAGACTTGATCAGCACCATCGGCGAGACGTTGGGCGTTATCGCGCAGATTCTGACGGACGTTAATCGCACTCATGATAGTCTCGACTTTAGAACGCTGATTTTGAGTGGCAACTATCCCCTGTCCTTACTCTTCGCGTTTGAAGAAGAAAGCGACTGGTTCCAGAACTTCTTTGGGTCAGCGAAAAAGCCTACCGATGATCAATTCGACATTGCCCGTAAGTTAACCATTCAAGCAGGTGAAAAATCGGCACTGCAGCTGGCCAAGGAATTGATCAGCCAAACGCAGATCGATGCCAAGACGCTACCCGACGGCACCGTTCAAGAACGGCTACAGCAGCTCTTAGTGCAGTTGGAAAACGATGCTGCCGATTATCTTAAATCATAAAAAGTGGTCTTGAACGGCTAGTGGTAGCGGTTCAAGACCACTTTTTAACGCAAAAAAAACGACCCTCACAGGTCGTTTTTCGCTTGTTCTGATCGATTTAGAATTTAACTTCGCTCTCGTCAGTACCCTTTGTAATTAAATTAACGTTGCTGGTCAAGGCAAATTGTGTCATGTTCTTAGCAGCAGTCTTGGTGTAGAAGGCGATATGTGGTGTAACCAAAACGTTTTCACGCTTGATCAAGTTCTTCAAACGTTCGTCTGGAATAGCATCGAAGCTACCAAAGTCTGTGTTGAAGATACCAACTTCGTTTTCGTAAACATCAAGAGCGGCACCGGCAACCTTGCCTGAATCCAAGGCACGGATCAAAGCATCAGTGTCGATCAATGCACCACGAGCAGGGTTCAAGATGAACACGCCATCTTTCATCTTGCTGAAGGCGTCGTCGTCAAGCATGTGTTCGTTTTCTTTAGTAGCTGGTGAATGCAATGAAATAACATCAGCTTGGGCATATAATTCGTCCAAGGTATCAACGTAGATACCTTCTTTTTCCAATTCTGGATTGTGGTAGATATCATATGCGACGATCTTAGCACCGAAACCACGGTAGATGTTGATAGCTTTACGGCCGATACGACCAGTAGCAATAACACCAACGGTCATTTGATCCAATTCGTCGGCAATATCTGGAGCCCAACGCAAGTCACCATGAGCGATCTTACGATCAAAGGTGTTAGTCTTACGAAGTAAACGCATCAATTGGGTTGCTGTTAATTCAGCAATAGCATTTGGTGAGTATGCAGGTACGTTAGTAACCTTGATGCCGTTACGCTTGATAGCGTCTGCATCAATGTTATCAACACCAACGTTACGAAGTGAAAGTGATTTGATACCGAAGCTAGCTAACTTGTCCAAAACTGAAGCAGTGTATGGCTTTTGTTGATAGACAACAGCACCATCATAGCCCTTAGCTTGGTCGACAGTTGAATCGTCCAATAAATCTGGGATAGCCTTAACCTCAATACCATTATCCTTTGACCATTGTTTCAGATAAGGCATTTCATCGTCACGCATACCATATGCAATAATTTTCACAATTGTTTCCTCCATTCACTGATATGTGACTATTTTATCATGTTTTTGTCCAATTGATAAGAGTTTCAGCAAATTGTGAAGAAAAAGATAAGGCTACACCTTTCAGTATTATTCAAAGCGTTGAAAGCAAGCCCTTTTACACGTCATCGTTTTATTCAATTTGAACGCCGTGTGCTAACAAATAATCGATTTTAGCCTTTCTGGGCTGATGTTTAAAAGCGTATTCCGCTTTCAGCGCAGCAGACTTTGAATCAAATGTTTCAAAGTAAATCAATTTTAACGGATGCCGGCTTTTCACTTTTGTGTACTTAGCACCTTTTCCTGCCTGATGAGCAGCAAAACGCTTATAAACATCAGTGGAATAACCGCCATACAAGGTGTGATCCGCGCAAAGCAGCACGTAGAAATAATATTGATTGGGTTTAGTCACCGTAAAGCATCTTCTTTATAGGAGCTGAGTACTCCCCAGATTCATCATAGGTCATTAATGGCGGCAAGATTTTTAACCCCGTTGCCCGACCATCTTTGATCGCTTCAACTAGCATAATATTGGCGTCTTTGCCAGCTTTGGGATAGACAAATTGAATGCGTTTGACCGCTAGACGGTGCTTGGCCATCATCGAAGTCATCTCTAATAAGCGGTCAGGTCGATAAACAAAAAAAGCCTTCCCGTTCATTTTTAATAGGCCAGAGGTCACCTCAATGACTGTTTCTAACGACGTGGCAATTTCGTGCCGCGCAATTGCCAGATACTGGTTAGGATTCTTCTTGCTATCTGGTAAGTCAGCAAAATACGGTGGATTACAAACGACTGTATCTACTGAATCCTTATGAATTTGATTAAAAATGGTTGCCAGGTCTTGCTCATAAACCGTGATCTGTTCACCAAGCTGGTTTAAAGCGACCGAACGTCTCGCCATATCGGCCAACCGTGGCTGAATTTCCACCATGGCAATTTGCCCCTTTACCCTTGGCGCCATAAATAAGCCAACTGCACCATTGCCGGCACAAAGATCAACCAATTTGCCGGCTTGTTTTAACGGTGGCTTAGCAAAGTTGGCGAGTAAAACGGCATCCAATGAAAAAGAGAAAACTTGTGAACTTTGAATAATTTGAATATCCTGACTGTAAAGCTGATCGATGCGTTCACCTGGAAGCAACTGTGGCGTTTTCAAATAATCACCCATTCCGTTGATGTTTCGGCTATTTATCCTTATAATAGCCAATGTTACAGCATAACTTTCTTCGATCCAATTGGCTCTTGCCAACAGATCAATGCTTAATTATCTTACTATTTTTCACAAACATATCAAGTCACTTACGGACTATTTTAGCATTAAAATGCAGGCCAGCCAGTGGTCATTTATCAGCTAGCCAAGACTTTTAGTGGTGACTAGTCTATAATAATTGAGACGATAATAACTTTACTTAAGAGAGGTTACATCATGTTTTATTCTTTTATTCGTGTTGTTGTGCGCGTGCTCCTTTTCATCATTAACGGTAAACCACGCTTTGAACATACTGAAAGATTACCAAAGGGTAACTACATTTTAGTGGGGCCGCATAGAACTTGGTTTGATCCCATTTATTATGCGTTAGCTGGCAGTCCCAAAAAATATAGCTTCATGGCTAAAATTGAGCTATTCAAAAATCCAATCTTACGCTGGATCCTAAAGCACGCCAACGCCTTCCCTGTGGACCGTGAAAATCCCGGGCCATCCGCTATCAAAACACCAGTCCGGCTACTAAAAAATAGTGATTTATCCTTAATCATGTTCCCATCTGGCACCCGCCACTCTCAGGACTTAAAGGGTGGGGTTGCCGTCATCGCTAAGCTTTCAAAGGCACCGATTGTCCCAACGGTCTACCAAGGGCCACTGACCTTTAAACAGCTTTTTAGCCGTCAAAAGGTCACCGTTTCGTTTGGCGAACCCTTTACAGTTGATCCTAAAATGAAACTTAACGATGATAATTTTAAATTGATTGAACAGCAAATGCAGGCCGGTTTTGATCAGCTCGATAATGAAATTGATCCTGATTTCCACTACGTTGATCCCAAAGCTAAATCACACGCCTAAGCTGCGGTTTCATTAATTTTAGACAAGAATTTCAAAAAGCATCAAACTTCAAAATTGTCGAAGTTTGATGCTTT
This sequence comes from Secundilactobacillus mixtipabuli, assembly GCF_002217925.1. Lineage (GTDB taxonomy): Bacteria > Bacillota > Bacilli > Lactobacillales > Lactobacillaceae > Secundilactobacillus > Secundilactobacillus mixtipabuli. The sequence goes on along the minus strand of NZ_BCMF01000006.1, from coordinate 126,355 downwards.
TTTCTAATCAAGGTGCGCTGTATTTTGTAACTGAATCATGTCGTAATAAGCACCCTTTTGTGCCATTAACTCGTCATTTGTACCACGTTCAATAATTTTACCTTGATGCAAAACCAGAATTAAATCTGCATTTTGAATGGTTGACAGCCGGTGGGCAATCGCAATCGTGGTCCGTCCAGACTGTAACTTCGCCAGACTCTTTTGAATCTCCTGCTCTGTTTCAGTATCAATATTAGCCGTCGCTTCATCTAAAATCAGCACTTTAGGATCCGTCACCACAGTTCGTGCAAATGAAATCAACTGTTTTTGACCGCTGGAATAACCATTCCCACGTTCAATCACCCTGGAGTCATAGCCACGTGGCAGCGACTCGATCATTTTATCCGCATTCACAAAGGCAGCAGCGGCCCGCACTTGCTGATCAGAAATAGCTTGATTAAACATTCGAATGTTTGACGCAACACTCCCGTAGAAGAGGAACGGTTCCTGAAGCACCAGTCCCATCTTAGAGCGTAATGTGGCGTAATCATACTCACGAATATCATGATCATCGATCAACACCTGACCCGACTGAAATTCGTAAAAGCGCATTAAAACATTAATAATTGAAGATTTACCGCTACCCGTTTCACCGACTAAGGCGACGGTTTGTCCTGGTTGCGCAACAAAGGAAATATCATCCAGGATTGGCGTTTCACCATCGTAGGAAAAGCTGACGTGTTTAAATTCGATTTTACCGTTGGTGATCGTCCTGCCGGCAACGGGAGTTTGCTGCGGAACTGCAGCATTGTCAGCCATCAGTTTCATCACTCGAGAACCGGAGACGATTCCCTCCTGAAAATCACTCAGGTTATCCATCATACTGGTCATTGGGTTGAATAAGTTATTCAAATAAGTGACGAATGCATAGATCATCCCAGCTGGAACAACGCCGTTTAGGCCCCGGACACCTAGCAGTGTCAGCACAAAGATAACACCTAAGGAATAGAACAGATCAATGAGTGGGCTCAATAAGAGGGAATTAACGCGAATCATTGCTTGACGGGACTTGAAATAAGCACCGTTAACATCGTCAAATTCACGGTTCATCCGCTTCTCCTGCCGAAATTGCTGAATGATGCTGATCCCGGTAATGGCTTCTGCTAAGCGCGAGTTTAGTTCACTGAGCCGCTCGCGCATGCGGCGATAGACCTTTGAACTATATCGCTGATAATACCAGATTGTGACCGCCAGCAGCGGCAGCAAAATCAACAGCCAAATTGCGACCTTGGCATTTAACAAGAACATCGCAATCACTGAAGAGATCACTGAAAATAGCGCCACAATTAAACTGCTGAACAGTTGCCAAAAAGTACTGAATGACATGGTGTCGTTAGTTAACCGTGACAGAATCGAACCACTAGGAACTTGATCATAAAACCGCATCCCTAACCGGTGCAGCTTATTAAACAACTGGCGACGGACGCTTTCCAGCATATATTCCGCCCCCATGCTGTAAAGGTAAGTCTGACAAAATTGCATGACAGCACGAGTCAGCATGGCAAAAAAGTAAAGGGCCGCGAACAGCCACATCACCTTTAAATCCGCCCGGCCAACTTTTAGGTAATGATCCATGTAATTGCTCAAAATCATGGGCAACATAATGTTGACGACACTGACAAGGGCAGCTAAAACGATGGCAACAATGAAATGACGCCAGTAAGGCTTTGCATAGCCAATCAACCGTGAAACGATTCCCAATTGTTGTTTGACTGGAATACTCTTAGCCCACGCTGACTGGTGCTCATTATTTTTCATTTTTAACCCCCCTTACCCGCATTTCAAGTTCTTGGCGCTGGAACATTTGCTGGTACCAGCCGCCTTGAGCCATCAGCTGATTGTGGTTGCCACGCTCCGTGATCATGCCGTGATCCATGACGATAATTTCATCTGCTTGCATCACTGAACTGAGCCGATGAGCAGCGATAATCGTCGTTTTACCGGCCCGTTCACGGTGCAGATTACCTAAAATCTGACTTTCAGTTTCGGCGTCCACGGCAGATAACGCATCATCTAGAATCAATAATTCTGGTTTGATCAGTAACGCACGGGCAATGGCCACCCGCTGACGCTGGCCACCAGAAAGGGAAACCCCTTCTTCACCAACTAAGGTATCATACCCATTTTCCAACTGGTCAATTTGCGAAGCTAGGTCCGCGTCTAAAACGGCTTGTTCCACTTCTCGGTCGCTGGCATCAGGCTTCGCAAAAGCGATGTTATCCCTAACGGATTCGGAGAACAAAAAACTATCTTGTGGCACGTAACCAATTGCAGGCAGATAACTGTCCAGTTGATAATCAAGAATATTCGTATCCCCATAACTGATCCGTCCCTGATACTGTTCAAATTGTCTTAGCAGTAGCCGCATGATCGTTGTTTTGCCAGCGCCCACTCGACCAACGATCCCCAGCGTTTTCCCGGCTGGAATGGTGAAATGAACGTTTTTTAGCGCCACTTGTGGATCATCAGGATAATTAAACTGTTTCACATTAAACGTTAAATCACCTGCTGGCCGCTCTTTTTTACCTTGAGCTTGGTCAACCACTTGTGATTGTTCATTGATTAAATGCATGACTCGGTCATAACTAGCATTCCCACGTTCCATGGTATTAAATAACATGCCCACAGCAAAAATTGGCCAGATCATCATGGATAAGTAGGTAATAAAGGAAACCAGATTACCAATAGTGATCACATGACTCACGACTAAGGAGCCACCCATCACAATCGTGGCAACGTAGGCCAGCGCGATAATCAGCGTCGTGATGGGATCGAATAAAGCGTCTAACCGGTTGACGCGCCGGTTGACGTTAATCGTTTCGTCAACTTGCTGATTAAAATCAGCGATGTCTTCTTTTTCCTGACCAAGGCTCTTGATCACTTTGACGCCGCTAATACTTTCCTGAGCTTTATTATTTAACCGTGAAAAGGCTGCCTGGGAGTCCCGAAAGGCAACGTTGATCTTTTGCCCAAGGTAGTACGCCATAACAGCAAGTAATGGGAACGGCAAAACAGCAATCAAGGTTAACCGCCAATTGACCAAGGTCATCATCGCAATTAACGTGGTACCGCCCGTAATGATAGAATCAGCAAATTGTAAAATACCGCCACCAGCTACCCGTTGGATGGCTTGAAGATCATTTGTGGCACGAGCCATTAAATCGCCAGTCCGGTATTTCTGATAAAAGGTTTGATCCATTGTCATGTAGTGCCCGAATAATCGCTGACGCAGCGTTTTTTCAAGCTTGGCGGCTGCCCCCCAAATTGCCGTGCGCCACATGTAACGTGAACCGTATTGACCGACTGCTGCAGCCAGTAAAATTAACAGATCCGTTATTAATAATCGAACCGTTAACTGATGCCCATGAATGAGGTCCACGATCACCCCAATCATCCGTGGCGGGATAACCGCTAATAGCGCAGTGATCAATAATCCCAGCAACCCAAAAAGATAGGTTTTCCACTCCGCTTTAAAATACCAGCCTAATTTTTTAAAGATACTCACTTGCTCACCTCGCAAATTTACTGACAAAATCAAAAAAGGCTCGGGATTACCCAAGCCTTCGTTTCAACAAAGCGAATTAACGCTTTTCTGATTGTTGCTGTTTCATGCTGTTCATCATCTGACGCAATTTCTTTTCTGAAGGACGTTGTCCCATTTGCATCATCATCATGCGCAATTGGTCTTCGTTGATTGGCGGATTTTCACGGATGTATTTTTCCATGTACCGACGAGCTGCGAAGAAACCAAGTGCTAAACCGGCTAATAAAGCAACGATCACAATTAGAATCCAAATTCCAGTGCTCAAGTGGATGTGCCTCCTTTACAGTAGCTTCCAGTAAACAATATTACACAAGTTTAACCCATTTTGAAAGGGCTTCTGAAGGAATCGGTAAAACGTTTACCGTAAACCCTTCTTTTTTTGAATTTCTTGAACCTTTTTGGGTGTAATTTCCTTACCGGATTTATCGAAGACACGTAACATTTCAATATCGCTTTTAAAGCCCTCACGGAACTTCTTGAGGTACTTTTGACGAAGGTCTTTACGCTCGACTTTTTCAAGTTCAGTTAAGCCTTCAGCTTTGGCTTTTTTGGCTAATTCATTAATGCGGGCGATTAGTTTTTGCATTTCGGTATCTGCCATTCATATCACTCCCTTATACAAACATGCTTTAATATAATAACTCGAAACCCCTATTGGATCAAGGAAGAACGCCTATATATAGAAGAAAAATGGCCGAAATGGGCTCCTAAAAAGCTGAAACGGGTCAATTTTAGTCAAAAAGCGAACACTTGTTTGAAATAGTGCATCAACTATGCTATCATTACAGTAAATCAGAGCGAATGTTAGAGGTGAAACCATGACAAAATCTTCAGAAACAAAACAACTTGCAATCCTGCGGTTTATTTATAACCAGACTCAATCACACGGTTATCCGCCAACCGTCCGAGAAATTGGCGAGAAGGTCGGTTTAAGTTCAACTTCTACCGTCCATGGTCACATTGCCCGCTTAGCAAAGAAGGGCCTCTTGATTAAGGACCCAACTAAGCCACGAGCTTTGGAAGTCACAGACTTGGGTGTGGAAGCTCTCGGAATCGTGACTACCCCAACCAGAATCCCCGTTTTAGGCACGGTTGCCGCTGGAGAACCCATCTTGGCTGTTCAAGAAGCAACGGATTACTTTCCGGTTCCGGACCAATTAACGGAGGAAGCTAACGACTTGTTTATGCTTAAAATTCGCGGTGAAAGTATGATTAACGCCGGTATTTTAAACGGGGACAAAGTGATCGTCAAGAAACAGCATTCCGCTGAAAACGGCGAAATTGTGATTGCGATGACCGAAGAAAACGAAGCAACCTGCAAACGATTCTACAAAGAAGATCATTATTATCGCCTACAGCCCGAAAACGATACGATGGACCCCATTATTTTGAACCATGTCACCATCCTAGGTAAAGTCGTTGGTCTGTATCGTGATGAGATTTTTTAATCAGTATTTCAATTTAGTATTGGTTTCACTTTACAATAAAAAGAAGTCGGTTTTCATAACCGACTTCTTTTTTTCTATTCTGTTACTTTATGCTGATCACGATCTAAGTATTGGCGTTGGTCATGTTGAACACCAGTCAGCACAAACCGGGCATCGTCGTAACTGGTGTCAAGGTACACATCGTGCTGCGGCAAAGTCTGTGAAAAGACCCGTTCATATTGAGCCACGTCTAGACGTTTTCGGTTGCTGAAAAAGGTTTTAAACCATTGACGGGATTTTTGGGCCTTAAACTGATCACTAATTGTACCACTGAAAAACTCGCCTTCAGCCCCTGATCCGTAACTAAACAGACCAATCCGTTGCCCAGGTTTTAAGGCCGCATTATCAAATAACGACCGCAAACTTAAATACAGCGAACCCGTATACAAATTACCCACTTGGCGATTATACTGCCGGCTTGCTTCAAAATTCGCCTTTAACCGTTCCTGCTGCGTTTCTGTTGCTTCGGGTAAAATCGCCCTTAACCCTTTCAACCCCATCTTAGTAAAGGGTAAATGGAAAGCAAATGCCGTAAAGTCAGCAATCGTTCTGTTAGTCTGATTCTGGTAATCTAACCAAACCGCTTTAAAGAAATCGATGTAAACATTTTCTGAAAAACGGCCGTCAACTAAGGCTTCTGACCGGTAGAGTGGCCGCCAAAAGTCCATGATATCTTCAGACCTAAAAGCGGTTTCGTCATCCAGGTTTAATAGCCGTGGCGCCGCGCTGATTATCATGGCGACTGCGCCGCCCCCCTGCGTCACTTCTCCGGGCGTATGCAGCCCGTAGCGCGCGATATCAGCCCCGATCACAAGGACTTGCTTATCGGGATGAAGACGAACATAATCAGCCGCAAACTGAACACCGGCAGTCGCGCCGTAACAGGCCTGCTTGATTTCCAGCGCGCGAATATTATCAGGTAGATCAAGCAACCGCTTCAGGTAAATCGCTGCTGATTTCGAATTATCAATACCCGATTCAGTACCAAATAACACCATGGCAATTTTGTCGCGATTAGATTGATCCACGACTTTAATGGCAGCGTTGGCTGCTAACGTCACGGCATCTTGAGTAACCGGAATGACAGCCTGCTCAGACTGACCAATACCAATTCGATATTTATCCGGCTCTTCACCCCTTGCATTAGCGAGGTCAACAAGATCTAAATAAGTGTTTGGCGTATAAAACGCTAACTGATCAATTCCAATTTGCATAATTTCTCCTCATTTATGACGCATCAAAATTATTTTCCTAAATAGTGAAAATTGTAGTCCATACCTTCCTTATACAGCTGATAGGAAGCTTCCGTTTCGTCAGCAAAAATCACAGCGATAGCGGGTGTCCCCCAAGATGAATACCCCCAAAAGACGGTATCATCATAATCATAACTGTCATTTGGACGCCGATAAAACCCGCGGAAACGATCCCAAACGGTACCGTGTGTACGAACCCAGTCTTCGGCGATTCCTGCTTTAACTTCATCGATCCGTTCATCATTATCCAAAATCAGCTGCCGCAACCGTTCCCAGTCAATCTGCCAATCGTGCTGTTTTGGCCTGGGTTTCCCAGCTTGGTAAACAGTCGACGTTTCAATCACGTTTAACTCTATTGGCACTAAATCCTGAAAGCGCATTAAAACCTCTCCTTAATTACCATTATTTATCTCGTCTGCTTTTGATTTCTTCCTGTACCATGCTATCATAGTATTAACCGCTTACCAAGCAGTGGTTTCTTTAACGGAACCAAAGGGAACTTGAACCGTAAACTAATTTAATAAAATGGGGTGTTTGAATTGGAAATTACTACAATTAAAGTCGTGGCTTCTGACGGATTAACGGGTGAAGTTGTTAATCAGCTGACAAACGAATTATCAAAATACCAGTTTAAAATTATGCTTAAATATCAAGGGACTACTACGATTGCCACCAGTTCACTTGGTGTCATGAGCCTAGGTGTTCCAAACGGTGCAAATATTGAATTAAGTGTGGATGGTACCACTGAGCAGCTCGAGGCCGTCGTTTCGACCCTGGTTGACAATCATCTGGTCGCTAGAATTTAACCTGTATCATTAACCGATTGCTTTTAAAGTAATCGGTTTTTTTAATGAAAAGTTCAACTAATCAGCGTTATACTAATAGCATCACGAGAATGTTTTAGGGGGATTTTATATCATGCAATTATCTAAACAATTATTCACGGGTCTAGTGACTGCTGGCGCCGTTTTATTAGTGGGTGCTCATAACGCCAGCGCCCAACTTAACCCCAGCAGTTCTCAACCCAGAACTGACATGGTCGATTTATCCAGCTGGCAATCCAATTTGGGTGCCAGCGACTATCAAAAATTACACGATGCGGGTGTTAAAGCGGTGGCAATCAAAGCCACTGAAGGCACTTACTACACGAGTCCTGTGCTTCAGCAGCAAGCCCAGGATGCCCAAGATGCGGGCTTAGCGGTTAACTACTATCACTTCGCCCACTTTACCTCGGTATCAAGTGCCAAAGCTGAAGCCCAAAACTTCATTAACGCCGTTCAATCTGTCACCAGTTCAAAGAACATGGTCATGGTGGTCGATTTTGAAGCCAGCGAACTGGCAAACCTTTCCAAGAGTCAAAACGATGCTGATTTAGCCGCTTTTGACAGTGTTTTAAATGATGCGGGTTACAATAAAACTGATTTATACACCATGGCAAGCTGGATTGGCAACCGGATTGACACAAATGCCAGTAATAAAGGCTGGTTAGCACAGTGGCCAGCCAATCCTTCAGGCACTGAATACCCGTCTGCTAACGCTTGGCAGTGGGCTTCTGATTACCGTTTCAACGGTGAATCACAAAATCTCGATGTCAGCCAATTAAATAACGAATTCTACGTCAACGGCAGTGCTAACGTTGCCGTCCACACCAGCTCAAGCAGCTCAACACCAAAGACGACGTTGGTTAAAGTTCCTGCGCCAGCCCCAACAACGCCTTCTAACTATTCAGCTGCCCGTTCGAACTCAGTAACGCTAGTATGGCGTGCTTCGATGCACCGTCATGCTTACTGGACACTTTCTGGCGCTCGTTATTCTAAGCATTTAGGTATTAAGTACGCAGACATGAAAAACTTGCCGCATACGACTTGGTACACTGATGCTCACGAAAAATTATATCGTAAAGCTTCTCACAATTCAGCAATCTACTACCACGTCCGCAGCGGCAATGGCAAACACTCTGGTTGGATCTGGCGCGGTTATCTCCATGCCGGTGTTAACCCTAAAGCGTAAATGTCAAAAGTTGTCACTGAATGTTTAACACGCTGTTTCAGAGTGTGATTTAAATAATGCCTATTCCCGACTTATCGGAATAGGCATTATTTGTGTTTGGGTTCATTCATAACCCAAACTAACCAGCACCATTACAGCCATTCTGACCCGAAAATGCTATACTTAAATCATCGAGGGAGTGACAAAAATGACTGATAAATCTGAAAAACCAACAACGACCTTTAAAAAAATTCGCCGTGGTATCCCGGGTAATTGTCCGCAATGTCACCGAGAAATGACCATTTATTACGGGATGAATCGCTGCCCCTCTTGCGGTTACTTATTTAAATCCAATTTTATTGTTAAATAAACTTTAAGGAGACTCTTCATGATTCAAAATTACATTGAATACTGGTCAAAGCTCACTGTTTTCAACGCAACAGCGACCCGAAAACAGTACTGGACAGCCTACATTATTAATGCCATCCTAATTTGGTTCTACGGGATACTGACGCATCAATCTCAGTATTTGGTTAACGGTCATTATGAAGTTGCCGGTAATACCAATTCAGTCATCTTTGGTCTGTTACTTATTCTGATCTGGATCGCTAACTTCACCATTCGGGCACGCCGTTTGCATGACTCGAATCATAGTAACTGGTGGCTACTCATTTCCATCATTCCCGTATTAGGAACGATTTGGCTGTTCGTGTTATTACTCATGCCGACCGTTGAAAATCAAAGATGGCCTTTAAATCAGTCGCAGATTCAGTAATCAAAATGGGGCAGTGCCATAAGTCTACATTGGTAAGTATTTCAATCCATCTCTAAACAGAATTTGTTAAGATTATACTTCAGTTCAATACTTCAATATGGTCTAATCATGTGCCAAAACTCAGATTCCGGCCATTTAACGTAAAAATGCCAACTCCGAAAGTTCGTCGGAATTGGCATTTTTACGTTAAATTCTGGAATCTACCGAGTTTTGTCACACACTCATTTTTAACCTATTCTTCCGCATTAACGACGAGTACTTGAACGTTAGCGCGACGCACCACGTACGCCGTTGTTGAACCAATCAGTAAGCGATTGATGGCATCTACACCCGACTTACCAATCACAACTAAATCACAGTCACTGTTATTGGCAGTATCCACAATCACCGTTTTGGGAGAACCGGCCTCAATCATCGTTTTCGTTTCGATGCCGGCCTGTTCGGTCATCTTTTTACCTTCATCAATCACTTCTACTGCCCGTTTCCGCAACTCACCTTGGATATCAAGGGGAATATTTCCGGCAGCTAACGTCATCCGAGTTGCATCGACCACCGCAATTAACGTAATCGTCGAGCCAAAATAGCGGCTGATTTTAATTGCAGCCTGTAAGGCAGATTTAGAATTATCACTACCATCAAGTGGCACCAAAATGTGTGAGAACATTGTCATCGCTCCTTTAGTAAGCTTGTCAGCAGCCTGTTGGCCAATTTCACCTTATCATCTGTATTCAGTATGAGTGATAATTCTGACGAAAGCAATTTTAATGCCCTTCATTTGCGAGCGATTAGACAAAATGCGGCTGGTTGGAAGTTGAAATCCCCCCACTAAAGCTCACCTGTTTTTGCTGATCATAGACCCGCAGTGAATAGTTTCCTGGTCTGGCGCTGATCACGTTAGTCGCATGACCATCTGAGAATGTCCGGACAGCAATTCTCTTACCGTTTCGGAAGAGCCGGTATGAATAGCGTTGATGGCTCACATTTTGGTTATTGTCATAGGCGGTAATAATCACGTGTAATTGATGCGTATCTGACAGTGTCACTCGTCTAGTTGAGACTGATGTTTGGCTGGCATTTTGTAACGCCGACGTTTTTCGGCTGGATGCGGCTGTCGGCTGGCTTTGACTAAAGATTAATCCCATTGCCATGAAAACCAGGCTGAGTCCTGCTATTATAAGCTTGATTGTCCTATTCATACTGGCCCTCCTTCAGTTTTTAATATCATGAGTACTAGGATAACTGATGGAGATTAATACACAATAACGAGAAAGTCACATTTTTGTGACGAAACATTTCATTATTTTCGTTAATTGAAATCTTTTGCTGGTAATTAGGTGCAACTTAGCGTAATCTTGTAAAAGTGATTTTAAGTAAGGAGTCGATATTGATGAAATTAAGAAAAGCAACATTAGCAGATTTAGACACACTCATTGCTATTTTAAAAGACGGCAGTAACCAATTAGCAGAAAGCGGTGTTGATCAATGGCAAGGTGACTATCCTTCCCGTGATCAAATCACCTATGATATCAACAACGGCTTTGCTTACCTAGCACAGTCAGATGATAACGAAACGGTGGGTGCCATTGCCATCGTCACTGCCCCGGATCCTTCGTATGACACTATGAAGGGGACCTGGCTAAACGATTCCAACGACTACATCGTCCTGCACCGGGTAGCGATTCATTCGCAGCACGCCGGTCATGGCTACGCCACACGGTTATTCGAGGCCGTTATCAACCACGTGATTTCAGATCATCCTGAGATCACCAGCATCCGTATTGATACCCATGCCGACAACAAGCCAATGCAACACTTGATCGACAAGATGGGCTTCACCAAAGTTGGTGAGATCTACGGTGTTTATCACCCAACCGATTTAAGTTATGTCTACGAAATGCTGCCGCATCAAGACCACGCAGCAAAACACCAAGCAAGCTAATGAATAATAAAGGAGCAGGTTACCTCACGGTAGCCTGCTCCTTTTATTTACTCAAACGCTGTTCTGAATTTTTATAGGGATGCGGCTCACCCTTTATTTCGTGTGAAACGTGGCCTAGCATGGCATCTACCATTTCTAAAATATGTGGATCGTCCAAGCAGTAGTATACGTGTGTCCCCTTCTTTTCTCGCGTAACTAATTGATAGCGATAGAGCATTGCCAGTTGATGAGAAACCATTGGCTGTGGCAGATTAACATTTTCCACTATCGTCGAAACGTCTGCCTCATTATTCTCAAGAAAATACAAAATTTTGATCCGGCTTGTATTGCTCAAAACCTTGTAAATTTTGACAGCTTCTTCTAAAAGCGCATTACTAACTTTCATGCGAGATCCCTCCACTTATGCTGGATTCAATATCCCTATTATGGAACATTTAGTGCAAGAAAGCTATCACGTGACTGATTAAACCGCTATCCCAGAAGACCCACAAACCAATCAGGATGTAGCAGGCCTTCATTAACTTTTCGCCGTACTTCTCCATCACACTGGTAACAGCTGGCACGTTAGCAATACCCTTAATCACGAGTACGACCAGCAACGTTAACGCGCCAATAAAGACGAGGGTCATCAAGAAATGTGCCATGCTCTCACCCACTAATACCGGCAAGAAAATGGACAGGTTGCACCCCGCACACACGGATAAATACGTCAGCATGACACTGATAATCTGCGACCGATGGTGCTTATCGTCATCCGAATCATCGTCATCATGAAAAGCGAGGTAAATCGGCAGGATTCCCAAAATACCTAATAGCCATTCCGGCAGAAAAACCAGTAACGCTTTTCCGACAGCATAGCTTAAAATCAGTAAGATCAGATTACCCAGTAAATATCCGACCATCACTTTCGACATCTGATACTTCTTTAATAGGAAAATCAGCATGAAGAAAAAATCCAGGTTCACACTCAAGAAAGTTAACGTTAATAACCAGTAGTTCAAAATTCAAGTCCCTCTTTCTTTTCTTAAATATATTATATGCCACATATAACATATTTAACAGAATAGATGTCAAAAAAGCTTCACGACCGTATTGTCGTGAAGCTTTTAAACTACTTTATGATTTTTGCTAACTGTCTGTACTGACCTAACATCCACTGTTTGTAACTCAAGTTATCAGGTAAGGTTTCCGTGACCTTTAACACCGGCACGTGGTTTTGCTTGGCAATCGTGACCAAATTATTCACCGTTTTGCTATCAACTTGTTTATTGAAGACAAAGAACGCAACTTGATGTTTTCTGAGACCATTTTGCATCTGCCGAATCGATTTGGGTGACGGATCACTGCCATTTTCAATCGCTTCTTCAAAGTCCCTATTAGCAACTTTGAACCCTAATGCCTGAATGGCATAATCAACGACCGGTTCACTGACATACACTCGCTTTTGCTTCTGCCGTGAACTGAGCTGTTTAATGTGATTCATCTCAGTATCGATCGGCTTTAGCGATGCAATATATCGCTTGGCATTTTTTTCAAAGTAGGCCTTGTTTCTGGGCTGCTCTTTCGCAAATTGCTTTGCCAACGCCCGCGCTAATGTGGGCATGGTTTGCGGCTGGTACCACAGATGTGGGTTATCACCATTTTGCTTCTTCAACAAATCATTGCCAACCCGGATCAGCGTCGCTTTTTTACCCGTTACCAGTCGATTCATCCAACTATCATAACCAATGCCGTTAGCAACCACCACATTTGCATGATGCACCATTTTGGCAACTTTAGGCGTTGGTTCATAATCATGCGGGTCAACGGCTGCCTGATTAATGACGGCATGAACCGTCCCCTTATTCCCGATAACTGCGCGGGCAACCTCACCATAAAAATCAGTACTCGTTACCACCAGAATCTTTTGTGGTGAAGAACTGGTTTCTGAGCGACCACAGCCACTGAGAACCAGACCGACTCCTACCACTGCGACTAACCAACTAACCATCAATCTCTTACGTCTTATGCCAAACATTTAACTAACCTCCGAATTTAAATAGTAACAATTACTCTTTAAACAATAGCGTAGTTAGCTCTCCTTGTAAATAGTAATCATTACTTTTTATAACAATTCAATGATCAGTGCGTTTTTTTATAAGGCTGGACTGCTGGTTGATCAGCCGGTTTAACCCGATAATGAGCGATAATGAAATCACGGCATAAATCGCCGAGCCAAAGCTAATATCCTTTAAGCCGATCACATCAAACATCACTGACGCAGTTGCCGAACCCAGCGTGATCCCAAAATTAAAGAAAATCGAGCTGAGCGACGATGCTAGCACCAGTGCTTGTGGATAGTCGTGTTCAGCAATATCTAAAAAATAAACCTGCAGCGGCGCACTTAATAACGTCACAATCATGGTCAAAATCAGTAATGCGCCGAAACCTAGCGCTTCATTATTCAATGCTTCCGGCAGCAGCATCAAGATGATCAGATCCGCTACGTAATATTTTGGCAGCCGATTGAGCCCACCGTGCTTCGCCAGGTGTCCCGACCAGCGATTAGAAACAATGCTCATAACACCGATCATAAAGAGCAGCACGTTGAGACTGTTGCGGCTGAAACCCAATCCGCTGGTGAGTAACGGTCGAATATAGGTGTAATAGCCATACATGGTGGCCGCGGTGAAGAGTGCTAGCAAGATCCCGATTTGAATCCGCCGATCTCGCAGTAATTTTAATTGAGCAACCAGCGACCCCGTAACCTGATCCACATGCCTCGGCAGCAGCCAAACTAACCCACCATAGGCGATCACAGTCAGCAACGACACCAGCATAAACGCGTCCCGCCAACTATACTGAATGCTGATCATCGTGCCGATGGGAACACCAAAAACCGACGCAATGCTGTAGCCGGCAAACACCCAGGCTACTAGGCTTGCCCGCTTTTCTTCGGTGGCAATGGCCGAAATAAACGCCATCAGCAACGAAATAATTGCCCCGGCAACACTCGCCGCAATCATCCGCGACAACAGCATCCAACCGTAGTTGGGGGCAATGGCACTTAACGTGTTCCCCACTAAAAATACCCCCAACAGGACTAAGAGGGTCTGATACCGATCATACTTACTGGTAAAAATCGTGATGATCGGCGTACTCACCGCGTAGACCACGGCAAAAACGGTCACCAGGTAGCCAACTTGCGTCAACGACACGTTGAGATGCCGGGCGATTTCTGACAAAATTCCCACCACCATAAATTCGTTGCACCCTAATAGGAAGGTGACCAAAATAAAAGCGAAAGCTCTCAGGCGTTGTTTGTCCATCATATCAGCCCTCCTGTCTCTCTACACCGACTTATTTCACGGGCAGTATACCGCAATTTCCTTTCGATGACATCAATCATAGCTTCTCAAATTTTGCCCAATTCATTAAGACATCAAAGTTGCTTTTCGGCGCTTCTTTCAGCATAATTAATGACGAACATCACTATTATATTAAAAAAGAAGGCTTATTATGTTTGATGCAAAAGTAGCACTTGGGACCTGGTCTTGGGGATCAGGAGTAAACGGCGGTGATCAAGTTTTTGGTCATCACTTAACGCAAACTGATTTGCAAGCCGTAGTTGATTCAGCTATGGCAAATGGGTTAAATCTTTGGGATACAGCTGCTGCGTACGGCCAAGGTTCTTCAGAAACAATTCTGGGAAACTGTTTGAAAGCATATCCTCGTGATGACTATTTTCTATCCACAAAATTCACACCGCGGTTTGCCGGAACAGGAGATAATCCAGTGGCTGACATGCTGGCCGACAGTTTGAAACGATTGCATACGGACTACATTGACCTCTACTGGATCCATAACGCCGAGGGGGTTGAAAAATGGACGCCGCTGATCATCCCATTGGTCAAAGCCGGTTTGGTTAAGCATGTTGGTGTGTCCAATCACAATTTGAAGCAAATCAAGCGGGCTAGAGAAATTTTAAATGCCGGTGGCGTCCAACTTGATGCCGTGCAAAATCATTTTAGCCTGCTCCATCGACAATCCGAGGAGACTGGCATCCTAGATTACTGCCACCAAAACAACATCACATTCTTCCCTTACATGGTCTTGGAACAGGGCGTTTTGACCGGTAAGCATGATGCTACCCACCCATTTGAAGGTGACAGTAACCGGGCACGAACCTACAACCCAATGTTGCCAAAGCTGAACGAATTATTGGCAAAGATGATTAAACTTGCTGGCCAATATCACGTTGCAGTGGCTGATATCGCAACCGCGTGGGTCATCCAAAAAGGAACCACGCCCATTATTGGTGTAACCAAACAGCATTACATTGCTGACACTAAAAACACCATTTCACTCAAATTGGCGTCAGCTGACATGAAATCACTAGAATCATTGGCAGACCAGGCACACGTGAATACTCAGGGTAGTTGGGAACATAGCATGAATGAGTCATAATTGATAAATAAAAAATAAGGGCCGGCAAGCACTTCGAATGAGTGTTTGCTGACCCTTTTACTGACTGTTTGATAGAATTTTAAATTAAACAATAATTAATGACTTAATGGCTTCACGCTTTGTCATTGCTTGATAAGCCTCATCGATGTCATCCAAACTGAATGCTTTCGTAAAGACTTTACCAGGATGAATGTCCCCATCGAGTACCGCTTTTAATAGCGTTTGCTTATCATAGGTCGTTACTGAAGCTGGACCACCGGCAATAATCGTATTGTTATAAAAGGAATTAGCCATATCCATTTTAGGTTCATGAGGCAAGCCCACACGACCAACAATCGCACCTGGGCGGCCCACCTTCATGGCCGTGTCGTTGGACTGTTCAGTCCCGACACATTCCAATACGGCATCGGCACCCGCGTTATTCGTCAACGCCATCACCTTTTCAACGGCTTCGTCGCCCCGTTCAGCAATAATGTCCGTTGCGCCAAATTCAGTCGCCAATTTTTGACGGTCTTCATGCCGGCTCATCGCAATAATTCGTTTAGCCCCGCGCATTTTAGCAGCAATTACGCCGCAGAGACCAACGGCACCATCACCAACGACCACAACTGTATCACCCGTTGTTACGTTAGCTACTCGTGCCGCATGATAACCGGTTGCCATGACATCTGCAAGGCTCAACAATGAATTCAACATTTCATCGCTATAATCACTGGGCTGCCCTGGTACCTTGATCAGCGCCCAGTCAGCATGTTGGAAGCGGACGTACTCTGATTGAACGCCGTTACTGAAGTTATCATCATGACTCTGACAGTCACCGTCAAAACCAGCTAAACATGCTGCACAATGGCCGCATCCGTGAGTAAACGGCGCGATCACAAAGTCGCCCGGCTTCACGGTCGTTATGTTACCCCCAACTGAATCCACAATGCCGATTGCCTCATGACCCGAGTTGATAGAATGATCATCTTTATCTTCCAAGCCTCGATAAGCCCATAAGTCAGATCCGCAAACGCAGGTTCTAACGACTTTGATGATCACGTCATCTTCAGCTTGAATGGTTGGCTTATCCACATTTTCGATAGCGACTTGACCCACTTTTTCAAATACTGTTGTTTTCATTAAAATAATCCCCTCTCAATATCCATTTGACCTCTTTATGAAGATCATTAAAAATCCATTATCAGTATATCAGTTAGAGTACGGTTGAAGTCAAGGCACTCGCCGCAACACCCCCTGACTCCAGATGAATAAATAATGTTAAAATAAAAATAGTAATCAAAAAGGAGTTGGTATTTTGACAATCAAGAATAAAGTTGTTGTCATTACGGGTGCTTCTAGTGGCATTGGCCGGGCAACCGCAGAAAAATTAGCTCAATCTGGTGCTAAAGTTGTGATTGGTGCTCGTCGTGTCGATCGTTTACGAGCAATCGCCGATCAGTTTCCAAACGGAAATGTGCTGTTCCAAGAAACCGATGTCACTGATCGAAGCAGCGTTGCCAGTCTGGTTAAGCTAGCAATCGATAACTTCCAACGGGTAGACGTCCTTTACAACAATGCGGGGCTAATGCCCATTTCGAAATTGGCCGAACTGAAAGTCGATGAATGGGAACGGATGATTGATGTCAACATTAAGGGTGTCCTGTATGGCATTGCAGCCGTTCTGCCAACCATGATCAAACAAAAAAGCGGGCAAATCATCACCACTGACTCGGTCGCCGGCCATGTGGTTCATCCGGGTACGGCAGTGTACGCCGGCACCAAATATGCTATTCAGGCAATTATGGATGGCTTGCGTCAAGAACAAGTGGCCAACCATATTAAAACCACAATGATTTCGCCAGGTGCCGTTGATACCGAACTTTTCAGTACCATTAGTGATCCTAAACAACGGGCTCAAACCGAAAAACAGGAAAAAGAAAATGGCTTAAAAGCTGAAGACGTGGCCAATGCCGTTGCTTACGCTATCGACCAACCAGCCGACGTTGCGATTAACGAAGTCTTATTAAGACCTGCTTCACAGATGATTTAAAGTTTATCAACCAATTTGAATAAAAGAGCGGTAAACGCCTCCGTTATGGAAGAGGCATTTACCGCTCTTTTTTGATGCCGGGTGTAGTGGACCGACGTCAATAACTGTAGTTGAGAATTGTATTTCGAAAGAAAGTACAACTAGCATTCTACTAAATGCTAAGATCAATTACAAGCCTTTTTTATAAAATAGTTTATAGTATCAAAAAATTGGTACTAGACACTTAATCATTATAGCTTTATTGTGATTTTTAACACAAAAAATATTTGTTTGATAACCCAGTCATTCCATTGAATAGACACAATCTTGTGAAATTGGTAACCGGTACGAACTGTTGTTATATTCCATATAAAAGATGTGATATATTATAAAATTTATTTAATGAAACGGGAGCATCAAGAAATTTAGCCACTTAAAAATACCATCGATTTTCTGCATAAAGAGGTACATTTTTTTGGATGCGAACACCGCTCAATATATGTGCATTCTCACCTTGGAGAGCGTTTGACTAAATATTTGGGTTGTCCGCGAAATTTTCCATCAAACTAGACAACCTCCTGGACAACCAAAACTAGTTTATAAATGCTTGCTATTGAAAATTTATAAGCTAAAAAGCCCGTCATATCAGCCTTTTAGCTAGATATGACGAGCTATTGAAAAACATTTAAGGAGAGTACAGGATTTGAACCTGCGCGCCGGTATAAGCCGGTTCGCCGGATTTCGAGTCCGGTGCATTACCACTCTGCCAACTCTCCATAAGTAACACACTAAATAATTATAACAAACCTGAGAAAACTTGCAACTATCAGTTGTTATTATTTAGCGTGTTCATTTGCTTCTTAGTATTCCATTAAGCTAAAGATGTCGTGACCTTTAATCTTATCTCGGCCATGAAGATCCTTCAATTCAATAATAAAGGCAGTCCCAACTACGATGCCACCTAAGTCTTCGACTAAATCAATGGTTGCACCGATTGTCCCACCGGTAGCCAGTAAATCATCGGTTACTAATACTCGCTGGCCCGGTTTGATAGCATCTTTGTGCAAATAAAGGGCAGACTTGCCATATTCAAGATCATAAGTTGCTTTGACTGTTTCCCGAGGTAACTTACCTTCTTTACGAGCCGGTGCAAACCCAATACCCAGTTCATAGGCCACTGGGCAACCCACAATGAAACCACGTGCTTCGGGTCCAACCACCATGTCAACGTTCTTACTACGAGCATAGTCAACCAGTTGATCAGTTGCGTAACGGTAAGCTTCACCATCTGACATCAATGGTGAGATGTCACGGAACATTACACCGGGCTCAGGATAATCCGGCACCGTAGCAATGTACTTCTTTAAATCAATCGTCATTTTAAATAGCAACTCCTTTAATCTTGTGCAATTAGCGAGGTCAACAGTGACTTTAAGTCGGCTGTTTCGCTATACAATAGTTGTTTTTCAGTTTCAATTTGCTGTTGTCGTTTTTGGTAACTTGGTGCGTCAGTTATCTGACGATGAGCTGGTTGTTTAACTTCATTCAGCTTGCCATTAGCAATGGTCACAAAGTCTAGCTCACGAAAAATCTGCAACATCAAGACTAACTGAGTCGGGACGATTTGTAAATACTTCGCCAACTCATTTAGGCGATGGGAGACATCCACATCATGATGCGTTTTAACGAACCTAAACAGTTTAGCATATTGTGAGCGATCTGGCATCCCCAAAAGGTAATGACTTTCATTTAAATAGAAATAAGTGACAATTTGATCAGCTTTAATCGCACTTAACGCCACCTTTAAGTCAGTTATTTGTGCTGGACAATCCACTAAATACACGGTTGGTGTCTGAACCTTACCTAACCGTTTAGCATCCGATAGCAACCATGAACTGGCTGTCGCCGGAATTTGTGGCTGCAATTTTTCATAAAGGCGTTGGTTAAAGAAAACGTAAGTGGCATTGGCATCCTGAAATATTTCAGAGCGTAACTTTTGCGTTCGTTGATCGCTAATGATTAGTCCAGCGACTGCCAGATCTTTTACCATGACCTGCATGGACGTTCGGCCTTGCCAAACATTAGTTTCTATCTGACCAACGACTTCGACTTGTTGCGGCGCACTTTGCAATACGGGTGCTAAATCACCAGCACCGAAATCAATGGCATTGAGTTGATGATTTTGGTCAGCTAACTGAAACTTCAGGTGCTTGCCGTCAGCCCCAATGGCTTTTACATTTTTCACTGCAGTTGGCTTAAACACAAACATTGGGACCGGATTATCAGTCCCAAACGGTGCTAACTGACGCAGCTGATTGTAAAGGTTCTCAGATACATCTCCAACAGCCATTTCCGAAGCAACCTTTAAAGGCGTTTTCGGTTGATCGGCTAAATTCTGATCAATAGCTGCTTGATCAAAACCAGCTTGGAGCTGACTCAGCTGGTCAGCTTTTGCGGTCATCCCCACCGCAGCTGCATGCCCACCAAAATTAACCAGCAAATCTCGCTGGCCGTCAAAAGCCTCAAACAGGTTAAAGCCTTCAACACTTCGGCCGGAACCTTTTGCCGTACCATTTTCGGCATTCACATCGAGGACCACCGTTGGTTTCCCAGTAGCTTCGACAACTTTACTGGCAACGATTCCCAATACACCTTCATGCCAACCTTTGCCTGTAATGAGCATGGTTGGGTGGTTTCGGTGTGCTTCATCTTGCGCTTGAGCCAAGGCAACTTGACTAATGTCAGCAACCAGCTTTTGCCGATACTTATTCTGTTTTTCAGTCAATGAGGCTAGCTTTTCAGCTCGCTCCTCGTCCAATGTGGTCAATAATTCCACGGCGGGTGCAGCGTCATCTAAACGCCCCAGAGCGTTCAGTCGTGGCGCAATTCCAAAGCCAATTGACTGTTCGTCAATTCGTTCTGGCGCAATCCCTGCTTCTTTAATGAGCGCAACTAAACCTAACCGGTCCGTTTGAGAAAGTAACTGCAGGCCAGCCGTCACTAAAACACGGTTCTCATCAACCAGGGGTACGAGGTCAGCAACCGTGCCAATTGCGGCTAAATCCAACATTTCTTGCGGAATTTCGTCTAACAATGCGGTTGCCACTTTAAAGGCCACGCCAGCGCCTGATAAGCCACCAAAGGGATACTGGCCTTCTGGATGGCGCGGATGAATAATGGCGTACGCATCCGGCAATTTATCAGGCAACTCATGGTGATCGGTGACCACCACGTCACAACCTAATTCGTTGGCACGGGCAATGGCGTCGTTACCAGCCACCCCGTTATCCACGGTCACAATCAACTGGGTACCATTTTCAATTAAGCGCTCAAAAGCAGCAACATTGGGACCATAGCCATCCACAAACCGATTTGGAATAAAGTAATCAACATTAGCCCCAATTTGATCGAGGGTTTCGTACAAAATTGACGTACTGGTGACGCCATCAGCATCATAATCACCATAAATCGTAATGTGATCACCATTAGCAACCGCCGTTTGAATGCGCTCGACACCCTTTTCCATATCATGCATGGTCATTGGATCATGCAGCTGGGATAAATCGGGCTGTAAAAATTGCGTGGCTTTAGCCTCAGTATCATAGCCACGATTCAGCAAGATTTGGGCGACCATCGGTTCAATTGACAGTGAATTAGCTAACTGCGAGGCCGCTTCACTTGGCTGATCAACATTTTTTACTTGCCAATCATAATGTGCTTCAATCATGGTCATCATCCTTCACTTCTGATTGACTAGAATCGACTTTTTCACTATGAGCCAATTGGCCGTCAGTTGGCTTAATTTCGTCTAAACGTGTTTTTAACGCTTGAATCTGTTCGGCCTGCTGCTTAATGGTTCGTTTATTTTGAAAGTTTGAAATTGTCGCAAATAAAAACATCAAAATGGCACCAAGAAAAATAGCCACTAGTAAAATCAACACTAATGGCCATGAAACGGTGGTAACGCCAAAATGAACCGGTATTGATTCAGTATTCATGACCGAAAAAATGGCGATCAAAATAACGAGTAGAATCGCAATGATCACTTTTCCTTGACGTTTCATTGAATAGCCCCCTATTCCCGTTCTTTATCAAACGGAATATCAATGATATCAAAATCCTTCACAACTTTGCTACGGCTAAAGACAGCTTGTGCCTGTTTTTCTAACTCACGGGCCAGCTTGCCATTGTAACGAGCTGAAATATGGTTTAGTAATAACCGGCCGACGTGAGATGTCTTGGCAATATTAGCCGCCTGAACGTTAGTGGAGTGGTAATAACTATGCGCCATGGCCGCTTCATCCTTAGCAAAGGTGCTTTCATGAACCAAAACATCCGCGTTTTCAGCTAGTTTGTAGCTGTTAGCAGTCTTACGAGTATCACCTAAAATGGCAACTATCCGTCCCTTTTGTGCATGACCAATGTAGTCTTGCCCATTGATTTCTCTACCATCTGGTAAAGTAACGGTCTTACCCGCCTTTAACTGCCCATAAACTGGCCCTGATGGCACGTTATCTTCTCGGAGTTTATCAACCATGAGTTCACCTGGATGATCCCGTTCTTCTACCCGGTAGCCAAAGGTTTCAATCTTATGATCCAAATGTTCAGCATAGACGGTGAATTTATCATCTTTAAAAATTTCACCACCACCAGATAGTTCCACAAAATCAATGAAGTACGATAACTTGGTTTCGGAAACTTTTAAACTGGTTAAAACAAAATTACGAATCCCCTTTGGACCGTAAATGGTTAACTTATCGTTACCGCCCTGAAAGGATCGGCTGCTTAATAAACCTGGCAAGCCAAAAATATGGTCACCATGTAAGTGGGTAATAAATATTTTATCGATTTTTCGTGGTTTGATCGTTGTTCTCAGAATCTGTTGCTGAGTACCTTCGCCGGCATCAAACAGCCAGATGGAATTGCGTTCTTCTAGTAACCGTAGTGCTAAACTGCTGACGTTCCTAAATTTTCCTGGGGAACCGGCACCGGTACCTAAAAATTCAATTTGCATATCTGTCGTCCTTTTCTATCTATCTTGCACCGAACATCTCAGCTGGTGTGATCTGGTCCTTTTTAAAACGGATCCCAACCCTATAATTGTATCAGATTCGACGGCCGATTGTTTGATTATTTGGCTGAAATTCATTATGTTGGACGATGAATAAGTAAAGTGGTTCAGTTAACTTATGGGAAAAAAGATAAGGTATAATGATATTAGAGGGAGTGAAAAACTTGCGCCTAGAAGAATTGATAACGTTAATCCACCAGTTAGATCCAACTTTAACTTTAGGTCTTGATACTGATCCAATTACGCCGATTTCTAATCTGTCGAGTTCTGAACAACAGTTTTTACTCCATTCAGCCACTCAGACGCCATTAACTATTGCAAGCTTTCGCCAGCATGCCACTCACTTTAATCAGCAATTAATCATCTTTAACGCTAACGGCGAACGGCTTTATGGCTTTCGCCAATCGGGGCACTGGCTCTTATTTAAATAGGGGGATCTTCATATGAAATCTAAACATCTTATGCTAACCGCCGTTTTAATTGCCGGTCTAATTTTAACTGGCTGTGGCGGGCATGCAAAATCAAACAAACAGTCTCAATCTAGTTCAGCAGCTTCATCGAGCCAACAGGTCAAGAGGCCCGAACAAGCAGCTTCTGACCAAGCAACCATGAAGCCTTACAAGGTCCCAAGTTCAGAAAAAGCTAACCAAAATTATCAAAAGTCAGGACTACTCTCCTATCCCGGCCAATTTGCTTACGATCAGGCGGGAACTAAATTAACCTTGGCTCAAAACAAACCACTCAATCAGCAAACTGCCAGCCAAGGGCTCAGCTATCAGGTGACCGATGCTAAACGATTCAGCAATAGCGCAAAAACCAAACGGGCCCTGCAAATGGCTCAGCAAGCGTTCAATATTGGTCAGCTTCCCAATCCCTACCAAACCTTACAAGTTAAGTTCACCGTTAAAAACACTTTGAGCCATGCCGTCAAAATTGATGGAATTCAAAGCATCCGTCTGAACGATTCAAGAACCATTTCTTCCAATGGTATTAGCGATCCTAGTGCTGGACAGACCATTAACGCTAACAGTGCCCGGACCTTTTCAGCAATGGTTCTCGTTGGTCCTACTACGTTTAAGGTTCGCCAGCTACAGGTGAAATTTTCGGGCAGCTTTAATAACTCGGGGCAGCCAGTTGCTAAAGCCCCAGCAGCCATCACCGTCAATTTGTAAGGACTGGCTGAACAATTAAAACACCGTATGCTTGACGTCAAACGTCCGCATACGGTGTTTTTTTATTTTGCTGAAGATGAGTCTGGTTCAGTTAGGCGTTGAACCAATAAACGAGTAAAGTTGCGGTTTCCAGTCGGATTTGGGTGCACATTATCCCCGTAGAACCAGCTCTTTTGATCTTTACTTAACCCATGCCAATCCACGACCTTCACGTTTGGATAACGCTGAGCAGCTTTAGCAATGGTTTTATTAACAGAAGTTTCCCAGTTACGCGTTGGTACGTGTGTATTGACCCAGTAAATTTGGCGTTTGGGCCCAATCATATGGATCACACGGTCAATTTGATCATCCGTCATTGGACTATTGGTTCCTAAATTGATCACCACAGTGTTCGCCAGTGCACCTTGTGATTTAAGTGATTCAATCTCTTTAGGTGCCTGCCAAATTTGACGACCCACACCAGCTGAAACATAGGTGTTAGGAATGACCTGACGAATGTCCCTGGAAACATCCACCATAACTGAGTCGCCGATTGCTGTAACTGAAAGGTCCTTGGCTTGAACATATTGACGCTTAGTTAAACCGTATGTCTTAACCAGTTCCTCTTGATGGGCTGACAACTTAACTTTCTTCCAAGCTTCTTCCCGTTTCTTTTCAGCTGCCGCTTTTTTAGCAGCTTCCCGCTGCTTTTTTAAGGCCGCCTTGTTAGAAGAAGCAGCTTGCTTTTGGTTGTGCTTAATATTAGTTTGAAGTGCTGAATCATTTGCCTCCGAATGAGTCGGACTGGTAGCAGCACCAAAGAGGGCAACGCCGGTGACTAGAACAGCTGGAATTACGGCGTAGCGGGCCCAGCCAAACTTTTTGGGATTCTGGAAAAATCGTTTGATTGCTGTCGGTAATTGACTGTAATCGTAATGCCGTAATGGACGCTCCAAATAACGGTAGGATAAATCACTGACGACTAAGATCAAAAAGGTTTCCATCAGCGCATTAAATACCGGGTGCGCAGCAATATTAGTCACTTTCGCTTCATAGAAAATCATGACCGGAAACTGATACAAATAAATGCCATAGCTCCGGGCACCTACCCAGTCGAAAACTGGATTAGTAAATAAGCGATCCATAAATCCTGCTGGGTGAGCAACCGTTGCAACCAAAATGGCTGATAGCAGCGTGAAAAAGAACATCCCACCACGATAGGTGAACGTTGACTGACCGGACATCGTGAAGAACATGCTGATTAACAGCAGCAGACTCACGATACCAGCGCCATTTAAAAGCCACTTAGCCTGCCGATTCAATTCACTTTTCAGCTTAGTTGCCGGCCAAACAAACGCTAATGCAACCCCCAAAAGGATTG
This sequence comes from Secundilactobacillus mixtipabuli, assembly GCF_002217925.1. Classification (GTDB taxonomy): domain Bacteria; phylum Bacillota; class Bacilli; order Lactobacillales; family Lactobacillaceae; genus Secundilactobacillus; species Secundilactobacillus mixtipabuli. Next base: position 101,269 of record NZ_BCMF01000006.1, on the reverse strand, counting down.
CAAACATTCGGGTATCCGTTCCGTAATAGACCCGGTTGGTCATTTTAGTCCCCGTATAGAGGTAGCCCATCCAAATTGCGGACGCAACTGCTAGCCCTGAAATCAGATAGAAAATAGACTTCCGCTCTCTGAAAATAAACAGAAACAACACCAAAATGACTGGCCAAAATAGGTAAAATTGACCTTCAATTGATAATGACCATAAGTGTGTAAACGGTGACTCTCCGTTAAATCGGTCAAAATACGACTGACCATGACCGATTTCCCACCAATTATACACATAAAGTAAATTAGTCCCGATAATCGCTTTTAAGCTCACAAACAACGAACGCTGAAACAGCGTGATATACGCTGCCGTCGTCAGTACCATCGTCACTAATGCGGGATAAAGCCGTTTCATCCGCCGATAATAAAAACTGAGAATGTCAATTCGGCCATTTTGTTCATATTCTTGTAACAGTAGATCGGTAATCAAATAACCTGAAACCACAAAAAATATTGGAACACCCAAATAGCCCCCCTGCAAGCTATAAGGCAACAAGTGATAGACAATAACACCAATCACCGCAATAGTCCGGATTCCATCGAACCCAGAAATATAACGACTATGTTTAAGCCGTTTACTCCCTGCGTGTTGCATCGATTCTCCCTCGTTTCATCTCTTAAATTTAACTCAAAATCTTATTCCACGAATTCAAAGGTAAAGTCATCGATTTGAACGAGATCGCCGTTACGGGCACCCTTTTCTCGTAAGGCTTCATCGACGCCCATACCTCGTAATTGCCGTGCAAAACGCAACGTACTTTCTTCATGATCCATATTAGTCATCTGGAATAGACGCTCTAACTTAGCACCGGTAAGGACCCAAGTTCCTGCTTCATCACGTGTGATTTGGAAATCGTCAGATTCAGCAGACTGATCGTCAGTGGTCAGCATTCTTTCCAGATCATCCACACCCTTCACTGGGAAGGCTGGCGTCTGATCAAGAATCTCAACCGTCTTTTGAATCAGCGGTGTCAAGCCTTCATGAGTCACGCTGGAAATCGACATCACAACTGGCGGCGTGGCCAGCGTTGTATCATGCACAAGCTTTTCTTTCAGAGTGGCTAAATTTTCAGCTGAGTCAGGCAAATCCATCTTACTTGCCACGACGATTTGTGGTCGTTTAAGCAAGTCAGGATCATATTTCTTTAATTCAGCATTAATTTTCAGAAAATCATCGTACGGATCGCGATCTTCAAAGCCGCTGACATCAACAAGATGTAGTAGGACCCGTGTTCGCTCAATATGCTTTAAGAATTCAAGTCCCAGGCCAACGCCACTGGCTGCACCCTCAATTAAACCGGGTAAATCAGCCACCGCAAAATCACGGCCATCACTCAACTTGACCATCCCTAAATTGGGTGTAATCGTCGTAAAGTGATACTCAGCAATCTTAGGTGTCGCGCTGGTAATAGCTGCCAATAAGGTTGATTTCCCAACGGAAGGAAAACCAATTAACCCAACGTCAGCTAACAGCTTCAGTTCCAAACGAACCCGTCGTTCTTCTCCTGGTGCCCCATTTTCAGCTAATTCAGGGGCTGGATTCCTTGGTGTAGCGAAGTGAACGTTGCCACGGCCACCGCGGCCACCGTGAGCCACAACAACTTGATCATCCGGCTCAACTAAGTCGGCAATCACCTGGTTCGTATCATCGTCGATTAACGTGGTCCCTTGAGGAACTAGAATCACACGATCTTCTGCACCGCGGCCGGTCATGCCTTTAATACCACCATTTTGACCATGATCACCTTTGAATTTCTGGTTATACCGGAAATCCATCAGCGTCCGCAGTCCCGTATTGACCTTGAACACAACGCTACCGCCGCGGCCACCATCGCCGCCGGCTGGTCCGCCGTTGGGTTCATACTTTTCTCGCCGGAACGCAACCATTCCATTGCCACCATTTCCGGCCTTAACATTTATTGTTACGTGATCTACAAACATAGCATTTCTCCATTATTCTTTTCATTCGGACTTTCCTAACCTTGCTATTATCTAATGAATATTAACAAATTACCACCGTTTATTGAAACTTTTTTAAACTTACGCTTAACTAGTCTCCGGCATTTTCGCTAAAGTTAGGTGAATCGTATCAGCAACTGGCTTAGAAATGCCAAGTTCATGCAGTTCTTCCGGCGTCGCAGCGGCAATTTTTTTCATCGAGCCGTACTTCCGCAGCAGTTTATTCCTGGTCTTTGGCCCAACACCGTTAATATCGTCCAGCCTAGAGCTAAGTGAATTTTTGGCATGCACTTTACGGTGAAAGGTAATGGCAAAACGGTGAACTTCATCTTGAATTCGCTGCAATAAGTAAAAGCCCTGTGATTTGGGATCCAGGTGCAGCGGCGTATCGTTGACTTCTGATAGTAAATCGGCCGTTTTATGCTTGTCGTTTTTAACCATTGCCGCTACCGGTACGTTTAAGCCCAATTCATTCTCCAGCACGTCCTTAGCAGCTTCTAGCTGAATCGTGCCACCATCCATCAGAATTAAATCTGGCATCGCCTCATGCTCCTTCAGCAATCTTGTGTACCGCCTCCGAATGACCTCTCGCGTGCTGGCAGCCTCATCGGCGTGATCCACCGTTCTGAGCTTATACTTTCGGTACAGACTCTTATTGGGCTGACCATCCACAAAGACCACCATTGCTGACACCAAATCTGCTCCTTGAATGTGAGAATGGTCAAAAGCTTCAATCTTATGCCCTGGCGCAATTCCCAAAGCATCCGTGATTTCCTTCATTGCACCAACCGTCTTTTGTTCATCCAGCTCAAGTAAACGAAACTTTTCTTCCAAAACTAAGCGGGCGTTTTTACCGGCCATCTCTAGTAACGCTCGTTTTTCCCCCCGCTGCGGCGTTCGTGCAGGCATTGGCAGCATTTCATCCAAAATATCCTTAGGCAAGCTGCTTGGCACTAAAATCTCTTTCGGGAAAATACTGTTCTTCCGGTGGTAAAACTGGATGATGAAACTGGTCATTTCTTCAATCTCATCATTCACAATTGGAAAAAGCCGCTTTTCCCGTTTAATCAGCCGCGCTTGGCGAATGAAGAAGACCTGAACGGATAGCCAGCCTTTGTCCAGGTAAAAATTAAAGATATCGCGAGGCGTCTGGTCATTGGAAATAATCTTCTGTTTTTCAACGGTGACTTCAATGTAGTGCATTTGATCACGAATATCAGCAGCCCGTTCAAATTCCAACTGATCCGATGCCTTTTTCATCTGAGCATTTAAATGACGTTTGACGGAAGCCACATTACCATTTAAGAATGACTTAATCCGTTCAATTTGTTTGTCGTATTGTTCCTTGGGGACCTCTTTAAAGCAGGCGCCCAGGCATTGCCCCATGTGGTAATACAGGCAAGGTCGGTTTTGGTACCCATTGCAGCGACGTAACGGATACACTTTTTGCAGAAAATGCAGCGTTTCTTCAGCCGCATAGACATTAGGATACGGGCCAAAATAATAGGCCCCATCTTTGCGGATAGAACTAACAATCAACATCGTAGGATCACGCTCATTGGTGATTTTAATGTAGGGGTACCCCGTCCCCTGCTTTAACTTAATATTATAGTGTGGCTGATGCTTTTGAATCATTGTAATTTCAAGTAAAAAAGCCTCTTTATCTGTTGAGGTCACAATGGTTTCAAAATCAGCAATCTCAGAGACTAATCGTGCGGTTTTTCCTTCATGGCTGCTCTTGAAATAAGACCGCACCCGGTTCTTCAAGTTTTTCGCTTTTCCTACATATATAATATGCCCATTAATATTTTTCATCATATAGATACCAGGCATATCGGGTAAAAGGGCTAATTTATGTTCTAAATATTCGGTGGCCAAATAGACGACCTCCTTCCGTTTCTTTTTCCGGGGGTTGGTATTATCTCGTACTTCCCCAGTTTCGACGTTTCATTATAACGCCGAATACGTGTTTGGGGCAAGCTGAGTGCCTATGTTGACCATTGCAATCAGAATACGATTAAAAAAATAAGCATCCTAATTTAAGAATCAAATCAGGATGCTTATTTTTAGATGAGATTAATTACCAATAATCTTACTGATAAAGTCTTGTGCACGTGGATTTTGCGGATGATTAAACAGCTCATTGGGTTCGTTCTTTTCCAGAATATACCCATCAGCCATAAACCAAACCTCGTTGGCCACTTCACGGGCAAAGCCCATTTCGTGGGTAACCACCACCATGGTCATGCCATCTTCGGCTAATTCTTTCATAACTGCCAGAACTTCACCAACCATTTCAGGGTCCAACGCACTGGTTGGTTCGTCAAACAGCAGCATCTCCGGATCCATGGCTAAGGCTCTCGCGATAGCCACCCGTTGTGCTTGACCACCTGACAGACTGCTTGGATAAACGTTAGCCTTTTCTTCAAGGCCAACCCGTTTCAGTAAGCTCCTGGCTTCTTCTTCAGCATCCTTATCAGACATCTTTTTAACCCGGATCGGTGCTAATTTCAAATTATCCAGCACCGTTAAATTAGGGAATAAGTTGAAGCTTTGGAAAACCATTCCCATTCGTTCACGTAAAACGGTCAATTCCTCGTCAGAAAACTTTGACGTATCTTTTCCTTCAAATAAGACCTGACCGGCAGTTGGCTTTTCCAACATGTTCAAGCAACGTAGAAAAGTACTTTTACCAGAACCTGAAGGGCCAATCACGCAAATCACTTGACCAGGCATAACCGTCCCATCGATTTCTTTTAGGACTTGGGTATCGCCATAGTTTTTTTGAAGCTTTTTGACTTCAACCAATGGTTTATCTTGCATGTTTCATTCTCCCCTCAAAGTAGTTTAGAACTCTCGTTAAAATAAACGTCATCACGAAGTAAATGCACATTGCGATGAACACGGGCATAACCCCACGATACGTATCGGCACGCACAATATTTAACTGGTAGATCAAATCAGTCACACCGATGATGGAAACGATTGAACTTTCCTTAACCAGTGAAACAAATTCATTACCCAGCGCTGGCCAAATATTCTTCAATGCTTGAGGTAAGACAACGAAACGCATGGTGTCGCTCTTAGCTAACCCAAGGCTGGCAGAGGCTTCAGTTTGGCCCTTATCAACCGAGTTGATCCCACCACGGATAATTTCCTCAACGTAAGCACCACTGTTCAACGAAACGGCAATGATACCTGATAATAATGCTGGCAAGTTAACAATGATTCCAACACCGAAGTAAACGAACATCACTTGAACCATCAATGGTGTCCCACGAACGAATTCAACATACGCCACTGAAATGGCTTTAAGCAGCTTGCTCTTGCTAAACCGCATTAAGGCTAAGATTGTTCCCAGCAAAACCCCAAAAATAACGGAAATCGCTGAAATCAGTAACGTGTATTCAATCCCTTTAGCGAAATAATTCCAGTAGTGAATCATTGACGTGTTATTGGTGTTAACTTTCATATATTTACCTGCATCCGCTAAGTACTGAGTGGTCAAATGTTTGGCCTTGATCTTATCAATACTCTTGTTAACGGCTGCAGCTAAAGTACCGGAACCTTTTCTAAAGGCCATTGCAGAACCGGTTTCGTTCTTGTTCAGCTTATAACCAGATTTGATCATTGCCAAATCATGGTCGTTCTTAACGTAGGCTTCGGCTGAAGGTGTTTCAATACCCAGCGCATCGATCTTGTGGGTCTTTAATGCCAAGACCAGGTCGGTGTTCTTATCCATTCCCTTAACCGTTGCACCAGGAATCTTGGATTTAGCTAGATTGTATTGCAACGTCCCAGTCTGGGCACCGATCTTCTTATGCGCTAATGCCGCTTTATTTTTATACTTGCCTATATCAGTCTTATTGATCAGGAAACTTTGACCACCATTGTAGTAGATTTCCGAGAAATCAACACTTTGACGCCGTTTAGCAGTTGGGTTGATCCCACTCATGGCCACGTCGGCTTTACCCGTTTCAACGGCGACCAAAACGGAATCGTATGACATGGACTTGATTTCTAGCTTAACGCCCAGATCCTTAGCAACCTGCTTCATAATGTCGACATCCATACCAACAATTCTGGATTTCCCGTTTTTGCTGACCTGGAATTCATAAGGCGGGTAATCTGGCGAGGTTGCCATGATAATGGTGCCCCGATCCTTAATTTTTTGTAGTGAATCATCCGCTGCATACGCAGTGTGATGAGTTGGCTGAATCGTAAATAAAAACAATAATGACAAACACAGTGTCATGATGGTGAGTAGTATGTTTCTCCCCTTGACTTTCATTCGCGGTAACTCCCTCTCTTGATTTGAATACATACTACACTACACCAAAATAATTCTTTATGCAATATAATTTGAAATAAAGTTAGATTTATACACTAAAATAGCTATTTTTGTGTAATATGCACTATTATATACATTATTCATATTTGAAAACGATTTCTTTGAATTTAATTGGCAATTTTGTCATTATTACCCTTTTATCGGTTTTCTACCGACGAAAAACGATCTATCTCCCACCTTTTTTCACCTTACTTGCTTCCCCTCTCAAGCCATGATAAACTAAGCGCAATGAAGGAGTTGACTGTATCATGGGATTAAAAGTAAAACGTCAGGATAATCTCGACGCAATGTTTGGTAAGTTTGCTGAGATGGATCTAAAAGACGAAAAACGCGATAAGTTTTTAAAACATGCTGACCAAAAAGATGATTCTAAAAAGGCAAAGGCTTTAATTAAGGAACATCGCAACTATCATAAGTAACATAAAAAAATGGCATCCATCTGGGTGCCATTTTTTTATGCCTTCATTTCTTTTTTCGCTTGTTCAATTTGCTTTCGGACCTGATCAAAACCGGTACCGCCTTCAGAATGGCGACGTTCCACCGCAACTTCTGACTTCAAGTCATTGTAGACGTCTGCTTCGATCTTAGGTGATGCCTTTTTAAGATCAGCCAACGACATGTCCTGCAAGTTCTGATGGGTCTGAATGCCCTTCAAAACTAACTTTCCCACAATACCGTGAGCTTCTCTAAATGGCACACCCTTAGTTGCTAAATAGTCAGCTAATTCGGTGGCGTTTGAGAAATCATTTTGCGTAGCGGCTTTCATATTATCCGCCTTAACGGTCACCGTAGAGAGCATGCCGTTGAAGACCCGTAACGCTGGTAATAGCGTTTTAACGGTGTCAAAAACACCTTCTTTGTCTTCTTGCAGGTCCTTATTGTAGGCCAGTGGCAGTGACTTCATGGTGGCTAACAGGCCCATCAAATGGCCATAGACCCGGCCACTCTTCCCACGGATCAGTTCCGCCATGTCCGGATTTTTCTTCTGTGGCATGATGGAACTCCCCGTGGTATAAGCATCCGACAACTCCAAATACTGGAATTCATGACTGACCCACATACTCAGTTCCTCACAGAACCGGGACAGATGCATCATCAAAATCGAGCTGTTGCTGAGAAATTCCAGCGCAAAATCCCGATCTGAAACCGCATCTAATGAATTGGCATACACTTTACTGAACCCCAACGTTTTCGCCGTCATTTGCCGATCAATTGGGAAAGTTGTCCCGGCTAAAGCAGCAGCCCCCAACGGTGAAATATCCGTATGCTGTTCGTTAAATGTGAACCGTTCCTTATCGCGTTTAAACATTTGGTAATAGGCCATCAAATAGTGACCGTAAGAAATCGGTTGGGCATGCTGCAAATGGGTGTAGCCAGGCATAATGGTTTCCACGTTCTTTTCTGCCAGACTGATTAACGTTTTTTGAACCGTGGTGATTTCATCGATCACCTTAGGTAGGCGTTTTTTTAAATACAGATGGAAATCTGTTGCCACCTGATCGTTACGCGATCTAGCGGTATGCAGTTTCCCGGCTACCGGCCCAATCCGATCCGTTAAGATACTCTCAATATTCATATGAATATCTTCGTTTTCAACGTTAAAAGTCAGGTTACCGGCTTCAAGATCCGTTTGGATGCCTTCCAGTCCGGCAATGATCTGATCACAGTCATTGGATGGGACAATCCCCGTTTTCTGCAACATTTTGACGTGAGCTAAAGAACCCTCAATATCTTCTTCAGCCATTAATTGATCAAAGGAAATGGAAGCCCCAAAAGCATCGACCCAAGCGGCCGCTTGTTCTTGGAACCGGCCACCCCAGAGCTTTTTGGTTGCCATTACTTTGTCGCCTCCGTCTGGTTCTTCTTTTCAGCCTTCACGGCGACCTTCACCTTACTCTTGGTGCTTTGGGTCACTGCGCTAACAAAGGCTGATTGCTGGTTCTTCATCTTCACTTGTGAGTAAACCGTTGTTGGTAATCCCCATAACTTGATGAAGCCCTTGGCTGCTTCTTGGTCGAATGAATCGGCAGCTGTATAGGTTGCCAGGTCCTTGTCATACAGTGAACTGTCTGATTTCCGGCCTAAGGTAATCACGTTACCCTTGAACAGTTCGACTTTGATGACGCCGCTAACGACTTCTTGCGTCTTCTTCAAGAAGGCTAATAAAGCATCCATCAATGGTGAGAACCACAGTGCATTGTAAATCATTTCGCTTAATTGTTTTTCAACAACTGGCTTGAAGTGAGCCAAATCCCGTTCAAAAGTTAAGTCTTCCAACTGTTTGTGAGCTTTCATCAAAACCGTTGCAGCTGGAGCTTCATAGACTTCACGGGACTTAATACCGACTAACCGGTTTTCGATATGATCGATCCGGCCAATCCCATGTTCACCGGCAATTTTATTCAATTCTTGAATTAAATCAGCTAGCTGCATGGCCTTACCGTTTAACTTAGTTGGTACCCCTTTAACAAAGGTAATCTCAAGATCCGTTGGTGTATCAGGTGTTTTATCAATTGGGTTAGTCAATGCGTAGGCGTCTTCAGGTGCACTGACCCATGGATCTTCCAGCACGCCGGCCTCGTTGGCACGGCCCCAAATATTGGCATCGATTGAATAAGGTGAGTCTAAGTCAATTGGAATTGGAATATTGTGCTTTTTAGCATAGTCAATTTCTTCTTCACGGGACCAGTGCCAATCCCGAACAGGACTTAAAACTTCAAGTGCGGGGTTCAGTGCGTGAATGGCAACTTCAAACCGAACTTGGTCATTCCCTTTACCGGTACAGCCATGAGCAACTGCTTGGGCATTTTCTTCTTGCGCAACTTCAACCAGCTTTTTGCTGATGAGCGGACGTGATAATGCGGAGATCAATGGGTATTCGCCTTCATAGTACGTATGCCCCTGTAGTGAGACCATTGCATAATCTTCTGCGAATTCTTCAAGTGCATCAATAACATACACTTTCACAGCCCCAACGTTTAAGGCCTTTTGTTTAATAAAATCTAGGTCCTTACCTTCACCCACATTAATGCAGCAGGCAATAACATCATAACCCTTATCCTTCAGCCAGGGAATCGCTACGGAAGTATCCAATCCACCGGAATATGCTAATACAACTTTTTTGTTTTTTGTCATGTTAACGCCCTCTCATTTTTTCATTTTAACTTAATGATACGAGATTAACACCTGTATTCAGTCAATGCAAGCTTTTTATTTATTTATACACCAATTAAGCTATTATTAGACGTAATATACATTATTTTTGAAACAAAATTTTAGTTTCTAATTTTACCGGATTAAAAAAGCTCGACTATTAGTCAGAATAAGTCACTAATAGTCGAGCTTTATTTATCAATATAATCAGTTTTAATGATTGTTAGGTGCATGAGGATAACGTTTATTCAAGCGGTCAATATTACCACTGGCAACGTCTTCAAACGGAATATCTGCCCATTCAGCAACTTGGGACAAGTACCAAAGCACATCGCCCATTTCCTTGACCAGCTTTTGCTTATCAAGTGATTCACCCTGAAAAGTATACTGTTTAACTAAATCGACCACCTGGCCGGTTTCACTGGAAAGGCCAAGCGCGCAATTAGTTAACACTTGTTCACTGCCAAAAAGAGTTCGGTTGGCAGCTTTTTGATAGTCGTTAAATTCCATTATGATTTCCCCCCAAACGCATGTTGTTCGATCCACTGCCATACTTCAGCTTTACCAGCCTTCGTTTGCGCAGAAAATGGCAGTAAATCATCTTCAGCACGAATCTGCAACGTTTTTTTCACGAGGCTAAGCTGTTTGTTCCACTTTGCACCCGGAATCTTATCCATTTTAGTTGCAACGACCAAGGTTGGAATTTCATAGTAGCTAAGCCAGGTATACATCGATTGGTCATCAGCTGTGGGCGCATGCCGCCCATCCACTAAGGAAATGACTCCCCGCAATGTCTCTCTAGCAGTAAGGTAGGTCTCAATCATCTGACCCCACTTCTCACGTTCCGTTCTGGATACCTTAGCGTAGCCATAACCCGGCACATCCACGAAATAAAGTTGGTCTTCTACATGATAAAAGTTTAGCGTCTGAGTTTTTCCCGGTTGACTTGACGTTCTAGCATAGCTATTCCGATTGATCAAAACGTTCGTTAGTGAAGACTTCCCAACATTTGAGCGCCCAACTAACGCAATTTCTGGTTGACCGGTGGTTGGATATTGCTTAGGATCAACCGCGCTCATGACCAGTTCCACATTGTGTACTTCCATTATTTCCCTCCGTTGAACTTTTGACTAGACAAAAGCCGCATGTCCCATAACGCGGAACATACGGCTTGAAATGTCAGCTGACATTAGTTGCGGATCAACCAGCTACGAAGCTTTTTGATCCTTTAAGATTAGCTCAGGTTCTTCATGATCTTTAACCGTATCACCCGTAACAATGACCTTAGAGACATCGTCTCGACTTGGTAATTCAAACATAATATCGCGCATGACATCTTCGATAATTGACCGAAGTCCCCGTGCACCGGTGTTACGTTTCAGTGCCAACTTAGCCATTTCACGTAGCGCCTTGTCTTCGAAGTCCAGCTCCACACCATCAAGCGAGATTAATCGTTGATATTGCTTAACTAAGGCGTTCTTAGGTTCAGTCAAGATACGAACCAAATCATCATCAGAAAGTTTCTCTAACGCTGTCAAAATAGGCAAACGACCGATAAATTCGGGAATCAGTCCAAACTCCAGCATGTCTTCTGGAACAACACGTTGCATCAAGCTTTCTGAATCACTGATGGGTTGATGAGTTGAATCCGTACCGAAACCAATCGTCTTATCACCAAGACGATTCTTAACAATCGTTTCAATGCCGTCAAAGGCACCACCGACGATAAATAGGATATTGGTCGTATCGATCTGAATAAACTCCTGTTGTGGATGCTTACGACCACCCTGAGGCGGAACGTTAGCAATCGTTCCTTCAAGAATTTTTAGAAGTGCTTGTTGCACCCCTTCACCAGAAACGTCACGCGTGATCGAAACGTTTTCGGCTTTCTTAGCAATCTTATCAATTTCGTCAATATAGATGATACCCTTTTCAGCGCGTTCAACGTCATAATCAGCGTTTTGCAGCAACTTCAACAGGATATTTTCAACATCTTCACCAACGTAGCCAGCTTCAGTCAGAGTCGTAGCGTCTGCAATTGCAAACGGCACATTCAAAATTTTAGCCAGTGTCTGTGCCAGGTAAGTTTTACCTGACCCAGTAGGACCAATCATCGTGATGTTACTCTTTTGTAATTCAGGACCATCATTTTGGTTAGTGGCCATTTCATTAACACGCTTATAGTGATTATAAACAGCAACTGAAAGCGTCTTTTTAGCTTCAGTTTGACCAATAACGTACTGATTTAATGAATCAACAATTTGTTGTGGTGTTGGCACATCAAATACCGTTTGAGTGCTCTCTTCACTAAATTCTTCATCGATGATTTCTTTACATAAATCGATACATTCATTGCAGATATATACGCCGGGACCAGCAACAATTTTTTTAACTTGATCCTGCGACTTACCACAGAAAGAACAATTTACGGGGCCAGTTGTATCAGTATTTTCAAACAATTAAGAGTCACCCCTCTTTAAATTTCTATGATTATGAATTCTTTAACGCAACTGCTACTATACCATACTATGACGGGAGTGGGAAAGGAAAAGCTCATGCGTAACAAGCGATAAACGCCGGTAAATAAGCCTTGGAGCCTGATTGATTTTTCTCGTGAATCAACTCTCCTTAATTCCCCCATAAACAAACAAAGACCCTAACAAGAATCAAATATTCTCGTCATTAGGGTCTTTGTGAGCAATGTTAACGTTAAAAACTATTTTTCGTTCTTTTCGTTTTCTTCGTCTTTTTTAGACTTGTCTTGCTTAGCTGAGTCAGTAATTAGGTCAACGGCCTTCTTAATAGCGATATCATGCTTCAGCATGTCATCTGAAAGTGCTGAACGAACGGCGCTTTCTTCCATACCGTATTGACCAGCAAGATCCTTGACTTCTGCTTGTAAATCATCTTCAGAAGGTTCGATCTTTTCTGCTTCAACAATGGCTTCCAGAACTAAGTTGGTCTTTACACGACGTTCTGCATCAGCTGCAAATTGTTTGTGTAAATCATCTTCGCTGGTACCCGTTAACTTGAAGTAAGTCTTAGGGTCGATACCTTGTTGTTGCATGTTAGCTAAGTATTGATCCATTTGACGGTGAATATCTTCTTCCTTCATTGCTTCAGGAATTTCTTTGACTTCAGCGTTGTCAACAGCTTCACTAATAGCTTCGTCTTCGATAGCGTTGTGAGCAGCTGTGACTTTCTTTTCCTTCAATTGATCCTTGATCTTAGCTTTTAATTCGTCTAAGCTGTCGACTTCTTCATCAACATCTTTGGCAAATTCGTCGTCAAGTTCAGGTAATTCCTTTTGCTTAACTTCGTGAATGGTCGTCTTGAAAGTGGCTTCCTTGCCTTGTAAGTTTTCAGCTTGGTAGTCATCTGGGAAGGTAACCTTAACATCAACGTCTTCACCAGCTTTATGACCAATTAATTGGTCTTCAAAGCCAGGGATGAATGAGTTAGAACCCAATTCGAGTGAATAGTTATCAGCTTTTCCACCATCGAATTGTTTGCCATCAACAGAACCATCAAAGTCGATAACAACGGTATCGCCCTTAGCAGCTGGTTCGTCTTCTTTCAAAACTAATTCAGCTTGTGATTGACGACGACTTTCTAATTCAGCATCAATGTCCTTTTGGTAAACACGTGTGTTTTGCTTGGTAACACTTAAGTCTTTGTATTCACCAAGCTTAACGTCAGGCTTTACGGTAACAACAGCCTTTAAAACCCAAGGCTTGTTCTTTTCCATAGATTCAACGTTAACTTCTGGTTGATCAACTGGTTCGATACCTGCTTCTTTGATTGCTGCCTCGTATGCATCAGGCAAAACAATGTTCAAAGCATCTTGATAAAGAGCTTCTTCGCCATACATCTTGTTGAAGATTTGACGTGGAACCTTTCCTTTACGGAAGCCAGGAACAGCTAAGTTCTTCTTGGTCTTTGCGAAGGCTTGGTCTAAGCCCTTTTTGATTTGGTCGGCACTAATTTCAAAGGTTAATTCGCCTTTATTAGTATCCTTTTTTTCCCATTTTGCAGCCATTATATTCCCTCCGAAATTAAATATATCTTCGAATACGATCATACTCAAATTGCGTACAGACTTTAGTTTAACGTAAGGAAGCCGAAATGTAAACATCAGAGTGCACTGCAACGCATAGAAGACACACTTTTATCATTATTCATTTTGCTTTTAAAATCAGCATTCATTCAAATAAAAAAGTCCGAAAAGGCAACCTTCTCGGACTTTTTATGTTCATTTAGGTAGGTATTAGTCCATGATTTCTGAAACAACACCGGCACCAACAGTGTGGCCACCTTCACGAACAGTAAACTTAGTACCCTTTTCAATGGCAGCTGGAGCGATCAAGTCAACTTCGAAAGTGACGTTATCGCCAGGCATAACCATTTCTACGCCATCTGGCAATTCAATAACACCAGTGATATCAGTGGTGTGGAAGTAGAATTGAGGACGGTAGTTTGAGAAGAATGGCGTATGACGGCCACCTTCTTCTTTAGAAAGGATATAAACTTCACCCTTGAACTTGGTGTGAGTTTGGATCGAACCTGGCTTTGCAAGAACTTGTCCACGTACGACTTGTTCACGGTTAACACCACGAAGCAAGACACCAACGTTATCGCCGGCTTCACCAAATTCCAAAGTCTTACGGAACATTTCCAAACCAGTAACAGTACTCTTAAGAACTTCTTCCTTAAGACCAACGATTTCAACTTCATCGCCGACCTTGATAGTACCACGATCGATACGACCAGAAGCAACAGTACCACGACCAGTAATGGTGAAGACGTCTTCAACAGGCATCAAGAAAGGCTTGTCGTTATCACGAACTGGAGTTGGGATGTATTCATCAACAACGTCCATTAAGTGTAAGATAACCTTTTCTTGTTCTTCGTCGCCTTCAAGAGCTTTAAGGGCAGAACCGCGGATAACAGGAATATCATCACCAGGGTAATCGTATTCTGAAAGTAATTCACGGACTTCCATTTCAACTAAGTCGATCAATTCATCATCGTCAACTAAGTCGGTCTTGTTTAAGAAGACCACGATGTATTCAACACCCACTTGGCGAGCCAAAAGGATATGCTCACGGGTTTGTGGCATAGGACCATCGGTTGCGGCAACAACCAAGATAGCACCATCCATTTGAGCGGCACCAGTGATCATGTTCTTGATGTAATCAGCATGTCCTGGGGCATCAATATGTGCATAGTGACGTTTCTCAGTTTCGTATTCAACGTGGGCAGTGTTGATCGTGATTCCACGTTCACGTTCTTCAGGTGCCTTGTCAATATCAGCATAATCTTCAGCCTTAGCTAAACCTTTAGCAGCTAAAACCTTGGTAATTGCTGCAGTCAAGGTAGTCTTCCCATGGTCAATATGGCCAATAGTACCAATGTTTACATGGGGCTTAGTTCGTTCGTATGTTTCTTTTGCCATTAATGAAACCTCCTGTATTTTTCACAAAGATCATGCCAACAAACAAATTGTTGACAACCCTTTGATGTAAATTATACTACTTCTTCTCGAAAAGGTAAATCGAGAATCCCTCAAGAAGAATCCTTAAATATTATATAGATTAGGTTATCGTTTGTAAACAATAAACTCTAAATTCGGGTGAACTTTTTTTATGCGCCGGTCATCTCCGACATAATCCGTGACAGTTTTCGCTGCCACCATTCAACGCTGTACATTGCTGGTAATGCCGCTGACTGCACTTCGTCGCCCCGAACCAATCGTGCAACCCAAGTCATCGGATCTGGAATAGCGCGGTCAATAAAAGGATACAACAGTGTCATCTGCAACCCTAGCTCATTTTGATACAGTTGCTGAGTCATGGGGTCTTTATTTCCCATCAGGTCCTGCAACATGCTCTCTAGTATACCAACTTTTTCAAACTCTGCCAGTGATTTTAATCGATTCCCGGTAATTTGGTAATTTTTATCGTCCAACCAACGAAATTCAAAGCTTTCCGCTACTTTGAGCTTTTGGACTAATTCTAATAAACTCACTCTTATGATGGGCTTAACAAATGGATCAGTCAGCAACGCTTTTGTCGCCGTTAGCCATTCGTTAAGTGGCAGCTGTTTGCCTTTTTCAAACACTCGCTGCTGCTGTGCCAACGTTAGTGCACTTAACTGATAAAAGGCTTGATACTCACGGTTAAAATCCGGTTTTTGCCTAGCATCGGTTTCAGCCTGCTGAATAAGCTGCCCGATGGCTTGAGGCAATCGCTCAACTGTGGCCGTTAAAACGTGTGCCATTAAAAGCTGATGATTAGCTAATAATATTTGAACCATTAAGATCACGTGCTGGTCGTCCATTAAATAACTATTTAAGTTATCCATCATGACCATGTGGGCGACTTGATATTGATGGGCCTCATATAAGCTTTTGACCAGTAAATGATTCACTTTTTCGCTGGGATCCGTCTGGTACTCCCGTTCGTAAAGTTGGGCTGCTTGGGCCCATTTTTGCTCTTTAAACGCGTCATTTGCGAGCTGTAGATTTCGATCCACCTTATTCACCTCAATTAAACGAAAATCCCGTACGTCTTCGTTTCAACATACGAGATTTAAACTGATTATTGTTCCGCTTGATGATTCTTTTGAGTCGCCTGTTTCTTATGCTTGCTCTTTGGCTTATGACGCCGAGGATCAACTTCCATAATCACTGGCAGGATCACAGGGTGACGACGAGTCTGATCAAACAGATAATGATTTAGTTTTTCACGAACATCTTGCTTCAAATGCGTCCAGTCAAACTCTTTATTATCAAGGTTAGTCTGAACGGCTTTTTTAATGATCTCCGCACTTTCATGCATCAGATTCTTGTTCGCCTTGACGTAAACGAACCCACGGGAAGTAATCTTAGGTTCCCCAATGATTTGCTTCTTTTTATGGTCGATCGTAATAACAGCCACAAAGATACCGTCTTCAGAAAGCACTTTCCGATCTCTCAAAACAATGTTACCAATATCGCCAACACCAATACCGTCGATCATTGTGTTACCAACTTCAACACTGCCGCTTAAGACCATCTCTTTACCATCGTAAACGAGTTGATCACCCTTAGCAGTTAAAAAGATATGGTCGTCAGGCATCCCGACTTCTTCGGCAGCTCTTTCATGGGCTGACATCAATCGATATTCACCTTGAATAGGAACTAAATAAGCTGGGTGCAAAATATTGATTAAAAGTTGCAGATCATGTTTGCTGGCGTGTCCTGATGAATTGAGTTCATCCGAAATGGATTTAACTTCACCATCGGCACGGTAAATCATATCACGTGTCTTAGCAACGTTAGTTTCCATGGCATGAGAAGGCGTTGTCGTAATGAAAACAAGATCGCCCTTGTCAATACTAAGTCCCTTCTCCTGCTTGTTAGCCATCCGTTGAAGGGCTTTAATGGGCTCACCCATCTTCCCTGTTTGGATGATTACGATTCGATCAGCTTCTAACTTATCTAACTGATCTTCTGAAATTAATAAATCATCTTCCGGCAAAACAAGCTTGTTTAAGCGCATTGCCGTATCAACAATTTTTTCAATATCTCGGCCTGTCAAATAGACTTTCCGTCCCGTTTTGGCAGCCGCATCAAAGACTTGTTGTAACCGCAAGATATTCGAGCCGACGCTGGCGACTACGATTCGGCCTTTAGCATAGTTAAACGTTTCAATGACGTTCTCAGCAATATCAAGTTCACTTGCTGTTTCACTGGGGTTTTCAGCATTAGCTGAATCACTCAGCAAAGCCAAGACCCCGTTGGTCCCAATCTGAGCAAGACGGGCATAATCCGTTTGGTATCCAGGGGCCGCGGTCTGGTCAAATTTGAAATCACCCGTGTACACAATGCTACCAGCACTGGTATCTAACACGATCCCCATTGATTCAGGAATGGAATGGGTGGTCTTAAAGAAGGAAACGGTAACGTCGCCAAAGTCAATCTCAGTCTGCGCATCAACCACGTGAAAATCATCAAAGTCCTTCACGTTTGGATCAGACTGACAATTTAACTTAGCTAATTCAATCGTCATTTCAGACCCAAAAACGGGCACTTGAAATTCCTTCAGAAAGTATGGCAGTGCCCCAATGGCATCTGCATGCCCATGAGTCAGAAAAACGCCAACGATTCGATCCTTGTTTTCTCGTAAATAACCGAAATCTGGAATCACAATATCGATTCCCAGTAACTCGTTTTCTGGGTACTTTAAACCGCAATCTAAAACGTAGATACTGTCATTTACATCTACAATATACATATTCTTGCCATTTTCGCGTACACCGCCTAATGGCATGATTTTTACTTTTGCTTTGTCCATAATTCACCTCAAAATATGTTGTTCTAGTTCCATTAACTCGACCAATCGAATCGTTCCAACTGGCGACTAAAGATAGTTTCTTTTTTCCTAAACTCTAAAAATTTAGGCACGACTACAAACTGTTTACAGTTTATCACACTTAATTCAACTATGTAACAGTCCAAACTAGCTCAGGTGAAAAAAGTCC
The DNA here is from genome assembly GCF_002217925.1 of Secundilactobacillus mixtipabuli. GTDB lineage: Bacteria > Bacillota > Bacilli > Lactobacillales > Lactobacillaceae > Secundilactobacillus > Secundilactobacillus mixtipabuli. Next base: position 83,238 of record NZ_BCMF01000006.1, on the reverse strand, counting down.
GCAGTGCAACAAAAAAAGCCCTCCAAAGTGGAGAGCTCCAAATAATCAAAATTAACGACGTAAGCCCAATGACTGGATTAAGTCACGGTAACGTTGAACGTCAGTATTACGTAAGTAAGCTAACAAGTTACGACGATGACCAATCTTCTTCATTAAACCGCGTTGTGAATGAAAGTCCTTCTTATGAGACTTCATATGATTGTTCAATTCGTTGATGTCTGCTGTTAAAACAGCGATTTGAACTTCTGCTGAACCAGTGTCGCCATCGTGACGAGCATACTGCTTCATAATTTCGGTTTTCTTTTCTTGTGTAATAGCCATGAAAAAATTCCCACCTTTAATATTATTTGTCCACCCGTTACTGAGTTGTCGTGAGTGAGATCGCAATCAACTAAGTAAGGGCAAATTAAGAACGTTTATTATTATATCCGTTATGTCACAGAATAACAAGGCTTTATATTAAACAGCTTTCAAGTATTTTTACTTTACAATTAATGGAGAACTGTTGCAATCATTGATTTTATTCTGTATAATGACATTCGTTGAATATTACAGAGCCGTCTGGCTTATGAGTGTGGAGGTGAATTCATTGCCAATTATCAAATCTGCGATTGAACGTGCAAAGACGAACGTTAAAGCTAACGAACGTAATTCTGCACAGCTTAGCAGTATGCGAACAGCCGTTAAGAAGTTTGAAAAAGCTGTTACGAAGCACGACGATAACGCAGCTGAGTTATACAAAGCTGCTTCTAGCGCCGTTGACCGTGCTGCTTCAAAAGGTTTAATCAAAACTAACAAAGCTTCCCGCGACAAGTCACGTATGGCTGCTCGTTTAGCTAAAGCAAACGCCTAAATTAAACCAAATATTAAAGGATCGGTTCGATAATGAACCGATCCTTTTTTGTGTTTTAAGCAACTTCATCCAAATATTTCAGCATAAAAAGTTCAAAAAGCATGATTGGATCCTGACTCGTTGACTTCAGTGCCCGTTCAATTTGAATCAAGCCTAAATAAGCTTGGCGTAAATGCGTTAGTTCTAGATGACGCACGCTTTGCATCGCTAATTTAACACGGTAAGGATGGACTTTGAGCGAGGAAGCAATGCTGCCCTGACTATAACCGTTACGCATCAAAATTTTAGCCTGAATCAGTAATCTAAACTGACTGACTAAAACTGCGTTGATCCGCAAAGGTTCTTCCTTGGTCAAAATCAGCTGGCGATATAAATTCAAGGCTGCCTCGATTCGCTTCCCCATCACATCATTAACTAAATCAAAAACGTTTTGATCTAGTGATTTTGAGACCAGTTCGGTGACCACCAGCTGATCAATTTTTTTCGTATCTGCAGAAGCTAGCTTTAACTTTGGCAGTTCGTTCATAATCAATGAAAGATCAGTCCCAGTTCTTTGCAGGAGCAAATTGAGTGCGTCCGGTTCAATCTCAAAATGCTCCCGGGCAAGATTCTGTTGGACTAAAGACCGGATCTGGCTTTCACCCACCGCCTCTAAGCTAATCACTTCCGCAGCCTTTTTGATGGTCTTCACGACCTTTTTACGACTATCTAATTTACCATTCGTCGCAAAGAAAACCACAATCGAGGTTGGTTCTGGATGTTCCAAGTAATTCATTAAACCGTCAATATCGTGGTCAATTTTACTGCCCCGATGATTTTCAGTGGTTAAAAAATACGCCCGTTCTATAAAGACTAGCCGTTTTTCCCCAAAAAACGGCGCTGACATAGCGTCATTCAAGGCCTGTGCAAGTGGCGTAGACTCCATATCATAGCTGGCATAGTTCATTGTGCGCTCAGTCTCCGGAATAAGCGTCAAAAAAGCGTTTTTTAGGCGCTGTGTTAGATACGGCTGATCACCAGTAATCAAGTACACTGGTTTGGCAGCACTCTTTTTAAGTTGTGCCATAGTTGTCTCGTAAGTCACAATAGATTCTCCTTTAAAAAGGTCTCCCAATGACCGTTGTTTGGGTTTGTATACCGGTAGCGAATCATGCCGTTGACCTGCGTATTAAATGCAGGGATATGGTTGGTCGCCAAGGTCGCTAACGTTTCTTGATTGGGATGACCATAACGATTCTTCCGACCGGCAGAAATGATGCCGATTTTGGGCTGCAAGCGCCTGATCACTTCAGGGTCAGACGAAGTCTTACTGCCATGATGACCTAATTTTAACACGTCTGTCCGTAAAGCAGGATAGTGGGTTAAAATTTCCCGCTCGCCTGCTTGATCTAAATCACCGGTAAACAGCCACCTTAAACCGTTGATCTGCCCAGATAACACCATTGAATCTTCATTGGATCCCAGCCCCGGTTTAAAAGGATGAACGACTGTAAAAGGTGTTCCTACCACCTGCTGCCCCGCCTGAACGGGCACTATTTGGGTGTTCTTAATAAATGGGTTAATCCGTTTCATAAATTGAGGATTATTGGTCATGCCTGCCGGAATATACAATTTTTTAACGTGAATCGCTTGCAAAACGTCACCAACATCTCCCACATGATCGGCGTCCTGATGTGACAGACACAGATTATCAAGGTAAGAAATCCCCTGACTTTTTAAATAGTTAATACTAATGCGTTCTGCCCGACTGCGACCACTGATCTTTTGACCGCCAAAGTTCACTCGGCCGCCGGTATCGATCATCGTAATTTGTCGATCATAGGGTGAACGTACCAAAAAACTGTCTCCCTGGCCAATATCAAAAAACGTGACTTCACCAGATGATGGCAAGTGAATGACCAGGAAACTAGCGAGATACACCACTCCCAAAATCGGTAAGAGCCAACGTTTAAACCGCTCAGTCATTAGTAACAGGGTCAAAACAATCAGGAGACCGACAACCCAGGCTGCCGGTTTACCGAACACGATCATCCCCGGCAACGCATCAATCAGGTTTAAACCGTCAGTAAACTGCTTTAGCAGCCACTCCGTCACATCTGCCAGCCATGGGAAGACCTGTCCACCAATACCAGCGATCAATACCAGCGGGAAGATACAAAGGCTAAAAATCGGCAGAATCAGTAAATTAACAAATAGGGTTAACACGTGCCACTGATAAATATGGTACAAAATCAGCGGTAAACTCAATAGATTAAGCATCAAGGTTGTTTTAAACGCACCGAATTGCTTCGTAAACAAAAGGCCAAGCGCCAAGCCATAACTTAATTGACCGCCTAAATGCATCAGCAAAGCGGGTTGAACCACTAATCCCAACAGCAGACTGAGGCTCCAGGTGGTTAACCCCGTTAGGCGAAAGCTGCATAATGAGGCAATCAGCCCTAAAATCACGACGGCAACGGCGCGTAAAAGGCCGACCTGAGAGCCGGCAATAATATAGTAAGTCGGTAGCAGTAACAATAAAACGACTGAGATCGGTGTCTGGGTAAATCCTATGCGCCGCAAAAACCAACTCACCGTGGCAACGATCCAGACAATATGAAAGCCAGAAATACTGAACAGGTGAATTAAGCCTAAATCGGTTACCGCGCTTAATGAATCATAAAAATCAGTTGCTCGCCAACCTAGAAATAATCCCTGAACATAGAGCTGAAGCGTACTGGGCAAAGCTTTAGTATATTGTACTAACTGTGCTCGCAGTGCATGACACGCATTAATCCACCGGGTAATGGGCTGATGTGCTTGCACTGTCTCAATCGGGGTTAGCCGGTCAATTTTGATGGTATTAAAAATCCCTTGATCAGCTTGATACTGGCGAAAATCAAATTCGTTAGCATTAGTCGCCGGTTGGGGTCGCGATATATCGCCATGAACCAGTAGCTTAGCCGTCTTTTTAATCTGTAATTTCTGCAGCATCGCTTGATCATCTGAGAAATACTGTCCTTGAATCGTTCGCCCATCAGACAATTTGCCACTCAGTTGTATTCTGCCTTGTTCAACCCGTAATTCATCCGGCTGGACGGTTAATTGAAGGGAGGTGCCCGTCTGATCAGGCATCGTACGCACCTTCTCAAGTCGCTGCGTATGCCAAAAAAGACCACTAAAAATGAACAGCACCAATGCTGTCCAGATTAAAAGCTGCTGTTCACGTAAACAAATAATTCTGATGACCCATATTAAAGTCACCACAACTGAAAGCCAAGTCAAACCAAAGAAACAGCCACTTAAACTTCCAGCTAAAATTGCTAACCAAATTAGATTATGATTGATGATCCTGTAGATAGGCATCAACTGAAGCCCGTTCAATTGCTTCGGAATCAAGGGTAACTTGATTAAGTTCGACATTCTTCATTTTAATTAAGGACATGGCATACGGATCATTATGATAGTTGTGAAGATACGAAATTTTCGTGATCCCCGCCTGCAAAAGCATCTTAGTACACTGTAAACAAGGAAAATCAGTCACGTAGATTTCGGCACCGTCAGTTGCTTCCCCGAACTTTGCACACTGCAAAATAGCGTTCATTTCTGCATGAATCGTCCGTAAGCAATGGCCGTCTACCAAGTAACAGCCTTCATCAATACAGTGAACATCGCCGGATACCGAACCATTGTAGCCACCGGCAATAATCCGGCGATCACGGACGATCGTTGCACCAACTGATAACCGATTACACGTACTTCTGCTTGCGAGTAGTACCGACTGCATCATAAAGTATTGATCCCAAGGAATTCTCTTATTAGCCATAATGGCCGCCTCCATCATCTCATTGTCTGATTAAGTATACCAAATTATACTCGCCCTGATAACTCTAGACAATGATTTGAGGCTTCAGCCGTTCCAATGTCTTATCACCGAAACCATTCACGTTTTTAAGTTCATCAGCCGATTTGAAACCGCCATGTTCTTGTCGATAATCCAATATCTTTTGAGCTTTTTTCTCCCCAACACCATCTAGTTGCTGCAAACCAGTCAAATCGGCGGTATTTAGATTAACTTGAGGCGCCTGACTTTCTGAACCGGCACCGCCTGCAGTAGCTCCAGATGTTCCACTCACCGCTGCTGGTACCTGTTCACCACGTTTTGGAATGTAAACGACTTGCGAGTCAGTCAGCTTCTGTGCCAAATTAACCTGTTTTTCATCCGCATTGCTGGCAAAGCCACCGGCTAACTGCACGGCATCGATAACGCGCATGGTTGATTCTACTTTTTTCATCCCAGGCTGCTTGACCGCCCCTTTAACATCAACGTACATCGTCGTGTTCACACTGGTTTGGCTAGTGGTTACAGCAGTGCTTGACGAGGCCGTCATGCCAGAACCTGACATGAACGATTGTGAGGCAAATTCCGGCTGAGTACTTGAGACCGGGCGATTACTAAGTAACAAAAAGCTCAACGCAATGATGGTCGTGAAACCTAGTCCAATAATAATCCAGGCTTGACGGTTACTATTCTCTAGCAGTTCCCTTAACCTATCCACTTTTCTCACCCCCTTCTCTGACGTTTAACTACGGCAGAGAAACTAAAAACGTTCCGTAAGTCAAATGACTTTGCGGAACGCTTTTTTAATGGTGCGTATTCAAATAATGAACAGCTTGATTGAAAGTCGAAACTGGCACAACTTTCATGTGCGGTGCCACTTTCTTAGCCGTTCGTTTGGCTAATTGATAATTGGTGACGTGACCGGGTTCTAGTTGTAAAACAGCCTTTGTCGGTTTCAAGTACGGTGCAAAGAAGATGGTTGCACCAGCTTTCTTGGCAGCGACCACTTTTTTATCGATCCCGCCAATTTCACCAACTGAACCGTCCGGATTGATAGTTCCGGTTCCAGCAATATTTTGACCATGGCGAATATTTTGGCCAGTTAATTGGCCATAAATCTGTAGACTAAACATCAAACCGCCAGAAGGGCCGCCAATTTGTCCTGGATTTACTTTCACTGCGGGATCGGTTTTAATTTTGACATTATCCGTCAAAACAATGCCAATTCCCGTCTTGCCACTAGATAACTTGATCAGTGGTGCAGTGGTGGTTTTCAGCTTCCCATCATGTTGGTACTGAACCCTCAACTGATCACCAACAGCCTTCTTGGCAATATACTTTTGAAAACCAAAGGCATTTTCAAAGTGATGACCATCGACCTTTGTGATCGTATCCCCCACTTTTAGCTGATGCTTGAACCGGGAATTCTTCTGAACATCCATGACGTAAATGCCCAGATAATCCTTCGTCACTTTCTTATGGGCAGCCTTCACAGCCACAGCCTTGGCTTCATTAATGGCACTTTGCATGTAAAAATTCTGCATTTTTACATATGTATCATTACTCTGACCGCCAGTAACGCTCTGTGCACTTTCAATTGAAGTATAGGGCGCAACTTTGGCGATCAAATATGTAACTGGACGTGCTTGCGCCAGTTTAACTGAGGTAATCATGAATTTCCCTGAATGTTGATCAGGGTGATTTTTAATTTTGACGAACGTCTTCAGATTATCCGCAGAACCAGGTGATTCGATGTACTTTGGCATCGGCCAGAAAAAGCCGATTAGAATCAAAATGGCTAAAACAGTGCTGATACCATACTGAAGAATTCTCTTTCGCGTTTGTTTTTTCATATTATTCTGACCTTTGCTTTTGATTTAAAGCTTCAGCGACAGCCGGCGGCACTAAATCGGAAACGTCGCCTTTAAAATGAAGGACTTCTTTAAGTAATGAAGATGAAATGAAAGCGTACTTAGGATCTGTCACCAGAAAAATGGATTCAATTGAGCTGTCCAAATAGTGGTTCATGCTGGCAATGCCGGACTCATAGGATAAATCCCTGGAATCGCGAATACCGCGAACGATCACGCTAGCCCCCGCCTCCTTAACAAAACGGACAGTTAATCCTGCTTCAGACTGGACGGTCACGTTGGGCAGATGACTGACACTTTTTTTAATTAATCTAACCCGTTCTTCAGGCGTGAACAGCATGTTTTTACTGATATTGATACCCACTGTCACAATGAGCTGGTCAAATAGCTTACTGGTACGCTCGATAATATTCAAATGGCCTAACGTTAGCGGGTCAAAACTCCCCGGATAAACTGCAATTGTCATTATTCAGTGCCTCCTTGATAACGGTAAACAGTGATCTTGGTGATGCCATAGGACTTAGCGACTATTCGGGTGCAATCGCCAATTTCAGCTGGTAAATCCGCTTCCTGGTTCGTCTCACACATAATGCGGCAATCCGGATTCAAGAGTTTACTATCGATTAGTTCCTGAATTTCCTTCACGATCTTTTGCTCTCGATAAGGCGGATCAAAATAAACGAGGTCAAACGTTTGATGTTGGGCTTGAAGTTGCTTCAAAGCAATCTCTGCATCCCGTTTAATCACCGTAAACTTCTCCGGTTCTTTTGTGACCTCAATGTTTTGATTAATGGTCTTGATCGCCGCACCCTGCCGATCGATCAGTACCGCATGCTCAATTCCCCGTGAAACGCCCTCGATACTCAATCCACCCGAGCCGGCAAACAGGTCCAGACTCTGACCACCATCGAAATAGGGGCCTAAAATATTGAACACGGCTTCCTTAACTTTATCTGTCGTGGGCCGAGTTTTCATGCCAGGGACCGCCCTTAATCGGCGACCACCATACTCTCCTGCAACAACGCGCATTACTCTTCATCCTCCTCAAAATTAATTTGATCATCCTTGGCTTCTGGTTCGCCAGACAGCCCGAGTAAATCCATTAATTCATTTCGTGGAGACTCAATAATCCGTTTAACAAAACGAAGTTGTTTCAAGCGGCCAATGGTCTCTTTAGCAGCATCTTCATTCACATAAATAATGGCATAACGCATCCGCTTTGAGACGTACTCAAGGTGGCCATACCGTTTAAGCTGCCGTACTTGCCGTAAACTGGAGACGTATACAACTAAACTGGTTCGAGGTTGAATATCCATTGATTTACCCCTGCTTTCTGTGCTCTTGGGCACTAATATTTAACACGATCCCTAAGGATAGTGTCAGTGAAAACATACTTGACCCACCATAACTGATAAAGGGAAAGGTGACCCCCGTAATTGGTAGAAAGCCAATAACGCCACCAACGTTGATAAAGGCCTGAACCGCAAAGTAAGTCGCCACGCCATAGCAAACCAAGGTGTTGAACGAGTCACTGGATTGGATGCCAATTCGAATCATTTGCCAGATAATAATACTAAGTAGAATCATAATCACGACAACGCCGATCAAGCCAAGTTCTTCACCAGTAATGGCCATGATGAAGTCAGTGTTCGGTTCAGGCAAATACCCGCGTTTTTGAATCGAGTTACCTAAACCAACGCCAAAGAGACCACCATTACTCAACGCATAGTAGGAATTAACAAGTTGCTGACCAGAACCACTGGCGTGACCAAACGGATCTACAAACGCCACCAGCCGAGCTAACTTATAAGATTTAACCGTTCCAGATTCTGATAATTTTAAGGCAAGTGGAAAAACAATCAGCACAACAAATGCAACTGCACCGCCAAGATACAGATAACTTTTTTTAAATGAAAAGCCACTGCTGAGGCACATCATAAAAACAATCGTTGCGATAATCACGGCACTCCCCATATCTGGCTGGATTAAAACTAGACCGGTCATAATCGCACACAGACCCACGGGGAACCACATGCCTTGCCACCAGTGGCCACTCACAATATCCTCAATTTGGGCAGGCATCGACGCCGTTTTGGCCACCAATAAAATCAGCACAACTTTAACCAGCTCAGCAGGCTGAATACTAAACGGTCCAAGGTGGAACCACCCAGCCGCACCGTTAATCGTTTCGCCAATGGCTAATAAAGCGACCAAAGACAAAATCAATAAGCCGTATATGATAATAAGTACCTTACCATTCTTAAAGAGCTGAAGTGGCAGCATAAACATAAATAGCGTGATAAACAAGCCGATTGCTACGAAAAATAATTGCTTAAATAAGTAACTAATTGGCGTCAAGCCCATTTGTACAGCAACGTTAGAACTGGATGAATAAACCATCACTACGCCAATACCGCATAAAATTAAATACGGCAAAAATAACCAGTAATCGATGGCTTTCAACTTCTGTATCTGGAAGACATTGTGAAACTTTAAAGTCTTCAAATCTCGTAAATTTTGCATCTGAAATATCCCCAAACTACTCCACTAAATTTCTTAAATAAACTCCCTTGATTATAGCATATTGGCCGGTTTTGATGTAAATCCGTATGAAACCTTTAAAGTTTTGCCAATTCATTATAGCAAGATAAGTCTGGTATGCCTTAGTGTCCCCAAATACAACTCAAAAAAGCGTAACCCATCTGGGCTACGTTTTCTATTTGCAAATTTATTTCCCGAATCAATCTTCTTTACGCTTCTTGTGAACTGCAAGACCTAGCAAACTCATCAGACTAAGACCAAGCAATTGCCAAACACTAGCGGAATGTTCGCTAGTTTGAGGTAACGTCTCCGCTTTAGTTTCATTCTTTGAACGAACAGCCAGCCCTTTAGCTTGCCCTTGAACTGCACTGGTGGTTTGCTGCAAACCGGCAGCAGTCGTTTTAACACCGGAAGTTCCGTGCGTCTCAGTGACCACGTGGCCCGCATCATCACCAGTTACCGTCTGGTTTTCATCAGTAGTGACTTCGGTATGATCGCCAGTTGGTATTCCCGTACCATCTTCAGGCGTTGTTGGCGTTTCAGTTGGCGGCGTTGTTGGCGTTTCTGGAGCCGTTGGTTGATTTGGCACGTTAGGAACATCAGGTGTCCCTGGGTGATCATTGACTGGTGTATTGGCTTGGTAAACGATATCCCACGAGGTAAATTGAGTATAAGCACCTACGAAGGGATTACCCGCCGGCAATGTTGGCGTTTGGCCGAAACCAACCAATTTTTGAAGGTCATTAAGATATTGTGCAAACGCGTTACCAATACTTTCCCCAGCGACTAAATGAGTATCAAACTGCCGAAGCTGGTCAAGCGTCCATGTCACCGTTTGAGCAGGTTTACTTGGATCCGCATACGTCGTGGTCGAAGTAACGGTGTTATTTGCACGATTGATAACCATAACCTGCTGAACCGTCTGATCCGAATTCATTGGACTAGTAGGGTCATAGTTCCAAACAATTTTAACTAATTGATCATTGCTGTACCCGGCAGCAGATGCATTCGCACCCGGAACATCTTGATCGCCACCAAGCGTGATTTTCTGCTGTGGCTTGAGTACGTTACCAGAGGTATCCAAAACATTGACTAAAACATTAACTGGCGTAATGGTCAGCGTTCCGCCAACGACCACTTGGTTGTCAAACAGATAAGCATTCGTTAATAACTTCGCTAGCCCTTGCTTAGATAACGTAATTGGGTAACTGCCAACTTCTGGCTTCACCGCTGAAAGGTCTAAATCGCCGGAATCAGCATCGACACTGTACGAGCCATTACTAAGTCGGAACCAGGTAGATGGCGCCTTTAAACCGGCTGGAAGCGTAACGATATAGTTATTCGGCGTGAGGCCATCCCACTTTTTCTCTTTATCATTTACCTGGACTTTAACTTTGCTGGAGTCAAGCACAAGCTTATATTTAACCGTATAGGTATTGCCCTCAACGCTTGTCGAAGTACCCGTGGCTCCTTTAAATTGCTGTTCCAGGGCCAGACTGGTGGTGTCTAGAACATATGTCTGGCCATCGCTTGTATTGATTTTTTCTGGAACCACCTGCAGTGGGTTGTAGATGTCCCCACCCTTACCTGAAATAGTGACGGGGTCTGCAATCTGAGTGCCAAATTCATCAGTTAAGCGGTAGGTATCGGTTATATTGCCATGAACAATGGTAAAGGAACCGGTCCAGTCAGAATTATCATAAAAATCATTAATTGTTACAGCATCAGTAACACCTAAAGCAGTGGCTACTGGTAGAATATTCGGATAATCTCCCCGGTTAACAAGCTTATATGAACCGTTAGTCCAATTATACGAATCAGTTGCGTAAAGAATAGCCGCATCGTTTTGAACTTTCCGATCCCCATAGTTCACGGTTATATCACTTGTTAAGTTTGGATCGACTGTCAGTGCAACTGGATAACCATCTGCAAAATGGGGATTATTTAGGTCAACTGAACCAAATTGAACAGCAAAGGTTTGTCTGCCATTATAGTTAGCTAACTGAGTGACTTTGAAATTGGAATACGTCATCCCTTTTTCAGTTAAACTTGCTGTAAGCTGATCTTGAACGCTTCTTGCAGGATCATTGGCTTTGGTATAACTCGTAATGGTTTGACCATTCGTTGTCGTGGATGAGGAATCGGCCACAACCAGTCCCGTTGGCACAATAATAAACTCCGTTAAATTAGTAAAGGTAAACGGGGTACCTTGATTATTAAATAGCGGTAATGTCATGTAGACGACAGAGCCATCGGTCAATACGCCCTTTATCATATGGTCGTCTTTATCCTTGAGACGGCCACCAAAATTAGCCAGTGACCAATCCTTAACATCCGCTGGTTCGTTCACGACAACAATTTGGCCGGTCTGAATATTGGTCGGCGCAATCTGATTGGTACTATTAGCAGTATTCAGGGTCGCTAAAGCATCACTGCTCAAAGTCACAGCGTAAGTTCCTTCAGTTGCTGGATTAACCGCACTCGTATCGAAATAGGCAATTGGAACACTATAAACGATACTGTCTTGTCCAGAATTATCATAAATATTTTGCCAGTCTGTCGGTACAGTTTCGAAACGAGAAACCGCAACCGTCAGCTTATCTGGTAAACTCGTATTGATATTCATGTTCACGGTACCAATAATCAACTTATTATTGTTTTCAATGGTGAATGTCCCAGCGGTGACTATCCGGCTTGAAATGTCATCGTTCTTATTGGCAGCCATCAGTTTTTGCAAACCAGCTGCCGACAAGTTGATTTGATACTGACCCGCCTGTTGGCTCGTAATACCAACAGCTAAATCAGTAAAATTGGCAGGAATAGTATAAGTACCATCGCCATTGGCTACCCAATCAGCTGGTGCTTTGAGTCCAGCTGCTAATGACACCTTGTAAGACGACGGATCAGTGGCTGGATCATTATCATAGTGCTTAGAGCCCCCAGAAATAAGGACTGAACCCGTCGCAACGGGTGCCTTGATGATCGTTAGTTTTCCGGGTGTAACGTCGGCTGAACTAACCGCCAGATTCTTTTGATGATTAGCTGCAACTGCGTTTAACCGCTGTAACCCAGTACTGCTCAACGAAATATTGTACGTTCCGGCATCTTGACCAACTTGACTCAAATCTAGATCACCAGATGTAGCATCTACCAAATATTCATTATCTTGGTCGGTTAAATACCAGCCTGAAGGTGCCGTTAAATTATCTGAAAGCGTCACTGTATAGTTCACTGGCGTTGTATCCTTGTTATCATAAACTTTAGTGGCGTTATCAACCTTGACATTAACAGCTTCCTGCGTGGGTGTATTTTCTGTAACTCCAGTAGATGCAGTCGTTGGCGAGGTCGCTGTAATGGTTTGCGCTTTTCCGGTTGTTTGATAAGCTTCATCCGCGGCTTTCTTAGCCTGATCTATTTCAGTGGCGCTATCAACAACACCTAGATTAGTCGTTTGAACGTCATCGTTCACTTCTGTCGAAGGCGTGGTCGTTGATGGATCTGCATTTGCCTCGGTTGTCCCAGTATCTTGCGTACTCGTTTTTAAAACCGCCTGATTGGACACAGCTGGCACAACCGCCTGTTTGGCTGTTACTGAAGCATTGTCCTCACTCACTTGAGCGTTGGCATCTTGCTGTTCTATGGCAATACCCGCTCCTAGCGAAACCGTTAATAGACCAGCAAATAGCCACGTCCGACCAACTTTATACATCTTAAAATGCTCTTTAACTTGCGCGCAATCATGTTGTAATTTCTGTTGACGCTGCTTGATTTTTTTCATGATATTCAACCCCCCAATTGAATTGACTCATAAATCCAAACTAGCTTTCATATAATAAATGCCCTATACTATTTAAATATCCTATCCCCAAACATCCCCCATATAAAAAACAAACTTACCTACTAACAACTTCATTCTAAACCCTCTTCATACCTGCTTCAATCAAAATGGAACAAAAGATACAGAAAAAACTATCATTTTCACAACAAAAAAGGTCCCCCTGTAGTGACAAATGGCATTTACATCCATCCGTCACCCCAAGGAGACCCTTATTATTGGCGATTAATCACCAACGTTTTAGTTGTTTAGTTATGACGTGCGCGCTTAGCAGCCTTTTCACGTTCGTTAGTGTTCAGAATTTGCTTCCGAAGACGGACGTGATCAGGTGTGATTTCACAATATTCGTCAGTGTTCAAGAATTCAAGTGATTCTTCAAGTGACAAATGAACAGGTGTCTTGATACGAGCCATGTCGTCAGAACCGGCAGCACGGACGTTGGTCAAGTTCTTACCCTTAGTGATGTTAACGGTAATATCGTTTTCACGGCTGTTTTCACCAACGATCATACCTTCATAAACATCAGTACCTGGATCGATCAATAAAGTACCACGAGATTCGATACCCATCATAGCGTAAGTGGTTGCTTTACCAGAGTTCATTGAAACTAAGGTACCCTTCTTACGACCAGGGTTCCAGTTCTTGATAACTGGTGCATACTTTTCGAAAGTATGGTTCATGATCCCGTAACCACGAGTCATTGACATGAATTCAGTTGAGTAACCGATCAAACCACGTGAAGGTGCCAAGAAAGTCAAACGAGTTTGACCGTTGTCGGTACTTTCCATGTTTTGCATCTCACCCTTACGTTGTGAAAGGGAGTCGATAACACTACCGGTGTATTCGTCAGGGGTGTCAATTTGAACTTCTTCAAATGGTTCTGACTTAACACCATCAACGTCGCGATAGATAACTTCTGGACGTGATACTTGAAGTTCGAAGCCTTCACGACGAAGGGTTTCAATCAAGATTGACAAATGCAATTCCCCACGGCCTGATACAACCCAGGCGCCTGGTTCGTCAGTATCGTCCACACGAAGCGAAACATCAGTTTCAAGCTCAGTCTTCAAACGTTGTTCCAATTGACGACTTGTCACAAATTTACCGTCTTGACCAGCAAATGGTGAGTTGTTAGTCCGGAAAGTCATCTGTAAAGTTGGTTCGTCAATCCGTAAGATTGGTAATGCTTCTTGTGTATCAGAAGCAGTCACAGTTTCACCAACGTTGATGTCTTCCATCCCTGAAACGGCAATCAAGTCACCGGCTTTAGCTTCGTTGATTTCAAGACGCTTCAAACCGAAGTAACCGAACAGCTTAGTAACACGGAAGTTCTTGGTGCTACCATCTAACTTCATAACGGTAACGTTATCACCGACTTTGATCTTGCCACGGAAAATCCGGCCAATACCAACCCGACCAACGAAATCGTTGTAGTCAAGTAAGGCAACTTGGAATTGAAGTGGTTCATCTGAGTTGTCGATTGGTGATGGGATCCGCTTGATGATGGTGTCAAAGACTGGCTTCATGGTGTGTTCTTGAGTTGCGATGTCTGGATCGTAACTTGAAGTCCCGTTCATAGCTGAAGCGTAAACAACTGGGAAGTCAAGTTGGTCTTCGTCAGCACCTAATTCAATGAATAGGTCCAAAACTTCATCAACAACTTCTGAAGGACGGGCGCCTGGGCGGTCAACCTTGTTGATTACAACAATTGGAGTCAAATGTTGGTCTAATGCTTTTTTCAAAACAAAACGGGTTTGTGGCATTGTGCCTTCGAAGGCATCAACGACAAGCAAAACACCATCGACCATTCGCATGATCCGTTCAACTTCACCACCGAAGTCAGCATGTCCTGGGGTATCCAAAATGTTGATCTGCTTGTCCCCATAACGGACCGCAGTGTTCTTTGAAAGGATCGTAATCCCACGTTCCTTTTCGATATCGTTAGAATCCAACGCACGGTCAGCAATCTCCGTATGTTCATCTAATGTATCTGATTGTTTCATTAATTCATTAACCAAGGTAGTCTTACCGTGGTCAACGTGGGCAATAATTGCGATGTTACGAATGTCATCTCTGGTTTTCAAAATCTTGTTCTTCCTTTCATAAACGCGTGAATCTTCATTATCTAACGGTCAAACTGTAGCGCAGTCTCCACACTCTACACCTTGACTTAACGCCATAAAAAAACTGTGACCAGCGTCACAGTCAGACGTTTGAACCGATGATTGGCAGAATGTCTTGTTGTGCTTGTACCGTTGCTACCATTACGAAGTCTGATGATAGCATATCTAGAGCCTGTCCGTCAACCGTTGACACCGCAAGTCCAAGACTTTCTGCCAAAATCTTACCTGCGCCAAAATCCCACGGCTTCAGGTATGAAACGTATGCGACGATTTCTCCCTTTAATAAGTGAGTGATTTCAATTCCTGCAGAACCATAGATTCTTAAACCCGAACTGGTCTCTGCCACTTTTTGAAAATTAAACCGATCGTGAATCACCATTGGCCCACTTAAACTGACGAGGCCATCACGTAAACCGATATTTTTCGGTGCAGCTAATCGCTCATCATTTTGAAAAACGCCAATCTCTGGACCACCTGAGAACAGCTGGTCATTAATGACGTCGTAGATGTAACCCAGGACACCTTGCCCATCGACGTAGAGTGCAATCATAATCGCGAAGTGATCGCGCTGCTTAACGAAATTCATCGTGCCATCAATGGGATCAACAACCCAGACCCAGCCTTTCGTCTGCCGAATCTGATCGCCAAACCCCTCTTCACCGAGAATTTGGCTATCCGGAGCAAATGTTCGAATCTTACTGATCAGTAACTTTTCGTTTTCCTTATCAACGTTTGTTACGAGATCTTTTCGACTAGACTTTTCTGCAACGTTCAAATTCTCGTTCATTTTAGCCAAAATAAAGTTGCGGGACGTCTGCAGCCATTGTTTGACCGTGCGATCAATTCGGTGAAGTTCCGTTACATTCATTGGCCTAGCCTCCAATCATCATTTTAACCGACTTTTTGGCGGTCTCACGAGCAGTTTTCAGTGTCTGATACCAACTGTAGCCGGTTAACTGTTCATACTGCTTACCAAGCTGTTTTTCCTGCGATTTGGATGGTACGACCTTTTTGAAATCCGCATACGCAGATAATAAGGCATTGATTTGGACCCCTTGGGATAATTCGTAAGCATCTTCAATCAACCCATAAAAAGTCGTCACCGTCACAATTTCGTCAGTCGTCCAGTCTGAAGCTAAGGGATAACTAAAGTTTTTCAAAATGGCACCCCGTTTACTTAATTTGATATCTTTCTACTCATTTATTATACAGCAAAAAGGAACTAGGCACACAGCCTAGTTCCTCCTGTTGTTTTACAGAACAAGTTAGCTTAGATATGAGTTGGGTAACCAATTGCAATATCAGCAGCTTCTTGAACTGGTTCACTCAATGTTGGGTGCGGGTGAATTGTCAAGGCAATGTCTTCAGCGTTCATGCCGCTGTTAACAGCCAAACTCAATTCAGCAATCAAATCTGAAGCACCTGGTCCAACGACTTGGGCGCCGACAAGATTATGATTGTCATCCTTGGTCGTTACCAAACGAACAAAGCCATCTGGTTGATCAAGTGAAACGGCACGTGCGTTACCAGCGAATGGGAACTTTGCAGTAGAAACTGCAATGCCCTTATCCTTAGCTTCGCTTTGTGTCATGCCGACAGTGGCAAGTTCAGGGTCCGCAAAGCAGACGGCTGGAACGCCAACCCAATCGTTAGCGGTCTTGTTACCAGAGATAGCACCAGCGGCAGTTTTACCTTCAAAGAAGGCTTTGTGAGCCAATGCTGGACCTGGAACAATATCACCAATGGCAAAGATGTTTGGAACTGAAGTACGACCTTGCTGGTCAACTTCAATCAAACCATGATCGCCAACTTTGACATCAGTCATTTCCAGACCAATGTTGTCGGTATTTGGCTTACGACCAACAGTGACCATGCAGTAATCAGCTTTAATAGTTGATTCCTTGTCACCTACAGCGTAAGTGACTGTGACGCTGCTGTCGTCTTGAACAGCCTTCTTTGCCATGGCACCAGTAACAACGTCGATACCCTTCTTCTTCATTTGCTTAAGGACAACTTGAACCATGTCCTTATCGAAGTTAGGCAGAATTGAATCGGTACCTTCAACGATTGTAACGTGTGAACCCAAGTTAGCATATGCAGTTGCTAATTCAGTCCCAACGTAGCCACCGCCAATGACAACGAATTCTTTAGGAATTTCTGGTAAGTTCAAGCCGCCGGTTGAGTCAACGACCCGACCTTCAAACTTGAATCCAGGAATTTCAACTGGACGACTACCAGTTGCGATGATCAAGTTCTTAAATTCAATGGTCAACCCATCATCAGCACTCATGAATTGCTTAGGACCGGTTGAAACGACCCGTAACTTGGTGTTTGAATCAAGTACGGCTTCGCCATCGATGACGTCAACCTTGTGCTTCTTCAGCAACATGGTGACACCACCGGTCATCCGATCAACAACCTTCTTTTGCTTCCATTCTTGCGTCTTGGTAAAGTCAATCGAAGGTGCTTGAGTGGTAATCCCAAAGGTTGAAGCATCCTTAGCATCCTGAAAACGGTGACCAGCGTTAATCAAGGCCTTTGAAGGCACGCAACCAACGTTTAAACATACACCGCCGAGTTTGTTCTTTTCAATAACCGTCACACTTTGGCCGAGTTCAGCAGCCCGAATGGCAGCTACATAGCCGCCGGGACCCCCACCAATGATGACAGTGTCACGTTTTTCA
Source organism: Secundilactobacillus mixtipabuli (assembly GCF_002217925.1). Taxonomy (GTDB): domain Bacteria; phylum Bacillota; class Bacilli; order Lactobacillales; family Lactobacillaceae; genus Secundilactobacillus; species Secundilactobacillus mixtipabuli. The sequence goes on along the minus strand of NZ_BCMF01000006.1, from coordinate 65,511 downwards.
GCATCTGACATATAAGGATCATCCTTCCATTAATAACAATTCTGGTTCATGAAGCAAATCATTTAACATGTTCAAAGCACGTTGAGCTAAGGCACCATCGATTAAACGGTGATCGTAGCTTAATGATAACTTCAGCATGTTGCCAACTTCGATTTCACCATCTTCGTTGACATATGGTTCTTTAGCAATCTTACCAACACCTAAGATTGCAACTTCTGGTTGGTTAATAACTGGAGTGAAGAAGCCACCGCCAATTGAACCAACGTTACTAATGGTGATTGAACCGCCAGACATCTGATCAGCACTCAACTTGTTGTCTTTAGCCGCTTGGGTGTTATCAGCAATTTCTTTAGCAATTTCGAACATACCCTTGGAATCAGCGTTCTTAATGTTTGGCACATATAGACCGTGATCAGTATCAGTTGCAATTCCAATGTTGTAGTAGTGCTTGTAGACGATTTCATCAGTTGTGCTGTCAATTGAAGCATCGAATTCTGGGAACTTCTTCAAAACAGCAACCAAAGCCTTAACAATGTAAGGTAAGAAGGTCAAATGAATATCTTCATCTGCAGCCATTGCCTTGTACTTCTTCCGGTTAGCCATCAAAGCAGAAACTTCGACGTCTTGGAATGAAGTTACATGAGGTGAAATGTCCTTTGAAGTCCGCATTGCCTTTGCAATAACTTTACGAGTCATTGACATTGGTTCACGGGTTTCAAGATCAGGTTGAGCTTCCTTGTAAGGCTTGATTGGAGCTGCGGCAGGTGCAGCAGCAGCTGCAGGAGCACCAGCTGGTGCAGCAGCACCGTTGAAGTTATCAATATCAGCCTTCAAGATTTGGCCATGATTCCCTGTTGGGGTTACGGCAGTAATGTCAACACCCTTGTCACGTGCATATTGACGGACTGAAGGCATTGCCAAAACCATCTTGTTAGGATCAGACTGTGCAGGCACACCTGTTGGTGCAGCTGGTGCAGCGGCAGCGGCCGGAGCAGCAGCTGGTGCGGGTTCTGGTGCAGCCTCTTCTTTAGGTGCTTCATCAGCAGAAGCATCAGATGATGCATCATCGTCAGGTGTATCAGGTGAACCATCATCGATCACAACCAATGTGTCACCGATTTCAGCAGTTTCACCCTCCTGCTTAACAATTTTCTTAATAGTACCAGCCACTGGTGATGGTAGTTCAGAAACAGACTTATCGTTTTGAATTTCGACTAAAACGTCGTCTTCTTTAACGGTGTCTCCTTCTTTTACATCCCATGTTGCAACTTCACCTTCAGCCATACCTTCACCAAGCTCTGGGAGTTTGAATGCATAAGCCATGGAAAAACTTCCTTTCTATTACAAAGTAGTCTTTAGAATTAGTAATTCAAAATTTCACGTGCTTTAGCTTCGATGTCGTCAGCATTTGGAATCCAGTCGTTTTCAACTTGAGCCCAAGGGTAAACGCTATCTGGAGCGGCAACACGGCCGATTGGTGCGTCCAAGTTCATGATGGCATTTTCAGCGATCTCAGCAGTAACTTGAGCACCAACACCAGCCATCTTTTGAGCTTCTTGAACGACAACTACTTTGTGAGTCTTTTCAACTGACTTGAAGATCGTATCAGTATCAATTGGTGACAATGAACGAAGGTCAATAACTTCAGCAGAAATGTTTTCCTTGGCTAATTTGTCAGCAACTTTCAAGGCTTCGTTAACTTCGGCACTGTATGCAACAATGGTAATGTCAGAGCCTTCGTGAACAACTTTAGCAGTGTCTAGTGGAACAGTGTACTTGCCTTCTGGAATTTCATCCTTCATTGAACGATAAAGTTTCAGGTTTTCCATAAAGAGCACTGGGTCGTTGTTTTCAACGGCTGAGATAACCATACCCTTAGCATCGTATGGGTTAGCAGGTGTTACAACCCGCAGACCTGGGGTGCCAACGAAGTAGTTTTCAAGGTTATCGGCATGCATTTCAGCGGTGTGAGTCCCACCACCAAATGGTGTCCGGATGGTAATTGGCATTGCGCGCTTGCCGCTAAAGCGGAAGCGGTTACGTGCCATTTGACCACCGATTGAGTCAACACCTTCAAAGGTGAAGCCCATAAATTGGATTTCAGGAATTGGACGCCAGCCAGTTGCAGCTAGACCAATTGATAAACCTAAAATCCCTGATTCAGCCAATGGTGTATCGAATACACGGTCTTCACCATACTTGTCTTGAAGGCCTTCAGTAGTACGGAACACACCACCGTTTTTACCAACATCTTCACCGAAGATCAACGTTTTCGGATCTTCGCCTAATACAACGTCTAAACCATCTGTAATCGCTTTGATATAAGTTAATTTAGCCATGGTTACTTCGACTCCTTTGCTTCGAATCTTGCAATGTCAGCTTTGATTTGTGGAGTTGGTTCTTCGAACGTCGTCTTCAACATATCAACAACTGATTGCGTAGGTGTATTTTCAGCTTCTTTCATTGATGCTTTAAAGCTGTCCTTGTATTCCTCAACAAGCTTGTCTTCTTGGTCTTGTGACCATAATCCCTTGTCGGTCAAAATCTTACGCATCCGAATCAAAGGATCGGCATCGAACCAAGGCTTTTCTTCTTCCTTAGTCCGGTAACGACTAGGATCATCACCAGCACTTGAGTGAGCACCGTAACGATAAGTCAACGTTTCAACTAATACTGGACCATTGCCTGCAGCAGCAAATTCACGTGCTTCTTTAGTAGCGATGTAAGTTGCTAAGATATCCATACCATCAACTTGGATTGATGGAACACCCATTGCGACGGCTTTTTGTGCTAAGGTTTCAGCTGCAGTTTGCTTGTAACGTGGAACTGAAATAGCCCAGCCATTGTTTTGAACCATGAATACGGCAGGTGCTTGGAATGAAGATGCAAAGTTGACACCTTCATAGAAGTCACCTTGTGATGTACCACCATCACCGGTATATACGAATGATACGGCATCTTTTTCACCGTTCTTCTTAATACCTAAAGCGGCACCGGCGGCTTCAACATATTGTGCACCAATGATGATTTGTGGGAACCAGTTACGTTGTTCACCATAGTCATCACCAACGGCGTTACCCTTTGACCATAAGAAGCCTTGAGCAACTGAAGCGCCATGTTGGATTAATTGTGGCAAGTCACGGTAGGCAGGGAACAGGAAGTCTTGATCCTTAAATGCGGATACAGACCCCATTTCACTTGCTTCCTCACCATAGGTTGGAGCATAGAAGCCCAAACGACCTTGACGAGAGAAGTTCATTGTTTGTTCATGCAATGTACGTTCCCAAACCATCTTTTTCATGAAATCAACTAATTGATCATCTGAAAAAGTATCGAAAAGTTCTTGATTCACGATCTTCGCATCTTTGTCCACAATTTGGAACGTTTTCTTATACGGATCGCTCATCGTGGCTTTAATTGACGCGAAATCAATTACTTGCCCAGTTTTCTTCGCCATAACTAACACTTTCCTTTCCGTTTGTATGCAACCAGTTTCAAAACCACTTTCATAGTTTTGAAACCGTTTGCCTTTCTCAACTACACTCTTAAATTAACACGCTTTCAGGATTCATGCAAGCCCTTTCATTACTTTTACAACGCAAAAGCGACCGAGTTGCCCATGAGGGTGGGAATCCCCTTTTCTGAAAAAAAGATTGTGCTTTTCTTCACATTTTTTTCATTTCATTTTTATTCTCTTATATGCTAGAATTAGTTGTTAAAGCACTTGTTTTTTCAATTTCGGAGGTAATTTTCGTGATTTTAATGAAAGACATCGTCAGAGACGGCGATCCAGTACTCCGACAAGAAGCTGCCAAAGTCAGTTTTCCATTGTCAGATGAGGATCAGAAGTTGGCTGACGATATGATGGAATATTTAAAAGTTAGTCAGGATCCAGAGTTATGCGAAAAGTACGGTCTTCGGGCTGGAGTTGGGTTAGCTGCACCCCAAGTCGGTGTGTCAAAAATGATGGCCGCTGTTTTGGTTCCAGCGGAAGAAGGCGCTAAGTCCCCTTTCACTGATGTGATTATCAACCCGGTTATCATTAGCCACTCAGTTCAAAATGGTGCGTTAACCGAGGGTGAAGGCTGCTTATCAGTAGATAAAGAAGTTCCTGGGTTTGTCCCACGTCATGATCGCATTACGTTGCGTTATCAAGATACTAAGGGAGAAACGCATAAGGTTCGGCTAAAAAATTATCCGGCTATTGTTTGCCAGCATGAAATCGACCACCTTCACGGGATTCTCTTTTACGATCACATCAATAAGGAAAACCCATATGAGGTTAGCGATGATACCATTATGTTTGAGTAACCTTTCAACTATGATGAGATAAAAGAACAGCTTACCGACCAGCGTTAAACCTGATCAGTAAGCTGTTTTTAGTTGTCATTAATTAACTTTTTGTCTGGGGATCCAGCCGGTGCAAATCTTGAATATATTCAATCGTTGCTTCATTAACAAGGTAGGCAACTCCCAAATGGATTCGCTTGGTATGCCGCCAAACATCCGTCACCAGAAAAGCCGAATCACCCGGCTCTACTGCTGATGGTACGTGATGATCCTGACAAAACTCAGCCAGAATATGGTTTAAGCGCTGCCTTAGAATAGGCAGCTGGTCATCCGTTACCTGGTCGATCAGCAACAAATATTCAAACGCCATCACACCTCTGCCCCAGCCATCCGGGATCACGTTTGCGTCCAACACCGTCGCTGGGCTCACAATAAAGTGTTCATCGGCTAACCGCTGGAGGGCCACCTTAACAGCAACGTTAGTTTGCTCAAGTGCCTCACTCTGTGCTTTATTCGTATTACGACGAACAATCAAGTGGTAAATCAGCAGGTATAAACAAACCGCAACGACGATCGCGATTAGAATGGTTGTTGTTCGATCCATGGTGAACCCTCCTTTTAAATTCATACTACCACAATTTATATTTCAACTCCTGCATTCTGCAGAAAGCCTTATGAAAGCAGACCATACAACGCTAACTGCCTGACGGGAAAACTATACAATTTTATTCATATATGATAATATGTTACCAACTGTTGTTCATTAACAACGAGACGTTCGGTACAAATAAAAGATCGCTTAACGATCAATGCAGTAAAAAACTGTATTTATAGAAAGGAAGTAGACAATTTCATTATGATTTTTAAAGTTTACTATCAAGAAGACCAAGTTCGTAACCCTAAACGGGAGGATACGAAGTCGCTTTATATTGATGCTGCTACGGAAGTTGAAGCACGCGCATTAGTTGCTGAAAACACCAAGCATAACATCGAATTCATCGAACCACTTGAGGGCAAGTTCCTTGAATACGAACAAGAAAACCCGGACTACAAGTTGACGGAGTTCAATAAATGAAAAAATTAAACGTCAAAAATAACGAAACAGCGATTTTTGGCGTTGGTGGTTTAGGCGAAATTGGGAAGAATACATATGGTATTCAATTCCAGGACGAAATCATTTTGATTGATGCCGGAATTAAATTCCCAGAAGATGAATTACTGGGAATTGACTACGTTATTCCGGACTATCATTATTTAATCGCCAACCAGCAAAAGATCAAAGCACTGGTCATCACCCATGGTCATGAAGATCATATTGGTGGTGTCCCCTACCTATTAAAGGACTTAAATGTGCCAGTCTATGCTGGACCACTAGCGCTTGCGCTAATCAAGAATAAGTTGGACGAGCACGGCTTACTGAGAACAGCTGAACTTCACGAAATCAGTGATGATACCGTTCTGAAGTTCCGAAAAACGAGTGTGGAATTTTTCCGAACGACCCACTCAATTCCCGATACTTTAGGTGTTGCTGTGCATACACCATCTGGGGTCATTGTCCAGACTGGGGATTATAAGTTCGATCTGACTCCCGTTACTAACCAGCCGCCTGATCTTCAAAAGATGGCTCGGCTTGGTGCGGAAGGTGTTTTGTGCCTGATGTCAGATAGTACTAACGCTGAACGGCCAATTTGGACCAAGTCTGAAAAATGGGTCGGTAAATCAATTCGGCGGATCTTTGACCAGGTTGATGGCCGGATTATTTTTGCGACTTTCGCTTCCAACATTTCAAGAATTGAAACTGCGTGTGAAACTGCGTTAGCCCATGGCCGTAAAATTGCGGTCTTCGGTCGAAGCATGGAGGCTGCTATCGTCAACGGTCGTGAACTAGGATATTTAAATATCCCAGATGATGCGCTTGTTGATGCAAACGAATTACGCAACCTGCCCGCCAATAAGGTCATGATCTTATGTACCGGATCTCAAGGTGAACCAATGGCTGCCCTTTCACGGATTGCCAATGGTACCCACCGTCAGATTTCAATTCAGCCTGATGACACCGTGGTCTTTTCAAGTAATCCAATCCCTGGTAACACCGTCAGTGTTAACCATGTGATTAATGAACTTGAAGAAGCCGGCGCTAATGTCATTCACGGTAAAGTGAATAACATTCATACTTCTGGTCATGGTGGCCAAGAAGAACAAAAGCTGATGCTGCGTTTAATGAAGCCTAAGTACTTCATGCCAATTCATGGTGAGTACCGGATGCTTAAGATTCATACTGAACTTGCGGAACAATGTGGCGTGCCACTTGACCATAGTTTCATTATGGAAAATGGTGATGTTCTTGCACTGACCAAAGATTCAGCACGGATCGCCGGTCATTTTACTGCTGGAGATGTTTACATTGATGGCAGCGGAATCGGTGATATTGGTAACGTTGTTTTACGTGATCGCCAATTGCTTTCTGAAGAAGGTTTAGTGGTTGTTGTGGCCACGATCAATTTGAATGACAAGATTATTCAAGCTGGTCCAGATCTCCTCTCACGTGGCTTTGTCTACATGCGCGAATCAGGCGAATTATTGAACGAAGGCCGTCGCCTGGTATTTTCTACGATTAGACGGGCAATGCGTTCTAAGAAAGCAAATGAAGCTTCTATTCGCAATGCCATCATTGATGACTTACAAAACTTCCTCTATGAGAAGACTGAACGTCACCCAATGATTTTACCAATGTTAATTATGGATTAATCCAATTTAAAAAGGTCAGCCGTTTTTAGCGGCTGACCTTTTTGTGACCCAATAAACCGGTTAACACAAGATTCTCATTACATTCTAACCAAAACTCAAGACTTCAATATAGCCCATCTGCGTAAAGTCGGCTATAATAGGAAAGTATGATTTTTGTAAGCTATTGGAGGATGAGTTAGGTGTCAGTTAGTTACTACATCATTTTAAATGAGTTTGCCGGTGGCGGCAGCGTTAAAACGCTCTGGCCGGAGATAAAGGCTGAGCTAGATAAACGTCAAGTCGATTATAAAATCGCGCGCTCGAACTATTCCGGACATGCTCAACTCTTAGCAAATCAATTTGCCAAAGCTCATGCTGATGACGCACCTTCAAAACAACCCCGCCAGGTTATTTTAGCGGTTGGTGGTGATGGCACGCTTCACCAAGCCATCTCAGGACTAGTTGATGCTCATTTGGAGCATCCTATTCCGGTGGCCTACCTACCAGTTGGATCTGGCAATGATTTCGCAAGGGGCATCAAAATGTCGATTAACTGGCACGAGGCCTTAAACCAGATTTTGGATTGTACCGCTGAAAACTGGCTAACAGTGGGCACTTACTTTGATACGAATAAACAGACCCACGGCGTTTTCACGAATAACGTTGGCATTGGTTTTGACGCCGCCGTGGTGACCTCCGCGAACGGAACACAAACGAAAAGTTTGCTCAACCGGCTTCATCTAGGTGCCTTGAGTTATCTTGCAGCCATTATTGGCGTCGTTTACAACCAAGAAGCTTTCCCGCTCACTGTCCACATTGGACAACGCAGAGATATCTATGCTCACGCTTACTTGGTTACCGTCACGAATCACCCCTACTTCGGTGGTGGCGTTAAGATTATGCCACCAGCCTCTGTCAATGACCCTAATTTAGATCTGGTCGTGATTGAAAAAGCCAACATTTTTAAACTGCTCTTTATATCATTAATGTTATCGATGGGAAAACATTTAAAACTAAAATCAGTCCATCATTACCACAATAGTAAAATTCATTTGATCGTTCCTTCTATTGAATATGGTCAAATTGATGGCGAAGAAATGGGCGGCCGCTATTGGGATACTTACTTTGAAACAAACCAATATCCCTTTTGGATTGACCCAACCATTTGATCCTGAAAAGCAAAAACTGCGTTAACAGTCTCGTTACTGTTAACGCGGTTTCTTTTTGTTGTCCTTAAATTAATCTTCCGAAGCAGCCATCGCTTCAAGAATCATGTTCAAATAGTCGCACTTAGCAGAAAGCTCTTGCATCTGTCGACCATACTTCGGCTCAATTGTAATCGTCTCGTGATGACACGGTTCAACCTGCCGAGCTTCAGTGGCCTTTAATTCATCTAATTGTTCGTTTGTTTTCCGATATTCGGTGAGGATCTCAAAACGATTACTCATGAGTATACGCCTTCTTATTGATATAATATTTGTTACCATTTTTAAGACAAGAAAGACTATAACACCAAAAATAAACTTTGTGAACCACCTTTTAACAGAAAAAGGCTTTCATTTTTTTGAAATTAAAATTCACTAAAAATGACTCGATCGCTTGATTAACAAACGTCGAGCCATAAAATAGCAAATTCAAATATAAAATTTTAGCTGTTGACAGTACCAGCAAAACTTGGTTTAAAGTATGAACTGATTGATTGAATCTGAACGTTTTCACCAGGTTCTGGGGCAGCAACAAACTGATTATTCCCAATATAAATAGCAACATGGTAAGTGGCACCCTTAGCGCCCCAGAATAACAGATCTCCAGGAACCGCTTGACTCACTGAATGCATCGAAACATGTGCTTCTTGGGCAACAGTATTATGAGGTAAAGCAGTGCCAACGGTGTGCGCGTATACATAGCTCGTAAAACCAGAACAATCCATGCCATGAAGTGAAGAGCCACCCCAAACATACGGAATCTTTTGTGAAGCTAGTTTGACTGCATAACTCGTCACTGAGGTGACTGGTGCACCAGCAGCATCTGCTTTAACGGTTTTGTGCGTCGTTGGTGTTTTAACTGCAGCTGGTTTAGATGTAGCAGGCTTCTTAGTCGCAGCTACCTTGGCAACGGGTTTAACCGTTGTCGATGGCTTAGCCACCGCACCCTTCAAGACTAATTTTTGACCAGCATAGATGGTACTGCCGCTAAGATGGTTCAAAGACTGTAATTGTTTTACAGTTATCCCTAACTTTGAACTGATCTTGTTCAGCGTGTCCCCTGACTTAACAGTGTATGTAGAGGCTGAGGCTGTTGTTTTAGTTTTAAGTGATGAAGTAGCAGCACTAACTTTTGGTGCTTTAACGGTTGTCGGTTTTTGCACCCTAGTAGTTGTCTGTTTGACAGCTGTGTTAGCTGACGCAGCTCCTAAGACAATCTTTTGACCTGCAAAAATCATATCTTTATTCAAGTGATTAGTTTTTTCAATCGAACTAATCGACACGCCATATTTATTGGCAATCTTCCAAACTGTATCCCCGGGTTTGACAGTAACTGTCTTAGCACTGGCTTGAACTGGACCGGCTAGCATAAAACCAGCTGCTCCAATCACACCAGCAGTGATAACTTTAGCGGTTGTGTGTTGTTTTCCCAAATCCGATCACCCCTCCTAAATTGATCATCTTGTGAATACGCTTTACAGAAATTACATGTTCATATTAACACACTTTCTAAATAATCAACAAAAAAGTTTAAGATTTTCTTGCGATAAGCAATTTATTAATTTCTTTTAATCTTTGTGTAGTCCCGTCATCATGCTATTTATAAGGCTTTGTAACATACAAAAAAACTAGTTGCTATTTTCATTCACCATAGCAGCTAGTTAGTCTTTTTGTGATTATTCAATTACTTTTTACTTAATAAACAGCTTCAATTTAGAATAAATTGTTAAAGAAATCGACAATTGACTGCCAAATTCTGCTTAAAAATCCCATAATGCCTTTCGTATCCGCATTATTTGCGAAATCCTTTAACTGCGCCATCTTGTTACCTACCGAATTGCTGATGTTGCTAGCAACTTGCTTGGCATTATCAACGTAGCTCGAGGTTCCCGAAACGGGCGCTTTTTGGACATTACCTAATGCGATGACGATGTTATTGATCACCGTTGTTGGTGTCTGCGACTGAATCCCCTGTTTGGCCAGCGCGTCATCAAGCATCTGTCTGATTTCATCCTTAGTTGCGTACTGGTTATCCTGTTGACGCTGTTTGGCGAGGTCGGACGACACACTTCCAACCGCAGCCATTAACTTGCCGGGATATTTTTTATCACCCTGATTTTGGTTAATCGCTGGCTGAGTCGCATCCATAACCCCGTTAGCTGCCTGCGTGTTTTGCTGATTAAGTGTCAGACCATCAGCAGCCAACGCTTTATAAACACCGGTTAAAGCCGATTCCCCAGAAACGGTTTTGTCGGCCGTAACCGTAATAATGACGTCCTTGACTCCGGCCATCGTGGCAACCATCGCGTATTGCTGCGACGTGACTTGGGTAATATTATTGTGACCATTAAAATCGGCAATATTAACTTTCACACCCGTACCCGGATCGGCTGGTGCTAATGACACTGAACTGATCATACTAGCATCAGTCGTACCAGCGGAGTTGATGTAAGTGCCATAATCTGAGCCCGTCACCGTCAAACTTTGATAGTTAGACTGAACCCCCAATGCACTTGACACAGCATCTTTATCTTCGGAAGCTAGACCGGCCCCATAAACAACGTATGGCTTCGATAGAGCTTTAGTCTGAACAGCTTGTCCAGATGATGCATTAGCTGAATCGGAACTTGTCGTCACCCCATTTGTATTATCAGCTAACACGGAAATGGGCGTAGCAGCACCCAATAACAGTAACAGCGCACCACTGATTAAACCGATTCGAACTGCTTTCTTCATAATGATCTCCTCATTTCAACTAAGTTAACATTAGTGTATCACGGCACACAAAAGGGCTGAATACTCTTTCAGCCCTTTTAATAAATTCATAATGAGCGATAAACCAACTGACCAATTTGAGCCATCAACGAGATTGCCGTTAACCGGTTTGTAAACCCCTGCGTCAAAACAGCAACATCAATATAATGACCCTTTTTTGAAAAACGAGCAACGTCGTGATCAATTAGTGGGCCTTCACCCGTTTTATTGTAAATGGCGACATCCGTTGCTGTTTCGTCCATCAATAGCGGTAACTTACCCCGAAATTGCTGGTTTAAAAACCACTGGGTGCTTTTCGGATAGTGAGCCATCAAGCCTCTAAACAGCCGCAGTGCCTCAAACGCAGATGTGAGGTTTTCATGACCTGACACCTTGGCTTCAACATCCATCAATCGCCGTTGAAGACTGGTCTCTTGATAATGATTGACTGCCAACCACTGATTCACAACCTGCATCGTCAAATGATCAATGACCGCATTGGCCGCATAATTATCTGAAACGCTAATCATGAGCGCCAGCAAATCTGCGAGTGACCATTCTGACTGTGCCATGAGTTTTAACACACCGGCACCACCGACAGCTGGTGTTTCTTTCACCTTGATCAACTGACTTAAATCCTCATTTCGCTCGAGTTCAGTCGCTAAAATGGCTAGTTTTATGAGTGAAGCTGCTGGCATTTGTTGATGGGAATGATGACTGTAAACTAGCTCATCTGTATCATACATACAAATAGAAACCAAATTTTTGTAAGGTGCAATTAGCTGATCAACCTCTGTTTGCAGACTCATGCCCAGTACCTTCTTGCTGCCACAAATTCTGGTGCGTACCGCATTTCGGTTAACTTGGCAATGTCGACCTGTTTTCCAGGCGTTCGGGACTGAATCATTTGACCATCACCGATGTACATCCCAACGTGGTGAACATACCCCTTACCATGTTCATAGGCAAAGAATAATAAATCTCCAGGCTGCAGATTTTCCGGTTCTACTGGCTGACCACTGTTTCGTTGATCATCAGCATCTCTCGGAATCGTAATGCCAAGTACCCGGTGCAACGTGTACATAAAGCCTGAGCAGTCAAAACCATAGGGTGAAATACCCGCCCAAAGATAGCGTAGTCCTAAAAATTGCCGAGCCATATTGACCATCTTTTCGCCGTTGGTCTCACCTTTGACAGTCACAAGCGTACTGTCAGTCTTGATGAATCCCTCACCGAATGGTGTCGCAACACGTAATAAATCGTCTGATTCTGCCAAGACCGTCAATTCGGTGCCCATGACAATTTCCATCAACGGTTGCCGGTGTTCATCGTACAGTTGCGTAAATGGCACAACAACGTGAACTTGGCCAATCCCCTTTGGATACGCAACGGGTTTGTCAGAAAGAAGTCTAGTTGGCAGCCAGCCATGATACCCTCTCTCATCAGCATCGTCAGTTTGTGTGGTCAAGAAAACTTGAGCCCACTCACCATCAACAGAATCAATCAAAACTTCATCGTTAAAAACAGCCTGCGTCTCTAATCTTTTGGCATCACACAAATCAACCGTTTGCTCGGTGGTCATACTGGCTACCCATTCTTTGGACTTCCCATCGAGTGCTAGCTGATCAATATTCCGTGGTGCCTTTTGACTCGTCCATAAAGTCGCTACGGGAACGATGACACGTCTTTTTTCCATTTGCTCACCCCCACTCACTTGGCTTTAAATTCAATACCTAAACCGGGCTTATCCGGAATCGTAATAACAGCACCTTCATGTGTAATACCGCCCGTTGTTGGCTGTGTCTTAAACATCATGGCCGCGTCCAAGTCATAATACTGAATATTGGCCTTTGCGGCTGCCATTGCCGCTGCTGCAGTAACGGAAACTTGTGACTCGATCATACTGCCCACCATGCAGGGAACACCAAACGCTTCAGCAATCGAATTGATCTTCAAAGCGTTATCTATTCCGCCTGCCTTCATTAACTTGAGATTAATAATATCACAACCGGCCATTTTTAGGAGTCTTAACGCATCCTTAACGGAAAAGATGCTTTCATCCGCCATAATTGGTGTATCTGTATGAGCAGTCACGTAGGCCATTCCTTCAAAATCATCCGCTGGAACCGGCTGCTCAACTAATTCAATGTCTAGCCCCTCTTGAGCCATCTGGTTAATCATTTTGGCGGCCTGTTTTTTATGCCAACCTTGATTGGCATCCAGCCGGATATTAACTTCTGGGCCAACCGCTTGACGAATGGCACGTACCTGCTTTAAATCCTCAAAGGGCGATTGACTGCCAACCTTAACTTTCAGGGTATTAAAACCCTCGGTAATTAACTGCTGGGCATGCTTAACCATTTCTTGAGCCGTACCAACGCTAACCGTATAATCGGTTGAAATCGTTTGACGGTACCCGCCCAGCCATTCTGACAGTGAAACACCATAGTGCTTTGCCAGCAATTCATTCACCGCAATATTAACCGCAGCTTTGGGACTATGATTACCGACCAGCGCCGTATCAATCAGTTGTTTGACCCGTTCTGGCTGCGTCAGCGAAACACCAATCAGTTTGGGAGCAATCACCTTTTCCACTGCATATTTGATGCTAGCATCCGTATCGCCCGTGATTGGTGCCGTTGGTGCGGCTTCACCTAACCCGACAAACCCATCGGAATCAGTCAGACGCACAATTAAACTACTTGCTGTCGTGACGGTTCTCAAAGCCGTTTTAAACGGTGATTTTAAAGGTACTTCGATTGGAAATGTTTCAATTTTTTTAATTGTTAATGACATAAAATTGCCCCCAGCTCTTCATGGCTAAAAATTCATTTCTGGTTAAAAGGTTAAATTCTGCGGATCAAACCGAAACCGCTTCTTGTTATAGCTTAACTTGCCCGCCACTTCCAGTTTGGTGACGACCTGACCAGCTGTTTCACGGGTGGTCCCGCTTAACCGTGCCAACTCAATCAGCGTAATCGGATACGGGATCAAAACATCGCCTGCTGGCGTTTGTTCGCCCATATCAGTGCCAAATATGATCAGCGCCTGAATCACCCGACTCGTGGCACTTGAAGTCACCAGTTTTTGCAGGCGGTTTTCCATTCTGTCCAATAACTGACTCATTTGGCTGATCACCTGTCGCGTTACGCGTGGATTGAGCGCCACGATAGCCTCAAAACTTGCCATCGGCACTGAAGCAATCGTGATAGCAGTCAAAGCCGTTGCCGTGTATGGATAATCTTTGTCTGTATAGAGGCCCCGATAGGGAAATCCCTTAACCGATTTAACGTAATTAATAAACGAAAAATTGCCTGTCTCATCCAACCGTTCCAATCGAACCACGCCTTTGATCACAAAATAAAAGCGTTGGCGTGCATCACCATGATCAAACAATACCTGCCCTTTTGGATAAGTTTTCACGGTTAAGTCCTGCGTTAACCTCGCATACTCATCTTCGGTAAAATCACAAAATTCAGGTAATTGGCGTAAATAATGGCGATACGGATCATCGGATTCCAGCATGAAACAGGCCCCTTTCTTATCTGGCTATTATTATACGCCATTTGATTCTAATTTTAAGTTTGATCTTAAAAAACAAAAGGCCAGCCTGACCGTCAAGTCAAACTGTCCTTAATGAAGGGTTGCTTTATAAAATATTTGATTCGGTGCTAACCGTTGAAATGATCGTCCCCGACCCATTTTCGATGAAATTGCCAAGGTTACTTAACGAGGTGATCACTGCTTGGCCTTCTGGACGGTGCGTCACAAATTCAATCGCAGCTTCAACCTTTGGCAGCATGCTGCCGGCTGCAAACTGACCATCAGCAATGTACTGCTGTAACTCATCAACTGATGTTGTCGTCAGCTGTTGCTGCTCTGGCGTGTTGAAGTTAACGTAAACGTGATCAACTGCTGTTAGGATAATCAATTGATCCGCCCCAACCCGCTCAGCCAGCTTTTCCGAAGCAAAATCTTTATCGATCACTGCTTCACAGCCGATCAATTCGTGTCCCCGCCGTACAACGGGAACACCGCCACCACCTGTAGCAATCGGGATGACGCCAGCGTTTACCAGCTGGTTTACCGCCCCTGCCTCAACCACATCAACTGGCCGCGGTGATGGGACTACCCGACGATAGCCCCGCCCAGCATCCTCCACGAAATGAAAGTCAGGATTAGCGGACTTAATCGTGGTAATTTCTTCACTGTTATAAAATGGACCGATCGGTTTAGTTGGTGATTCAAAGGCCGGGTCATTTTCATCCACCACAACTTGCGTAACCACGGTGGCAACGTCAATTTCTAAGCCTAATGCTGTCAGTTCTGCTGCCATCGCGTTTTGCAGCCAGTACCCAATACTTCCCTGAGTCATCGCTACTGCTGTATCTAACGGCATTTCTGGGTTGTCTGGTGAGCTTCCTGCAGCCTGCTGTAACAGAAGATTACCAACCTGCGGACCATTACCATGGGAAATAATCAGTGAATCACCCTGCTGAATAAATTTGACAAGGTACCTAGCAGTTTCTCTTAACGCGCGTTGTTGCGCGGCAGCACTGGCATCCTTCGCTAAAATAGCGTTTCCGCCCAGTGCAACGACAATTTTGCGTGCTGTCATGGGAAATCATCCTTTCTACTAAGTTGCCTGCTAAATGAATAAAGGGGTGCTGAGCAAAACACTAATATCATGTTTGCTCTAGCCCCCCTAAAAACGTTGTTTGCGTTAGACAGTTGGAATAAAGAGATTACCTAACGTTGCCGCCATCATGGCTTTAATAGAATGCATCCGGTTTTCAGCCTCTTCAAACTGACGCGCATATTTGCTGCGGAACACTTCGTCGGTAATTTCCATTTCAGTCAAACCATATTTTTCTTCAATTTCTTTACCATAATCAGTGGTTGTGTCGTGGAATGCGGGCAGACAGTGCATCACGATGAGCTGGTCATCGGGTGTTCCCGTCTTCTTTAATGCTGCCATGTTAACTTGATATGGCTGTAATAGCTTAACCCGTTCTTCCCAGTTACTTTCACCCATCGATACCCAAACGTCGGTATAGACGATATTTGAACCCTTCATACCTTCATCCAGATCATCGGTGATCAATAACTTGGCACCAGATTCTTTTGCGAAGCCATTGGCAAGATCTTGAATTTCTTGTGTTGGGTATAATTTTTTTGGTGCCACAATGTGAATGTTGACACCGAGAATCGCACCTGTGACTAACAATGAGTTAGCAACGTTGTTCCGGCCATCACCCATGAATGTTAAGGTCAGGCCCTTCAGATGACCGAAGTTTTCCTTCACTGTCATGAAGTCAGCCAGCATCTGAGTTGGGTGCCATTCGTCAGTTAAACCGTTCCAAACCGGCACACCGCCAAATTCAGCTAACTGTTCAACTACCTTTTGACTGAAACCACGGAATTCGATCCCGTCAAACATGCTGCCCAGTACTTTAGCGGTATCTTCAACTGATTCTTTTTTACCCAATTGAATGTCATTTGCACCTAGGAACTCTGGGTGAGCCCCAAGGTCAATGGCTGCAGTCGTAAAAGCTGCACGAGTTCGTGTCGATGTTTTTTCGAACAGTAAGGCCACGTTTTTACCTTCTAGGTAATGATGTGGTATCCCTGCTTTTTTGAGGGCTTTTAAATGCAGCCCAAAGTCAATTAAATAATTTAATTCATCAGCACTAAAATCCTTTTCGGCCAACACTGACCGTCCCTGAAAAACGCTATTTTTAAAATCTGTCATGATTATAGCTCCTTTTTTTTAGGTTATAGATCTTCCCGTACCAGCGGCATACTCATGCATCGTGGACCGCCACGGCCCCGTGAAAGTTCACTGGAGAGAACTTCAAGGACTTTGAGCCCATGTTCACGCAGTACTTGATTTGATACGTAGTTTCTATTATAGGTGACTACCACGCCTGGTGCAATTGCCAACGTGTTTGAGCCATCGTTCCACTGTTCACGGTCTGCAATGATCGGGTCGCCACCGCCAGTTGGAATTAAATCCAGATCATCTAATCCCAGCGCATCTTTCAGCACTTGTTTCAGATCCGTCTGGTGATCTACACGAAGGTCGCCACTTGAATCTTCAGTAATCGTCCACGTATCAATTTGGCCGCCTTCACCCAAGATCCCTGGATGAACCGTGAATTGGTCGTGATTGATCATTGTGAAAACTGTGTCCAAATGCATCATTGCATGGTTATGCGGGATCCGAATCGCCAGCACTTTTTCGAAACCGCTCTGCTTTTCAAATAACCGCCGGGCAATATCTTCAATTGCTTGGGCTGACGTTCTTTCAGACACACCGATTGCAATCACGGTATTGCTGAGGACTAATTCATCCCCGCCTTCGATTCGCCCTGGCTGATTACGATCACGCCAAACGTTCAGTCCCTGGTTAGCAAACCTTGGATGATGCTCAATAATCGTTGTCATAAAGAGCGATTCACGTTGCCTTGCTGGGAACGTCATGTGATTGATGCTTAAACCATCCCCAATTGAGGCAGCTGGATCCCGAGTGAAATACAAGTTAGGCATTGGATCCAAGAAGAACGGATAATTCTGTTCCTCGGCTGCGCTTACCAAGTCTTGTGGGACAAAATCTAATTCATTTTTTCGGACACCGGCCATCAGTTTAACCACCATGTCAGTTGTCGTCATGCTGAGTAAATAATCTTCAAGAACATGGTGAATCACTCCAGCCGCGTAGCCGGATTCGGTCAACATCTGATCAAGAAAACTGGCTTTTAGTTCTGAGCCACCAGCATCTAGTGCTTCTACCACTAATTTTTCGAGGTACAGCACTTCAACACCGTTTTCTCTTAAAGTATCCGCAAAGTTATCATGCTCTTTTTGAGCAATTGGTAGGTAAGGAATGTCATCAAACAAGAGCCTTGGCATCATTTCAGGGGTAAAGTTTTCTACTTCAGCGCCTGGCCTTTTCAACATTACAACGTCAAGTTTACCGATTTCTGATGTCACATGGATTGGTTTTGTCATGATTATTACCTCCTATCTCTTTTTAACATCTTAATCATATGATGATTAGGCAGCAGTTTCATCGAGTACTTCACAGTTAAAATGCAAAGAATTTCACATTTTTAAGCCGGTTTAAATTTGGCAAAAAAAATATGCAAAAAACGCGTTAATTTAAGCTCGGTTCACTTAAATATACACACTTTTCTGCATATTATTAGAATATTAAAATCAAATTAAATATATAGGAACTTTAGATATCGCATTAAATCAGCGCTATTCTCATTTTAATCAATTAAAATTCATAAATGATTCACATTTTTATTGTATATCAGATTGAATTGATTTTACGCTATCGCGGGTAATTAATTCCAGTGGCAGCTGCTTATCTTGGTGTGCCAGTTTAGGATTATTCAACCGCTCAATCAGTAAGTCTGTTGCCACTTGCCCCATTTCGAAGGCAGGCTGGTGGATAGAAGTCAATTTAGGCGTAATAAAGTTAGCTAAATCAATATCATCATAGCCCATGATCGATAAATCATCTGGAATCTTTAGTCCTCGCTCCTGAACACCGCGATATAAGCCAATGGCCATTTCATCGTTGATACAAAATACGGCAGTCGGCTTTTTTGAAATAACCTCTGAGGTTGCCTCATACCCGCCTAGTTTGGTCATGGAGGTTTGTACCACCATATCATCAGTTAACGTTAATCGGTATTTGGCCATACCAGCTCTGAAACCGCTGATTCGCTGTTGAATATTATGTGTGATGTTTTCTCCGACTACCAATGCAATCCGACGATGGCCCTTGGCTAGGAGATAATTAGCCGCCATTTGACCGCCCTTATAGTCATCGACCCAAACCCGGTCACCGATCTGGGCATCATTTTGATCAAACAGCAAATAAGGAATGCCGTTTCGCGTCAAAATCCGGTCAATATCGTTGGCATCTAAAGTCGCACTAGCGATGATCAACCCGTTGGCTGCCCGTTTGATCAATTCTTCAATATACATACTTTGCAGCTTTTGATTTTGATTGGCGTCAAAAATAATCGGTACAAAATGATGTGACTGAGAAGCTTGCTGGATCCCCTTGATAAACATACTGAAGAATGGATTAGCTAAGTTAGGTACTAAAACGCCGATTGTTTGGGTAGAGCCCATGATTAAATTACGGGCGTTGTAATCGGGAACGTAGCCCAATTTTTCTTGTAATCTCAGTACTCGATCTCGCGTATCACTGCTAAACCGCTCACCCTTACCATTTAGAACCTGAGAAACTGTTGTTACTGAGACCCCAGCAGCCTCAGCTAAATCCCTAATTGTCACTTTTTGAGCCACGATGTCCTCCTCCTGCAACCTGGTTGAATTGAAGCGGGCACTCAGCTCATTCAGGTTGACCTGGTAATTTATGTAATAAATCCCCCATTTCAAATCATGATGAAATGGGGGGTAAACTATTTAATTAGCCTTTGATGATTGAATCGATTTCTTCTAATTCGTCTGCTGAAAAACGAATGTTTTGAACAGCCTTGAGATTATCTTCCAGATGCGACGCTTTTGAGGCGCCAGTAACAACACTGACGACGACTGGATCTTTCAGCAACCAGGCCAGAGCCATTTGAGCCATGGTTTGGTCACGGTTTTGAGCAATGTCATTCAGCTGATTAAGTTTCGCGGTTAACTTCGCACGGCCTTGATCCATGACCTCAGTACTGCTCCAGTGAATCTGAAAATCTTCTGGAATGCCGCCCAGGTACCGGTTAGTCAACAATCCTTCAGCTAATGGTCCATAAGCAACCATGCCCAAATTATTTTCTTTCAGTGTATCCAAAACACCATCGTCCTCAACTTCACGATTCAGCATGTTATACGATAACTGATTAACGACAAACGGGGTGTGCAGTTCTTTAAAGGTTTTCATGATGGCCTTAGTTTGCACGTCATTATAGTTTGAAATACCGACGTACAAAGCTTTACCCGAACGAACTATACTATCGAGTGCTTCCGCTGTTTCAGCAGGATCGGTATTTGGATCAAACCGGTGACTGTAGAAGACATCCACATAGTCCAGTCCCATTCGCTTAAGACTGCCATCAATGGCATTAATTAGCGTCTTACGGGAACTCATCTCGCCATACGGTCCCGGCCACATATGAAAACCAGCTTTGGTGGTAATCACCAATTCATCCCGGTAGGGCTTCAAGTTAGCTTGGTAAATCTGACCAAATAACCGTTCTGCGGCACCAGAACCCGGTCCGTAATTATACGCCAGATCATAGCTGAAAATGCCACTATCAAATGCTTTTAAAATAATCTTCTCACTGTCAGAATAATTGGCTTCATTCCCGAAACTGTGCCACATGCCAAATGACACTGCAGGGAGTTGCAAGCCTTTGTTCCCGGCACGACGAACGGGCATCCGGCCGTCGTAACGATTTTCATCCGCTGTATACATATTAATGATTCTCCTTCTCTTCTGAATGGTACATATCAATTTTAAAAGGAGAATAACACCCGGTCAAGGGGAAAACCATGTGAATATCAGCACCAGATCAAGTTTAATCATTTACTGGCCTAAGCCCAATGACTAACGCAGACTAAGTTTGACCGCGTCGCTAACATGACCGCCAGCTTGCTTGAGTAAAGCTTTTGCCTCCGCAATTGTTCCCTTGGTCTCAATCAATAAGATAGCGAGCGGCACGTTGTTATCTGCACGATCCAGTGCTCTTTCAGCTGCCAAGGTTGACGTTTGTGTTGCAGCAGCAATGATTCGTTTGGCCCGCCGATTAGTTTTTTCATTGGTGGGCACCACGTTGATCATCAGGTTCTGATAAACTTTGCCTGAACGAATCATGATTCCGCTTGAGATCATGTTTAGAATCATTTTTTGAGAAGTCCCAGCTTTCATAAGCGTAGCCCCTGTAATGACTTCTGGACCCACAATCGGACAAATTGCCACATCGGCATTATGTTCAAGCGGGCTGTCAGTCACACAAGCCACCGCAATGGCAAGTGCCCCGACTTGTTTCGTATAGTGCAGCGCCGCCACCGTATATGGCGTTGCCCCACTAGCAGCAATCCCAATCACAATATCCTTTTCGTTCAATTGCACTTTTTTTAAATCGTTTTCAGCTGATTCAGCAGAGTCTTCAACCCCTTCAAGCGTGTGGAACATCGCCTCAGGTCCCCCAGCAATAATGCCAAAAGTCTGCGACTCTTCCAGCCCATAAGTTGGCCGTAATTCAGTGGCATCAAGCACGCCTAATCGACCAGAAGTCCCAGCACCAATATAAATCAGGCGACCGCCGGCATCAAACCGTTTCGTTGCCAGATTGATAGCTTGGGAGATTTGTGGCAACTGTTTTTGAACGGATCGTGCAACGCGTTGGTCTTCACGGTTGATGATATCCACCATATCATCCGTGTCAACCTGATCAATATGCGTTGAGTGCCGGTTACGCTGCTCAGTTAATAAATCTTCAAAATTCATTTCAAATCCTCCATTTTCAACAAGTACCTTTAGATTGCAAAAGATAATCAGTATTTGTTATCGCTTTCATTATCTACTATTCAGGTATATCATGTTTCATGGCTTATTTCAAACTTATATTAACACTCACACTATTTTTTCATCTTTTACTGAAAATTACGCTTGTAATAAGTAAGCTAGACTGTAAGCTTTGCCATTTTGGTTGGCTTTGAAACCAGTCTGAAACGGGTCGAGCCTCAGATTTCGGCCATTTAACACAAATAAGGTCTATTCCGCAAAAAACGGAATAGACCTTATTCACATCAAACTACTTGGTGATATAAATACTCTTTAAACCACGGCTCATCCCAGCTGGGTTCCAAACGTAACCATGCACGTTTGGCCGCCACAATTCAGTTGTGGATGGCTGGTACAGCGGGATAACACCTTGATCTTTCATCAAAATCTTTTCAGCTTGAACCAGATCGTCGTAACGTTGCTGCGGTTCGTTGGCATGGGTCGTCTCTGAAGCCTTGATCAACTGATCAAATTTTCTGTTGGACCATTTGCCGTTGTTAGTTGGATTATTAGTCTCCTGTAAGCTCAGGAAATTAATTGGGTCCGCAAAATCGGCACCCCACATTGAAACGACTAAATCAAAATTACCATTTGATGAGCGCGCTAAACGGTTTTTGTAAGGCACGTTATCAATGTTAACGGAAAGACCAGGCAGTTTCTGGAATTGGTCCTGAAGATACTGCGTCGTCGTCTTAGCCTGATCCGTGTCATCACTTAATAACGTTAGCGTCAGTTTCTTTTCGCCCACTTCTTTTAGGCCTTCAGCCCAAAGTTTCTTGGCATTAGCGACGTTATACGTCACACCAGACTTCACGTAGGCATCCGTTGCAAAATCAGTTTTAGTCTTAGGATTTCTGCTGAGGTTAGTTGAGACAAACCCTTTAGGTTCAGTTGAACCATCACGTAAGACATTGGTGGCAAGTGCCTTTTTATTGATCACTTGTGATAAGGCTTGACGAATCTTAACGTTTCTCAACGCTTTGTTCCGCTTTTCATTCATTTGCAGGTACATGATCGAGCCGCCTTCAAACTTCTGGAAGCCCTTATTGCCTTGATAGTTTGCGACTTGCGTTCCCGTCAACGGTGTCACATCAAGCTTGTTTTGGTTATACAGGTTCAAACCGGTACTTGGGCTCTTAACCACTTGATACTTAATTTCACTCAAGTGGACGTGTTTTTTATCCCAATAATTAGGATTTTTCTTTAGGCTCCAAGTATTATTTGTTCCGTTCCAGCCAGCCACTTTAAATGGACCGTTGTTGGTAACCTCCTGACTGTTATTCCCATATTGTTTGCCGTATTTTTCTACAGCTGACTGTTCTTCTGGGAAAAACGTTGGGAAAGCCAGCAATAGCTTAAAGTAAGGCACTGGACGGCTTAACGTCACCACCAGCTTTTCCTTACTTGGTGCAGCTATTCCTAACGTACTTGGGCTCATTTTACCCTTTTGAATGGCGCTAAAGTTTTTAATGCCATCAAATAAGTACGCGTAGTTTGCCGCTGTTTTAGGATCAGCAGTTCGACGCCAAGAATAAACAAAGTCTTGGGCCGTTACCGGCTTCCCGTCGCTCCACTTATCATTTTTGCGGAGCTTAAACGTATAGGTCAACCCATCCTTTGAAACTTGCGTCTTAGTTGCCAATGCATTTTCAATCTTAGAATGATTTCCTAAACGATATAAGCCTTCATTTGTCGCGTAGAGAGCGGTTAAGCTCACTGATTCAGCTGCTGATGAGTTATCCAATGTGGAAATGGTATCAGACCTACTCAGATTGAGCACTTGTTTATCAGCCATCTGCTGATTACTGCTGCTGTCGGTCTTAGATTGTCCGCAGGCAGCCAAACTCAAGGCTACCACGACGCTACCAATACCGACTAAGAATTTTTTAAATGTCATACGTTTACTCTCCATCTCCTGTCTGAAATTACTGCTGTTTTGTGCTACCAGTCAAAAGAATGCCCGCTCCAATATGGATGGGCAAACTATTAGGCGCCGATTTCAGGCAATTCGAGGGCTTAACGGATAAACAGTTGTCCCACACTCTGTTCAGAGTAAATCCGCCGAATCGCTTGGCCAATCAAATTACCAACGGAAATAATTTCCAGTTTATCAAATTGTTTCGATTCAGGCATTTGAATAGAATCGGTAACGATTACTTTTTTAAGGGGTGAGTTTTTCATTTGCGTAACGGCATTCTTACTAAATACCGGGTGAGTTGCCACCGCATAAATATCGTTTGCACCGGCGTTCTTCAGCGTTTGAGCTGAAATTGAGATCCGAACAGCGGTATCGATGATATCATCCACCAAAATTGCGTTTTTACCTGCCACTGAACCAATCACAGCATCAGCAGAAGTCGTTGACTTATTGGGATCACGATTATCAATAATCGCTAACGGTGCCTGCAACAGATCTGCCATCCGGCGGGCCTTTGAAACGCCAGCATGATCGGGTGAAACGACGACCAAATTATCAGTCAGCCCATGATCCACAAAGTAACCTGCTAATAGCGGTGTTGCTTCCAAGTGGTCCATTGGAATATCAAAGAATCCTTGCAGCTGTGCCGCATGCAAGTCCAAGGTCACTGCACGATCAACACCATCATCTTCTAATAAGGAGGCAATCAGTTTAGCCGTAATCGGTTCGCGAGACCGTGCCTTACGATCAGCACGCGAATAGCCATAATAAGGGATGACCACCGTAATGGAGTGCGCGCTGGCACGACGGACTGCATCCACCATGATCATCAATTCCATCAGCATGGTATTAACCGGATCTGAAACTGATTGAATCAAAAAGATGTCAGCACCACGAATACTTTCGTCTACTGTAATTGCAATTTCACCGTCACTAAAATGCTTAATTGTTGCTTTTCCCAGCTCAACACCCGCTGCTGCAGCAATCTTTTCTGCTAATGGCCGGTTTGAATTTAAAGCAAACATCTTCAAAGGATGTTTAGATTCACTCTGATTTGGCATGTTTTTCCTCCACGATTCGTATTATCAACTAAACTACTAAACAAATAGTACACTATCACTATTTGTTAGTAAACGATTTTGGCGTGACTTTTCCCATTCCGATCATCGGATCGATCTGTCCGCTGCTAACCAATGACAGGGTCAAAATGCCGCCGTTCAATAATGCCGGCTTTTTTTCAACCGCAGAAGCTTCGGTTTGAACCGGTGAGTCGTTTTCTTTGCCTAACTGATTATCAGCATGAGTTGAAATCTTTTTCTTTGCTGTCTTTCGCTCTGCAACTGATTCCTGAACTTCACTAATCGTGGCAGTCAACCGATCCACTAACGCAGTATTCCGGTTCACCGACTGACGCTTCACACTTTGCTCAAAAGCCGCCTGTTCACCGAGTAAAATCAACGTTGATTTGGCTCTGGTAATTGCCGTATATAACAGATTCCGTTGCAGCATTCGTGAATACTGCATTACCATTGGCAAAATCACCATCTTAAACTGGCTCCCCTGAGCCTTATGAATCGTCGTACAGTATGCCAGCGTTAATTTATCCCATTCGTTACGGGGATAAGTCACTTCAGTTTGATCAAAAGCCACGGTGAGCTTGTCAACTTTATCTGAATTGCCCTTCGCTTTAGCGAAAGTAATCCCGACAATTGAACCGATATCACCATTAAAGACGTTATTCTCCGGACTATTGACCAAATGTAACACCTTGTCGCCGATTCGAAACTTCTCGCCACGAAATTCAACTTCCTTTTTGCGGGTGTCGCTAAGTGGATTCATAATCTCCTGAATCAGCGTGTTTAGTCGGGTCACCCCAGCTGGCCCGCGATACATGGGAGCCAGTACTTGGAAATCATCCGCAGTGAAACCACGCTTTTTGGCCTTACCGACAATTTGCTCGATCACTGATGGCATCTGATAAGCGTTACAGCGAATAAATGATTTATCCGACTTGTTTTGAGTAAAATCGGCTGGCAACCGTCCCATTTTGACTTCGTGCGCTAACGGAATAATTGACGAATCATCGTCTTGGCGATAAATCGTACTCAGTTCCATTGCTTTAACACGGTGACTGCTTAACAGGTCAAAGAAAACTTGACCCGGTCCTACTGATGGCAGTTGATCTTTATCACCCACCAATACAATTTGCATGGAATCAGGAACTGCCCGTAGCAAGGTTCTAAATAAGTAAATGTCGACCATGGACATTTCATCCACGATCAATAAAGAACCTTCCAG
This sequence comes from Secundilactobacillus mixtipabuli, assembly GCF_002217925.1. Lineage (GTDB taxonomy): Bacteria > Bacillota > Bacilli > Lactobacillales > Lactobacillaceae > Secundilactobacillus > Secundilactobacillus mixtipabuli. The sequence goes on along the minus strand of NZ_BCMF01000006.1, from coordinate 39,782 downwards.
ATCCTTAGCGGTGACATCATCGTTATTTTCACGACCGGTCAAGCCCAGCAACCGGTGGATGGTGCTGGCAGGCAGTCCTGTCGTTTCACTCATCCGTTTTGCCGCTCGACCCGTTGGTGCTGCCAATAAAATTGGGAATGGCTTGTCTTTATATTGATTGATGTCTAACGATAAGTCGTGTAATTTCGCATATAGATTAACAATCCCGTTAATAATCGTGGTTTTTCCCGTTCCGGGACCACCCGTTAACAGAAAGACGTGAGATTGGATTGCCGATAAAATGGCAGATTCCTGAGATTCGTCATAGGTGATGCCTAGGTTGCGTTCAACCAGGCGCATCTGTTTTTCAATGATTTCATCGTCAAACGTCTTGAGATCAGAGGCCTGCAGGATTCGGTTCAAATGCTCAGCTGCTTGCCATTCGGCATCATAAAGCCCCTTCAAAAAGATCCGGTCGCCTTCACCAACAACTTTTTGGGCTTTACCTAATTCAAGCAGCTGATCCGCAATCAGCTGTGGATCAACTGATTCATTACGGCTCTCCTGTAATAATCGAATGGTGCCGTTAAGTAGCGGTTCAGCGCTAGTGAAGGTATTACCGTCTGACATTGCAAGTTCACCCAAAGTCTGTAGCAGACCGGCTTGAATTCGCTGTGGTGACTGTGTCCCGATGCCCAACTGCTCAGCAATTTGATCTGCCCGTTTAAAACTGACGCCGTTAATGTCTTCGACCAGCTGGTAAGGATTCTCTTGAATCACTTGAAGCGTCTTGTCCTTGTAGCGTTCAAAAATAGCACTGGCTAACCGGCTACCAAAACCGTAACCATTGAGTCCGATAATGATTTGTTCAACACCATTATTACTGGTTAAATTATCAATCAGTGTCTGTTTGACTTCGGTTTTTAAGTTAAGTGGATCCAAAACTGATGGATCCTGATTGATTTGATCGATTGCCGTTAACCCCAGCAAGGCAACAATCTTTTCGGCCGTTTTTTTACCCAATCCCGGAAAATCATCACCTGAAAGGTATTGGATAATACCTTCCTTGGTGGTTGGCGCCTCGTTTTGATAATTATCGGCTTGAAATTGCTGACCATACTTCGGATGATCAACTAACTTACCAAAAAAGCGGTACGGCATTTCTTCAGCAACATCGGCGAAATTACCAGTTACCACGATTTCATCGCCATGCCAGTTAAGGTTGGTCACTGAAACTTTCACCAGCAATACCTTGTAAAAGCTGTCGGGGCTCTCGAAAAAAGTCGCCACCACCGTACCAACGATGTAGGACTGCTGTGGCTGTTGATCCGCATCAAACAAGTTCATATTTTCATTGGCCATTCAGTCCATCCCACTTTCCGCTTAGTGCTTTGATTAACGTTCCTTTTTCTTAGTCAGAAAAGCCTGAATATCAGCTAACCGTGACTGACCATTTTCGTAGTACTTTGGGTCCAGCTGCTTGGCCTTTTTAAAGTATGCCGTGGCATCTTGACCCATAACAACTGCAGTAATCCCACGGTCAAATTGCGCGCGACCATTCTTAGGGTCACTAGCTAACGATTGATCATAGTATTTGGCTGCTTCTTCAAAACTGCCCACCGCTAGCAAATTATCCGCAATCAACTGGTTAATCTGGGGATCTTGACGGCGATTCTCCGCTGCTGTCAGCGCAAAAGCCAGCGCTGTTTTATGATCATTGTTCCCCATATAACTTTGCGAAAGCATCATGTAGGCATCACTTTTTAACTTAGTATCCTTTACCTGATTGAACTGTTCAATGGCTTTTTGGAATTCACCAGCTTCGTAATAAACGTTCCCTAAGCCATACATCAAAGTGTCTTTGGCGGCCCGGCTTTTGCCAGCAAAGAGTCCTAAAGCCTTCATCATTAACTCCTCTGCTTGTGTATAGCTTTTCAGGTTAACCAACAAAGCACCTAAATCATAATAAGTATGGTAATTATCGGGGTCATCATCGATTTCTTGGACCAATCGGTGCAGTAATTGTTCTGATTCCTTTTGTTTTGCATCACGATCTGCTTTTTGTGCAGCCTGCTGCTTATCCGTTTCCGTCATGTTGTCGCCTCTCTAAATGGTATCTGTTGCATCCAGTTTACGTTTCAAATAATCGGTTTTATTCCATGCTACTAGGTCAAAATGAGCACCTAAATCATGGGTTTCTAAAATGGTCGTTGAGGTATTGCTTAAGCCGCCACGATCACGTAAATGTGCCAGTGGCGTGCCCAGTAACGCATTGATTTCAGCGTTTAATGCCGCCCCATGGCTCACGATCAGAACGTTATCCTGGTCGTGAGGATAATCTTTCACGATTGTTTTGATGGCCGGTGTCATGCGATCAATCAGCTGCTGGAAGCTCTCGCCACCAATTTCAACCGGCCGATAATCAGCTGGCGCGTTACGAAAAGCATCAAACTCCTCTGGAAAACGGGTCTGGGCTTCTTTAAACAACATGCCCTCCATTTTTCCCAGATGGAACTCTTCCAACCGGCTCAAAAGACTGAGCTGCGGTTTTCCCGGCAGATACTGACGAACCGTGTTCGCCGTATCCCGAGCACGTTTAATGGGGCTGGCATAGATATGGGCAAATTTGAATTGGTTTAAATACGCACCAGCTTGTTTGATTTCAGCATAACTTTCGGGTAAAAGTGGTGAATCACCACCAGCACCCTGGTAGCGTGATTCAAGGTTCCATTCCGTTTTACCGTGTCGTAAAAAAAATAGTCTCAAAGCTTTTCCCTCTTCACTCATCGTCATTTCAAAAAATTAATCATTACTATTATGACAGGTTAAGTCAAAAAAAACCAACCAAAGTTCCGTGAAGAACCCAAGTTGGTTTTGATGACATCTTAAACGTATTGAAGTTGACGATCTTTGCTGTAGGCAGCATCAATAATGGCACTTCCTAAGCACTCCTGACCGTCGTAGAAAACGACAGCTTGACCCGGCGTGATTGCACGGACAGGATCGTCAAACTCGACCGTTACCTTTTGACCATCGTCAGAGAGATGAACGGTCACACCTGTATCAACCTGACGGTAGCGGAACTTCGCGGTTGCCCGGAAGTCCTGACCGCGATCAATATTATTGACCCAGTGAATATCTGAAGCATCCAAATGAGTCGCATAAAGATGTGGATTGTGGTAACCCTTGCCGACATAAAGAACGTTCTTCTTTAAGTCTTTGCCAATCACAAACCAAGGCTCGTTATCCTCACCGTCACCACCGATGCCAAGACCGCGACGCTGGCCAATCGTATAGTACATTAAACCAGCGTGCTCGCCCTTAACTTCGCCATCCACCGTCATCATTTTACCCGGTGTTGCTGGTAAGTAATGACCCAGGAAGGATTTGAAGTTCTTCTCGCCAATAAAGCAGATCCCAACGGAATCCTTTTTATGGGCAGTTGCCAGGCCAGCTTCTTCAGCAATTTGACGAACTTCTGGCTTGGTAATATCACCAATTGGGAACATCACCCGGTCCAGCTGTTCAGTCGAAAGCTGACTGAGGAAGTAAGTCTGGTCCTTATTCGTATCTACCGAACGCATCAAATGCATATGGCCGTCTTCGTCACGGTTTAACTGAGCATAGTGGCCAGTTGCAATATAATCAGCGCCGAGATCCAAAGCGTAGTCTAAAAACGCCTTAAACTTGATTTCCTTATTACAGATCACATCAGGGTTAGGGGTTCGGCCCTTCTTGTACTCATCTAAGAAATAAGTAAAGACCCGGTCCCAGTACTCCTTTTCGAAGTTCACTGAATAGTAAGGAATTCCAATTTTAGCAGCGACTTTAGCCACGTCTTTGTAGTCTTCAGTAGCTGTGCAGACGCCGTTTTCGTCAGTGTCGTCCCAGTTTTTCATGAACACACCAACAACGTCATAGCCCTGCTGCTTCAGGCGTAGTGCGACAACTGACGAGTCAACCCCGCCACTCATGCCGACAACCACACGCGTTTGGCTGTTGTCTTGCATAAAATCACCATCACTTCATAACAGATTCTGGAGAATCCACGAGTTGAAGGTCGCAAAAATCCAGTATAAATGATAATACACGCCAATCACAGCTATTGCAAGCGATTAGTGCTCTACTGGAACGATGATTTCCCGTTCTGCCAGGTTTTCCATAATGTAATGGAACTGTTCTAGAAAGGCGTCTTTACGTTCCATCTTAAAAATGTTGACCTCGCGCATCCCGTTGGCAGCCACCGCCGCCATCTTAAACCCGGTTAAATCAGCATTAACCGTGACTTTTAACTCAACAGTTGCACTGTATGGTGAAGTCGGATCTAAGGAACGAACTAACGTAAAACTCCCAGTCTTCCCTTCACTAAAGCCAACGTCTCTTAACGAGAACTTCTTAATGCCGTCACTAATCGTGTAAGCCTGGTCATCACCCTGTAACTTGCTTGTTTTATCAAATGCCATCTTACTTCACCTCACTGCGTGCCTCTACCCGAGACACAATTTTAGAAATATTGGTTACCAGTGCTGAAATATCCTTTTCAGTCGTATAACGGCCGAAACTGATTCGAATGGATTCTGAAATGCGTGGGCTGTCTGCCCCAAACATTGCTGTCAAAACGTGCGATGGTTCAATCGACCCTGCCGTGCAGGCGGAGCCCCCAGAAACAGCGATTCCCGCTAAATCCAGATTAGTTTGCATCACATAAGTCGAGATACCTTTAATCCAAATATTCAGTACGTGCTGCAGGTTGTTACGGTCCAGCGACCCGTTAACTTCAAAGTCCACACCAGCAGCCGTTAAGCCGTTAACGATCTCCTGCTTAAACTGATAATACTTAGCTTGGCGATGAGCCTTTTCTTCGGTCGTAATGGTTTTAACCGCCGCCGCCATTCCGGCAATTCCGGGAACATTTTCAGTCCCAGCGCGCCGTTTTTCTTCTTGATCACCGCCCTTAATAAAACTGGGGAAGTTAATGCCAGTCTTGCGGTACAAAAAGCCGACCATCTTGGGACCGTTGATCTTGTGCGCAGAGGTGGACAGCATGTCAATATGATCACGCTTAACATCGATATCCAACAAACCATATGCCTGAACTGCGTCCGTATGGAACCAAGCTTGATGGTCTTTGAGCAGCTCGCCAATTTCATGGATTGGCATGTGGGTGCCCACTTCATTATTACCCGTCATTATCGTGACTAAAATGGTATCGTCACGTAATGCGTGTTTGAAATCATCTAAACTAATCTGCCCGGTCTCGTCAACTGGCAAATAAGTAACTTCAAAGCCCTGTTCCTCTAAAAAGTGCAGCGGCTTCAAAACGGCTTCGTGTTCAACCGCCGTCGTAATGATGTGCTTTCCTAATGACTGCCGTGCATAAGCCGTCTGCATAATGGCGGTGTTATCGCTCTCAGTACCACCACTGGTGAAGATAATCTCATCTTCATCCGCGTTGAGGCTCTGCGCAATAATCTGACGGCTGTTTTCAAGCACAGTATGCGCCTGACGGCCTAAGCCATATAGCGTTGACGCATTGCCGTATACATTTTGCAGTTTATCCGTCATCTCAGTGAGAACTTCCGCTGAAATTGGGGTGGTTGCTGCATTATCTAAGTAAATTTCTTTCACTTTAAAAACTCCTTTAACCGTTAAGCTGCAAACAATGCCAATAACATTTGCGCAGAACGTTTACCCGCTTCGATAATGAAATCATCAAAGCTGACACCGGCATTCTCGTCACCAACATCAGACATGGCCCGAACAACAACGTAGGGGGTCTTGAATTGGTGAGCGACCTGCCCCACTGCTGCGCCTTCCATTTCACTGGATAAAGCATCCGGGAAATGACTGAGAATGTTTTCCACGGCTTCACGGCTGGCAATAAATTGATCACCGGAAACGATTAACCCGGTTTTCACATTCAAGCCAGTTGATTCAGCTGCTTTTTCAAGCCGGGCAACCCACGTTTTATCCGCGTCAAAACGGGCGGGCTGCTGTGGCAACTGGCCATAGACATAATCAAACGCACGGGCATCAACATCATGATAGGCCGTTTGCGTCGACAGCACCACGTCACCGACGTGCAGACCTTTACCGATTCCGCCAGCAGAACCCGAGTTAATCACGACATCAACGTGGAACTGTGTGATCAATAATGCTGTCGTCAAACCGGCCTGCACTTTACCAATTCCTGAACGAACCAAGACCACATCCTGGTCACTGATGGTTCCTTCATAAAACGACACGCCCGAAATATCAACGACGTTTTCGTCCGTCAGTGCTTTCTTTAACGTTTCAATTTCTTCATCCATGGCACATAAGATACCATATTTCATTGTATAGTCCTCACTTTATCAACTTTAAAATTCAACAAAAAATAGGATTAAAAAGACCGCAATAATCCCCAGTATTAACCAGACGATGGCCCAATCCAGCCGATGTTTCAACCGGTTTGTTTTATCCGTGGCTACCGCTACTTGCTGCTTAGGATCGTATTCAGGGTCACTGTGTTCCTTAGCATAACGCTTTTCAGCTTTTAGCCGTTCGCGGTCACGGCGGTCAAATTCTTCTTGTTTCCGTCGCTGTGCTTCCCGATAAGCACGCCGGCTCAGTGGCTGTTCATCATTGTTTGGCTGCTGATCATCATTTCGATATGCGATACGCGTCACCTACTTTTTTAATGCCATCAGTTCAAAACGCCAAACGGCCATCACCGTTTTAGCATCTTCAATCTCGCCATTGGCAACCATGGTTTTTAATTCATCTAATGAATAGGCACGAATATTTAAATTCTCACCTGCATCACGGGGTAATTCTGACTGGACCGGTTGGAGATCAGTCGCTAAATAAAGCGTCATATACTCATCAGAAAAACCAACTGAAGAATAAAACCCGCTTAACCGTTCCAAATGATTAGGGTGTAACCGAATTTCTTCGTTTAACTCACGGATAGCGGCGTGTTTAGGATCATCACCGTCACGTCGGTCTAACTTGCCTGCCGGAATCTCCAGTGTCGTTCGGCCGATTGGCGAGCGCCATTGCCGGACCAAAATCAGCTTATTATCCGCTGTGACAGCCATTACCGCAACTGCACCCGAATGGTGGACGATTTCGCGATAAGCTGTCTTCCCATCAGGTAATTCAACCGTTTGACGTTCAACGTTTATGATGGCCCCATCATAAATCGACTCTTGGGCCACAACCTTTTCTTCCAAATCCATGTAATCATCCTTTACGACTCAGTATTTACGCTATTCTTCTGCATCCGACGCTGCTGTGTTTGATACGGGACGAACCCGTGCAGCCTGAGACCCTTTTTGCCCCTCAACAATAACAAATTCAACTTCTTGCCCTGGCGTCAATTTCTTAAAACCACTCATTTCAATTCCTGTAAAGTGAACAAAAATGGATTCTCCCGTTTCACTTTTAATGAAACCAAACCCGCTTTGTTCATTGTAACGTTCAACTGTTCCTTTAATCATACTGCCACTCCATTCAAGTTAAGATTGCTATCTAATACGTCCAAATCCAGAGCATGGCGGTTTAAAACGACCGCTCTACCCGTTTGAGAATTACTTAATTCCACTTAATCTCAATGGCACAGTGACACTCAAAAAATCTTCATTGAAATAACTCGCTTTTTATTCTAAACTACCAAGCCTGTTTAAATCAAGGCAACGGTGCTTGTAAAGCGAAACAATTAAGAAAAATTGACGTTTCTTAAATCGCTAGCTATGGACAAAAAAACGGGAATGAGTCAAAATCATCTGACTCATTCCCGTCCCTATTGAAATTAACGTTTATTTTTCTTCGAAAGCAACGCCCACAGTTTCTGGGAATTCTTCGCGGACAATCTTAGCACAACGGTCACAGAATTCAGGATAATCCTTATCTTCTCCGACTGTTTCACGTGTCATCCGGCAACGTTCACAGACTTTACCATCAGCTTCAGCAACAACAACGGCAACGCCATCGTTGAAGTTTTCAGCATCGGCAGGTGCATCTGCCAATGGCGCAACGGTTAAACCTGAAACCAGCAGCACCTGACGAACATCCGTATCTAAGTCGTTCAATAACTGCGTTTGCTTATCATCTAAGTACAAGCTCAACTTAGCTTCGGAAGCCTTACCGATCAGCTTTTGATCACGGGCTTCTTCTAACGACTTCAAGACATCCGAACGAACTTCCATGAAGGCATCCCAGTTGGCAACCAACTGATCTTCATTGTTGAAGTGTTGAACTGTCGGCATTTCAGCTAATTGCGCGAAATCTTCAGGTTCCTTCAGGAATGGCCAAATTTCTTCTGCTGTATGTGGCAAAATTGGTGTCAATAACTTGGTCAAACCAGCTGCAATATCGTAAAGAACGGTTTGCATTGAACGACGTGAATGGCTGTTCTTGGCGTCAATGTACAAGATATCCTTAGCAAAGTCCAAGTAGAAAGCAGACAAGTCAGAAATCACAAAGTTCATTAATTCCTTGTAAATATCCAAGAAATCGTATTGATCATAGTGACCCTTAACACTTTCAACAAATTGGTTGAACTGTGCCAGCATATACTTATCAGCGGAAGCTAAGTCTTCAACGGGTACAGCATCCGTCTTTGGATCAAAATCGCTGGTATTAGCTAACATGTAACGCATGGTGTTTCGGATCTTCTTGTAAGAATCGGAAATCTTAGTGAAGGCATCCATTGAAACCCGAACGTCAGCACTGCTATCAACAGAAGCAACCCAGAGGCGGACAATCTCTGCCCCCATCTTCTTGATCACTTCAGCGGGAGCAATGGTGTTCCCCAATGACTTACTCATCTTGTGACCTTGACCATCAAGGGTAAACCCTTGTGATAACACAGCCTTATAAGGGGCGTGTCCAGAAACGGCAACACTGGTGATCAGACTTGAATTGAACCAGCCACGGTATTGATCTGAACCTTCAAGGTAAAGGTCAGCTGGGTATTCCAATTCTGGTCGTTCAACCAGTACACCTTGGTGAGAAGAACCAGAGTCAAACCAAACATCCATGATGTCAGTTTCCTTGGTGAACTTACCGTTTGGTGAATGAGGTGACGTAAAGCCTTCTGGCAGAAGATCCTTCGCATCACGGGCAAACCAGACGTCTGAACCGTACTTCTCAAATAATTGAGCCACGTGTTCAATCGTTTCCGGTGTAATAATGGCTTCACCATCTTCACCGTAGAAAATTGGCAGTGGTACGCCCCAAACACGTTGCCGTGAAATGACCCAGTCGCCACGATCACGAATCATGTTGTGCAGACGCTTCTTACCCCAATCTGGGAAGAACTGAACGTCATCAATGGCACCCAAGATTTCATCACGCATCTTATCGACTGAAGCAAACCATTGCGGCGTTGCTCGGAAGATAACCGGCTTCTTGGTCCGCCAGTCAAATGGATAACTATGTTCGTATGGCATGTAGTCTAACAGCAGATTAGCCGCTTTTAATTTATCCAGTGCAATCTTGTTAGCATCGTCATAAAAGACACCTTCAAAATCAGGACCGGCTTCGCTGGTCATGTAACCCTTGTCATCAACTGGTACTAAAATTGGCAAATCATATTCTTTACCGACGTAAAAGTCATCTTCACCAAAGCCAGGAGCGGTATGGACAAGTCCAGTACCAGCATCTAGTGTCACAAAGTTACCCAGCATCGTTACCAGTTTACGATCAGGATAGAAAGGATGTTGTGCCAAAACCCGGTCGAGGTCTTTACCCTTGACTGTTTTGAGTGTTTTAACCTCTTCCCAGCCAAATTTTTCGGCACAGTCATCAACTAATTCGGTCGCCAAAACAAATTTACGGTCTTCACCTTTTGGTTGAACGACGGAATAGTCAAAGTTGGCATCAATCGTAATTCCTTCTGAAGCTGGAATCGTCCATGGTGTCGTCGTCCAAACAACCATGTATGTATTGTCGTTCTCCAAGACACCCTTACCATCGATAACTTGTTCAGCAAAGAATGCAGATGGTGAAGTGACATCGTGATATTCAACTTCAGCTTCAGCCATTGCTGATTCTGATGACCATGACCAAAAGACTGGTTTCTTACCCTTGAAAATCAAACCGCGTTTGGCAAAGGCACCAAAGACGCGAACTTCTTGGGCTTCAAATTCTGGCTTTAAGGTCAGGTATGGATTGTCCCAATCACCGGTGACACCTAACCGTTTGAATTCTTCTCGTTGACGGTCAACTTGTTCCAAAGCATACTTCCGGCACAACTGACGGAAGTCAACCGTTGACATCTTTTTACGGTCATAGCCTTGTTGCGTTAACTTTTGTTCGATTGGTAGCCCGTGAGTGTCCCAACCAGGAACGTATGGTGCCCGGAAGCCGTTCATTGACTTGTAACGGACAATAAAGTCTTTAGAAATCTTGTTCAACGCATGACCCATGTGAATATCACCGTTAGCATATGGTGGGCCATCATGTAAGATAAACGCTGGTTTACCCTCGTTTAATTTTTGTCTCAATTGATACACTTTGTTATCAGCCCAAGCTTGTTGACGGTCAACTTCTTTGACTGGTAAATTACCGCGCATTTTGAATTTAGTCTTGCCTAAATTCAGTGTGTCTTTTACCCGCAATTAGGGTCCCTCCTCGAATTATTGAATGGTACAAAAAAAGACCTCACCCAAGGGACGAAGTCTTCGCGGTACCACCCAATTTTAGAATCAATAACTCTCTTATCTTAGCCGTTAACGGAGCCGACCCGTTCTGACTTACCTTTCAGTCAGACAGCTAGAAGATGATCGGCACATCAGTAGGGGCTACCGGATTTCCACCATGACACCGGCTCTCTGAAGCTTATTGCTGCGCTTTCTGTTCTCCATATCGCTTTAAAGTTTGCTGCAGGCGATTACTTATTAGATTCATCATCTGGGAATATAACCACCGTTTCAGTCTCAGGATCCTTGTTGGGATCAACTGGCTGATCAGCATCATAAATCTCATCAGAAGAATCGCTTTGGTCATCTGCCTGTGATGACGAGTTTACGCCATCTTCATTCTCATTGTCAAGCTTGTTCTGCTTAATGGCATTTTGAATCTCATCATAGGTCGATGAGCCATCATCCTTAAGTAAGCTATCCCAGCTATCACTCTTGATTTCTGCCAACTGGCTCTCAAGCATCACTTGCAAACGTTGACGGAAAACACGGGTACTCTTCTTCAGATCATCCGTTTCAACAGCGAGGTTTTGTGCCCGTTTCGAAGCTTCAGAAATTAACTGATTAGCTTTTTCAGTGGCTTCACTAACCGTGTCAGTGGCCTGCTTTTGGGCTTCTTGGTTAATAATTTCAGCTTCTTTTTGCGAGTTAGATTTCACTTTATCTGCAGCTTCTTGTGCCACAATGATTGACTGATTCAAAGAGTCTTTCAAATCATTAAAGTACTTCAATTTTTCTTCTGCAGAAGCGAGCTGATCCGTTAACTTTTTATTTTGATCCAGAGTAATTTGATAATCCTTAATAATCTGCTCTAGAAAATCATTAACTTCATCAACGTTATATCCCCGTAACTTAGTTGAAAACTCTTTATTATGAATGTCTAATGGGCTAAGTACCATAGCTTGTTCCTCCCCGATTGCAATTATTTATGCAGCACTGCCAGTGTGACTTTCAGTTTATCCTTCTTGGTCACGCCGTTAACACTCGTTAATCTAACACGTCCAAAACCACGAACCGAAATAATATCTTGATGCTCAAGCTGGTAGTCTGGTCGAGCAAAATCATTCCAATTCAGTTGAATCCGACCAGCTTCTATTAACTCCTTAGCGTGATGCCTCGATAAATGAAAGCCCGTTGCAACAACGTTATCAAGTCGGGTTGAAGAAAGTGTCGTGCTCTCCTCTTCCCAAGCATCAAGTGGGGTCAAATGATCGGCTAGATCTAGCTGATTTAACCGAATCTTGATCTTACCCATGCGGTCCACCTGAGAAGTCACATAACGGCTCATATCCGCAGTGATAAAGAACTGCCAACGATCACCATCAGTGATAATATCACCGAGCACATCACGATCGATCCCAGCTCCCAATACGGATCCTAAAATCTGACCGTGCTGAAGCTGGGTGAATTTTCTCGGATAATCAATGTCAAACAAGTTAATTTCGAAATCAAGGTCAGCTGGATCAACATAGCTTGGATAAACAATTGCTCGCTTCATTTCCGCTGCTTCATAACCACCCTGAAAACGAAGCTTCAATTCTGAATCACCATTAACTAACGTCGATAAAATGTACTGCTGCCTTGGGTTTAAAAAATGGGTTAAAATTGGCCGATATTCATCACTGGCCTGTTGAATCCAACCCGTTGCACTTTCAATGAAAGGTGCTTCTTCTGCTCGAAAATGCTGCGCGATGCGATCAGCCAAAGTCAACTCCTCCTACTACATTCCCATAAGTCTAAAAATAATTTGTTCGAGATAGGCCAAGCCACCGCGAACAATGCTCAACACAACGATGGCGACTAACGGCGCAAAACCAATCATACCGATTGTTGCAAAATTAAACCAGCGTTGAAATGGCTCAACAATTGCGCCCAAAAACTGTCCCAGTTTAGTCTGGTAAGCCCCGGGAAACCAGCTCAATAATGCGTATACAACGATGGCCATAATATAGAGGCCAATGGCCTGACTTAACAGCCAAAAAACAAACGTCACAAAAGCGACCAAAGACTCACTCCTTACTTCAGTTTCTCGCCTAAAATGGCTGAGAGATCACCGGTAATTTCAAAGTTCTTAGGCGTACATAAGAAGATTGAATCCCCGATTCGTTCGATGTCACCTTCAATAGCGAATACAGTGCCAGTTAAAAAGTCAATAATACGACGTGCATTTTCATCATCGATCCGGCCTAAGTTGACGATCACTGCCTCCTGCTTTAACAATTGACCAGCAATGTCTTGAACATCCGCATAAAGACGCGGTACTGCCAGCGAAATCTTGCTGGCTTTAGTGGCAGCTGGCCGTGGGGCATTGAGTGAAACAACTTTATTATCACCGTTTCGTTGATGAAAATTGTGTGCCAGTGATTGATCAGCAAACTGTTGCTGAGTGCCCTGGGATACGTCAGCATCAGCTTCGTAGTTATCATCCATACCGAAAAAGCGACTCATACTAAACTTTCCCATAAAAAACGCTCCTTCCGCTATTTATCAGGGTTAATCACCGTCAATCTAGTCATCATTCTTGCGACGATGCTTAAAGAATGGTGGTGTGTCAAGGCTCGTGTCATCAGCCGAAGCAGTTGAAGAATCATCGTTATTGAAAACGCTGAAGTCAGGCTTAGAAACACCGTCAAATTCACTGGAATCTGGCCGACGTGATCCTGTTGAAGCCTGTGGTTGACCGCTTTGGTCAGCATTAAAGGTGTCCATCTGACTGGTATCCTCATCATGTCTAGTATTGTTGACTGGCGTCGTACCGTCAGCTAAACGACGAGCTGTGCGAGTAGCTGCAGACCGCTTCTTCTTATCGATTCCAGTTGCAATAACGGTAACCCGTACCTCATCGCCAAGGTTCTCATCAATTGATGTCCCAAAGATAATGTTGACGTCGCTAGTGGCTGATTGAGAAACAATTTCTGATGCTGACTGTGCCTCAAACAATGACAGATCTGGACCACCAGTAATGTTTAATAGCACTTGTTCAGCGCCATCAATAGAAACTTCAAGTAATGGCGATGAAATAGCTTTCTTAGTTGCGTCCTCTGTCCGGTTTTCACCGTTAGCAGAACCCACACCCATCAAAGCGGCACCTTGGTCCTGCATCACAGTCTTCACATCAGCAAAATCCAAGTTGACGTAGCCGGGACTCGTAATCAAATCTGAGATACCTTGAACCCCTTGACGAAGAACGTTATCAGCTTCTTGGAAGGCTTCCATCATTGGTGTCTTCTTATCAACGATTTCAAGTAACCGGTTGTTAGCAATAACGATCAACGTATCCACGTTTTCCTTCATTGCTGCAACACCTTCAGCGGCGAAACGAGAGCGCTTAGGGCCTTCGAAAGTAAATGGCCGGGTAACAACACCAACAGTTAGCGCACCCTGTTCTTTAGCTAATTTTGCAACGACAGGAGCGGCACCGTTACCAGTCCCGCCACCCATACCAGCAGTTACAAACACCATATCAGCACCAGCTAATGCTTCACTGATCTGGTCTTCGCTTTCCTGAGCGGCCTTTGCACCGATCTCAGGATTAGATCCAGCACCTAGTCCACGGGTCAACTTCGGTCCCAATTGGATCTTAGTTTCAGCTTTTGAAGACTCTAAGGCCTGAACATCTGTGTTAGCCACAATAAACTCAACACCCTTGACATCTTCTGTGATCATCCGGTTAACGGCATTACCGCCACCGCCACCAACACCGATAACTTTAATATCGGCTCCTCGGTTTTGTGTTGAATCTAACGAAAATTCCATTTTTAAATCCCTCCAGTAATCGGGTTAATCAAAGAAATCTTTGAAGAATTTCCTGATCCCCTGTGCACGTTGTTTTTTCGGTTTATTTGAGCTACTAGTCCGACTTGGAACCGTACTGCTATGACGACTGTCGCTCACCTCGACTGTTGGTTGAGGTTCTTGCCGCGATTCAACTTGTGAGGCTAACTGATCATTACCAGCTAAAGCTGATTGAACCAGTAAAGCCACTTCACTCATCTGGCCACGATAGTTAACCAGCGACAGTGCTTGCGTGAACGATGGATGCCGCAGCCCCATTTGATCAGGTATTGAAACCCGAACTGGAACATCGAAGACGTCTTGAGCCAAATCAGTTATTCCTGGTAGTGCCGCAACACCGCCAGTTAACACAATGCCACCAGGTAATGATAACGCGTTAGTCGCATCCAATTGGGTCTTTAGCTTCCCCAAAATTTGCATTAACCGGGCTTCAATAATCTCAGCTAAATACTTTTCTGAGATATCACTAGGCCGGCTTTGACCAACAACGTCGACTGGAAACTGATTCTCCTCAGAAGCACGCGACGAATCTGCAAAACCATAGTTACGTTTTAACTTTTCAGCGTTTTCAATTGAAGTATTCAAAACAACCGAAATATCCTTGGTAATGTAGTCGCCGCCTTCAGGATCAACGTCAGCAAACTTGAGCCGGTGATCATGGATGACAGCAGCGGTACTTTGCCCGCCGCCTAAGTCGAGAAGAACAGTCCCAAAATCCTGTTCGCCATCGCTCAAAATACTTAAGCCCTGTGCGATTGGACTAACAACTGCCAGTTGTGCATTCAGCCCAGCCTGTTCAACCGCTTTTTTAGTGTTATGTACGATTGTTTTAGGCCCAGTGAAGAGCATACCATTCATTTCCAAACGAACACCAACCATTGACCTTGGATCTTTAATACCGTCAAAGCCGTCAACGATAAATTCATCCGGGATCAGGTTAATAATTTCGCGTTCCGGCGGCAGGTTTTGAATGATTGCCGCTGAAGCAACGTCCCTAACATCCTGATCAGTAATTTCCCGGGCCTGATCACCAATGGCAATCATCCCCGTTACTGGTTCAATTTTTAACATATTTGCCGAAATACCCACAATTACGTCGTGAATCTGAATGCTGGCTTTTTCTTCAGCAGCCTTAACTGCACGTTGAATCGCTTCACTTGCCTTATCAATATCCACGATTACGCCTCGGCTGAGTCCAGCTGCACGTTCATTACCAACACCCAAAACGTTCAACTGTCCCTCTAAATACTCTGCCACGATGACTTTAATTGAGGTTGTTCCGATATCAAGTCCCACATACATGCCTGAAGTATCCATAGTAGCAGGAACCTCCTCTGATTTCGATTTGATGAATGCTCATGAAAAAGTCTTAATTTACTTTCCAGTTTACCACAAACACCACTTGTTAAAAAAGGCATTATTGCCCTTGTCTTGCGTGATGAAACGTAAAATGTAAAAACGCTTTCACCAACACTGGAATAGTCTGGTTACCTTAACCCTTTTAAAATGAATATGAATATGCGCCGATTTCCAAATTAACAATGCCTTTATGCGACATTTTAGCCGCAATGCTAGGATAGTAAGCCATTTTACTAGCAAACGTCGAAATGGACGCATAAACTTCGTTGCCATCATTCATGTACAAATGAACTCTTTGAGGATCTGCTTTTGTAGGAGAAAACTGGATTTCAGAGATCCCCGTTTGAATCTTGGGTGATAGTTTAGCGTACTGCTGGATCATCTTCGAGAGTTGCTTGGGTGATTTGAATTTATCATATACGGGATAACTACCCGAAGGCTGTTTTTGTCGCTCTTTGGAAATCACACCACTTGTCAATGCAACACGGTAGTAACCATTAGCTGGCACAAAACCGGCCGTCGGGTACTCCTTAATCCGAATTGTAAGGTGATTGAAGTGGGCAACCGAAAACCTGATCTGCTTTACTCTGGACGAATTAGCCTTAGCTCGTCTGCTCAGTTTTTGTTCTTTGCCCACGACCCGGTAGATCGAGTCGCCATGACTGACGCCGCTGATTTTGACCACCTGCTGTTTAGAAAGTGCGTGGTTGCCGACAACATTGATCTGGCCAATATGGCTTAATGGCGAAACGTAATACCCAGAGATGAGCAAAATTACCCCAAAGATGCCAATCAAAATACCCATCCGCTGTGCAAGACGACGGTGCTTCTGCTGCATCAATCGCGGTAATTTAGCACCGATCCGCTGAACATGGTTCGTCTTTTTAGCAGCCCGCTGCCGCTCTTCCGACTGGTATTTTTCCCACGGCGTGATTGCGACGTGGCGCTCTGATTTGGCTCGATTGATTTTAAAATGCATCTTGCACTCACCTCTTTATTACCGCATTACGCCCGACTAACTTCTTGCAAAAGTGCCAGCATCTCAGTAGCTGCTTGGGGTTTACCAAGCTTCTTAGCGGCTGTTGCCATTGCTGCGCGTTTTTGATCATCATTCATTAGCTCATCCATAGCTGAAACCAGCGTTTCACTAGTCAGTTCGGACTCCTTGATCATTAAAGCCGCGTTGGCATTGACTAAACTTAGGGCGTTTTTCGTCTGGTGATCCGCTGTCACGTATGGGCTAGGAATCAGAATCGATGGCACGCCTAAAGCAGTTAATTCCGCTAACGTCGTCGCACCGGAACGGCCAACCACCCCAGCGAGTTTAGGCAAAACTTCTGGCATATTGCTGATGTATGACTGAATTGAAATATTATCAGCAGAAGTCATTTTATTTAACTGGCTCATCACGTGGTCGTAACGCTTAGGTCCGGTCACAAAAACCACCTGATAAGCCTTTTTAGCTAGCTTTGGTAAGGACTCAACCATCACTTGGTTGAGCTTCAATGCGCCTTGGCTACCCCCAACGACCATAATCGTGGGGACATTATCCTTTAAATCATAAGCGGATAAACTAAAATGGCTTTCAACATTAGCGACTTCCTGAGCTCTTGGATTCCCCGTCATCACAACTTTTCCAGCTGGGAACTGTGCTCTGGCATCCTCGAAATTGATGGCAATTTTATCCACGTAACGACTCAGAAATTTATTTGTCATGCCCACAACACTGTTCTGTTCGTGAATCACCGTTGGAACGTGCAGCTTAGCCGCTGCGTATAATACCGCTCCGGAAACATAACCGCCAGTTCCCAGTACAACATCCGGCTTAAATGACCGAATCAGCTTTTTAGACTGATGAACACTTTTTAGAAACAAGTAAACTGTTTTAAAGTTTTCAAATGACAATGAGCGTTTAAAGCCTTGAATCGTCATTGCTCTAAAAGGAATGCCCAAATCGGGGACAATCGTACTTTCAATGCCGCGATGAGAACCCACGTAAAGAACTTCTGCGTTTGGATCCTGCCGCTTTAATTCGTTGATCACAGCTAGTGCAGGATAAATATGACCACCTGTACCGCCACCAGAAACCATCAGTCGCATTAGTTCTCCTCCTTTTTGCCGGCCAATTCTTCAACCGCTTTAATATACCGGTCACCACGAACTTCAAAGTTAGGGTATTGATCCCAACTGGCATTGGCCGGTGACAACAAAATAATATCGCCAGGTTCGCTATCCTGATAGGCAAGTGAAACACCACTCTCAGCGTTTTCAGTAAATTGAATCGTTTTAATACCGGCCTTTTTAGCGGCATCTGCCAAGAGATCCTTAGTTTCACCAAAGAGAACAACGGCCTTAACGTGTTCCTTAAAGAACGGCACTAACCGTTCAAAGGTGTACCCACGGTCTAAGCCTCCGGCTAACAGGACAACGGGCGCTTTGAAACCCTTCAGGGCCATCTCAGTGGCTTCAATATCAGTCGCTTTAGAGTCGTTATAGAACTGACGGCCTTCACTGGTCAGCACGTATTGTGTTCTGTGACGAACGCCACCGAAAGTCGTCAAAACGTGTTTGATGGCTTCGTTTGACCGGCCTTCAATTTTAGCCACTGCAATCGCTGCAAGTGCATTTTCAATGTTATGGTCACCAGGTACTTTAACATCGGCAGCTGCCATGATCGGATCTTCTTTGTAATAGAGGGTACCGTCCAGTTCATAAGCCCCCGCTTTAGTTTTAGCCATTCGTGAAAATGGGACAACTTGAGCTTTGCTCTGTTTGCTAAGGCCCACTAACTCCTCCGAATCAAAGTTAACAACAAAGTAGTCGTCAGCAGTTTGATTCTGGGTAATACGCATCTTAGCCCGAACGTAATTTTCGCGGGTCTTATGGTAATCAAGATGATTAGAGAAGATGTTCGTTAACACCGCAATGTGTGGGTGGAATTCAGTCGTCCCTAACAGCATGAAACTGGAAACTTCCATCACTAAAGTATCTTGATCCGTCAATTTTTGAGCCACTTGAGAAGCCGGTACACCAATGTTACCAGCGTATGCGCTTTGGCCCGCCTGCCGCTCTTGATTCATCATCTTGGTAATCATCGTTGTCGTCGTTGTTTTACCATTACTGCCAGTCACGGCAATCAACTCAGCGTCAGCAATTTCACTGGCCAGTTCGATTTCCGTAATGATTGGTAACTTGGCGTCAGTAGCTGCTTTTATCAAAGGAACATCATAAGGGATTCCTGGGTTTTTAACCATCAGATCAAAACCGGCATCAAGCTGAGATGGCTCTTGTTTACCCGTTAAAACCCTGTAACCACCCTCAGCTTGCAGTTCTTGCGCCTCTGAATTTTTTTCTAATGGCTGCTGATCACTGACCGTGACCTTCGCACCTAATTTTTTTAATAACCGAGCCGCATTTAACCCGCTCTTCGCTAACCCGACAACAATCACTCGTTGACCTTCATACGTCTTGATACGCTTCATACCTTTGTCCGCCACCTATTTAAATTTTATTTCGCTTAATACCCAAAAATTACCACATTACCCAAACACCAGTCACGGCTGTGATGGCACTAATGCACCAAAATGTCAGATCAATCCGCCATTCACTCCAGCCCTTCATTTCAAAATGATGATGAATCGGTGACATTAAAAAGATTCGCTTGCCGGTTGTCTTAAATGAGATCACCTGTAAAATCACGCTAGCCGTCTCAATCACATAGATCAGGCCAATCCATAGCAGCGAAACTTCGTGGTGCACTAAAATTGAAACGGCAGCTAATGCGCCGCCCAATGCTAATGAACCCATGTCACCCATAAAAATTTTAGCGGGTTTATGGTTATAGATTAAGAAAGCCAATAAGCCGCCAACCACAGCTAGACAAAACAGTGCAACATCAACCTGATGCTGATGCAATGCAATGACACCGTAGGCAATAAAAGAGATTGAAGCAACACCCGCTACAAGCCCATCCAAACCATCCGTCAGATTGACAGCGTTAGAAAAGCCAACCAGCCAAAACAAAATGAATAAGAAGTAACCAAACAAACCCAAATTAACGGCTCCAAGACCGGGAATCTTCAATAGCAGCGGCAAGCCTTCGTGCAGATAAACGGCAAAGAAAACGGCACCACCAATCAGCTGGCCCAATAATTTCTGCCAAGCCTTCAGCCCTTCATTTTGCCGACGGAAGAGCTTAATGGAGTCATCCCACATCCCTAACAGGCCATATAAAACCAAGATAAATAGCAACGTTAAGGCTACTGGGCCTAATTGTCCAAACACTAATCCGGCAATCAAAGTGGCCACAATAATGGCCAGAATAAACATCAAACCACCCATTGTTGGCGTCCCTGATTTTTTCTCGTGCCAGGAAGGTCCCTCTTCACGGATCATTTGACCTTCGTGTTTAGCGCGAAAATAGCGAATAAGTGCGGGCATAAATGCCGCAGTAATTGCAAAACTAATTAAAAAAGATAAAACCGAACTCATGACTTTCTCCTCTTATACCCACGAAGTGAGTTACTTTAAATTAACCGTTAACCGATCAGACTGGCCGACCTGCTTACCAACGGTAATACTTTGCTTTGTAACGAATCCATTACCCTTTGTTTTAACGTTTAATCCAAGCATTTGGCCAAGCCGTAAAACATCACTTGATGACCAGCCCGTTACATCAGGCATCCTTTGGGTACCACTCGTAATCAGAATGACACGTTGATGCGTCAAGAGTGCTTGTCCAGCAATAGGTGACTGTTTCAAGACCCGGTTACCGTCACCGATAATGGTGACTTTAAAGCCCTTAGAGGCCAAATCACTTTTAGAACCCGAGGTGGAACGGTTAACGTATGACAGCATTTTATCGGACCCCTGATTCGTACCAGTTGAGGTGTCCTCTTGTAGCGCTCGCTTCATAACGGGTTTAAAAACATCTGCCATCAGTTGGGTAGGTGTCTCAGTTCCTGGTAAAGTTGGCTGTTTCATCGTGATGTACATAATGTATTTAGGATTGTTAGCTGGTGCCATACCAGCAACAGAATAAAGGTAGCTGTCATCACCGCTTAAGTAACCTGACTTACCGTCACTAACTTGAGCAGTACCGGTTTTGGCAGCAATTCGAATTCCTTTGATCTTATAATCAGAACCAATCCCATACTTTTTATAAACAACATCTTGCATGTGGCCGCGGACAGCCTTAGCCGTTGCCGCTGAAATCGGTTGGCCGACTTCTTGCTTGTGATAAGCCTTCACAACTTTGCCAGTATTTGGATCAACAATTTTACGCACAAGGTAAGGCTTTAACATTTTACCATTATTCCCGATTGCAGATAACCCCTGCATCATTTGAATTGCAGTCACTTGAATGGCTTGCCCAAATGACGTGTTAGCTTGTTCAATCGTCCGATTAAACGCAATACTGCCCGCTTGCTCACCTGGCAGGCCGAAATGAGTGGACTGTAAAAACTTAAATCGGTTAATATACTTCTTCCAGGTTTTGGCACCCATCTGCTGTTCCAAATGAGCCATCGCAACGTTACTTGAAAGTGCAAATCCTTTATTGTAAGTAATCGTTCCCCAACCACCAGGGTTCCAATCAGGAACGGTCCGACCACCAACGACATAACGACCAGACTGATAGGTCGCATTACCATTAAAGTTACCACTGTCGATTGAAGCAGCCATGGTAAAAACCTTCATGGTTGATCCAGGTTCATAAGCATCTTGAATGAGGGTATTTCGCCAAACGGAATTAAGCCCTTCCCCAGTTTGAGGATTAAACGTTGGCCGCTGAGTTGCAGCCACGATCGCACCGGTTTTGGCATTCATTAACACCGCGTTCATGGTCTTGGAATGCGTCTTTTCCTGTAGAGCTGTCATCTGAGTTTCTAATAGTGTTTGCAGTCTACCATCAAGGGTCGTGTACACGTTATCCCCATTACGTGGTTTCTTCGCTTTTTGATTTGAGCCGGGAATTTGATAACCATTGTTGTCTTGACTGATTTTTTTAAACCCGTCAGTCCCCTTTAGCAAATCATTGTCCGCACCTTCGATTCCCATAGTACCAACTAACTGGCCCTTAGAAGTTGAGGTCACATTACCAATCAAATGAGAGGCAAACACCCCGTTAGGATAGAGTCGTGCTTGACGTTGCACAAAAGTCAGTCCGTGCAAGTGGGCGCGATCGATTTTTTGCTTAGTCGTTAACGAGATATTCTGTCCGGCTGCACCAAATTCAACTTGAAAGGCTTTTTTGTCACTGGGTGTAAGGTAGGCTAATGCCTTCTTTTCACTAATCGGCAAATACTTTGACAAAACCTGAGCCGTTTTGATTTTATCAGTAACGTACATCGGTTTACCAGCCACAGTCCGCTGATGTTTGTCTAAAACTGCATACAGCGAATACGTACTCGTATCTTCGGCGATTGGCTGATTCGACGCATCGTAAATGGTCCCCCGCTGCGCTTTTAACGTGTGGTTAGCCGTATAGAGTTTCTTCGCCTGGACCCCCAAATTAACATTTTGGACGTTTTTACCAATTGCAATATAAGAAAAACGACCAATGAATAGCAAAAGTGCGAGTGAGAATATGACCAACAGGCTTCGTCCAAAAACCCGCTGATTACGTCGCACTTGTTTGCTACTCACCGTTCGTTTAGGTGATTGTTTCATTTATTCACATTCCTTACTTTACTATCTGAAAGTGTCATACCGTTCTGTTTGGCAACCTTTTCTAATCTCGAACGGTTCATCAGTTCGTTGATGGTCTGCCGATCACTTGTGTTCTTATTCTCATAGCGAGTAATCTGCGAATTAACATCCTGTAAATGTTGCTGAGCAGCTGAAACCCCGTTTTTAGCATTCACGACCATCAAGGCCATCACAACCAGCACCAGGCTTAAACCGACTGCTAAACATTTTTCAAATTTAGAAACTGGGAGTGTGGCAGGCTTACTAACAACCTGTGTCGAATGACTATGTAATGGAACTGTCGGTTGCTTTGGTAACGCTTGCGGTTGAAATTGAGTTGCTAAACTATTTTGAGCCATACTTCATCATCATCCTATCCCTTAAATTAAAAAATCATAAAATCGTTATTTTCGCTCAATTACACGTAACTTTGCACTGTGTGCACGATGATTTTCTGCTAATTCATCTTCTGCGGGTAAAATTGGCTTACGAGTTACGAGTTTAAAATCTGGTTGCATGTTATCCGGAATAACGGGTAAACCCGCTGGTAAATCGGGTAAACTACTTTTTTCCTTAAACATGGTTTTAACCAGGCGGTCCTCCAAAGACTGAAACGTGATCACACAAATCCTACCCCCAGGATTTAACTGTGTGAGTGCTTGTTCCAGGGATGCTTCCAGCGCCGAAAGTTCATCGTTAACGGCAATCCGAATGGCCTGAAAGACTTTCTTAGCAGGATGGCCGCCGTGACGCCGAGCCGCTGCTGGAATTGCTTCTTTAATCACTTCTACCAGTTCACCAGTTGTCTCGACTGGCTTTTCAGCTCTCACTGTCTCGATCCTTCGAGCAATTGATTTAGCAAACTTTTCTTCACCATAACGGTAGAAGATCCGAACTAAATCCTGATAAGACCATTCATTAACAACTATTTGGGCATTAAGCGGTGCGCTTTGATCCATTCGCATATCAAGCGGTGCATCATAACGGTAACTGAACCCCCGTTCAGCGTCGTCAAACTGAGGTGATGAAACCCCTAAATCATAAAGAATACCATCCACACCATCAACCTGCTGTTCAGCTAGTGATTTCTTTAAGTCCCTAAAGTTCGCATGTATTAGGGTCAACCGGTTGGCTTCAATATCAGTTGCCAACTGTTCGGTATTATAATCAATAGCTGTTTGATCCTGATCAAAGGAATATAAATGACCGGTTGTCAGCTCGGTGAGGATCTTGTGCGTATGACCGCCACCGCCAAGCGTACAGTCAACGTACGTGCCATCTGGCTGAATATTAAGTTCGTGAACAGCTTCATTTAGTAACACTGTTCGATGATGAAACTCTGCCATAGTCTTTTCCCCCACGTTAGACGTCAAAATCAATTAAATTTTCTGCAATATCGTCAAAGTTTTCTTCTGCCTTTTCAGCAAAGGTCTGCCAGCGCTTCTGGCTCCAGATTTCAAAGCGGTCCGAAACGCCCACAATCACACATTGTTTATCTAATTCAGCATGTTCGATCAACGCATGGGGCAGATTTACCCGCCCCTGTTTATCAAATGAACACGTCGTTGCAGCAGAATAGAAGAACCGGACAAACGCCCGCGCATCACGTTTATTTAGCGGCAATGCACTTAAACGTTTTTGCATGATCTCCCACTGAGACATTGGATAACCAAACAGGCAGCCATCCATACCCCGAGTGATCACAAATTCTTCTCCCAGCTGCTCACGGAATTTGGCTGGAATAATTAGTCTCCCCTTAGTATCGATCGAATGCTCAAATTCTCCCATGAACATTCGAGTCGCCTCCTAATATCAGCTAATTTAACTAAAGTTTACCACAGCTCCCCACTTTCTACCACAACTCCCCAAACATTAATTGGAGAATTTTAAAAAAAATCCGCTCAAACATTGTTTGAGCGGGGAAAGGTTTGGATAGGCGATTAGCCTTCATGTGAGACATTATTTAATTAACGTTCTAACTACTGTAAAAAAGTAAGCAAAAATGAGTAAAATATCGCTCACGCGCCGGTAAAACAGCAAAAATTTATTCCACAGCAATTCGCCCTTTGATAACCCCCACCAAAGGGTCAAAACAATTGAGATCACCATCCAGAAAAAGACGACTGCCGCGAACCACGGGTCAATCCAAGAATAGGAAAGTTGCCAGATAAACCACAGGTTAAGCAGTGGTAAACAGTCAATCGGTTGCAGTTTAGGCCGCCGCTCTTTAGGGATGAACCCTCTGATCAGCCTTAAAATGAACAGGACTGCCAGTAGCATAATAATTTGAATGATGATCTGATTCAACGTAGTCCGTCCTTTCACGAAGCCGTCATGGTTCAAATTGCTAACGCACAACCGAAATTTTACCGCATTCGACCCTTCAAAATCAAGAAAGTTTCGCAACTCGATTGCATTTCTTAATTGACCACGTTAAACTATTTGAAGTAAACATAGATGAAAAGTGGTGCAAATATGCAAAAAAAACAAAAATCAACGTTCCAGAAGATCACGATGGTCCTCGTATGGATCATGATCGTTGCAACCTTAGGTTCACTCGTTGCAAGTGCCCTGCAAGCCATTGGTATGTTTGGGTAATTTCTCAGTGGGGACTCATCCCAATTTATACACTAAAAACTCCTGAAGTGTTTAATTCCACTTCAGGAGTTTTTAGTGTCACTTCTCTCAAACATTAAGCATCTGAGTTCTTTTGTTTATAAACTTGCCGGGGTTTACTACCATCTTGTGGTCCGATAAACCCACCTTGTTCTAGATCATCTATTAGTCTAGCGGCACGGTTATAACCAATACGGAAATGCCGTTGTAGCAGTGACGTACTTGCTTTTTGCTGGTCAACAACAAATTGCAGGGCTTCATCGAATAAGTCGTCATCAGAATGGGAAGCCTCCTCAGAGATTTCCTCATCACTCACCATCATATTTTCATCGTATTCGGCCGTCTGCTGATCACGAATGAAATCGGTCACGTGCTGGACGTCCTTATCAGGAATAAAGGCGCCTTGAATTCGAATGGGTGAGTTTTGATCGACAGGCATGTAAAGCATATCGCCTCGTCCCAACAGTTTCTCAGCACCGTTAGCGTCTAAAATAGTCCGGGAATCAACACCGCTAGAAACGGCAAATGCCATTCTTGAAGGCACGTTAGCCTTAATTAAACCGGTAATAACATCTACTGACGGCCGCTGAGTAGCTAGAATCATGTGGATACCAGCTGCCCGGCCCATTTGAGCCAGCCGAATAATAGCGTCTTCCACTTCGTTGGAAACGGTCATCATCAAATCTGCCAATTCATCGACGATAACCACAATATAAGGCAGCGTTGGCAACGGCTTATCCGTGGTCTGGTTCTGCGTTTGAACAAACTGATTATAACCCGAAATTTTACGCTGTCCGACCTTAGCAAACAAGTCGTACCGCTGTTCCATTTCATGAACGACCTTGTGCAGTGCTCTGGCCGCTTTTTTAGGCTCTGAAACAACCGGTGTTAATAAGTGGGGAATCCCATTGTAAACACTCAACTCGACCTTTTTAGGATCGATGAGCATCAGCTTGACCTGACTCGGCTTAGCGTTCATTAATATACTGGTGATAATGCCATTGATGGCAACCGACTTCCCGCTACCCGTAGAACCAGCAATCAATAAATGCGGCATTTTGGTCAGGTCCATGGTAATCACTTTACCTGTAACATCACGTCCCAATGGGACTGCCAACAGGTGGGCCGGCCCATGAGGCACAGCTTCACTCACATCTCGGAACGAAACAGTCGAAATCTCCTTATTAGGGACTTCAATACCAATCAACGATTTCCCTGGAATCGGCGCTTCAATTCGAATTTCCTTTGCAGCCAATGCCAGTGCTAGATCATCCGCTAAATTAACAATTCTTGACACCTTGACGCCAATAGCTGGATGCAATTCATACTCGGTAACTGAAGGGCCCAAGTTAACGTGCTTAATTTCAGCGTCAACCCCAAAACTATCCAACGTTTTTTTGAGGATTTTCGTGTTTTTTTCAATCGTTTTGTAGTCGTCTTGCTGATCCTTTTGTGGAATCGGCGTCAGCAAGTCTGTTCCAGGAAGCCGGTAGTTCGGGTCATCCCCGACTGTTGCAATCATGGTTGGTTCAGACTCTTCAGTCGGCTTTTCATCGGCCGATTTGTCAGGCACATCAGGTTGATCCTTGCGCGTGGCAACACTAATCGGAATAGCATCTGGTTGCTTGTCTTCAGGCTTATCAGTGTTTGAAGGCCGGTCAGCAACGGTTGGCCGAACATCTTTTTCTTCTGCCGAGATTGGTTTGACGGGTTTAGCTTTGGTTGGCCGTTGCACCCGTTGCTGCTTGAACTTTGTGATCCCATCCACAACCCACTGAGTAACCCTTTTAAAGGTATGGACAAGATAACGACAGATCACTTGCACCCACTTTAAAATCTGTGCGCCAGAGACGTTAAAGGCAATCATTAGCCCAATAACAAATAAGACAACAGCAATCACTTTAGCGCCACCAAACGCAACTAAAAAGTGACTAACAGCCAAGAGCACGGCACCAATCGTCCCGCCACCAACTGCTGTACTAACGCTGTTGTTCATGAGATCACTTGTTAGCAGCTGCCAAGTATAACTTAAGAAGCCCGTGTGCTGATCCTCTGACAAAAACAAATCCACATGCAGCCACAGTAGAATTCCCACGTACATCAAAGAAATACTCCACAGCCACCTGCCAGTGATTTTAGGCAGCCGTCCCGTTATCAATAAGGCAAGACCCACTGCAACACCAACCAAACTAATCATTGGATAGGTGTCCCCAACCACAAAGCGAATCAGGTTAGCCATCAAATTACCAATGAAACCCGCCTTAAAAAAAGCCAAAAGGCACAAAGTTAACATGATGAGACCTACTGCATTGGTGGTATAAGAAACGTTATTTTGACGTCCCTTTTTACGCCGTTTAGTCGACTGAGTTGGCCGACGTCGCGTGGTCTTTCGCTTTTGTGCCAAAATGTCCCCTCCTAATTCATTAATTAACTTACTTTAGTTTATCATTTTCATAGCGGTGACTGAGCTCTAATTTAGGAAAGTTTTGCTGACGCAGAATTTCGTAAATCACAATTGCCGCTGAATTAGAAAGATTCAAAGCTCTGATATGCGTATCATCTTGCGGAATTCGAATCGCCTGCTCGCTATGCTGACGCATGAAGGGTTCGGGCAAGCCAGTGGTTTCTTTACCAAACATGAAGTAGTAATCACCATTTTCCACGTCACTATAATCGTGTTGCGTGTAGGCAAACTCGGCAAACTTAGAAACTAAAAATAACCGCTTAACATCCGGAACTGTGGCCATAAACGCCTGCAGATTCTTGTGGTAACGAATATCAACTTTATCCCAGTAATCTAGACCAGCCCGTTTTAAATGGGCGTCATCTACAGAAAAGCCTAACGGTTCGATTAAATCCAAAATAGTGTCAGTCCCTGCACAGGTTCTGGCAATGTTACCAGTATTAGCTGGCATTAACGGTTCAAATAAGACAATATGGTTAGCCATAAATATACTCCTTGTTATTAAATGTTATAAAAGTCACCGCATAAAAAAACGCAACCCCTCGGTGTCAGCACGGCGAGGAACTGCGTTAATGAAGTGCAAATTCGACAGAGGCTGACGATTTCTCGACATCCACTCCCGAACGATTTCTCATCAGTAAATATAACGCGAAATTGTAAAGAATGCAAGGGGATCACCAGATTGGCCTATCCGCGTTCAGCACTAGCATCAACGAAAGCGTTTCCACACTATCCGTAAATTGGTTCTTCCCTTAATTATTATAAATAGGAGCTGACCAACCAGCATTAATTTCAAAAAATTGCTATAATGACTGATGGATTATAAACTGTCTAAAAAGAGGAGACTTATCTTGAAATTTATTGAACCGCTCGTCAATAATTACCTTCAACTGACGGAAGCTATTAGTGACCAAACCACGCGCGTCACCCTTGCCAACCAGGGAACGACACCCAGCAAGGGTACAATCGCCGAAGCCACCCTTTACGCACACGAACATGATTTATCGTTAACGGTTTTAGTTCAGCCACGGCTCGGCAACGCTAGCTATAACGACCCTGAACTGAAAATTATGGAAGCCGATGTTCTAGAAGCCCAGCAGCTCGGAGCAGATGGCGTGATTATCGGTGCACTCACGCAAGACCATAAGTTAGACACCGAAGCGATGGCCAATTTAATCGCCGCTGCTGGTGGCATGTCGGTTACCTTCGCCACTGCTATTGATGAACTCGCTGAAAGCGATCAAACCGATTCACTTAAATGGCTGGCTGACAATGGCGTTGAAAAGGTACTGACCCAGCTTACTGGTACTGATAACACCGCTAAGCTATCAAAGTTAAACAACGCAGCACAGGCTGCCGGACTACAGTTAGTTGTTCTCAGTAAAAATGAGACTGAAAGTTCACGCCTGAATGAACAACTTAGTTTAACCCACTTTCTGCAAGAAATTTAACCCATTATTTGACAGCATTTACGATTGAATGATAGAGAACAACCCCAAAGACTGGTTTCTTAAACGGAAGACCAGTCTTTGGGGTTGTTTTAGTTCAATTTAAAGGTCACTTTCATGTTTAATCAGAGTTGCAAAATCCTCAGGCATTGGTGCAAAACAAGTCACTTGCTGCTGGGTAAACGGATTAAAAAAGCTAACTGACGCACAATGTAGCGCTTGTCGATGAATCCAGGGATTCGTTTGCTGACCATACAGAAAATCGCCCACTAACGGGTGACCAATACTTGCCATATGAACTCTAATCTGATGCGTTCGACCTGTATGCAGCCGGACGCGCAATAAGCTAGCTGCTGGCATCCGTTTCGTTAACCAATACTCAGTTTGAGCTGACCTGCCGTCTGGACGGACCATCCGCTTAATAAATGAACCAGGTTTTCTGCCGATAGGTGCATCAATAACAGCATGCTCGTCGTTCATCACGCCAGAGACCACACAAAAGTAAGTCTTTTTTAAGCTGTGCTGTTTTAACTGAGTATCCAGCACTGTATGGGCAAAGTGGTGTTTAGCAAAAATCACAATTCCACTCGTTTCACGATCAAGCCGCGTGACAATGTGGGTCACCTGACTGGCAGCGTGTGTGCGTATCAGATACCCTTTGACACGGTTGACCATCGAATCATCCGCATATATATGGGAAGGTACGGAAGCAACTTCGGCCGGCTTATTGACAACTAAAAAATGATCATCTTCGTACAAAATATCAAGTGGTGTATTCGATACCTGTAAATGATCACTAGGAATCTCAGGTGGCAAAGTCACTGCCAGTTGCTGTCCCGCATGCATTTTATAGGTTACTCGAACGGGAACACCATCAACGCAGATCTCACCACCAGAAAACTTAATTTGCTTCAGTAGTGTCCGGCTGATGCCCTGTTGACGCATAAACGTACGGACATAAATGGGCGAATCACCAGAGTAAAGCCAATCAAATTTGATCAATCGGTTTCACCCCAATGAATGACTCGGAAACGCGTTTCCAAAACTGTGTGTGCCGATACTGTGCAAAAGCAATGCGGCGGTTTGAAATACGGTATGTCACCGACTTAATTTGGCGGTTCTCAACCATTTTTTGATCACAGGTCATTAAATTTTCATCTAATTGGACTGGCTCCACACGAACCCATTCATGTGGCGAGATGATCACCGGGGATCCTAACGTTCTAAAAACTCGGTTATTAATTGATGCAATCTCAGACACTTGAACCACGTTTAGTTCGGAACTGATCACGGCCCCACCCGTAGATTTATTATAAGCGGTAGAACCTGTTGGGGTTGAAACACAGAGCCCATCACCGCGAAAGAGTTCGAACAATTGGTCTTTAATATAGACATTGGCCAACATCGTCCCAGTCACCTTTTTAATGGTGGATTCATTCAGTGCCAACATCGTCTGTTGATCACCGTTACTATATTCGATTGAAATATCCAGCAATGGATAACTCACACTTTGCCCGTTATCATGAGCAAGGCTATCAATTAATTCGTCTACTTCGTAATCCCGCCAGTCCGTGTAAAAACCTAAATGGCCAGTATGAATACCGACAAACCGAACACTATCGAGCTGGTCTTCATAATGGTGGAAAGCCGATAACAACGTCCCATCACCGC
This sequence comes from Secundilactobacillus mixtipabuli, assembly GCF_002217925.1. Classification (GTDB taxonomy): domain Bacteria; phylum Bacillota; class Bacilli; order Lactobacillales; family Lactobacillaceae; genus Secundilactobacillus; species Secundilactobacillus mixtipabuli. The sequence continues at coordinate 9,078 of NZ_BCMF01000006.1, read as the reverse complement.
CAACGGTGATCACAATATCAGGATGATCATTATCTAAAGTTAAATGTTCATCCAGTATTTTAGATTTCAACGCGTTTGAAACTCGTGTTGAAGCTGTGCCTTTATTACTAAAAATTCCGATTTTCATCACTGATCATCCTTCTTACTAGGTGGCTGCGGATCAACACCCTTGCCATACGAAAATAAGTGCTGTGCTTCTTGAATTTCTTCTCTAATTTCAGACATTTCAGTATCCAGTTTAAAGGCGGCTTCTGCTGCTCGCTGCAACCTTGCACTCAGCTCCTCAGGAAATTCGCCCTGATATTTGTAGTTTAAAGAATGCTCGATTGTTGCCCAAAAATTCATCGCCAGTGTTCGAATTTGAACTTCAGCCAAAATTTTCTTTTCACCGGTGATCATTTGAACCGGATACTCGATGACAATGTGATATGAACGGTAACCACTAGGCTTTTCGTTATGAATATAATCGCGCTCTTCAAGAATGGTCATGTCAGATCGTTTCCTTAAAATATCAACGACTTGATAAATATCTTCAACAAACTGGCACATGATCCTAAGTCCAGCGATATCTTGCATATCCTGTTCCAGCCGTTCCTCTGAGACGTGCCGCCGATTCATCTTTTCTTTGATACTATCTACCGGTTTCACCCTACCAGTCACAAATTCAATGGGTGAACGTTGATTTTTGTTTTGAAATTGCTTACGCATTCCCCGTAATTTTACTTTTAATTCGTCTACTGCTTGGTTATAAGGCAGTAAAAAATGATTCCAATTTTCAATCAAGCTGTCCACCTCGATATGATTTCAATTGATTGTGGTTTGTTTTACAAACAGCTTTCATTTTAGCATATTTTCCCCTAAGTTGGGCTGCTTGACGTGATAAGAATCTGTCAACTTAATTGACAATCAAAAGGAGCTTAAATTTATTTGTACAACTGCGGAAAACGGTATTACCTATTCTCACGGTCTTTGGAACCGTTTTAATCGCTCTAAACAGTGTCAGCATAGCCTAAATCCTTGCATTTCGCTCAAAATGCTTTATGATTATTTTTGAACTGAAGGTCGTTTACTTGTTAACGGCTAATTAATGGAGGAAATTACTTTGCTAGAAGTATATCTATTTATCAACCCATTAGGCAGTCGCTGTATGAAGTCGGAAAAGTGTATTTTACATCTCGCTGATCAAATCTTTGGCGATATTTCTTACCAGTTTATTCCGTTACTTAATCCGCAAATGATTGATCAGCATCTAAAAGCGACCAATCAAGACTGTCATAATCTAAACTTACGTAATCAACAATTTAATTTGCACTACCGCATCATTCTGGACTACAAGGCTGCCCTTTTTCAGGGAAAGAAGAAGGGCCGGCTATTTTTGCTCACGTTGCAAAATCAATTGGTTGAGCAGGGACAGCCGTACTCCGAAAACTTGGTCATGGAAGTCGCCAAGCATGTTCACCTTGACCTTTCAATGTTTACTGAAGATCGGCAGTCCGAGCTGGCGCGTCGTGCTTTTCAAGCTGACCAGCGTCTAGCCTCAGAAATGAATGTTGCCGATCCGTCGACAGCTATTCTGTATAATGCCGACGTTTCTGACTGTGGCCTAATGTTACCCGATGTCACTTATCAAGCACTGTACGAAATCTGTGAAAATAACGGTCTGCTTGCTAAAAAAGCACTCGAACACCAAAAGAAGAAGACACCCAACTTACATATTCTTTAGTGACGTGTGAGTTTATCTCAGTCGATTTTAGAAGTCAATATCAAGAATGCCTATTCCAGCTTCGTTGGAATAGGCATTCTTTGTGTTAACTGAGCATTTTTTGTTCATTAAAAATTACATTGTTTTGGCTAATGCTTCAAATTGATTCAAACGTTTCTCAAATTCGGCAAACGCCTGGTCAAGGTAGCCAGTCTGTGTCATATCAACACCGGCTTGTTGCATAACATTGATTGGATAATCAGAGCTACCAGCCTTCAAATAGTTCAGATAAGCGTCTCGTTTAGCCGTATCGCCGCTGGTAACACGCTGAGCTAAGGTATTGGCCGCGGCAAACCCAGTCGCATACTGATAAACATAATAGTTATAGTAGAAATGCGGGATGCGAGACCATTCATCCGCAATTTCCGGATCTGAAATAACGGCTTTACCATAATACTTCTGGTTTAATGCCAAATAATATTGGCTTAAAAATTCGGCGGTTAATGGCTGCCCAGCAGCATCCTGTTCGTGAATATAATGTTCGAACTCAGCAAACTGGGTCTGACGAAATACCGTCCCCTTAAACCCATCTAGATAATGATTGAGTACAAAGGCCTGCACCTGTTTATCCGGATATTTTTTCAACAGATAATCGGTTAACAAGGTTTCGTTGGTTGTCGAAGCAATTTCAGCCACAAAAATCGAATAGTCGCCGTACTGGTAAGGCTGATTATGTGTCGTGTAATAACTGTGCATGCTGTGACCCATTTCGTGCACCAAGGTAAACAGGCTTTCCAGATTATCCTGCCAATTCAGTAAGATATATGGTGCCGTATCATACATACCAGAGGAGTATGCGCCGGAACGCTTACCCTTATTTTCCACAACGTCGATCCAACGTGAATCAAAAGCTTCTTGAACGTGGCTTAAATAATCTGGCCCCAGCACTGCCAACGCTTTGAGGGCCTCGGCTTTAGCCTCTTCAAAGGTATACGATAATTGGGGTTCACCCGTGATTGGCGTATACAGATCGTACATGTGCAAATCAGACAGGTTTAAAATTTGCTTTCTCAGTGCAACGTAGCGATGCAGTAATGGCAAATGGTCATTAACACTCGTCACGAGTGAATCAAACACGCTTTCCGGAATATGATTGGCACTCATCGCCGCTTGGCGTGCATCCCTATAATGATGTACTGAAGCTTCAAAATTATGGGTTTTAACGTTACCTGAAAGGGTTGCAGCCAACGTATGTCTAAATTGATGATAAACCGCGTAGAGCTGTTTAAACGCCATTTTGCGGACTTCGGGCTTTGTAGATTGAATCAACTGATCATAAACCCCCTGCGAGAGCTGCACGGTACCGCCATCATCGTCTTCCACAACTGGGAATTCCAAATCAGCGTCATTTAACACGCCAAAGGTATTGCTGGAGGCACTTAATGCATCTCCCGCCTGAGCTAACAGCTTTTCGGCAGCTGGCGTCAAAACGTGTTCTCGATTATCCGTAATGGTTCGCAAATAGTGCTCATAGGGTTTTAAGGTCGTTTCAGTTTTGAGCCATTGATCCAGGGTGGCTGGGTCAACGGCTAATAACTCTGGTTCAAACCAGGCAATGTGACTTTCTAACTTAGTCAGCAAACTTTGCGTTCGACCACTCAAAGCTTGGTTATCAGCGTCAGAAGTATCTTGATCATGCTTCAACGAAGCATACACGTATAATTTTTCTGCCGGGCGAATGGTGTTCATGATAGCTTCAATAACTTTTACTAACTCTTTTGCACCATGTGATAACGTCCCTTCTAATTGCGGTAACGCATTGATTTGTTTCGTAACTTCATCAAAATCTTGATTAAAGGCCTGACCATCTTGATAAATGGGTGTTAAATCCCAGGTTAGCTTTGGATTCACTTGGTCTCGGGTTGGTAATTGCTTGATATCTGCCAACGACAGCACTTCCTTTTCATCGAAATTTGTTACTGTCCATAGCTTACCACATGACTAGTGCGGTATCGCAACCAATTGCCACGACTTTTTACTCAATACTTTTAAACAGCCATGCTGTACAAGCAGCCTGACGTATTGCATTAACTGCCGCCCCCAGCTATCCACTAATTGCTGGGTCGTACATTGAATCAGCTGTGCACCCTCAAAATAAATGCTGATTTTGGCTGCCCATTTTTCTAAGTCCAGTTGCTTAATCAATGATCCTACGGGCTTTTCAGCTAAGCTGACAGTCATCAGTGCAGCCCAAATGATGGGGGATTCACAAATTAAAGGTTCAGCATCCTTAAATTGGTAGCAAATTGCCGGAATATCCTGCAACAAACCGTGGTGTTCATAACAAAATTGCTGCAATTTTAACCATTTGGGGATTCGGTAATACAAACCGTACTGAATTTGCCGTTGAATGTGTTTCTCAATTGCTTTCACCGACATCTGATTTTGCTGATTGTACTGATTGCCATTACTCGTCTTGGCCCAGCCGCGAAAGTTTCCTACCCCATCAAGACTTAGGTGATGCCAAATAATCAAACATTGCTGACGCGTTTGCCAAAAAATCAGATACCAGCCGAGTCGCTCCGAATACTGGAGCCATTTTTCTGCATGGCGAACTGAAACCATTTTTTGCAGGTAGTTTTCTCCCAGAATCCACAAAACACTTAGGCCATAACTGCTATATCCCTGATTTCGCTGTTGTAAGCGACTGATAGGAATTGATGAACATTGGTATTCGACTGCTAGCTGGCGGTCATTTCGTTTTAATAATAAATCCGGCCGTTGTGCCAGCGTTTGAATATAAGGCTCTAATTCAACATTGCTGACGCCAAAATATTCGGCTAATTGCCATTTTCCCACTAAGTGTGCTTGACTCTCAGATTCACTGAACGGCCGGCAGGTAGAATGGGCGCGGTGAGCAAAATGGGCAATCATCCGTGTTCCACGTTTTAAAATGACTTGTTCTCGACAACTAGGACAAAAATAGCTTTGTTGCCGTTGCGCCTCACTAGCTTTAATGCGACTATCCTGTTCAGTTTGTGCTGTTAACATCTAACCCCCACTCTCCTGGTGCTTTAAAGTTAACTACGTCAAGCAAGGACAAAATTTCCTGTATAAAATAAAAAAGTGTCAAACCTATTTCTAGGCTTAACACTTTAAATAGAACTGCTGACTACTTTTCTGTAAAGTAACGGCGGGTTAGTTGCAGCGCGCTTTGCGCCATAATCTTCTTTCCATGTTCATCAAGAACATCGGCGGTAATCTTCGTTTTCTCCGCATACTCATAGGCAACAGCCAATTCATCTTTAACGCTTTCTGGTGAGGTTTCATTAACCCGAAAAACCAATTCCAAATAATAGTCATTCTTATAGTGATACAAATTAGAAGTTGCGTCTGAAAACTTCAAAGCCTCAGCAATTGAAATCATATCATCAAAACTGTGGAGGCGTAACACTGTTGTATGGAGTGGTGATGTTTTGGTAACGGGAGACGTTTTACCATCAGACTTAGCAGTTGATTTATCCTGATTGGTATCACCATCAGTTTGCATCAGCTGTTTTTTCAAGAAGTCAGGTACTTCATCTTCGTTAACCATTTCAACATTTTGACCATCAGATTCATCTTCAGTTTCAGTGGCATCATCATCCGCGCCACCTTTGCTGATAAACAGCTCAAGCCCATTACGATTAGGAAGGACTTGAAAGGTAACAGCATCGGTTTCTTGGAATTGATGATCGACGTCAACTTCCTCCAAGATACTGTAAAAGAAGCTTTCAATTTGCTTGTGGTTACCAAGCAGATCAAGGACGGTAATTCCCCGTTGGGTTAAATCATCGTTTCCAATCAAGACGCGAATCGTGTTCTCATTAATTCTTTCCATTTCCATGACCCAACACCTCTTTCTGCCCGCACCAAGATTTACCTATCTCCATACTAAAGAATTTTTAGCGTTTGTAAAGTATCTGGCTTAATCTTTTTAGTTATTATAACTCTAATAAGACCCTAAAAGAAGAAAACCGTTCAAATGAATAATGGTTTCCTTCAAGGTTGAATTAACCTGCATCCGCCGCCTTGATTGCCTCTTCGAGCTCAAGGACACGGATATGACGCGGTAAAAAGCGTCTAATCTCATCATCATTGAAACCGACCTGCAGGCGCTTTTCATCAAACAAAATTGGCCGCCTTAATAAGCCTGGATGCTTAGTGATCAAGTCGATCAATTCGCTCACTGGAAGAGAGTCTATTTCAACGGTCAAACGTTGATAATCCTTTGATCGCTTTGAAATAATATCTTCTGTCCCATTCTCAGTCAGCTGTAAAATCAGTTTGAGTTGTTTGACACTCGGCGCCTGAACAAAAATATTTTGCTCAATGAAATCAACCTCGTGTGTCTTAAGCCATTTTTTGGCTTTTCGGCATGATGTACAACTAGGAGAAGTAAATAAAGTGACTGTCATAGGAATTGCCTCCAAACTTATGAGAACTAGGGGGTAACTGCCATTAATTTATTTGTTAACTTAACTATAACAAACTCCCTGTTCACTGAGAATGAAATTCACTAAAACGTCACGAACATCTCAGTCAAACGTCACAATTTAACGTTGAATGTCTTTCTTAAGGCAGCTAATTCAACTGGCACCTGCCCCGCTTGCGCTTGCGCTTCCTGCTTTAAAGTCGTCAGATCGCCTTCCTGCGGCAAATGAGTCAGCATCAGCTGATGAACTTGGGCATCCGCTGCTAATTTGCCAGATTCGCCCGCTGTCATATGCCATTTTGTCCCTGTTTTATCATCAAAAAAGTTAGTGTCTGTCATCAATAGATTCGCGTGCTTCACAAATGGCACTAGCTCTGGAATATAGGCCGTATCAGCTGTAAAGGCAAGCGTCTCGCCTGTGGGATTCTCCACAATTCGCATTCCGAAAGCTGGTACGGGATGTTTCATTGGTAGGAAGCTGATTGTCAACGGCCCAATGTTCAAAACGTCAGCCGGAGCGTACCCCTTTCCTTCAGAAGCGTGCGGCCAGGTTAAACTGCCAAACATCAACGGATCAGCTGTTGGCCCGTAAATCGGCAATGTCTGTTGGTTTGGCCGCTCATTATGTAACTGCCAGTAATACTGCAGAACGCCGACATCAGCGACGTGATCATGATGATAGTGAGAAAGAATCACAGCGTCAAGTTGTAAAGGATCCAACACCTTCTCTAAACTTAATAATGCACCGCTGCCGCAATCCATTAGTAAATGAAACCCATTTGATTCAATTAAATAACTGCTCGTTCCGATACCGTTTGCGGGATATCCACCGTAGTAACCTAAAACTGTTACTTTCATGCTAAACTTCCTTTCAGTTTCTAATTAATCCAGTTAAACAGTCTTCTTAAAACGCCTTAAATTACCATTTTAACTTGGTAAATTGTATAATAATGATGATAAGTCAGGAGGAATGAACTATGATTACTCGAATTAGCATTACCTATGGCACAAAGCAAATTTTGTCAAAGCTGCAAGCACGCTATCCCGACCGTAAACTACTTCTGCTGGATTCATCCAATTCTGGCGAAAAGCTTGCTCTACTAGATGTTTCTGGACAAGAATCAGTCTTTAGTTCACCCATTCATTATGACATCAAACTCCATCGTGGGACAACCGATTGGCAGGGATTTATCAACTTTATCTACCTTGATAATCTATCTCCTGACGATCAGAAGGTTTTTAATTCAAAAGCTAACCATTTTGTCACGACTGACCCAATGCCGACAGGAATGCGGTCGATCTACTTTATGAAAGATGAAAAAAACCGTTCTAACAACATTATCCTGTCGACTTGGGAACAGGCCGACGACTTCTCTGTTTGGAAACGAGACAGCTCATTTCAACCTTTCAACTATTTTCTTTCTGCTCAAAACAACTATCATGAAGCCAGTTACCATTTCTTTAAACCAGAGGAAAAGTAAATTGTATTCGACAAAATAATCCGTATGGTGAAGGCCATATGGATTATTTTCTTTTAATTAACCTGGGAGAGAATTGAATTGCAAAATCAAGCGATTAAAAAATTATCACCATTTAAGAAACCCACTCAGCAACAAGCTGAAATAATCAATGAAGCCATGACGTTTATTCAAGCCCATATCCATGATGCCAAGCCAGCTATATTTGTGATTACAGGAGATGCAGGTACTGGTAAGAGCGTCGTTTTAAGCCAACTGTTCTACAAACTTCAACAGGCATCCCGTAAAGAAACCGGACCGCTAGCTAACACCCAAAACTATTTTATGGTGAATCATCCAGAATTACTAAAAGTTTACCGCAACATTGCTGGTGAGTTACCTGGTCTGCTAAAAAAGAACTTTCAACGGCCCACTTCCTTGATTAACCGCATGACTAAAAATCAGGCCCATTTTGACGTCGGTGTGATTGATGAATCACACCTGTTACTGTCGCAACCGGATCACTACAATAATTTCTACGGCCACAATCAATTAATCTCATTATTGAAACTATGTCATGTGTTAGTGATCGTATTTGATGCACATCAGGTTTTGAGACTTAAAACTTATTGGAATCAGGAACGGCTTAGAACCCTACTGGCCCCATATCCTCAAAAATGGTTACACTTAGATCAGCAATTTCGAATGCAGGCTGATAACAGCTTGATTAATTGGATTGATCATTTTACGACTGATAGGAAACTGCTGCCCCTACAAACAAGTTTTCGTCTTCATTATGATTTCCGGGTCTTTTCAGACGCAGAAGCAATGCGACGAGCAATTGTTAATCAGAATAATCGAGTGGGTCTTTCTAGAATTGTTTCAACGACCGGCTACCCGTCCACACTTGATGGCGGTCAACATTTTATCACTGAGGGTCATTTTCACCTTCCCTGGGATCAATACAATTATACGGCTCCCCCTTGGGCGGAAATTCCTAAAACAATCAATGAAGTAGGTTCAATTTACACCTGCCAAGGATTCGACTTAAACTACGTTGGCTTGATTCTTGGCCCACCAGTGAAGCTCTCAGCGGACAAGCAAAAGATTGACATTGATTCAACCAAGCTCACTGACGGTGAATCATTCAAGCACCGAGCTGACATGGCTGATCCGAAAGAAATCGAGATGGCTAAGGTTCAATTGACTCTCAATGCAATTAACGTTCTAATGAAACGCGGTGTTAAGGGCCTATATCTTTTCGCTCATGACCCGGCACTTCGCGAACGACTCTGTTCTGAATATCACACCATTTAATCTATTTAAAATGGCTCTTTGACAACTGTTGTTGGTAAATTTCTTAAATTAGTTCTAATCACTATTTTGTGATTAGGACTTTTTTAGTTTTGATGTGCAAGGTATAAAGTACTCTTACTCTAAATTTT
>NZ_BCMF01000005.1 GCF_002217925.1 Secundilactobacillus mixtipabuli | reverse complement strand
TTGGACAAAGCGGACATTCGTTTCCCGCCAACCATAGTTGATAATCGTATGATCATTGATGACGCCACAATGTACACAGGCCTTTGGCCGATAGGTCAATTTACCAGTAATCTGGATAACCCCATTAGCCCGTTCAGTACCACCTTTAATTTTTACATGTTTATCATCTATGCCTAGCAACAACTTCGTAGTATCATAATTCATAAGGGTATTCCTTCCTTCTAGAAATCTTCGTCGAGGTTGATTTTAATGAATGGGCGGGAATGCCCGTTTTTTATTAAATAGTAGTGTAACAAAAAATCTGTTATCAGTAATAGATAAAATCTATTACCAACAACAGATATTGTAGAACCGTTTAAACAAGATTATTTATCCTCGGTATTTTAAATTTATAAGTTGAATAATATCAATTACTATTTGTAGATTATTAACTGCCTTGACCGGTGACCGTCACATCTTGGGCAACAATTGTCGGTACAGTATTTGAGCCGCCAGATTGGGTATCGTAATTTTCACGGCTGCCTAATACACCTTTGACGGTGACATAATCATCTTTCACAGCTTCAGTGGTATCAGGATAATAGACTGTGAATATTTCATCTGCGTACTCATCTGTATACACCAATAACTGAGTAGCGCCATCGTCTTCGTCGGCTTGGAGAACTTGAGCGTTTGTGATGTTGTAGGATTCACCTTTATAATCATCAGATTTAAGTAGTTCACCATAAGAGTAATTATTTCCAGCAGCTTCTGTGGCGTCGTAATCTGCTGCAGAAATACCCTTTACAGGTTTATTTTCAAAATCACCAGTATCCTCAGAGTCAGAGGAATCATCGTAATCTGAATCATCCGCATCGTCATAGTCAGAATCATCTGTACTTGAGCTATCAGAGCTGCTGTCATTATAAGACGTTGCGGTCTCGGTAGCGGAACTTGAATTGTGACTAGCGTGAACTGCTACTGCAATGAAAATAACAATAACCGCCATCAGAATAGCCCATACTCGTTTAGTTCTACGTTTTGCTTTTTTTGACTTAGATTTCTTTTCGGGAGCGGGTGTATGTTCCACGGTTGAAGCTTTTGGAGCTGAATTGGATCTCTTCGTATTTTTATCATTTTGAGTCTTGGATGTGTTGATTGAATCTTCATACTGTTGAACCGCATGTGAGACATCGGTCTTTACTGTCGCCTGTTTAGCACCACAGTAAAGACAGAATTCGGCTTCGTCGGGCAGTTCTTTACCACAGTCAATACAATATCTCTTTTCCACTATAATTCCCCTTAATGTAACTAAAATAAGTGCGTGTTACTCATCATGATACGTGTCTCATCTTGTCTTCTACCAAAACAGCTTGTAGAAAGGGGTTAGATGAGCTCAAAAAATAAACAACGTGAAACAAGCGATAATTTGGTGCGGGTAAAGCTCAGTCAGGGTTTGCACAACATCTCCATCCTTGTGATGTGCTACGGTTCACCAATAGATATTGTTCTTAGTCCACTTAAGCGATTCGCAAGCACATGTGTTTGATACCAACAACAATTGAAATTTAAAAATAGGATTCATGTAATAGTGTGAATAAGTTGATCTCTGCTATTCAACTGTTTTAGTTTCTTATCCTTAAATACGTTTATTATTAGCGTAAGCTTTAAGTATATCAAAGCAGAGGTTAAATAGGGAATTTTCGAATTATTTTTTTAAATTTGATGAAAAAATTACTTTCAATAACTCTGCTTTGCAAACTTTAAAAGAAAACACTATCCGCTAATAGTGGATAGTGTTTTTTAATCTACCGTCGACCAACTAGCTTAAACGGTGTCACACCCTTAAAACTATGGTGATTTTCCTTGTACTGGTCGTAAGTCAGATACTTTAATTGATTTGCTTTGCGGTAATACATGTTATCAATCTTATAGCCGGAGTGGTACGCATTCTTAGCGACTTGGCCCCTAATGCGGTAATACTGACCGTATTTATGCCATCTCAGATTTTTAGCTTTAAACGCTGTATAACCCGATGGCGTATAAGTAATTGAACGCGAATCAATTACAATAACACCGCCTGATCTGCCCGGAACTGAAGCAGCCGAGTAGGTGCCCACTAAACTTGATGGTGCGCCCACGCCGAAACTTGTGAGTTTGAGGACGATGCCCACCGCGACGGCTAGGATGACAACGATACTTAGGATTCTTGGATATCTCATAACTGTAACCACCTCAATTTAAAAAGCGTATTTAACGATTACCCCTTCAAATGATAAATTTGCTTAGCTTGACTATCGGTTTGATTCCAATTTAACGTCTGCTTCAAGTGCAGCGCTACGTTGACTAGACCCAGCATAACCGGTACTTCAACCAGTGGGCCAATCACTGCTGTGAAGGCTTCAGGCGAATTAATGCCAAAGACCCCAACGGCCACCGCAATGGCTAGTTCAAAATTATTGCTGGCGGCGGTTAATGATAGTGAGGTTGTGACAGCGTAAGACCGCTTCATATGATAAGAAATGACAAACGTGATGCTGAACATCAAAACGAAGTACAAAATTAGTGGGATCGCGATGCGGACCATATCTAATGGCAATGCCACGACCTGCTTACTCTTCACTGCAAACATCACGAGAATCGTAAAAATCAGTGCCCAGAAGGTGATCCGGCTAATGCGTTTAAGATAGACGGATTCAAACCACTCACGGCCGCGCCAGTGAATGAGCAGATAACGCGAACTAATGCCGGCAATAAACGGCACCCCAAGGTATAAGCCAATACTTTTGGCAATTGCGCCCATCGAAACCGTGACGTGGTAGGCACTTAAGCCAAACCAGTTGGGCAAAACGGTTAGGAAGACATAGGCGAGGACGGTATAGAAAATAATTTGAAAGATTGAATTTAATGCCACTAGTCCAGCCGTATATTCGTTGTCACCGTGCGCTAATTGGCTCCAAATAATCACCATGGCGATGCACCGTGCTAAACCGATCAAAATGAGGCCGGTCATATAGCCAGGTTCATGACGTAGAAACGTCACGGCCAGTAAGAACATCAGCAACGGGCCGAAAAGCCAGTTTTGGAGAAGTGAGACACCAAGGGTTCGCCAATCACTAAAGACGTGACCGAGTTCTTCGTACTTCACCTTGGTCAAAACCGGATACAGCATCAGGATCAGCCCAATCGCAATGGGAACAGAAGTTGTGCCGACTTGTAGCTGAGTAATGGTTTTACTGACTGCTGGGAAGAGCACCCCCAAGCCGATGCCTGCAATCATCGCCAGAATGATCCAGACAGTCATGTAACGATCGTATTTAGATAATTTTTCTGAATTTTTCAAGCTGCAACACCTCTATAACATAAATAGTAGTTCAGTCAGGAATGCTGGTCAATGTGGCATACGCAGGCACGGCCTCGGCCTTTAGCTTAATATAAAAAGACACGCCATCACAATTATTAAACTAAGGTGATGACGTGTCTTCGGTCAGACTCAATATTTTAGATAAACAGGCTAGTATTTCGTTGACGGGCATCGCCTAAGTAGGCAGCCACCCCACCAAATTCGATACCATCGATCAGTTCTTCTTTTTGGACACCCATCAGATCCATGCTCATGGTGCAGGCAACCATTTTAACGCCAGCATCCTGAGCTTTTTGCAGCATGGTGTCTAGTTGATCCACATTGTTGTTATGCATTAATTTTTTCATCATGCTTCTGCCGGCGCCCAGTAGGTTGAGCTTAGAAAGCGGCAACTTTTGAGCACCATGGGGGAGGGCCATATCAAACATTTTGGCAAAGCCCTTCTTGTGTAATTTTACGCCAGACTTCTTAATCACGTTTAATCCCCAGAAAGTAAAGAACATCGTGACTGGCTGGCCCATCGCAGCAGCGCCTTGAGCAATAATCAGACTGGCAATGGCTTTGTCGAAGTCGCCGTCGAAGACCACGATCGTTGTTCCTTCTTCGTTCGTTTTAGCGGTTGCTACCGGTTCAGTTTTGGGGTTATCAGTCGGACAAACGGTATTCTCCAGCCCTTTTTGGACTGTGGCAACTACTTTATCACCCTGAATTTCATTGCTTAAAATGGTGTTGTCAGTCGCCTTGGCCCAAGCACCGATATCCTTATAAAAACCAAAGTCAGAGGCGGTTACCTTTAACTGCTGACCATCAGCTAATTCCTGCATGGCGTTTTTGACCTTAAGAATTGGGCCGGGACACTGTAAACCGCAGGCATCCAGTTCAACTTGGTCAACGGGTTGAGCGGGAGCAGATTCCACGGTTTTGTTTGCTGCTGATTTGATTGGTGCTTTTTCAGGTCTGGACAACTGATATTTAGCTGTTCGATAAGTTTTAAGACCGCCATCGAGATTGATTGCCTCAAAGCCGTGTTGGACTAGAATTCTGACGACGTTGTAGCCGCGAAGACCGGCAGCACAGTAAACGTATATTGGCTGATCCTTAGGCAATTCTGAAAGGTGGTCGCGGATTTCGCTTCTGGGAATGTTGACCGCGTTATCTAAGGCCGGTTCAGCCAATAGTTCATCAGGATTGCGCACATCTAAGAAGTAAGCGTCATTCGCCAATAGAGCGTCAACTTCGTTCCACTGAATGGTGGCAACTAAATTGTCTTGAAGATCACCAGCCATATAACCCGCAAAGTTAACGGGATCTTTTGCAGAAGCGTAAGGTGGTGCGTAAGCCACTTCAATATCCGCTAATTCGGCCACTTTAGCATGGAAGCGGATGGCCGTGGAAATGATGTCGATCCGTTTGGCAACGCCCTTTGTGCCCACAGCTTGTGCGCCGAGGATGTCACCATCTGGCGCGAAAAGTACTTTGAGCTCGATTGGCGCAGCACCTGGATAGTAACCGGCGCTTGAGTTCGGGTGTAGATGAATGACTTGATAATCGATATTCGCAGCTTTCAGCTGGCGTTCATTGGCCCCAGTTGAAGCGGTGGTCAGTGCGAATACTTTCGCTACAGAGGTACCAAGCACGGCTGGATTCTGCCGATCAAAACCGGCTAGGTAGTCTGCTAGATACCGGCCTTGACGGTTGGCTGGCCCTGCAAGCGGGATGGAAACGGTTTGTTTGGTGATGGCATTTTCCACTGAAATAACGTCCCCGATGGCATAAACATCAGGCAGGTTGGTTTCGAAGTGTTTATTCACTGAAATGAAGCCCCGCTCGTTGGTATTAATACCAGCATCTTGGGCTAATTGAGAATTGGGTTTAACACCGATTGCTAAGATAACCAGATCCGTTTCCAGACCCTCACCGTCAGCTAGTTGAAGCGTATGGCCGTTATCAGCAAACGCTTCCAATTTAGTGTTAAGCCGGACATCCACGTTGTTTAAAGCTAAATGCTCATGTAAGAATTGTACCATTTCAAAGTCTAAGTTAGGCATGACCTGAGGCGTCGCTTCAACTAAGGTCACATTCAGGCCACGTTCACGCAAGTTCTCGACCATTTCCAGACCAATAAAGCCGCCACCAACGACAGTGGCATGCCTTGGTGAATGCTGATTGATATAGGCCGTTATTTTATCGACATCTGGCACCGTTCGCACGGTGAACACGTTATCGGCCTCAGCAAGTCCTGGGAAATGAGGAACAACTGGGCTGGCACCGATAGACAGGATTAACTTATCATAACTGTCCGTTTTGGTGCCGTTGGTGGTTTGCACGGTAATGGTTTTAGCTGCTGGATCAATGGCGGTGACTTTACTATTCACTTGGACGTCTATGTTAAAATCATCACGCATATCTTCGGGAGTTGAAACAAATAGGTTTTCCCGATCAGGGATGGTTTGACCAACGTAGTAAGGTAAGCCGCAGTTCGCAAAGGAAATGTAAGGTCCCGCTTCATACATCGTGATGGCTGCGTCCTCGTTCAGGCGGCGCAGTCGGGTTGCAACGGATGCTCCACCAGCGACACCACCAACAATAATTATTCGTTCAGACATGTTTTAGTTCCTCCTTGTGAAATAATTAATTAAGCTTGAAATCATTATACCCCATAACGGTATATTGTCAATTCGAATGAAAAATCCCAGCAAAACAGCATAATCTATTTAGTTGACTGGTATACCCTTGGAAGGTATAATAAATTCAACAATTAAGAGAGCAGGTGTTCACATGGTAGTAAAATCAATTAATGACCAAAACTTTAATCAAGAAACAGATTCCGGAACCGTTGTGATCGACTTTAACGCAACTTGGTGTCCACCATGTAAAATGATGAATCCAATTGTCGAAAAGATGGCCGATGAATTAGGAGACAAAGTTGCCTTTAAATCACTGGACGTGGATGAAAACCAACAGACGGCAATGCAGATGCAGGTTCAGGGAATCCCAACTTTTATCGTTAAGAAAGACGGCCAAATCGTTGATCGAATCGTCGGTTTCATGCCGGAACCGGCATTCAAATCCAGACTGTCCCAATACGTTGATTAAATATGATATAGTGGTACCAAGTAATTTGTAGGAGGTAACACGGATGGCTTGTGATCCCAAATTAATTAATCGACTAAAGCGTGCTGAAGGTCAGCTGCGTGGCATTCAGGCCATGATGACTGAAGGACGGGATTGTGCTGAAGTTGTGACCCAGCTGAGTGCGGTAGAAGCTAGCGTCAAGCGGGTCATGGGCATGATTATTACTGAAAACATTTCCCAAAAGATGGCTGATGCGTCAGATGAAGAGCTGCAATCATCTTTGAAGCTGATTTCGAAACTGTAGTTTAACGTTAGCCAAAAAAGAGTTAGGGGCTGAATTGATACCTGAATGGTGTTGATTCAGCTTTTTGCATCTGCTGGTTTTAGCAAGCACATAGCGGTTGTACTTGCCGCCAATTTTGGTACAATAACATCAATAAGGCGATTCAACTCGCCACAGAAAGGATGAACGTGTATGTTGGGCATTGTAATGGGCGTTGTGACGTCACTGGAGGACTACAAAGCTTAGTTCTCCGCGGTTATGGAGGACAAAACAATTAAATTAACAGAATATGGTGCCAGTGAGGCACAAGAAATCGTCACTGGATTAAATTTGGCCAGAACTATTGCGACCAGTCATCAGCAATACACGATCGTCAGCGAACGGGGACAGTTTCGTGCCCAATTGGCCGGTCGATTATTGAATCTGGCCACTGAACCTGAAGATTATCCCACTGTTGGTGATTGGGTGCAGGTACGGCTGCCAGACAATCAAGCGGATACAGCAACCATTGAACGGTTAGATGAACGAACTACCGTTTTCTTGCGTAAAGCAGCGGGGCGGCGGTCGGATGCTCAATTAGTGGCGGCTAATATTGATTGGCTGTTTCTATGTATGGCCTTGGATGCCAACTTCAACGTGCGCCGGTTGGAGCGCTATTTGGCCGTCGCAGCGGCTTCTGGTGCACAGTCGGCCGTTGTCTTGACGAAGGCGGATAAAACCACTGAGTTAGCTGAACAGTTAGCGGCGGTTGCAGAAGTCAGCGGGGACGCGGACGTGATCGTCTGTGATGCTACGCGTGACGAGGGCATGAATGAGCTAATGGCATTCATGCAACCCCGACTCACGTATGCTTTTCTCGGGTCATCAGGCGTTGGTAAAACGACGTTGATTAATCACTTGCTGGGAACATCAGCATTAGCAACCAACGAAGTTCGGGAAAATGATGCTCATGGGCGGCACACCACAACGGCGCGGCAACTGATCAAGTTACCCAATGGCAGTTTGGTGATTGATACACCGGGCATGCGTGAACTGGGATTACTTGATGCTAATATTGACACTACCTTTGAAGATATTACTGAATTAGCAAAAGGGTGTCGGTTCAGTGATTGCACGCATCAGCATGAGCCTGGCTGTGCAGTGCGACAAGCGGTGGCGTGCGGTGAGCTTTCTGAGGATCGTTTAGCCAGCTATTTGCAGCTGCAAGCCGAACAGTCGAATAATCTTTTGCGTGGTAAAGCACGGGAAAATGCCAAAATCAACCGGATGTTTGGCAGTAAAAAACAAATGAAGTCGTTTATGAAAGAGGTCCGGCAAAAACGCCGGTAATTCATATCGTAATGGATGAACTTTAGTAAGAGCTCTGTTGGGCTAAATAACTGAATTAAGTACCAAGAGAGGTCTCACACCAATCAGTGTGAGGCCTTTTCCTTACCGATAAATTTCAAAATATTTATTTGCGAGCGCAACTAATTGGTGATAAACTATGACTGAAGTAAACGATAAAGCCATTGCGTGTAAGGAGGCTGGTCAAGTGATCGATACCGGTGACGATTCCATTGTTAAATGGCTGATAATTGCTGGCCGTCAAAGCAGTCAACATCTAGGGCAGCAGCTGGCTCGCATCAATATTAGTGCCAGTCAGTATTACTATCTGTTGAAGATTCACGATAATCCGGGGTTGACCCAGAAAGATTTAATTGAAGCGGAGTTTATCAACCCTAGTAACGTGACACGGGCAATCAAACAACTGGTTGTCCAAGGCCTGGTTGATCGGCGACGGTCGTCTAAGGATAAGCGGGCCCAGGAATTGAAGCTGACCGTTGATGGTGAGAAAGCTTATCCAGAGATCAAAGCCATTTTAGATCAAGAAGAAGCACAATGTATTCAAATCACTAAACAGCAGTTTCCTGATTTTGATACTGAGCAGCTGGTTAAAGTGTTGCAGTCATTCGCTCGGCTTCACGGGGATACTGATTAAATTAACAGAAGGGGAGTTGTCAAATTGAAAGCTATCGTCATTGAAGAAGCAGGCGGTCCTGAAGTTTTGAAGTTAAAAGAGGTGCCAACGCCAAAAGTTAAGCCGGGCTGGAGTTTAGTTCGTGTGAAGGGCTTTGGCATTAACCATTCAGAGATTTATACCCGGAAAGGTGAATCACCAACCGTTAAGTTCCCACGAATTCTAGGAATCGAATGTGTCGGTGAAGTTGCTGATACGACGGAAGCTGACCGACTACCAGTTGGTCAAAAAGTGGTCAGCATCATGGGTGGTATGGGCCGCGAGTTCGACGGCGGCTACGCTGAATATGCGTTACTGCCAAATGAGCAGATTTACCCAGTGAACACTAACTTATCGTGGGCTGAACTGGCTGCCGTTCCAGAAACTTATTTCACTGCTTACGGATCACTTAAAAACGCCCATATTGAAAAAGCTAAAACCCTGTTGGTTCGTGGTGCTACCAGTGGTGTCGGCACTGCAGCCATCAAATTAGCCAAGGCCATGAATCCGTCAGTGACGATCACTGGCAGTACTCGCCATGAAGAAAAATTCGCTGAGTTAAAGGCGATTGGCTGTGACAAGCCGGTTTTGGATAAAGATAATCAAGTTCAGACCGACGACCACTTTGACACCATTATTGAACTTGTCGGTCCAGCAACATTGAATGATTCGTTGCCACACCTCAACCAATTTGGGTATTGCTGCATGACTGGTGGCTTAGGCGATCAGTGGACAGTGCCAGATTTCAGTGCTTTCGTCATTCCAAATGGTGCAAGCCTGACCGTCTTCGAGTCTGGTGTAGCAAGCAGTGCGGAAGCCTTTAACGACATGCTGAATATCATTGAAACTCACCATATTGACGTCAAGCCAACGAAGACATTTGATCTGGCACATACTGGTGATGCTCAAGCAGCGCTGGAAGCCAGTGATAGCTTTGGCAAAATGGTGGTGCTTCCTTAATAAATGAAAGAAGGCTACTAATGACCGCATTAACGATTGACGGTAAGACTTATCCAGAATTACAGATTCCCAATGATTACAAGATCGTGGTGAATAAGTTAGTTCCACGAAACGATGAACAGGTGCATCTCCTACGCTATCAACCATCAAACTTACCGGACGAGGCGCTTGGCAGAGAACATATTACAGTCATGTATCCAGAGGGCGGTGAACTGTATACGTATAACGCGTTGACACAGCCGCTTTCTGGTCCAATGCCAACTGAGAAGGAAGCTTGGGATCAGGCAGAACGGATCTGGCAGCAGGTTGCCCCGAATTATCGTGGCAAGTTAGAACGACTACGGATTTTGGATGGACAAGAGCGCAGTTATACTGACGCAAATGGTCATACAGTAACCTTTCCACTAATGTGGGCCAAGTATGCTAATACAGAGGATATGGGCAGTTACGAATGGATTGGTTTAGGACCGAATGGTCAGCTGGTCGAATTTGAGCGGTATAATATCTGGGATTATGCTGCTGGCCGGCAAAAGACCGAGATGTGGTATGGCGACGACTGGGTACGCGCTCGTCGTGGGTTAGGGCCACAATTAGAGGCACCAATGCCGTTAGCGTAGAATTTTAAAATAACATAAAAGGACTCGCAAAGTAGTTGCGAGTCCTTTTATGTTATTTGCGTGTTTTCTGTTTATTTTAGGGTGGGAATGTTCTATCCTATGGGTGATATTTAGCGTTAATCAAAATGATGACCCCAAAGGAGATATTTCCATGCCAAAAACTTACCGTTTACAACTTGGCTCACTTGTTCGTCATTTGCCCGTCATGACGCTACCAAATGGCGTGACAATTGCCTCGTTTGTGTTATTGGGCGATGCTGAATTGACCCATTGGGCCGCTGAACAGCTACTGAAGAAATTGAATCATTTAGACTTTGATTATTTTGTCACGGTGGAAAGCAAGGGCATCCCGCTAGCCCAGGAAATAACTTGGTTAAGTGGCCGGAAACGGTATTTCGTCTTGCGTAAGGGTGTGAAAGATTACATGGTGTCGCCACTAACCGCACCCGTAACAGCCATCACAACGTCGGCTGATCAGCAATTAGTTTTGGACGGAACGGACGCGGCCAAACTGAAGGGGAAAAGCGTGGTAATTGTTGACGACGTGATCAGCTCGGGCGGGTCGCTGCAAGCAGCCGAAAAGTTGTTACAGCAGGCGGATGCGCAAGTTGTTAACCGGCTGGCGGTTTTGGCGGAAGGCGATGCGCAAAAGCGTCAGGATATTATGACATTGGGCACGTTACCATTATTCTAAAAATTAAAAAGTAGTTGTGCCATAAGTCTATATCGATAAGGATTTAATTTAGTTTCTTGACGCACACACTTTCTAAAATTTGCTTTAGCTCACTACTTAAATATAGCCTTAATCTGCTCTACAACTCAGATTCCGGCCATATAACACAAAACGACGCCATCCCGATAAAGCCCACCGGAATGACGTCGTTTTGTGTTATATTCTGGAATCTACCGAGTTGTGTCGCAGCTTCTTTTAGCGACTTCAACTAGACTGTTTTTTGATTAACAGCCGTTGCGTTTGCGTGAGGCACCGTTGATTTCTCCTTTGAAGCAAAGAAACCAAAGACAACACACCAAACGATACCTAAGAGTGCTGGGATCCGGTTGCTGGGATCAAAGAATAGGCTGAGGTAAACGACACCAAAGAAGATAATTAACAACGGGTCAACAACCTTATACATTGGCATTAAGAAGCCATTTGGTAAAAAGTCAGCGGAGTGGCGGTAACGATAATGCGCAATAATGGTCAGCGCGTAAACAATCAGGTAAAGGTCACTCGTGGCAGACGCTATCAGGCTAAAGGCGTTTGAGACCCCCGGTAGCACACTCAGTAATGGCGACAGTAGCACACACCCAGTAGAAATGAGGATCGCAAACGCAGGAACACCATGAGTGGAAATTTTTTTGAAGCGCCGCATAAAGGGACTGTGGGATTCAATGGCCAACTGGAAGAAGTGCCGGCCTGAGGAATAAATCATACTGTTAAGGGCTGAAACGGATGAGGTCAAGACCACGAAGTTGATGACAGCTGCAGCTGCCCGCAGACCAACCAGAGAAAAGACCTGAACAAAGGGACTTTGAGTTGTTGAAAGACTGCGCCAGGGATAAATTAGCATGATCACAAACAAAGCGCCAATATAGAAAATCAGGATTCGAACGATAATTTCGTTAATGGCTTTAGGCAAAACGTGATGAGGATTCTTGGTTTCAGCGGTGGTAATCCCAATAAATTCCATGCCCAAGAATGCAAAGAAGACCATTGGAAAAGCACCGATAAAGTTGTTAGCACCGTTTGGAAACAAGGTGAAATTAGACGTGACGTTGGTCATGGTAACTGTTCCAGTAGGCGTCTTAAAATGGCTAAATAACAGGAAGAAGCCAGTAGCAATCATGGCGAGGATAGCGATGATCTTAATGGTTGAAAACCAGAACTCAGCTTCACCAAACAGGCGGACGGCAATCAAGTTCACGGCGGTCAGAATGACCAGAAAGATGATTTGAATCAGCCAGCCAGGAGCGTGCGGCAACCAGAACTGAACGTAATTAGCGGTTGCGGTCAGTTCTGCCATCCCCACACAGACAAGGCCGATCCAGTAAGTCCAGCCGGCAAAGTAGCCGGTTCTGTCACCGAGATACCGAGAAATAAACGCGATAAAGGTGTGTTGCGATGGATCTTGATACAGCATTTCGCCAATGCCTCTCATCATTAAGAAGAAAAAAGCCCCAATGATGATGTAAACCAGAATAATTGATGGACCAGTTTTTTTAATGGAAGTACTGGCACCTAAGAATAGCCCGGTACCAATCGTCCCTCCTAATGCAATCATTTGAACGTGTCTATTAGATAAAGTTCGTTTCGTGCCATCGGCATTGATATTGTTGTGTTTCTCCATAGACTCACTCCTTTTTGTTTATCTGTATTTAATCACCAAGTGATAAAAAATTCAAGTATTAAATTAGAATTTGATTTGAATTTAGTCTGTAAAATGAGCTAAAAATATGCTATATTTAGTTTATTAGCAAGGAAAAGACGAATTAAAATATTCACTAATTAAAATCTAATGAATATTCAAAGCTAAAAATTAGTGAATAAATACTTACACATTCGTGCTAGTTTACTCGTCTACGTCCGCTTGTTTACTGGTATACGTTGCGCTTTAAACTTAGTTGTTGTGACTTGTCATTTACGTTAATAATCAATGAATATTCAACTCAATATTCATGACTGGTTATGGTGTTAACAAATTCCTTGGAGGGATCACGTTTATGGAAATTGATGAATTGAATCCTGATGTTTTAGCTGTTAAGCCTTCCGCGTTGCGGGTGTTTGATCACGAAATTAGTGGTGACCCGCAGATGGTGAAATTGACGCTGGGTGAGCCCGACTTTAATGTGCCGGAACACATCAAGAAAGCGGCCATTGCGTCAATCAATGCGGATCAGTCGCATTATCCTTATTACTGGGGGATTCAGGAATTACGGGATGCTGCGGCCAAGTATTACTGTGAAAAATTCGGCTACCAATACTCAGCTGATCAAATTGTTTGTACCGTTGGTGCTACTGAAGGGTTATCAGCGACTTTTAAAACCTTATTCAAGCCAGGCGATGGGGTATTGATTCCCATGCCGGCCTATCCGGTTTATAAGGCCATGGCCAGTCTCAATCAATTAGTGCCCATCATGGTCGATACCACTGACACTGACTGTGTGCTGACACCTCAACAAGTAACGGCTGCCATTGCCGCTCACCCAGACGTCACGATCAAAGGGGTCGTCATTACAGACCCCTCTAATCCAACGGGGGCAGTTTATTCCGAAGAACAGTTGGCTGCTTTAGTACCGGTATTCCGGGACAATCAGATTTGGATCATTAGTGATGAAATTTACGGTGAGCTCACGTACGGCGTTAGTCACTACTCATTGTCCAAGTGGCTACCCGAGCAAACGATTATTATCAACGGGCTTTCCAAGTCCCACGCCATGACCGGCTGGCGAATTGGTTTTGTATTTGGGCCAACCGGGGTGATTGACCAGATTGCTAAGGCTCACCAGTTTGAAGTCACCACGCCAACTTCAATCGTGCAATACGCGGCCGTTGAAGCACTGACACATGGGCAAAATGATGCAGCTGCCATGCGCAAAATTTATCAGCAACGGCGAGATTACCTGACACAGTCATTAGACAGAATTGGGATGACCTACGTCGCGCCTAAAGGGGCATTTTACATTTTCACGAAAATACCCGAACAGTGCGGGCAAGATAGCTTTACGTTTGCCCAGCATTTAGCTAAAACTTATCACGTTGGTCTAATGCCTGGTACGCCGTTTGGTGATCCGCAAGCCTTACGAATCAGTTATGCTTCCAGTGATGAAAATCTGCACGCTGCCATAGAAGCATTAACCAAGGAATTGACCCGGGTCGGTGCGTTGACTAAATAATGGTGTTAGTTTGCGACTGAGATAAAAAATGTATCCATTAATACCCCGCGACCTTTAAGGTTACGGGATATTTTTTATTATGTGACTCATTTTATTGATGCTGGTCAGTACATCTGTTTTGTTCATGTCAGCTAAGAATACGACAGTTAACTTTGCTCATACATAGGTTGACACCACGTAAAATAATAAATTAAAACGCTTTTATTTTAGCGATAAATAGATTAAAATTGGGGAGTAAAAAGTTGATTATCTCAAGTAATGATTGTTAGTATTAGCAGGCTATGTTGGCTAACACATTTGTTTGGAGGAGACTAGTTTAATTAATTCACCCTAGGGGGGAGAACCATGAAGCATGATGAACTGAATCAAAAGCGGCAGAAACTTCATCAGGATGAACGAAAATTAGCACATCACGTTAAGTTATATAAGTCCGGCACACTTTGGATAGCCGCAGGAATGACGACTGCGGTGTTTGGCATTTTCACGGCAACGGGATTACCGGTAGCTAGTGCTGCTACCACAGATACAACGGCAGCTGTGAAATCGGCTGAAAACAGTGTCAGTGCATCCAGCTATCGCCTCAAAACCAGTGAGACGACTCAGATGACGACATCAACACAATCGACTGCCGCTGTTATTAATGATCTAAGTAAAGATATGGAAACCGGTGATAGCTCTGCTGAATTAGCACCAGCGGTTACAACCTTAGGTGACGCAGATAGGACTCAAATTGATCAGGCTAAGCAAGCGGCTAGTAAACAGTATGCTCAAACTGGTCAGCCACAGGTCGTTACAGCAGTCTCTGCATCTGCACCACAGACTACAGCTACTGGAGAAGTCACCATTAAATATGTTGATGAGGATGATCCGACCGCAGTACTATCATTTGACAGAGATAAAGCGGGTTTCCCAGCAGCAGCTCCAGCAACAATTAGCGGTAGCTACACCGCCACCACAGCGGTCAGCCCAGACTTAGTGACAAAAATGAAAGTTAAAGATGCCTATGTAGAACCCACAATTCTCGGATATACGTTTGATAAATTAGGTGATGGTGATACGTTGAACTTCGCCCCAGTAGCTGATGGTAAGACAATCACGGTCTATTATAAGAATGATTCTGCACAAACCACAACGACGGGGCCAACCACAACCCAGACGGAAACGACGCCGGAGAAAACGGCCACAGGTCAAGTCACCATTAAATATGTTGATGAAGATGATCCGACCGCTGTGCTATCATTTGACAGAGATAAAGCAGGTTTCCCAGCAGCAGCTCCAGCAACAATTAGCGGTAGCTACACCGCCACCACAGCGGTCAGCCCAGACTTAGTGACAAAAATGAAAGTTAAAGATGCCTATGTAGAACCCACAATTCTCGGATATACGTTTGATAAATTAGGTGATGGTGATACGTTGAACTTCGCCTCAGTGGCCGAAGGCAAGACAATCACGGCCTATTATAAGAATGATTCTGCACAAGCCACAACGACCGGTCCAACCACAACCCAGACGGAAACAACGCCGAAAGCAACCGTTACGGGTCAGGTCACGATTGCCTATGTGGATAAGGATACGCAACAGCTTCTTGAATTTAACAGTGGTCAGTCTTCAATCCCAGGTGATTCGGTTCAAATTAATGGGACTTACGTGGCTCAAACAACTGTATCCGAAGCAAATTTAAGTCAGGTAACAGTCTCTAGCAAGGTTGCCCAAGCTGAAATTGCCGGTTATAAATTCGTGGGTAATGACACCACTGACCTGACTTTTGCACTAGTCGATCAACAAAAGACGATTAAAGCTTACTATGAGAAATTGGCCCCCGTTTTGATTAATTACGTGAACGAGGATGATTCAGCTGATGTCATTTTTCAAATTAATTACGATACTCAAGATCCGGTTGCTTTGATTAGTGGCAGTGCTGACTATAATTTTGATTATGAGCCAACTTTTAACGGTTATACGTATGATGAGCAAAAAACTCAGGCAGAAAGTGTCTTAAAAGGAAATGGGTTTAAGTCGCTAGATGAGACTGATGGCCTACCATTCACTATAAATGTCTACTATAAAAAGACGACTACTGATCCTAATCCAGGGGCCATGTATATTGGCGATTCTATTGTAAAAGCAAGTGATGTAACAAACACCTCGACTAAAATTAATGATTTTGATGCATCAGAGGCCACATTTGTACGTGATAGTTTACCTGAAGTTTCAGTGGCAAATCCAGTCTCTGGTGCGGTGGTGACAATCAATGGTCATGTCGTGAACCAATACCCTAATTACACACTAACGGGTACAATTGGGACTAATAATCAGGCTGGCAATTTATCGCAAGGGTTAATGCCAATAGCAGATTACATCTCTAATCAACCCGTTGAAGTTGTCTTTGTGGATGCTTCTACCGGCAAAATTCTCCAGCAGGGATTCTATGGTGAGTTTGATCCAGCTAAAGGGATTTTACCGTCTGGCAATTATGACACGGGTGTGGTTAATGAGGCTTATCAGCCTAACTTGGCGGAAAAAGGGTATGAATTTGCTAAAGTATACGGTGAGCCAACGGGTACTTACGATGCCATGCACAGAATCGTTTACTATGCTTACACACCGAAAAGGGATATTAACTATGTTCCTGTGACTCGAGTGATTACCTTTACGAGTTCAGATGGTGGTGCGAACATGAACCCAGTGACACAGACGGTTTGGTACAAGAAGCTGACTAATGAGGTTACCGGTGAGTCAGTTTACACACCTCAAAATGGATTTGTACAATACGAAATCCCAACACTTTCAGGTTATTCGGCCATAATTAACGACCAGCCGGCTACAGTGGTGGCACAAGAAGGGTTGCCTGCAACAACCGGGATGCCGACCAATGAGAGCGTGACGGTTAACTATGTTAAACTGCCGTCTGTGATTATTCCTCCAACTGAGGATGTGGAAACACCACCTGATGATGGCTCAGATGGCGCAATTAACGTCACTACTAACAATCAAGTACCAACGGTCACAGAAAAGGACGGCAAAACAGTAGTTGAAACAGATAAAACAAAGGGTGTCCCTGTGTCGAAGAGAAGTGGTTCACCGGTTCAGCCTGGTGTAACAACGGATGTGACAGTTAATCAAACTGACAATCTAACAACTAATCCAAACGTCTCGTCGACAACGCGTGCTCAGTTGCCACAAACGGACGAAAAATATGATGGTGTTTTTGGCTTTCTTGGTGCTGTATTAATGTCAATGATTGGACTTTCTGGAATTAAAAAGAAACGTCGTGATTAATTATCTCGGCGAGGAATTTTAACAATCTGTCCTCAAAACGGGTTAAGCTCACTTAAAAGTAATCAAAAAAAGAGGCTGAAAAAAATTCGGCCTCTTTTTGTATCAATTTATTTGTACACACCTATATCAAATTTGAGCCAGCCCAATTTGCAGGATAAAGTCGTAGTGGTCAATGATTGAAATTATGGGATTCAACTTAGTTAACCGTTAAAAATGACTTTTGCTCATAGAGCGGGCTGGGATACGTGTAGAAGCCTTCACCAGACTCAACGCCGAGATGGCCATCATCAATCATGGATTTGATCATTGACATCGCTTTGATTAGATCGGCATTGTTAGATTCTTGAGCGAGTACTGAATGGATATTATATTCGGTTCGCAAACCAACGTGATCCATGACCGCGAAGGGACCCATTGGTGCACCAGTTGCTTTCATCCAGGTCTGGTCAATCGTGTGAGGATCTGCGACGCCCTTTGCCCATAGCGTTAAACCAGCATCCAGGTAAGGGTCGAGAATCGAATTGAGAATGTAGCGGGGCTGTTCCTTCTTTAGCTTGATAGGCAGCATTCCGATTTCTTTAGCAAATTCAACCACTTCATCATAGACTTTTGGGTCCGTTTTCGGTGAACCCATAATCTCCGCAGTATTATTCTTCCAGACTTCATTGGCAAAATGGAGATTCAAAAACTGCGCCGGCCGACCAGTATCTGCCATGAACTGACTGGGAACTAATGTGGAGGAGTTGCTGGCAAAAATGGTTTTAGCTGGTGCAATCGTCGATAATTGAACGTAAAAATCGTGTTTGATCTGTGGCTTTTCGGGGACTGATTCGATGATGATATCAGCATTTTCAGTAGCTGCTTTTAGGTCGGTGGTATACGAAATTCGTGATAGCCCTTCAGCAAAAGCCTGTGGCGAAGTCCCTAAATCACGGTGATAACTGGTCTCAAGTCCCGCAATACGAGACTTGGCTTTCTCAATGGCTTGGTCGTTGATGTCGTAGACGGTGACATGCTTGCCGCGGTAAGCGCATTGGTAGGCAATTTGACTGCCTAAAACGCCGGATCCGGCTACAGTTACGTTATTCATGCTTGTCATAATCAGGTCTCCTTTTATTTAAATCATACTTTTGACTATATCAAGTATAATTGAGCAGCTGTTTTGGGGTCAAAGAATATGGCCTATTTAGGCAAAAATGGTATAAAATAACTAATTTGTTTGATAAATAATTGATTAAAATTGGAAGGATTTCTCATCTATAATGAGAGTGGCTAGACATTTTAATGAGGCGCGTGTGATGCAGCTACAATCTATTCCGAGTGAGTATGATATAGTGAGTTTGACTGAAGCTTTAATAGGGATAAGTAAGAAAGAAGCTGATTAAATGACTCAAGCTGATTGGGAGGAGCAAGCAACGCGGAATGCTTCAAAGTTATTAGAAGCTATACAGACGATTCAAGCGCAATTGGGGCTAACTAATCGCGCTATATTAACTCTTATGTCGGTGCCGGCAGATGGGGAAGCTGATTTCTTTAGCGGTCAGGCCAATCTGACAATCTATGAGCAGACGTTAGAACACCTCACCGTTATTCAGCGCGCATTAGGCCAACGGGCAGTGGCAATAACCGCCTACATACGGCAACTACGACTGCTGCCGCCACATAATATTTTTCTCCGCAATCGGTATGCTTTTTGGTTCACAAACTTTATTAATGCTGGTGGTTCAACTGACGTACTTATTCGAGACGCAAAAGAGAATGGCTTCGGAATAATCAAGCAAATTGTGTGGAGCAGTAATCTGCTGGTGAGTACAGCTGGTGTCGCACATCTAAAGACACATCAAAAACAGCTGGTACACTTAGCGGCTGAAGAATACCAAGTCATTAGGGAAGTTATGAAACAGTTCTCAACAGCTTCACCACTATTTTTCTTCAATTTAAAACAGCTTTATATGCAAGGTGTCATTACGGGATCATCAACCCTAAAACAGTATTGGAATTGTGACGCGTGGTTAGTCAATGTGGGCGATTAAGGCCGGTTATTGAATGTTATTTTAGATTTACGTGGGTTTCAAGATAAGCAAAATGTTATTTGTGCAAAAAGTTCAAAACGGTTAGATTTTATTAGTTTACCCCCTTCCATTTTGCCATAAATGTATTACAATGTAGGTGATCAGAAGTTGATTAATTATTCACAATGGTTGTAAAAATATCATTTTTATTTAGCTGACTGGTTTGCAGGGGTGCAATGAAGGACCAATCGACTGATAAATCACTTCAATCATACATGACTTCTGAGCTGAACAATTTCATTTAGTTGATTCTATGTTGTCTATTACTCTAGGGGGGAGAAATATGAAGTTTGATGAAGTAAATGAAAAGCATCAGAGTCTGCTTCAGGATGAGGCAAAATTGGTGCATCATGTTAAAATGTATAAGGCCGGCAAATTTTGGATTGCTGCAGGGATTACGACCGTGGCTCTTGGTATGACGACGTTAATGGGGGTACCCGTAGCCAGTGCGCAGGTAGCACCAACTGCGACCACGACAAACACAACGGCTACGGTGGACAATACTACCAGTGAAAACAGTGTTCAAACTAAGAATGACGGTGTGACCGCACCAGTGTCAGCTAAGGCTGCGGCTGTCAATCATGATTCAAGTATAGCTAAGTCAACAAGTGGCAATTCTGCTAATACTGTACCTAAAGTCACGAATTTAGGTAGCGCAAACAGTAGTCAAATTAATCAGGCTAAGTCAGCAGCTAGTTATCAGTATGCTCAAACAGGGCAGCCACAAGTTGTAACGGCAGTATCAGCACCAACCCCACAAACTGCAGTGACAGGGCAGGTCACAGTTCAGTATGTCGATGAAGATACTCAAGCGAAAATTGCAGATGACTATACCGCCACGACAAAGATTGAATCAGGACTAGTGACAAAAGCGAAAGTTAAGGAAGACTTCGCTGAGCCCTTAATCACGGGTTATTCGTTTGATAAATTGGCTGATGGTGATACATTAAACTTTGCGCCAGTGGCAGATAATAAGGTCATTACAGCGCTTTATAAGAATCTTACGCCTGCTAAAACAACGACGACAGGGCCAACCACGACGCAAGCAACAACACCAGTTAAAGCAGTGACAGGGCAGGTCACAGTTCAGTATGTCGATGAAGATACTCAAGCGAAAATTGCGGATGACTATACCGCTACGACAAAGATTGAATCGGGGTTAGTCACTAAAGTAAAAGTTAAGGAGGACCTTGCTGAGCCCTTAATCACGGGTTATTCATTTGATAAATTGGCTGATGGTGATACATTAAACTTTGCGCCAGTGGCAGATAATAAGGTCATTACAGCACTTTATAAGAATCTTACGCCTGCTAAAACAACGACGACAGGGCCAACTACAACGCACACCCAAACAACACCAGTTAGAACAGTCACGGGTCAGGTTACAGTTGACTATGTGGATAAGGATACAAATCAACCGCTCGTATTCAACAGTGGGTACTCTTCAATTCCTGGTACGCCAACTCAAATTAATGGCAGTTACACGGCTCAAACAACAGCATCTACGACTGAACTCAGTCAGTTGAAAGTGCCTAGCAAAGTTGCGCAGGCTGAAATTGCTGGTTACAAATTTGTGGGCAATGGTGATACGACCGACCTCAGTTTTGTACCAGTAGGTCAGGAAAAGACGATTAAAGCTTATTATGAGAAATTAGCGCCCGTCTTGATTAATTATGTCAACGAGAATGAGCCAGCCGACGTTATTTTTCAAATTGAATATGATGCACAGGATCCGGTTGGCTTGATTAGCGGGGATGCTAACTATAATTTTGATTATGAACCAACGTTTGATGGATATACGTATGATGAACAAGCCACTCAGGCGGCAAATGCATTGAAGGGAACTGGCTTTAAGTCAATTGATGAAACTGGTGGCAATCCAGTTACTTTAAATATCTACTATAAGAAGACGACCACTGATCCAAATCCCGGAGCGACATACCTAGCAGATACCATTACCAAAGCTAGTGAATTGGGTAATGTATCTGGCAAGGTCAATGATTTTGATATCTCAGGCGCCACCTATACTCATGACAAGCTTCCTGAAATTACTGCGACGAAACCGATTATTGGTGCAGCAACGACAATTAATGGTCACGTGGTCAATCAATACGCTAATTACACATTGACTGGTACAGTGGGTACCAATAACGGTGATGGCAACTTAGCGCAAGGTTTAACACCACTGGCAGATTACATTCCTAATCAACCCGTTGAAGTTGTCTTTCTGGATGCTTCTACTGGTCAAGTGCTTAAACAGGAGTCCTATGGTGATTTTGATCCTGATAAAGGTATCTTGCCGTCTGGAAATTACGACACCGGCGTGGTCAACAAAGCTTATCAACCCGTGCTCGACAAAAAGGGTTATGAACTTAATAAAGTGTACGGCCAGCCAACCGGTACTTACGATGCCATGCACAGAATCGTTTACTACGTTTACACGCCAAAAAGTGATATTAACTATGTTCCAGTGACTCGAGTCATCAACTTTACCAGCTCGGATGGCAGTGTGAACATGAACCCAGTGACTCAGACGGTTTGGTACAAGAAGCTGACTAATGAGGTAACTGGGAAGTCAGTTTACACGCCTCAAAATGGTTACGATCAATACGTGATCCCAACTATTCCGGGTTACTCAGCTACTATTGATGGCAACCCAGCTACCGTAGTGGCACAAGAAGGGTTACCTGCAACAACGGGTATGCCAACCAATGAGAGCGTGACAGTTAACTATGCAAAACTGCCACCGGTAGTTGTTCCGCCTACCAGTCAGGATGAACAGCCAACTCCGCCTACCGACGAACTTGGAAAAGTGCCAACTCCGTCAAAGCATGACGGCACAACCAACGTAACGACTGACAATAAAGTCCCAACTCCACCAACAGAAAAGGGTGGCAAGACCACCGTTGAAACTGGGATCAGCCAGGGTGGCGTAGTGAAGACTGAAGGTCAATCATCAGTTCAATCTGGTGTCGTCACAACGGCTAGTGCTGCTCAAGGGACGCAATCCGGTGTAAGTAACGCCACTGGTACAGTTGCTTCAGCTGTTACAAAGAAGAGTGGTCAATTGCCTCAAACCAATGAAACAGCTACTGGCGCTCTTAGCGTACTTGGCGCTGCATTAATATCACTATTTGGTCTTTTAGGAGTTGAAAAGAAACGTCGTGATTAATGTCTTCAAAGATACTAAGATAAGATAAGTTAGTAGTAAAATGGCACGTTCAACTGAACGTGCCATTTTTATGGTTTCTACTATGAATATTTAATTGAAAGCCGGATCATGCTGTTGTCCAAACGACGAGTTGCTAGCAAAAAAGGGCTTTCTAAGCTAAACTTAACTCAATAGAATTGATGGGGGAATGATGATGACAGAACCAATTTTTGATGTTCAGGGATTAGGTTATAAGAATGGCAAAAATCAGATTTTGCATGATATGACAGTTCAAATTGCTAAAGGCGCTAACTTGACGATTGCCGGGCCATCCGGCTCTGGTAAAAGCACTTTTCTGCGGTTATTAGCAACTTTGCTGACACCGACATCAGGTACCGTGATGTTTAATGGCAAAGACCAATCCACGTACCCTAAGCCGCTTTATCGGCAACAAGTCTCGTACTGCTTTCAGCAGCCGACACTTTTTGGGGAGACTGTTCGCGATAACTTGGCTTTTCCATTTGAAATTCGCGGTCAAAATTTTGATGAGCAAAAAGCACTTGCTGCTTTAGACTCAGTGGAACTGACGGCTGAAATGCTAGATCAGCCAATCATCGAATTATCTGGTGGTGAAAAGCAGCGCGTTGCGTTAGTCCGGAACCTTCTATTTAAGCCCCAAGTGTTGCTGCTGGATGAAATTTCAGCGGGGCTGGATGTGGATACCAAGGGTGTGGTTCACCGGCTAATTCAGTCCTACCGTGAAAGTGGCGTGACCGTTTTATCGGTGACCCATGACGAAACGGAAATTGCAGCAGCGGATGATCTGCTGAGAATTCGTGACGGTAGAATCGAGGTGCCCACTCATGAATAATTTAATCGTTAGTCCCACCGCGCTGGCATTTGCGGTTGTACTGGTCGTTATTGCTTTAGTGATTAATCTGAAGGAAAAAATTGGTCTGGAACGCGATATGATTATTGGGGTGATCCGGGCGGTTATTCAGCTGACAATCGTTGGCTATGTACTGACTTATATCATTAAAATCGACCGCATCTGGCTCACAGGATTGATGGTAGCGATCATTATTTTCAACGCGGCGTTAAACGCCAACAAACGGGCAGATGGTATTCCCCATGCGTTTATCATCAGTCTGCTGGCCATCGCAACGTCAACGTTGGTAACGATTTTGCTGCTCGTTCTAGCTGGTGCGGTGCGCTTTACGCCTAGTCAGATTGTGCCAGTGTCAGGGATGATTGCCAGTAACGCAATGGTGGCCATCGGTTTGGCCTACCGCAGTATGAACACCAGTTTTCACGATCAGCGGCAGGGCGTCTTGGAACGCTTAGCGTTGGGTGCTAATTTAAAACAAGCTTCTGCTCACATCGTTCAAATGGCGATTCGGACGGGTATGGCGCCCACGATTGATTCGGCTAAAACGGTGGGAATCGTTAGTCTTCCCGGGATGATGTCCGGCTTGATTTTCGCCGGCGTTGATCCCACCAAAGCCATCATGTATCAGATTATGGTAACCTTCATGTTGCTAGCAGCTACCAGTATCGGCAGTGTGATTGCCTGCTATTTGGCTTATCCAAGGTACTATAATAGTGATATGCAATTGAGTGATAAATCGTCAAATTCGGCCAAATAAGCTGATAAAGCAAAAAGACAACCTTTCTATCTCCAATACGGCTAGGAAGGTTGTCTTTTTAGCGTCTGTGATTTTAATTTTCCACTGGAACACCCGCATTAAGGCGATCCATGATTACTGAGACAGGTTCAATTTTATGAATTTGTGAGATACCTAATCCAAATGAGGCAAATCCTTTGGACAGGTCACCTACGAGCATCCCAAGACGCATGCCATCGTAACCTGCTGCGGTTTGATAAATATCTTCTCGACTTGCGCCCTCAGCATCCAACTGAACCATCTTGTTAGGCATTTCTCCAGGCAATGAACGGTAGTAAGCGGGCACAGTGCGGTACATCAGTAAATCATCAGCATCCGACTTAAGTGCTAACTCTTTGATATTTTCAGCCATCCGGCTCTCTTCTGACATCATAAAGGCAGTTCCAACATATAAGCCTTCAGCACCAAGTGCAAAGACTGCCTTAGCTGTTCGAGCATCCGCAATCCCACCCGCTGCCATCACTGGCATATCATCAGCAGCATCTACCGTCATTGGGACAGCTGAAAGGGTTCCAACGACTTTTGTGGGAACGGTGCCACCTTCATCGAAACCAGTGGCGACGAAAATATCTACACCTGCAGCTTTAGCCTGTTTAGTGATTTCAACGGTTGGTGTTATAGGACGAAAGACAACGGTAATACCAACTGCTTTAATTTCGGCAACTTGATCAGCATTCAAATCACCGGCACAAACGGCAACGGGAACTTGTTCCTCAATCATGAGTTTAAGGGTTGGCTCGAAGAACGTGTCATGAGGATCGTTGGACATGGCCAAATTTAAGCCAAACGGTTTATCAGTTAATTGACGGATTTTATGAATTTCGTTACGTACACGGGCCATGGTTTCGTCGAGTGAATGGGTAACGGTGGTTTGACCAGCGTTAAACCCAAGAACACCTAGACCGCCTGCATTGCTGACGGCGGCAACTAATTTAGCATCAGTCAGCCAAAGTAGTGGACCTTGAATAATTGGTTTTTCAATCTTCAAAATTTGAGCAACACGATTTGTCATGATTATTCACTCCAGTTATAATTTTTTGTGATACAATTCACTTACAAGTGTTATTATAGTAGCGAAAGCAAAAAGTTACCATTAACTTTTAAAATAAAAATTATTACTAAATAGATATAATTTTAAACTGAGGAGGGATAGGATGAGTACCCATCGAACGTTACTTAGTATTTTAAAAACGGTTGAATACTCACAAACACTGTCTGATGTGGCCAATCGATTATTTATCAGCCAGCCATATATTAGTAAATTACTTAAAGAAACTGAGCAGGAGTATCACGTGACTTTGGTGACCCGTGCTAAGCCGATTGAATTAACCGATGCCGGCATGACTATGATTAATGGTCTGCAAGCCATAGTCGATGAAGAAAATCAACTCAGTGAAAGTTTACTGGCACATGTTAATCAAGGAAATCAACCAATCCATGTTGCCGTAACGGATCCGTTTTTAAGTGATATCGTGACGGATGGCTTGTCTAGATATTACGCGGCTCATCCAAACCAGCCAATCAATATTAAACTGTTAAATGATATTTCGCTGGGTAATCAAATTGATACCCAAAATATTGATATTTTAGTGGGCAAACGGCTTCTTGACGCTCATTTTAAGCACATTCATGTCCCTGATAGAGAGTTATGCCTGTTCAGTTCAAGTCATTGTGATGGTTATGATCCTGACAGACTATATCAGCCTTTTCAATATGAGTCATTTAAGGCTTTAAATACGCACTCATATATTGGCTTTACGGGGTATGATGCCTTTCAGCGGTACGTTAATCAAAGCTTTAAAAAGGAAGATGTGAATTTAACGACTGCCATCACAGTGCCGACAGCAGCTGATGCACTCAGAGCTGTCGATACTATTTCCGGTTCAACGACGGTAACCACGCTGTACACTGCCGAAAAAGTTTTCCCTGATCATGACTTTAATTTGATGCCATTGCCAGCAAATGTTTTGAGTCTGGCATCAACTATTAATTATCGTGACACAACGGATGATGCCATTGTCAATGTTGCGCAATATCTGAGACAATTACTGAGCTTTCAAGATAACTCTATGATGGTATGATATTGTTCGAGAGATGAAATTTGAAATGAAGGTCGTTATTAATGAGAATAAACGTTTTGCAGCATACCCCAAGCGAAGGGCCGGGCAGTATTG
Organism: Secundilactobacillus mixtipabuli; assembly: GCF_002217925.1. GTDB lineage: Bacteria > Bacillota > Bacilli > Lactobacillales > Lactobacillaceae > Secundilactobacillus > Secundilactobacillus mixtipabuli. The sequence goes on along the minus strand of NZ_BCMF01000005.1, from coordinate 227,797 downwards.
TTGATTGGGCCGAAGAGCGGGGCCACCAAGTCTATATTTACCATCCCTATCAGTTTGGTATCCTGCCTACTGCGGATGAGACGGATCTATTAGTGATCTTAGGCGGGCCAATGAGTCCCAACGACGACATGGACTGGATCAAACAAGAACGTCAGTTGATTAAACAGCTGCTGGCACAGCATAAACCGATTTTTGGCGCGTGCTATGGTGCTCAGCAGATTGCTAAAACGTTGGGTTATTCAGTGCTAAAAGCACCGCATAAAGAAGTTGGCTGGGCACCAGTGTATCGTCAAAACGAGCTGATTCCAGGACTGCCTAACCAGTTGTTAGCATTGCACTGGCACGAGGAAATGTTTGAAGTTCCCCGTGAAGCTCAGTTGTTATTTACCAGTGATTTAGTTCGGAATCAGGGCTTTATCCTGGGTGACAATGTGATTGGCCTGCAGTTTCATCTGGAACCCAAGGTGCTAAATGTGCGAACCATGGTGGTTAATGATGGTCAATATGCCAATGAGGGAAACGATTTGCACCAAAAGGCTGATGAAATTCTCCAAGCACCGGTGCCAACGAAGAACCAAGCAGCAGTTTATGCCATCTTTGATTTTATAACTCAAGACCGTGAGTAAAAGCCCGTTTGAAAGCCTATTCAAACGGGCTTTTTGGCTAAAATCGATGCCAAATCGAGCTTATCTTGTGATATCATAATCGTTATGAATTAAAACAGGGGATGATAACATTATTGAGCTGTTCGAGAAAGCACCGATTCCTAAAGCCTACTTTACGCTAGCTTTACCAGTGGTTTTAGGCACCGTGATTTCGATGATTTATAATTTAACGGACACTTTTTTTATTGCGCAGACGCAAAATGCCAACTTAGTTGCTGGCATCACACTCTGCACGCCGCTCTTTTCAATGATGCTGGCGCTGGGTGATATGTTTGGTTTAGGTGGCAGTTCCGCCATCTCGAGGTTGTTGGGGCAGAAAAAATATGGTTTGGCTGGTCGAATCAACAGCTTTTGCTTTTATGCCGCCTTATTGCTAGGGGCCTTCATTATGGCCTGCCTCTTTGTGTTCAAAGCACAGGGATTAGCCTTATTAGGGGTGACACCAAGTACATATCGGTATGCCAACGCTTATTATGAAATTATGGCGATTGCCAGTGTTCTGATCATTGTGGCGTTGGTGCCAATGAACACGTTAAGAACGGAGGGACTGGCTAAGCAATCCATGCTGGGGACCGTCGCCGGAACGATCCTTAAGATCTTTTTGGACCCGCTGTTTATTTTTGGTTTTCACTTAGGTGCTGCTGGTGCTGCCTGGGCAACCGTTGTAGGGTACTCAGTGACTGATATCATTTTGATTAGTTATACCAATAATCGGGCCCGCTATCTGCAGGTCAATATTCGGCACGCCAAAATTCCATTGGCTGAAATTAAGGATGTTTTATTGATCGGCCTGCCAGCTTCCGTGACGAACTTTATGACCATGTTGGGAACTGCTTTAATGAATAACTTTTTGATCGTCTATGGTGCCAACCGGGTTGCCGGCTTCGGGATCGCCATTAAGGTTGAAACCATCGTCATTATGGTCCTAGTTGGTTTTTGCTTTGGTTCGCAGGCACTGATTGGCTATAATTACGGCGCCCGCAATAAAACCCGCCTTAAAAAAATCATTCAGTTTGATCTGCTGGTCAATGTCGGTATGGCATTTGTGATTGCGCTTGGGCTGATGGCGATTGCCCCCGCACTTTGCGGGTTGTTCATGAAAAATCAGAGCGTCGTCCAAACCGCCAGTTACATGCTGCGGTGGTTCTTGATCACCACGCCGTTTATTGGTGCGACCATGGTATTCACCACCATGTTCCAATCGATTAATGAACCATTGGATGCTTTCGTGATGTCAGTTTCACGACAAGGGGTAGTTTTTGCGGTTGTGATTGTTATTATGGCTCATTTGATGGGCTATCAGGGAATCGTTATTTCGCAGCCAATCGCTGACGTGATTACCGCGCTGGTCGGCTTAGGCTTGTATTACCGCCAATTTGGACCAAAGGGTAAAGCAATCAAAAATTGGTAATGGAATTTAAAAGCATATAAACGGTCTACTTAACGGGGCACTCGTCACGTTAGGTAGGCCGTTTTAACAGTTTCAGGTTAACTTTCAGGGCAACTTATCATGTGATAAAATAGCAAACTCTAAGATTTTCTTAGAAAAATATAATCAAAAAGATTCATGTAAACGCTTTAAATTTCGGTAAAAAAGAACTATAACAGACCTGTAAGCAAATGAGAAGTAATTCACAAGTAATCCTTAAACATAGTGATAACTATAATGTATTTATTATAGTCATATGCATCAAGAATGATTTGTAAATTAATTTTCATCTCAACTTTCATCATATTATTGTGTTTAATTGGGATTAAATTAAATCATTTGGAGATGATGGAGTTATGCGTATCAAAGCAGCAGTTGTTGATAAGAAAGGCGCTTCATTTGAAATGCGCGATGACGTCGAATTAGCACCAATGCAAGCTGACGACTTGCAGATCCATATGGTAGCTTCAGGGATTTGTCATTCTGATGAAGCCTTACGTAAAGGTGACGCCGAAATTGGTTATCCAATTATCCTTGGTCACGAAGGTTCAGGGATTGTGGAAAAGGTTGGCCCAGAAGTTAAAAACTTTAAGGTCGGCGACCACGTTGTTCTTTCCTTCTATGGTTGCGGCAATTGCGTTAACTGCTTGAAAGGTGTTCCGACACAGTGCTTGAACTACGCTGCTAATAACTTGTCAGGTGTTCGTCCAGATGGTAGTGCGCACTTCACTGAAAATGGTAAACAAGTTGACGATATGTTTGACCAATCATCATTCACAACGACCACCATTGTTCGTGAACGTAATGCTGTTAAGGTTGACAAAGACCTTGATTTACGTAAATTAGGACCTCTGGGCTGTGGCTACGTCACAGGTAGTGGGACCGTTCTTAACACGTTGAAGCCAAAGCCAGGTCAAACCATTGCCGTCTTCGGTACTGGTGCCGTTGGCTTAGCAGCGATGATGGCTGGTAAGATTTCCGGCTGCACGAAAGTCATTGCTGTGGATGTTGTTGATTCACGTCTCAAGCTCGCTAAGGAATTAGGTGCCACTGATGTGATCAACAGTAAGAGCGAAGACGCCGTTGAAAAGATCAAGGACTTAACTGGTGGCTATGGTGTTGACTTCACAGTTGATACTACCGGTGTTAAGAAAGTCATGGAAGATTCTATCTTGGCGTTAGCACAAGGTGGGACTTCAGCTTGCATCGCCGTTACGCCTAACCACGTTGATCTGGATACTTGGAACAACCTCTGTGTCAGCGACCGTTCAGTAATCGGCGTTAACATGGGTGATGCCGTTCCACAAATCGATATTCCTCGTTTAATTGAATTCTACAAGCAAGGCATGTTCGACTTTGATAAGACTGAAAAGTTCTACAACTTCGATCAAATCAATGAAGCTAACGCTGATTCTGGTAGTGGTAAGACCATTAAGCCAGTTTTGGTCATCGACCCAGACTACGTACCAGGCAAATAATTAATCATTGTTTTTAGACAGTCGTTCGGTTTTGAAAGGAAGCAATAACCGTGTCAGAAACATTAAAGGGTTTGAAGCATTATCAAATGTATGTCAACGGTGAATTTAAGGATTCTAAATCAGGTAAACTTTTAACTGTTATTAACCCATCAACCGGGGAAAAGATTTCGACAGTTCCAAGTGCTACCCGTGAAGAAACACAAGAAGCGATTGACTACGCTTACGAAGCTGAAAAGTCATGGAAATTCGTACCAGCCGCAACCCGTGGCCAGTACTTACATGATGTTGCAACAGAAGTTCGTAAGGATGCTGACCACCTGATCGATATGCTGCAAGAAGAACAGGGTAAGATTCGTTCATTAGCAACGACTGAAATCATGTTCTCAGCAGACTACTTCGATTACATGGCTTCCGCTGCCCGGACATACGAGGGTGAAATCCTTCAATCCGACAACGCTAACGAAAACATTATGATTACGAAGCAACCAATCGGTGTTGCAGCTGGGATCCTGCCATGGAACTTCCCATTCTTCCTGATTGCTCGTAAAATGGGTCCGGCTTTGGTAACAGGTAACACCATTGTTATGAAGCCAAGCTCAGACACACCAAACTTAGCTCTTGAATTTGCTAAGATCGTCGACAAAGTTGGTATTCCAAACGGGGTTGTTAACTTTGTTACTGGCCCAGGTTCGGTTGTTGGTGACGAATTATCAAAGAACAAGAAGATCGGTATCATTAGTTTGACCGGTTCTGTTGATTCTGGTAAGCGTGTCATGGCTTCAGCTGCTACCCACATGGCTAAGGTATCCTTGGAATTAGGTGGCAAAGCACCTGCTATCGTCATGGATGACGCTGACATTGATCTGGCCGTTCAATCAATTATTGATTCACGTGTCGACAACAATGGGCAACTTTGCAACAACTGTGAACGGATCTACGTTCAAGAAGGGGTTGCTGATGAGTTTATCAAGAAGCTCAGTGACAAGATGTCTGCTATCAAGGTTGCTAACCCAATCGCTGACAAAGACTCTGGCATTGGCCCGCTGATCAACCAAGCTGCTTTGGACAAGGTTGCTGGTATGGTTGACCGTGCTGTTAAAGCTGGTGGCAAGATTACTGCTGGTGGTCACAAAGTTCAAATCGAAAATGGTTTCTACTACGAACCAACTGTGATTACCAACGTTAAGCAGGATTCCGAAATTATCCAAGACGAAATCTTCGGACCAGTTCTGCCAGTTGTTACCTTCAAGACATTGGATGATGCCATTGAAATGGCTAACGACAGTGACTTTGGTTTGACCTCATCAATCTTCACTAAAGACGTTGATGTTGCTCAACGTGCTGCTAACGAATTGGAAGATGGCGAAACTTACATCAACCGGTTTAATTTCGAAGCTATGAATGGGTCTCACTCAGGCTGGAAAGAATCCGGTATCGGTGGTGACGATGGTCGTCACGGTATTGATGAGTTCTTGAACACTCACGTTATTTACCTACAGGGTCACCCAGAAAACACTAAAGCATAATTGAATCAAGTCTAATAACGCAGTTAGGGTATCTAGGGGTGATTGTCTCTGGATACCTTTTCTGTTAAGCTAATTTTGAAAACGTTTTCACATCGTATATGAAATAATTGCTGACTTTTTCCAATCGCAAGCTTCTGTTGGGCAGAGAATGTGACGGATGCCAACTAATTTCTCAGAAAACGTTTCCTACTTTGAAGTGGAGGTAATATTGATGAGTATTGTGGTTTCTGCTTTAAAAGAAGAGCAGCCCCATGAAAAACGGGTTGCCATCGATCCAGACGTCACCAAACGGCTGATTAAAGCCGGCATGAAAGTTTTGATTGAAAAGGGTGCTGGCGTTGCTTCTTACTACAGCGACGAAAGCTATCAAAAGGCAGGCGCGGAAGTCGTCGACCGCCAGACTGCTCTGTCTCAGGCAAACGTTGTTGCAGTGATCAACCTGCCTAGTGACGCTACACTGGATGCACTAAAATCCGGCCAAGTGGTCTTGGGCCTATTGAGTTCACTGATTAAACCGGAAAAGATGCAGCAGCTGGCTGACAAAAAGGTCTCAGCGTTATCGTTTGAACTGTTGCCGCGGACGATTAGTCGGGCGCAGACAATGGATGTCTTGAGTTCACAATCCAGTGTGGCTGGCTACAAAGCCGGACTGGTTGCCAGCGATGCGTATTCAAAGTATTTCCCAATGATGATCACTGCTGCTGGTACCGTTAAACCTGCCAAAGTATTAGTGCTTGGGACAGGGGTTGCCGGTTTGCAAGCCATTGGGACTGCTAAGCGGCTTGGTGCGATTGTTTCTGGGTACGATGTTCGACCTGCTTCTAAGGGTGAAGTTGAATCCTTGGGTGCGACATTCTTAACCAGTTCCGTATCAAATGGTGCTGGTTCAGGTGGTTATGCCCGAGCGTTGACCCCAGAAGAAACGGCCGCACAGCAAAAGGAATTAGCCGGTTTCATTGCCGATAATGATATTGTGATCACCACCGCTCAAGTGCCTGGCCACAAGCCACCGCTGATGGTTACTCAAGACAGCGTGGATAACGCCAAACCTGGGGCTGTTTTCGTTGACTTGGCCGCCAGTGAACTCGGTGGTAATATCGCGGGCAGTAAACCTGACGAAACAGTAGTTACTGATAATCAAGTCACCATCATTGGCGCTAACAACCTAGCCAGTGAACTGTCAAACTCAGCTTCACAGCTCTATGCCAAAAACGTGCAGGCGGTCATTAATGCCATGGTTGATAAGGATGGTAACCTCGCTATTGATCCTAAAGATGATGTCTTTAGCGGGTTAACCGCAACAACTAATGGTGAAATTATCAATGCACGTTTGCGTGAAGCCCTCAAGCTTGATCCGCTGCCAACGGATGAACCAGCTAAGGACGCAGCCGACGAAAAAGCTGATCAATCAGCTGAGTCGAAGGGAGCTGAGTAGAATGAGTCAGGAATTATATACGAATCTTGCCATTTTTGTACTAAGTCTGTTAGTCGGATTTGAAGTCATCAGTAAGATTCCAGCCACACTGCACACACCGATGATGTCAGGTGCGAATGCCATTCACGGTGTCGTTGTCGTGGGGGCCATCTTAGTTGCTTTGGAAGCCAATAACACGACTGCTTACGTGATTGCATTTCTGGCCGCCTTTCTGGGTGCCATCAACGTCTCTGGTGGTTACGTTGTGACTGACCGGATGCTTGAGATGTTTTCAAAACCAAAAGACAAGGGTAATAAAGATAAAGGAGGCGACAAGTAATGTCAGGATTAATGACACTTGTTTCCTTAGCCTACCTGATCAGTGCGGTTTGCTATGTCATGGGGTTGCACATGATGCGGACACCTAAAACAGCCCGTAGTGGGAACCGACTTTCATTTGTTGGGATGATCATTGCCGTTATCATGACTTTCTTGATCGTTTTGGAAAAGAACGACACGACAATGACGGCTTGGATCGCTTTACTGGTTGCTCTGGTACTCGGGGTCGGCTATGGTGTTTACCGTGCCCGAACCGTTAAGATGACCGATATGCCGCAACTGGTTAGTTTATTCAACGCCGTTGGTGGTGGTGCCGCTGCCGCCATTGGGACCTTTGATTATTTGAGCAAGCCAAACGGTGCCTCTTTAGCCGTTGCGTTCTCACTGCCCGTTATCTTGGACTTGATCATCGGTAGTATTACCTTCTCCGGTTCGCTGATTGCCACTGGAAAATTGGCTGGTAAGGTTTCTGGTAAGCCAATTACTTTTCCAGGTGCTAAATTATTGAACGGTATCGTTGTGTTGATTATCTTAGCAGCCATCGTCTTTACGGTTGGTTTCCCAACCAACGTCTGGACGTTAGTTACCGCTATCGTTGCTAGTTTAGTCTTTGGTATTTTGATGACCATTCCTATTGGTGGTGCCGATATGCCCGTTGTGGTTTCACTGTTAAACGCCTTCACTGGTTTAGCGGTTGCCATGGCTGGGTTCGTTATCGACAACCAAGTTTTGATCATTGCCGGTGCCTTAGTTGGCGCTGCTGGTACCATTTTGACCCTGCAAATGGCTGCTGCGATGAACCGTTCCGTTGCTAACATCATTGCCGGTGGTTTTGGTACCGGTGATAGTGGTGGTGCGAGTGCTGCTGATGACGTTCCCGTTAACGTTAAGGAAACCTCTGCTGATGATATTGGAGTTCAATTAGCCTACGCTAAAAACGTGATGATTGTTCCTGGGTATGGCTTAGCTGCCGCCCAAGCACAGCATGAAGTTGCCGAACTAGCCAAGTTGTTGACTGATAACGGTATTAACGTTAACTACGCCATTCACCCAGTTGCCGGACGGATGCCTGGTCACATGAACGTCTTGTTGGCCGAAGTTAATGTACCGTATGATCAAATGAAGCAGCTTGAAGAAGCAAACTCCATGTTTGAAAATACGGATGTTTCCTTGGTTATTGGTGCGAACGATGTCACCAACCCAGAAGCGCGTGAACCAAATACCGCCATTTCCGGTATGCCGATTCTGGATGTTGATAAGTCGAAGTCTATCGTTGTCATCAAGCGTTCTATGAGTACTGGTTATGCTGGTATTCAAAACCCGCTGTTCTCTAACGATAAGACCAGCATGTTCTTCTCAGATGCTAAGAAGGGGCTGCAAGAAATTGTTGCTTCTACTAAGGAGTATCTGGATCAATAACCTGAAGTTGGTTTCACAATAGATTCACTGATATGTTTTATGTTTTAATTGAAAGCAGTCTGACCTTTGTCATTAAATGATAACGGTTAGACTGCTTTTTTGAGAACTATTTCTCTTTTTAAAATCAGAACCTAAAAATTATAAATTAACTTGCAAAAAGTTAGCACAAGTCACAAGAGTTATGCTATTATTGACTTGTAATTTTAAGCATTAAGTTGTTGGGGTAAGATTTCTTTTTTACAATCCTTTGGAGGGGATATATATGAATAAGTTAAAAAACAGTTTTTATGGTGCAAAGACTCATTTTAAAATGTACAAAAAAGGACGCCAATGGTTGGTCGCAGGGGTAACTGTGATGAGCATTGGCTTAGGCGTGTTGGGTTTAAATACGGTGACTGCTTCAGCTGCAACGGCTGAAACACCTGTAGCAGCGCAAGCAACCGAACAAACGACTGCTGATACACCAGCGCCTGTTACTAATTCAAAAACAGCTTCTGCTAATACTGAACAACCAGCCACAGATCAAACAAGCACGACTGCACCAAAAGCTGAGACTACCACACCGGAGACGACCAACTTAGGTGATGCGACTGCTCAAGAAGTTGAGGCAGCTAAGACAAAAGCAACTGCCGATTATCAAGAAACTGGTCAAGCACAGACTGTCACGGCAGTAGCGGCTGAAAGTGCTAAAGAGTTCGATGTATCATTTCATTCAACCGTTCAAACTGATAAGAAGCAGGTTCTATCGGAACAAAATAGTAGCAATAAGTATGATGTTTCGGTAGACGAGGGCGGTGTCATTAAGTCTGCTACCCCTACTCAAATTGGTGAAATAAATGTTAACATTCCAGATGGTTATCAAATAGAGAAGGTTTCTATGACCAGTTCAGCTACTAATGGGCAAAGCGTTGGAGTGGTTTATGATGTGGCACATAAAACTGCAACGTTGACTTCCCAAGTTGGGCAATTGTCCGAGGAGCAGCAGGCTTATTTGAATCAGGAAGTTGCAGCATTATTAGATAGTATGGGTGTCAATCCGGATAAAAAACAGTTCACAATTAAATATGATAGTCTACCAATTGACAGTGTTTATGACAGTATCAACAATAAGTATGATTTTACCTTTCAAGTAGTTAAGGATCAGAAAGTATCATTGCCTTATCAAACTCAAGTTAAGACAACTGATGGGACTGTTTTGAGTTCTCAAAACGCAACGAACACATACGTTGCTAGTGCTTCATCAGGTGATAGTACGATTTTCCACGTGACTAACGTTTATACGCCAGATTTAACGGATACTATTCCTAATGGTTATCACTTGACTGGCATCCAGATTGTGGATACGTCCAGCTTTAACCATACAGTGCTGACAGTAACCTATGATCCAAGTACTGGTGATTCAAGTACTGGCATTGGCAATATCGTCTTAACTATTTCTGATCCAGCAACAGGCCAGACAGTAACGACTGATTACTCAAAGGATGCAGATCCAGATACTTTAGCAGCAGTCACGGCACTGGCACTGCAAACGATTAAGCAGATTATTTCGCCTGACCCAACCGTTAATGGTAATCAATACACTGCTTCATTTGAGAATCTCATTAATGCGAACAAGCTTTTGAATACGAACGTTAACCAACACTCCACCAATACGGTGATTACGTACCTTGTGGCAGGTCAACCAAACCAAGGCGGCAGTTCATCAGGAAATGTCGACAATCAAGGCTCATCGAACAGTGCTACCGATAATGACAGCACTAATACCACGAATCCAAATCCTGAAACAACTACGGACGACAATAGTGCAACGTCAAACAATGCCAATACTGAAACCACAACTGATCAAAGTAAAGCAACGAATGATCAGGATAGTACTGATGTTCAGAGTAATGCTTCAGGCGACGGTACGGCTACCTCAACTGGTAAGAGTCATGTAACGAGTTTGAGCAACGCTACGAATGGTGGAACAGCCGTTACGGCGGCAACCACTGGTGCTAACCAGGTTGCCGGTTCGAAGATTAATGGTCAAACCGAGGCTGGTACTTTGCCACAAACTAACGAGGATTCCGCAAGTCAGGCAAGCGCTTTGCTTGGGCTGGGTCTTCTAGCAAGCTTTGCTGGTTTGTTTGGAATTAGTCGTCGGAAAAAAGAACAACAGTAAAGATTCATCGATAAATGAACGTTAATGTAATTTGTAGAAAGGTACGGCTGAATAGCAGTGCCTTTTTTATTTTTACTAAATATGGTCCTTTTTAGAATAGTGTCTCAATAGTATAGATTAACTTGCAAAAAGTGAGCACAAGTTACCAGAGTTATGCTATTATTGACTTGTAATTTTGAGCGTTAAACTGTTGGGGTAGGTTTCTTTTTTACAATCCTTTGGAGGGGATAAATATGAATAAGATTAAAAACAGTTTTTATGGGGCAAAGACTCATTTTAAAATGTACAAAAAAGGACGCCAATGGCTAGTCGCAGGGGTAACTGTGATGAGCATTGGCTTAGGCGTGTTGGGCTTAAATACAGTGTCCGCATCAGCTGAAACGGCTGAAACACCAATAGCAGCGCAAACAACCGAGCAAACGACTGCTGATACACCAGCGCCTACTAATACAGAACAGCCAACCACAGATCAAGCAAGCACACCTGCACCACAAGCTGACGCTACCACACCGGTAACGACTAATTTAGGTGATGCAACTGCTCAAGAAGTTGAAGCGGCTAAGACAAGTGCGATGGCAGCTTACAAAAAAACCGGTGATTCACAAGTTATCACGGCAACAGCAGCGGATGAGAGCAATCAAAATGTAACGGTTAACTTTAATTCAACTATTCAAACTGATCAGGAGCAGATTGTTTCAAGTAAGAAATTTACTAATGATTTCAATTTTAGCGTAGATGAGAATAATCGGATTCAATCAGAAAATAGTAAAACCTATGGATCGTTAACAGATATGATTCCGAATGGGTATAAACTTGAAAAAATTGATGTAGTTGGGAAAAGCAATAGTGGTGACGTTGCAAAATTGAGTTATGATGTTACTACTGGTCATGCCACATCGACCGTAGCGATTGATGATACTCCAGCGGAAATTGATCAGGAGGTTAAAGCAGTACTGACCAATGGTGTGGTGAGATTTGATGGTAATCAATTTACGATTGAGTATGATGATTTTGATTCAGCTCAATATGGTTCTGCAACTAGTAAGTTGGGATCCTTGATTAATGATATTTACACGAATTATGATTTTACTTTTATCGTAACCGATACTGCTCAGAATAAGACAGTAACCCAGCCCTATCAAACGGTAGTCAAAACAACAGATGGAAATGTTTTGAATTCACAGAATGCGGTAAACACTTATGTTGTGCGTGCTTCAGATGACGGATCAATTCTTTCTCCTATTACCATTGATTCTCAGGATCTAACGGACGCCATTCCTAGTGGTTATCATTTGACCGGTATTCAGATCGTGGATACGACCAACGTTGACAAAACAGTCATGACGGTCACCTATGATCCAAGTACCGGCGTTGGGAATGTCGTTGTAACTAGTGTTGATCCGACAACGGGGCAGACAGTGGTCAATGATTACTCGAAAAATCCAGCCAATTCAGTGGCAGCAGTTTCGGCAATGGCGCTGCAAGCAATCAAGCAGATGATTTCGCCTGACCCAACCGCTAATGGAACGCAATACACCGCCTCATTTAAGAATCTCGTTAATAAGGATACGCTTTTGAATATGAACGTTAACCAGCAATCAACGAATACGGTGATTACTTACATTGTGGCCGGTCAGCCAAACAATCCGTCAGGAAATAACGATAATCAAGGAGCAACTAACAGTGCTTCTGAAAATAACAGTACAAGTACCACGAATCCTAATCCTGAGCCAACTACGGACGATAACAGCGTAACGTCAAGCGATGCTAATACTGAAACTACAACTGCTCCAAGTACTGCAACGAATGATAATGCCAATACTGATGCTCAGAGCAATGCCTCAGACAACAGCACGGCTACATCAAGGGGTAACAACCAGATAAAAAATTTAAGCAACGCAACGAATGGCGGAACTGCAGTGAAGACAACAACTGATGCTAACCAGGTTGCCGGTTCGAAGACTAATGGTCAAACTGAAACGGGGACTTTGCCACAAACTAACGAGGATTCCGCAAGTCAGGCAAGCGCCTTGCTTGGGCTGGGTCTTCTAGCAAGCTTTGCCGGTTTGTTTGGAATTAGTCGTCGGAAAAAAGAACAACAGTAAAGAGTAAATGAATACTAACGTTTTAGAACCATCTCTGAGTTGTAGACTTAGAGATGGTTTTTTGGTGGCTAAAAAGTGTGAACTTGGAGAAATATATATTAAAGTTATAAAATGATATACCAAATATATATACTATGCGATATTATGAACATGTCGGAGGTGACACATGAAAATTTTAATTTTAGGTAGTTCTGGTATTCTAGGACAAGCCGTACTCAAGCAGTTAGCACCATTACCAGACGTGACTATTCGGGCATTTGATCGAGGGAAAAAGGGTGTTGTTTACCCAGACTTTGTCGAACATGCAGTTGGTGACGCCACAAACGTGACGGACTTAAAAGCAGCTTTAAAGGACGTTGACGTTGTTTTCTCAACGTTGGGTCCCTTCAATGTGGAGACTTATGCTACACCACTCGTTCAAGCAATGCAGGAGACGGGTGTGACCCGTTTGTTCTGGTCAACTCAGTTCCAAATTTATGATAAAGACATTTCTAGTGACAATTTAGCCTTAGCAGCGACCTTTGGTTTTGATGAAGCAACCGAACGCGGTTATGTTCAAAACCAGCGGGAAGCAGCTGATATTATTGAAGCTGGTAAACTTAACAGCACTTTATTAATGATTCACTTCTTCAAGTATGATGATACCCTTCAGCACGCTGTTTTAGATCCTAAGGGTCAGCCGGTTTCTGGCGGTCCCATCAGTATTCCTTCATTAGCAACGGTGTTAGCAGAGATGCTGCATCATGAAGCAGATTACCGTGAGGATGCCATTCAGATTTCTGCTGTTAAATAAATTTTACTATCCCTAATAAATGTGAGCTTCAGGTCAGTGTTTAATTTAAACATGTTGATCAGGAGCTTTTTTAGTTGATGATAATTCTGCAAAACACCAATCATCAAAGGGGTAATAGAGTATAATGATGGTGAAATAATCTGAAGGGAATGATTAGCCATGGCTGAACAAATTAGACCAGCAACACGTAGTAAAGCCACTAAGCAATATCGTCAAGTACTTATCTTTATGTTGACCACTTTTGCCTTATTATTCGGCATGGGGACAGTTGCCTACGCTGCGCCGACTCAGTCACAAATTTCGACTCAGCAGAAAGCGGTTAAGCAGCATTTGCAGCAATATATCAATTCGGTGACGAAGGATGGTACGGTCAGCGTTTCATTTTATAACCTCGGCGCTAATGCCAATACCACGGCAGGTGCCAGTAATACCGCCAGCTTTTATAAAGCGGGTCAGTTAGCCGTTGAGAGCCCCAATGCTCATAAGGCATACACGTCAGCAAGCACTTATAAAATGTTTATCGTTGCTAACATTTTGTCGCGGATCGACGCGGGGACACTCAATAAGAGTGTGTTAAAGTCGACAGGTTTTAAGGAAATGATCCTGCATAGCCAAAACGGTTTTGCCGAAAGCTATCTGGCTTCATACGGGTTGAGTAATATGAACAGTTTTGTGAAGAAGCAGGGCTGGTATTCACATCCGTTTGCAGCTGGCCGCGCAGCTCGGACGACTTCCGCAACGTTAGTTTCTGTGATGCGTAAGCTTGACCAGGCGCGTTATCCGTTTGATAATGCTTCCAACCGTAGCCAGGTGCTGTCGTTAATGGCACACCAAGTCTACCGTTCTGGTATTCCTGCGGGCGCAAATCAAGCCTTGAAGGGGGCTGCCACGACGGATAAGGTTGGCTGGCTTTGGTCATACAACAATGATGCCGGTATCGTGACGCTACCAAACGGTCAGCGGTACGCCATTGTGGTGATGACACACGGTCATGGTCAATCAGGATTTAGCGGTTTTCCAAAGATTGCACGGATCACAAAGAACGTCCAAACCATCGTGTATGGTAAAACAACGACTAATCAAGTGAACCAGCTTTATGCTGATTAACAACTGAATTTAAATAGTGAGTGTGCGACAAAACTCGGTAGATTCCAGAATTTAACGTAAAATAGGCCCATCCCGGCGAACTTTGTCGGGGTAGGCCTATTTTGCGTTAAATGGCCGGAATTTGAGTTTTGACGCATGAGTAGACTATATTGAAGTATCGAACCAAAGGAGAATCCTAACAATTTTTAATTAAAAAATTGATTGAAATATTTGTCGATATAGACTTATGGCACAGCCTCTTTTTAGTGTGTCAAAACTACTTGTGAGTAATTGAAAACGTGCATTGATTAACAGAGTTATTTATAATTAAAGGGTTAAGTCAAAAAAATGGTGAGAAAGAGGACCTGATTATGAGTACAGTGTTATTGTTAATTGCCGGATTACTAGTCGGTATTTTTGTGATTTCCATGGGTGGTGGTGGCGGCGCCATCTATCTGGGGCTGTTAGCTTCGGTTTTTAAAATTTCACCCATTTCAGCGGCTGCCACGTCAATCGTAACGGCTTTACCCTCAATTTTTATTGGTAGCTGGGGCTATTATCGACAGAAGAAAATCGATTTTCGATTGGGCAATCAAATGCTCATTGCAGCTGTACCGGCCGTTATTGTAGGGGCTTTAGCGGCACCCTATATTCCCGTTCATATTTACCGCATGGTGATTGGCATTATTTTAATTATCTTGGGAATTAGAATTTTCGTTCCTAATAAACAATCGTCGACGCCGAAAGCCAAAAGCTTAGTGCTTGCGTCAGTCTATGGGGTGATCAGTGGCCTGATGGTGGGGATCGCTGGTTTAAGCGGTGGCGGTCCGGTGCTTGCTGGTCTGCTGATCCTCGGATTGGATACGTTTGAAGCGGTAGCCACTTCCTCATACGTGTTAGCAGGGCTGAGTGTGGTTGGCGCGGTCATGCATTTGGCCGGTGGCAACGTGGATTGGCAGCTTGGCTTACCGCTGATGATTGGGGCGGCGGTCGGTGCCCTGATAGCGCCAATCTTGATGAGACACCTTTCAAAATCAGCCCACTTTGGATTGGTCCAACTCGTCATGGGTGTGTTGATTATTTTCATGGGTATCAATACGATGCGTTAGAATACTGATGCTTAAATTTGGAGGTTGTGATGGTTAATTTAAAGGTTGCGGGTAATCAACGCTGGAAACTAGGCGGCATTGTTGGTAGTTTAATGCTCTTTTTTGGCGTGTCATACGTGTTAAAACAAACCTTGACCAGTCACGGCAATCTCACCTTGCTTTACTCAGCGTCGCGATTTGCGCTTGCCGGTTTGTTAGGCCTCTTGATGTTTGGCCTTTTTAAGACGGCCAAATTAACAACACCTGGCAGAATTGGCTTTCAACGGCCAATTCGGATCTGGCTGGGACTGATCGTCATCTTTTTTGCTAGTCTCTTAGTGCTGAAATTGAACATCATTTTTGCGGCGGGGTTGAAATTGGGGCAACTCGTTAACATTGCGCTGATAGCAATTTCTGCTGGCATTTACGAAGAGGTGCTCTGTCGTGGATTGCTGTTTTCCTATTTTTTAGGGTATTTTCGTGCAAAAAACTATGCATTGTTATGGACCGCTGTTGCAAGCAGTTTAATCTTTGGGCTACTGCATCTTTCTCACCTGTTTTACGGGCAAAGCGTTCAAACCACGTTACAGCAGGTCTTCTATGCCTTTGTGATCGGGCTAGCTTTTTCCGCCATTAGAATTTCCACAAACGGTATCTGGGTAGGGATGATCATTCACTCGTTAATTGACTTCGATCCGCTGATTAACGTGCAAACACAGGGGAATGGCAACTGGCTGGGTTACTTGATCATTTTCACGCCATTATTGATCATTTCGTTGCTGTACTTAGTAAAAGTCAATCGGTTACTGAGTCATCAAGCACCACTAAAATGAGCGCAATGAGTAGCTGAATCCACCTGCTGAATAAGGAAAGTCGTATAATAGATGTATTCTAACAACTATATGGAGGCCACTATGACAGAAACAAACCATTTTTATGAGACCTTTCAACCGAGTCATTATAACTTATATCTAGATATTAACCGTGAAACGAAGCTGATTTCCGGCAAAACCACGATTACGGGGAATGCCTCGCAAACCGCTATTTCATTACACCAAAAATTCCTGAAAGTCGCCGCCGTTGAGGCGGATGGTGAAGCTGTTTCATTTAAATTAGATCAACCAGCTGAAGCCATTCGGATCAACCTCAAGCATGCGGGTGAGACAACGCTGACCGTGACGTATACGGCACCTTTGACCGATTCTATGATGGGAATTTACCCGTCGTATTATGAAGTTAACGGTGAAAGGAAGCAGATCATCGGGACCCAATTTGAAACGACTTTTGCGCGTCAGGCTTTCCCTAGCATTGATGAACCCGAAGCTAAGGCTACTTTTGATTTGGCAATCAAGTTTGATGAACACCCCGGTGAAACCATCATCAGCAACATGCCGGAAATTCGGACTGAAAACGGGGTGCACTACTTTGACACCACGATGAAGATGTCCACCTATCTGATTGCGTTTGCGTTTGGTGAACTGCAAAGTAAAGAAACCAAGACCAAGAGTGGCGTAACGGTAGGCGTCTTCGGCACCAAAGCACATCAAGCTAAAGAACTGGATTTCGCGCTGGATATTGCTAAACGGTCAATTGAATTTTACGAAGACTTTTATCAAACGCCTTATCCGCTGCCACATTCATGGCAGCTGGCGTTACCCGATTTCTCAGCCGGTGCTATGGAAAACTGGGGGTTAGTCACCTATCGGGAAGCTTATTTACTCTTAGATCCTGATAATACCTCACTGGAAATGAAACAACTTGTGGCAACAGTCATTGCCCATGAACTGGCTCACCAATGGTTTGGTGATCTGGTGACTATGAAGTGGTGGGATGACCTCTGGCTCAACGAAAGCTTTGCCAACATGATGGAGTATGTGGCGGTTGATGCTATTGAACCTGATTGGCACATCTGGGAAATGTTCCAGACCACTGAAGCGCCAATGGCATTGAACCGGGATGCTACTGATGGTGTCCAGTCCGTCCATGTTTCAGTGGAAGACCCAGCGGAGATCGATGCCTTGTTTGATGGCGCTATCGTCTATGCTAAGGGTGCGCGGATGCTGGTTATGGTTCGTTCATTAATTGGTGATGACGCGTTACGCAAGGGCCTTAAGAAATACTTTGCCGCTCACCAATATGGTAATGCTACGGGTGCTGACTTATGGGCAGCGTTGGGTGAGACCTCTGACCTTGATATCGGTGCCATCATGAGTTCATGGCTGGAACAGCCTGGCTACCCGGTCGTTGATGCACAAGTGATTAACGGCCAGCTGACATTGAAGCAGCATCAGTTCTTTATCGGTGACGGTAAGGATGAGGGCCGACTCTGGCAGATTCCGTTGAACAGCAATGATTCAAAGGCGCCAGTTATCTTTAAAGACGCTGAATTATCACTGGGTAATTATGACGACGTTCGTGCGCGGTTAAAGAGACCATTCCGCGTAAACGTTGGCAATAACGCTCACTTTATCGTCCACTATGACGAAACGTTGCTGAACGATATTTTAGGGCAGGCCGAACAGCTTGATGACATTACCCAGTTACAATTAATGCAGGATCTGCGGTTATTGGCAGAAGGTCAGCAAATTTCCTATGCCAGCGTTGTGCCGTTGCTGAAGCGATTTGCTGATAGTCAAGCAGCAGTCGTGATTACCGCACTGTATAGTCTAGCGAATAATTTGAAGAAATTCGTTTCACCAGATTCAGCGGCGGAAAAACAGTTGCAGCAGCTCTTTGACCGTTTGAGCCATGCCCAAGTTCAACGGCTTGGCTGGCAGCCAGTTGCTGGTGAATCCAATGATGATCAGCTAGCGCGGCCAACAATTTTGAGTGCGGCATTATACGCCCAAAATAAAGCTGGCATTGACGCTGCTCACCAAATCTTTACAGCCAACCAGGCTCACTTGGAGACGTTATCTGCTGATATTCGGGGCTTAGTGCTGACCAACGAAGTTAAACACTACGGGAGTGAAGAACTGTTTGATCAGTTGCTGTCTGCTTATCAACAGACTTCGGATGCAAGTTATAAAGCCAGCATCCGTGCAGCGTTGACCAGTACACCAGATGCAGCCTTGGTTGAGAAGCTGATCGCCCAGTTTGAAAATGCCGATATGATTAAGCCACAAGATTTGCGTGGCTGGTTCCGTGGCGTTTTAGCTAACGCCCACGGTGAGCAGGCTGCCTGGGATTGGATCCGCAACGATTGGCAATGGCTGGAAGATACGGTTGGCGGTGATATGGAGTTTGCTACTTATATTACGGTCATTACCGGCATCTTCAAGACGGCTAAACGGTTAGCAGAATTTAAAGCCTTCTTTGAACCCAAACTTAACACGCCAGGACTGACTCGTGAAATCACTATGGATATCAAAGTGATTGAGAGTCGGGTGGCTTTGATTGAAAATGAACAGGCTGCTGTGAACCAAGCAGTGGCGGATGAAGTGAAGTAAAGATCAGAATTTTAAGCCTTAAAAACGAGTGTGTGACAAAACTCGGTAGATTCCAGAATTTAACGTAAAATATGCCTATCCCGGCGAACTTTGTCGGGGTAGGCATATTTTACGTTAAATGGCCGGAATCTGAGTTTTGACGCAAGATTAGGCTATATTGAAGTATCGAACCAAAGGATAATCCTAACAATTGTTAATTAAAAAATTAATTGAAATATTTGTCGATATAGACTTATGGCACAACTTTTAGGCTTATTCTTCGTCGCCGAAGCTAAGTTCTGACATGGAGTCTTCCAGTTCTTCCAGTAAATTATTTGAGTCGATGAATCTCAGCCAATCTTCCCGGTCTTCGTGGCCGTGAAGCTGTTGGGTAATTTTGCCATGGATTTGTGCGGTGAATTCGTCGTAGAGTTTATCAGCCTGACGCTGGATAATGGCACTGTTATATCTTCTGGCTGGTGCACGTTTCAGGTTTTCATCATTCAGGTAAGGGAGTGCCTTTGCCATAAATAGGTGCTCGACCTGGCTGTTTTGCGCGAGATAAGCTTGTAATTCTGAAGGATTCAATTGCGTCACATCACTTTCCGAACGAGTGTTCTTTGCTATTAGTATAACTGAAATAGCGCTAGAGATAAACAGCTGAATTCACCTGCCATTGTGTTACAAGTGCTAATCGGTCACTATTTTCTCACGTGAACATGTTAGAATAAAGGTAATTTAACTTTAGGAGGCATTGAGCATGGCACAGATGAAGGCATCTCAGTCACTGGTAAAAGAATTAGCAAATTGGCATGTTGATCACGTTTACGGTATCCCCGCGGATTCACTGATTGACGGCTTTGCTGCTGAGCAAGATCTCGTCCGTTACATTCAGGTTCGTCACGAAGAGGTGGGCGCACTGGCTGCGGCGGCGGAAGCTAAGTTGACTGGTAAGATTGGTGTGGCATTAGCGGCGGTTGGTCCAGGTGCCGTTCATCTGATTTACGGCCTGTGCGATGCTAAGATGGATCATACCCCGATGCTAGTGATCATCAGTAACGTGGCCACCAGCATGATGAACACCCATTATTTGCAGGATATGGATGAAGATCAGCTGTTTGCTGGGCTGAATGGTTTCCACCGACAAGTTAGTGACGCCAAGCAGGTGCCCGGTACGATTCGCGCAGCCATTCAAGCCGCTTATGACACACAGTCGCCATCGGTGGTCATTATTCCAGATGATTTAGCAAACGTTGAAATTGATTACGA
Organism: Secundilactobacillus mixtipabuli; assembly: GCF_002217925.1. Taxonomy (GTDB): domain Bacteria; phylum Bacillota; class Bacilli; order Lactobacillales; family Lactobacillaceae; genus Secundilactobacillus; species Secundilactobacillus mixtipabuli. Next base: position 207,597 of record NZ_BCMF01000005.1, on the reverse strand, counting down.
AGCCTTGCCCGTTCAGAGTCAAGCAAAGCTAGTTTTGGCTGGAACTGATGAGCAAGTTGCTGAAACGATTGCATTGATTAAGGCAGCCAAACACCCCGTTATGCTGGTAGGCACTGGTATCCGCAACGCGCAGTCTGAAGTCGTGGCCTTTGCCGAGAAGTTTGGCCTGCCAGTGGTGACAACGGCGCCAGCAGTGGGCTATCTGCCAAGCAATTTCGCTAACAATTTGGGCGCACAGGGAACGATTGGCACGCAACCTGCTTTCGAAGCCATGCACATGGCTGATTTAGTCGTGATGGTCGGGACCAGTTATCCCTTCATGCGGTTCATGCCTAGAACAATCAAGACGATTCAAATCAACCACAGCAGTCAGGCGTTAGGTGAGCAGTTCCCAGCCGTTCAAATGGTTCGGGCGGATGCAAAAACTTATTTAGCACAGGTGATCAAAGCTCAACCTGATGATTTACCGGAAAGTCCGTTCTTAAAAACTTGCCGGATTGCCCGTCAAAATTGGCACGGTTATTTGGATGAACGGGTCAAGGCACGTCCGGATGGTTTGCTGACCCCCGAAGCCGTGCTCCGTCAGGTATCCGAATTAGTGACGTCTGATACCGTATATGGTTTAGATATCGGCAATAATACCGTTTGGTCAACGCGGATGTTACCATTTGGCGATGGTCAGCAGATGACGATGTCGTCATGGTTTGGGGCAATGGGATACGCCTTGTCCGCGGGCATTGCTGCCAAATTGACTTATCCAGACCGGCGGGTAATTACGGTCTCTGGCGACGGTGGCTTTTCAATGGTTGTCCAAGACATCCTGACCCAAGTCCAATATCAGCTGCCGGTTATCAACGTTGTGCTGGAAAACGGCGGTTACGGCTTTATTCGCCAAGAGAAGGCCAAAGCCGGTCAAAGCGACTATGCCCTGAAATTTATTAACGCTAACTGGGCCGGCGTCGCTGAAAATATGGGTGCCATCGGCCTGCGGGTGACAAATGATGACACCTTGAAGGCAGCTATTCAAACGATCAAACAACACTTGGCGGCGGGTGATCAACAACCGATTGTGCTGGATGCCGTGGTGACGGATGAAGCACCGCTAGATACCAGTACGATGAAGCTGGACCCCGATAAGTATTCTGACCGGATGATTGGTGAGTTCAGAGTGAAGTATCATTTAGATGGTGACCGTTACCCATCATTAAGACGAATCCTAAACCGGCTTGAAGCCGCTAAATGAGAATGGAGCGAAGAGAGTAAATGAAATTTACGTGGACGGTGGAAAGTGCCGGTTTATCAGCCAAACAGGTCCTAAGCCAGCATGGCGTCAGCCACCGAATGTTTACGCAATTAAACCAAAGCAATGGCCAAATTCTAGTCAATGGAGTTTCGGTACAACCAGCCGTTAAGGTGCAACCGAATGATGAAGTGGCATTAGTTGTACCAGTGGAACCAGCCGATCCTGAAGTGCCTGTCAGTTCAGAACCATTACAGATCGTCAATGAGGATCAAAATACGCTGGTGATTTTGAAGCCAGCTGGGTTAACGGCTGTTCCTGGTCCGAGTAACCGCACTGATACACTGGTCAATCGGGTTAAAGGTCATTTGGTGAAAATGGGCGATCAAAATTTAGTCCCGCACATTATTACCCGGTTAGACCGTGATACCAGCGGACTTGTCCTCATTGCTAAACACCGGCTTGCGAACTCCTGGTTAAACCAGCAACTCGCTGATCATCGTTTAAAAAAGCGTTACTTAGCGATTGTGAGTGGTCAGCTGGAGAAAAATCATGACCTGATTGACGCGCCGTTGAAACGTTCTGATGATGGTTTTGATCAGATTGTGTCACCGGACGGCAAATCAGCTCAAACAGAGTACTGGGTTCGACAGGCTAGCGCCGACTGGACGCTGGTAGAAGTTTTACTGCATACGGGCCGAACACATCAGATTCGGGCACATTTCCGATCCATCGGGCACCCGCTGCTGGGCGACGAGTTATACGGTGGTCCTAGCGACCAGATAACTCGCCAAGCCTTGCACGCTTACCAACTGGATTATCAAGATTCCGTGACTAATGAACCGATGCATTTTGAAGCTGATTTACCGGCAGATATGTTAAAAGTGATTCATTGAGCAATTTGAAAAATCATGCAATTCAGTGAATGATTATCTGAGCAAATCATGTTGAAAACGAGCCTATTTTAAGAAATTATCTCATAATAAATTTTTTAGTGTAAAACGCTTGCTATTCCTGGAAATACCTGTATTATGGCAATTGTAAAAAATACTAAGGAGTGAATTTGATGACAACTAGTGATGTGTCACAGCAGGCGATCGCCAAGATTTTAGACCAAATGGACGAAAATCTTTCCGAACTATCGTGGTTTGACTGTGACCTTAAAGACGAAAAGTTTGTGAAGCATATGGCTGAGATGAAAGCTTCTTTAAAAGCTGCCAAACAACCATTTGTTGAAAAAGACTTAGTCGCAGAATAGACCGTTGCTGAAGACATCTGTTTGTCGCCACCAATTTGAAACACCGTACTCAAACAGTTTTCAAAGAACACCTACTACAAGACGACTGTTTTGTGGTGGGTGTTTTTATGTGCTCAATTCATGTAACGCTATCACTGAAAGTACGACGTTGGTAGCCCTTTCAAAAAAGCGGGCTATCTTAACGGATAAGGTGTACAATATACACATAATGTATATTTGAGGGGGCAATCTTTAATGAGTCAGTTTATTGTTGAAAAACCGTTTTGGAACATTTTTCCTGAGGTCCGAATTGCCTTGATCCGGGTCACTGGCTTGGATAATCATCAATCGATCCCTGATTCAATTTTGTCGGAAGCTAACGCTCACGTGGCTGATTTGATACCAGAAGATCCAATCAGTGCTAATCCGTTTATTCGAGAATGGCGGGAGGCCTTTCGAAAGTTTAAGACCAAAAAAGGTGCCCGTTGCGCCGTGGAAAACCTCTTAAAACGTGCCAAAAACGGCAATCCGGTTCGTTCCATCAATCCGCTTGTTGACCTTTACAATGCCTTCTCGTTACGAACGGGTTATCCGTGCGGCAGTATGGATACGGCAGCGCTTAAGGGTGACATTCGGTTGACGGTGGCTGAAGGCGGAGAACCTTTCCACGCAATCAGTGAAGCTGAACCAGAACCTGCTTTGCCAGGTGAAGTGATTTATGAGGACGAGAAGGGCGTCATTAGCCGTTGCTGGTGCTGGCGTGATGCTGAACGGGTTGAGACCCGCGATGACTCGACTGCCGTAACGATGTACATCGAGTGCTTAAAGCCAGAGTGGCAAGCTGACCACGAAAAGGCAGTCAATGAATTAACTGACCAGATTGAAAAGTATCTGGGCGCTAAGACAGAAACTGTCTTTATTGATATTGATCACAATGTCGCCGATTATGACTAGAATATTAAATTAACACCCACCACGAAACAGTCGTTTTGTGATGGGTGTTTTTTGCGGTAAACTATTAGAGAAAGGAGTGAAGATGATGGCGGAGAACCCAGAGGTACAATGTCTTGTGGATGGTAAAACCTACCACGTTGATGAAGGGCTATACCTGGCTGATTTGTCCACGACAATTCGGCAACGGGTCAAGAGCGACTATCCTGAAGCAAAGGTCACGGATTTTATCTGCGGTCACCATTTGCTAAAGTACCGGCTAGCTAACGTTGACGCGATGATTAACTCAGATTTAAAACAGAGTCAAAAAATCAACCGTAAGCTGACGCGAGCGATGCAAAGCGACGATTACGAAATTACCGATGTGAACGAGACCCTCTCTAAAAGCCTGACCTTTGGTGAACGGGTGGCGGATGATGTGGCTCGATTTGGTGGTAGCTGGGGATTCATCGGCATCTTTGTGTTTATCCTCTTGGCATGGATGCTGATCAATGGCCTGCAATTATTCGGCGTTCATTTTGACCCTTACCCATTCATTCTCTTAAACCTTGTTCTGAGTTGCATTGCGGCGATTCAAGCGCCAATTATCATGATGAGTCAAAACCGTTCGGCTGACCGTGATCGGATGGCGGCTGAAAATGACTTCCACGTTAATTTAAAATCGGAACACGAATTGCGGATCCTGCACGCTAAGCTGGATCACCTTTCTCAAAATCAGATTCCACATACACTTGAAGTTGAAAAATTACAAATCGAGATCTTGTCAGAAATTCGCTCTGAATTAGCAGAGTTACGAGATCGTCAGGAATGAAAAAAAGCGAGAGTGTGACACGACTTGGTAGATTCCAGGACTTAAATAAATAAACCTAATCCCGATGTTTTTGTCGGGATTAGGTTTATTTGTTTTGAATTAATCATCAAAGGTTTTTAATTTTCCACGAAAATCTTCAATACTCGAATAACCTTTTTCGGCCATGATCTCCGTGAGTTCTTTGGCTAAACGGTCAAACAGGGCTGGACCCTCATAACCGAACTGGGTGCCAATTTGAACCATTGAAGCACCGCAGAGGATATGTTCAAAAACGTCAACACCGTTAATAATGCCGCCGGTACCGATAATCTTGATTTCGGGTTTTAGCCGCAATGCCAAACCGCGAACGTTGGCTAATGCGGTGGGCTTGACGATTGCACCGCCAATGCCGCCGAAGCCGCCTTTAGGCCGAATGACAACCTGTTCGGATCGCGGATCCACCACGAGCGCATTACCAATACTATTGATTGAATTGACGAAAGTGAGGGGATACTGGTTTAAAATGGCTGCAATCTGATCAAAGTGAACCAGATCAAAATAAGGCGGTAATTTGACGCCCAGTGGTTTCGTGTAGAAGTCGAAAACGTGCTCCAAAACAGCATGAACGCGGTCAAAATCATACCCGACCTGTGGCTTACCAGGAACGTTTGGGCAAGACAAGTTAAGTTCTACAAAACCCGTGTATTCCGAATCCTGAATCTGGTGCAGCATAGCTAAGTTATCTTCCAAACTCGTGCCAGCTACGGAAAGAAAGTTAGTCGAATCCGGCCGCTTCTGTTGGTCGCGAATAACGTAATCCAAATAGTAGTCCAGGCCGTTATTAGGTAAGCCCATCGAATTAATACTGGCTTTAAGCAGGGTATGCATCCGTGGAGATGGATTACCTGCTCGCTCCTGAGGCGTGGCACTTTTGGTCACGTAAGCGCCGGCGTTGGATTGGACCAATGCGTCTAAATCTTTCTTGTTCTGACAGCGAACTCCCGCCGCATTCATCATGCAGTTATCGAAAGTTTTGCCACCAATAGTCGTTGCTAAAGTTGTCATCAAAAATCAGCTCCCTGTCTGAATTTATTTGGTATTCAATTGCCGTTAAGCTTACAGGAAAAGTTTGCCAGAGTCAAGGTAGGATAATAGCAATCAGCTGATAGTTTTATGAATGTTACTTTTTCGATAGTTTTGGCAGACAAGTGGCACTGAGAACTGGTAAGATAGAGCTTAAATATTTAAAGGAGGGAAAAACTTTGAGCGAAAACGAACACGCCGCATTGAAGCTTGGCGATGATAAATTTACTGAGATGATGCTCTTTTTAAAGACCCCCATTGATCAGAAAAACCACCTGGATTACCGGTTCGGCGAATCTGAACTGCGGGAACTGCAGACGGGGATTTGGGCAATGCCAGCGTACTTAGAAGATGATGATCCTTACAGTTTGTTTTTCCTGTTCACGACGATTGAGACGGGTGAGATGGTCGTGGCCTTTGCAGAAGGCACGCGTCAAGATAAGCAGCTGCGGTTAGGGCAACCAATGACGACGGGCGCAGGATTGAACAGCCTGTTTGCTCAGCAAGAAAAGCGGGCGCAACGGGTCCTGAAATTTTTGAATGATATTTCCCGAGCTGATGAAGCTGAATGGCACGAAATTCTTAATTAAATGGCTTAAATGTGATGGTTAGGCCTTCTTGACAACCTTAGGGCGAGCTTCTATACTTAGCTCTAATCAATAACCTTTTAAACTTAGTCCCGTGAGGCTAATAAAGGGTCGGCGCTGGTAACAGCATTAACAAACGACACCTCTATACCTGCGGGCATAGAGGTGTTTTTCGGTTTAACAACAATTTTCAAACGCTAGAAGGGGGAGCATTTCAATTGGCAAAAAATGGCTTAGGACGAGTGCCGGCAATTCCGATGAGCGCACGTCACATGTCCTACTGGGATATGTTTGCAACCTGGGTTGGCGCTAATGCCAACAACGGAACGTGGTATATCGGTGGGGTGATTGCAGCCTGTGGCTTTTTGACAGCCTCAACGACGCTAATTATATCTGGCGTCATCTCTTATCTGTTATTAGCAGCTGCCAGTTATATGGGCTATAAAACGGGGCTCACAGCAATGACATTAACACGGGCATCGTTTGGCTTGCGAGGAAGCCTATTACCCTCAGTGATCAATCTCGTTCAGTTTATTGGTTGGGCAGCGGTGAATACTTTTATTGCGGCCACGTCAATGAGTTTCCTGTTTCACGATTTATTTGGATGGCCAGTTTACGGTAAACCCGGTGGCACTATGGGCTTAACTGTCGGCATTGTCGTCATGAGTATTTTTCATTTGCTCAGCATTTCTCTGGGGCAACGCTCCGTTCAGCTGATTGAGCGAATTGGCATTGTTTTAGTTTTCATCTTCGTGATTTGGGAATCCATTGTAGTCTTCAAAACGGTTTCCTTCCACCAGATTTTAAACTGGCAGCCACCTCATGATCTAAAAATGACCCCCGGTGCGGCAATTGATGTTCTAGCAGCTTTCAACTTAGCTTGGGTAACTGCAGCAAGTGACTTTTCACGGTTCACTGGCGTTAAAAAGAACGCGACGCAAGCCTCTTTTCTCGGCGCTAACTTAGGCCTGTTCTGGTTTGCGTTTATCGGTTTGATTGCCACGATTGGCACGGCCATTACGTTAAACCACTTTGATCCCAATAATTCTGATCCAAGTACGATTGCCAGTAAATTAGGGCTTGGTTTTCTAGCCATGATCGTCATTATTTTAACCAGTACAACGGCGAATGCAGTTAACCTCATGTCGGCTGGTTCAGCACTGACTAATATGACGCGTCGGCTAAGCCTTAGGGTTAGTTTATGGGTGGTAACGCTGGTAGCAACTGCCGTCACGTTTCTACCCGTGTTCGTAGCATCATTTCTAACCGTTTTTACGGCCTTCCTTGATGGTATCGGGATGGTTCTTGGCCCAGAGATCGGCATTTTTCTAGTGGATTATTTCTGGTTGCGGCGTGAGCAGTACCACGTTGATGATTTTACCAAAGTTCACGGCCAGTATTGGTATCGTGGCGGTGTCAATTGGATCGCCATTTTGGTTTGGGTGGTCTCAGTCGCCTGCTACATTGGGTTAAAACACGTGGCCATTGTTGCGGATACCATTGGCGCTACTTTCGTTGTCATCGTACTGAGTATGGTCTTGTATGGGTTCTTAATGAAAATCACGCAAAACCAGGGTGAATAGGTTTCAAACCTGGTTTGATAATGTTATTCTTACTATAGTGACAGGATATGACTGACTAATACTGGAAATACTTTTGAAGTTTGTCTTTGAATGTAGTTTGATAAACGTCGCTAGTCGCTAAACTTGACAAATTTGCCATGGATGGCGCTACAATGCGCTTTGAGTGTTTAGTGTAAGCTGAACCAGTAATCGTATCTGAATGACGGGTAAGTGAAAATTAAGAAATTGATTTTCTCAGTGCTAGTCGGTCACCCTGACACTCGGAAGGTTCCTTCAGTGAAAAACTGGGGGAGCCTTTTCGTGTAGAGTGTGAAAATAAGCGTTTAGAGAGTGGAGTATAGGGGCCCTTAAACGAAAATTCATGAACTTGGAATTTTTGTTTAAGGGCCCCTATATGCAACTCTCTGCTTATTTGAACACGTTTAAGCTCTCTAAAAGCAATGCTCGAAAATCCTGTTCTGGGATTTTTGTCCGGGCTTCCTTAGACGCAAGTCTCTGCCTGTCGGAACACGTTTGGGCTACATAGCATTAACACAAGGAAATCCGGTTTTTGGATTTATGTCGGGGTGCCCCTAGATGCAAGTTTCTGCCTGTCGAAACACTTTTAAGCTATCTAAAAGCAGCCCACTTAAACTTAGTGAATTTGAAAATCACCAACCAGCAATAACTATTCTAGAGCTAACACCACCGTTTCACCAGCTTCACAAACTTCATGTGAAAGCCACTTTTTAACCCGCTTACAAGGTTGATTTACCGCTCTTTTAAAATTAGAAATTTCTTAATTGAATTATTAGGAAAAATCGGAGCGATTTTGCTAGACATCTTTGAACATAGGGTTTAAGATATCAAAATCTTGTGAAAAATAAAGGGGTGGAACAAATGTATTTACGTCGCGCAGAAATGAAGGATTTACCACAAATCGAATCAATCATCCAGGATGGGAAAACTCACCTGGCGGCTCAAAACATTGATCAATGGCAGGGGGGATATCCCAATACCAACGTGTTGGTTGATGACATTCAGAATGGCCATACGGTTGTGCTTGTTGAAGGTTACGAAGTATTAGGCACGGCTGCTGTTATTCCAGCACCAGACGAAAGTTATCAGCAAATTGACGGTGAATGGCTGACGCGTGACGAATCATACGTTGCCATCCATCGCGTAGCCGTCTCAGCTAACCATCGGGGCCAAGGCCTATCTGGTAAATTATTTGCGGCTATCTTCAAAGAAATCGATGAGAACTCTTCTATTGAAGGTATTCGAATTGACACACATCCTGACAACAAAGGGATGCAGCACGTGATCAAGAAGGCTGGCTTCAGCGAAACTGGCACTATTGCCATCGTCGTTGATGACCAGCAGGATCTTCGTGATTATGCGTATGAAAAATTAACTAAACTGGGGTCACTTGTTAAGACCCATTGATTAAACGACGACGTTTGCCAACTGGCGAACGTCTTTTATTTTCCAGCACCCCTAACTTGGTGAATGATTTTCCCTAAAAATGTGATAGTATTATGTTCTAGGGGGAATCGGTATGGCTGAAGATAAACGTATGTCAGGAAGAAAATTTTTTGCGGTAACTGTCCTAAATGGTGCCATCACAATAGTAGAAGCAGTTGGTGGTTTATTGTCCGGTAGTTTGTCGCTGCTTTCTGATGCCTTTCATAATCTCGGCGATACCTTTTCCATCGTCATCAGTTACATTGCCCATCGCATAAGCCTGCGTGATGAAGATGAACGTAATACTTTTGGCTACGGCCGTGCTCAGATTCTGGCAGCGATGTTGAACGCATTGCTACTCATCGTGGTGTCAATTTTCTTGGTGGTTGAAGCCGTCAAACGGTTAAGCCATCCCGAAACGATTAACGGTGAACTGATGATGGGAGTCGCTGTTGTGGGTCTCGTAGCCAACTTAGCGTCAGCCATCATGATGCATCGCGGTTCAAAGCATAATTTAAACATGAAAGCGACTTATCTTCACTTGCTGAGCGACACTTTATCATCAGTGGGGATTATCTTCGGCGCATTTATGATTCAGTGGTACAATGTTACTATGATTGACCCCATTATCACGATCATCGTGGCTGTGTATATCACTTTCGAGTCATGGCCAATCGTCCGCCACACCATCACGATTTTGATGCAGGGCGCACCTAAAATGGACTATGATGCGATCAAGCGGGATTTAATGCAGATTGATGGGATTACCAGTGTGCACCATATTCATGTGTGGATGATCGATGAAAATCGGATTATGTTTTCTGCCCACATCAATATGCGGGATATGTTATTAAGTGAGGCCGAGCCCATTTACCATCAGGTAGAAGAAGTTTTGGCTAAAAATTATGGCATTTGTCACGTGACGTTACAGGCTGAGGATGTGCGTGGACGTGGTGAAGAAATGATTTTAAATGAAGATTTAAATCAGCAACTCATAAAACGGCAAAATGAAGATTAACAAGGAGTAAGTAAGTTATGACACCCATGAAAGAGGATTATTTGAAGATTATCTTTGAACTTGGTGGCGCAAGCGAAAAAGTATCAAATAAACAGATTGCGATCAGTCTCAACATTGCGGCTGGTTCGGTTACAGAAATGATCAATAAAATGGTTGAGGAAGGTTTAGTTAACCATGAACCGTATGCAGGTATCTCCTTAACTGACAGTGGTCGTAAAAGGGCGGTAACGTTGGTTCGTAAGCATCGTCTGTGGGAAACTTTTCTCGTTGAAAAGTTAAACTTTGCTTTACCTGATCTAGACGTTGAAGCAGAACGACTGGAACATGAGACCAGTGAGAAATTGGCTAATGCGATGGATGACGCTTTGGGACATCCAAAACGGTGTCCTCATGGTGGGACCATTCCTGATCGTAACGGGAATTTCGCGAGCGAGTCTCACTTGATCTTAAATGAGGTTAAGGATGGCGAAACGGTGACTGTGGCCCGCTTTATCGATAATCATGATTTGCTGACCTATTTGGGTGACATCAAGCTTGATATCGGCGATAAGCTGAAGGTCAATAAACATGATCCGTTTGAAGGACCAGTACTAGTGACTAACCTAACTGATAAGCAGGACTTAACGATTGGGTATAAAGCTGCGCACTATATTTTTGTTGAATAAAAGAGAAGCTAGTTGCCATGAAGACCATGGTAACTAGCTTCTCTTATTTAATGAGTAACAATAATAAAATAGCATTAATCAAAGCTGTCAGCAGTGGCCCAATGGTTTTGAATCGGTTGATCTTTAAGCCGATCACCCCGTCAAATAGTTGAACTAACGTCATTGCGGTTGCTAAGGCGATTAAATACGGGTGCGAGACAAAAAACACTATTCCAATGGCAACAATTAGTAGAGCTAAACTCCGAGATATGGCGTATTTAGCAGTGGTCAATGAAGCACTAGATTGTCGCTTTGCAGCTGAATAGGCTTCAATAGAGAACCCAAAACTAACGGCTGCACTGATGGTAGTAAAAATGGCACACAAATAGTAAATCAAGCTTAAAACTCCCTTTCGTCTATAAGCATTTACGAATATGAAATATTTGTCAAATGTAACAGATACAATTAAAAAAGGCAAAATCACGTAACTATTGATAGCGCTTTATTAGCTAGCAACGTATAATCGAATGGAGAACTTTTTTGAACGGAGGCTACCGGGATGGCAAATGATCAGGGGCATTTGATGATAAAAACGGCACTGCATGCGGGCCGTATCATGATTGAAAATGGATCGGAAATCGCCAGAGTGAGTGATACGATTCGTCGAATTGCGGCTAACGCTGGGTATCCAGATAGTAAAGTTTACGTCACAATCACCGGTATCATGATGTCAGTTTCAGGAGAAGACAATGCTCAGATCGAGCCCGTCACGACGCGCTCGATTGATTTAGAGAAGATCACGCGAGTTAATGACTTATCGCGGCACTTTGCGGACCAAAAAATTACGCTGGCTGAGTTTGACCAGCGATTGACGGATCTCGATCAGCACCCCCGGTATTTTCCACTCTGGTTGCAACTGATTTCAGCAGGCGTTCTTAGCGGTTCGCTAGAAGTGGTTTTTCGTGGCAATTATCCGGATTTTTGGGTAACCTGCTTAATTGGCTTGATTGGCTGGGGAATTTTTTACGGGGTTAATCAACTGGCGAAGGTCCGGTTTCTGAGCGAATTTTTAGCTGCCGCAGGGATTGGTGTTTTGGCAATTTTAGCCGTGAAGTATCACCTTGGTACTAGTGCCGATGACATTATTATTGGTAGTGTGATGCCACTGGTACCTGGTGTCCCGTTAACCAACGCAGTTCGGGATATTCTAGCTGGTGATCTGGTGAGCGGCGTTGCTAGGGGAATGGAAGCTTTGATGAGTGCAATCGCGATTGGCAGTGGGATTGCCATGATTCTGCAAGCGATGTGAGGGCGAGAAGATGTTAAATTTACTAATTGAGTTGGGCTTAACTTATATCGCAACGATTACTTTTGGGGTACTCCTCAACGTGCCCAGAACCAGTTTGAATATTGGTGGGTGGATCGGTGTCTTAAGTTTTCTTGCCTATCGGCTGTGTATGATGGCTGATATGGGGATCGCAATTGCCAATCTCGTTGGGGCTTTAGTGATTGGTATCCTCAGTATGCAAGCGGCGAGATATAAGAAAATGCCGGTCATTAATTTCAATATTCCAGCTCTGGTGCCGTTTGTTCCGGGTGGTCAAGCCTACCAAATGATTAAGAACTTTGCCTTAGGAGATGTCTCAACGGCTATCAGCTTTTTGCTGCAGGTCACGATCATTGCTGGGTCGATTGCTTTTGGCCTCCTGTTAGCAGAAATGGTTAATCGGCTGCAATCTAAGCTAATGGTGATTTTTTCCAGCAGGTGGAGTCGGGACAATCGACGAAATCCCAAATTGTGAATAATGTGTATTAAAAAAGGCGATGTTCCTGATTCGGGGACATCGCCTTTAGTTGATAATTTAAAACGTAAATTAGTACTAGACTGTATGGCCAATAACAAAACTAATGCATAAAATGACTAAAACAATTGAAGTAATCCAAACGTAGAGTGTGTCGTGTTCCTTATAGAAGGCATAAATTGAAACGACCACCCGTAAAACGGGGGTCATAATCAAGCAGAACATGCCCACCATCATAACGGCGTAGGGCTTCAACGCAACCGTACCCGCAATGATTGAACTGATCGTAGTGGGTTGATGGCCAACGGGATAACCACCGTTACCACCATGAATCAATAGTAGAATCAGGCCAAAGAGCATGATGACTGCTGCGACAACCACCCCAACTTGGAGGATTCGGCCAATGATGCGTTCAATGTGCACCATTTCGTTTGCAGTTGTTTGATTTTGATGTGATTGTTCGTCCATTTAATTAACCTCCAATTATTCCCTTGTACAGCATTTGCAGGCCAATAAATAAAATCACCGGAATAAAAATGATTCGGATCACACGGGCGGGCAGCACTTGCATGACCCGTGAACCAATCACTGCGCCGACCAAGATGCCTAATGCCAGCGGAACGGCAATGTTTGGTAAAATTGAACCGTTGAAGAAGTAAACGGTGGCACTGGCAGCGGCGGTGACCCCCATCATTAGGTTGCTGGTTGCAGACGAAGGCTTCAAGGGCATCTTCATGAAGGTGTCCATCGCGGTCACTTTGAAGGCACCGGAACCAATCCCTAGCATTCCGCTGGCTAAGCCGGCGCCCAACATAACTAAGAAGCCTTGGGGGACTTGTTCAACCTGATAATCGACTTGTTTGAATTCTGATTTATCAAAATAAGAGCCATTAAGTTTGAGTTTGGTTGCAATTCGGTCAGCAGTGACGTTGTTCATGACTTCTTGACCCCGACGTAATTTCCGCCACATGTTCCAGCCGGAAAAGACTAACAAAGCACCAAATAAGAGGTAGAGGTACTTTGGATCAAGGACGCCGGTCAGTAAAGCACCAGAAATACCGCCGATAGTGGTCGCAATTTCTAGGAACATGGCAACTCGTAGGTTAAGCACGTCATCTCTCAGGTAAGCAATTGTTGAGCCAGAGCTGGTTGCGATGACGGCAATGATACTTGCGCCAATAGCGTATTTAATATCGAGTCCCATCATTAACGTCAGAACTGGTGTGATGATGATACCGCCACCTAGACCTAGAATTGCACCAGCAACTCCGGCAAATAGGCCGACAGCCATCATTATGAGCATGGTTTGAATCATGATAGCTTCCTCTCTTGAACCGTCAGTAAAATATTCCTCAACAACTTTAGCATACTTTTTGTTGACTTGGTATGTGAAAAACAGGTGTATCCGGATACAATTTAAAATCCTAGTGGCCTTCACGATGATGAAAAGCTATTTTTAAATATTCTACTAACAATTAAGTGTCCATATCAGTCAGGCGATAATTTATGCTATACTCAATTTCGCAGTGTTAAAACGTTAATCATATTGGGAGGAAGTATCAATGATCATCGAACAAGAGCGTGACCGGCCGTTTCGCTTATTAGTTAGTGGCGGGTTGTTTGCATTTTTAGCGGCTGTCGTCATGTCTCAATCCGGCTTACTCGAATTTATGGATGGCGTCATGATTCAAGTCGTTCAAAAACATCAGTCCGGCGCAAAAGAAGCCATTATGAAGGGTATTTCGTTTCTTGGCAGCCCAACGTTTGATATTATTTGGGTGCTGATCATTGCTTTTCTACTGTGGGGATTTAAACTTCGTATTCCTGCCATCTGGGCGTTGTGTACGCTGTTTGGCGGTGATGTGATTGCCACACTGGTTAAACACATTGTTCAACGTGTCCGGCCAATGGGCCATTTAGCCAGTGATAACGGGTTTAGTTTTCCCAGCGGTCATGTTTTTGGGATGACACTAGTGATCGCCATTCTTTGGATCATCGTTGTCCCGATGATTGAAAAGGATTGGCAGGTTATCCTGGTGAGAACCATCATGATTATTTGGCTGGTTCTATTAGCTTTATCGCGGGTTTATCTCGGCGCACACTATCCGACTGATACGGTAGGTGCAATGTTATTGGCTTACGCCTGGTTACAGGTCAGTGAATGGCTATACCGTTGGTTGGCGCCTAGATTAGTGAAGCTGAATATCTTAAGCCGTTCCATTTATTAGCATCAAATAGGATTAAAAAAGCGTTGGCGCTGGCCAATGCTTTTTATTTTGACGTTATTTTTAAAGCGTGTCGTTCAACCATTCTTCAGCTAATTTCAGCCAGTGTGCAACATGGGGCTGGTTGGCGTCTCGTTTCCAAGCCGTTAAATGATTAGCCAGTGCCAAGCCATGCGGCCCATGACGGAAAAGATGCAGCTCGAACGGAATTTGAGCCTGGCTTAAAGCACTTGCATAGGCCAGACTGTTGGCTGATGGAACTAGCGGGTCGTCTGCAGTTGCCCAAATAAAGGTGGGTGCGTTGTAGCTGTTGACATGTTCATCAGCGGCAATGACGTCAGGATCATCCGTCCACTGAGCCAACATCGCTTCTTTAACTGGGAAGCCTAATTTAGGGCTAATCACCGGGTAGCCGAGTAGGACGGCTTGGGGCTGCATGACATCGGTTGACATACCAGCTTGCTGTGACAACCATTCTGAATGCCAGTAGTCGTTATAAAGTGCAGCAACGTGACCACCCACGGAATAACCACTAATGGCAATCCTTTCGGGATCGATCAGCCAATCCGTGGCTTCGGACCTTAATAAGGAAACGCTTTTGGCTAATTCAATCAGTGGCGCGGGATGAAGCGGCTGTTTTTCGTCAACAAAGCTGTATCGGAGGAAGAAAGCTTGATACCCCATGTTGAAGAACGCCATTGCCAGTGTTTCAGCCTGCTGGTCGGGAATATGGGTGTATGAGCCGCCTGGAACGACGATCATCGCTGGATAAACCTGTTCTGGATGATCCGGATCAGTTTCTCTCAGGTAACCCTGTAAATAAGCGGCAGTATCGGTGCCAAGTGATTTGTTTATAATTTGCATAGTCATCATCCTAAATGTAATCTATAGTTAAATGAAAATAGTACCTGTTAAAAAGAACTCAGTACCAATAGTCTACCGCAATTTGGCCTGAGAGAAAAAGGGAACGATTGAAAAATGATCACAATACAAACTGAAAGATTGGCTATTCGGCAATTCGTGGCGTCTGATTTGGACGACTATTATGCGATTGTCGGTGATCCGGTAAATGCTAAGGCAGCTGGCTTTCAGTATGCTCATCACAAGGAGGACGCTGCGTATTTGCTACGGGGTGCAATGATGCAGGGGATGGTGTTTGCCATCGTCGTATCGGCGACACAACGCGTTATCGGTTCAATTGGCCTCTATCCAAGAATCACGCCAAACGGTGAGCAGGAAAAGGGCACAGCGGAACTAGGCTATGTATTGAACCAAGCTTATTGGGGCAATGGTTACATGACAGAGGCCGCTTCAGGGCTGATTAAAACGGTTTTTGAGCAGCAACTGCTGGACACGATTTGGGCCAGTTGTTTGGCGGAAAATCAGCAGTCAAAGCGGGTTTTAGAAAAATTAGGCTTCTATTATGTGGATCGGTTTAAACACCCGGATCATGCACTCTATCAACCTGGGGCAACCGAAATGATTTATCGATTGGATCGTGAAGGCTGAAGTTGGCTTGCAATTTGACCCTGAACAGTTTAATATTGACTTATCAAAGAAGAGGCGCGAATTGAAAGAGTAGCTTCCAGGAGAACGATCAGGTTCTGTGACTGGAGGTAAAAGGGTAATTTGCCGAAGCTCCACGTGACTGATAAAACGTGGGGCTGGGATCAGTTTTAATAAAACTGGTACTGTCGCAGCGATGTGCTGCGGAGAGCTTCCTACGTTAGTATGACTTTAGGGTCGTCTCGCAGGTAAGCTGCAGGCGGCCTTTTTTATTGTTGAAAAACTAACGTGAAAGTGAGTGTAAATAATGGCGAATCAAACAAGCGGCAATGGCGGTGGGAGCAACGAGGTCAAGCGTGAATTAAAAACACGCCACATTTCAATGATTGCTCTGGGTGGTAGCATTGGTACCGGCTTATTCGTTGCCAGCGGCTCCGCAATTTCAAAGGCGGGTCCCGGTGGTGGTTTGTTGGCGTATGTCGCTTTAGGGGTCATGGTCTTTTTCCTGATGACTTCACTTGGTGAAATGGCAACCAACATGCCAGTTTCTGGATCATTTGCAACGTATGCAACTAAGTACGTTGACCCAGCTCTGGGGTTTGCGATGGGCTGGAATTATTGGTTTAACTGGGCGATTACCTTAGCGGTCGATATTAGTACGGCCGCGTTAGTCATGAAATTTTGGTTGCCAAACGTACCAGGGTGGATTTGGAGCACGACGGTTTTAGCCGCGATCTTTTTGATCAATGCATTAACGGTGAAGGCCTTTGGTGAAACCGAGTATTGGATGGCAATGATTAAAGTGGTGACCGTGATCGTCTTCTTATTTGTCGGGATCTTAACGATTTTTGGCATTATGGGGGGCCACGCGGTCGGTTTGTCAAACTTTACCTATAAGCAAGCACCATTCGTTGGTGGCGCACCAGCCGTTTTGAGCGTTTTCGTTGTCGCGGGGTTCTCGTTTCAAGGCACTGAATTAGTCGGCATCACAGCTGGTGAATCAGCAACGCCTGAAAAGAGTGTTCCCAAGGCGATCAATCAAGTGTTTTGGCGAATTTTACTCTTCTATATCTTAGCCATTTTTGTGATTGCTTGTTTGATTCCATATACAAGTCCTAAACTACTGGGATCCTCTGCTAGTGATATTGCTATCAGTCCGTTCACATTGGTCTTCCAGCGAGCTGGTTTAGCAGCCGCTGCCAGTGTGATGAATGCCGTGATCCTGACTTCCGTTATTTCAGCAGCTAATTCAGGGATGTATGCTTCATCACGGATGCTATATTCATTATCACTGGACGATTTTGCACCGAAGTATTTCCAGCATACGACTAAAAACGGGGTGCCGTTGCGCGCCCAAGTTGCCACTACGGTGATTGGTGCCATTGCGTTTGTTACCAGTATCGCGGGTCCAGAAGTCTATACGTGGCTCGTTGCCGCTTCAGGGCTGACAGGTTTTATTGCCTGGGTTGGAATTGCGATTTCTCATTTCCGTTTCCGGCGAGCCTTTATTAAGCAGGGTCACCACGTTTCAGAGCTAAAGTATCACGCTAAATGGTTCCCATTTGGTCCTATCTTAGCCCTGATCTTGTGTATTTTGGTCATTATCGGTCAAAACACCGCCGCCTTCGCTCATTTTGACTGGGAACAGATTGCCGTCACTTATCTCAGTGTGCCACTGTTCTTAGTGCTCTTTATTTACTATAAAGTTCGGCACCATACCCACATTATTCCGCTAGATGAAGTGGATGTTGCCCCTCACAAACACGAAGAAGCTGAATCAGAAAATTAAGCTAAAGTACCAGCAGTGGTCAAGCTGCTGGTGCTTTTTTTAACGAATTAACCACAACATATTGCATTTACTGCCAGCAATGATACAATATGAAGTACTGACTTTTGAGGTTAAAGGAGAAATTATTTATGATCGTACTTTCAGGAACTATCGGTGCTGGGAAGACCAGCTTGACCCAGTTGCTTGCACAGCATTTAAATAAACCAGCTTTTTATGAATCAGTAGAGGATAACGAAATTTTACCGTTATTCTATAAAGATCCTAAAAAGTACGGTTTCTTATTGCAGATTTACTTCTTGAACAAGCGCTTGGACAGCATCAAAGCAGCTTCACGAGATGATGAGGCCGTCTTAGACCGCTCCATTTTTGAGGATTCACTCCTATTTAAGCTGAATGCTGATTTAGGTCGCGCAACTCAGACAGAGTCCGATATCTATAATTCTCTACTTCAAAACATGATGGAAGAGTTACCTGACACTCAAGAAAAAAAGAATCCTGATTTGCTGATTCATATCAACATTTCCTTTGACACGATGCTTTCTCGAATCAAGAAACGTGGCCGTTCATTTGAACAGGTTGATACTGATCCTAGCCTGTACAACTATTACAAAGAATTAGACGAACGTTACGTGGACTGGTACAAGAATTACGACAAGTCACCTAAGATGTCTATCAATGGTGATGAATTCGATTTTGTTGAAGATCCAAGTGCTCAAAAAAAGGTTCTTTCAATGGTCGATCAGAAGATTGCCGAACTGAATCTGTAACCGCGAGTTGCTTTTAGTGGTTAAATATTTTACAATGAATGCAATGATAAAACGCAATGTACCTTTAAGTAGATGCTAAGAGAGACGGGCTGCTGAGAACCGTTCATCGAAACTCCAGTACATTAAAGCGGACAGTTAATCCTGTACGGTCGATCGCCGTTACCGAAATTGAGTGTGCAGTTAGACTGCAAACTTGGGTGGTACCGCGAGCTTTCGTCCCAATTTTTGGGGCGGAAGCTTTTTTTGCGGGCCAAAAAAATGAGAGGGGTATAACCATGATTGATTTAAAACTCGTTAGAAATGAAACTGATTTTGTTAAGGAGAAGCTAGCTACCCGTGGTGTTGATGCAGCTGAAGTTGACGCCTTATTAGCTGCTGACCAAAAACGTCGTGACCTCATCGTCAAGAGTGAAACGATGAAAGCAACGCGTAACCAAGTTTCTGACGAAATTTCTCAACTGAAACGCAACAAGGAGGATGCTTCGGATAAAATCACGCAGATGAAACAAGTCAGCGCCGATATCAAGGCAATGGACGAACAGCTGACTCAGATTGCTGAAGAAGTGCATGATAAGGCGTCTCGTTTACCCAACATTCCTAATGACAACGTCCCAGTTGGTTTGACTGAAGATGGGTCCGTTGAATTGCGTAAGTGGGGTGAGATCCCTAGCTTTGACTTTAAGCCAAAGTCTCACTGGGAAATTGGTGAAGCACTTGGCATCTTAGACTTTGAACGCGGTGCTAAGGTTTCAGGCAGTCGCTTCCTTTACTATATCGGTCAGGGTGCCCGGTTGGAACGGGCCCTCTACAACTTCTTCTTGGACGAAAATGAGAAGGCTGGTTTCACTGAAGTATTGCCGCCTTACATGGTGAACAGTGCATCAATGTTTGGTACGGGTCAATTTCCGAAGTTTACCGAAGACGTTTATTCGTTGAAGGAAGCAGACGAAACGTTGATTCCAACTGCCGAAGTTCCATTAGTTAACTATTACCGTGACGATGTGATCGACGACGAAAAGTTGCCAGTGAAGTTCACCGCACTGACACCTGCTTTTCGTTCCGAAGCAGGGAGTGCCGGTCGTGATACCCGTGGTTTAATTCGGTTACACCAATTCAATAAGGTTGAAATGGTGCAATTTACCAAGCCGGAACAATCATGGGATGCGTTGGAGAAGATGACTAACCATGCTGAGGACCTCCTTAAGAAGTTAGGCTTGGCTCACCACGTGATTACATTGACCACCAGTGATATGAGCTTTACTGCAGCCATGACCCACGATCTTGAAGTTTGGTTACCATTCCAAGACAAGTACCGTGAAATTTCAAGCTGTTCAAACTGTACCGATTTCCAAGCGCGACGTGCGCACATTCAGTACCGTGATGAAAACGGTAAATTGCAGTATGTCCACACCTTAAATGGTTCTGGATTAGCTGTTGGCCGGACCGTCGCTGCCATTTTGGAAAACTACCAAAATGCTGATGGTACCGTTGATATTCCAGCAGCATTGCAGCCATACATGGGCGGTCAAACCAAGATCGTTAAAGAATAAGCCTGAGTCCGTTTTAAGACTCGGCAACACTAGAGTTAGTACAAGTAATGCCTGTTTCGGTGAATTGCCGGAGTGGGCATTTTTTTATTGCATTTAACCGAATAAATACATGTTTATGAAGCTAAAAAGATAACTTATTCATTGATTTGTTGAACAAATTTACAAATAATAACGCTCATAAAAATCGTTTTTGGGAGAAAATATCATGTTGGCTTGGGAAGAATTGAGAGCAACTAATCCACGTTCTAAAATAGTTTGAAGAAATTTCAAAAAGGGGGTAGCTTTTTTTTGAAAAGACGTGTAATATAGTTCTTGCAGTTGAGAAACACGAAACTTTGCTCTGAATAACTATTCATCAACTTGAAAAAAGTTGTTGACAGCGAAAACGCTGGATGATAAACTATAATAGTTGTTTCAAAGAGGTCGATCGTAATTGTTCACCTTTTGGGCATCATGATGGAGGATTAGCTCAGTTGGGAGAGCGTCTGCCTTACAAGCAGAGGGTCACAGGTTCGAGCCCTGTATCCTCCATTGAGCCGTTAGCTCAGTTGGTAGAGCATCTGACTTTTAATCAGAGGGTCGACAGTTCGAGACTGTCACGGCTCATTTAACCAGTATCACCATGCGGGTGTGGCGGAACTGGCAGACGCGCTAGATTTAGGTTCTAGTGTCTTACGACGTGGGGGTTCGAGTCCCTTCACCCGCATTTAATTAAATAAGCAATAACACTTTCGCCGACTTAGCTCAGTTGGCAGAGCATCTCACTAGTAATGAGGAGGTCGGAGGTTCGAATCCTCTAGTCGGCATTGTGCGGAAGTAGTTCAGTGGTAGAACATCACCTTGCCATGGTGGGGGTCGCGGGTTCGAATCCCGTCTTCCGCTTTTCACGTTTGTTCCTGCCGGGGTGGCGGAATTGGCAGACGCACAGGACTTAAAATCCTGCGGTCAGTGATGACCGTACCGGTTCGATCCCGGTCCTCGGCATTTTCAACTTAATATTATTTTGCACCCATAGCGCAACTGGATAGAGTGTCTGACTACGAATCAGAAGGTTGTAGGTTCGACTCCTACTGGGTGCATTTTTGTTGCTTTCAACTACAACAAACGGGAAGTAGCTCAGCTTGGTAGAGCACTACGTTCGGGACGTAGGGGTCGCAGGTTCAAATCCTGTTTTCCCGATCATCGACCGAACGCCTAGAGATTATCAGAAATGATAATCTCTTTTTTTGTACTCATTATTCCTTCAATCGTGTTTGACGCCAGATATTCCAACTCCCATGTAGTGCTTAAACGGGAGTTTTGTTGACGAATGCTTTATAATAGAAGTGTGCAATTAATAATCTGGAATATTAGTTGTCAGACGTCAAAGGCCTTATTATAGGAAGAAAATTTTTCGAATTGAATGAATTTAGCAATTCAGGCGATAAATTAAAGTTTAAACCTTTGCATTTTCACCAAACATTCGTATAATGAAAGTCAACATTAGTCAAACTGATTGTTAAGTTGGTGAATGGAGGGATTAGCGTGCAAAATCAAAATATCTCCGATATTATTGAGAAGTATTTAAAAGAGATTTTGTCGGATACAGAGCACGTGGAAATTCGCCGATCTGAAGTTGCGGATTTGTTCAATGTGGTGCCGTCACAAATCAACTATGTTATTAAAACCCGCTTTACACTATCAAATGGTTATTTGGTAGAAAGTAAGCGTGGCGGTGGCGGCTATATTCGAATCGAAAAGGTCAACCTATTAGATGATACCGATGTTTTGGACTCGTTGATTGAAACCATTGGTGATTCGATTGGGCAACGTGACGGTTATGCAGTTGTTCAGGGACTTTATGAGAGCGGTGTTATTGGTCGTAGAGAGGCCAACATCATTTTGACGATCATGAGTAAAGAAACGCTGCAGATGGAAAATCGCGCGGAAGAGAACGGCTTGAGGGCGCGTATTTTAGTTAGTATTTTGAAACACCTACGCTATGAGAGCTAAGAAAGTGAGGAATTCAAATGGATAATCTTTTTACCCCCAGTGCAAAGAGCGTCTTGGCATTAGCTCAAGAACAGGCGAAGTACTTTAAGCACCAAGCTGTCGGCACAGAGCACTTACTTTTAGCACTCACAATTGAGAAGAACGGGATTGCTAACAAGGTATTACAGCAATTCTCTATTAGTGAAGATGACGTACGTGAAGAGATCGAACGCTTCACTGGTTATGGCACATTGAGCAACGTTGATAAGGATACTTATTTGCCTTATTCTCCAAAAGCAAAGGACATGCTGTCCGTAGCTGGCGAAGAAGCTAAGCGGATCGGTGCCACTAAAATTGGGACTGAGCATTTATTGCTGGCTTTACTGAGCGATGAAACGATCCTTTCCTCACGAATTTTGATGAATTTAAATATTGATTTAGCCCAAGCCCGCAAAGTGATTATGCGTAAGCTGGGAGTTACTGAAAACCAAGATAAGCGTCGTAATCAGCGTGGCCGTAAGCAACAGGGCGGCACACCAACTTTGGATTCATTAGCACGTGATTTAACTCAGTTAGCACGTGATGACCGAATGGATCCCACAGTTGGCCGGAATAATGAAGTTCGTCGGGTGATTCAGATTTTGAGTCGTCGGACAAAGAATAACCCGGTACTGATTGGCGAACCTGGTGTTGGTAAGACTGCGATTGCTGAAGGCTTGGCACAACGGATCGTTAAGGGCGATGTGCCTGAAGATATGCAAAACAAGCGGTTGATGGCTCTGGATATGGGATCATTAGTTGCAGGTACTAAGTATCGTGGTGAATTCGAAGACCGCCTCAAAAAGGTGATTGAAGAAATTTATAACGATGGCGAAGTCATCCTCTTCATTGATGAATTACACACCTTGATCGGTGCTGGTGGTGCTGAAGGTGCCATTGACGCGTCAAACATCTTGAAGCCAGCCCTAGCACGTGGTGAGCTCCAAACGATTGGTGCGACGACGCTTGATGAATATCAGAAGTACATTGAATCTGACGCTGCTTTGGAACGGCGGTTTGCGACGGTTCAAGTGAACGAACCAACGGAAGACGAAACCATTGAGATCCTTAAGGGGTTGCGTCCACGTTATGAGCAACACCACAAGGCTAATATTTCTGACGAAGCATTGGAACAGGCTGTTAAGTTATCATCACGGTACATTACGGAGCGTTACTTACCAGATAAGGCCATTGATTTAATGGATGAAGCAGCTGCTAAAGTTCGTATCAGTCAGATGGATAAGCCTAATAATCAAACGAAACAGGAAGCTAAGTTATCGGACTTATCAGATCAACGTGAAGCTGCTATTCTCGATCAGCGTTTTGAGGAAGCTGCCAAGATTCGCGAGCAAGAAATTGCGTTGAAGGATAAGCTGGATAAGAAGGCTGAAAAGCAGGCTGAAACTGGTGCAAAATACAATCTGAATGTCACGGGTGAGGACGTTGCCGAAGTGGTTTCCGAATGGACTGGCGTGCCGACAACGCAGCTTAACCAAACTGAACAGAATCGGTTAGTTAATTTGGAAGGCATTTTACACAAGCGGGTCGTTGGCCAAGAAGAAGCCGTTTCAGCGGTTTCTAGAGCTATCCGTCGGGCACGTTCAGGGTTGAAAGATCCTAACCGGCCAATTGGCTCATTTATGTTCCTTGGACCAACCGGTGTTGGTAAGACTGAACTGGCTAAGGCCCTAGCAGAAGCGATGTTTGGTTCTGAAGACAACATGATCCGTGTTGATATGAGTGAATACATGGAGAAGTACTCGACAAGCCGTTTGATTGGGTCAGCACCTGGCTACGTTGGTTATGATGAAGGTGGCCAGTTGACAGAAAAGGTTCGTCAAAAACCTTACTCTGTTGTCCTCTTTGATGAGGTTGAAAAGGCTCACCCGGATGTCTTCAACTTGTTACTGCAAGTTTTGGATGATGGCTTCCTGACTGATTCCAAGGGCCGTAAGGTGGACTTTAGAAACACGATTTTGATCATGACCTCTAACCTAGGGGCAACCAGACTGCGGGATGAAAAGACCGTTGGGTTTGGTGCCGAGGACAAGAGTGGCGATTACACCGCAATGGCTTCTACTATTCGGGAAACGCTAAAACAAAGTTTCCGCCCTGAATTCTTGAACCGGATTGATGAAGTTGTTATCTTCCACAGTCTTAAAAAGAAGGAACTTCACCAAATTGTGAAGTTGATGGCCAAAACTGTTATTGATCGGGTGAAGGCCCAAGGCATCAATATCAAAGTGACACCAGCGGCAATCGATGTGATTGCAGATGCTGGTTTCGACCCAGAGTATGGGGCACGGCCAATTCGGCGGGCTCTTCAGACTAAGGTTGAGGATCGCTTGAGTGAAGCAATGCTGTCCGGCGAGATTCAAGCTGGTAACATGGTGACCTTAGGTGCTAGCCGAGGGAAAATCACACTTAACGTTAAGCAACCTGAAAAGACTGAAAACAAGACCAACGAAACGGTTGGCAGTAAATAAGTCTATCTATTAAATAAAGCAGTTTGATTGGCAGTTTTGCTCGTGGCCAGTCAGACTGCTTTTTAATATGAAGCAACTGCTTTTATACCAGCGAGCCAGGATTCGTGGTAAACTGGAATTCAGATTAATAAAAGGGATACGGGAAGGACAGTCATTAATTTGAAACGAGAAGTGCAATTAGAAAAAACGCATCAAGCCATTTTAGACGCTGCCCGTACACTCTTTTTGTCCCGTGGCTATCAGGGGACTTCCACGCGAGATATCGCTAAGGCGGTAGGAATTACGCAACCGGCACTTTATCATCATTTTAGTGATAAAGAAGTAATTTATTTACAAGTGATTAAAACGGTTGGTGCGGAAATTAAAACTGGCATCGATGCCGTTAATCAACAGGGTCCGACAGTTCCACCAGAAGAACGGCTGGTTAAAATTACCCAGGTACTGACAGATACACATCCACGCGACATCTTCACGGTGATCCATTCTAGCTTCGCGGATCTCAAACCAGAAAATATGCGTCAACTTGGGATGCTTTTTCAGACTGATTACGTCACGCCAATTGAAAATTATTTTAAGAGTGAAGACGTTCAGTTACGTCGTAATATTCAACCTAAAGAAGCGGCTGAATTTTATATTACGAGTTTGAGCCCGCTTTTTAGCAGATTTCATCAAATTGGTGGTGTCACCATGACTCAAGAAGATCACATTCGGTTATTATTAGACTTTATCCTACACGGGTTGGTATCAGACAAGGCATAACCATTTGACAACTTAAACAGTAGCAGGTATACTATCTGCAGTATGTAACTGTGAACTGAAATGAGTCGCTGCGATCTATTGTCCGTAGTGCCTCTCATAAAAACCAAAAGTAAGAACTTGATTTCTTATTTTTGGATTTTTTTTGCCAAAAAACCGGTGAGAATACGTTTTCATTGAAAATGTAATCAAACTGTAATATTTGGTTCAGTCCGCTGAATAAAATGGAGAGGTGAACAACTTGGCAGGACACTTGGTTAAATATGGCAAGCACCGGACCCGTAGAAGCTACGCACGAATTAAGGAAGTTTTGGATCTTCCTAACTTGATTGAGATCCAAAAGAATTCGTACCAATGGTTTCTCGATGAAGGCCTTCGGGATATGTTCGATGACATTATGCCCATCGAAGATTTCCAAGGAAATCTTTCATTAGAGTTCGTTGATTACCAGTTACTGGAACCAAAATATACCGTTGACGAAGCAAGAGAGCACGATGCCAACTTCTCGGCACCATTACATGTCACTTTACGGTTAACCAATCATGAGACTGGTGAAATTAAATCCCAAGATGTTTTCTTCGGCGATTTTCCACTGATGACAGAACAAGGGACGTTTATTATTAACGGTGCCGAACGGGTTATCGTTTCTCAATTAGTTCGTTCCCCTGGCGTTTATTATAATAAAGAAACTGACAAGAACGGCCGGACAATTTACGGTGCCACTGTCATTCCTAACCGGGGTGCATGGCTAGAATTTGAAACCGATGCAAAGGGCTTATCTTACGTTCGGATCGACCGGACTCGTAAGATCCCAATGACCGAATTAGTTCGGGCATTAGGGTTTGGCTCAGATGACGAAATCATCAAGATGTACGGTGATAACGACAGCTTAATGGCAACCTTGGAAAAGGATGTTCACAAAAATAGCGAAGATTCTCGAGTTGAAGAAGCCTTAAAGGATGTATACGAACGTCTGCGTCCAGGTGAACCTAAGACTGCTGACTCTTCACGGAGTTTGTTGACAGCTCGTTTCTTCGATCCAAAGCGTTACGACATGGCTCCCGTCGGCCGTTACAAGACAAACAAGAAGCTGGTTTTGAAGAACCGTCTGCTTGGTTTGACTTTGGCTGAAACCTTAGCTGATCCAGATACTGGTGAAGTTTTGGCACAAAAGGGCGATGTCCTTGATAAAGATCGAATGAAGACTTTAGCACCATACCTTGACCGTGAAGACTTTAAGACGGTAACTTACACGCCTTCAGACGAAGCGGTTGTCACTGAACCAGTTACACTGCAGACCATCATGGTGCAATCACCTGATGATCCAGAGCGTGC
This sequence comes from Secundilactobacillus mixtipabuli, assembly GCF_002217925.1. Lineage (GTDB taxonomy): Bacteria > Bacillota > Bacilli > Lactobacillales > Lactobacillaceae > Secundilactobacillus > Secundilactobacillus mixtipabuli. The sequence goes on along the minus strand of NZ_BCMF01000005.1, from coordinate 180,795 downwards.
TATTCCAGTGATTGGTAATGGTCACATTGACTTGAAGTACAAACACATCACACCCGCTGATATTTTAGCTGCTGTTAATTACTTCTTTGATTTACAAGAAGGTATTGGCTCAACCGATGATATTGATCACTTGGGTAACCGTCGGATTCGTTCTGTGGGTGAATTACTGCAGAACCAATTCCGGATTGGTTTATCACGGATGGAACGGGTCGTTCGCGAACGGATGTCAATTCAGGATGCCTCGACTGTTACGCCGCAACAACTGATCAACATTCGACCAGTTGTCGCTTCAATCAAGGAATTCTTCGGTTCTTCGCAACTGTCACAATTCATGGACCAAACCAACCCATTGGGTGAATTAACGCATAAGCGTCGTCTTTCAGCCCTTGGACCTGGTGGTTTGACTCGTGACCGTGCCGGTTATGAAGTTCGTGACGTTCACTATACCCATTACGGCCGGATGTGCCCAATTGAAACGCCTGAAGGTCCTAACATTGGATTGATCAACAGTCTGTCCAGTTATGCCCGGATCAACAAGTATGGTTTTATTGAAACGCCATACCGTCGTGTTTCTTGGACTACCCATAAGGTTACCGACAAGATCGATTACCTGACGGCTGATGAAGAAGATAACTACGTTGTTGCTCAAGCTAACTCACCATTAAAGGATGACGGTTCATTCGTTAACGATGTTGTTATGGCTCGTGCAAAATCAGAAAACATTGAAACCAGCATCGAAAACGTCGATTACATGGACGTTTCGCCTAAGCAAGTTGTCTCGGTCGCTACGGCCTGCATTCCTTTCTTGGAAAACGATGACTCTAACCGTGCGTTGATGGGTGCTAACATGATGCGTCAGGCCGTTCCATTGCTTGACCCTCATTCACCATTGATCGGTACTGGTATTGAATACAAAGCTGCCCATGACTCTGGTGTTGCCTTACTTTGCAAGCAACCAGGGACAGTTGAATACGTTGATGCCCGTGAAATTCGCGTTCGTCGTGAAGACGGTGCATTAGATAGCTACAAGTTAATGAAGTTCCAACGTTCTAACGGCGGTAAGAACTACAACCAACGCCCAATCGTTAAAGTCGGCGACAAAGTCGATCCAGATGAAGTATTGGCTGACGGACCATCAATGGAAGATGGCGAATTGGCATTAGGCCAAAACCCATTAGTTGCCTTCATGACTTGGCAAGGTTACAACTTCGAAGATGCCATCGCCATTAGCGAACGGCTTGTTACTGACGATGTCTACACGTCAATTCATATTGAAGAATATGAATCAGAAGCTCGTGACACTAAGCTTGGACCTGAAGAAATCACCCGTGAAATTCCTAACGTTGGGGAAGATGCACTTAAGAACCTTGACGAAGAAGGGATTATCCGAATCGGTGCTGAAGTCCATGATGGTGACATTCTTGTTGGTAAGGTAACGCCTAAGGGTGTCACTGAATTATCAGCTGAAGAACGTCTCCTTCACGCCATCTTTGGTGAAAAGGCTCGTGAAGTTCGTGATACGTCACTTAAGGTGCCTCATGGCGGTGGCGGTATCATTCAAAACGTCCGGATCTTTACCCGTGAAAACGGTGATGAATTATCTCCAGGCGTTAACATGATGGTTCGTGTCTACATCGCTCAAAAGCGTAAGCTGCAAGTTGGTGACAAGATGGCCGGCCGTCATGGTAACAAAGGGACTGTTTCAGTTGTTATCCCTCAAGAAGATATGCCATACATGCCAGATGGTACCCCAATCGATATCATGCTGAGCCCAATGGGTGTGCCTTCCCGTATGAACATCGGGCAAGTGCTCGAAATTCACTTGGGGATGGCTGCTCGTAAGCTTGGTATTCACATTTCAACACCTGTTTTCGATGGTGCACAAGATGATGATATCTGGGCTGCTGTTAAAGAAGCTGGTATGGCCGACGATGCAAAGACTGTTTTGTATGATGGTCGGACTGGTGAACCATTTGACAAACGTGTTGCCGTTGGGGTTATGCACTACATGAAGCTGGCCCACATGGTTGACGATAAGATTCATGCTCGTTCAATCGGACCTTACTCATTAGTTACCCAACAACCACTTGGTGGTAAAGCACAATTTGGTGGGCAACGGTTTGGTGAAATGGAAGTTTGGGCACTTGAAGCTTATGGTGCTGCTTATACCTTGCAAGAAATCTTGACTTACAAGTCAGATGACGTCGTTGGTCGTGTTAAGACTTACGAAGCAATCGTTAAGGGCGAACCAATTCCTAAGCCAGGTGTTCCTGAATCCTTCCGTGTGTTGGTTAAGGAATTACAATCACTGGGTCTGGACATGAAGGTTCTCGGCAGTGATGACAAAGAAATCGAGTTGCGCGATATGGATGACGAAGATGACGACGTTGTTAACGTTGACGCTTTGAGTAAGTTCGCACAGCAACAAGAAGAACAAAAGAAGGCTACTGAGGCTAAAGAAGCTCAAGCAGCTAACAAAGATGAAGCTGACACTAACGCTAAGGATTAATTAAAGGGAGGTCGATCCATTGGTCGATGTCAATAAGTTCGAAAGCATGCAAATTGGACTTGCATCGCCTGACAAGATTCGGAGCTGGTCTTATGGTGAAGTTAAGAAGCCAGAAACCATTAACTACCGAACTCTAAAGCCAGAAAAAGACGGACTGTTCGATGAACGTATCTTTGGCCCAACCAAAGATTGGGAATGTGCTTGTGGTAAGTACAAGCGGATTCGTTACAAGGGTGTTGTTTGTGACCGTTGTGGTGTTGAAGTTACCCGTTCAAAAGTTCGTCGTGAACGGATGGGGCACATTGAACTTGCTGCACCAGTGACTCACATCTGGTACTTCAAGGGGATCCCAAGTCGGATGGGTCTTGTGCTAGACATGAGCCCACGTTCACTTGAAGAAATTATCTACTTTGCTTCATACGTTGTGCTGGAACCAGGCAACACACCACTTGAAAAGAAGCAATTGCTTTCTGAACGTGAATACCGTGAAAAGAAAGCTGAGTATGGTAATGGATTCACTGCCGAAATGGGTGCTGAAGCCATTAAGAAATTACTCCGCGATGTTGATTTGAACAAAGAAGTTTCTGAATTAAAGGAAGCTTTAAAGGAAGCCACTGGTCAAAAGCGGACGCGTGCCGTTCGTCGTTTGGACATTTTGGAAGCCTTCGTTACCTCTGGTAACAAGCCGGAGTGGATGGTTATGGATACAATCCCGGTCATTCCACCTGACTTACGGCCAATGGTTCAATTGGAAGGTGGCCGTTTCGCCACTTCTGACTTGAACGATTTGTACCGTCGGGTTATCAACCGTAACAACCGTCTGAAGCGTTTGTTAGACCTTCATGCACCTGGTATCATCGTTCAAAACGAAAAGCGGATGCTCCAAGAAGCCGTTGATGCTTTGATCGATAACGGTCGTCGTGGCCGTCCAGTTGCTGGTCCTGGTAACCGTCCATTGAAGTCTCTTTCACATATGCTGAAAGGGAAGCAAGGTCGTTTCCGTCAAAACTTACTGGGTAAGCGTGTTGATTACTCAGGCCGTTCTGTTATCGATGTTGGTCCTTCATTACGGATGAACCAAATGGGTCTACCAGTGCCAATGGCAATGGAACTCTTCAAGCCATTCATTATGAAGGAACTCGTTAGCCGCGGGTTAGCTTCCAACATTAAGAACGCTAAACGTAAGATTGATCGTGAAGATGAAGATGTTTACAGTGTTCTGGAAGATGTTATCAAAGAACATCCCGTTCTGCTGAACCGGGCACCTACGCTTCACCGTTTGGGTATTCAAGCCTTCGAACCAGTGTTAGTAAGCGGTAAGTCAATGCGGTTACACCCATTGGCCTGTGAAGCTTATAATGCCGATTTTGATGGTGACCAAATGGCCATTCACGTGCCGCTATCTGATGAAGCTCAAGCCGAAGCACGTTTGCTGATGCTTGCTGCTCACCATATCCTGGCACCTAAGGATGGGAAGCCAGTGGTTACACCTTCACAAGATATGGTTATTGGTAACTACTACCTGACCTTGGAAGAAGCTGGTCGTGAAGGCGAAGGCATGATCTTTAAAGATACTAACGAAGCGGTACTTGCCTACCGTAACGGGTTAGTTCACTGGCACTCACGTGTCGGTGTTCAGACTTCATCTTTGAAGGGCAAGCCATTTACCGACGAACAAAAGAGCAAGATTCTGGTTACCAGTGTTGGTAAACTGATCTTCAACGGTATTTTGCCACAATCATTCCCATACTTGAATGAACCAACGGATACCAACTTAAATGGTTATGTGCCAGACAAGTACTTCCTAGATAAGGGTGAAGATATTCACGATTATCTCAAAGATGCTGAACTGGTTAAGCCGTTTAACAAGGGCTTCCTGAGTGACATTATTGCTGAAGTTTACAAGCAGTACAAAGTGACTGAAACGTCATTGCTGCTTGACCGGATGAAGGACTTAGGTTATGACGAATCAACTCAATCTGGCTTAACTGTCGGAATCGTTGACGTTACTGAAGTTCCTGATAAACCAGAAATTATTGATGCAGCCCACAAACAAGTAGCTACCATCACTAAACAGTTCCGTCGTGGTTTGATTACCGATCACGAACGTTACGAACGTGTTATTGGTGTATGGAACGATGCTAAGGATACCTTGCAAGACAAGCTGATCCATAACTTCGATCCACAAAACCCAATTTACATGATGAGTGACTCTGGTGCCCGTGGTAACATTTCTAACTTTACGCAACTTGCCGGTATGCGTGGCTTGATGGCCGCTCCTAACGGTGAAATCATGGAATTGCCTATTACCGCAAACTTCCGTGAAGGCCTATCTGTTTTGGAAATGTTTATTTCTACCCATGGTGCTCGTAAAGGGATGACCGATACTGCCTTGAAGACTGCCAACTCAGGTTACTTAACCCGTCGTCTGGTTGATGTGGCTCAAGACGTTATCGTTCGTGAAGAAGACTGTGGTACTGATCGTGGTTTGACTATCCGTGCTATTAAGAATGGTAACGAAATGATCGAACCATTGTACGACCGGATGTTAGGCCGCTACACGATGAAGACCGTTAATGATCCTAAGACTGGTGAAGTGATCATCGGTGCCAACAAGATGATCGATGAAGCCACTGCTCAACGAATTGTTGATGCCGGTATCGAATCAGTAACGATTCGTTCCGTCTTCACTTGCAACACCTCTCATGGTGTTTGCGAACGTTGTTACGGTCGTAACATGGCTACTGGGGATCAAGTTGAAGTTGGTGAAGCAGTTGGTACTGTTGCTGCTCAATCAATCGGTGAACCTGGTACTCAATTGACCATGCGTAACTTCCATACCGGTGGTGTTGCCGGAAACGAAGATATTACCCAAGGGCTTCCTCGTGTTCAAGAAATCTTTGAATCTCGGAACCCTAAAGGTAAAGCTGAGATTACTGAAGTTACTGGTACGGTTGAATCTATCGAAGAAAACCCAGCAGAACGGACTAAGGAAATCACCATTAAAGGTGAAGCTGATACGAGAAGTTACACACTTCCAATTACAGCTCAACTGAAGGTAACCGAAGGCGACTTCGTGCACCGTGGTGCTGCTCTGAACGAAGGGTCAGTTGATCCTAAGGAACTGATTCGAGTTCGCGATGTTCTTTCTACTGAAAACTACCTGTTAAGCGAAGTTCAAAAGACTTACCGGATGCAAGGTGTGGCTGTCTTGGACAAGCACGTTGAGATCATGGTTCGTCAGATGCTTCGTAAGGTACGGATCATGGATCCAGGCGACACTGATGTCTTACCTGGTACCTTGATGGATATCGATGACTTCCGTGATCATAACTACAAGACCTTGGTCAATGGTGGTACACCAGCCACCGCACGTCCAGTTATCCTTGGGATTACTAAGGCTGCCCTTGAAACGAACAGTTTCTTGTCAGCTGCGTCATTCCAGGAAACGACTCGTGTATTGACGGATGCCGCTATTCGCGGTAAGAACGATCCATTGGTCGGTCTTAAAGAGAACGTTATTATTGGTAAGATCATTCCAGCTGGTACTGGGATGCCTGACTACCGTAAGATCAAGCCAAAGGAAGTTGGCGGTTCTTCGACTGATGGTGTCTACTCAATTAATGAGTTGGAACGCCGGATGAAGGAAGAAGAAGCTAAGTAATTTCCTATAGGTAAAGCAAAAGTCCCATTCCGATAAACGTCGGAATGGGACTTTTTTGGTTTACTGGTATCTGAAGGCTTTTATATGAAGAAAAGGATGATCAAATAACTAACCGCAATGAATGGCACAAAGGGTAACCGCTGTTCCTGGCTGATTAGGCTGATAATCAGTGCCAAGCCACTGCTTAATAGAATTAACCAGATGAACGGCATTAAACCTAAGATAATAAGTAAGCACAGCAGAACCTCTAAGTCTCCTGAGCCAATCCAGGTGAGCTTAATCGTGATTACCTGTAAGCTCAGCCACACGAGTATTAAAAAAATAGTGGTCAGGTGATGGGGACGAAAGAGGGTGTATACTGTGATAGCGAAGAACATTAAGCAATAGCCATAACTGGCAGGGAACATGAACCTTTTAAAGTCGTAATCAGCCATGAAGAACAGCAAACTCCCCACAGTCAGATATAACAGACTTAATAAGGTGGGCTGTGCAGTGAGCAGTAAGCTGCCAAAGAATAATTCACAGCACAAGGTCGCTGCTGGAATCTTTTGGTGGCAGTAACGACAGCGCCCGCTAAGCAGTAAATAGGAAACAACGGGGATGAGATCAAACCAAGCGAGGGGAGTTGCGCAACCGTCACATTCTGAGCGAGCGGGATGTAGCAGGTGGCCGCCCATGATCAACCTGGAATAACTCGCAAATAAAAATGAACCAATAACCGTGCCTAGGACAAATTGAATGAGTAACATTAAATCACCTCAGCAATAATTACGAGATTACGGCGGCAATCATTTCAGAGAAAAAGGGTTATTTTTGTGGATGTTTTATACTTTGCGTTGACATTAAACGACGAAGCGTGGTATTCTTTTAAAGGTGCTTTTTGTAGACCGGTTTCTGCTTTGCAGACATGCTGACGGAAAACATGGCACGATAAAGGATCAACATCCGCTTTTATTTTTGCCCAAAAATGAATCACCTGGATGTGTGGACTTAAAATAACTAGACTAAGGAAGGAGGACTCTTAGATGCCTACAATCAACCAATTGGTTCGTAAAGGTCGTAAATCTAGAAGTTCTAAATCAGATGCCCCAGCTTTAAACTACGGGTATAACAGTTTCAAGAAGAAGCAAGTGAACAACCCAGCTCCACAAAAGCGTGGTGTTGCAACTCGTGTTGGTACGATGACGCCAAAGAAGCCTAACTCAGCTTTGCGGAAGTACGCGCGTGTTCGTTTGTCTAACTTAATCGAAGTGACAGCATACATTCCTGGTATCGGTCATAACCTTCAGGAACATAGTGTTGTTTTGATTCGTGGTGGCCGTGTTAAGGATTTACCTGGTGTTCGTTACCATGTTATCCGTGGTGCTTTGGATACTGCCGGTGTTGAAGATCGTCGTCAATCACGTTCTAAATACGGTACTAAGAAGCCTAAGGAATAAAAACTTAAACACTAAGTTTCAACAAGGAGGATATTAAGTAATGCCAAGAAAAGGAAACGTTCAAAAACGTGAAGTCCTTCCTGACCCAATCTACAACTCAAAGATGGTTACCCGTTTGATCAACCACTTGATGTTAGATGGTAAGCGAGGCACTGCATCACAAATTCTTTATGGTGCATTTGAATTAATCAAGAAAGAAACTGGCAACGACCCCGTTGAAGTATTTGACGAAGCAATGAAGAATGTTATGCCGGTCTTGGAAGTTAAGGCTCGCCGTGTCGGTGGTTCTAACTACCAAGTTCCAATCGAAGTTCGTCCAGAACGTCGGTCAACATTAGGTCTTCGTTGGATCGTTAACTATTCACGTTCTCGTGGTGAACACACGATGACTGAACGGTTAGCTCGCGAAATTATGGACGCAGCCAACAACACTGGTGCATCTGTTAAGAAGCGTGAAGATACTCATAAGATGGCCGATGCCAACCGTGCATTTGCTCATTACCGTTGGTAATTTGCAATATTGTTTGCTGTCAGCACCACATTGGTGGGCTACGCGCAAGCTAGCTTCATGTTGATAGTGAAAATTGTTGGGGATGGCTATGATTATTTTTAATGTAGCCATCCTTTTTTACAAATAAATGTACATTTGATTTAACTGAGAGGAGTTACAGATTAAACATGGCTAATACACGAGCTTTTCCACTAGAAAAGACCCGTAACATCGGGATCATGGCGCATATTGATGCTGGTAAGACGACTACCACTGAACGGATCCTGTACTATACTGGTAAAATCCATAAAATTGGTGAAACCCATGATGGTGCTTCACAAATGGACTGGATGGAACAAGAACAAGAACGTGGGATCACGATCACTTCTGCAGCCACTACTGCTGAATGGAAGGGCCACCGGATCAACATTATCGATACCCCAGGACACGTGGACTTTACTGTTGAAGTTGAACGTTCACTTCGTGTGCTTGATGGTGCGATTGCGGTCTTGGATGCCCAAGCCGGTGTTGAACCCCAAACTGAAACTGTTTGGCGTCAAGCTTCCGACTATGACGTTCCCCGTATCGTGTTCGTAAACAAGATGGACAAGATTGGTGCTGACTTTGACTTCTCAGTACAAACAATCAAGGATCGTCTGCAAGCTAACGCTTTAGCTGTTCAAATGCCTATTGGTGCTGAAGACAACTTCGAAGGTGTTATCGACTTATTGAACATGAAAGCCGATATCTACGACGAAGATGAACTTGGTTCAGAATGGGATACTGTTGATGTTCCAGATCAATATAAGGAAGAAGCTCAAAAACGTCGGGACCATATGATTGAAGAAATCGCTGACGTTGATGACGACATTATGGAAAAATACCTTGATGGTGTTGATATTCCAGTTGCCGAATTAAAAGCTGCTATCCGTAAAGCAACCTTGAACCTTGAATTGTTCCCAGTACTTGCTGGTTCAGCATTCAAGAACAAGGGTGTTCAAATGTTGATGGATGCCACAGTTGACTATTTACCTTCACCATTAGACGTTAAGCCATACAACGCTACTAACCCTGATACTGGTGAAAAGGTTGAACTGAAGGCTAACGATGACGCTAGCTTTGCTGCCTTGGCATTTAAGATCGCTACTGACCCATTCGTTGGTCGTTTGACATTTATCCGGGTTTACCAAGGTACCTTGGAATCTGGTTCATACGTCTTAAACGCCACTAAGGACAAGCGTGAACGTGTTGGTCGTTTGCTGCAAATGCATTCAAATCACCGTCAAGAAATCCCAGAAGTATTCTCTGGTGATATCGCTGCTGCCATTGGTTTGAAGAACACCACTACTGGTGACTCTTTGACTGATGTTGATCACCCATTACACTTGGAATCAATGGAATTCCCTGACCCAGTTATTCAGGTTGCCGTTGAACCTAAGACTAAGGCTGACCAAGATAAGATGAACAACGCCTTACAAAAGCTTTCTGAAGAAGATCCTACATTCAAGGCTGAAACTAACCCTGAAACTGGTGAAACTTTGATTGCTGGTATGGGTGAGCTTCACTTGGACATCATCATCGATCGTATGAGACGTGAATTCAAGGTTGAAGCCACTGTTGGTGCACCTCAAGTTTCTTATCGTGAAGCCTTCACCAAGCAAACTTCTGCTCAAGGTAAGTTTGTTCGTCAATCTGGTGGTAAAGGTCAATATGGTGATGTTTGGGTTGAATTCACCCCTAATGAAGAGGGTAAAGGATTCGAATTCGAAGATGCCATTGTTGGTGGTGTTGTTCCTCGTGAATACATCCCATCAGTTGAACAAGGTATCAAGGAATCAATGGAAAACGGTGTTCTTGCCGGTTACCCATTAATTGACTTGAAGGCTAAGTTATACGATGGTAGTTACCATGAAGTCGATTCTAGTGAAGCTGCCTTTAAGGTTGCCGCATCTATGGCTTTACGTAACGCTGCTAAGACCGCTGCTCCGGTAATCTTGGAACCAATCATGAAGGTTGAAATTGTTGTCCCTGAAGAATACATGGGTGACATCATGGGTCAAGTTACTGCACGTCGTGGTCGTGTGGACGGTATGGAAGCCCGTGGGAACGCACAAATGATTCATTCATTTGTCCCACTTGCTGAAATGTTCGGTTACGCAACGACCCTTCGTTCAGCATCACAAGGTCGTGGTACTTTCACAATGACCTTTGATCACTACGAAGCAGTACCAAAGTCAATTCAAGCAGAAATTATCAAGAAGAACGGCGGCACTCCTGCCGAAGACTAATTTCTTCGAAAAAGACGTTGCACGATGCAGCGTCTTTTTTAATACATATATAATAGTAGAAAGTGAAAAATAAATTTCGCGATAAATTTAAGATTTGATTAAGGCAATATTTTGAGTAATTAAAAAAACATCTCAATAATCCTTGTAAAACAGCGATTTATTTAGTATTATATATAGGTGCTGTATTTCAGGGGCAACTGTGCCCTTGATTTAGCATAGCAAAGCGATGATGTGAAAGGTTGCGGCACACCCGGCCGCTTTGCCACGGGGTGTGACGGTAATTTTCACGGAGTTAGTCTTATTTTTAAAATAGACGTAAGGAGGGAATCCAATGGCAAAACAAAAAATTCGTATCCGTTTGAAGGCTTACGAGCACCGCATTCTGGACCAATCTGCAGAAAAGATCGTTGAAACTGCAAAGCGTACAGGTGCTGAAATTTCTGGTCCTATTCCATTACCAACAGACCGGACAGTTTACACGGTGCTTCGTTCACCACATAAGTTTAAGAAGTCGCGTGAACAATTCGAAATGCGCACTCACAAACGGTTAATCGATATTGTTAACCCAACGCCAAAGACAGTCGACTCATTGATGAAGTTAGACTTGCCTTCTGGTGTGGATATCGAAATCAAATTATAATTTAGAGTCAGAACACAAAATTACATTATATCGGAGGTGTACTCATGACCAGAAAAGGAATCTTAGGTAAAAAAGTAGGGATGACGCAAGTCTTCACTGATAATGGCGAATTGATCCCAGTCACTGTTGTTGAAACTACTCCTAACGTTGTATTACAAGTTAAGACAGTTGAAAACGATGGTTACGATGCAATTCAATTAGGCTGCGAAGACAAACGCGATGTTTTGAGCAACAAGCCCGAAAAAGGTCATGTAGCAAAAGCAAACACGACTCCTAAGCGCTTCATTCATGAAATCAGAGATGTTGAGCTAGGAGATTACAAGGTAGCAGATGAAGTTAAGGCAGACATCTTTGATGCTGGTGAATACGTTGATGTCACCGGTACAACAAAGGGTCATGGTTACCAAGGTAACGTTCACAAGGATGGTCAATCACGTGGACCTGAAACCCACGGTTCTCGTTATCACCGTCGTCCTGGTTCTTTGGGTGCTATTATCAACCGTGTCTTCAAGGGTATGAAATTACCTGGCCGGATGGGTAACAACACTCGGACTATCCAGAACTTAAAGATTGTTCGTGCAGATGTTGAAAACAACGTATTGTTGATCAGCGGGAATGTTCCTGGTGCTAACAAGTCATTCGTTGAAATTAAGAGTGCCGTTCGCGCACCTAAGAAATAAGAAAGGAGGAAACGTAAATGACTAGTGTTACATTATTTAAGCAAGACGGTAGCCAAAACGGTGACGTTACTTTAAACGACACCATCTTCGGCATCGAACCAAATGAAAACGTCGTGTTTGATACTGTTTTGATGCAACGTGCTTCACAACGCCAAGGAACTCATGCGGTTAAGAACCGTAGTGCAGTTCGTGGTGGTGGTAAGAAGCCATGGCGTCAAAAGGGTACTGGCCGTGCTCGTCAAGGTTCTACCCGTTCACCACAATGGGTTGGCGGTGGAACTGTCTTTGGCCCAACACCTCGTTCATACGCTTACCACCTTCCAAAGAAGGTTACGCGTTTGGCATTGAAGTCAGTTCTTTCACAAAAGGTTGCTGACGGTTCTTTAGTTGTTGTTGATGCTTTCAACTTTGATCAACCTAAAACTAAGGAATTCGCAAAATCATTATCTAGTTTAAACGTTTCAACAAAGACTTTAGTGGTTCTTGAGGAAGACAATAAGAATGCAGAAATGGCTGCTCGCAACTTGGCTAACGTTCAAGTTATCGACGCCAAGGGTATCAATGTATTGGATGTCATCAGTAATGACAAACTTGTATTGACCCAAGCTGCTCTTTCTCAGATCGAGGAGGTGCTCGCATAATGGAAGCTCGTGATATCATTTTACGTCCTGTCATTACAGAAGCATCTACTGCTTTGCTTGATGACAAGCGTTATACATTCGACGTAGACGTACGTGCTACGAAGACCCAAGTTAAAAAAGCGATTGAAGAAATCTTTGACGTGACCGTTGTTAAAGTTAACATCATGAACGTTAAAGGCAAGTTAAAGCGTCAAGGTCGTTACGAAGGCTACACTAAGAAGCGTCGTAAGGCTATTGTCACTTTATCAGCAGATTCAAAAGAAATTAAGTTATTCGGCGAAGAATAACAAATAATAATATAGGAGGGAATCAACGTGGCGATTAAAGTATACAAACCAACCAGTAATGGTCGGCGTAATATGACCAGCCTTGACTACAGTCAAGTTATCACGAAGTCAAAGCCTGAAAAGTCATTACTAGAATCAAAGAGTCACACTGCCGGCCGTAATAACCGCGGTAAGAAGACGGTTCGTCACCGTGGCGGCGGTAACAAGACCCAATACCGGATTATCGACTTTAAGCGTACAAAAGACGATGTAACAGCTACGGTTAAAGCGATCGAATACGATCCAAACCGTACTGCTAACATTGCATTGTTAGTTTATACTGACGGAACTAAATCTTACATCTTAGCACCTAAAGGCCTTAAGGTTGGCGATAAAGTTCAATCAGGTCCAGATGCAGATATCAAGGTTGGTAATGCATTACCATTAAAGAACATTCCTGTTGGTACCACCATTCACAACATCGAATTAAAGCCTGGTAAAGGCGGACAATTAGTTCGTTCAGCCGGTGCAGGCGCACAATTGCTTGGTAAAGAAGGCAAGTACGCTATGGTTCGTTTAGTTTCTGGTGAAGTTCGGATGGTCTTAGTTGTTAACCGTGCCACTATCGGTACTGTTGGTAACGAAGAACACGAACTGATCAACGTTGGTAAAGCTGGACGTAACCGTTGGGTTGGCAAGCGGCCACAATCTCGTGGTTCTGTTATGAACCCTAACGATCACCCTCATGGTGGTGGTGAAGGTAAAGCACCAATCGGTCGTCCATCACCATTATCACCATGGGGTAAGAAGACTATTGGTAAGAAGACTCGTTCTACCAAAGCACGTTCAAACAAGCTTATCATCCGTCGTAAAGGCAGAAAATAATAAGCTCACTGCATAAGTAATCTCACTCATAAGGAGGGTAATCTAATGGGTCGTAGTTTAAAAAAGGGACCATTTGCCGATGAACATCTTCTGAAAAAGATCGATGCACAAAAAGATCAAGACAAGAAGAGTGTTATTAAGACTTGGTCACGTCGTTCAACGATTTTCCCTAGCTTTATCGGCTACACAATCGCTGTTTACGATGGTCGTAAGAACGTTCCAGTATTTATTCAAGAAGACATGGTTGGTCACAAGTTAGGTGAATTCGTGCCTACTCGTACTTTCCGTGGTCATGCTGGCGACGATAAGAAGACTGCAAAATAATAAGGAGGATTAGCTAATGGCTGAACAAGTTACATCAGCAAAGGCAACTGCGAAAACAGTTCGTATTGCCTCACGTAAGGTCCGCCTTGTCATTGATCTTATCAGAGGCAAAAGCGTGGCTGAAGCGATTGCTATTTTGAAGTTCACCCCTCGTGGTGGCTCACCAATCGTTGAAAAAGTATTAATGTCAGCAGTTGCAAATGCTGAAAATAATTTTGACTTAGACCGTGCTGATTTGGTTGTCAGCGAAGCCTTTGTCGACGAAGGGCCAACCCTTAAGCGGTTCCGTCCTCGTGCCAAAGGTTCTGCTTCACCAATCAACAAGCGTACAAGTCACATTACAATCGTTGTATCTGAAAAATAGGAGGGATAACGCGTGGGTCAAAAGATAAATCCAACCGGATTACGTGTCGGTATTATTCGCGACTGGGAAGCAAAATGGTATGCTGAAAAAGATTTTGCTGCTTACCTTGGCGAAGACCTTAAAATCCGTAAATATATCGAAAAGCGCCTTGCTGATGCCTCAGTGTCAACAGTAGAAATTGAACGTGCCGCTAACCGCGTTAACGTTTCAATCCATACTGCTAAACCTGGTATGGTTATCGGTAAAGGTGGATCAGAAGTTGAAAATCTCCGTAAGGAATTGAACAACTTAACTGGCAAACGAGTACACATCAACATCATCGAAATCAAGAAACCTGATTTAGATGCTAAATTAGTTGGTGAAAACATTGCACGTCAACTTGAAGGCCGTGTTGCTTTCCGTCGTGCTATGCGTCAATCAATGCAACGGACTATGCGTTCTGGTGCCAAGGGTATTAAGACCCAAGTTGCCGGTCGTTTAAACGGTGCAGATATGTCTCGTGTTGAATCATACTCAGACGGAACTGTTCCTTTGCACACATTGCGTGCGGACATCGATTACGCCTGGGTTGAAGCACACACAACCTATGGTTCATTGGGTGTTAAGACTTGGATCTACCGTGGCGAAATTTTGCCAGACAAGCCTAACGCTAATAAAAATAACGAGCAAGGAGGGAAATAACAATGCTAGTACCTAAGCGAGTAAAACATCGTCGTGAACACCGTGGTAAGTTACGTGGCGCTGCTAAAGGCGGCAAGTCAGTTGCTTTCGGTGATTACGGTTTACAAGCACTTGACTCAAGCTGGATCTCAAACCGTCAGATTGAAGCAGCCCGTGTTGCTATGACGCGTTACATGAAGCGTGGCGGTAAAGTTTGGATCAAGATTTTCCCTCACAAATCCTACACCGAAAAGGGTGTTGGTGTTCGTATGGGTAATGGTAAGGGTGCTCCTGCAGGATGGGTTGCACCGGTTAAACGTGAAAAGGTTATGTTCGAAGTCGGTGGCGTTTCAGAAGAAGTTGCACATGAAGCTTTACGCTTAGCAGCTATGAAACTGCCAGTTCGTACGAAGATCATCCCTCGCGAGGAAGTAGGTGGCGAATCAAATGAAGGCTAAAGATATTAAAGAATTAACCACTGCTGAAATGCTCGAAAAAGAGAAGAGCTACAAAGACGAATTATTCAACCTTCGTTTCCAATTGGCTACTGGTCAACTTGAAAACACTGCTCGTTTGAAGCAGGTTCGTAAGGATATTGCACGGATTAAAACTGTGCTTCGTCAACAAGAGTTAAACAAGTAAAGAATACGATAAAGGAGGAATAATTAATGGCTGAAGAACGTAATGCTCGTAAGACATACCGTGGCCGTGTCGTTTCTGATAAGATGGAAAAGACGATCACTGTAGCCGTTGAAACTACCAAGATGCATCCAGTATATGGTAAGCGGATCAAGTACACTAAAAAGTACAAAGTTCGTGATGAAAACAACGAAGCCAAAATCGGCGATTTTGTTGAAATCATGGAAACACGTCCGTTGTCTAAGACTGTTCGTTTCCGACTTCTTAAAGTTGTTGAAAAGGCAGTTATCATCTAGTTTCGACATTTAT
Organism: Secundilactobacillus mixtipabuli; assembly: GCF_002217925.1. Lineage (GTDB taxonomy): Bacteria > Bacillota > Bacilli > Lactobacillales > Lactobacillaceae > Secundilactobacillus > Secundilactobacillus mixtipabuli. Next base: position 164,997 of record NZ_BCMF01000005.1, on the reverse strand, counting down.
CGTATTCTGTTTTACTTAGAAGTGAAAGGAGGACACTAACGTGATCCAACAAGAATCTCGTTTAAAAGTCGCTGATAACTCTGGTGCCCGTGAAATTTTAACTATTAAAGTTCTGGGTGGTTCAAAGCGACGTTATGCCAGCATTGGTGACGTTATCGTTGCAACTGTTAAACAAGCAACACCAGGTGGCGTTGTCAAAAAAGGTGACGTTGTTAAAGCAGTTGTCGTACGTACAACTTCTCGTGTACGCCGTACCGATGGCTCATACATCAAGTTTGATGAAAATGCTGCGGTATTAATCCGTGATGACAAGAGTCCACAAGGTACTCGTATTTTCGGACCAGTTGCGCGTGAATTACGTGACAATGATTATATGAAGATTGTCTCTCTTGCACCAGAAGTGCTCTAATCGTTCGAAAATAAGGAGGTGCCAAACAGGATGTTCATTAAAACTGGTGATAAAGTTCGCGTGATCAGCGGTAAGGATAAGGGTAAGGAAGGTACAGTTACCAAGACTCTTAACTCTAAAGACCGTGTCATCGTCGAAGGTATCAACATGATCAAGAAGCATCAAAAAGCTTCTCAAAGCAATCCTCAAGGTGGCATCATTGATACTGAAGCACCAATTCAAGTATCTAACGTGATGCTCCTTGACCCTTCTACCAACGAACCAACCCGTGTTGGTTTCCGCGTAGAAGACGGCAAGAAGGTTCGCTTCGCTAAAAAGAGCGGCGAAACCATCGACAAGTAATCAAGGAAGGAGGACAAATTAACTAATGGCTAATCGTTTACAAGAAAAGTACAACAAAGAAATCGTTCCATCAATGATTGAAAAGTTCAATTACTCATCAATCATGCAAGCACCTAAGTTGGACAAAATCGTCTTAAACATGGGTGTTGGTGATGCAACTACAAACGCTAAGAACTTAGATGAAGCAGTTGAAGAACTAGGCTTGATCTCAGGTCAAAAGCCTTTGATTACTAAGGCTAAGAAGTCAATCGCCGGTTTCCGTTTACGTGAAGGTAACGCTATCGGTGCCAAGGTTACATTACGTGGTGAACGTATGTATGATTTCCTAGACAAGTTAGTTAACGTTTCATTACCACGTGTTCGTGACTTCCATGGTATTAGTTCTCGCGCCTTTGATGGTCGTGGTAACTATACGCTCGGTGTACGCGAACAATTGATTTTCCCAGAAATCGATTATGATAAGGTTAACCGTGTTCGTGGTCTTGACATTGTTATTGTCACCACTGCAAACTCAGATGAAGAATCACGCGAGTTGTTAACACAGCTTGGCATGCCATTTACTAAGTAAGGAGGGTATTATTGTGGCTAAAAAATCATTAATTGTTAAGAGTCAGCGTCCTGCTAAATACTCGACACAAGCTTATACACGTTGCGAACGTTGTGGCCGTCCACATTCAGTTTATCGCAAATTCCACTTATGCCGACTTTGCTTACGGGAACTTGCCCACAAGGGTCAAATTCCTGGCATGAAGAAAGCTAGCTGGTAAGATTTCATAACAAAGGAGGATAAACGTTAATGTCTATGACTGACCCAATTGCAGACTTCTTAACTCGGATCCGTAATGCCAACATGGTATACCACGAATCATTAGAAGTACCTGCATCAAAGATGAAGCGCGACATTGCTGAAATTTTGAAGCGCGAAGGTTTTGTACGCGACGTCGAATATATCGATGATAACAAACAAGGTATCATCCGTGTATTCCTTAAGTACGGCCGCGACAAGCAACGCGTAATTTCAGGTTTGAAGCGTATTTCAAAACCAGGTTTACGTACTTACGTTAAATCTGATGCTGTTCCTAAGGTTCTTAATGGCTTAGGAATCGCAATCATTTCAACATCAGAAGGTGTTGTTACTGATAAAGAAGCACGTGCAAAGAAAATCGGTGGCGAAGTACTCGCCTACGTTTGGTAATATTTAAATAAGCAGGGAGGTGTCCACTCAATGAGTCGTATTGGTTACAAGACAGTTACTATTCCAGATGGTGTTGACGTTAAACGCGAAGGTAACGATGTTACAGTAAAAGGCCCTAAGGGTACCATTACTCGTACATTCTCACCAATCATCACCATGAAAGTTTCTGATGGCGAAGTTAACTTCGACCGTCCAGATAACAACAACAAGACCCGTGCCTTACACGGAACCACTCGTGCCAACTTCAACAACATGGTTGAAGGGGTTACTAAGGGTTTCTCTAAGACCTTGAAGCTTGTCGGTGTTGGTTACCGTGCCCAATTAAAGGGTAAGTTGATCTTAAGTGTTGGTTATTCCAACCCTGTTGAAATGGAAGTTCCTTCAACTCTAAAAGTTGAAGTTCCTGACAACAACACCATTAACATTAGCGGTATCAGTAAGCAAGAAGTCGGTGACTTCGCAGCTGAAATCCGTGCCGTTCGTTCACCAGAACCTTACAAAGGTAAAGGTATTCGTTACGAAAATGAACACATTAGCCTTAAAGAAGGTAAAACTGGTAAATAATGCTGCATAAGCATTCTACAAATAATTTAAAGAGGTGACTATTTTGATTTCGAAACCAGATAAGAACAAGACACGTCAAAAGCGTCATATGCGTGTCCGGAACAAGATTTCTGGTACTGCAGAGCGCCCACGCTTAAATGTTTTCCGTTCAAACAAGAACATCTACGCTCAAGTAATTGATGACGTAGCGGGTGTGACGCTGGTCAGTGCCTCGACTTTAGATAGTGAAATAGCTGCAGGTAACAAGACTGAACAAGCCCAAGCAGTTGGTAAGCTTGTTGCAGAACGTGCTGCTGCTAAAAAGATTTCCGAAGTTGTTTTCGATCGTGGCGGTTACTTATACCACGGACGTGTTGAAGCATTAGCTGAAGCAGCTCGTGAAAACGGCTTACATTTCTAAAAAGGAGGAATAACCACTAATGGCAAAGTTTATTGATCCTGAAAAGTTGGATCTTGAAGACAACGTTGTATCAATCAACCGAATCACTAAGGTTGTAAAAGGTGGACGTCGTCTACGTTTCGCTGCTCTTGTTGTCGTCGGTGATCACAACGGTCACGTTGGCTTTGGTACTGGTAAAGCTCAAGAAGTTCCAGAAGCTATTCGTAAGGCTGTTGAAGCTGCCCACAAGAACTTGATCCAAGTTCCAATCGTTGGTACTACCATTCCGCATGAAGTTCTTGGAACTTATGATGGTGGCCGGATTATGTTGAAGCCAGCCGCTGAAGGCTCTGGTGTCACTGCTGGTGGTGCCGTTCGTGCCGTCATGGAATTAGCTGGTGTCGCTGACGTTACAAGTAAGCGACTTGGCTCTGATACACCAATCAACGCCATCCGTGCTACGTTTGAAGGTTTGAAACAACTCAAGCGTGCTGAAGAGGTTGCTGACTTACGTGGTGTTTCAGTTCAACACTTAGCTGAATAGGAGGATCTCAACATGGCTGATTTAAAAATCACTTTGATTCACAGTGCTGCTCACCGTCTTCCTAAGCAACGTAAGATTGTTCAAGCCCTTGGCTTGAAGAAGGTAAATAGCTCTGTTGTTCATCCGGACAACGAAGCTACTCGTGGCGCATTGTTCCAAATCGCTCATTTAATCAAAGTTGAAGAAGTAAAGTAAATTAATTAAAAGGAGGTCCCTTCATTCATGAAGTTGAACGAATTACAACCATCTGAAGGATCACGTGTAACGCGTACGCGTAAAGGACGTGGCCGTTCTGCTGGTAACGGTAAGACATCAGGTCGTGGCCAAAAGGGTCAAAAGGCTCGTAGCAAGACACGTCTTGGTTTCGAAGGTGGCCAAATGCCACTGTATCGTCGTATTCCAAAGCGTGGATTTACTAACATTAACCGTAAGGAATATGCATTAGTAAACCTTTCAACGCTTAACGATCGTTTCGAAGATGGTGCAGAAGTAACACCTGTAGCATTGGTTGAAGCCGGCATCGTTAAAAACGAAAAAGACGGTATCAAGATTTTAGGTAACGGAGAAATCTCAAAGAAGCTTACGGTTAAAGCACACAAGTTCTCTGCAAGTGCTAGTGCCGCAATTGAAGCAGCAGGCGGTAAAACTGAGGTGATTTAATGCTGTCGACCATGAAAAACGCGTTTAAGGTTAAAGACATTCGGAACAAGATTCTCTTTACACTGATGGTTTTGGTTGTCTTTCGTCTTGGCTCGTATATTACTGTGCCAGGAGTTAATGCAAAGGCATTACAAAGCGTTGCGTCTTCTGGATTGGTTAGCATTTTAAACATGTTCAGTGGTGGTGGCTTGACTAACTATTCCATCTTTGCGATGGGAGTTTCGCCATACATTACCGCACAAATTGTGATCCAACTTCTACAAATGGACATTGTGCCTCGTTATGTAGAGTGGAGTAAGCAAGGGGAAGTTGGTCGACGAAAGTTGAACCAACACACACGTTATTTAACGATTATCCTAGCGTTTGTGCAATCAATTGGGATTACTGCCGGTTTTAACACCTTAAGTAGTTTGAATTTGGTGCAGAACCCAGGCGTTAAAACGTATGCAATGATTGGCTTGATCTTGACTGGTGGAACCATGTTAACCACTTGGATGGGTGACATGATTACTGACCATGGTTTAGGTAACGGTGTATCAATGATCATCTTTGCTGGTATTATTGCCAGAATGCCTACCGGGCTTTATCAGTTATATCAAACCTACCTTCAGAACTTAACTGCTTCTGATTGGTGGCAAGGTGCTTTAGTTGTTTTGGCAGTTTTGATTGCTGTTCTAGTCATTGTCACTTGGGTGACGTGGGTTCAACAAGCTGATCGAAAGATTCCAATTCAATATACGCGTCGTGTCTCCGGTGATCCAGATAGTAGTTATCTTCCATTAAAGGTTAACGTTGCTGGTGTTATTCCCGTTATCTTCGCAAGTTCGTTTATTGCAACGCCACAAACTGTTTTGATGGCGTTTGCGAATAATCACTCCGAAGATACCTGGTATCAAGTATTAACCGATGTCTTTAATATGCAGACGACCAGCGGGACAATCTTATATACAATTTTGATTATTTTGTTCACGTTCTTCTATGCATTTGTTCAGGTTAACCCTGAAAAATTATCTGAGAACTTACAGAAACAAGGAAGTTACATTCCTGGTGTCTGGCCTGGTCATGAAACTCAAGTTTACGTGTCTAACTTACTGATGCGTTTGAGTACTGTCGGGGCATTGTTCTTAGGGTTGGTTGCTTTGATTCCACTAGTTGCTCAAAACGTTTGGAATCTGAATGAATCGATTGGACTTGGTGGTACCAGCTTACTTATCGTGGTTGGTGTTGCTATCCAAACGATCCAACAGGTCGAAGGGCTGATGATGAAACGGACTTATGTTGGTTTCATTCAAAATTCCCGTCCAGCTGAATGAGACGAGTAATGGTGTGATGACCTGGTTCAGCACACCTTCTTGTCATTAAAGAGAACTGCTAGGAGGAAACAAACATGTCAATGAATTTGATTTTAATGGGCTTACCTGGCGCAGGTAAGGGAACTCAAGCCCAAAAGATTGTTGAAGACTTCGATATCCAGCATATCTCAACCGGTGACATTTTCCGTGAAGCCATGAAAAATGAAACTGAAATGGGACTTGCTGCTAAGAAGTTCATCGATAAAGGCGAATTGGTTCCGGATGAAGTCACTAACGGAATCGTTAAAGAGCGTTTAGCACAAGACGATGTCGCAAAGGGCTACATGCTAGATGGTTATCCAAGGACAATTGACCAAGCTGAAGCGCTTGACCAATTTGGAACCGAACTTGGACGTAATGTGGATGCTGTTATCAACATTCACGTTGAGCCTAATGTTTTGATTGAACGACTATCTGGCCGTTACATTTGCCGGACATGCGGCGCAACTTATCATAAGATCTATAACCCAACAAAGGTTCCGGGTACTTGTGATGTTTGTGGCGGTCATGACTTCTATCAACGAGAAGATGATAAGCCTGCAACCGTTAAGAACCGTTTGGATGTTAACGTGAAGATGAACACGCCGCTGGTAGATTTCTACCAAAAGAAGGGTTTACTTCATACCGTTGATGGTGATCGTGACATCCAAGATGTTTATAATGATATCAAAGCGATTCTTAGTCAACTTGCCTAAATGCCCTTAGTATAGAAGTTCTTGCTTCAAAAGTTATGGTGTGGTAAACTAACTCAGGTTAGCCTCAATTTAATATTGGGCAAGTCCGGGTACTATTTAATCATAGTCATAAAACACTCAAGGGGGTACGTTCGTGGCAAAAGACGTCATCGAAGTTGAAGGTAAAGTCACTGAAACACTGCCAAACGCAATGTTTCGGGTTGAACTCGAAAACGGTCATGAAATTCTAGCACACGTTTCTGGTAAGATTCGGATGCATTACATCCGAATTCTACCTGGAGACCGTGTTACTGTTGAAATGTCGCCGTATGATTTGACCAAAGGCCGGATCACTTACCGGTTTAAGTAAGTTGGTTTTTTGGTTTGCATTAGGACAATAGGAGGTTTTGATTCTCATGAAAGTACGTCCATCTGTTAAGAAAATGTGCGATCATTGTAAGATTATCAAGCGTAAGGGTCGAGTAATGGTTATTTGCTCAGCAAACCCTAAGCACAAACAACGTCAAGGTAAATAATTCATAATAATATAGGAGGTGCAACTTAATGGCTCGTATTGCTGGAGTTGACTTGCCACGTGACAAGCGTATTGTCATTGGCTTAACTTACATTTTCGGAATCGGTAACACTACTGCACAAAAGATCATTGAAGAAACTGGTGTATCACCAGACGTTCGCGTTCGTGATCTCGCTCCCGAAGATGAAGACAAGATTCGTGCAGCTGTAGACAACTACCAAGTTGAAGGTGACTTACGTCGTAAGGTAAGCTTGAACATCAAGCGTCTTCAAGAAATCGGTTCATACCGTGGTATGCGTCACCGTCGTGGTTTGCCCGTTCGTGGCCAACACACGAAGAATAATGCCCGCACTCGTAAAGGTAAAAAGGCCTCAGTCGCAGGTAGAAAGAAATAATTATCTAAAAGGAGGTTATGACATTTTATGGCAACTAGAAAAACTTCGCGCAAACGCCGCGTAAAGAAAAATATCGAGTCTGGTGTTGCTCACATTCACTCAACATTCAACAACACTCTGGTCATGATTACTGACATGCAAGGTAACGCAATTGCTTGGTCTTCAGCTGGTTCATTAGGTTTTAAGGGTAGTCGTAAGTCAACACCATTTGCTGCACAAATGGCTGCTGAAGCTGCTGCTAAGAACTCTATGGAACATGGTATGAAGACTGTTGAAGTTGCTGTTAAGGGTCCAGGTTCAGGTCGTGAAGCCGCAATCCGTGCTTTACAATCAACCGGACTTGAAGTAACTGCCATTCGGGACGTAACTCCAGTTCCTCATAATGGTTCTCGTCCTCCGAAGCGCCGTCGAGTATAGTGTATCCCGTTTTAGTGGGCATACGGCTACAAGATGGGACTTATTTATATGGCTCAACGCGTTTTGAAAGGGGTAAAAGATAAGAATGATCGAATTCGAAAAGCCTAACATTCACAAAATTGAAGAAAGCGACGATTACGGCAAATTTGTCGTTGAACCTCTCGAACGTGGTTATGGAACTACGTTAGGGAATTCTTTGAGACGAATTCTGCTTTCATCGCTGCCTGGTGCTGCTGTCACAAGTATTCAGATTGATGGCGTTTTACACGAATTCTCTACTATTGAGGGTGTCGTTGAAGATGTTACTCAGATTATTCTGAACACTAAGAAGATTTCGCTTAAGCTTGAAGGACCCGACGATGAAATCGAATCAATGGAAATTGATGTTAAGGGACCTGCTCAAGTTACAGCTGGTGACATTACTGCTGACAGTGATGTCACAGTTCTCAATCCTGATCTTTATATTGCGACTGTCGCAGAAGGGGCAACCTTCCACATTCGAATGACTGCAAATAAAGGTCGCGGCTACGTTTCAGCTGACCGAAACAAGGCTAAGGAAGATATGCCAATTGGCGTTTTGCCTATTGACTCTATTTATACCCCAATCGAACGTGTTAACTATCAGGTTGAAAACACGCGGGTTGGTCAGAGAACTGACTATGATAAATTAACGATGGACGTTTGGACCGATAGTTCAATTACTCCTAGTGAATCGATCAGTTTAGCTGCTAAGATTTTAACGGAACACTTGGCGATGTTTGTTGATTTAACAGATGAAGCTAAGAATGCTGAAATCATGGTTGAAAAAGAAGAGACCCACAAGGAAAAGATGCTTGAAATGACGATTGAAGAGCTTGACTTATCAGTTCGTTCATACAACTGTCTCAAACGTGCGGGAATCAACACTGTTCAAGAGCTGACCAACAAGACTGAAGCCGATATGATGAAGGTTCGTAACTTAGGCCGGAAGTCATTGGAAGAAGTCAAGGCAAAGCTCAACGACCTCGGGTTATCACTTCGTAAAGAAGACTAGTATAAATATAAAAAGGAGGGTATCCAGTAATGAGTTACCGTAAATTGCAACGAACAAGTTCACAACGTCGCGCCTTACTTCGGGATCTTACCACTGAATTATTAATTCATGGCCAAATTAAGACCACTGAAGCCCGCGCCAAAGAAGTACGTTCTACTACTGACAAGATGATCAGCTTAGGTAAGCGCGGAGACTTGCACTCACGTCGTCAAGCCGCTGCATTCCTTCGTGATGTAGTTGCTGATGTTAAAGAAGATGGCGATAACGTCCAAATCTCTACAGCATTGCAAAAGCTATTCAGCGAAGTTGCACCTAAGTATGCTGACCGTAATGGTGGTTATACTCGTATCATGAGAACCATGCCTCGTCGTGGAGACGGTGCACAAATGGTTATTCTACAACTTGTTGACTAATTAAGTAGTATTAAAGCAGTAATCGTGATCAGCTCTATTGCTGATCGCAATAGAATCACACCGAATTTATGGTATAAAGCGCTATGATGATGATTAATTCGAGTCTAGCTTGAATGCGGCTTTGCCGCGCACCATTTATTCGGTAGTGATTTTTTTGTGTCTTCATTTTATGAGACAGACCAAAGGCGCATCCCCAGCAATTGGGAGATGCGCCTTTTGATGTTCATTTATTTTTGTTTGTAGATTGAACGCGGAATACCATAACGCGAGTGACCCCAGGTACGTTGTAACCATGGCACGAACCAGATATCCAAGCCAAAGGTACGACCGGAGCCATTCAGCAGTGCGAAAGCAACGAATAGGATCCAACTTGCCGGCCAAGTGTGAACCAGGAATAAGAATCCGAGGATCACCAGGAAGTTAGCACACCAGGTAGCTAAGCCAAAGAAGATCAGCGCACCAAGAATTAATTCGATGGTGCCCATGGTTGGCGATAAGCTGGTCATCCAACCAGCAGTACCACCCATGTTGCTCATTCCATCTAGGAAGAGGCCAAGACCGAAGAATAAACGAAGCGGTAGGGTCCACAGAACATTAGTGTTGGTTGCGGTGTTACTTCCCAGCACGGTCCGCTTATTAGCGGTCTTGAAGATCTCATCCTTTAAATACTTCCACATTGCGTAGCCGGAACGGATCCGGCAGAAGTACAGCAAGTTGCCGCCGTGTTTCATGGCCGTTGCAAACCAGCCTCGCACCCGCTTACCGCCAAAGACTTGAGCGATACCATAACGGTAACCAAAGGAAACCATGAAGCCCATATTCTTGTCCTTAAAGGCCTCGTAGTTCTGACTGCCGTTAATGTCTTCGACCACGTTGTGAGCGACGACATAGGCCTCAAATTCAGCTTCCTGTGCTGTTTGAGGTACAGCCCGTTCTGCACCTTCCTCAGTGGCGTTGGCATCATCACCGGCAACGTAAATGCTCTTATCTTCGAAGCCCTGTGCTTGAAGGTATTTATTGGTGATCAAACGGCCACCGCGACCTGCTTCAATGCCAAATTCATCAGCTGTATGGTTGGTTTTGACACCGGCAGTCCAAATCAAGGTTTCAGTTGCGATTGGGTCTTGTTCCTTAATCTCAACTGAGTCTGGGTTAACCTGTGTAATGGCAGATGAGACCCGGATGTCGATGCCATTGTCCTTAAGGTATTTTTCGGCGTGGGCCGCATTCGTCCGATCCAGCATATTAATAATAGTAGGAGCAGCTTCAACCAAGATGACCTTAATTTCATTGACATCAAGACGATAGCGTTTTGCCAGTACCTTCTTGTAGTCAATTAATTCACCAATGGTTTCAGCGCCGGTAAAGCCAGAACCGCAGACCACAATGGTTAACATTGCTTGCCGTTTTGTTGGATCATGCTCAGCAGCGCCGCGGCGAACAACATCGTCCAGGTGGGTCCGAAGGCGAATGGCGTCTTCCATCGACCAGAGGGTGTAACCATTCTCCTTAACCCCTGGGGTGCCGAAGTCATTGGGTTCGCCACCCATACTGATCACGAGGCTGTCGAATGGGTATTCGCCATTCTCGCCAACCACTTTTTTGTTTTCCTTGTCCACTTGAGTGACACTGTCGGTAATGAGTTTGACGTTTTTAGCATGATTAAATAAGTGCTGTAAATCGTATTGAACTGCGTCAGGCTCTACCCGTTCTGTCGCTACTTCGTGAAGTTCGGTTAAATAGGTGAAATAGGGATGTCGATCGATCAATGTGATGGTGACATCAGCGTTTGATTTAAATCGTTTCGCAAGCTTCTTTGTTGTAAGAACCCCAGCAAAGCCTGCACCAACGACAACAATATTTTTTGTCATTGATAAACCTCCTTTAGTAAATAATGAAAGCGTTCTTCTACTCCCTTAATTATAGGCTAGATGATTGAGCAAGCCAAATGATAACCCATCGCAAATCAAAAAAAGGAGTTGAAAGTATCAATATAGGCCTAAGATTTGTTATAATGACCTGTGATTTCTAAAAATGGAGAAAATAAAAATGGCCATTATTCGAGTTGAAAATCTAAATTATCAATATCCTAATAGTGACACCCAAGCAATCGATAACGTCAGCTTTGAGATTCAAGCTGGCGACTGGGTGGCAATCGTTGGTCATAACGGCAGTGGTAAGAGTACGCTGGCGAAGCTTTTAATTGGGCTGATGGCTGCTGACTCAGGGAAAATAACGATCGATGGTCAAGAACTGACGCCGGAGACAGTCTGGCAAATTAGGGAAAAAGTGGGCATGGTCTTTCAGAATCCTGATAACCAGTTTGTGGGAGCAACGGTGGCCGATGATGTGGCGTTCGGCATGGAGAACCGTTCCGTTGACCGCGACACGATGGTGACCAAAGTTGATCAGGCGTTGGCTCAAGTCGGCATGCTGGATTATAAAAATCGGGAACCAGCCAACTTGTCAGGCGGTCAGAAGCAACGGGTAGCGCTGGCGGGGATTATTGCCATCGCACCGAAAATCCTGATATTGGATGAAGCGACCAGTATGTTGGATCCCCGGGGACGGCAGGAAATTCTGTCGGTGATTCAAGACCTTAAGCAGCAATTAAACTTAACGGTTTTGTCCATTACCCACGACATCGACGAAGCCGCCAATGCGGACCGGTTAGTGGTGATCGATGACGGTCGCTTTGTGGAAGAAGCAACGCCCAAAGAACTCTTTAGTCATGGTCAGCAACTGGTTGAGATGGGACTTGATGTCCCGCTGCCAGAAAAGCTTAAAGATGCATTGCAGCAGCGCCACGTTGCAATACCGCAATCATATTTAGATGAAAGGGGCTTAGCGGATTGGCTACGGACATCACGTTTGAACAAGTAAATTATTGGTATCAAGCTGGGACGCCCTTTGCTGTCCAAGCCCTGAAAGACATTAACCTTGCCATTACACCCGGCTCTTTTACGGCAGTGGTTGGGCAAACCGGTAGCGGTAAGTCCACTATGATTCAGCACCTTAACGCCCTGTTAAAGCCTTCCTCTGGCACGGTTAAAATTGGTGACAGAGTGATCACTAACGAAACCAAGAATAAACACTTGAAGCCGTTACGAAAAAAAGTCGGGATGGTCTTTCAATTTCCAGAAAACCAGTTGTTTGAAGAAACGGTCATCAAGGACATTGCTTTTGGACCACAGAACTTTGGTGTGTCGGAAGCCGATGCGTTGGTACTGGCGAAACGGATGGCTCAGGAAGTTGGACTGGATGAATCGTTATTGAACCGGTCACCCTTTGACCTCTCTGGTGGCCAAATGCGGCGAGTGGCCATTGCCGGTGTACTCGCGCTAGAGCCCGAGGTACTGGTTCTTGATGAACCAACGGCCGGATTAGATCCTCGTGGCCGCTTAGAGGTCATGCAGCTGGTTACCCGTTTACGCGAGGAGCAGGGACTGACAATCATCCTCATTACCCATCAAATGGATGACGTCGCTAATTATGCGGATCACGTGATCGTGATGGGTCATGGTGAAGTGATTAAACAGGGATCACCGCGAGAAATCTTTAGTGATCCCGAATGGCTGGAAGCTCATCAATTAGGACTGCCAGCAGCAACTCAGTTTGCATACAAGCTGCAGCAAGACGGCTTTCAGTTTGACAGCATGCCACTAACGGTTGAGGAACTGGCTGACCAGTTGGCCCCGCAGTTAGCAAAGGAGGGAATCGACCATGAATAAAGTGATGTTTGGTCGTTTCATTCCCGGGCATTCTTGGGTGCATCGGATGGATCCGCGAGCGAAGTTAATTCTAAGCTTTCTGTATATCGCAGTGGTTTTCTTTGCAAATGATTTTTGGACTTACCTCATTATGACAGTGCTATTGTTGGCATCAGTTGTGGCTTCAGCAATTCGGCTGGGCGTTTATATTCGCGGTTTGCTGCCACTATTTTGGCTGATGATTTTTACCGTGCTGATTCAAGTTTTCTTTGGCGCCGGCGGACACGTTTATTGGCAGTGGGGCTGGCTAGTGGTGAGTCAAAATGGTCTGAACAGCGCCGGTTTAATTTTAATGCGGTTTGTGCTGATTATTTTAATTTCCACTATTTTGACCTTCACTACCCAACCGTTGGAAATCGCGGATGGAATCGAGTCATTGCTGAGTCCATTGCGTAGACTGCATTTTCCAGTGGCTACGCTAGCGCTGATGCTGTCATTAGCATTGCGGTTTGTGCCGACTTTGATGGATGAGGCGGAAAAGATCATGAACGCACAGCGCTCTCGTGGCGTTGATTTTGGCGAGGGCGGTTTGCGGCAGCGAATTCGAACCATCGTACCCATTTTAATTCCACTGTTCGTCAACGCCTTTAATCGGGCAATCGAAATTTCAACGGCAATGGAAGCCAGAGGTTACCAAGACGGTGAAAACCGGACGAAATACCGGCAGTTAAAATGGCAGCGGGTCGATACGGCGTCATTAGTGATCTACATTGTCAGTTTGAGCGCCGTGATTGGATTACGTTACTTTAGTTGAGAGGAACAATACTTTTGAGATATAAAATTACATTAGCCTATGATGGCACTAACTTTGCTGGTTTTCAGCGGCAACCCAATATGCGGACGATTGAAAGTGAGCTGACGCGGGTGGTCAACAAGATGGCAAAGAATCCGACACCGGCCATCGTGGTCTACGGTTCTGGCCGGACGGATGCTGGTGTCCATGCCTTAGGGCAAGTGGTTCACTTTGATATGCCCTTTAATCTAACGGCCGAAAACATGCGTAAGGGGCTCAATAGCATGTTACCCGTTGATATGGAGGTCTTGAACGTTGACATCGTCAGTGAGGACTTTCATGCCCGCTACGATGTTTCTGGCAAGCGATACCTGTACCGAATGGATCTTGGTGAATTTCGAAACCCCTTTAAGCGTAATTACACGGGCCACTGGAAGTTTCCCGTTGACGTGGACCGAATCAATCAAGCGGCTAAGGATTTGATTGGTGAGCATGACTTTACCAGCTTTGTGGCTTCGGGCTCATCAGCACGGACTAATTACCGGACTATTTATGAAGCAGGGTGCCATTTGGATCAGCCGAATAACGAGCTGGTATTTGAATTCTATGGTAACGGCTTTCTTTATAATCAAGTCCGAATTATGGTTGGGGTGCTGGTTGAGATTGGCTCAGGTACCCGGCCAGTCGATGACATTCAAAATCTGTATCGAATCGGCGACCGTCGAGCTGCCAGACGAACTGTGCCAGCAAGTGGCCTGTATCTGAAGCATGTTTATTATGAGGGTGACGATCCCGAGCACCCTACTAAGCTGCCAAAACGTCAGCGTTAAGCTGGCTGGGGCATTTCAAACGCAGTCGGGGCTGAAGTGAAAACAAATACCGAAAACCCTTGACTTAGGGGACAGAAATTTGTACTATGTTAGTTGGTATTGTTTGCCCCACGATAAGCCCCGGAAACTTGTTAACGGATGTCAAACAAACACTGAAATTGGAGGAAATTAATCGTGCGTACAACATATATGGCTAAACCAGGTGACGTGGATCGCAAGTGGTACGTGGTTGATGCAACTGATATCCCATTGGGACGTCTTGCTTCAGCTGTCGCAAACATCTTACGTGGAAAGAATAAGCCAACGTTCACCCCAAATGTAGATACTGGTGATCACGTTATTGTGATCAATGCTTCGAAGGTTGCTTTAACGGGTAAGAAGGCTTCACGGAAGATCTATTACCACCATACGAACCACCCAGGCGGTTTAAAGCAACGCACTGCTGGTGATTTTCGTGCAAAGGATCCAGAAAAGCTGATTGAAACTTCTGTCAAGGGTATGCTTCCTCATACTTCATTAGGTCACAACATCGGCTTGAAGCTTCACGTTTACGCTGGCGACCAACATGACAATGCTGCTCAAAAGCCTGAAGTTTTGGACATTACTAACCTAATTTAAGGAGGAAATCATATTGGCTCAAGTACAATATCGCGGCACTGGCCGTCGTAAAAACTCAGTTGCCCGTGTACGTTTAGTACCAGGTACTGGTAAAATCGTTATGAATGATAAAGCAATTGAAGATTACATTCCATTTGCTAACTTACGTGAAGTGGTTGTTCAACCATTTAACGTTACTGAAACTCTAGGTAACTACGATGTTTTAGCAAACGTTAATGGTGGCGGCTTCTCAGGTCAAGCTGGCGCCGTTCGTCACGGTATCGCCCGTGCATTGCTCGAAGTCGACCCAGATTTTCGTGGTCCCCTTAAGCGTGCAGGTCTGTTAACTCGTGATGCACGTATGAAAGAACGTAAGAAGCCAGGTCTCAAGAAGGCCCGTAAGGCTGCTCAATTCTCAAAGCGTTAATATACTCGTTATATTACGTTCGAAACACCTTTTCCATGTGGAGGGAAAGGTGTTTTTTTGTTGTCCAGAAATATGCGGCATCTAAAAAACGCAGTTCACAAGTTAACTTGTGAACTGCGTTTTTTTAGTGAGTCTGGTGTTTCGCCACATAATCCGCCGGTGTCAGATAGACCCTTGAATCACCTAACACGTCACTGACAATCGACATTATTCTTGGCGGTAGCAGGCCAACCGCGTGCACTAACTCAGGCTGACCAAAGAGGGCTGCGGGGGCGCCTTCAAACTTAATTTCACCGTCGCTTAAGACAGCTATCTTAGAAAAGGTTGCTGCCAACCAGTCCATGTCATGGGTGATGGCAATCACCTGGTGTTTCTCTCGTGCCAGCTGTTGCATTAGGCGCGTGACTAACTGCTGACTTGGCCAGTCCAGTGAGATCATCGGTTCATCAAAGAGGTAAATCTGTGGATCCACAGCTAGGACAGTCGCAATCGAAAGCAATTTCTTTTCCGGCATTGAGAGGTCAAAGGGATTCTTGTCTTTGATGTCAGTTAAGCCGACTGTCGCCAATACCTGAGCCACTTTTTCGGCAATGACGGCAGCGTCAGATTCAGTTTGCGACAGGCTCCAAGCAACCTCTTTTTCTACCGTGGCGTTAAACAGCTGTGAACTGGGATCCTGAAACACAATGCCAATGGTCTTTAATCGATCCGCTGGTGATAAATCTGCGAGATCATGATGATTGATCAAAATGTTGCCCGTTTGCGGCTGCATCAGCCCGGTGAGTAGTTTAAACAGAGTGGACTTTCCCGCACCGTTTTGGCCGACAATGGCGACTAAATTTGCCGTCATCGTTAGTTGGTCAATGGTCAGTTTAAAGTCACTCGTTGGGTAGTGATAGCTGACATCGTTAAGTTGAATGGCGGTCATGCAGGCACCCCCTTAGTTGATTAACGTTTACTGGAAAAAGATCAGTGCCAAGTGACCAATTCATTGATCTGGCCAGCTGGTAAACTTGAGGTGTGCCAATCTGCCAGTCGGGCTTTAGCTGGTTGATGACTTCCAATGGCGTACCCTGATTGACTAGTTCGCCGTCTACTAGCAGCCAGAGTCGGTCTGCTATTTCGCACAAGTCATCAATTTCGTTTGAGACGATCAAAATAGTCGTTTTCTCAATGATCGTCAGCCAGTTGAAGAATTCGGTACGGCCTTGAGGGTCCATCTCGCTGGTGGGGTCGTCTAAAATGAGTATTGCTGGTTTGGTGACAATGGCGGTGGCAATCGCCAGCCGTTGTAATTGGCCACCTGACAGCGAGTTAGGCGACCGTTGCAACTGACCTGTTAACTGCAACTGTCTGGCGACCTCGGTTACTCGGTGCTGGATTTCGGTATTAGCCACCCCATGATTTAACAAATCAAAGGCTATCTCATCGGCCACAGTGTCTGCTAGGCCGCTTAACTGACTAGCAGGATCTTGCAGCACAAAACCGGTCTGCTGATTGAGAGCAGGCCAGTTTTGCGTAGGTGATAGTGGACCAAGCTGAACATCGCCGGACAAGTCGCCAGCCATCATATTGGGGATAATGCCAGCCAAAATCCGGCACAGGGTCGTTTTACCAGCGTGATGATTACCGATGATGCCGATAATGCTATTCAGCGGTGCTGTGGCGGAAATGTGATGTAACACCGCGTTAGAATCATGCCGGTAGGTGAAACTCAGATCATTTATAGAAATCTGCTGATTATTTGCCATAGCTTGCACCCGATTAATAACAGAATGACGATACTCAATAAATAGTGACTGAATTTGGCCTTAAAGTACGGATACTTAGGTGTTGCCAACGTCCGCTCCGGCCGATCAAATCCCCGTAACTGCAGCGTAATTGACCGATTGATCGACTGGTCGAAAGTCTTGATGATCAGTGGAATCAGAATCGGTAAGATAGACCGCACTTTTTGCATCACCGTTTTCTGTGGATTGATGCCCCGTGCCCGTTCGACAAACTGAATTTTGCTCAAGTTTTGCTGAATTTGAGGCAGAATGTAGCAAACCGACATGAGCAGGTAAACTAACTTGTAAGGCATACCAATGGATTCCAGGTATTTGGCGTTTTCCGACACCGTGGTGGTGCCCATGAAAAAGCCAATGGCAAAGATGATGATCAGAATCCTTGCGCTCATTGTAGCAGCATATAGAAAACCTTCACGGTAGAAGGTGATGGTCATGACCGAAAACAGCGGATGAACATTGTGGCTATAAAATAGGCCCTGAATGACAACCATGGTCACGATTAGAAACAGGCAAAAGGATACCGCATTAACGGTGGCCTTAGACAGCCGCGATAGGAGTAATAGCGTTAGTGAGAATAAAACCAGACTGATTTCAAAGTAGAGGGGCGTAAAGTCAAACGACAGCATGGTTAAAAACAGTGCCAACAGCAGTTTGGTGACGGGATCCACAAAGTTATACCAGTGCCTGCGAGCTATTTTTTGAAGGCTATCATCCCGAATATCCATTATTGGTTGTCCTTAAAGTAGTTGATCATCCGTTGCGGCAACTGACGGTAAATGAAGAAGGCGAGGTAAGCAACAACCACTTTGTCCATAATATCCAGCACAAATTCGTCCGTGAATGAGGCAATCCAGATGTTGATGTGGTTGCCGATCATTGTCGCAAACAAAGCGTCGCCCCAAGGAATACCAGTTTGGCCACCCCAGAAGATGACGTTGAGGGGTGTTGAAATAATTGCTGAAGTCAGTGCAATCAGAATTGCTGAAACGAATACCCGCTTAACGTTGCTGAACCAGCCGCGGTTGAATAAGACCCCGACCACAATACCAATAGCGATACTGGTGATTGAATAAACGGTTGAAACGGGTGATAAAGTCAGCCCGTAAATGATGTTGTTGATAAAGCCACTGATCGCGCCGGCAGTGGGGCCAGCCAGCATGCTTGCCAGATAAGTTCCCAGCGAGCCTAACCACAGCGGTAATTTCAACCCTTCGGCAAAGGCCTTCGCCACGTAGTTAATCCCAACGGCCGCTGGGATTAAGGTCACGGTTGCCACCGATAGATGCAGCTTCCACATATTAAAGCGGGATGCTTTGGTGTCGATACCATTTTCCTTCATGTTCTCTCTCCTCTTATAAAAAAGTATTAAATGATGAAGCCTATAAAATAAAAGTAAAAATAATTTAAATGAAATCAAAATAAAAGCCTTTTGTACTTTTATTTTATTGTTGACCAATTTAAGCTATTTACAAGAGATTGTCAAGCAAATTAACTTGAAAGACTTACAGCGAGGCTAACGCCAAGATGAACTTTTAGAGAAAGAACTTAGTGTATTTTAAACTTTATGTTTAATTCAGGCTGGCTAACGGTATAATTGAATCAAAGAAATCAATTACAGGAGGGACAATTGTGACTTTACAAACTTTTCCAGGGGATTTGGCCCAGAGCTTTTCCATTATTCACCGGGCTTTCCAACGAGATACACAACCAATTTATAAGACGCTGAAATTAAACGTCACCAACGCATACATATTACTTTTGCTGGAGCAGCAAGGGGAGCACAGCCAAAACGAGTTAGCCAAGCGGCTGGTGATTAATAAAGGGCAGATCACCCGTGAAATTAAACGGTTATCAGAATTAGGCTTCGTGTCACAGACCCAATCGATGGATAATCGGACGACCAACGTGATCAAGATCACGCCAGATGGCAGTAAGGTGGTTCCTAAAATCGTCGAGATCCGGAATCAGTGGTGGCAAGAGCGGTTCAATCGCAGTCACGTGAATGCGGATGCGCCCTTTGCGGAAACGTTGCAGCTGATCATGAGAGAGTTGATTGAAAGAAACAATTAGTTCAAAAAGGGAACCCGAATTAATGGGGTTCCCTTTTTTGAATCGCTATTCACTATGCAGCCGAGCTGCTCTTAGCTGCTGCTAGTTTCGCATACTTGGTTTTTTCCAACTGTTGCGCCCAAAGGTTGATGCCACCAGCAATGAGCATCAGTATCAGTGAAACCAGCATAATGTTATGCAGGCCACTGTGCAAAATGACGCGCATCTGAGGAATTAACTTGGCGGGTAAATCATTCACGCTTTGCGCGTCACTGAGTTTATTCATCATTTTCATCGTAATTTGACCACCAGAAGTACCCACACCGCGGCGCAGGGCGTGGTTCATGATGATCCCGAAGATTGACGCCATGAAGGTTTGACTGAGCATTCGTGCCAGGAAGCTAAATGACGTGGCAACTGGGACATCCTGTGCTTCGGCATCTTCTTGGACCTTGACCTGCAGCTCATTAAAGCAGGCACCGTTACCGAAGCCTTCAAACGCACCAGCTACTAACAGCAGCCAGTACGGCGCTTTGACGCCCATGACCACCATCAAAAGAAAGGCAATGATCAGGGTCAAAATACCCAGCGCCACAACTTTTTGCGGCCGTAAGAAACGGCGCATGGTTGAAACTTGAGTTGAACCGATAATGTCGGTGACGGAACTGGGAATCTGAGTGGCACCACCAATCAAGGCGCTGGTTCCTAACAGTGCTTGAGCCCACATGGGACTATAAATCAGGAAGCCTAAGAAGGCTGCCCAGATGATCATGAATAACGCGAAGTCAATCATGAGCGGCCGGTTCTTAAACAACCGGCGAGGAATGATGGGGTCTTCCACGTGGCCTTCAATGTGAAAGAGCACGCCAAGGCAAATGACGGCAAAGACGATTAAGACCGTCACAATGACTGAATTAACAGTCCCAATCATTTCAATTCCAGCTAATAACGCGATCAGTCCCACTGTCATGAGGCTGGCACCCACGTAGTCCACCGCACTGTCCACCCGGTACTTGGGATTAGACTTGTAGTAGATCTGAACCAGAATGGCTGATGCCAAGCCAACGGGAACGTTGACGAGGAACACCCAGTGCCAGCTGAAGGCATCGACAATGTAGCCCCCAACTAACGGACCGACGATGGTCGCCATACTGTAACTGGCGGACACGAAGCCCAGCACTTTCATCCGTTTACGGGGATTCTCGTAAAGGTGTGCATAAATGATATAGGGCAGCGAGACCACGCCACCATTTCCAATACCGGCAATGGTTCTCGTGATGATCAGAAAAACGATGTTCGGCGAGATTCCTTGCAAAAAAGAACCGAGAACAAAAAAGAGGGCGGCTAACTGGTAAGCCTGTTTGTTGCCAATATGCTCGCCCAATTTGCTCCATAACGGGGTGCTGACGGCCGTTCCCAACAGGAATACGGCGACGATCCAACCCATTAACTCAATCCCATGGAGGTCCGAAATAATAGCGGGTAATGCGGTATTAATAATGGTGTTATCAAGACCACTCATGGCATTCGAAAGTAATAACGCACAAGTCACAATGAAGATGTTTCGTTTTGACACTGAAGAGCCTTCTTTCATTAATTTTTTTTAGTCTGTCGTCATTCAGATATATAAGTTGCGTTCAGTCATATCATAACCACTTATTTATCTTATACGAATTAAATTGTGAATGAAAGGCGCAATCGAGATGTAACCGCTATATTGGCAAATTAGTTCATATAAGCCAGCAGATACAGGAATAACAGGGGATTGCATTTCCAAAACGGCGATTGTAAGCTAGAAATAGATTGTTAAGTTAGAGGAGTCATTTACCATGAAAAAACGATTGTTTGACGTTGTTTTAGCTAGTCTTACCCTGATCAGTTTGGCGGGTTGCGGCCATGCCACGGATGCTGCTAAAGCCAGTAAAGTGGCGTTTGTCACCACCGCTCAAGATCAAAAACAGCAGGTCTGGTACCGGCTTAATACCCCAACACCGCAAGTTAATAGTCAAGTCCGTGACGTCTTGGTTCAGCAAAAGAGTCACGTGGCGGACTATCAAGTGAACGGTCTACGGTTAACGCAACTGAGCCATCAAACGGTCAGTCAGGCCATCACGCTGGCTAAGCAAAATGAACGCCAAGTATACGCCCGCACAGTAGCTCGTCAGAAAAGTAATTACCTGGGTCAGCTAAAAACGGATAAAGCCAACCAGAAGAACTCAGATCAATATACTTATAAAAAGGGCATCAAACAGGCCAATTCACAGGCTCAACTGGATCAAAAAATGGCTGCTGAATTCAGTCAGACAACTGGTCAGCATCCCTTCAAAGTCACGAAGGCTTACCCGGTTACCGCTAAAGTTGGCAAGAACAAGAGCGGTAAGCAGGTCACCAGCGAGGTTATTCACCTAAGGGTTCAAAAGTGGCAGTTTGGGACGGCAACTACTGGTACTGTCAAGCAGGTTCCCAACCGCTATCAAATCCGGTTAACTGTTCAAAGCCTGATGCCTAAACCGGTTAAGGTCCAGGGAACTCAGTACATCGGTTACTATGGTTCGCCAGACGCGCTTGTCACTAAGACCAGCAATGCAAAGGCAATGGCCAATTTTGATACGCCCGATATCCACGGTGTGAACTAACAAATAACCGCCATCCCGAAAAGTCAGGATGGCGGTTTTTATCATTTATTGAAATGTCAGCAATGCTTAAGCGTCCGCGAATTTCTGTGCATCAGCAAAGGCTTTAGCGGTCCGAACCATGTTGGAAACAAAGCCGTATTCGTTATCGAACCATGTAGCGGTTTTGATGACTTGATATTTGCCGTTAGAGGTCACTTCAGTCAGGGTTGGATCGAAAACGCCCCCGTGAGTGTCGCCGATGATGTCAGAGGAAACGATGCTGTCTTCGTTCCAGCCAAACGAAGGGTTATCATCAGTGTAAGGTTTGATGGCAGCGTTGACTTGATCAGCCGTGACGTTTTCCGTGGCCAACACTGACACTAATTCGCAGACGGAGCCGTCAATGACTGCCACCCGTTGGGCATGCCCCTGCAGGTGACCGTCAATTTCTGGAATCACCAGTCCAATGGCTTTAGCTGCTCCAGTGGAATGTGGAATCGTGTTGGCGGAGGCGGTCCGGTTAGGGCGTAGTTTACTGCCTTTAGGGCCATCCAAAATCATTTGTGAACTCGTGAAGGCGTGGATCACGGTCATGGTGCCGACTTCCAAGCCAAACTCCTTGTTCAGGGCGTAAGCCATTGGTGCTAACGCGTTGGTGGTGCAGGAACCAGCAGAGATGATGGTGTCTGCGGGCGTGATAGTTTCTTCGTTTACGTTGTAGACGATGGTCTTGATTGGGCCAGCCGGAGCTGAGATTAAAACCTTCTTAACGCCGGCGTCCAAGTGGGCCTGGGACTTTTCCTTAGAGGTGTAAAAGCCGGTACATTCAAGGACCAGTTCCACGCCATTTTCGTTTACCCAAGGAATGTTTTTGGCATCACGTTCTGCGTAAACGCGGAAGGTCTTGCCGTCAATAATGAGTGAATCGTCAGTTGCTGAGACGTTATAAGGTACCGTACCATGAGTCGTATCATACTTAAATAAATAGGCCAGCATCGACGGGGTTGTTAAATCGTTGATTGCAGTGACTTCAATATCGGGGTCATTTAACTCGAGGACCCGACGTAATACCAAGCGGCCGATCCGACCAAAACCATTAATACCTACTTTTACCATGATCAATCTCCTCCTTATTGAGTCGCCTGAGGGCAACTTTCAAGCTTATTATACGGAGATAATTGACTATGACAACTGAATTGACTCCAGGTATAGACCGGGTCATGGTGTGCGGTATAATAGAGTTGAATGGTTGACTTAATCGGGGAACCTGTTAAAATTCATTTAGTGTGTACAACTGTAAACGGAGGGGATAATATGAGCGAATCATTACAAAGTTCGATCCAGGAAATTACGCCATCAGAGTGGGAACTCATGCGCATCGTCTGGACCAAGGGCAAACTTTATTCCCGTGAATTGATTGATCTGCTGCAAGCCAAGCGGTCATGGTCGGACTCGACCATCAAAACGTTATTGCGGCGGTTAGTGAAAAAGGGGTTGCTGACCACTGAAAAACAGGATCGGCGGTTCCTTTATACGGCGACGATCAGTGAGTCAGATGCCATGAACGGTTCAGCGGAACAGCTTTTTGACCACCTTTGTGCCATGAAGAAGGGCGCCACATTGCTGAACCTAGTTGAGCATGTGACGTTGACGCAAACTGATATTGAAAAACTGCAGGCAGCGTTAAGTGAAAAAGCGAAAACGGCACCTAAAGAGGTGTCTTGTGACTGTCTGCCAAATGGTGAACAATGTGAATCGTAATAAAGGGTTATCAGCCAACTGACTGATAACTTTTTTTGTTTATCTGACAATAGCTCAAAAGGCATGAAGAATTAAACTTCGCTAATAATTCAGTCGAATGTGGCAGCGGATGGCTAGAACTGCTGTAAGATTGTGATAATATATGCGTAAACGGCTAAATAGGTAGGAATGGAGAAAGCGATGAGTAATCAAGCAATGACATATGAACAGGATTTTCGGCGTGAATGGGGCGCCTGCGTTAAATTTTTGCGCCAGCATGAGCTTGTCGACTTTTTTGATTTGGATTTATCGAAGATTGCCGTTCGGGGACTTTTTAAATTAATGGCTCAAAAAATCAACGTGCCCTTTGCTCAGTGGAATGCGGGTAGCCTTCACCGCGGTCTTTACCGTTTTTTAAGCAGTGCGTATCAAGAAGAAATGCCTGTCCTGCAGACCGCCAAAATTTACGAATCGATGACGACTTTTTTGCTGTTTGAAGCCAAGGGTGGTCGCCTTGATATGGATGATGACCAGCTAACGACCCTGATGTTGCCGGTGACTACGGCGTATTTACTGCCCTATGGTGCTGAAGAATCATTGCCAGAATGGCAGCAGGCCACCAGCAATTCGGTTCGGCAATACGTTGACCAGTGGTTTGAAGCCTTTGTTGACTCGCCGGAGTGTGAGCCTTTGTTAAAAAAAGTGGACGCGGCCGAGTTGCAGCTTTACGTGATGATCTTTGCGGATGCGTTGTATAATCGTCAACGCAAAACGATTAAAAATACCGGCATGAATGATGTGGCCGGGCTACTGGAGCACTTTTTCCCTGGCCTGCTTTTTAAAAAGTCGGATTATACCATGCTTAAACCAGCGCTGACGGCTTTCTTTACCTTTATCCAAAAGCGGGGCTACTTACGGCCTGATCATGTTAGGCGGATTATTCGTGGTATCGAACAAGGTACGGATGCGATGCTTCACGAGCTGGAAACCCATGACTGGTATGAGTTCCCTAAGCAACGGTACGCTATGTTGGAGAGTGAAACCCCAAACGGTGGCGACAGTCAGTGGGTGCGAGAAATTTTTCAGCAATTAGATGAAGCCGAGCACGATTAACGGCTGGAGTCATCAGACTGATTGGTGACTTAAAATCGCTCAAGGTGATAAATTATTAAATTTAAGTCCTTTTTAACACCACATAGTGTAAAATGAAAGGTAGCTGTAACAGCATACAAACCTATTTTAGAGGAGATTCTAAACATGAAAGTACGTAAAGCCGTCATCCCAGCGGCTGGTCTTGGAACCCGGTTCCTACCAGCAACTAAGGCACTTGCCAAGGAAATGTTACCCATCGTTGATAAGCCAACGATTCAATTCATTGTGGAAGAAGCCAAAGCAAGCGGCATCGAAGATATTCTGATTATTGAAGGTAAGGGTAAGCGTTCCATCGAAGACCATTTCGATTCAGCGCCTGAGCTCGAACAAAACCTGAAAGAAAAGGGCAAGACTCAGCTGCTAAAGCTGGTTCAAGAGACCACTGCCGCTGCCGGCATGAACCTTTACTACATTCGCCAGCCCTATCCTAATGGCCTAGGCGATGCGATTCGTTACGCCAAGTCATTTATCGCCGACGAACCATTCGTGGTCATGCTCGGTGATGACTTGATGAACGATAAGGTGCCTTTGACCAAGCAGCTGATCAACGAATACGAGAAGACCCATTCATCCATTCTGGCCGTCAAGAAAGTGCCACACGATGAAGTGTCTGCCTACGGTGTCATCGATCCTCAAAACAAAGTTGATACTGATTTATATAACGTTAACCGTTTCGTTGAAAAACCCGCTGTGGAAGATGCACCTAGTGACCTGGCTATCATTGGCCGCTACCTGCTGACACCAGAAATCTTTGATATTCTGGCTAATCAGAAGCCTGGTAAGGGTGGCGAAATCCAGTTGACGGATGCCATTGATACCTTGAACCAGACTCAGCGCGTTTTTGCCCATGAATTTAAGGGCCAGCGGTTCGATGTTGGTAACAAATTTGGCTATGTCAAGACCAATGTGGAATACGGTTTGACTCATCCCGAAATCAAGGACGAATTACGGCAATATATTCTGGATACGGCTGATAAGCTGCGCAAGGAAGATCAATCAAATAAAAAATAAGTCAATCTGGTCAACCAGATTGCGGCAGTCCAACTCGTTAATGAGTTGGACTTTTTTAATTGATTCACTTATATTTCAATTATTTTACGGGCTAAATAATGGCGCTTGCCGGTGGTATTATAATAGGTAATATAAAAACGCTTACAGGTAGGTGGAAGCTATGTTCTACATTGGAATCGATCTGGGAGGAACCAACATCAAAATCGGGCTGCTCAACCCTGATTTAACGGTCCAGTCTAAATTAAAAGTGCCAACTGAATCAGAAACTGACAGTCAAACCGTGATGACAAACCTGATTGCTGGGGTGAAAAAATTACTAGTAGAAACCCAGACCGGTTCTGATCAGATCAAGGCAATCGGTGTCGGCGTTCCTGGTCAAATGGACATTGAACGGGGCTTGTCGATTTTTTCGCCTAATTTTTCGCACTGGGACAACGTGCCCGTCGTTCAGCTGATTGAAGATCAATTTCACGTGCCAACTTATATGGATAACGATGTGCGCGTCAATCTTTATGGTGAGTGGCAGCTTGGCGCTGGCAAGGGTAAACAGGATGTGTTGATGGTGACGCTGGGAACCGGGTTAGGGGCCGCCATGATTACTAACGGTCAGATGATGTATGGGAAATCCAATAGTGCTGCTGAGCTTGGTCATCTCAATATGTATCGTCACGGGCGTCCCTGTGCCTGCGGTAGTTCTGGCTGTCTTGGCCGTTATGTTTCGGCTAGAGGCATGGTTAAAACGGTGCAGGAACACCTAGCAGCTGGTGAGACCAGTGTGATGAGTGAATGGACCCAAGGTGATGAGACGAAGCTGACTGCCCGAATGATTTCAGAGGCTTATGACCAAGGCGATAAGCTTGCACAAGCGGTGATGCAGGAGACCGGCGAAATTTTGGGTTACGGGCTATCTTCGGCCATCAATCTGTATAATCCTGAGCGAATCATTATTGGCGGTGGCGTGGCTGCAGCTGGTGAACGGTTATTAGGCCCCACCAAAGAAGTGATTGCGGGCCATGCCCTGAAAGTTGCCCGTGAGGTATGTGATATTGTGCCTGCTCAGTTAGGCCCTTGGGCAGGAATGGTTGGCGCTGGCGTGTATGCGAAACAAAATTCCATTTGATTAATGCTATTTTTCATGTATAAGTTAGAAAAAGTTGTAGTTAAATCATTATATAGCCTTGACGCGGTCTAGACAATGATAGAGAATAGTTAGGTTATAACGTGTGAAATTGTTATAATGCAAAATTGATCCTGTTAAGGAACCCATCTTTTTCGGGTGGGGGTAGGGAGAAAAACGAAACATGAGTGAAGATAACAAAGAATTACGTCAAGCAACGAATCATATTCATCACCACCATCATCGACGCCGTTGGCTAAAACGGTTCTTTATTTGGTTGATTGCCATTATTTTCGTGGCGGCGGGTGGTTATGTTGCCTATGCTTGGCACAAACTATCGGAAACTTCTAAGATTATCTATCAACCCTCTGGCGCACCAAAATTACGGGACGCCTCTCAGGTGATCGCTAAAAAGAAGCCCGTTTCGATTTTGCTACTTGGAACGGATACCGGGGCGATGGGTCGAAATTATAAGGGTCGGACCGATACCATCATGGTCATGACCATCAACCCTAAGACGAATAAGTCGACCATGGTTAGTTTACCCCGTGACATGAAAGTTAATTTGCCCGGCTATGCAAAATATTCACCAGCTAAAATTAACTCAGCATATACGTATGGTGGTACTAAAGAGACCATTTCAACGGTTCAAAAGTATTTAAACGTGCCAATCGATTATTATCTGTTGGTTAATATGGGTGGATTGGAAAAAGCCATTGATGAAGTCGGTGGGGTGGATGTTGTATCTCCACTATCTTTTAGTTATCTGGGTGCCACGTTCCAAAAGGGACAAAAGTATCATTTAAATGGTAATAAAACACTGAAATTCTCACGAATGAGATATGACGATCCTCGCGGGGATTATGGTCGGCAAGAACGTCAGCGGCTGATCATCACTGCTCTATTGAAGAAGTCAGTGTCCTATAAGACCGTTTTGAACGACGATTTCATGATTGCCATTTCGGATGAAATGCAGACCGATCTCACGCGTAGCGACATGCTGGGCTTAGCACTGAAGTACCGCACAGCTGGTAAGAACGCCGTGTCTGATCATGCCCAAGGGAAGACCAAGATGTTAGGCGGTCAATCGTTTGAGGTTGTTTCAGCTGCTGAACGCGCCCGGGTTTCTAATGAATTACGCAGCAATTTAGGATTAACGACTAAAAATTAGTGATGAACACTACCACCATCAAAGTATGAATTCAGAATAAGACCACTCCGGAGGAAAAGCATGGAAAGTACCATCGATTTAAAAAGGATGCTCGGCATTTTACGTAAACACTTTGTTTTCATTATTGTTGCGACAATCGGATTTGGCCTGATTGCCTTTGCGGTTTCAGAGTTCGCAATGACACCAAAGTATACAGCAACAACACAGCTGTTAGTTAATCGCAAAGATGATAGTAACCCAGCACTAGCAGCTCAGAATCAACAAGCTGATGTTCAAATGATCAGTACCTATAAAGATATCGTGACGAACCAAGTGATTCTTGAACAAGCGCAAAAAGACTTAGCAAATCCAGAAAAATTAGTTCGACCAGCGACTAAGGCAATTTATCGAACTAATGCCGCAACGGGGCGAAAAGTACTCGCCCGGGCAGCGAAGCCAGCAATCTATAAATCGACCGGTAGAGCCTATGCTGTCACTGTGGGTGAGCTAAAAAACGCTATTTCGTTAAGTAGCCAGCAAAATTCGCAGGTTTTTGCGATTAACGTTGAAACCAATGATCCGAATAAATCGGCAGCAGTTGCAAACGAAGTTGCTAAAGTCTTTAAATCTAAAATCAAGTCAATGATGCGGATTAACAACGTAACAACGGTCTCTAAAGCCACACCAGATTACAGTAAGACTTCACCAAATACTAAACTGATTGTGTTACTTGGCTTTATTGTTGGTTTATTAGTAGGAACCGGATATGCCTTTATTAAAGAACTGACGGATACTTCTGTTAAAGATGATGACTTTTTACAAAATGAATTGGGCCTAATCAATTTGGGGCACGTTGCCACCATTAAAATTAATGGCAATAAACGATTTGTGAAGCCCAATGAAAGCCAGACAAGTCGCGAATTTAGGAGGGTTTAGAATGTCATTATTTCATCATAAAAAACGCCCTTCAACCGATTCCATCGAAAACGGCGTTAAATTAGTTACTGCTGTTGAACCGAAAAACGTGGTTGCAGAACAGTTCCGAACAGTTCGGACGAACATTGAATTTTCTAGCATCGATAAAGAAATCAAAACGGTATTATTTACTTCTTCTGATGTGAGTGAGGGGAAATCCACCGTATCGGCGAATGTCGCCGTGACCTGGGCACAACAAGGCAAGAAAGTGCTGTTCATCGATGCTGACTTACGCCGGCCGACTTTACACGCCACATTTGTTTTACCCAATACGCAAGGCTTGTCCACTATTTTAGCTAACAATGTAGATTTTCATTCAATTGCGAATGCTGATGTGATTGATAATCTAACGGTCATCACCAGTGGACCAATCCCACCCAACCCAGCAGAACTGTTAAATTCACAGCGAATGAAACATTTTGTTGAGGCTGCAAAGTCAGAATATGACGTTGTTGTTTTTGATGTTCCACCTCTACTAGAAGTGACAGATACCCAAGTATTATCAGCTCACGTTGACGGCGTGATCCTAGTGGTTCGTCAAGGTCTTGCACAACGTGCGGATGTTACACGTTCTAAAGAATTGCTGACCATGGTTCATGCTAACTTGTTGGGATACGTTTTAAACGATGTTGCTCCCAAGAACGGTTATGGCTACGGATATGGTTACGGATATGGTTATGGGTATGAACAATAAGGTTGAGAGGATGATACGATGATTGACCTTCATTGCCATTTACTGCCTGGAATTGATGATGGTTCAGCTAATATGAAGATTTCGTTGAGATTGGCCAGTGAAGCCGTTCAAAATGGTGTAACTCATGCTTTGTTAACCCCCCATCATATGAATGGCCGGTATATCAATCATAAGAAAGATGTCATCAGGCTGACAGCGGAATTTCAAGACCAGTTAAATCAGCACCAGATTCCCTTATCGGTTTTTCCCGGTCAGGAAGTTCGAATCAATGGCGATTTGTTAAAGGCATTAGATCAAGATGATATCTTGTTTGCCGATGAAGGTGGCAAGTATCTGATGCTGGAGTTCCCAGATGATGATGTCCCGGCGTATACTGATGAAATGATCTATCAGCTACAACAGCGAGGAATCGTGCCGGTGATTGTTCATCCGGAACGGAATACTAAGATCATGCGACATCCTGAGTTGATTTATGATTTACTTCAGAAAGGCTGCTTATCACAGATTACTGCTAGTAGCTATGTTGGCACGTTTGGTAAAAAAGTTGAACATTTTAGTGCCCAACTGATAGAGACTGGGCAATGTTATGTGTTTGCATCTGACGCACATCATTTGCCGGGCCGCAACTATGAGATGAGGGAGGCTTTTTCTAAACTCAACCAGGAGTTTGGACTTGAAACAGCTAATAATTTTGAAAATAATGCGAAGAAAATCATAAATGCAGAGGAAATTAAGACTCATTTAATTTATGCAATCAGGAAAGAAAAAAAATGGCTGGATATATTTAATTTTTAGCTAGAAAAGAGGAAAACGAGACTATGCAAGCTGGAAGCAAAAGTAATCATTTAGGTTTACTTGAGGACCCCCAAGTCTTACAACAGGAAAAAATTGATCATCGATATGGTTATCGAATAATCAAGATAGTTTTTGACAAAGTATTTAGCTTAATTGCTCTTATTTTCTTAATTCCAGTATTTTTGATTGTTGCTGTTTTGATAAAGATTGATGATTCAAAGGGACCTGTTTTTTATTCGCAAATAAGGATTGGAAGAAATGGTCATCCCTTCAAAATGTATAAATTTCGCTCAATGATAGTTGATGCAGATAAAAAATTTGAAAAAGTTGTTGATAAAAATGAAGTTGATGGCGCAATGTTTAAAATGAAAAATGACCCTAGAATTACGCATATAGGACGAATAATACGTAAGTATAGCGTTGATGAATTACCACAGCTTTTGAATGTTTTGAAAGGTGATATGGCACTTGTCGGTCCTAGACCACCCTTGGAGCGAGAGATAAAACAATATACTGAGTATGATAAACAACGCTTGTTAGTTACACCTGGATGTACGGGACTTTGGCAGGTCACTGCCAGAAACAGTGTCGGTTTTCATGAGATGATTAAATTGGATATCAAATATATTCAAAAGTCTGGTGTGCTTTTTGATTTTTATATTCTTTGTAAAACAGTTGAAATAATTATTAAGCCTAACAATGCTTATTAAACAGAAATTCAGTTTGAAAGGCGGTGGGAATTAGTACATGAACAACTTGAGTATTCCCCAAAAGCCAACTAGAGTTGCAATGATTGGGGAAAATGGTTGGCGGTGGTGTAGAACAATTAATATTAAACGCATTTCAATCCGTAGATCATGATAAGTATCTTTTTGATTTTATCATAGACTCAGATTCGACTATTATACCCAAAAGACAAATTCATGAATTCGGAGGGGAAATTTTCCTTATTTCGCCTTATCAAAATCTATTTAAGTACTTTAGTGACTTAAATAGAATATTGAGACAAAAGCAGTATGAAATTGTGCATGCAAACATTAGTACTTTAAATATTTTTCCGCTATTTATTGCTTGGGTAAACAAGGTTCCAGTGAGAATTTCACACACACACAATCTTATAGCCAAAAGTGATGGTTTTAAAAAAAACTTTCTTAAATATAGCTTACGGTTATTTTCAAATTTCTTTGCAAATGCATATGTAGCACCAACTTATGAAACAGGTCGATGGTTATTTGGCAGACAAATTGCAGATAAAAAATTACTAATTCTGAAAAATGGTGTGAATATTTCCAAATTTAAGTTTGATTCAACGGTGAGAATAAAATTGAGAAAACAGCTGAAAATTAGGGACGAAGATATCCTAATCGGTGATTTCGGGAGATTGGTAAAAGGGAAAAAGCATATTTTTGCAATGAAAGTATTACAAAAGATGCATAAACTTAATCCTAAATATAAACTCTTGATTATTGGTGAAGGGCCTCAGAGGGACTATTTAACAAAAATTGCAGCATCAAATGATTTTATGTTCTTATTGCCAAATAGAAGTAATATTGAGGATTATTATTCAGCAGTTGATGGAATCATTTTTCCGTCTTCTCGTGAAGCTTTTGGTATGGTTGCTGTTGAAGCACAGATTTCCGGTTTACAGGTTTTTGTTTCCAAAGGGGTTCCGGATGATGTTGACTTTAAGCAAGATTTAATTGTCAGGATATCTAATTGGAATGTAGATTCATGGTGTTCAAAAATTATAAATAAAATAAATACTAATAGAATTAATTTTGACAAGTCAGCATTTAATTCTGGATTTTCTCTACAAAATTTAGGTATGACTTTACAGAATTATTATGATCAACAGTTAGAAATAAGGGGAATTTATGGGGAAAATACTAACAATAACCATACCAAGTTATAACGTAGAAGAGTTTTTAAATCCATTATTAAAGTCATTCGTTAGTTTGCATTTGGAGAATGATCTTGAAATTTTAGTTGTTAATGACGGTTCAAAAGATGATACATTGAAGATTGCTAAAGAGTTTGCAATACAATTTCCAAATTTAATTCGGGTCATTGATAAAGTGAACGCTGGACATGGTTCAACTATTAACGTAGGGATCTTAAAAGCCACAGGACAATATTTTAAGCTATTAGATGCTGATGACTGGCTGGAAGCTGAAGCATTAAAAAAAATGATTTCTTTTTTAAAAAAAGAATCTGTAGATATGGTTGTTTCGCCGTATCTTGAGTTTAATGACAAAACTAAAAGGCAAAGTATTGTATACCCATTTAAACCCAATAATTTGAGAGAAAGCGTTGATTATGCGTATGGACATGGTATTTATAAAGTTCCGCCCATGCACAGTATTATATATAAAACTAGTATTTTAAAAGAAAACTTTTTAGATATAAAAGTAGATGAAAATTCTTTTTACGTTGATGTTGAGTATATATTATATCCAATTAAGTTTATAAAAACTATAAAATATACTTGTAGCCCTCTTTATGTATATAGAATTAATAGAGAGGGACAATCAACCAGTGTAGATAAATTTATAAAAAATAAAGCACAGCATAAGCAAGTACTAGTTAATATAAATGAGCACATGTCTTCGATGGGGATGAATAACAGTATCGTTTGTAGTCGTATTAGCGAAATGATTGCTGCCCATTTTAAAATTATTTTGTTGCAAAAAATAAGGAAATCCACTTATCAAGAATTAAAAAATTTTAAGCGTGAAATAGACTGGAATTTTAATTATAAAATTGAGGATATGAATGAACCTATACAATTTTTAATAAAGAGTCATTTCTTGATTTTTCCGGTGCTACATTTTTTAGCACTGTGGAAAGCTAAACTTGGTGAATGGTAGTGAATTAAAGTGAGGATATATTTTTGAAAAAAGTTTGTATTTTTACCCCACACTTATCGGGCTTTGGTGGAACTGAAACAGTGATTTCTAATTTGTTTTCAGAATTTGATACAGTTGCTGATTCAAATTATCATTTAAAATTATTTTGTGTTGGCGGGTATGAAAATGGTGAATGGTTAAAAGGAATTAAAGATCGAAAGATCATAAGCTTTGGTAAATCTATGTTTTTAAGAAAAATAAAATACGTATTTTTTTTACCGTTTCTCTTGCCATTTCTAATTGCCAAAGAAAAGGATGCTTTTGCAGTTGTAGTTACACATCCTATCATGTGGTATATTTTATTCTTATTCAAAAAAATTTTTCGGCGAAAGTATCTCATAGTTGCTTGGTATCACTTTTCTTTAAAGAATAAACCAATAAAAAGAACTTATCTCAATAAAGCTGACGGATATTTTGCAATTAGTTCTGGAATTGCAGGACAGTATAGAAATTTGGGGATTAGCAAAGAAAAAATTAGGACAATCTATAATCCAGTATTGCGCAATTCAGTAACCGTTCCGAGAACTTTCAGTGATGATAAGCGAAGATTTATATATGTTGGCAGAGTAATGCTTGATGGTCAGAAAAATTTGAGATATTTGATTGATGTGTTAGCAAATGTTCATGGCAACTGGGAACTCTTGATTTATGGACATGGTGAAATATCAAAAGTTAAAGCATATATTCAATCAAAAAATTTGAGTGCAAAAATTAAGTTTATGGGTTTTAAAAAGGATGTTTGGACAAGTTTATCTAGGGTAGATGCGTTATTATTAACTTCCAAATTCGAAGGCTTTCCTATGGTTCTGAATGAAGCAATATCTGTGGGCATACCAGTTATATCAGTTAATTGTGAAACAGGCCCGGAAGATATAATAAATAGGAACAATGGTTTTCTTGTTGAAAAAAATGATCAAAGCCTTTTTATCTATTACTTACAAAAAATGGTGGATGGACAGATTCAACTAAGTGATTATTTGCAAATTAAAAATTCAATAAATCAATTTTACTCTGATAATTATTGCCTGAATTTTTGCAATGCGCTAGCATCATTAAAAAAAGAAAATTAGCTTTGACTTTTAAAAGGTTTTTCTGATGTTAATATCAGTGTAGTGAAGTTTTCTATCTGATAATTGTCAGATTTAATTTGATAAGATTTTTGAACACGAGGTATTCACTTTGACTTTTTATCTATTACAATTTGCTTTTTTTATATGTTACAGTGCTCTTTTCTTAATAATATTTAGGAATAGATTGTTTTATTATTTCACCGCTATTATGCATTTATCATTGCTTTTAGGCCTTAGGTCCTACACAGTGGGGACGGATACACCATCATATGTTAGTTTTTATATCCATCAGGCTAACAACTTTAACCAAAATGGTTCAGCTATATATATTTTTCTTGAAAAGATAGTTTGGAGATTTGTAGGAAACAATTATCATGGCTGGCTATTTGTAATTTCGTTCATAACTATTCTGTTGATAATGTTAAGCTTCTCAAACTTTTCACGACAGTATAATTTTATTTTTTTAAATTTATATATATATATTAGTTTTTTTTTCTATTTTGAAAGTTTTAATATTCAGCGGCAATTTTTAGCAATAAGTGTAACAATGCTGTCAGTTAGCCTGTTGGATAGAAGAAAATGGTTTATTTCTTTTTTGTTAATTATTATTGCTGTTGGTATTCATAGTACTGCAATTGTTATGTTTGCGGCATTTTTAATTAAATTCATAAAAAAGAATAAAAGGAATTTTATAATAGTTTCAGCGTGCTCGATGGGGTCCGCCTTAAGCTTAAACATTTTAAACCTAATTTTTTCAAGATTATTTATCCATTATGAGATATATAATGATGTAACCTCTTTAAGTTCAAAGGGTGGGTCCTTTTTCTTAGGCTTTTTTGTTTTTGTAATGTTACTTGTAGGTATTTATATTTCTAATATTTTGGATGAAAGTGAAGCAAGCTTTTTGGTTTTTTTAACAGCAATTGGATCCGTTCTTTACATGGTGGGAATGAAATCCCAGTTGATAGTAAGAATTGCAAATTATTTCATTGTTTATGCTGCACTTTCTTTGCCTCTGATTAACTTTGAAATTTCAAAAAGATTTGTTCAAAAACGTGTTGTCTTTTTAATTCTAACAAGTTTAGTGATGTTTGTCGGAATTATAATATTTATATATAAGCTTTCTGGGAATTACGGTGATATAATTCCTTATTCAATGAATTAATGGAGATTAGTTAGTTTTCATTTGAATTGTTATATTTATAACTACCAGTAAAGACTGAAGACGTAAAGTCACAAGCTATATTTTAATACCCTGATTGAATATTTCCTGTTTTGAAAGGCGGGTACCTTTTATTGATTTCTATCATTATGACTATCTATAAAGAGCCATGGGAGTGGCTACATTCTGCTTTAGAATCTATAATTAATCAATCTTATCAAAATATTGAGTTGATTATTGTTATTGATAACCCTAATTATGACGATATTGATCAATTAAAAAATCAGCTTACCAAGTGTAATGTTAAATATATTTGTAAGACTAATTTGGTTAATGTTGGATTGGTTTCAAGCTTAAATTATGGTATAAGTTTAAGCACCGGGGATTACATTGCCAGGATGGACAGCGATGATATCGCATGTACGGATAGGTTAGAGAAAGAACTAGAGTTCTTACAGAAGAATAATTTTGACCTGATTTCTTCAGATGTAAAGAAAATAGATGAAAGGGGAAATCAGATTGGTAATTCGTATTATACTAACAATTTAATGGCAAATGACATCAAAAAAATTGAAAAATGGCAAAATGTTTTTTGGCACCCAACTTGGCTTGGAAAGCGGAAAGTGTTTGAACACTTACAAGGTTATAGAAAGATACCATTTGCTGAAGACTACGATTTTGTAATTCGGGCATTGTTAAGAGACTATAGGCTTGGACAGCTTTCTAATCAAACAGTTTATAAAAGAGTTGTTAGTTCTTCCGTCAGCGAGTCGAAAGGCTTGGAGCAGATCTTAATTGCAAACGAGTTAGCTAAAAATTATAGGCAAGGTAAGGTAATGCCTTTAAACTATTTAACGAAAATTCATATTAATTCGAATCAGAGTAATAGATATAAACTCATTAAGAAAAAATTTTTTAATAGAAAGTATCTCAGTATTCCAAGAAAAATTTTTTTCATAGGTAGTTTAGGTACTTCTAAGATTGGTCGAATCTTTTTAAGAAATGTTTTAATTCAAAAAATAGCTTCTCTTAAAATTAGACATCGAAAGTGGGGATAAAAGTGACAAAATATGATTTTTCTATTGTGGGGGCAGGATTGTTTGGCTCAACAGTTGCTTATGAATTGGCAAAGCACGGTTACAAAGTAAATGTTATTGAAAAGAGGGATCATATTGCTGGAAATATATATACAGAAAATTTAGATGGAATTATTGTACATAAATATGGTGCTCATATTTTTCATACAAACAATAAAGGAATTTGGGAATATATCAATCAATTCGCTAGCTTTAATCGTTATACCAATTCACCTATTGCTAACTATAAGGGTGAGATATATAACTTGCCATTTAACATGAATACATTTAATAGAATGTGGGGCGTAACTACACCTGATGAGGCAAGAAAGGTTATTGATGACCAAACAGAGAAATATCATATTGAGAAACCTCGGAATTTAGAGGAACAGGCAATTTCTCTTGTCGGACCAGATATTTATCGTAAATTAGTTCAGGGGTATACAGAGAAGCAATGGGGTAAGAAAGCGAATGAATTACCTGCATTTATCATCAGAAGACTCCCAATTCGATTTACCTATGATAATAATTATTTTAACGACATGTATCAAGGAATACCTAATGGTGGTTATACTCAGATTGTAAAAAAAATGCTTGATAGTAGTCTAATCAGCATAAATTTAAATTATGATTTTTTTGAAAACAAATCAACTGTCTTAAATCAATCAAATAAAGTTGTTTTCACTGGAATGATTGATCAGTTTTTTGAGTATAGTTTGGGAGAATTAGAATATCGTAGTTTAAAGTTTTTAACTAAAAAGGTTCAAACCAATAATTTTCAAGGTAACGCTGTAGTGAATTACACGGATAAAGATGTACCTTACACAAGAATTATTGAACACAAACACTTTGATTTAGAGGGTATTAAAAGACAAAAAAACAAGTCTATTATTACTTATGAATATCCAATTGAATGGCACCGTGGAATTGAACCGTATTATCCGGTAAATGATCAGAAAAATAATAAGCTTTATAAAGATTACCTAGATTTGGTGAGTAAACAATCTAAAGTAATTTTCGGGGGTAGGTTAGGCATGTATCGGTATTATAATATGGATCAAACTATTGCGGCCGCGTTGCGACTTGTGCATAGATTGTTGGACAATTAGAAGGAATGTTTAAGACTAGGTGCTTTTTGATATATTAAGTCTTGAAATCAGCTATGTTAGCAGTTTCAGTAATAGAAGTAAGCTATATTTGAGTAAGTTTCAGGGAGGCAAATTGATTATAATTAGAATTTACAGAAAAGTAATTTTTTTACTTGAAAAAATTTTTTTTATTTTAAAATTTGTATGCCAGATATATGTTATGACTTGTTACAATTGGTTAATTGGGTCAAAAATCAAAAAAATGTAATGCCAATTATAGAAACTTTCACATCTCAAGAGACCAGGAAGCCTGAAAAGCCTCTCAAAACTTACATATGGGTAATGTGGTGGCAAAAGGATTCCATTCCATCGTTAGTTTTAAACAATATTAATAGAATGAAAAGAATGAGTGGGCATCAGGTTATTGTTATTAATCAGGAGAATATTCAAGAACATTTAACGGTTCCATCTATTTTTTTAGCCGAATTGAACAGGGTGAATTAAAGTTACCATTATTTTCAGACTATGTACGGAGTTCACTTCGTTATAAGTAGGTGGTGTTTGTGCTGATAGCACAATATTTATGGCTAACTCAGATTCGAATAAGTTGTTAGAAGAATCCTTTTTTACAGCAAAAGGTGGCGGTGATAGCACCCATAAATTTGTTTCTAAGCAAAGATGGACTATTTATCTAATTGGTGGGTACCCTAAATACCCTAAAAAAAATATTTTAAATTTATTCGAGATCGTAATGAATTTTATGTGGTGAATCAAATTCAACCTCCAGATTATTTTTTAGTAGATTATTTGATGGATTATGCATACTTTGTTGATATTGGAGGGCTAAGGGAAGACGTTTAAAATTTAACTAGCAATAATATTCAAATTGAAGAATTAAATAAAGTTATGAATACTCCATTTAATAATGAAAAATTTCGTAAATTACAAAAAGATACAAGTTTCTTTAAGTTGTCAAATGAAACTCGTTATTTGACTAGCATATATGAAGAGGAGACTTTTTATAATAGATTGTTTAATATCTCAAAGCAGGGAGATAAAAAGGATGAAAAAAATCATACAGAATATTAGAAATCATGTCAGACAATTATTCCCTCGAAAAAGTGTGGTAAGAAAATTAAATTTTAAATTGACTAAAATTGACAAAGCTATTTTATTTGTTGATACTCCAACAAATGGCAATTTAGGTGATCAGGCTATAGCATATGCAACGAAACGATACTTAAAAGAAAAGTTTCCCAATTATGCAATTATTGAAATTCCTAATACGGAAATTAATTCCAGTATTAAAACAATTAAAAAAAATATTTCAAAATTTGATATTGCAATCTGGAATGGTGGTGGTAACGTTGGAAATTTATATCCTTTCGATGAAGTTTCACGATGGAATTTCCTTAAACAATTTCCACAACTGCCTTTCATAATGTGTCCACAATCTGTTTTTTTTTCCGATGATGCAGCTGGACATAAATTTCTAAAAAGTTCGAAATATCACTACGATCGTGCGAATCAAGCAAGCTTTTTTTTGCGGGAGAAAAAAAGCTTTGATTATATGAAGAAAAATTTTTCCTTAAAAAAGCAATTTTTGGTTCCGGATATTGTGTTTACTTTGGAGAAGCATAGTTTTCCTTTAACAAGGATTTCTAGAAATAATGATGTATTGACACTGCTTAGAAGTGACATTGAGAAAGGTAATTTCGATTTAACTCAATTTTTGGACGTCTTGAAAAAAAGACAGATGAACATTACGTATAGTGATACTTTTAAGGCAAATAAGTTTGTTTCAGAAGCGAATAGAAAGTGCCTCTTATACGACTTTTGGGGAGAAATGTGTACTTATAAATTGATTGTTACTGACCGATTACACGGTATGGTTTTTGCATATTTAACTAAAACTCCCGCAATTGTTTTTCCAAATAACAATTGGAAAATAAGTTCAACTTATGATACTTGGTTGAAAAACTGTGGATACATTGAATTGATAGATAGTGATGACTTGAAAGTATTTGAAGATAAAATTGAAAGAGTAACGAATACCAGCTTAAAATATGCAAATGTTGCGGCTAATTTTGACAATTTTGAAAAAGAGATTAGAAAGTATCTGAGATATGAATAGAAGCAAAAAGCTCATTTCAAATTCCATAATTTTTACTGTTGGGAACCTAGGTAGTAAATTTATTTCTTTCTTCATGGTGCCTCTATATACCTATTTCATGTCAACTACTCAATTTGGTCAGGTTGATTTAGTTATTACAACTGTTAATTTATTTTTACCTGTTGTGAGTTTGAGCATGTTCGATGCAGTATTCCGATTTGTAATGGATAAAAATGAAGATAGTTCTCAAACTCTGACTTCGGGTATCTGTGTCACGATTATGATCAGTTTACTTTTATTTTGTTTTTATCCTTTATTGCGGTTAATGCATATTTCGTTTTTAGCATACTTTGTGCTGATACTAGTCATTACTAGCCTTTTTACCTTAATTCAAAATTTTGCTCGTGGTAATGGTAATTCGGTAGTGTATGCAGTTGCAGGTATTATTGATGCAATTAGCTTCGCCACTTTAAACGTTCTATTTTTAGTGTTTCTGCATTTAAATGTTCAGGGATATCTACTGTCATACTTAATTGCGATGTTTATATCTTTAATTTATGTGAGCTTTTCAATTAAAATCTGGAATTACTTTTCTCTAACAAGTTTTTCTTTATCGCTTGTAAAGAGAATGTTATGTTACAGTCTGCCATTGATACCAAATTCTTTGGCTTGGTGGTTGACCAATGATGCAAATCGTTATATTATTCTGACTTTTGTGGGAATGGGCGGCAATGGTTTGTATGCTGTCGCAAATAAAATACCAACAATATTAAATATGCTTTTTAATGTATTTACACAAGCCTGGCAAATTTCTGCTGTAGATGAATTTAGAAGCCAAGACAGTGAGGAGTATTACTCCAGTATTTTTAATAAATTACAAGGCTTATTATTTTTACTTGTCGGGGTATTTATCATCATAATAAAACCATTTATGAAGATTTTTGTATCCAGTTTATATTACGGAGCCTGGAAGTATGTTCCGTTATTATTGCTAATGTCTGTTTTTTCAAATATGTCTGCATTTTTAGGGACAACGTATTTGGCTGCAAAAAAGACAAATGGAATTTTCAGCACGACCATTGTTGGAATGTTAGTTAACTTAATCGTTAGTTTGCTTGTCACAATGAAGCTTGAAATATATGGAACGTGTATCGGCGGTACCTTGGGCTTTTTGGCCGTTATTGTTATGAGACTTATTGATTTAAGGAAAATTCTACGTATAAAAATGAACTATACTACTTTTCTAGTATCTGTTGTGGGTTGGGCATTTATGTATTTAGGACTCTTCTTACCGTTTACTTTAAACTATATTTTGGAAATATTTGGCTTGGGATTAATTGTAATTATA
Source organism: Secundilactobacillus mixtipabuli (assembly GCF_002217925.1). Taxonomy (GTDB): domain Bacteria; phylum Bacillota; class Bacilli; order Lactobacillales; family Lactobacillaceae; genus Secundilactobacillus; species Secundilactobacillus mixtipabuli. Next base: position 123,877 of record NZ_BCMF01000005.1, on the reverse strand, counting down.
AATAAGAAAGTAGTTTTATCTCTAGTTACGAATATTAAAATAAGTTTGAACTATATAACAAGAAAATTTTTATAGGAATTTAGTGCCTTATTTAGAATACAAATGAATCACAGTAATCTGCTTTTAAAGATATTAGGGAACGATGTTAACAATTCGGTGCAAATAGAAAAGCGAGGCTTCTTTGCCTTGAAGATATTTTTGATTGGATTTCGAGGTATATTTATAGCAGAGATTATCGGAAGGAGCAAGCTATGAACATCTTAGTAACAGGTGGTGCCGGTTTCATCGGAAGTAATTTCATCAGATATCTGTTTGAAAATTATACTGAAGACAATGTGGTTAATTTGGACGCACTCACTTATGCGGGTAATTTAAATAATTTAGGTGGTGTTTCAGCTGATCCCCGTTATTGCTTTGTGCGAGGAAATATTCGCAATCAGGAATTTGTACACCATCTAGTATATGAATATCAGATTGATGTGATTATTAATTTTGCAGCCGAATCACACGTGGATCGGTCTATTTCAAATCCTGATACATTTATAGAAACTAACGTAGAAGGTACGATGTCGCTGTTGGATGTGGCAAAGGAAGCCGGCCTGAGATTGGTTCAGATATCCACAGATGAAGTTTACGGGACATTGGGTAAAACTGGCTACTTTACCGAGGAATCATCGTTACAGCCTAATTCACCTTATTCAGCCAGCAAAGCTTCCGCGGACATGCTGGTTAGAGCTTACTTTGAAACTTATGGGCTAAACGTTTCGATTACCCGTAGTTCAAACAATTATGGTCCACGGCAGCATCCTGAGAAGCTGATACCACGGATGATCACCCGTGGACTGGCAGGGAATACATTGCCAATTTATGGTGACGGTGAGAATGTGCGGGATTGGCTATACGTCATGGATAATTGTCGGGCGATTGATTTAGTCATGCGCCATGGGCGTGCTGGTGAAGTCTATAATATCGGTGGTCACAACGAGCGGTCGAATAATCAAATCGTGCAACTGATCTGCTCGGAGCTGGGAATCAGTGAGGATCGAATCGAGTATGTGGCTGATCGATTAGGGCATGATTGGCGGTATGCGGTGGATAGTTCGAAGATTGGGCGGGAGCTGGGATGGAAGCCGAAAGCTAATTTCAATAAGGAGTTTCATCAAACGGTTATGTTTTATTTGGGACAATGAAAAGCATTGCGAATGTTTGTTCATAATTCCGAACAGAGGAGGTTTCCCATTGCTACGATTAAATAATTTTTAATAAGTTTATAATTAGAATGAATTTTAGGCTTATTTAATTTTTATTGTCATTTAGTACATTTTGGATTAGCTTACAGCAATATTGACACCCTTTAGGGAGGAATAGTATCTATGAAGCATGCTGTAATGGTCATTGGATATGGAACAGGAGAAATTTTACAACATACAATTGATTTATTGGATGATGAGGATATTGATTTTTACATACATTGGGATAAAAAGTATTTGATTCCTAATTTAACAAGCCATTTCTCAAAAATTGAGTTCATTAAAAGGAGAAAAGCTTTTTGGGGGACAGATACATTAACTTTAATCGGGGAAAAATTGTTAGAAACTGCTTTGAATTCTTCAATAAATTACGATTATTTTCATTTGATTTCATCAAGTGATATGCCTCTTATGACAGTTAATTATTTTAAAAAATTTTTCTCTGGAAAGTCGTATGTTGGATTTGTCGAACATACAAGTGAGGAAGAACGTAGACGTATTGAATGGTACTTCCCAATTAGAAATATGAATGTGCGTAAAAGAATTAATTATTCGTTAATTATCAAGCCTTTAAAGGTAATGAACCTTTTTTTTAAAATCAATCGTAACAAGATGAATTTACCCATTGAAAAAGGTCCAGAATGGTTTTCCATAACAAGAGGGCCAGCTGAGAAAATAGTTGAATACCCTTATTTCAATCGTTTTCTACACTCATTTTTAAGTGATGAAGTATATGTGCAAAGTATATTATATAAAATGAAAGATACAGATACACAAGTTCCTGATGATAATGAACAAGCAGCAAGGTATATTGACTGGAATCGTGGAACCCCGTTTGTATTTGGTGTTCAGAATATTGAAGAATTGCGAAGCTTAGTAAATACTAAATATGCCTTCGCTCGAAAAATACAGGATGCTAAAATTATCGATGAAGTTTATAAGTAGTACTAGTAACGAACTGGAATATAAAGAACATGCCCGCGTGATCTTTTGGTTTGTTCATAGGACATGTAAGAGTATAAGAATAGTCAAACATAGACGAGGTTTAACTTTATTTTCGGATTCATAAAAGGCCTATTCATATTAAAAGACTTTTTGCTAATATTTTAGAGATGTTTATTCATCATTTTTCTTAAGATGAAGTTTACCCAATATACAAAAACCATATTGGACTACAATTTTGTGATGTTAAATACTATTATATTTAATGCATTTGTATGCGAATATGTTAAACCAGACTGATTCTGGAATTGAGTAGTGATAAGATCCTTATAGGAAATTGCAATACAGCCTTATGGATACAGCTCAAGTGGAATTTTACTTATTTTTAGATTATCCATAAACTGTCTTTAAGAAAAAAAGTGTAACGAACGAGGGTAATATGATCAAATAAAAAAGAAATGGTTTACTTGATATTTGTAGAGTGATAGCTGCGCTTGGCATTATTATGATTCATTTTTCCAGGACTTTTTTACCATACTCTTTGATAGCCGGTACCATTGCAAGACTTGGTGTGCCACTTTTCTTTATCACCACAGGTTTTTATTATTTTAGACACCATGAAAGATTAATTCATTTTGATTGGAGAGTATTTTCTAAAGCCACAAAACGGTTGATGTTTCTTTGGATTATTTGGTTCATTTTTTATTCATATGAATTGGGAGGATTGAACTTACATGGACAGAGCATTGCATTACTTGCTGTTCGTTCTTTTGGGGGGCTAAATATTTTCGCGGGCCTTCTTTGGTATTTGATAGCGGCTGTTGAGGGGCTGGTCATTACTCAGTTTATTTCTATAAAATTTGGAGAAAAAGGTTTGCTCATCACTATAATATTATCAGCTGATCTCACACTTTTATCATCAAGCTATGCAAGCTTATTAACAGGATACCCATTAATATATAAGGTAATTCATTTTATTGCCGCGCAGAATAGTTTTATTGTTGCAGTATTATGGTATTGTATTGCCATCTTCATAACTAGATACTTGGCTAAATTAATAGCAATAACGAACGCAAAGACATTATTGCTTTGTACGGTATTGTGGGGGGGAGTGAATATGTTCTGCTGCATGTTTTTCACATTACAGGAGAATCAGATGTTTACATTTTCTTGTTACCTGAAGCGATTTTTGTATTTATATGGATCCTTAAACATCCAATCTATTTAAACGCGAAAGTTGATAATTTCTTAGCTGAGTTTTCATTGTACTTGTATGTTGTTCAGATATCTGCTGGTTATATAGTTATAAAAGTTTTAGGCACTCAACAAATAAATAATTTAAAGTCCGGTCCTTGGTATTTTATTTTAGTTTTACTAACTGATATTCTATTAAGCCTTATTTTTACTTTAAGTACTTTGCTTTTTAAGAGATTGAAAAATTTGCAAGTTGAAAGTAAGTGGCTCAAATCATCGCCGAGCAATGATTGATGGCATTGTGGTTGATTGTTTGAAGATGTTAGTAAACTTATGGGCATGAAGTAAACGATTTAGTGATACGTGTGTAAATGGCGGTTAAAAAATGTAGGAAAAACGACAATTTCTCACCGTCATATTCCTACCTTTTCTGACCGCCTTTGACAACTCTCTAACAGGTCACCCAGCTAAACTGTTACGTCTTAATGAATTGAACTTTGGTGGCGCTAATTTTGATGGTACTCATCGCATTCACTCAGAAGATGGAAAAGACATTTCAACTTTCTTTGGTCAGTCTTCATTTTCAACATATGCTGTAGCTGATGAGCATGGTGTTGTTAAAGTTCAAGATGATGTTGATTTAAACCTAACTTGGACCATTAGGATGCGGTTTTCAAACAGGTGCGGGAACCATTTTGAATTACCTCAAGCCAGAATTTGGCTCATCAATTATCATTTATGGTACGGGTGCTGTAGGCCTATCAGCAATGATGGCTGCAAAGATTGCTGGGATGAACCACATTATCGTGGTTGACTTACATGATAATCGTTTGGCCTTAGCTAAAAAACTGGGTGCTACAGAAACAATTAATAGTAGCAAGGAGGATCCAGCGGCAGTTGTTAAAGCAATTTTACCAGCAGGAATTGATTATAGCCTGGATACAACTGGTGTTGCCAGTGTGATTAAACAAGCGACAGCTGTGCTGAGACCAGGTGGTAAAGTGATGTTGCTTGGTTTGGCTGGTGACGTGACCTTTAATGTTCAACAAGACATTATGGGAGAATCAAAGACGGTTGCTGGGGTAATTGAGGGAGATGCAATTCCGCAACTATTTATTCCTAAGTTGATTGATTACTATAAGCGCGGGATGTTCCCATTTGATCAATTAATTAAATTCTATAAATTCGATGATATTAATCAAGCATTTGCTGATTCTGCTAGTGGTGATGTGATTAAACCCGTTATTAAAATTGGAGAATAGAGGTAGTTTGTCTAAGTTAGACTTAGTTCGAGTCAGTTAATTTTCTTTTTTAAACGAAATGACGTGTATTCCAAGTCTTGGATACACGTCATTTCGTTATTTACTGTTCAATAATTTGTGCCAACGCGCTTCTACCTTACTTTCTCCCAACCCACTAACCGATTTCTGCGCAAACCGCCCATACTCCCTCAACTGCTGCCTATCCTCAAAGATAGCCATCAGGGTTCGGAACAAAGTATACTCATCATTCGCCGGGACCAACTGACCATTTTCACCGGGCTTTACCAGTTCATTCGGACCGTAGTTGATATCGTAACTGACCACCGGGCAAGCATATGACAGCGCCTCAAGAATCGCCATGGAGAAGCCTTCGCTGCGGCTGGTCAGCAACAGTAGGTCGGCCTTTTGATAAATTTTGCTAAGATCTTTGGTGAAGCCCATGAAGTGAACGTAGTCGGTGGCGTTATTTTGGCTGACGATTTTTCGCAAGTCTTTTGATTCGGCATACCCGTTTAGCAGATCTTCGTAGCCATAAATTTTGAAATCCACTTCTGGGAAATGCCCATGGAGTTTAATAACGGCGTTAATGGCGTGGCTAAGTTGCTTGATTTCAGTGACGCGAGCCACGGCAATAATTTGAAATGGCGTCCGAGTTTCAAAGGGGTAGTGGGTGGTCAGCCGCTTGTCTGACACGGCGGTGACTGGAATCACTTCAGTGGGGACGTCAGGGAAGCGCGCGTGAATATCATCGGCTTCAGCTTGCGTGGAGGTGATAATGTCGTCAAGCTGACCGTGTTCGATGGTGTCTTTGATACTGGTGAAGACTTCGCCATCGCGTTTAGCGTTAGTGGTAAAGGCGGCGTGGATGACTAGCATTCTACGGGGATTCTTGTGCATTAGTCCCAGTGCTTTTCCCCAGTAGTCTTCGCGGTCACAGATTAAGGTATCGTCATTTTGTGTCAGGTCGTCTAGAAAATGGGCGCGGAAGGCAGCGACTGATTGAAATTGAAAGGCCTGACTGCCGGTTTCTAGGTGAATCATTGTGAGGATTGCCTGATTGTCTGCGCCACCATGGTAGTAGCAGGTAATCACCGGCTGATGCTGATTGTTATAGTGTTGTTTAATCTGTAATTTGGCGTGGTCGTCATAGAACTCCGAGTAACTGTGAACGCCACCTTCGAAGAAGCCCCGACGGTTGGTAAAGCCAAATAGATCCAAGTAATCAACGTATGACAAGCTGCCGTGTTCTTCATGAATTTTAACCACGGGTTTACCGGCATCCAGAAGTTCATTGTTTTCAAAGGTTAGGTCTGGCAAGGTGCTGCGGATGGTGGATGCGGTGGCTTTCGGGCCGTCATACTGATCTAATTGCTGATAGTAGTGATACATATTAATGACCCGTTGGCTGATGCCCAGCTGATCCAGCGTGTAATTTGAATCCCAGACAGGCGATGCCGTAACGATCGTGGCAGGCTCACCAATTTGGTCAAACAATCTGAGCCGCCGAATTTCCGCAATTTCAATTGCTGACGGTGTTTCATTAAAATATGACGTCAAAAAGTAGTTCATGATAGTCCCCCAAAATCCCGTTAAGTGCTGTTTGATTTACATTATAATCAAATGGTTAACTGACGCAATCCATTGACCATTGCTCTATATGATTAGCCTACTACATGATTGAGACGCTTTACCACCGAAACACTTTAAACGATGTCCATTTTATTAGCACCCAAAGCTGACGTGTAGTATACTGCTGGTGTATAAAACAAACTGTGTGATTGATCAATCAAAGTATGAAATTATTTGTAGGCATAAGTATTTTCGTATTAGGGGGAGAAACAATGATAACAAATCAACGGAAAGTATGACAGTCACTGCTGATCAGCGCGACGATTTTGTCTGGCATGATGGTTGTTAATGTCTCTGCAAAAGCAGATGCAGCCGACAATTCGGACACAGTAAAACAGGCTAACACACAAACGCCAACTAATGTTCAGGATAACAGTGTCACCCTCAAAGAGGCATCACAGGGGACACAACAGACAGCAAAAGAGCCTAGCAGCAATGATGATCAAACTATAACGAAACAAGCAGCAGAAACGGCTGACAATTCGGGTCATCCACAAGGCCAGCAAGGTGCCACTAATGATGCGACAAGTGATCAACCGGCAACGACGCCTGAGAAGTCTGATTCAGCAGCTACGACAGATGTAACAGCTAGCGACACGCTGATTGCAGATAGCCAGACGCAAGTAAAGAGCAAATGGCCCAATGAATTGGCACAAGCTACAAAAATTGAACAGGAAAGTTCCGGTTTTGCACCCACAGCTGATGAATCGTTACCCATGGCTCAACTTGATGTGTTTCACTCAATGGATGCGCAAACGGGTGCTAAACTGGTGGACGATTATATCAAAACTTTGTTAAGCTCTGGTCAAACTGAGGCGAATTATTTGAAGAGCCTTGGGAAATCTACAGTGCTTTCTGATACTTATTACGACTACATCAAAGCCCAATTTCCAGATAATCCCGCTGTTGTGGCAACTATCGACGATTTGAAAGCTTTACAAAAGACTGAAATGACACCAATCGTTGATCCAACGACGCAGATCACCTGGACGCCATATCTGATTCCGGGAGAAACTGCCGAACAATGGATGTATGGTGCCACCGCATTGGGAGGCCCAACAGCTATGCAGCAGCTGGGACCGGTGTTTATTGGCTCAACACCAGCTTCGTACATGTTTCTCAACAATATTGTTGCTGCAATCGGAAGTGGAACCAATTCGGCTTCTGCCGGCTTCCCTGGTCACGCTTCAGTTCCGCCAGAAAATAGTGAAATCGATGCACCGCTGGTATTGCATGAGTTGCCGATGCGTGTCTATATTCCAACACAACCGACGCAGCCCACTGAGCCTAACAAGCCAAATCAACCGACTCAGCCGACCACGCCAACAACGCCACGACAACCTAGTCAGCCAACTGAACCAACGCAACCCAGTCAGCCAAGCCAACCAACGCAGCCATTTCAGCCTTCACAGCCGACTCAGCCGACGCAACCGAACCAATCATCCGAACCTGGTAAACCCGTTCCGCCAGCTGAACCAAGTACGCCGGGTGTCCCATCGAAAACGCTGGTTCCAGGTACGCCACCGTATCATCAAGTCGTTACCAAGCGGACAACCACAACTTCTCAAAAGGTGGTCGCTCAAAAATTGCCTCAAACGAGTGAAAATGAGCGCCAAAATTCAGGGACAGTGTTAGCTGGTCTTGCCGGTTTAATGGCGATGCTTGGTATGGCTTGGAAGAAGCGGAAATCATAGCTGAACAAATCGGGTTTAGTCCGTGTGAAGAAGCTATTAATTTGTTTAAAAGTGATAGGTTAAACCAAATTAAATTGATTAATCAAGAGATCAATTCTATTCAGAATTGGTCTTTTTTTGATTTTTCAGCAGGTCATTTCGTTGGCGTCCATCTGAGACATACTCATCAAAAATAGTTATAAAAACCAGTGCTTTTTTCGTTGACATTTTCAAACAAACATTTAATAATGAGGTTAATTTAAAAGGCTTTTATCATTAAATTTTGGGGGAGATTCTAATGCTAAATCATGAAGAGAGCGTTTTACATTATAAAATGTACAAAGCCAAAAAGCATTGGCTATTTGCAGGGCTAGGCGTTTTAATGATGAGCGGTGCTTTAATGATGGGCGGTAGCGTCACGGCTCAGGCCGATGGCACGCCACAGACTGGAGAGTCAGTGACTCAGACTCAGAGTGACGGAACTGGGTCGAGTACTGCTGCCACTGATCCGGCCACTGCTCAACAAGCACTGAAAAATTACACGGATAATAAAAACGGTGCTTATACTGATGCAGCGAATAATTTTCAGCAGAAAACGGATACGCTGAATACTGATAAACAAACGTATGATCAGCAAAAAGCGGCTTATAATAATGAACTAACGCAATACCAAAATCAAGTTGATTCGCAAGCGCCTGGCAACCAAACCAGTAATCCAGCCACGAGTAAACAGCTGAATGATATTTATGATACGGTTAAAACGGACTATGATAATTTAAATGATCAGTCCGCGACGTATAATCAGCAGGCTAACACAGCTAATCAAGCGATCAAAACGGCTGAAGACAATCTGATTGCGCTATACAATCAATTGCCAGACAGTGTCAAAACGGCTGGCAAAAACGTCGCCGATTACAACAAGACCACGGCTACCACCGCACAGAATTTAGTCAATGACTCAACCAAGGCGGCTTACGCTAAAGCGTTGTTGGCTAATCCGGCTGGTTTGAACACAATGCTGGATAACGTGCAGGGCTTGGCTGATCATTCGCCCGTTAAAGTGTCGGCCCCATCCGAGACTGCCGCAGATGGCAGCGTATCAGCCACGCTGTTCGGTAAAACCTATTCAGATAAAAACGGCGATGGCAAAATCACCTATGAAGATGATGTGTTACCGCAGGCGTTAGGTGATTTAACACATGATTTGGGTCAGGCCCAGAGTGGCTCGACTGATTTCCAAGGGGCCTATCCCGAGGTCATCGTCCTGTTTACCTACTTGAAACAAGTTGGTGATACCGCGTTACCTTACCAAAATCCTGATGGTTCAACTGGCCGAATCGAGTCCGGTCTTGCCAATAATGCCTCTAATGCTTTGAATCCCAACGGCTCAGATACCGCTGGTGCCATGAGTTCAGCTTATGCCGCCAACTTGCTGAAAACCATTGAGGATACGAAGGGCACTGTGGAGAATACCGTTAAAACCATCTGGGATGGTACCGGGATTCCATTTGACCAAGCGCAATTTGATCAGACTTTTGACCAGACGCTAAAAGACCAGGCGACTCAGATTTATCAGCAGCAGACTTCAGAATTATTGACGACGGGTCAAAACTTGTTGGCAGCCTTCAAACAGGCAGAATCTGATTCAATTTGGATGACACCTACTGGGGATGTTTTTTATGCAACGAGTGATTTAACTTCACGCCTGCAGACAGCACTGGACAAGATTCAACAGCAGGTGACTGCCGGTGCAGCCACATTAGCTAAGTTACCAGCCAGTGATAATTTCTTAACGGTTGCGTATACTCAGGGAGATTCAGCCAACGGGTTCACCCAGACGATTAGTAGTCTCTGGCAGTCGCTGTACCAGGAAATTGACAGCTACGGGATGTCACTATCGCCATTGATGAAAACGGTGATGACCAAAGAGGCGAACTCGGATCCGGATACGCAAAAGGAAACGATGGCCAATCCGCTGGATCCAAACAGTCAAATGACCAATACGACCTTTTCACCTCAATTTGTTGCGGCTCACCAAGCTATTTTTAATGCCGCGACAACCTTAGCTACGGCTGTCACTGATCTCACTAAGCAGTCAGCTGAAGTCACCAATAATTTTAAAGATGTCCTGAATACGTTATTAACGATCAATGGTAATTTTGATACGTCGTTGCCAGAATTTAGTCAACCGATTCCAACGCTATCACAGGATGAAACGACTGTTGTCGCGCCGACGCCTGTGACCTTGAATCAGGTTAACTTGACGCTGAATTACATGGATGGCAGCCATCTGGTTATGAGTGACTCAAAGGCCGTTGATGGCAATGAAGACGGGACAGTCTCGTGGACCGCGGTGGTACCGGCGAATTATGAACTGGCAAGCAATCAAGCCGCTACTGGTAACGAGGCCATTGGTCAAGCAACAGCCATCAGTGTGACGATTCAACTGGCACATCAGCACGTGACATCGACCATGACGCAAAATGTGATCACTCAGTTTGTGGCTGGCGATGGCGTTGATGCTGACAAGCTGCCCGCAACCAATACCCAGCAAATCAGCTGGACCGTTGATTATGACAAAGTGACTAATGAATGGACGGCAACGCCCGTTTCGGCCAATAGCAGTACTACCGCTGTGAGCGCCCCAGTAATTTACGTCAACGGGTCGGTGGCTTACGTGCCAGATATTGCATCAGTAGCTGGTGTGACCGCTGTGGCCAAAACCGGTACAGACACACCAGCAGCCAGTCTACCAGATGTGACTCGGACAGTGACTTACAACCTCGCTCAGTTACCTGATACTGACAGCCAAGTTGTTAATGGTAGCGCCGTGACCGACGTGACGCCAAGTGCGAAGACTTACCAAGTTCAATATGTGACTGATGACGGAACGGTGGTTGAATCAACGAAATTTGTTGGTAACCCAGGCGACATTGTTAACGCTAAGGTACCTGCTGGCTACGTTCTGGCTCCAGGACAGGCTGCTAGTCAAACGATTGGTGAGGATACCACGGCGGTCATTTTCCACATCACAACGCTGGGTTCTAGTGAAATCATTACACCTGGTGGGGACCAAACGGTTGTCCCGAATGGGGGCGATGATAATGGCCCAGCTGATGATAATCAAATCGTGACGGATGTTGGTGGCGCCGCAGTGACCGAGGATAATGACGGTCAGACCAGCGGTACGTCAGAAACCAAGCAGGTCAGTCAAACGACTAATGGCGGTCAAGCAACCGGCGTGAGTCAAGTTGCCAATGCCGGAACGGTGGTTCAAAACAGTAACAAGGCTGCGGCAAGTGCCAAAGAGCAGTTACCGCAAACCAATGAAACCAACGAAACCGCTGCTGTCGGTCTTGGTGCACTGATGTTCAGCATGTTGCTGGGTGTACTGGGATTGACGAAGCGGAAACGGGATTAATTTGAGATAAATAAGGGTTAACCTAAAAAAGTGTTCCCTAATAGCTGGACTAGAGTCTGCTATTAGGGAACACTTTTTTAATTTCGTATTTGAGTTATAAATAGTTAAGCCGAAACACCTTCGCCGGCCGGCCGGGGTGGGCCTGACTGGCCGTTCCAACCGACTCGAAAATATGCCGGTGATTCTTTTTAAAATTAGAATTATCGATATCTTCTAGTTTGATATGTCTGAAAATGGCAAACACTTGGCGGGCTTGCTTGAGGGTGAATGTCGATCCTAAAATCAGTAAAATATTGGGCTGATAATCTAATTTATTGGTAATGCGGTCACAGGCAATTTTGAGAATCCAGTCGTGATCGAAAGCCAGGGTGGTTTTCGGATCCGGCCGCCGTTCTGGCAAGGCAACATAGTAATCGGTCTGGGTGGCAATCGGGGTTGTCATGAACTTTCGCGGACCATTGGTAAAGACACTTTGCTCGCCGGCCGATGACATCTGGAACCACCGAGCATCAGTCGCACCGTAGCCAGGAGTTAAATCCGGCATCTCAGGCAGAAACGTCATGTAAGCTAGGGAAAGTGACCGCTGACCGGGGGTTCGCTCAGGATGGGTGAACGTTGCCAGCTGCTCAGTATGAAAACGTGACAGTTTTAAGCCGATTTTTTCCTGGACCAAACGCAGGGCGGCCTCATCTGCACTTTCATCCGTTCGCATCATTGTTTCGGGGAGCGCCCAGAACTGTTGGAAAGGCTGATCAGCTCTTCGGACGAGCAGCAGATTAACTTGGTGATGATCACGGTCAAAACTCCAGATGATATTGGTGATATTAATTATAAATTGCTTTGCCATCTTGATCCCCTTCCAAGTAACGCTAGTTCTATTCTACTGTAAACGGCCTGAAAATGCAGTACTGAAAGTGCCTAAAACGGTCATTTTTCATAAATTTTGGAACCGCATACATTGCTTTGAGATATGAGTTATAATGGATGTGTACTATAAAAATTGGAGGTAATCACCGATGACAAAGATTTTTGGTAGTCCATCAACGTATGTTCAAGGTAATGGTGCTTTATTTGACAGTGCTGAGGCATTGCACAAACTGGGCGCAAAGCCGGTTGTAATGGCTGATGCGACTGTTTATAAAATTGTGGGTAAGAAGTTTATTGATTACTTAGGTCAGCAAAAATTCGATGTCCGCAAAGTGACGTTTAAAGGTGAAGCATCTAATCAAGAAATCGACCGTATTTCTGGCATTGGCGCAGATTTCGGTGCTGATTTAATTATTGGTCTAGGTGGTGGTAAGACGCTGGATTCAGCTAAAGCGATTGCTGATAATCTGAAATTACCAGTGGCTATTTTACCAACGCTTGCTTCAACGGATGCCCCATGCTCACGGTTGTCGGTGATTTACACGCCGGACGGTGGCTTCGAAAAGTACCGTTTCTACAGCAAGAACCCAGACTTAGTTTTAGTGGATACTCAGTTAGTGGCTAACGCACCAGCACGGCTATTAGCTTCAGGAATCGCGGACGCCTTAGCAACCAATGTTGAAGCTCAGGCAGTGGCTCAGGCTAACGGTCAAACCATGTTGAACGCTAAGCAAACCTTAGTGGGTAATGCGATTGCTGAGAAGTGCGAAGAAACGCTGTTTGCATACGGGACACAAGCGCTCGATGCTGCTGAAGCACACGCCGTAACGCCAGCCTTAGATAAGATTATCGAAGCAAACACGCTGATGAGCGGTGTTGGGTTTGAAAGTGGCGGTCTGTCAGCTGCTCACGCTATCCATAACGGACTGACTTCGCTCTCAAATGAAGCACTGCACGAAAAGACCCACGGCGAAAAAGTGGCCTTTGGGACTTTAACTCAGTTATTCCTTGAAGGCCGCGACACGGAAGAAATCAACTCTTACTTAGAATTTGATTTAGCCCTCGGGTTGCCAACGACCTTTGCTGATTTAGGTATCGCCGATGTTTCGGACGAAGACTTATTACAAGTTGGTAAAGTTGCCACTGCACCAGGTGACACGATGTCTGAAATGCCATTTGAAGTTACGCCAGAAGACGTTGTCGCAGCCATGAAGGGTGCCGACGCTTACAGTCGTGCTATTCAGGGACTTGCTTAATTTGAATGAATCATGATTAACGTGTCAATACCATGAGTTTCGGGGAATCATCAACCGGAACTCATGGTATTTTTTTAGCCCTCATTCAAGTGAATATTAATTGTTAAAATCAACTAATCGCGGTAAAATAATAGCCGTCTAAATAGGCAAATTTGAACCGTTTTGCGAGGAGGGGAAGAACATTAAAACTCAGAGTCGCGCTTACCGTATTTCAATTTTATCGTTATTTATTGCAATTGTTTTTATTCAGAGTATGGTGCCGTTTTTAGGGTATATTCCGGTGGGACCGTTTAGTATTGTGATCATCCAGGTGACGGTGGTCATCGCTGCTGTGTTGCTTGGACCGAGAGATGGCGCCTGGGTCGGCTTTACTTGGGGCCTGATTAACTGGATTCGAGCCTTCGTTTGGCCAACCAGTCCAATGGCGATTTACGTCTTAGTTAACCCCATCGTTTCGGTGCTGCCACGGCTGTTAGTCGGCCTCATCAGTGGCTGGGCACTGCTGAAAATGGTGCGTAACGTTCATGACGCCAAAATCTGGCAGCTGTCACTAGCGGGAATTATCGGCTCGTTAGTCAATACGGTGCTGGTATTAGGCTTTATGGCGGGCATGTATTACATGGGCTGGCTACCGTTGGACAAACTGAACGTTCAAGCCTTCATGCCGTGGCTGCTTGGTATCATGGCAACTAATGGGATACCCGAAGCGATTATGTCCGGCGTTTTGGTGCCATTGATCAGCAAACCGCTGCTGAGATATGTAAAGTAAAAATTCCATGAGACCGTTTGTCAAAATATAGCTCCGCTAGTGCATTTCTGCTATACTTAAGGTTCTAAGAAAGAAGCGGAGGAAATAATTATGAAGATCGTGGTATTAGCGGGTGGTCGCTCAACGGAACGCAACGTGTCCCTGTCTTCTAGTGCTAAAGTAGCTAACGCACTACGGCGTAAGGGCTATGAGGTTGCTCTTGTTGATTTATTTTTAGGTTTACCAGATGCAACCGATCAATCGATGGCGGCTTTATTTACCAGCCAGGAACAGGACGTCAATCTTAATATCTCGGATGAGATTATGACGGATGACGTGATTAACGCCTTGCGTCCGGATGGGACGACTCAGTTATTTGGCCCGAACGTGCTCAAAATTTTAGCCATGGCCGATATTGTTTGGGTCGGCCTGCACGGTGGTGACGGCGAAAACGGTAAGGTTCAAGCTGTCCTCGATTTAAACAACATTCCGTATACGGGTAGCGGTGCCTTAGCCTCAGGAATTGCCATGGATAAGAGTGTTTCTAAGGAAATCATGCTGTATAACGGCATTCAAACGGCCCGGTTTGTCAATATTCGCAAGGAAGATTCCGGTACAGTTGTGCTGCCATTCGGTTTTCCAGTTGTGATCAAACCTGCTAATGGCGGTTCCAGTGTTGGGATGTACATCGCCAAAAACGACGATGAATTCAAGCAAGATTTAAAAGAAGCCTTTCAGTTTGACGATGAGATTCTGGTTGAAGAATACATCGATGGCCGTGAGTTCTCCATGGCGGTTGTCAACGGCAAGGCGCTCGCAGCGATCGAAATCATCGTAACGGATGGTTGGTACGACTTCGAACACAAATTTGTGACGGGTAACACCACTAAATTTGTGACACCACCAGATATTCCTGATGACGTGCATGATGAGATGAAGCAGATTGCCTTAAAGACGTTCAAAGTATTGGGCTTGAGCAATTATGGCCGAATCGATTTTCTTTGGAACGATAATGGCTTATACGTGATTGAAGCCAACTCGTTGCCAGGAATGACGCCACTGTCTCTGATGCCGCAAGAGGCTGAAGCCGATGGCATTCGTTATGATGACCTGTGTGACCAAATCGTTCAGGGTCAAGTTCAAGCGTTGGGATTAAAGAAATAAATAAAAAGTTGTCAGTCATTGAACTGACAACTTTTTTTATTTCGACCTAATAGTGAAACCTTCTAAGGTAACGCGGTCACGGCCACGCTGCTTTGATAAGTACAGGCTTCGGTCGGCTGATTTATAGATGTCGTGGGCATCATATTGATATTCTCGGCTGTTGGCTTGGCCAACGGAAACGGTGATATTGAACAGTAAACCGTTGACTTCAAAATCAAGCCGGTTAATTTTGTGACGAACTTGGTTGGCTAATTGACCAGCAAAATCACGGTTTAAGCAGTCAGCTTGAACAATCAAGCAAAACTCCTCGCCGCCAATTCGATAAGCGGTGGTTTGAAAAGAAGTGCTGGCTGCAAAATGCGCTAATTCCTGGGCAACTGCTTTCAAGACGGTATTACCTACCAGATGACCATAGTTATCATTGACCCGTTTAAACAGATCAATATCAAATTCAAACACCGCATAGGGCTCTTGGGCTGTCTGGAATCGCTTGTGGGCGGTCACCAGATCTTCACTAAACTGGGTAAAGTTATTCAGCTGTGTAAGGCCATCCAGTTTACTCAGCGCAATATTGCGTCTGTTTTGTTCGAGGATCCGGTTAGAGGCCAATGTATACTCAATTCCCGTCACGCTGAGAATGATCAGCGCGCTCAACTGCCGAATCCAAAAATAGGGATCGGTTGGAGCGCCATAAACGCTGGCAATCAGACCAAGTGAAACGGCGGCCAGGAGGTCTAACCCGAGGTACATCGTGATGGGATGCCTGAATAGCCGCTCGCCACCGAAATAACTGACGAGCAGGACTAGGATCAAGGCAAAGCCGAGGATGGCGGTACCGTCCCCAATTTGGGGAGCGTAGAGCAGGATATAAAAGAGTGTCAGTCCTACTTCTATCAAAACCTCCTGCCAGATCTTGAGATAAACGTTAATCAAAAACGCACTGACAATGATCACGTTTAGAAATGACCAGTGCAAGCCAAAGGCGTTTGGCGACAGGGTGCTGTTAAGCCAAGACTGTCCCCAAAGATAGGCAAAAAATAACGTACAAAGGATCGTCTCCAGCGAGGCCCTAAATCGGGTGATCCACGGGCCGGAAAGCTCTTCTAGCCAGAACAGGAAGGAAATTGAACCGCACAGGACAATTATATTTGTAATCAACGAAAGAATAAATGATGCCCAGATATCTATTGGCCCCATAGCAATTGCTCCTTTGCTGATAATTCAGTCATCTGTTTTTATCATAGCAGAAGACTACATTGTTTTAAACATCACCATTTTAATTTTGACTGTTTCGCGGTTGATTTCAGTTAGAACACAAAAAGCGCGCATGAAGTCAACTCATCGTTGGTTTCATGCGCGCCACTATTCTATGCTACTTAGGCTTCGTCAGAGTCGGATTCGGGATCCGTTTCCGGGGCTGCCTTGATTAATTTCAATTTTTTCTTATTGATCACAACACGGTCGTGGTACTTATCCAAAATTTCCGTATCGTCGCTCTTAAAAGTGATCATAAAGGAATTTTGGTACGCTTTATCAATGAACCCGGTAAAGTCTTGGCCTTCTAGTTTGAAACTGACTTGATCGCCAATTTTCATTGAACTCATCTCCCAAAATTAAACATTCATATAAGTTACTCGAATTTTAGTGATTTGTCAATGAATTCGGCTCTTTTTACATAAAAAGATGGGGTTATTCACTTTTTGTAAGGGCTTACGGTTGAAGATTCACTTATCACTCGATATAATTAGATTTGTAACATAGGACTATTCTATCTGAGTTATTGCTGAAGCGGTTTTGAGCCATAACTCGGGTTAGGCAGTCAGTTGATGTGGGTTTTATCACAAGTCTAGTCATTAATGTTAGGGGGGGTATCATGTTAAATGCTGGTTTAACCGTGTTAGGCCTATCACGGTTTCAGTTTGCCATGACGACAGTGTTTCACTTTTTCTTCGTGCCATTTTCAATTGGTTTAGCATTCGTTGTCGCCGTCATGGAAACAATGTACGTGTTCAATAAAGATGAGGCCTATAAGAAGATGGCCCAATTCTGGGGCAAGATGTTCTTATATAGTTTCGCAGTTGGTGTTGTGACTGGGATCATTCAAGAATTCCAATTTGGAATGAACTGGTCTGAATACTCACGGTTTATGGGTGATATTTTTGGGGCCCCATTAGCCATTGAAGCGTTGGCTGCCTTCTTTATGGAGTCAACTTTCATTGGTTTATGGATGTTCACCTGGGAACGCTTTAAGCCGGGCATCCATGCACTGTTTATCTGGCTGGTGGCACTTGGGTCATCGCTTTCTGCGGTTTGGATCTTAGCTGCCAACAGTTTCATGCAAAATCCGGTGGGCTTTGCCATCAACAAATCGACTGGCCGGGTCGTCATGACCAGTTTCAGTGCCGTTGTCACAAATCCGCAGCTGTGGTTGGAATTACCGCACGTTCTCATGGGGGCTGGCATTACCGCTTCATTCGTTGTTGCGGGCTGCTCAGCATGGCGTCTGTTAAAGAAGGATCACGAATCCTTCTACCGGAAGTCATTGAACGTAGCACTCGTTATCGGGTTAATTGCCAGCCTAGGTTCCATTGCTTCTGGTGATTTCCAAACTCGTTATCTGATCAATCAGCAGCCGATGAAGTTTGCCGCAATGGAAGGGCTGTACAAAGATTCAACGAATAAAGGTGAGTGGGCCATCTATAGCAGTTTCAACACGAAACAGCATAAGACCACGTCATCGTTAGATGTACCCTATGTTTTGAATATTTTAAGCTATCATAAATTATCCGGTACCGTTAAGGGGCAAAATACCGTTAACAAAGAACTCCATGCCACTTATGACAAGAAGTTCGGTAAGGATATGAATTACTACGTACCAACCAAGACGTTATTCTGGAGCTTCCGGATCATGGCGGTTTCTGGCGGTTTGTTTGCTCTGATTGCGATCGTGGGGTTATTCTTCAACCGCAAGAAGTCACAGGCTATTATGAAGCAGCGCTGGTTCCTCTACATTATGGGACTCATGCTGTGGCTGCCATTCATCGTTAATACAGCCGGCTGGTTCGTGACTGAATTTGGTCGCTATCCATGGGTCGTTTACGGCCTGCTGACCATTGCGGACGCGGTGTCACCAACGTCTACCGTGGGCTCGCTGCTCTTTACGAATATCGTTTACTTCTTACTATTTGCAGGATTGGGACTTGTCATGATTGTGCTATCCCACCGTGTGCTCAAAGCTGGGCCTGACGCCGTCGACATGAACGGCTACTCAGCAGAGGATACTAACGGCAAAGTCGAAGATCCTTACGGAACGGAGGCGTTTAACCATGACTAGTCTTCAAATTCTTTGGTTCTTACTCATTGGCGTGCTGTTTAGCGGTTTCTTCTTCTTGGAAGGGTTTGACTTCGGGATCGGCATGGCCGTTCGGTTCTTTGGTAAAAACAGCGCCGAACGTGATGTCATTATTCAAACCATCGGCCCGCATTGGGACGGTAATGAAGTTTGGCTGATCACGGCCGGCGGTGCCATGTTTGCGTCATTTCCAATGTGGTATGCATCCCTGTTTTCAGGCTACTATCTCGTTTTGTTCTTGATCTTAGTCGCCTTGATTTTCCGTGGCGTGTCATTTGAATTCCGCGCCAACATGAAGACTGCGACCTGGCGGAACTTCTGGGAATGGGCTGCCACGCTTGGCAGTTTCTGTGCCGCCTTCTTATTTGGGATGATGTTTACCAGTATGATCGAAGGGGTCCCAATGGATGCCAAGGGTAACATCTTCGGCAGCTTCACCACTTACGTGAACTGGTTCTCACTGGTTGGCGGTGTTGCAGTCAGCCTGATGTGTTTTATCCACGGTCTGAACTTCTTACAGCTCAAGACGTTAGGGACGCTGCGTGACCGGGCACAGGCTCGGAACAAACTCTTATACCCCGTCTTAATTGTGGGGGAAGTGCTGTTCGTTGTGCTGCTGTACATTTCAACTGACTTCTTTGCTCAAAAACCGGCCACTACTTGGTCAATCTTGATCGTCTTAGTATTATTGACTCTGATTGCCTGGTGGGGTGTTTTGAAGGCTCACAACTGGACGGCCTTTATTGCCAGCGGGCTGTCACTGATCAGCGTCGTGGTTTTGATCTTCAACGGGTTATTCCCACGGGTGATGATCGCCACTAACAGCGCCCATTCAATCCTGATCAAAGATGCTTCTAGTTCACCATACACGCTACACCTCATGACAATTATTGCGTTCTCAGTACTGCCAATTGTTTTAGTTTACTTCATTTGGAGTTACTGGGTCTTTTACAAGCGGCTTAAGAGTCCTAAGGCTGCCTAAGCATTCAGCGAGTGAATTTGAAATCCCCGGGATCAATTCAGATCGCGGGGATTTTATTTTTAGCTTAATTAGCTCTTATACAATTAATTCATCTACAAATTATAGTGCCTGAAAGCGGTTAATGCTACACTATAACTTGTAAAGTATTGGAGGGAGTAAAGTGATAGATAGGCGTTTATTTAAAATTCCGGGGATTTGGCCACGGATCATGATGATTGCACTGCTGACATTAGTTCAGGCCGTGACCATCGTGATTCAGGCGCGGGCGTTGTCGATTGCGGTGGTGCAGTTATGGGAGTTAAAGCCCTTAGCCACAATTGTGACGCCCACCGCGGTTTTCGTGGTGAGTTTTCTGTGCCGGCATCTGATTACGGTGGCTCAGAATCGCTCGTTTTACCCCTTTGTGGCCGAAACCACGGGGAAAATGCGCGAGCAGCTGATGACAAAACTCTTTCGGCTGGGTCCCAGCCTCGTTGAAAAAACGGGGACCGGTAATATGGTCACCATGGCACTTGAAGGTATTGATAAAGTGCAAACGTATTTGATGCTGATCGTGATTAAAATCATGGATATGGGGATCACGCCCTGGGTCATTTTGCTTTATATCGCGTTCATGCAATGGAAAGAAGCCGCCTTTTTGCTGATCATCTATCCCGTTATTATTTTATTTATGATCATTCTCGGCTTGGCGGCTAAGAGTAAAGCGGACCGGCAATATGCTGGCTATCAGCGGTTATCGAATAACTTCGTGGATACGTTGCGTGGGCTGGGTACCTTGAAGCAGTTAGGTTTATCTAAACGGTATGCCGGTAACGTGTATTCGGTGAGCGAAGATTATCGTAAGGAAACCATGGCAACGCTACGTATCGCGATGACCTCCACTTTCGCGCTGGATTTCTTTACCACACTGTCAGTGGCCGTTGTAGCGGTCTTTTTAGGGTTTGATTTGATGGACGGCAAAATTATGTTGCTGCCAGCTTTGACCATTCTTACGCTGGCGCCGGACTATTTTCTGCCCGTGCGGAACTTCGCTAGTGATTACCACGCCACTTTGAACGGGAAAAACGCCCTGCAAGCGGTTTTGGACGTGTTAGAAACACCCGAGACAACGGACCGGGACGAGTTGAAACAGCTGGCATGGCATGATGATTCTTCAATTAAATTTGATGATGTTTCACTGACTTATGAAGATGCGGATCAGCCAACGCTGAGTCACATTTCCTTTGATGTTCACGGTTTCCAAAAGGTGGGGATTATCGGCGCTTCCGGCTCAGGCAAATCCACGTTGATCAACTTGATTGGCGGTTTCTTAACCCCTGATGAACCCGGTCATATTAGCTTGAACGGTCAAAAATTGCCGCACCTTAGTCAAGAAACTTGGCAGCATAACAGCATTTATATTCCGCAAGCGCCATACTTATTCCACGCCACGCTGCGAGAAAACATTTGTTTTTACCAGCCTGACACAGCTGATGGCCAGGTGAAGGCAGCTTGTGAGAAAGCCGGTTTAACAGACTGGATTGCTGAATTACCTCAGGGCTTAGAGACCATGATTGGTGAAGGTTCTCGTGGTGTCAGCGGCGGGCAGGCACAACGGATCGCGCTGGCGCGTGCTTTTCTGGATGACAGTCGGAAGGTGCTGCTCTTTGATGAACCCACCGCACACTTGGACATTGAAACTGAAGCGGCCTTAAAAGAAGATATGCTGCCGTTATTGGACGATCGCTTAGTCTTCTTTGCGACCCACCGGCTGCATTGGATCAATCAAATGGATTATGTCCTGGTCATGGATCACGGCCAGCTGGTTGAGCAGGGGACGCCTGCTGAATTAGCGGGGCACGACGGACCTTACACGCAGTTACGCGCAGAAATGGGGGGATTACATGCACTCGATTAAACAGACTTTTGCACACGATACTTGGGTCATGCCCTATTTGCGCAAGTATAAATGGCTGTTAGTGCTGGTCTTATTTCTTGGGATGATGACGTTCCTATCGGCCGCAGCTTTGATGTTTAACTCTGGTTACCTGATCAGTGAAGCGGCGCGACGTCCTGGTAACATTATTTATATTTACGTGCCCGTTGTGTTAGCACGGGCGTTTGGGATTGCCCGACCCGTTTTTCGTTATTCAGAACGGTTAACCTCTCACAACTGGGTTTTGCGGATCGTCTCAGATTTTCGCAAGAAACTTTACCAGGCGGTAGAAGCTAAAGCTTCGGCCATTAAACAGACCCACCAAACGGGTGATATTTTAAGCATTTTAGCGGATGATATTGACCACATTGAAAACCTGTATTTGCGGACCGTTTTTCCAATCGTCATTGGCTGGCTGTTATACTTGTTTATCATTATTGGGGTCGGTGTCTTCAGTTGGCCGGTGGCGTTATTGATGGCACTGATTTTGGCCATGATTGTGCTGGTTATGCCGCTGCTTTCAGTGGCGGTGAACGGCACGCGTGAATTTAAGCAAAAGCAGATTCAGTCCAACTTCTATACCAGTTTGACGGATGAAGTATTAGGGCTGACTGACTGGGTTATTTCTGGCCGTTATAACGACTTTATGAAGCTGCAGAATAAACCAATCGATGAGATTGCGACCTTACGGCGAAAAGACCACTTCTTTCAGTGGTGGCGCGGCTTTGGTGTTCAATTCTTCTTCCTGTTGGCCGTTTTAACGCTGCTTATTTGGTCGGGGACGTTCTTTACGGCTTCTAAGGGCATGGCAAACTGGATCGCTGCCTTTGCACTGACGTTATTCCCAATTGTTGAGCCATTTTTGGAAGTCAGCCAGGGTGCCAGCGAGTGGCCGGTCTACCGGCAATCCATCGAGCGGGTCAACCAGCTGTCTAATGACCAGCCGCAGACAGTGGCCCAGACGACGCTAACGGAACCAGTCAGTGACCTTAATGTGAACCATGTGACATTCCACTATCCAGACGATGACAAGATCATTCTTAAAGACGTTTCGCTGAACATTCATCGGGGTGAAAAGATTGCTCTGCTGGGACCCAGCGGAACGGGGAAAAGTACGTTGCTGAAACTGCTGTTGGGCGATCAAAAGCCAACGGTTGGAATAGTGACCATTAACGGCACGCCGGTTAGCGAATTACAGCAGCAACGGGCTCAGCTTTTTGGCGTGCTGGATCAGCAGCCGTACTTATTTGACACGTCAGTCATGAATAATATCCGGTTAGGCAATTTGAACGCCACCGATGATCAGGTCAAAGCAGCGGTAGCCGCCGTTGAACTCAAATCCTTGATTGAATCGTTACCCGATGGCTACGACACGGAAGTCCAGGAATCCGGTACCCGGTTCTCTGGCGGTGAACGGCAACGGCTATCACTGGCCCGCATCTTACTGCAGGATGCGCCAATCATCGTCCTGGATGAACCTACCGTCAGCCTTGATCCCATTACGGAACGGCAGCTGCTGGATACCGTGTTTAAGGTGCTTCACGATAAGACGATTATTTGGGTGACACACCATTTGGCGGGGATTGATCACGTGGATCAAGTCCGCTTCTTGGAAGATGGCGTCTTTGATATGCAGGGAACACCGCGGGCATTGTATCGGGATGAACCTCGATTTAGAAAATTATATGAACTTGATACTGGTAAGCGCAGCTAAAAATGCACCTTAACCCGTTTTCCCACATGGTGAGAGAACGGGATAAGGTGCTTTTATTATTGCTGGAGAACTTGCTACCCGCCTGAAGAAGTCTTAATATTTTAGTATGTATCAATTGTTCTGAATGTTAACTAGCATCAATATTTTTGGAGGTCGTTATGTCGGTAAAAGTTTTTTTGGAACTCGTCGAAGCAAAGGCGAAAATTGCATCGGTCTGGCCGTTTTTTATGGGGCTGTTTTTTTCGTACTATGTGTTTGGTCAAGTGAATTGGCCACTCGCCATCACTTTTTTTGTGGCCATGCTGCTTTTCAATATGGCGGTTGATGCTCACGATAATTATTCCGATTATCGGGGTGCCACGGATGCGGCCAGTGAGTGGAAAAGGAAAACCAATATTATTGGGGTGCATCATCTTTCCGTCAAACTGATTCGAAATTTGATTCTGCTGATGGCCGGCAGTGCGGCAATCCTGGGTGTTTTACTGGTGATTGAAACTAGCTGGCCACTACTGGTCATGGGGCTTTTTTGTTTCTTAGTGGGATACTGCTATGCAGCTGGCCCGCGGCCCATTTCGTCAACGCCGTTTGGGGAAGCGTCCTCCGGTTTGACCATGGGCTTTGTGATTACGTTGATTTCCGTTTATATCAATACGTACCCAGTTCAGGATCTAACCTGGTCACTATTTTGGCGAGTTTTGTTAGTTTCCGGGATCGCGGTATTTGCCATCAGTAACATCATGTTAGCCAATAATTTGTGTGACGCGGAAGAGGATCAAACGTTAAATCGCAGGACGATCGTGTACTATTTTGGCAAACCAGTCATGTTAAAAGTGTTTGTCGGCTGTATCGTTGCCGGTTATCTCTGCTTGATGGTTAGTGTGCTGCTGGGCTACTTACCCGTCATGAGTTTACTGGTATTGCTCAGCGTGCCACTGATTTATCGCAATACAAAGGCGTTTTTGGTTAAGCAAGTTAAAAAAGAAACCTTTAAATACGCTGTGCAAAATGCTTTGATCATGGCGCTGTTCTGTATTGTTTTTATCGGTCTGGGCACAATTTTAGGCTGGTAACAGGGCGTTCAAATTGGCAAAACGACAGTTTATCGGGTACACTAAATATAAGTTAAAAAGCGATACTGGGCACGATTTAGGAGGAACTTACCGATGAAGTTACTGGAAGATCGAATTAAACGCGATGGCACTGTCTTACCTGGTGAAGTTTTAAAAGTGGATAACTTTTTGAATCATCAGATTGATCCCCAATTAATGTCTGAAATCGGGGCAGAGTTTAAGCGGCTGTTTGAAAATGAAGGGATCACTCGGATCCTGACCGTTGAGTCGTCAGGGATTGCACCTGCGTTGATGACGGGCTTTCAAATGCACGTGCCAGTGGTGTTTGCCAGAAAACACCGGTCATTGACGCTGACGGATGATCTGTATACTGCTACCGTCTATTCGTATACCAAGCAAGTGAATAACGACATTAGCATTGATAAACGGTTCATTGACCCCGATGACAAGATTTTGATCATCGATGATTTTCTGGCGAACGGTCAAGCTGTTCAGGGGATGCTTGAGATCTGCAAGGCCGCTCAGGTTAAAGTGGCCGGTGTTGGTGTGGTCATTGAGAAGCGATTCCAAAAGGGCCACAAGATGGTGCTGGATCAAGGCATTCACCTTGAGGCACTGGCAAGTATTGCTTCCTTGGATGATCATCAGGTGACCTTTGCAACAGACGATGCCGAGTAACACCTTAAAAGGCATCATTCTCTAGTCAGTAACTTGGCGCTGTGTGATTGGAGGCGAGACCATGATTTGGACTTTACTATCGATTTTCGTCATCAGTTTCGTATATATTACCCTGAATACGCTTCGTTTTATGCTGACGATGAAGGGGTATCGGAACTTAGCACCAATTCTTAGCGTGCTGGAAATTATTGTTTACGTGGTCGGCTTAGCCATGGTTTTGAACCAATTAGATAACGTCTGGAATATTATTGCCTATGCCTTAGGTTATGGTGTTGGTGTTCGGGTTGGTATCCTGATTGAAGATAAACTGGCGCTAGGATATATCATGGCGACGGTTATTTTGCCCAGCACGGACAGCGAGCTGCCCAAAATTCTGCGGGCTAGTGGTTTTGGCGTCACGCAGAGCCAAGCAGAGGGACTGGAAGGTGATCGGTTGGTGTTAGATATTCTGACGCCACGGAATCAGGAACAGCGGCTTTACGGCATCGTGACTGATCGCGAACCGAAAGCGTTTATCATTACTTACGAGCCGAAATATATTTCTGGCGGTTTCTGGGTCAAAAAAGTTCGGCGACGTTTCCGCCAGTAGATTGAGGACTAAGACTTTTTAAAGATTCCGCTATTTAGGTGTACAATTAAAGCTTAAAGCTATAATGAAAATAAAAGATCATCATTTATTGATTAAGAAGGTAGTGACCAAATTTGGACAATCATGTTTTGTATCCAGGAGGCACCATTGGGGTAATCGGCGACAGTACGGATGGCCCAATGATTGTGGCAGCAGCACGTCAAGCGGGGTTTAAGGTGGGTGCTTACGGCCCAGATGAAACCAGTGAAATGCTGCAGTTAGCTGATTTTAAGATCGTCGGTGATTTATCTGACCACGACCGGCTGACTGATTTTGCGGAGCGCTGCGATTTGGTAACTTACGATTCTCAACATCTTAGTCCGGACGTGCTTGCCGTTATCGAAGGGACAACGGTATTACCACAAGGTTCAGACTTTCAAATGATGATGCAGGATCGATTACTCGAGCGGGCCTTCTACGAACAGTTAAACGTTAATATTCCGCCATACGCAACGATTGTCAGTCTGGATGACGTTTATCAATCAATCAATTCGATCGGCTATCCCAGCGTGCTTAAACCGATTCAAAAAGATTTGGTTCACGGACAGGAAATGACCATTCGGACCCAGACTGATATTGCCCAAGCGGCCGGTTTAATGGATTGGGGGACTTACATTCTTGAATCCACGGTGGATTATTCACGGGAATTCACGGTGACAGTGGCAAGGGCCGCAACCGGTGAAGCGAGTCTCTTTCCACCCGTTGAGGTTAAACGTCAAAACGGTCAGATGACTTGGGCTTATCTCCCTGTCTCAATTGATCCGGATGTTAAAACTGAGATGGATCGCATTTGCCATGAAATTGTGGCTAACGTGAAGTATGTTGGTGTGTTTGAAGTCGACTTTATGATCAATGACAACGGCTCGATTTACGTTAAGCAGATCATTCCAACCTTTGGTGAAGCCGGTCGCATCTTTGATCGCGCCACCACGGTGAGTCAATTTGAACAGCATCTGCGGGCTATTGCCGGCATGCCATTAAGCGATGTGCAGGTTTTGAAGCCTACCGTTATGGCTGCCTTCACGCAGAATCAGGAAAACGCAATGAGGACCCAGTGGACACTGAAACCTAACTGGCACTTTTCGTTTTATCGTCAAGGTCATAAGGATTGGGACAGTCACAAGCTGGCTGGTCACATCTTAGTTCAGGGCGATGATATTAATAAGCTGATGGAACAGCTAGAAGATACTGAGATCTGGTCAGAGGGTTCGGCAGATTCTGAAATTTAATATAAGCTAGGTACTCTTATAGGGGTACCTTTTTTATTGCGAACATACGTTTAATTTTTGCGATAAAAGTGTTGCTTTATACAGCAAGATAGGCGACAATTTTAATAGTGATTTTCGTCGTGATCGGACAAATAGGAGAGGAATATTATTGTGGCTGAATCTGCATTGTTAGCAAAACTAAATAAAGAACAACGAGAAGCGGTTGAGTATACTGAGGGGCCGCTTTTGATTATGGCCGGTGCCGGTAGTGGTAAGACGCGGGTACTGACGCACCGAATTGCCTACCTGATTGAAAAGGGGGTTATGCCCTGGCACGTTTTGGCCATTACTTTCACCAACAAGGCTGCCCGCGAAATGCGGGAACGGATCGTCAAACTGTTAGGCCCGGAAGGTAACGACGTTTGGGCGTCAACTTTCCATGCGCTGTGTGTCCGAATCTTGCGGCGGCATGCTGATAAGTTAGGTTATAACAGAGCGTTCACGATTGCCGATACTGGGGATCAGCGGACGTTGATGAAGCGGGTCATTGCTGAGATGAACGTGGATCCTAAGCAGTATGATCCACGGATGATTCTGGGCAAAATTTCCAACGCTAAAAACGAACTTAAAACACCGAAACAGCTGGCACAAGAAGCCGGCAACCCAGTGGATGAGATCACAGCACGGGCGTATGATGCCTATCAAAATGGGCTGCAGCGTAACCAAGCGATGGATTTTGATGATCTCATCATGCTGACGATTCAGCTCTTTAATGAAAATAAGGATGTTCTAGCAGAGTACCAGAAGAAGTTTCAGTACATTCACGTGGACGAATACCAAGATACCAACGACGCACAGTATACGTTAGTCAATATGCTGGCACGTGAACACCACAACCTTTGTGTTGTTGGGGATTCCGACCAATCTATTTATGGTTGGCGTGGCGCGAACATTGAAAACATCATGAACTTTGAAAAAGACTATCCTGATGCACACGTGACGATGCTGGAGCAAAACTACCGTTCCACCAAAACGATTTTGGCTGCCGCTAACCAAGTCATCAAAAATAACGGCTACCGAAAGGATAAGAACCTGTGGACTGAAAACGACCAAGGTGAAAAGATTCATTATTACCGCGGTCAAAGTGAAAACGACGAAGCCCGTTATGTGGTCGCCCAAATTCAAGATTTGATGAAGGAAGCCAATTATCAGTACGGTGATTTTGCGGTGCTCTACCGGACCAACGCGCAGTCACGGGTGATGGAAGAAACGCTGGTCAAAGCGAACGTTCCTTATACCATCGTCGGCGGTCACAAGTTCTACGACCGCAAAGAAATCAAGGATATGCTGGCTTATTTAACGCTGGTTGCGAATGGTGCCGACACCATCAGCTTGGAGCGGGTCATTAACGAACCTAAGCGCGGTATTGGTTCAGGGTCACTGACTAAGTTACGGCTGTTTGCGCAAGATAACGGCTGGTCGGAGTTAGAAGCGGCCATGAACGTTGATGTGGCCAACGATATTTCAAGTCGGGCCCGTGGCGCTATTGGCGGGTTTGCCACCACGATACAAAAGCTACAGGCGATTGCCGGTGACAGTACCGTGACCGAATTGACCGAACAGATTCTAGACACCACCGGGTATAAAGCAGCGCTGCAAGCCTCTAGAAGCTTGGAGTCTGAAACCCGGCTGGAAAACATTCAAGAATTTCTTTCCGTTACTCAGAAGTTTGATGAATCCTATGATGCTGAGGGTAGCGATTCTGGCGACCGAATTGTGGACTTCCTGGCTGACTTAGCTCTGGTATCCGATCAGGATGACGTTGCAGAAGAACCGGCTCAAGTCACCTTGATGACGCTGCACGCTGCTAAGGGACTGGAATTTCCAGTCGTTTTCCTGATTGGGATGGAAGATGGTATTTTTCCTCTTAGTCGAGCAATGGAAGACCATGATCAGTTGGAAGAAGAGCGTCGGCTTGCCTACGTTGGGATCACCCGTGCCAAGCAGCGGTTATTTATCACCAATGCCTTTTCACGGATGCTCTATGGCCGGCCGCAACGCAACCCGCAATCCCGCTTTATTGAAGAGATTGAGCCAGATCTGTTGCAAATGGATAACCGGACCAATCCAGGTGAAAATAACGTCACTTCATTGCGGACGCCATTTGACCGGCGGACCGCTTCTGCAACAGCGACAACTTACCACCAGAAGACCTCCAGTTCAGTATCCATTAACAGCGGTACTGGTGCTGATAAGCAGGCTTGGCGGACTGGTGACAAAGTGACCCACAAGAAGTGGGGGACTGGAACCGTTGTTAAGATCAACGGTACTGGCGAAGATATGGAACTTGATATTGCCTTTCCACAGGAAGGTGTCAAAAGACTATTAGCTGCCTTTGCACCCATTACGAAGGTAGAAGAATAACAGGGGTGTTGAAATGGAACCATCAGTAGATTCTCTAACAAAAGCAGAAGCAGAAGCACTGGCTGAGAAACTTCGTCCGCAGCTGCGTGCTTGGGGAGAGGCATACTACAGTGAGGATGCCCCAACCGTTGAGGATTCAGTATACGATCAAAAATACGCCCAGTTAGTGGCCATTGAAGCCAAGTACCCGGATTTGATTACACCGGACTCACCGACGCAAAACGTTGGTGGGAAGATTTCTACCGATTTTTCTAAGGTGACCCATGATATTCCGATGCTTTCACTGGGCGACGTTTTTTCAGAAGAAGAACTAGCCGACTTCGTGAATCACATTACGGAAAACGAAGCGGGCACTTATAACTGTGAGTTAAAAATTGATGGTCTCGCCATTTCACTGCGGTACGTGGACGGTAAATTAGTTCAAGGCTCGACCCGTGGTAATGGGCAGATCGGTGAAGATATTACCGCTAATTTAAAGACGATTCCGTCAATTCCAACGGAGCTAACGCGGCCGTTGACCATTGAAGTGCGAGGGGAATGCTACATGCCAAAAGCGTCGTTTATCGAATTGAATAAACGACGGGATGCGGAAGGCAAATCGGTGTTTGCTAATCCCCGCAACGCGGCAGCCGGTAGTTTGCGACAGTTAAACACCAAAGTCACTGCTGAACGGAAACTGAGTACCTTTATGTACAACGTGGCGGATTATGAACCGCTGAATACGCGGACACAAAGCGGTTTGATCGATGAACTGGCTGAATTAGGCTTCACCACCAACCCGAATTATCGGGTGGCTCACAACATGGCTGAAATCGACGCCTACATTGACGAATATACCCAGCAACGTGATGCGTTAACCTACGGCATTGATGGCATTGTGATCAAGGTCAATTCATTGCCAATTCAACGTTCAATGGGTGCCACCGTTAAAGTGCCGCGGTGGGCGATTGCTTACAAGTTTCCGCCTGAAGAAGCTGAAACGGTCGTGCATGATATTGAGTGGACGGTTGGCCGAACAGGTGTCGTAACGCCCACTGCAATCATGGATCCGGTTCAATTAGCTGGAACCACCGTTGCACGAGCGACGCTTCATAATCCGGACTACTTGACGCAAAAAGACATTCGACTCAACGATACGGTGATGCTGCATAAAGCCGGTGACATCATTCCCGAAATTTCTAATTTTATTCCAAGCAAGCGGCCAGCTGACAGTGAACCCTATGTGATTCCAACGCAGTGCCCGTCTTGCGGATCAACCTTGGTGCACCTGGATGACGAGGTGGCGTTACGCTGCATTAACCCGCGTTGCCCAAAGCAGTTGACGGAACAAATGACTCACTTTGCGTCACGGAATGCCATGAATATTGATGGCCTTGGTCCGCGGATCATCGGTCAGTTATTTGAGAAGCAATATGTGTCAGATGTGGCTGATCTATACGACCTGACTTTTGACCAGTTGGTGACTTTAGACAAATTTGGTGAAAAATCTGCTAATAATTTATTAAATGCACTCGATAACAGTCGCAATAATTCACTAGAACGCTTATTATTTGGATTAGGGATTCGTCATGTGGGTAATAAAGCTGCCCGACTGATTGCCGCTCACTTCCAGACCATGGCTAACGTCATGGCTGCAGGTCAAGAAGAAATCGCTCAGATCGATTCCGTGGGCGATACGATTGCGGACAGCCTTGTGACCTACTTTAGTAACGAGGGTGCCCGTCAGCTGATCAGTGAACTGGAAGAGCGTGGCGTCAACATGACGTACACGTCAGGCACTGAGCAGACGGCTTCCACGGACAGCTTCTTTAGTGGCAAGCGAGTCGTGCTCACTGGTAAATTAACCAGTATGACCCGTGGCGAAGCTAGTAACTGGCTGGAAGCTCAAGGCGCTGATGTGACGAGCAGCGTGTCAAAAAAGACGGATCTTGTGATCGCGGGAACGGATGCGGGCAGTAAGCTGACCAAAGCAGAAGCTCTCGACGTACCAGTCTGGAACGAAGAACGGTTTGCAGCCGAGATGGCGGGCCAGACTGAAGATGGAGGAAAGAAGTAATGAAACGATTTAAAGCCTTATTTGTAATGGCAGTCTGCGGACTCTTTTTAAGTGCCTGCGGTAATCTAGGTAGTTCAAGCGGCACGACAACGGGTGGCAGCAGTTCTAATAATAAAGGAACTCAGCTGACGGGTCAGGCTGCGGCTGGTGATTACCAAAGTGTCATTAAAAATGGCCGGTATGTCACAAGTAAGTCGCGTGGCGTGAATGTGTCGCAAAACGAGAACCAGTTTAACTTGAAAAGCTTCGAAAGCGGTCTGCTAACGGTGTCTAAAAAGGTTTACTCACCAAGTAAATACATTTTTGAAGAGGGACAGTATCTTAACACCGGTACGGTTCAAAAATGGCTCAGTCGTAAGTCCAAATCTAACCCGGATGGCCTCAATCCCGTTGATAACGGTAAAACCGATCCTAACACCCGAAATCCAATTTACCTGCAACAGATGGAAGAACAGGATTTTATGAAACAGAACGGTAAGAAGTTAACGTTGTCAGGGGTGACAATCGGCTTAGGGTTGAATTCAATCGACTACTATGAAAAGAAGAACTTCGGTTCAACTTATCAAACCAAGATTTCCAAGGCTGAAGCAAGTCGTGTCGGCCGCCAGATGGCTAACCAAGTGCTGGCGCGTCTGCGTGAAAAGCCAGAACTCAAGAACGTGCCGATCACCATTGCCCTGTACCGGCAGGCACCAAATGACAGTTTGGTTGGTGGCAGCTTCTTTGCCTATTCCAACAACAAGTCCGGCGCAACCAAAGTCGGTTCCTGGAAGTCAATCAGCGAACAAAATTACGTCTACCCAACCACTTCAGCTAAGTCAGCTGCGGGTAATTCAAACGATGAAAGTTCATTTGAAAACTTCAAGAACCAAATTCAAAACTACTTCCCTAATTTGAGTGGTGTGACGGCTCAGGCTCATTACACCAATAAACAATTGACGGGGATGAACGTTAACATTACAACGCAGTTCTACAGTCAAACTGAAATCATCAGCTTTACGCAGTATTTGGAACAAGCTGCCCAGAAGTATTTACCTTCCAGTGCACCGATCGATATTACGGTTAGTTCAACAGAAGGCG
Source organism: Secundilactobacillus mixtipabuli (assembly GCF_002217925.1). Classification (GTDB taxonomy): domain Bacteria; phylum Bacillota; class Bacilli; order Lactobacillales; family Lactobacillaceae; genus Secundilactobacillus; species Secundilactobacillus mixtipabuli. The sequence goes on along the minus strand of NZ_BCMF01000005.1, from coordinate 91,364 downwards.
TTCAAAGCTTCCTGAGTCGTGATAACGGCGCAAAGAAGTTCACTTCACACGTCTTTAATAGTTATTAAAATGGCTAATTTAACAATTAAAATAGCACTGGTTCAGTCTTAGAAACCAGTGCTATTTTTTGGTATTATGTGGTAGTATATCTTATGTGTGCGTAAATACGCAGAATTTTTGTGAAAGAGGGAAACTTGATGGCAAGCCGAATTGATCAAGACCAGGTACAACACGTTGCCTCGTTAGCAAAATTGAGTTTAAATGACGATCAACTGAAGTACTTTACTACCCAATTAGATGAAATTATTGGGTTATTTGAAACCTTAAACGAAGTCGATACTGAAGGAATCGAACCCACTTCAAGTGTCACTGACCAGATCAACGTTATGAGAGAAGACGTTGCGGATAACTGGGGACAGCACGCTGCCTTATTAGCTAATGCACCAGAATCCGAAAATGGTTATATTCGAGTACCAACGATTATTGATGAAAGTGAGGATTAGTAGAAAAAGATGAATTATTTCGAAAAAGATCTCACCACTCTGCACGATGATTTAGTCGCTAAGCGAATCACTGTGACGGATTTAGTGAAAGCGACATTTGACAACATTGCGACTACTGATCCCGATTTAAAGGCCTTTTTGGCACTTAACAAGGATGCAGCTTTGAAGAAAGCTGCTGAAATGGACGAAAAGGGCATTGATGCCGATAACGTTCTCGCCGGTATTCCAATGGCCATTAAGGACAACATTGTCACTAACGGTTTGACCACTACCGCTGCTTCTAAGATGCTGGAGAACTTCGTGCCAATCTATGATGCAACGGTTGTTAAAACGTTAAACAGCAAGGGCATTATTAACGTTGGGAAGACCAACATGGATGAATTTGCCATGGGTGGTTCAACTGAAAATTCAGCTTTCCATGACACCAAAAACGCTTGGGATTACACCCGGGTTCCCGGTGGCTCATCAGGTGGTTCAGCAGCCGCTGTCGCTTCTGGTGAGGTTATCGCAGCACTCGGTTCTGATACGGGTGGTTCGATTCGTCAGCCAGCATCCTTCAACGGTATCGTTGGGATGAAGCCAACCTATGGCCGAATCTCTCGTTGGGGTTTGATTGCCTTTGCCTCAAGCCTTGATGAAATTGGCCCGATGACCCGGACGGTTAAGGATAACGCGATCTTGCTATCTGCCATTGCCGGTCATGATGACCATGATTTAACGACTTCAACTAAAGAAGTGCCGGACTTTGCTGCGGATTTGAATGCTCAAACTAGCGTTAAAGGCATGAAGATCGGTTTACCTAAGGAATTCTTAGGCGAAGGTGTTGACCAAGACGTCAAAGACGCTATTTTGGCTGCTGCCGACAAATACCGTGAACTTGGTGCAACGGTTGACGAAGTTTCCTTACCTCACAACAAGTATGGGGTTGCGGCTTATTACATTATTGCCAGTTCAGAAGCTTCATCAAACTTACAGCGGTTTGACGGTATTCGGTACGGTCACCGTTCTAAGGACGTTAAGAACCTAGAAGACGTTTACGTTAACTCCCGTACCGAAGGCTTTGGTGACGAAGTTAAGCGCCGGATCATGCTGGGGACATTCTCATTGTCAGCCGGTTTCTACGATGCCTACTTCAAGAAAGCCGCTCAAGTACGGACATTGATCATTAACGACTTCCAAGCTGTTTTAAAAGATCATGACTTTATCATGGGCCCAGTTGCGCCAACACCAGCCTTTAAGATTGGTGAAGAGATTTCTGATCCAATGACCATGTACATGAATGATATTTTAACCATCCCCGTTAACCTTGCTGGGTTACCAGGAATGTCCATTCCCGCTGGTTTTGCTAAGGGCATGCCAGTCGGAATGCAATTAATTGGTCGGCCATTTGACGAAGCCACGCTTTACAAGGCAGGCTACGTCTTTGAACAGGCCACTGATTTTCATAAACAAACACCTAAGCAAGGGGGTAATAACTAATGAATTTTAAAACAACTATCGGACTTGAAGTCCACGTTGAATTAAAAACGAATTCCAAGATCTTTAGTCCATCTCCCGTAGAGTTTGGTGACGATCCTAACGCTAACACCAACGTCATTGATTGGGGTTACCCTGGGGTTTTACCAACCACCAACAAGGGTGTTGTTAAGAGCGGTATCATGGCGGCTTTAGCGCTGCATGCACAAGTTGAACCCCACACTCATTTTGACCGGAAGAACTACTTCTATCCTGATAACCCTAAAGCTTATCAAATCACGCAAGCTGATAAGCCAATTGCTCATGATGGCTGGATCGAAATTGAAGTTGACGGTGAAAAGAAGCGGGTCGGAATCGCCGAAATGCATATTGAAGAAGATGCCGGTAAGAACACCCATGAACGCGATTATTCATACGTTGACTTAAACCGTCAAGGAACACCATTGATTGAAATCGTCTCAAAGCCAGAAATTGCTTCTCCTGATGAAGCTTATGCTTACCTGGAGGCACTGCGTCAACGGATCCAATTTACTGGGATTTCAGACGTGAAGATGGAAGAAGGTTCTATGCGTGTCGATGTCAATATTTCGATTCGGCCTGAAGGTCAAAAGGAATACGGGACAAAGACGGAGCTGAAGAACTTGAACTCCTTTAACTACGTGCGTAAAGGTTTGGCATTCGAGGAACAGCGTCAGCAACGTGTTCTGATGTCAGGCGGTCAGATTCAACAAGAAACCCGTCGTTTTGACGAAAACACTGGCCAAACCATTTTGATGCGTGTCAAGGAAGGCTCCGATGACTACCGTTACTTCCCAGAACCCGATCTGCCAGCCTTAAATATCAGTGACGAATGGATCAACGAGATTGGCAGTGAAATGCCAGAAATGCCAGGTAGCCGTCGTCAACGTTACGTCAACGAACTTGGCTTAACTGATTACGATGCCATGGTTGTGACTCAGACTAAAGAAATGGCTGACTTCTTCGATGAAACGGTCAAATTGGGCGCTGATCCAAAATCAGCTGCCAACTACCTTCAAGGTGACGTTAACGCCTTCTTGAACGAACAGCACGCTGATTTGCAGGATACTCAGCTGACACCAGCTAACTTAGCGGGTATGATCAATTTGATCACAGACGGCACCATCTCATCGAAGATGGCTAAGAAAGTCTTCAAAGCAATCACCCAAGGTAAGGAGCCAAAGGCGTTTGTTGAAGAAAAGGGCTTAGTTCAATTATCTGACCCAGCCAAATTACAACCAATTATCGATTCAGTATTAGCTGACAATCAGCAATCAATTGATGATTTCAATAACGGTAAAGACCGTGCTGTTGGTTACCTGGTTGGTCAAATCATGAAGCAGACACACGGTAAGGCTAACCCTCAAGTGGTTAACAAGTTACTGATTGCTTCACTTAAAAAGTAAACGTTTGTTGTTTAATAATGGAGGGAAACACCTATGCGGAAACGTGCGCGAGTGATATATAATCCTTCTTCTGGCCGGGAGGCCTTGAAGAAGGATATGATCGATATTTTGGGGGTCTTTGAACAGGCAGGGTACGAAACGAGTGCCTTTGCCACAACTCCAGCTCCTAATTCGGCACGTGATGAAGCCGAACGGGTCAGTCGGGAAGGCTTCGATTTAGTTGTGGCTGCCGGTGGCGACGGGACGATTAACGAAGTTGTGAACGGTATTGCTGGGTTAAAAAAACGGCCTAAGATGGCGATTATTCCAGCCGGTACGACTAACGACTATGCGCGTGCGCTGCGTATTCCACGTGAGGATCCATTGGCTGCTGCTAAGGTCGTTTTAAAGAATCAAACCATTAAAATGGACATTGGCCTAGCGGGTAAAAAATACTTCGTCAATATTGCCGGTGGCGGTCGGTTGACTGAGCTAACCTATGAAGTACCCTCCAATCTGAAAACGCTGTTTGGCTATTTGGCCTACATCGTTAAAGGTGCGGAACTATTGCCTCGGATTCGGCCATTTAAGATGGATCTTAAATTCGATGGTGATGAATACGTTGGTGAAGCATCGATGTTCTTCTTGGCGTTAACTAATTCAGTTGGCGGCTTTGAACAGATTGTGCCTGATGCATCCTTAAACGATGGTAAGTTCACCATGATTATTGTGAAAACCAGTAACTTAGCTGAAATTTTGCATTTATTTACCCTTGTTTTAAATGGTGGTAAGCACATTAACGATCCGCGGATTATTTATCGTAAAGTGCGCAAGGTTGAAGCTAAGCCAATGGGCGATGCCAAGATCATGATTAATTTAGATGGCGAATATGGTGGTGACGCACCAATGACCTTCGTTAACTTAAAGCAGCATATTGAAACCTACGCTAATTTGGATGACATTCCGGATGCGGCTGTAGAAACTGAAGCCCCTGAAGTTCTTGAAGCTGAGCGTAAGTTCTTAGCCGGTGTTCAGGAACTGCCAGCGGACGAAGAATCAAAGAAATAGTTTTTTAGGTATGAATTAGGAAGGTTTTGCTGTATGATACGTAAGGCAGCAAAACCTTTCTTTTGGTTAAAACAAGGAGATTTTAATGAAAATACAAGCACCAGTAGCAAAAAATGAAACTTATACGGGTACCGTTATGGACCTGACCTATGAAGGTAACGGCGTGGTCAAGATTGACAATTACTCATTGTTTATCGCCAACGCTTTACCAGGTGAAGAGATTAAATTTGTCGTGACTAAAGTTGGTAAAAGCTTTGGCTTTGGCCGCGTTTTGGAACATTTGACCACTTCACCAGACCGGGCTGAAATCGACGCAAAGGATCGTAAACTCGCACAAGCGGGGATTGCACCCTTACAGCACATGGTTTACCCGGCTCAGCTTCGCTTTAAACAGCACCAAATCGAATCATTATTGGCTAAGAATAAACTGGAGCTCAGTGTGTCTGAAACCATTGGGATGGAAACCCCTTATCACTATCGTAACAAAGCCCAAATTCCAGTCCGAAATGTCCATGGTGAATTAGAAACCGGTTTTTACCGTCAACATTCACATGATCTTGTTCCCTTGACTGATTTCTACATTCAAGACCCACGGATCGATAAGGCGATTGTTATCGTCCGAGATATTTTACGGGCTGAGAATGTGCCTGCTTATGATGAAAAAACGCATAAGGGTATTATTCGTAACATCATGGTTCGCCAGAGCTATTACGAAAAAGAAATGATGATTGGCCTGATCACCAACAGTCATACCTTGCCACGTGCTAAGGCAATTGTTGAACAGATTTCTGAACAGCTTCCAGAAGTGACCAGCATTATTCAAAACGTTAATAACCGGCCAACGAACGTGATTCTTGGCCCCATCACTAACGTTCTATACGGCGAACCGGTGATTCATGACTCACTGTTGGGCAACCGTTTTGAAATTTCGGCACAGTCTTTCTATCAAGTTAATCCTGTTCAAACTGAAAAGTTGTATCAGTTAGCGATTGACCGAGCTGGTTTAACTGGCAGCGAAACTGTGATCGATGCCTATTGTGGTATTGGGACCATTTCTTTAGCCATGGCACGCCATGCTAAGGATGTCTACGGTGTTGAAGTGGTTTCAACCGCCGTGGAAGATGCGAAGAAGAATGCCAAGCTAAACGGCTTGACCAACTTGCATTTTGCAACCAATAAAGCTGAATACCAAATGGCTGAATGGCAGAAGCAGGGCCTGAAACCAGACGTGATCGTTGTTGATCCGCCACGTAAGGGCTTGGACGAAACGTTGATCGAAAGTGCAGCAGAAATGCAGCCTAAGAAGATCGTTTACGTCAGCTGCAACCCATCAACATTGGTTCGAGATATTCAACGGTTTGCAGAAAAGGGCTACCACGTGACTGAACCTATTCAGCCAGTAGACCAATTCCCACAAACCCCACATATTGAATCCGTTACGTTGCTTGAAAAAGATTAAATTTTAACAGCTACGACAAAACTCGGTAGATTCCAGAGTTTAACGTGAATAATGCCTATTCCGCGATTTTTGCGGGATGGGTATTTTTTGCGTTGAATGGCCGGAATCTGAGTTTTGACGCGTAATTAGGCTAGATTGGCGGATAGAACCAAAGTTCAATCGCAACTCATTTTGTTGAAGATTGATTGAAATACTTACCAGTATAAACTTTTGGCCCAACCTTCTTTTTATTGGTGAATAACTTGATTACTCACCGCGTTTTAATCTATAATTTTATTAAACGCAACCACACACAAACGGGGGATCTCGGATGTTAGATAATTTATTAAGCGTTATCAAAGCAGAAGGCGTCAGTGAACAACTGTATCATGGCCTAGTTGGGCTGGAAATTGAAGAAAATCGGGTCGATAAAAAGGGACAGCTTAGTCGTGAACCGCACCCAGAAATGCTGGGGTCACGCGAGTTTCATCCCTATTTTCAGACTGATTTTGCTGAAGCTCAGGCTGAATTAGTGACGGATCCTAATCCTAATATCAGTGGGGCGTTAGATCAGTTAGATACGTTGCAAACCGTTTTTTATCGCTCGCTGCAAGGTGAGGATCGCATTTGGCCATTGAGTATGCCACCACGGGTCAGTCCTGATGACAAAGCCTTTATTGCAGCGCATTATGTTCGGCCAGAATTACTCGATTACCGCAAGTATCTGACTAAAAAATACGGTGTGACCGCCAAGATCATGACCGGCCTCCACTTGAACTACAGCATTCCTGATCCAGTTATTAATCGGCTCTATACGCACTATGAAGATGACTTTGACCAAGTCACCGACTTCCGTAACGCCCTTTATTTCAGAATGGCTCAAAATTTGGTGTTGAATCGGTGGTTGATTACCTATTTATTTGGCGCGTCACCAGTTGCTGAAGAGGGCTTCTTTGAACAAGTACCAGAAGATCTCTCACATCCAGTCAGAAGTATTCGTAACAGTCACTTTGGCTACGCTAATTTGGCAGATGATGATGTTGATGCAACTATTTATCAGTCATTGCCACACTTTGTTGAGCACTTGACCGATTTGATCAAGTGCAAAAAGCTCTACAGCCAATCTGAATTTTACGGTCCCGTCCGGCTTCGTGGGTTGGATCAACTGAGTCAGTTATCGGCGAAAGGCGTTCGCTACCTGGAATTCCGTGGCATAGATACCACACCGTTCAGATCCAACGGAATTAGCCGACACGCGCTTTACTTCATGAAATTGCTGTTTATTGATGCGTTAGTGACACCAGTTGATGATGATCAAATCGTTAACCAGTTAGAGCAGGCCCAAGAAGATAATGAGCGGGTAGCCTTGGAGAGCCCTTCTCAGGTCACGTTTAAGGCCGCTGAGGGACAACGGTTCTTTAACCGGCTCCACGAGCTGGCTGTTTCGCTAAATGCCCACACGGAGTTAATTAATGCGGTTGACGACTTTGCTGAAGTGATCAGCCATCCTGAATTGACACCATCAGCTAAACTCGAAAAACGATTAGATGAAAACGGCAGTCTGATGACCTTCGGGACTCAAAGAGCAACCCAGTGGAAAGCTGAGCGGGTTGGTGCGGATGAATTATTGCCACGGATGACACGACTTTCAGCTAAAGCACAGGAATTAATTTTCCGAGCTATCCAGTTAGGAATTAGATACTATGCTGTTCGTGACGAGCATGGCGCAATCATGCTGATGCTGACCTTTAATTCAATTACGCAGGTGATTGAAGCCGACCATGTTCCGGATGAGCCAGTGACGGAGTACTTGAAGCACATGTTCCCAGATTTATCTGTCCCGGAAACGGATAATGATGAAGCAAGTTAACGATGAAATTAAAAAAATGCGTCCAAGTCAGAAGGCTTGGGCGCATTTCTTTGTGTGAAACTGTGAAACTTGTGTTATTCTTCAATTTTCCGAAGCACGTGACACGGGTTACCCACTGCCACAACGTGATCGGGGATATCCTTAGTGACGACACTGCCAGCACCAATTACGGTTCCTTCACCGATGGTCACGCCGGGAAGAATAATCACGCCACCCCCGATCCAGCAGCCGTGCTTGATATGGACGGGTAAGGAACGGGTCCTCACAAAGTGCTGTTCAGGATGTGCGTCCCACTGATGATTCAGCCGCTCTTTAAGTGGAACTGGATGCGTTCCCGTGTAGATTTGAACGTTTGGCGCAATCATGGTTTCGCTATCAATGCGAATTTCGCCAGAATCCATGAAGGAGCAATTCATATTGATTGAAATTTTGCTGCCCAGATGAATATTTCGGGCAAAATCACACAGGAAAGGGGTTCCCACGGTGACTTGTTTGCCAATCTCACCCAGTGACTGTTCTAAAAGTTGTCTGCGCTTATCAGCCTGATCGTAAGGTGTTTGGTTATAAACCATTAAGAAGTGGTTTGCTTCGTCCTTGTATTGTTTGAATATGGGATCATGAGCGTCGTATAGCTCACCATGCTGCTGTTTTTCTAATTCAGTCGTCATTTTGAATACACCTTCTAATCATCATATAGAATTGATTATCGCTTACATTCTATCACTAGCAGATTTAACTACCAACTAAGAGAGGATGATCGAAAAAGGGTTCTCCAAGTGGAGAACCCTTTTTACGGTCATTATTTAGTTTGTTTGTGCTGATGATAGTAGTAAACCGGAATACCCACACCCGTTAAGACCAGGCCGGTCACAGCAAGCCCAGTTTGCGTGATAATGGTAATAATCAGAATGAAGAGGCCACCAAGAATGGCAATAATCGGAATGACTGGATATCCAGGCACACGATAGGGCCGACGTAACCGTGGTTCCCGTTTTCGGAGAATGAAAAGGGCAACGAAGAGTAAAACGTTGAAGATCCACATGACAAAAACCAGCATGTCTGTCAGCGTGTCAAAGGAGCCCATGAACATCATGATGATGGCGATGCCTAATTCGACTAAGCCCGCAAAGTAAGGCACGTAGGTTTTCCGGGAAATCTTTCTGAGCTGTTTACTGAATGGTAGTGAATCTTCGGTTGCCATGGCAAAAGGAACTCGCATGCCAGTTAACGTGTAGCCGTTAATGGCGCCATAAACAGAGATCAAGATACCAACAGTGACTAACTTACCGCCGAAAGCACCAAAAATCATTTCAGCGGTTTCAGAGGCCGTGTTGAGATTACCGGCGATGTGTTCGATCGGTAAACTTTTAAGGAAAACAAAGTTGATGCTGGCGTAAATAATGGTGATAAAGACGAGACCAAGCACGATGGCTCTAGGCAGGTCGCGTTCAGGATGCTTCATTTCGCCAGCAACGTTACCAATACTGATCCAACCATCATAAGCAAACATGGTGGCTAGCAGACCGCTGCTAAAGGCTGTCCAAAAGTTGAGGTGAGGCCCTGCAGTAATTGGAATCAGCGAAACAGCAACGTGAGCCTTTGAGGAAAGGCCGAAGATGGCAATAATGAAAATGGGGATTAGCTTAAAAATTAAGGTGATTGATTGCAACCGACCACCCACGCGGGCACCCATGAAATTGATCAGTGTGATACTTAACCCACAGGCAATGGCAATGGGAATATGCCAGATTAACGGCAAGTGAAACAAGTTCAAAACTTGGGTAGAGAAAATGATTGAGAGCGCGGCAATATTGGCGGGATAGTAAACCAAAATCAATGCCCAGCCCATTAAAAAGCCGGGGAGTTTACCATAGGTGTATTCGATGTACTTGATTGCACCACCGGTTCGTGGTATTGCTGCGGCGAGTTCTGCGACACTTAAGCCGGCACAGATAGTCAGTAAACCACCTAAGATCCAGGCAACTAAGGTCATGCTGGCAGAGCCAGTCACTTCGACGACACTGGCGACTTTGAAGAAGACACCGGCACCGATAACGGTTCCCATCACGGTTGACAGGGCGGTAAACAAACCGATTTCACGTTTTAATTTTGGTTCACTCAAAGTAATTTCCGTCCTTCCGAATTTCATAACTATCGATTATAGCAAAGAAAAACCCCGGTGACAACGCACCGGGGAAGGGTTTCACATTAGAAATCAATGATAATTATTAGTGGAAAAACATGTTGAGAATCATAACCATGCAAATCCCGACAACTGAGATAACTGTTTCAAGCACGGTCCAAATTGAAAGTGTCTGCTTAACCGTCAAATCAAAGTATTCTCTGAACATCCAGAAACCAGCATCGTTAACGTGTGAAGCGGCTAATGAACCAGCACCGATAGCAAGTACCATCAGGGCAGGATCAACGCCAGCAGCTGACATCAGTGGTGCCACGATACCAGCAGCAGTTAAAGCAGCAACGGTAGCTGAACCTAAAGCAACACGAAGGACAACGGCAACTAACCAACCGAGGATCAGAGGACTGATACTTGAGTTAGTGAAGATCTTGGCAACTTCATTACCAACACCACCGTCGATCAGAACTTGCTTGAAGGCACCACCACCACCAATAACCAATAGCAGCATGGCAATTGATTTAACGGCGTTTTCAACGGTTTCCATGATGTCTTTCGTAGCCCGTTTACGAGCCCAACCCATTGACCACATTGCAAATAGCAGTGAGATCAGCATAGCGATGGCCGGGTCACCGATAAAGGCAACGATTTGGTCAAGCATGGTTGCGTTCTTAGTTGGCGTTGTTCCGCCATCGACCGTCATTTTGTAGATGGTCGTGATGGCCATTAAGATAACGGGGAAGAGTGACGTCAAAACGGAGATTCCAAAACTTGGTTCATCTTCAGGTGCCATTTCCTTAACTTCACCAAGTGAACTTAAGTTACCTTTTTGCTTGAAAGCAGAAGGGGCAAACTTTTCGGCCAGCTTAGTGAAGAGCGGACCGGCAATGTAGGCAGCTGGAACGGCTACGACAATACCGAACAAGAGCACCTTACCATCACTAGCACCCAAGGCTGCGGCAATGGCAGTTGGAGCAGGGTGAGGTGGTAAGAACCCGTGGGTAACGGATAAGGCAGCAGCCATTGGAATCCCGAGGTAAAGAATTGGGACACCGGCTTCAACGGCAATGGCAAAGACGATAGGAACTAACAGAACCATCCCAACTTCGAAGAACAGTGCAATACCAATAATGAATGACGCGAGCATAATAGCTAATTGAAGTCGTTTTCTACCAAATTTGTTGATTAAAGTTGTGGCGATTTTGTGAGCACCACCGGCATCGGCAACTAACCGACCCAGCATAGCACCAAAACCAAAGACTAATGATAATTCACCTAATTGGCTCCCAATACCAGTTTCGATACTGGCCGCAATCTTAGTGAGGTTCATGCCAAGTAAAATGGCAGTTAAAACAGAGGTTAAAATCAGAGATACGAAGGTGTTCATTTTGAATTGAATAATCAAAACTAACAGGAATAGGATCCCGATTACTAACGCAAGTATTTCCATAATTAGAAAGCCCTTTCAGAAATAACCTTGGAAACGCCAGGACGGCGTTTCACAGCGACAAACAACAAGAAACCCTTTTTAATGTTTAAAGTTGACACCCAATAATAAATTAGAGATCGTTATTCGATGCTTTTTTCTTAGCATCTTGACTGCGTTGGAAATCGGCAATGGCCTTGTATTCAGTCTGTAAATGCCGACTCAAACGGATATAGATTGGTACCAGCGCACGGTAGGCTTCGTAAGTATCAGGGTTTGGATGGTGAACGTTAGTCACACCAACAAACTTCTTAACTTCACTGAGGTCATCGATCAGACCGAGACTGTACATCCCTAGAACAGCTGCGCCTAAAGCAGTTCCCTCAACACTTTCTGGAATCGTGACATCCTGCTCAAAGATGTCAGCTAACATCTGACGCCAGAGAGCTGAGCGGGCAAAACCACCGGTGGCTTGAATGCTGACCGGCTTGCCAACAACTTCTTCCAGTGCGATCAGCACCGTGTAAAGATTGTAAACAATACCTTCCAAAGCTGCCCGAACCATGTGGGCACGGGTGTGGTTCCGTGTTAAACCAAAGAAGGAACCACGAGCGTTAGCATCCCAAATTGGGGCCCGTTCGCCACCAAGGAATGGGTGGAAGATCAAGCCATCTGAGCCTGCAGGAATCTTAGAGGCAATCTCAGTCAATAAGTCGTAGCTGTCGATTTTCATCTGTTCCGCGGTAATCTTTTCGGGGGCAAAGAGCTGGTCTCTGACCCAACGGAAGACGATACCACCGTTGTTAACGGGCCCGCCAACGACCCATTTGTTAGGTGCGAGGTAGTAACAAAATACCCGGCCTTTAGGGTCGATCTTGGGCTTATCCGTAACCACCCGAACGGCACCTGAAGTCCCAATGGTGACAGCGACGACACCCGGGTCAATGGCGTTAACACCAAGGTTGGCCAGTGGGCCATCAGAGGCACCCATCACGAATGGTGTGTTTGGATCGATGCCAATCACCTTAGCGTAATCTTCATTCATACCAGAAACAGTATCAGTTGTATCAACCAATTTAGGTAATTGATCACGGGAAACGCCAGCTAACTCAAGCGCCTGATCATCCCAGTCCATCTTGAAGATATTGAACATCCCGGTTGCATTGGCAATGGAGTAATCTTCTTGCAAAACACCAAAGAGTTTATAGATGACATATTCCTTGATGCCGACAAACCAGCGGGCTTTATCAAAGAGATCTTTGTGTTCGTTACGGAGCCAGATTAATTTGGTAAAGGGAGTCATGGGGTGAATTGGCGTACCCGTTTTTTCGTAGATCTGTTTACCGACACCGTTTTCGCGGAGCTGATCAGCGTATTTAACTGCCCGGTTATCCGCCCAAGTGATAGCGCGGGTCATTGGCTTGTGGTTCTCATCTAATAGAATCAGGCTGTGCATGGCGGCCGAGAAGGAAACCCCCTTAAGTTCGCCAGCACTCAGATTGGCTTTACGTAAAACAGTGGTTAACCCATCAACGATGGCTGAAAAAATCTCGTCTGGATCTTCTTCCGCCATGTCCGGAACATCCTGATAAAGCGGATACAAATTGTTGGAATAACCTTGTACTTTGCCGACATTGTCGAATAATACAGTTTTGACACTGGTCGTACCGATATCAACACCGATCATATAGTCCATTTTTCTATGACTCCCTTTCTGATTCAGTCTTGCAATGTGAGTGTAAAGGACTTTTAAAACGTTTACAAGAATTCACATTCGAAATATAATTTCTTAATACTTTGACCCGTTAATTATATGAAAAAATATTTCATAATTCAAGGGCAAAACAGAAAATTATTTACAAATCAGTTTAAAATGGCTAAAATACTGGGTATAAACCGGATCATCTGCCCGTACCAATTCCTGATAGTGAGTGGTAGAATAAAGCAGAATACTATTAAGTAAAGGTTTATAACAAAATATGTATAAATAGCATTATTTCTAAGATAAAAAGCTTTTTAAATCCTGGATTTCAACGTAGGAGGCAGCCAATTTGGCACAATCAGCGATCAGCAGCATCAGGTCTTACTATCCCAATTTAAGCAAATTACACCAAAAAATTGCCGATTATATTTTTGCTCAGCCACAGATGGTCAGTGATTTAACCATCAACGAGTTAGCGGAAAAGGTGGGGGTCTCGACGGCTTCGATTTCGCGGTTTGCTAAAGCTGTCGGCTATTCAAGCTTCCGTGAATTTAGTCTTGATCTGGCAAACGTTCCTTCAGATGTTAACCGCAGCAGTATGTTTAAAAAGGTTAAGCCAGATGATACACCTAAGGAAATGGCGGAGAAAACCTTTCAGGCGATGATCGATGCCCTGATTTCTACCCGTTCGCTTTTGCACGACGATCAATTGGAAGAAATTACGAACCATATTTTGAAATGTCGCCAACTCGCTTTCTTCGGCTTAGGGGGTTCATCGGTGGCGGCTCTTGATGGCTACCACAAGTTTTTGCGCACTTCCATTAACAGCGAATATTATCCCGATTTTGACGTTCAACTCATGCAAGCCGCTAAAATGGATGAGCACGATTGTGCAATCATGATCTCGCATTCCGGCGAAAACCAGCAGACCCTGACAGTGCTCAAACAGCTTCATAATAATCACGTTCCCGTCATTGCAATCACCAGTTATGGCCGTTCATCCCTGGCACAAAAAGCGGACATGGTGCTGCTGTCACTGGCCGATCAAATGTCGACTACTTCTGACAGTATGTACACCTTGATCGCCCAACTGGCAATGATCGACAGCCTGTTCACCATCGTGGCGGTTAAGTTGTCCAACAAGACTGAGGCCGTTATGAACCGCGTCAAAGCAGCCATTAATCAGACGAGAACTTAATCATTTGCTAAGCTCAGCCATGAATTTTAAAAAGCATGGTAAAATAGAGTTGATAACGGGACAAGGGATGAGCAGGTTTGAAACGTAGACGAATAGAACCGATTTATACGAATACCTATACACAGCTGCGTAACCGTTCACGACGATTACGCTTCTTTTCGACCTTACTGATACTGATCGTCATTATTGGTGGCTGGTTTGGTTACCGGCACTATCGTGATCAGCAGTTAAGCCATTATCCAGTTAAGGGCGTGACGTTGAATCAGGCAAACGGGTTTGTGGATTTTCAGCAACTGGCACATCAAGGTTACCAGTTCGCCTATTTGCGGGCGACATCAGGGGCAACCTATACGGATGATCAGTTTCAGAGCAACTATGATCGTGCACAGGGCAGTAACCTTGAAATCGGTGTTTATCACGTTTACAGCTACACCACGTCTCCTAAAGCGCAGTTTAAGAACTTTAACCAGGAAGCTAGCCGGCGAAAGGGACAGTTACCCGTGGCGGTTCAAGTCACGACATACGGTGATTACGATGCCAAGTATCTTAAGCAGCCGGTACCGCAAAAACGGTTATTGCAATTTCTCACATTACTGCAGCAATATAAGAACCAGCGGGTGATTATCTGGTGTACGCCGACTGTCTGGCGTGCGCTGAGTCACTCTGAGCTTAATCAGTACCCGGCCTGGCTGCAAACAACTAGTTTGTCACATGAGAATAAGCAAGTGGCCCTTATTGCTTATAATGATCAAGCCACTATCAAATTAAACGGCCAATCGCAAACGGTTGGGGCATCCGTATTTAATGGTTCCCAGCGTCAATGGAATACGTGGATTACGAAGTAATGGCTATTAAAAAAGAAGTCGCCTGATAACTTGTCAAAACAAGTTATCAGGCGACTTTAGTGTTTATTAATTTGTATTCGAAATAATATAGTAAATGATATCGTCTGCTTCATCAAAGAGTTTAACAGGGACTTTTTCGTTGGCTGTAATCGTGATGTGGTAGCCATAGTGATCTAATAAAACAAGCTTATCGTTCGTTAATGTTTCTACCTTGCAGGGGATGGTGTGATGATCGATGCTGATCGTCAAATCTGGGCCGATCACTAGTTTGTGTGTCCGATCCGTTTCAGAATGGCGCAGTTGCCATGAACCAATGAAAATCATGGGGGAAAGGTTCGTCTCATGAGCAGCTTGCTTCGATATTTTTTGAGAAGACCGCATCAAACTGTGAATCAACGTTCGACTTGAGTGGAACAATTCTTTTGCGTTCATGTTTGGTCTCCTCCTTTTTTCAATTCTCTCAATTAATTCTAACATGTTTATAAACGAATTCCTCATCCTTTAACTTAAATTAAAAAATAAAATCGACTTCTAATTATCATTTGAGTTTGGAACTGCTATCATGGAGTTAAAAGCAGAAAGAGGGGGCCCTTTTTTTTAATGATAAACTTTGGGATCATCGGTACTAATTGGATTACTCAGCAATTCGTGGAGGCTGCCCAAACCTCCGGATTGTACCAATTGACCGGAGTCTATTCAAGACACCAAGATACTGCAACTGACTTTGCTCAAAAAAACGGTGGGGCAAACACTTATACCGATTTAGACAGTTTCTTTGATCAGGGCAACTTTGATACGGCCTACATTGCGTCACCTAATAGTCTGCATTTTAGCCAGGCCAAAAAGGCAATTGAAGCCGGTAAAAACATTATTGTTGAAAAGCCAGCTTTTGAGAATCAGGCGCAAATGGAACAGATTCAGGAATTACTTAAGCAACATCCAGAACTGCACTATTTTGAGGCGGCTAGAAACATTCACACACCAAACTTTCACGCCATTGAGAAGCAGTTAAAACAGATGCCTGTCGTGCAAGGTGCTAACCTGACCTACATGAAGTACAGTTCACGGTACGATCAGGTACTGGCAGGCAAAGAACCAAACGTCTTTTCACTGAAGTTCGGTGGCGGTGCTCTGCAGGACTTAGGGGTTTATCCGCTATATGACGCCATTGCACTGTTTGGCATGCCAAATGAATTCAATTATTTCCCAGAATTTATTGCCACCGGCGTTGACGGCAAGGGAGTTGCCGTTCTTCAGTACGCTGAATTTAACGTAACGTTGAACTTTGGTAAAACGACTAATTCATACATGGCATCAGAAATTTATGGCTTGAAAGACACCATTGAAATTGATGACGCTGGTGAAATTACGGCTGTGGATTATATTGACTCAGAGGGCCAAAAGACCCAAATCAGCGAACCAGTCACGGAGAATCCGCTGTTGCCAGAAGTCCGCGATTTTGCACGTGTCCTCAACGAACCGGGTAACATTGATTACCAAACTGAATACTTACGCTGGCTGAATCTAAGTGTCCAAGTCAATAAAATGCTGTTTAATCTGCGTCAATCTGGTAAGATTGTCTTTTATGATGAACGTGACAACTAATGAGAAATGAGGGGATCCCACATGATTCCACAATTTAAAAATCGATTTGAAAAATTAGGCTTTGATGAATTATCACCGATTCAATCAGCCGTTTATGAACCCTTAAAAAATGGGGACAGTGTCCTTGGCTTAGCACCCACTGGCTCAGGGAAAACACTTGGCTTCGTGGTTCCAGTTTTAGAGCGGATTGCACCGGGTCAGGGGATTCAGGCGATCATTGTAGCGCCGTCACAAGAATTAGCGATGCAATTAACCCATGTGACACGCAGCTTTGCAACCTTGGTTGATTTAAAGGTCACCTCGATTACCGGTGGTGCCAACGTTAAGCGGCAACTGGAACAGCTGAAAAAGCACCCAGAAATCGTTGTCGGGACACCTGGGCGAATCCTGAATCTCATCGAAGATCACAAATTGAAACCGCACGATGTCCAAACAGTTATTGTTGATGAAGCCGACGATTTGCTTGAAGGGGAAACCTTTGATGCCGTTCGGACGATTCTGCAAAACGTGCCTTCAGAAGTCCAGATGGGCTTCTTCTCAGCAACGGAAACGCCAATTTTAACTGAACTTGAAAAGTGGTTTGGGACACCAGTTACCCGGATCGATGTCCGTGACATTGACCATACCCAAGGAGAGGTCCGTCATGGTCTATTAGAAGTCGGTAACCTGAAAAAGGCCGGGATGCTTGGTAAATTAACCTCGGTTAAACAGTTTAAAGCATTGGTCTTTTTCAACCACGTCGGTTCATTGCAGCAAACTAAGAGCTGGCTCATGCATCACCATGTGCCAGTGGCAACGTTATCAGCTAACCAGCGGCAGACTGAGCGGCAAAAGGCACTGACTGATTTTCGGCTAGGGCGCGTTAAATTGCTGCTATCGACTGACGTTGCTGCCCGTGGTCTGGATATTGCTAAATTACCAGCAGTGGTTAACTTTGATTTACCCGAAACCGCTATTATCTATACCCACCGTGTCGGCCGGACAGGTCGGATGGGCGAACCCGGACAAGTGATCAACTTTGGCGATGATCATGATTTACGTGATTTGAAACGGCTTTTAAAAGACACCAGCTATGAACTGGTCCCGGTTTACTATCAGGACCATAAGTTAAGTACTAAGGTTCCTAAGCGGCCAGAACAAGTACAGGGCATTGATGCCGATCAAGCAGCCGTTGCAGAGGCCAAGGTGGCCGGCGAAGTGCGGACAGATCCAACCAGTGTTCAACCGGATAGCCGCAAGCCAAGGGTCAAAGCAGCTTTGCCAGAACCCATCAAGAAAAAGAAGGGTCACAATAAGCATTCCAAGCGTAAAGGGATGCGACACAAGCGTGAACAATCAAACTAAACGCAACATCAAAAACATGATTCTCACTCGAACAGAGCGTGAATCATGTTTTTGATTTCAGTCAACCTTTAGGTAAGATAGTTGTGCTTGCACTTTGGTTTGATCCGACGATATTGACTAATTACGCGCCAAAACTCAGATTCCGGCCATTTAACGCAAATAATGCCTATTCCGAAAAAGCACGGAATAGGCATTATTTGCGTTAAATTCTGGAATCTACCGAGTTTTGTTACAGCTTATGATGACCCCACCCGGACTCGAACCGGGATCAGCCGCTTAGGAGGCGGGTGCCCTATCCAGTTGTGCTATGGGGCCAAAATGCACACTGAATATTTTCTCATGAATTAGGTTGGTTGTAAAGCACAGTTGAGGTTAACTGTTAGTAGGCTCAGCAATCACCAAAACGTTGGTTAACGCATTACGGACAACGGCAGCAGTGGTTGAACCGACCAATAGGCGGTCAATCGCGTCAGTTCCCGATTTACCCATCACAATGAGATCAACATCGTGGTTTTCGGGATATTCAACAGCGATAACTTGTTTAGGGCTACCATGAAGAATCTCGGTTTTGGCGGTTACCCCAGCTTCTTCGGCAAGTTTTTGCCCTTCAGCTAAAATTGCCGTCGCACGATCGTTTAGCTCTTTATAGTAGCCGCCAGTATTGGCGATACCCGTGCCAGTTACCGTATAAATGAGCCGCTTATCATCGGCAACGTTTACGATGGTGAGCTCAGCGTTAAACTGTTTAACCAGCTTTAAGGCTTCAGAAAGCGCCAACTTAGAGTTATGACTGCCATCTAGTGGCACAACAATGTGATTATACATAAGATCAACTCTTTTCGTAATTATTATTGGACTTAACCTTATTGTGAAACATTTTGAAAGTGGTTTCAAGTCTTTTACGTCACTGTTAATGAGTGTTTCTAAAGGAAACTGTAGACTCAAGTAATGATGGCAAGAAGGTCTGGACAAGCCAAACAGCTTTCTCAACGTCATTATTTATGCTATAGTTTTTTTGATAGAAAATGAGGGATGTACTTTGGATAAACTAGATTTTTATAAACACCATATCGAGAATTCATTGATTGATATCATGAATACTCGTGCTCAAGATAATAATTTTGAACGGCAGTGGCTCCAGCTGCATATTCCTAATCGTGATTTACAATATGCAATCTCTCAATTATCCACGTTGAGTTTAAAACTACTGCAGCAAGTTGTTGCTTTAGCACCCGTATCCGAAGATCAATTGGTAGAGGCAATGAATCTTAGTTTTGGCGTGATTGCCAAAAACATGAATAAACTTTCCCGTCTTGGTTTTGTGACGAAGTCAGCGCCAGAACAGCGGAATGCGATTTATCAGCCAACAAAGGTGGGCAACCAAGTGGTGGCGGTTCAAGATCAACTGGCTGAATTGCTGGATAAACAGCATTTGGAGCTGGTCGATCGGTATACGCCGGAGCAGCTGAGTTTAATTGCCGCTTTCTTGCAGGACCTGCAGCACAGTCATTAAAAATACCCTAAGTTACTAGTCGTCTGACTAGCCGCTTAGGGTATTTTAGGTTACTTTTTAAAAATGATCCATTTTGAAAAGAAGTAGTTAATGAGCACAACGACAACGTTATCAATGATTTTAACGAACAGAGCATTACCAGAAAGTAATGAGACACCAACAAACATGATGAATTCATCCACGAACAGCGACAATATCCGGAAAAAGAAGAACGTTAACGTTTCCCACAAAAAGGTTTTTAAGTCCATCGATTTAGAATTAAAGACCCAAAGTTTATTGGTAATAAAGGCAAAGACCACAGAGACGAACCAGGCTAACGCCGTCGCAAGCTGTAAGTTCATGTGCGGGTTAAACCAGGCAAAAGCGCCAATGTTGATCAGAGTGGTCAGACCACCGAAAAAGAGGTAGCTGACAACTGACTCGTATTTTTTATATAAGTTCCATAGGGTATGCATATTAAATTCCTTGCTCTACTTTTTTTCTTTGACGATGTACTTTGGCCGGTGCTTGGTTTCCAAATAAATCTTACCAATATATTCACCTAGGATACCAAGACTGAACAACTGAATACCGCCTAGTAGAAGGATGATGGAGACCATTGATGGCCAGCCGGCAACGGCATCGCCCACCATTAAAGCCCGAACGATGACGAAGATGAAGCCAATGACGGCCAATACACAAGAGATACCGCCGATCCAAGTGGCAATCTTAAGTGGCGCATCTGAAAAGTCTACGATACCATCAATGGCATAGTTAACCAGCTGCATGATTGACCAATGGGAGGTCCCTGCAGCTCGTGGCTGACTTTCATATTTCAGGTAGGTTGTTTTGTAGCCGACCCAAGCGAAAATTCCCTTTGAGAAACGGTTATACTCGGGTAGGGACGTAATCGTGTCCACCATCTCGCGAGTCATCAAGCGGTAATCACGAGCGTTTGGTTCGATGCGGACTTCAGAAATGGAGTCAATCACGTTATAAAATTGAGTAGAAAGAAACGCTCGAATCCGGCCCTGACCGCGACGTTCCTTTTGAATGGTACCGACACAGTCGTAACCGTCGTTTTCAATCAAATCAATCATTCTTGGCAATAATTCTGGTGGATCTTGTAAATCAACGTCCATCACGGCAACTAAATCACCAGTTGAGGCATCCAGTCCGCAGGCTAGGGCGGATTCTTTCCCAAAATTACGTGAGAATGATAGGTAGTGCACTGTGTCTGGGTGTTGCTGTTGTAAGTCCTTTAAAATTGACAGTGTTTTATCGCTAGAACCATCGTTAACAAATAAGTATTCAGGCTGATAGCGTTCTGATGTTTCATTAATCGTATCAAATACTTTAGCTACAGCATCATAAAAAATATTGATCGACTCTTGTTCATTATAACAAGGTACGATCAGGCTGAGGGTACGCATAGATATCCAACCTTCCCTTCTTAGGCTAAGTTCTATAATAAGGCAAATCCGAATAATAACAAAGTTAAAATTGTTTAAGTTTCTAAAAATAGTGGGTTAAGTCTGTAAAATTAATCAGAATTGTATCTCTAAAACAAGTGTTCTGGTACAATTATAGGCGACCATTCAATTCAAATAAGGAATTATCTGAAACGTAAATCCATCACTCGGGAGTATTCAAAAATATGACTAAACCAATTAAAGTAATGACAGTTTTCGGTACCCGGCCAGAGGCCATTAAGATGGCACCGATCGTCTTAAGAATGCAACAGGATACCGTCCATTTTACACCAATTACAGTTGTCACGGCTCAGCACCGAGAGATGCTCGACCAAGTTTTAGACATTTTTAAAATTAAGCCTGATTATGACTTGAATATTATGAAACCTAACCAGACCCTCGCTCAGATTACGAGCCGGGTATTGACCCATTTAGATGGCATCATTGATGAAGCTCAGCCAGATATCATTCTGGTACACGGTGACACCACTACGACATTTGCTGCCAGTGTCAGCGCGTTTTATCACCAGATTCCCTTGGGCCACGTTGAAGCCGGGCTGCGAACTTGGGACAAGTACTCACCTTATCCAGAAGAAATGAATCGACAGCTCACCGATATTTTAAGCGATTACTACTTTGCGCCAACGACCTTAAGCCGGGAGAACCTGCTCAAGCAGAATCATCCGGATGACCGCATCTTTATCACCGGTAATACGGCTATCGATGCCCTTCAGCAAACGGTTGACGAGAATTACCACCATGCAGTTCTCGACCAGATCGATGATCAGCAGCGAATCATCTTGCTGACCATGCACCGTCGTGAAAACCAGGGCGAACCGATGAAACGGGTTTTTCGTGCGATCCGCAAAGTGATTGCAGCTCATCCCGACGTTGAACTGGTCTACCCGGTCCATTTGAGCCCTGCCGTCCAAAAAGTCGCTAAGGCTGAACTGGGCGATGCTGAACGGGTCCATTTGATCGAACCGTTGGACGTGGTTGACTTCCATAACCTGGCGGCTCGCAGTTACTTGATCATGACGGATTCAGGCGGTGTTCAAGAAGAGGCCCCTTCACTAGGCAAGCCAGTTTTGGTCTTGCGGGACGAAACCGAACGGCCTGAAGGTGTCAAAGCCGGTACCTTGAAGCTCGTGGGAACTGACCCTAAAGTCGTGACCCAAGCGATGGAAACCTTGTTGACGGATGAACAGGCTTACCGTCAGATGGCAGAGGCCAAAAACCCCTATGGGGACGGTCACGCTTCAGAACGAATTTTAACCGCTATTGAAGAACATCAGCAGCAACTGTGAGGGTAGATCATGCAAACAGGAATAAAGGGCTTTTTAAAGCAGCTTATCCACCGCTTTAATAACGCAAATATTAATGATTCAGCCGCGGTACTGTCTTACTATATGCTGCTGTCAATTTTTCCAATTATGCTGATTGCAGGGAACTTGATTGCCTTTCTGCACTTTAACAGCAACGGGGTGCTGCGTTATATTGAACCAGTCTTGCCAGACCCAGTTTATCAGACATTGGCGCCAATTATTCGGTCCTTTCTGGAACAGGGAAGTACCGGGACGTTATCATTAGGGGTTATCGTCACGATTTGGTCTGCCGGACGAGCTGTTTCAGCTTTTCAGCGTAGTATTAACTTAGCGTATGGGATTGAACAGCCTAACGCCATTATCAGTCGGTTTTTTTCGTTCATTTTAATTTTATTAGCCATTATTTCGATTGTGATGATTGCAGTGCTTTTCAGTTTGAGTGAGTGGCTGGGACGGTACATTAAACCCTGGTTTAACCTTTCCAATCATTTCACGGATTTTATTGGCAGTTTGCGCTGGCCAATTTCGTTTCTATTTATTTTCTTACTGAGCGGCCTACTATACATGGTTGTCCCATCTGCCAAGGTCAAGTTACGTTATGTTTGGATCGGGGCCTTTGTCACCACGATGGGCTGGTTAGTCCTCGCTCAAGGGTTTTCGATCTACATTCGTTACTTTGCCCGTAATATCACCGGTTACCAGACTATTGGGACCTTCATCATCTTGCTTATTTGGATGAACATTTCAGGGATTATTCTCCTAGCTGGCGGGGTCATTAACGCAACTGTTCAGGAGTGGCGCCAGGGTGAAATTGAAAAACTCGATATTATGCAAAACATTGTTGATCAAGCCAGGGGCACTCACCGTAAACGGCAAACAAAAAGAAGGCCCGCTTCAAGTGTTAAAAAGAAGCGGCCTTCTAAACGGCGACCGTGATTATTTAACTTGGTCAACAAGCTTTTGAGCCATTGCGTCAAGGACTTTGATGTCATCATCTTCGGGTTCCAAATTGATTTTGATATCATCAGCACCCTGAGTTGCACCAGCTTCTTTGAGCGCTTTACTGAACGCATCCACGGCAACACAGAAATCATCGCCATAGAAGGTATCGCCAGAACCAGCAACACCGTAGACTTTTCCAGTTAAATCAACGTCTTGCAGATCATCGTAAAAGTCCATGCCTTCTTCTGGTAGTTGACCGTCGTCGTAGGTATATGGACAAACGACGCAAATATCAACGTTTTCAAGTGAATCAGCATCAGTCTGAGAAATTTCAGATTCTGTCACATCGACACCCAGTTCATCTAATTTTTCTGAAATAATATCGGCAATATCTTCGTTATTACCAGTGATGGTCGCAAACACAACGCATGCAGTTGCCATTAAAGTCGCCCCTATCTTAAAGTATGAATTGTCTTCAGTATAGCAAACTCACAAGGGAGTGTGAAATGACTTGTCAGAGGATTCGTCAACAAAATTGCAAGTGACCAAAATTGAGGCGCAAAAGCGAGCCGGTCGTTATAACATCTATGTTAACGGGCACTACGCTTTTCCGGTCAGTGAGGATGTTCTGATTCGTTATCGGTTGCTGAAGGGAACTGAACTGACCAAAGAGCTGATTGCGACCCTGCAATCAGCAGATAATCAGTCAAAGGCTTTTGAGCTGGCATTAAATTATCTTTCCTATCAACAACGAACGGAAAAAGAACTCAGTGATTATTTAGTTAAAAAGGAAGTGCCAGCAGAAACCATTGCACCCGTGATGGCACGGTTAGTAGATGAAAACCTGCTTGATGATGACCATTACGCTCACAGCTACGTTCGCACAATGAAACGGACCAGTGATAAGGGGCCTACCGTTATTCGACGAAATCTAAAGCAGCGTGGCGTCAAAGATCAGCTGGTCGACAATGCGCTGGCGGAAGATTATCAGTCGGCAGAGCAGTTAGAGCGGCTGAGCGAGCTGGTTGAAAAGCTCAAACGCCAGTATCAAAAAAAGACCCCGACGATTCAACGACAGAAGGTTCAGCAACGATTAGTTGAAAAAGGGTTTTCTTTCGACCTCGTCGGCCAAGCGCTTGCTGAGACCAGTTTCGAGATGGATTCAGAAACTGAGCTGGATCTGTTGACTGCCCAAGCCGAGAAACTGTGGCGCAGATATCACGCTAAGCCAGAACGGGAGCGTCAGCTGAAGATTCGACAGGCGCTATACCGGAAGGGGTTTGACAGTGATTTAATTACCAAGTGGCTTCAACAAAAGGCTGAAGAGGAGAGCTAGTGCCTTAACCATTGTGTTGCTTAATTGGGTTTGCTATAATGAAAGGCGAATTTAATTAATCATACCCGACACTTTGGAAAGTAGGGTTTAATATGGCGCGCGAAGCTAGAGGACCTAAGGAAGGCGACTTCATTACGATCAAAAGCTATAAGCACGACGGCAGTTTGCATCGAACTTGGCGCGATACAATGGTACTTAAAACAAGCGAAAACGCCTTGATCGGCTGCAATGACCATACATTGGTGATTGAAGACGATGGGCGGCGATGGGTCACTCGCGAACCAGCAATTGTTTATTTTCATAAACACTATTGGTTTAATGTTGTCGCAATGATTCGGGATAATGGCGTTTCTTATTACTGTAATTTGGCAACGCCCTATGTCTTAGATAAAGAAGCATTAAAGTATATAGATTATGATTTAGACGTGAAAGTTTTTCCTGATGGAGAAAAACGGTTGCTTGATATTGACGAGTACGAAGTATTTAGTCGTCGCTGGCAGTATCCGCCTGAAATTGACAAGATTCTGAAAGCGAATGTTTTGATTTTGGTCGACTGGATCAATAATCGTAAGGGTCCGTTCTCGAAGGAATACGTTGATCTATGGTACTCACGCTATCTCGAGCTTTCCCGTCACAAGTAATGGGGTTGCTTCAGAAAAAAGCGAGGTTGAGCCAAGAGGCTGACCTCGCTTTTTGTATGTGCAGAATATGGTAAAATAAGAGCAATTATTTTAATCAGAAAGGGGGCATTTAGATGTTCAATCAGGTACAGCGCTCCAAACTTTTATTTTGGTCGTTGGAAATCCTTATTGTGGCAACGCTCATTTGGGTGTGCACCAAGCTGGGGTTCTTATTTGCCCCCATTGGGACTTTTTTCAGAACGATTTTCATGCCCATTTTATTGGCGGGAATTCTGTATTACATGTTGAACCCAATCGTTAAGCTGCTGCAAAAGGTAAAGCTTGGTCATTATCGGCTTAACCGGACTTGGTCGGTGGCGATTTTGTTTTTATCCCTGTTTGGCATTTTAGCGGGCGGTTTATTCTGGCTGGTACCGAAGCTGATTCAGCAAGTTGCTACTCTGGTGCGTAACGTGCCCCATATTGTTCGCATGATTCAGGAAATATTGAATCGGTTAAATCAGCACTTAAGTCAGTACGATTGGCTAAAGAACGTTAATTTCCAGTCCTATGCGTCCCAGTTAGAACACGGCCTGTCAAATTATGCGCAGACTTTTATGACGGGTTTGACGACGAGCGTGGGAACGGTGATTGGGTTAGCCACTAGTGTGACGATTGTGGCTGTCACCGTGCCAGTGATGTTGTTTTACATGTTGAAGGATGGTCAAAAACTAATGCCGGCGCTGCGACGGCTGCTGCCAGCTAAGCATGCTGACCAGACGATGGACATTCTTGCTCAAATGAGCGAGACACTCTCCCACTATATTGGTGGGCAAGTGATTGAATGTTTGTTTGTCATGACGTTTACCTCGATTGGTTTTAGTCTGGTGGGACTGAAATACGGCCTGCTGCTGGGAATTTTTGCTGGTATGTGCAATATCATACCGTACGTTGGCCCTTACATTGGTGTTTTGCCAGCAGTTATCGTGGCAATCGGGACGAGTTTGGTTGAAGTGATTACAGTCCTAGTTGTCACCGTGATCGTTCAGCAAATTGATGGTAACTTTGTTTATCCGAATGTCATTGGCCGAACCCTCAAAATTCATCCGCTGACGATCATCATTATCTTGCTGGTAGCCGGTAATATTGCTGGACTCATGGGGATGATTTTAGGGGTACCCTTATATGCTGTGGTGAAGGTGATCGTCGAGAATATCTACCACATTTGGCAGCTGCAAAATGAACGGCGAGATGAAAGTCAAGAAAGACCGCCATCAGGAACTTAAACCTTTACTTAAAACGGGTAATATTTCATTGATGTGCGGTTGGGTTGTGTTAAAATTTATGATATTATAGTCGAGTTAGGAAACATGACTTAAATTCATAGTTAAGCGGGAGATTTAAATGAAAAAAGTAATAACGTATGGAACCTTTGATTTATTGCACAAGGGACATGTTCGGCTTTTAAAGCGGGCCGCAGCTCTTGGTGATCATCTGACCGTTTGTTTATCATCAGATGAATTCAACGCAGTGAAGGGTAAAAAAGCATATACGTCTTATGAAGACCGTAAATATATTCTAGAAGCTATCCGGTACGTGGATGAAGTTATTCCTGAAAAGAATTGGGATCAAAAAATCAAGGATGTTCAGGATAACGACATTGATATCTTTGTTATGGGTGATGACTGGAAGGGGAAGTTTGATTTCTTGAAGGACTATTGTCAAGTGATTTACTTACCTCGGACAGAAGGCATCTCAACCACTAAGATCAAAGAAGATTTAGGCCTTAAAGCCGGCCTTGACTGGAAAGAATAATCAGTTGAATGTAACGACAAATATCCCCAGTTGCGACTAGGGATATTTTATTGCAATTTAAAGTGAGGTTAATGCCGTAATGAAACAAGCAATTTTTTTGGTGACGTCTTTGGCCGGCTTAAAAAAGCTGACTTTTAAACGCAAAGTGAAATCCTTAATGAATGACCAGATTCAGGTCACCATTATTTTAGCGATGATTCAATTTGACGATTGTGAAATCGCCCGTAACCTAATTCATACACTTTTTAATGCCAAACGGCTAGCTCAGCTCAAGGTGGTTTCACTGGCGAGCCTAATGGCAGATGAACCGGGGGTTGAGGTTGCTGCTGACGAACAGTTTCATGCTGACTTCGAAGACTTGCCAAGCCGTCGATTTGAAGCGACAACTGCTTTAGAACGGCCTACGGTTCGGTACATTAAAGATGGTGAAATTGCTGCTGAAGTAAGAGAAGACAACAATCAAGCACCGCTGCTAAAGATCCGCTATAACGATCACCAGCCGATTCAAGCGGCAGTCTATGAAGCGGGTCAGCAATTTGGTCTGTTAGCGTATCATGACGGACAATTAGCGCAGGCTTTATTGTTGAATCAGCAAGGTCAAGTTGTCTACCGGTTCATTCGCCATACCGAACCCGTTAACTTTGCCTATACGATGGGTCGTACATCAAAATTAAAATTCACTGAACTGATTTCTGAAGAAGATGAAGAACAGCGCGTTATTTATCGAGATTCAGAAGTTCAAGCTTACTATGAAGTGGTGGGGTACCAAAACTACGATCGGTTTGACAGTGTTTACTCATTCTATGCAAACTTATTGGAGAAAGTTGTCCCTGCTGATGCTGGTTTATTTATCGATCTCAGTGATAATCCGCAATTGAGTCCATACTTACCACAACAGTTGATTTTTAATTACTAAGGAGAGTCGTTACTCGTGCGTGCAATATTATCAGGGTTACACCAAAAAAAGAAAAATCAAGAATTAGAATTTGAATTAATTGACGTTCCCGGTTCTTTTGATAATTTAAGGGTCATGCTGTTGGAGACGACTAGTTTGGCTTCTGTAACGGTGCCAGTTCGGCGGATCATTGACAACAATTTGATTCGGATTCAAATTAATCCAGACCAGTTACAGTTCAAAGCTTTTGGTCAAAGCGAGTTTGTTTGGCAATTATTCTTGGCTTTCAATACGGCTGACGAACAAGTTATTTTGCAAGTAGAATCTGAGTACTTAAGTGACCGTCACCAGTTATCACTGACGAGTTATTATCAAGTGAACTCTGATGCTGAAGGGATGGCGACCTTTAATATTCATACCAAACAGCCTGAAGATGAGTTTACGATCAACTCCGTTAACTTGACGGAAGACTCACTTAACATTACGGGCTACAACCGGATCAACGGTCAACCAATCAAAGACCAAAAGGTGATTTTAAAAACGCGTGAATCGGACGCTCGGTTGGCTTATTCAACCTCTGCAGGATCGCTTAAGACGTTGTTTATGGTGAATATTCCACTGACAGACTTACCCTCCAATTCGGTAGCAGATTTGTTTGTGCAATACACCGTAGGCCATGAGCAAGTTGAACAGCGCGTCATTTTAGCCCGCTCCCTTGAAGGACAGATGACACAGTCAGTATTGCCAGGTGGTCGGATGGTGCTGATTGAAAAAAATATCAATAACGGTATTGTCATTAAGGAATTTCCGGCACCTAGCTTTACTGAGAAGGTCGCCGCAGTACCAGAAAAATTACAGGCAGTTGCTGACCTTGGCCGGATGATTCAAGATAAGGTTAACTTACAGCGCATGCGCTGGTTATTCAGAGCGGGGCATCGGCCATACGATCAGCCTGTGATCGTCTTTGAAAGCTTTGGCGGCCGTCAGGTTAGTGATAGCCCTTACGCTATTTATCGCTTGTTCACCGAACTGTATCCCGGCTTTACGTTCATTTGGTCGATCGACCGTTCTTTGAAGAAGTTCTGTAAGCAAAACCAGATTCCGTACGTGGTTCGACGCACATCTAAGTGGGTTCGTGTCCTTGAAAAGAGTTCCTACTGGATCAGTAACGCCCGTTTTCCAGCTTGGGTGAAAAAGCCGCCTTATGTGACTTACATTCAAACGTGGCACGGAACACCGCTGAAGAAATTAGGCCTAGATATTGAGAACGTTTCAATGCCTGGGACAACGACCAGCAAGTATCATGATAACTTTGTCAAAGAAGCTAACCGCTGGGATGCGTTAATTTCACCAAACGATTATTCAACGCAGATTTTCCGGTCTGCCTTTGGCTTTAATAATCAAATCCTGAAAGTTGGTTACCCACGTAATGATGAATTGATCAACACTGATCCTGATGCTATCAAGGCGCTGAAGGAACGGATGGGGATTCCATTAGATAAAAAAGTGGTCTTGTACGCACCAACGTACCGGGATAATCAGTTTGCTGAAAAAGGAAAATATACCTTTGAACTGCCGTTTAGCTTAGATGATTTCAAAAAACAGTTCGGTGAAGATACTGTCTTGATCTTACGGATGCATTATTTGATTGCTAACGCGATGGATATTAGCAACTATACGGACTTTGTTTACGATTTCTCTAGTCATCCTAATATTTCTGATTTATACCTCGTTTCAGATATGCTGATCACTGATTATTCATCGGTCTTCTTCGATTATGCTTACTTGAAACGGCCAATCCTCTTTTACCCTTACGATTATCATTTGTACAAGGATGAATTACGTGGCTTTTATCTCGACTATGAAAAAGATTTGCCGGGACAAATTGCTAACAACGAAAATGAGCTGCTTTCCGGCATTGCCGATTGCCTCAAACATCCTGATATGAGCGAAGATCCAAAGTTTATGAAATTCTATAACCGCTTCTGTTCCATTGATGACGGCCTAAGTTCACTGAAAGTGGTTAACTACGTGGTACATCAGATTGAAAAGAACGGTTAATGTCAATTCTGGAAAGGAATAGTGCTATGACATTATCACAAGACGTGGCAAATCGGCGGACATTTGCCATCATCTCTCACCCTGACGCAGGGAAGACGACCATTACTGAACAGCTGTTACTATTTGGTGGTGTTGTTCGTCAAGCCGGAACAGTTAAGGCCAAAAAGAGCGGTAACTTTGCTAAATCAGACTGGATGGAGATCGAACAGAAACGTGGGATCTCTGTTACCAGTTCGGTGATGCAATTTGACTATGAAGGTAAACGAATCAATATTTTGGATACTCCTGGGCACGAAGATTTCTCAGAAGATACGTATCGGACTTTGATGGCGGTGGATTCTGCTGTCATGGTCATTGATTCTGCTAAGGGGATCGAACCGCAAACCAAGAAGTTATTTAAAATTTGTAAAATGCGGGGCATTCCGATCTTTACCTTTATGAACAAGTTAGATCGTGATAGCCGCGATCCAATGGACCTGATTGCTGAACTTGAAGAAGTGCTTGGCATTGAAGGCTACCCAATGAATTGGCCAATCGGGATGGGTAAGGAATTAAAGGGGCTTTACGATCGTTACCATAATCGGGTAGCGGTTTTCCGCCCAGATAGTGACGAAACGACTTACCTACCACTTGATGAGAATGGCGATATTGCCGATTCTGAACCTTTGAAGACCAATTCTTGGTATGAAGACGCCCGGGAAAATATGGAACTGATTGAAGACGCGGGTAACCAGTTTGACGAAGCTAAGATTGCCAGCGGGGATCAGACACCCGTGTTCTTTGGCTCAGCACTGGCTAATTTTGGGGTAAAGACATTCCTTGAAACGTACTTGAAGTTTGCACCGCAACCAGCAGCTCACCACACGATTGATGACACGGATGTGGAACCAACTGACGATGAATTTTCAGGCTTTGTATTTAAAATCCAGGCTAACATGGATCCTAAGCACCGTGACCGAATTGCCTTTGTCCGAATTTGTTCAGGCCTCTTTCAACACGGTATGGATGTGACCCTTGGTCGAACGGGGAAAACCATGCGGCTATCAAACGTAACGCAGTTTATGGCAGATACCCGTGAGAACGTGGAAACGGCGGTTGCTGGTGATATTATTGGGCTCTATGATACCGGTAATTATCAAATTGGCGATACCATTTACACCGGTAAGAAGAAACTTCAATTTGAAAAGCTACCGCAATTTACTCCTGAACTTTTTGTCCGGGTAACGGCCAAAAACGTGATGAAGCAGAAGTCCTTCCATAAGGGGATTCAACAACTGGTTCAAGAAGGCGCTATTCAGCTTTATACGTCCTATACGACAGGCGATTACATTTTAGGGGCAGTTGGTCAACTTCAGTTTGAAGTTTTCCAATTCCGGATGAAGAACGAATATAATTCCGATGTTGTGATGGAACCAATGGGCCATAAGATTGCGCGTTGGATCGAACCAGATCAGTTGGATGAACGCATGTCTTCCAGCCGAAACTTGCTGGTTAAGGATTTGGCGGGGGATCCGTTATTCCTGTTTGAAAACCAGTTTGCAGAACGCTGGTTTAGTGATAAATATCCAGACGTTAAGTTAACCTCAAAATTGTAAAAAGTGGTATCCAAAAAACCTGCTGTTCAGTCATTCGACTAAACAGCAGGTTTTTTAGGTTGAGTTATGTTTATGCTTTGACGGTGGTCAACTTGGCTTGAGCTGCTTGACCAAGAATGTTCAAGTAGTTGAATGGGCGGTCAAAGTTTGGTTGGAATAACATGTCGACCATGGCCAAATCATCAATGGTATTGTGATTTTGAATGCAAACTGATAATAGGTTGGCGGACTGTGAAATATCGTGTTTGCTCATGAGTGCGCCACCGAGAATTTCACGGGTGTCCGGATTGAATACCAGTGACATCGTGACGGGGAGGGTGGTTGGCATGAATTCAGGCCGATAATTATCAGTCACAATGACTTGCTCGGCGTTGATGCCTTGTTCTTTAGCCGCTTCGTAAGTCAAACCGGTGGAGCACAGGGAAATACCGTACAGTGCTAAACCAGACGATGACTGGGTACCCATGTATTTGACCGTTGGTTTAGCAATGTTCTTACCCACTAGGATCCCTTGACGAACGGCATTGGTGGCTAACGGAATGTAGGCATTCTTGCCCGTTGGATTGTAATGAACCGCTGCACTATCTCCAGCCGCAAAGATATCCGGATTACTCGATTGCATGTAGTCGTTGGTAATGATGGCACCATTCTTGGCCATGTCTACTTTGCCCGCTAATAAGTCAGTATTAGGTCTGAAACCAATACATAGAACAGCAAGATCAACGTCAATTTGTTCTTTGTCAGTTGCAATTGTGACGCCATCGGCAGTAGTGGTAAAGCCTTGAACCTTTTGATTTAAGGCGAGTCGAACGTTGTGTGACCGGTATTCGTCCTCGATTTTATCGGTAAAGGCAGTGTCAAAGTATTTAGGCATTACGCGGTCTTGTCCGTCAATCAATGTCACGTCATGGCCTTTGAGCGAATAGGCTTCTGCAAGTTCAGCACCAATGTAGCCCGCACCAATGACGGCGATCCGTTTAGCGTTTTTAGCCCGCTGGAAAAGTTCCTGGGCGTGTGCCCAGTTCTTGCAAAGGAGAACTTTGTCACTATCGATGCCTGGAATTGGCGGAATCACTGGCCATGAACCAGAGGTCATCACGAGTTTATCGTAACTGCTGGTGGTGACTTCGTGAGTTTCTAAGTTTTCAACGGTGATGGTGTGTGCTTGGTTGTCGATATCTTGGACGTTATGCTTCATCAAAACAGTTGCCCCAAGTTTTGAGAGTTCTTCCGGATTTGAATAGAAGAGACCTTGTGGATCCTTCACTTGACCGCCTAAGTACAGTGCGATCCCGCATGATAGAAACGAAATGACGTCGTTTTTTTCGTAGACGGTCACTTCAGCGTCGGGATTCTCCGCTAAAATCTGTTTTGTAGCAAACGTGCCGGCGTGGGTACAGCCAATGACTGCAACTTTCATAAAATGCTCCTCCTAAATTAAAAAACCTGTTTTTAAGTATAATTGTTCACAACTGTATTTTACACAATATAAAATGATTGTCAATGTTTTCACAAGAAAAAGAATTCGCTTTCAATGTTTTCGGTTAATTAAATTGCGATATACTAATAGCAGACGAATTTTAAAGGAGAATTTCGATGACACATCTTTCAGCATGTACCTCAGTATTAGTTGGTAAAAACGCCTCAATTGACGGCTCGGTCATGATTGCCCGTAATGATGATACGTTTTTGCCGTTAACCCCTCAGCGCTTTTACATGCATCAGCCAGCAGAAAACCAGGGGAAGATTTTACAATCTACTCAAAATGGTTTTGAAGCGCCATTACCTGACAACACCGTTCGTTATCAGGCAACCCCGAACGTAGAAGTCGAAAAAGTCGGCCTATATGAAGAGAGCGGTATCAATGCTCATAACGTTGCCATGAGTGCCAC
Organism: Secundilactobacillus mixtipabuli; assembly: GCF_002217925.1. Lineage (GTDB taxonomy): Bacteria > Bacillota > Bacilli > Lactobacillales > Lactobacillaceae > Secundilactobacillus > Secundilactobacillus mixtipabuli. The sequence goes on along the minus strand of NZ_BCMF01000005.1, from coordinate 57,904 downwards.
GGAAAGTGTCTATGGCAATCCCCGCGCGCTGGCCTTTGATCCGCTAGTCGTTGATGGGATGGCAGAAGACACGATGCAGACGATGGTTCTGCCGGTGATCACCAGCGCCAGAAACGGTGTGAAGGTGTTGGGCGATTTAGTAAAAAAATACGGTTCACCAGAAGGCAATGGTGTTTTATTCGCCGATAAGGATGAAGCTTGGTATATGGAAATCGTCACCGGCCACCATTGGGTTGCTCAGCGGATTCCGGATGATGCCTTTGTGATTACAGCTAATCAGGTGGCTATCCAGGGAGTCGACTTTGACGATCCTGACAACTTTATGTTCTCTGAGGGAATCCAAAATTTTGTATCTGAACATCATTTGAATCCCGATCAGTCCGGTTGGAACTTCCGTCATATTTTTGGGACTAGTACTGAGAAAGATCGTCATTACAACACACCACGCGTTTGGTACGGCCAGCGGTATCTGATGCCTGAAGTTGAGCAGTCACCAACCTCCTCAGAACTGCCATTTATTTGCCACGCAAACCGGAAAATCAGCGTTGAAGATATTAGTTTCATCCTTGGCTCTCACTACAACGAAACGGATTACGACCCGTTAGGTAACGGTCCCGCAGAATTGAAAACGAAGTTTCGGCCGATTTCAATGAACCGTACGCAAAACTCGCACGTCCTGCAACTGAGAAATAACGTGCCAGAAGCACAATCTGCAATCATGTGGCTGTGCTTTGGGGTACCAGCTTTTAGTCCCTACGTGCCATTCTTTGCTAATGCAAATGATACGGATCCATCGTACGTGAACACACCGGTTCACGCTGACCAGGAAAGTGCCTACTGGATGTATCGCAAACTTTCCGTTTTAGTGGAGTCTCATTATGCTGAATTTGTCCAGGATGACCGTGATTATCTTATGGCAACTCGTGAATTATTGATGCAGCATATCGGCAAAACGGATGCCGTTGCCAGCAAGCTATCTGGTGAAGAACTGACGACTTATCTGACCCAACAGAACTATTTGATTGTCTCAGAGATGAAGGCGCGGACAACGAAATTAATGAATGATTTATTCGAACACGGTTTGGAACTTTCAAAACTGACGTTCAATATGGACGTTAACCTGTAGCGTCAATTAAAAACCACTTCCTTGTGAATAAGGGAGTGGCTTTTAATATTCATGAAGAATTCTAATACTAATCATAATTTATTCATGGTATCTCGGAACGGCTTTCGATAAACTAAAGGTAGATATAAACTGGCTAGCACCCCACAGAAAGGACTGCTGACTATGACGATGACAAATGCTCAGCGGAACCGCCAGCAATTGGAAACGGTTCTGAAAACGAATTTAACGAATGGCCTGACTGATGTGCAAGTTAAACAGCGACAAAGCGATGGTCGCAATGTATTGCAGGAAGAAAAGCCACCGACAATTTTTCAAAAGATCTGGCGGCATTTGTCTGACGTCGCGTCACTAGTGCTATTATTTGCGGTGGCTTTATCAACTTATTTAGCGATTGCGGCAAATGGCGGCTGGACGAAAACAATCGTAATTGGCAGTATTTTAGTGATCAACGTGCTGATTGGCATGTATCAAGAACATAGTGCTGAAAAATCGCTAGCAGCGTTAAAGAAGATGAATGTGCATGAAGTCACGGTCGTTCGTGACGGTACTTCACAGGTGATCAACGCAGCTGATCTGGTCGTGGGGGATCTTGTTTTGTTATCCGGCGGTAACCAAATTCCCGCGGATGGCCGGCTGGTAGAAGCGACTGATCTACGAATCGATGAAGCCGTTTTGACCGGTGAAAGTGAGCCAGTGAAGAAGACAGCTGAACCGGTAGATCAAGCAGCTGAAATCGGTGACCGGGTTAATGAAGTTTTTTCGGGAACTGGTGTGACGCAGGGAACGGGTCAAATGGTGGTGACCGCTATCGGCATGGCAACTGAAATTGGTAGCATTGCGGGTATGCTGAATCGGACCAAAGCGCGGACGACACCACTTCAAAAACGGTTAAACCAGCTTTCCAGTCGGTTAACGGCCGTTGCGGTCGTCGGCGGTGTGATTATTACCGTCTTGGGGCTCTTTTTCCAAGGCGATACGTTAACGGATGCGCTGATGATCGGTGTTTCTCTCGCGGTAGCCGCCGTGCCAGAAACGCTGCCGATTATTGTAACCATTAGTTTATCCCATGGTGTGGGTGTCATGGCAAAGCAGCACGCAATTATGCGGCGGGTGGACGCCGTTGAAACCATTGGTGGTGTCAACGTCATTGCATCGGATAAGACGGGCACGCTGACGCAAAATCAGATGACCGTAACTCAGGCTTGGTCGGTATTTGACGACCAACCAACGCGGGTTGGTAACGGACCGCTTCAGGAACAGACACAGACTTTAATGAAATTAATGGGACTCGCGACGAATGCAACGCGTGAGAAGGTCAATGATGAATGGGTGGAGATCGGCGATTCAACTGAACTGGCAATTGTCCGCTGGCTGGCGGCTGATGGGCTGACCCGGGCAGACTTTGAACAAGAAGCACTGCGAGTTGCGGAAGATCCATTTAACTCAACTAAGAAAACCATGGCAACCCTTCATCAGCTGCCCGATGGTAGGGCGCTACTGATCGTCAAAGGGGCAATCGATCATCTCCCCATTACTCAGTCAGCTAGTGAGCAAGCGAAAACCAAACAAATTCACGACCAGTTTGCGCACGATGCACTTCGGGTGTTAGCGGTAGGGTATAAATACTTTGATGCCATCCCAGAAAAGCCAATTGAAGACTTGCAGCATGATCTCGTATTTGCTGGTTTAATTGGCATGATCGATCCACCAAGAGAGACCGCCATTGCAGCTGTAGCTCAGGCAGCCGAAGCGGGTATTCGGACGGTGATGATTACAGGAGATCATTTAGAAACGGCTAAAGCGATTGCTAAGCAGATCGGCATCTTACGTTCTGGTGATCAGGTTGTGACAGGCGCGGCATTGCGCCAGTTGAGTGATCAGGAACTGGCCGCACAAATTGAAAACATCAGCGTATATGCTCGGGTTTCACCTGAAGATAAAATTCGCATTGTGAAAGCCTGGCAGCAGCAAGGCGCGACGGTTGCGATGACCGGTGATGGCGTCAACGATGCCCCGGCATTGAAAGCAGCAGATGTGGGTGTCGCTATGGGTATTACGGGGACTGAAGTGTCCAAAAATGCGAGTGATATGATTTTAACGGATGATAACTTTGAAACCATCGTGGCCGCGGTTGCCACGGGACGGGCTGTCTACCAAAACATTCTGAAAGCCGTTGAGTTCCTGATTGGGGTTAACTTTGCCCAGATTTTCCTGATGATTTTTGCGGTAGGAATCGGTTGGGGCGCGCCGTTGATTGCCGAACAGCTGTTATTGATCAACGTGCTGGCAGACGGTATTCCGGGCTTTTACCTGAGTCGGGAACCAGCAGAACCACTCAACATGAAGCGACCGCCAATCAGTCGAAAAACCAGTATTTTCGCGGATGGTCTAGGTCAGCGAGTGGTCGTTCGAACAACCACCTTTATCCTTTTAACCATTGGTGTATACGGTATTGGGCGGTTCGTTCTCGCTCACAATGATCCGGCCATTGGCATGACCATGTTATTCTTCACATTAGCGTTGGGCTCGATGATCGATATTTATCCGATAAAACAGCGTTCACCACTGTCATGGCGGGGAATCCGAAGTAACGTTGCCCTCAATGCAGGCGTTATTTTGGCAGCGAGTGTCGTTGTGAGCACAGCCGTTTTCCCTTGGCTAGGGAAGGCATTCCAGCTGACAGCGTTATCGCCAATCAACTGGTTGGTGATTCTCATCGCGATCTTTATTCCAAGTTGCGTCCTTGAACTGAATAAACGGGTGAAACTGATGCGGTTTAAGCAGCCAGTTTTACTGGACGAAGAATGAGGATGATACAAATAAGCGCTATCCCGCTAGTTTTACGGGATAGCGCTTATTTGTGAAATGAAGGTTAAATGAGTTTAATATATTGCGCACGAATGACTGTGGCATCGCTCATTTGATACCATTTTAACCCGTTATCATCCGTATACTGACCTGTTAACTGAACGGGGGTAGCATCGGCAATTAACTTAACGGCTTGCCCGTTTGGCTGGTCATAGGTATGCAGTGAGTGACCAGCTGCAAAATCAATCACAGCAGCACGGTTAATCGGTGTAAATTCAATTGGTCGGCGGTCGCTGATCTGGCGAGGAGTTGGCCGATCAGTTTGAGCGACCTGCTTACCATTGATCCACTGTGGCCCGCCTAGATTGAACCAGGTTTCCCCATTTGTCGTATTGACGCGAATAAACGCCCGCCAAACGGAATTTTTAGGGAACTCGTACTGATAAGGCTGACCATTAGGCTGATTTAAAATTTGCGTGCTGTTTAAAATCCTAACAAAGATACTGATCCGTTGAACAGCAGTCCAGCTGTTTCGCCGCAACATGACCACGATGGTTTGCGCCTGGTCAGTGAAGTGTCCCGTCAGCGGCCGGCTAGCTTTAATCAGGTGAAAACCATCAATTGCGGCTTTAGTAAAGGCAAATGGCTGATTAACGGCACCCGTTTGAATGATCGGTGACGCAATCATTTCGCCCGTATCGTAATCAACTGAATACATGATCACAGGGTGACCCATTTTTTGAGTGAATTGAAGCGTCATGATTCGGTAGGGACCGGTGAACAGTGTTGTGAAACCAATGATGTGAAATAACAAATAGTTATCGATATGTTGGGGCTTAAAATGAATTTTTTCACCCACTCGACCATTTAACCATTGCGGTTTTGCCAGCGCTTGGTTGTGATCATCGAGGTAAAGCACCAGCATGACCGCAGAAGCAGTCTGTGATTTTACGGGCTTCTCAGCAGCTGGTTTTGTTGGCGCAGTTGTTTGGTGCACTTCCGGTTCTGGCGCTGGGTTAACCGGTAATTGACGAGGAGGTTTAGGTGTCAAACGGCGGCTATTTCGAATCGGACTGCCCGAACCGGCTGTTTTTCTTCGACGAGAAGGCGTTTGTGGGCGATTTTTAGTCATTAATTTTCGTAGTCGATCAAAAAAAGTCATTGGCAAACGCCTCCTCGATGTGTCGTTACCTTTAGTATACCCCAACTTGATAGGTGTCGAAAAGTTTTCATGACAACTTAATGATAAAGAAAAGGAGCCCGAACATCAGATGATGTTCAGGCTCCTTTAATCAGTTCAAACATTACTTCTTAGCGTCAGCTTTATTGGCTGCAGGTGCAGCGTCAGTTTCTTCAGCAAGGGTAATGTCGCCATTTTCAATTTTAGCAACGAGGTTCTTAACGTTACTGTGTTCCAAATAGAAGTCAGCAATTCGATCTTCGATTTGTTCTTGAATGACCCGACGAAGTGGCCGAGCACCCATTGCAGGATCATAACCGAGTTCCACGAGCTTAGCTTCCACTGGTTCTGTGACGTGAACATGCAGGCCTTGGTTAGCCAGCATGACGTTGACATCAGCAATCATGAGATCAACAATCTTCATCAAGTTTTCCTTAGTGAGGGAGTTGAATTCGATGATATCGTCAAACCGGTTCAAGAATTCAGGTTTGAAGTAGTTGGTCAGTTGATCCAGTACGGAATGGGTCTTACCAGCAACTTCAGCACCAAACCCAACGCTAGCTTCCGAATCTCCGGTACCGGCGTTTGACGTCATAATGATGATCGTATCCTTGAAGGAAACGGTCCGGCCTTGCGAGTCAGTCAAACGGCCATCATCCAGGATCTGCAGGAACATATGCATCACGTCTGGGTGAGCCTTTTCGACTTCATCCAAGAGAATCAAGCTGTATGGGTGGCGACGAACTTGCTCAGTCAATTGACCGGCTTCTTCGTAGCCAACATAGCCAGGAGGCGAACCGATCAGCTTAGCCACTGAATGCGGCTCCATGTACTCAGACATGTCAAACCGAATCATAGCCTCTTTAGAACCAAAGAGTTCACGGGCTAACTGCTTAGCTAATTCAGTTTTACCAACACCAGTGGGGCCAACAAACAGGAATGAACCGATCGGCCGGCCAGTGCCGTTAAGGCCGATCCGGTTACGACGGATGGCACGGGAAACTTTATCAACGGCATCGTCTTGACCAATGACGTGGGCTTTCAGTGAATCGCCTAAGTCACGTAGCTGTTGCTGTTCTTTGTTTTGAAGCTCACCAACCGGAATCCCCGTTTTTTCTTCAACGATCTTTTGCATATCTTCCTCAGTAACTTGAGGTTGATCATCAGATGAAGGGGTACTGGTCTGCGATTTCTTAGCTTCTTCGAGTTTAGTTACCTGATCACGATAGTAGGCGGCTTTTTCATAGTCTTCCTGTTTTAAAGCAGCCTGTTTTTGATCTTCTGCTGACTTGATCTTGTCATCGATCGTCTTTGGATCGACCACGTTGATGGTTAGGTTCTTCTTAGAACCAGATTCGTCCAGCAAATCAATGGCTTTATCAGGTAAATAACGGTCTTGAATGTAACGGTCGGATAATTTGACCGCTGCATCTAAGGCTTCGTCCGTATAGTGAACGTGGTGGTAGTCTTCATACTTCTTTTGGATACCCTTTAAAATCTTAACGGCTTCCTCAGGAGATGGTTCGTTGACAGTAACAGGCTGTAAACGACGAGCCAGTGCTTGATCCTTTTCAATATCACGGTATTCATTTAAAGTTGTCGCACCGACTAACTGGAACTCACCACGGGCAAGGGCAGGCTTCAAAACGTTACCTGCGTCCATACCGCCTTCGGCATTACCTGCACCAACGATTTCGTGAATTTCATCGATAAACAGGATGATATTTGGATTATCGGTGACTTCTTTCATCAGTTGCTGCATCCGTTGTTCAAATTGACCACGGATACCAGTTCCTTGAACCAGTGAAACCACATCAAACCGGATAATCTTTTTATTCATTAATTTTTGTGGAACGTCGCCAGAGACGATCTTTTGTGCCAAGCCTTCAACAACCGCTGTTTTACCAACACCGGCTTCACCGATTAAAACGGGGTTGTTCTTAGTCCGTCGGTTCAAGATTTCGATGACTCTAGCAATTTCACGGTCACGGCCAATCACTGGATCGATCTTCCCTTGACTGGCAAGTTCAGTGAGATCCAAACCGTATTGACCTAATAGGCCACCATTGCCGTTACCGCCTTGGCCGCCCCCGTTACGAGGACCACTTGGTTGGGTAGGTGGGACCTGCTGCTGATAGCCTTGAGGATTTTCGTTAGGGTTGCCGCCCTGCATTGCACGGAAGATATCATCAAGGTTACCAAAGCCGAATGGGTCTTGTGCCATTTGTGCACCTCCATTTCCAGGATTAGAGTTGTTCTGCTGATTTTTTAGAAGTTGATAGCAATTTTGGCAAAGGTCAACTTGCTGTCGCTGACCATTCACATTCAGGTACAAATGAATCGTCGCTTCACGTTGATGACAATTCTGACACAGCATATCTTGACTCCTCTCTTAATAAAGTAGGCAAGCCAATAACTGATCAATTGTTTGACCAATCTTGACCTTTAAACACATTATACAATACTCAAGTGTTTTCGCAAGTCATTTGCTCGCACTTGAGAGCTAAAATTAGCAGGTCGACCACTCGAGTGCTAACTCAAGTTATGTTTTACTTCATTTTGGCTTATCTTGCAAGCAGTTTGACTGATTTTTCAGCTTTTTGATTGATTTAACACTCACTCAAACGAATTGGCCCAGCTTACTTTGACCTGCGAGATATGGTAGAATATATTGAAATAAAAATTTGGTGAGGTGGAGGTGATCCCAGTTGGCTGAAGACTATGCCAATTTGATGGCCCAGCTAAAATCAGGTGATTTGGACGAGTTTGTAGTTGAACCTGCGGACTTTATGGCTTTTCAGACAGCCTATATGCAGTTTGAATCCCGTAAGCGCATCGTAGGTAAAGCTGAGAAGAATGGTAAGATTATTTATCACTACGATCACGACCAAACACAGTAAATAGACAATGTAAGCGGTTGATTATTTTTCTCAATGGCTTGTATTTTGTTGAATAAATTGATATTCTTAGGTAAAGGTCTTTTTCTATTTATTTCATAAAAGCTGTTCTTATGAAACTAATGAAAAGTAGCCCAATTTGTTTTTTAGCTGATAAAGGAGATCGATATATTATGGAAAAACGCAACTTTCGGATTACTGCTGAAGCAGGTATTCATGCTCGCCCAGCAACATTGTTAGTGCAAGCAGCCAGCAAATTTAACTCAGATATTAACTTGGAGTACGATGGCAAGTCCATTAACTTGAAGTCAATCATGGGTGTTATGTCTTTAGGTGTTGGTCAAAACACTGACGTCACCATCTCTGCAGATGGCGACGACGAGACTGAAGCCATGGAAGAAGTCGCTAAGACGATGAAGGCTGAAGGTTTGACTAACTAATCTTTTCAGCAATTATTCTTACTTCTCAAATGACTGGGTTACATCAGCTTTGATGAATTTAAATAAATAAACAATAGCTTATCAGAATTGTGAAGCTAGCGATATAGTAAAGGTTCACCGGAAAGTCATCTTTCTGGTGAACCCTTTTTTTTATTTAAGAAAAGTCAAAAGTGCTTGCACCACTAAAAGTGATAAGTTATTGTTAGTGGGTTGAACAAGCAGTCAGTGCTGATCAGTTTGACCAGCGGGGGTGAGGCTTTCTATTCTTGCATTAAGGACAGCTAACCCATATAATTATTAACAATAACAAGACGGAATGAATGATATGGGGGGATTGTCGTGAACATTGGTTTATTTACTGACACATACTTCCCTCAAGTGAGCGGTGTTGCAACTTCAATTAAAACACTGCGTCATGAGTTGGAAAAACAGGGCCATCAAGTCTATATTTTCACCACGACTGATCCACACGTTGAAAAAGACGTCTATGAACGCAACATTTTTCGTTTCCCAAGTGTGCCATTTGTCTCCTTCACCGATCGGCGGATCGCCTTTCGTGGCCTTTTGCATGCGTATCAATTAGCCAAGGAATTAAATTTGGATATTGTTCATACTCAAACCGAATTTTCCATGGGGTTGATCGGTAAGTTTGTTGCCCGGGCGATGAAGATTCCTTGCATCCACACCTACCACACCATGTATGAGGATTATCTGCACTATGTGGCTAACGGTAAGATTTTGAAACCGGTACACGTTAAACAGATGACATTGGCTTTTTGCAGTCATTTAGATGGGGTAGTTGCCCCTAGTGAACGGGTTATCGATACGTTAAAGGGCTACGGCGTTAAGGCGCCGATTCGGGTGATTCCAACTGGGATTGATCTGGAACAGTATGAGCCGGATGAAAATGAACTAAACGTTCGCGAAAAGTACCAGATACCAGCAGACGCTCCCATGATGCTTTCTTTGAGCCGGGTGGCGTACGAAAAGAACATTAAAGAAATTATTGACGGGTTTACCTCGATTTTAAAACAAGTCCCATCTGCATACTTGATGATTGTTGGTGATGGGCCTGCAAAGGCGGATCTTGAACAGCAAACACACGATCTCGGACTTGATGATCACGTGATCTTTACTGGTGAGATCAATAATAATGAAGTTTCGGCTTTCTACCACGCTACCAATTTATTCGTTTCAGCCTCCGATTCAGAGTCGCAGGGTTTGACCTATATTGAAGCGCTGGCTGCGGACAAGAAAATCGTGGTCAAGAGCAGCCCTTATACGGATGAATTGCTACAGGATCCAGAGCTAGGGGCCACCTTTAAGACGCAAGATGAGATGGTTGAAAAAATGATTTATTACTTAAAACACGATAAAATCATGGATCATGCGGTATTGAATCAAACTTTAAAGCAGGTTTCAAGTGAGACATTCGGTGAACGGATTATTGAATTTTACCGTGATGCTCGGTTTAACTATGAAGAAATTCATGAGAGTTCAGCGGATACGAGTCATTAATAATGAGGAAACGGAGCCAAATATGTTAAAAATCACGATGTTTTCGGCGGCAGATTCAGTTAAAGGTCAGGGAGTGGGCAGTGTCTATACGGAGCTGGTACGGTTATTGAAGTCCCGTGAATCAGACCAGATTGCTCTCCAGATCAACAAGTATGGCCGCAGTGACATTAGTCATTATCATACCGTTAACTTTCCGTTTTACTTATCGACCTTTATGCCTGGTCGTGGCCGTAAAATTGGCTTCGTCCATTTCTTGCCGGAGACGCTTGAAGGCAGCTTAAAGTTGCCCAAAATTGTGAAAGCTGTTTTTTATCGTTATGTGATTGCCTTTTATAAACGGATGGACCAGCTGGTGGTGGTCAATCCGTCCTTTATTCCTAAGCTAGAAGCCTATGGCATTAGTCGGGATAAAATCACGTATATTCCCAATTTCGTTAGCGCGGCCACTTTTCATCCTGCCGATGAGGCTCAAAAACAGCTGCTTCGGACGCAATATCATTATCCAGCTAAGTTCACGATTTTAGGATCGGGACAAGTACAGGTTCGTAAGGGTGTCTTTGATTTTATCGAATTGGCCAAACGTCATCCAGAAATGCAGTTTATTTGGACTGGTGGCTTTTCGTTCGGTCGGATCACGGATGGCTATGAGGAGTTGAAACGGGTGGTCGATAATCCGCCAGCTAACTTGAGCTTTCCTGGCATCATCGACCGTGATAAATTGGTTGACTACTATAACATGGCCGATCTGTTTTTATTACCATCGTATAATGAGTTATTTCCGATGTCCGTTCTGGAGGCTTTCAGCACGCATACGCCCGTTTTACTGCGCGATTTAGACCTCTATCATGCCATTATTAAGGGCGATTATGCTGCAGCCAAGGATGTTGATGAAATGGATCAGATTATTTTGAAATTAAGCACTGATTCACAGGCATTGATGGCACTTCAAGAGAAGGCTAAACACGCTGCGGATTACTATTCAGAGGAGCGGCTGGCTAAGATTTGGTTGCAATTCTATACTGAACAGGCAAGAAAAGGATAATAGGTATGTCGAGACGTAATAAAATTGCATTGTTTTTAATCATCTTGCTGGGGATCACCATCTTCGGTTACTCGTTGCGGGATGTTCAGCTCAATATTTTAATCCGTGACTTTACAACGATTCATCAGGGTTGGTTATGGGTAGCAATTTCGTGTATGCTGCTCTATTTTTTGCTTGAAGGACTGGTTGTTAAAATCTTTGTCGATGAACGGCTAGGGCAATATTCATTTAAGAGTGCACTGCGTATCCCTCTGATTGAGCAGCTTTTTAATGGCATTACGCCATTTTCGTCTGGTGGTCAGCCCGCACAGCTGATTGCGATGCTTCAAAGCGGTATTGACGGTGGCCGAGCGAGTTCCATTTTACTGATGAAATTCATTGTCTATCAGGCGATGGTCGTGGTCAATTTCTTGATTGCATTGATCATCGGTTTTCACTATATGGCTAGTAAATTGAGCTACCTATCTTTATTTGTGGTGTTTGGCTTCATCATTCATTTAGCCGTCATCATTGGCTTATTTTTAGTCATGTTTTGGCCGCAGTTTACCAAAAAGGCGATGCGGATCGTGATGATTCCGGTAGGCTGGTTTACCAAGGCTGAACGGGTCAATGACTGGATCGTCAGACTGGATACTAAGATTGACTTATTTTATCAGGAAAGTGTTCAGCTGATTGGCCAGTGGCGGCTTTTGCTAAAGGTGATTGCGATTACTTTCGTCCAACTAATGTGCTATTATTTAGTGCCTTACTTTATTATGCTGTCATTGGGCTACACCCACGCTAACCTAGTGATGATCGTCTGTCTGCATGTTTTGATCGTCATGGTCATCTCGATTTTTCCTATTCCTGGCGGTTCCGGCGGTGCTGAATACGCCTTTACGGTTTTGTTCAGCAGCTACATCACTAATTCCAGTAAGCTGGTTTTAGCCATGTTATTGTGGCGGCTGCTCACGTACTACTTAGGCATTCTGGTTGGTATGATTGCACTGACGGTCAAACCGGATAAAATTAAATTAAAAGCTTGAGTGAAGACTCAGCAAGCGAAACTTAAATAACCTCATTACAGGTGAAAGACTTCAACTGTAGTGAGGTTTTTAATTGGATTAAAACACTTTCGACTATTAATTTTTTATATTATTTAACCTTTTTTGATATGAATTGAGGCCTAAAACTGCTGTCCATAGTTGTGAAATAGGCCAATTTTTCTCGATTTAACTTATCAAATGATAAGGAGATGGCCTAATATTATTGAATTTTAATTTAGCTTAGTAGAACTAATTAAAAGTTGGTTTGCGAAATCATAAGAATTTACATTTAATAAATTTCACAGTTTGACAATGTAAACGTTGCCAAATCAAGGATTCCATTTGCTCAAAAAAGTGGTATATTTTTAAATAATACATAGTAACGAATTCGTATCATCATTTATTTGGTTAACGAGTGGATGAAGACATCGAATGGGGTCGTTGCTTGTGTTTGGTTGACTAACGACTTGTGACCGTCGTTAATCTTTTCTGTTCATTCAGCCGTCATAATCATTTTGGAGGGGGAAATAACATGAAGATTCGATTTGATTCTGATCAAGGTTTTAGTAGGAAGCAGTTGGATAGAATTAGTGAGGAAAAAGTTCACTATAAGATGTTTAAGGCTGGGAAACGTTGGCTGTTTGCCGGTATTTTCCTGTTGTCTTTGGGTACCGGTACAGTGGGCTTGGGTGGCGTAACCGGTCACGCTGAGACCAGTGATCAATCGGTTTCAACTAAAGTAGATGCGTCTGCCCAGACGGCCACTGCTGATGATAGTACAGCAGCTGCTAAGGTTGATACTGATGACCAAGGTGCTACGGTTAGCGGTACAGGCAAGGCAAGCACTGATCAGAGTGCAGGCGACACGAGTAACACCAAAGAAGCCACTGCTACTGATGCATCGTTATCAACTGAATCACAAGCAGCTGTAAAAGAAGATGCTCCTGAGGTGACGACACCAAGCACTGATAGTGCAAAAGAGTCAACTCAATCTACCAATTTAAATCAAGAAAAGACCGCCTCATCAGCAAATGATGAGGCTAAGCGTGTATCGCCTGTCAGTGAGAACTCTGGGCCAACCAGTGTTAGTAAACAAGCCGCTGCACTGACAGATTTAAAAACGGCGACTAGTGGCATGTCGGCTACTGAAATCAAGGCATACATTAACAATTATGACAGATCAGTTTTAGTTGCTGGCAGTGGCACACTGTTTGTGGTAGGTGATTCGGGCGACATCATTCCAATCGAAAGTCGCGTTGGATCAGTTGAAAGTGATACGGATACGCCGCAGGCAACAACTGCTGATAAAATATATTCAGTCTCAAATCCGGGTAGCGCTACTGATCCATTGGAGACTCAAATTGCCTATTTGCAGGGCTTTATTTCCCGTTCTGTGCAAGGTACCGGGGATTATACGTCGAATGCGTATATTGGCACTGGTACCGTAGCTGCTCCCACACAAACGAATGTGAAGGTGAAGCGGGAAGCCAAAGTCGTTGATGGCAAGGTTATTTATAGTCCTTGGACGACGAGTGATGGCACGGTTGATTGGAATGCGGACGGGTCAAAGGAGATTTTGATTCCAGCCTTGGATGAGGCAACAGCCGCGCGGACCGGTTATACAGTTAAAGTAGCGAAAGATGGCGGTACAGATGACGCCTACACGAGTGCTGATATGGATGCGCACATTGCGCCGTACCACCCAAGTTCTGGGGGCAGTCCCGCACAACAGGGCTATTCAGCTGCAGTTACGCAAACGGCAACTTATACTGCAAGAACTTATACGGTTGATAATCCTGGTGGAACTACTGATCCATTGGGTACCCAATTAAGCAATTTGTCAGCGACGATTAATGTCGTCACTAACTATGCGGGTGATTACACGCATACGCCAACCACCACCACGGTTAAACTGAGTCGAACGGCTAGTCTACAAAAGGGTGCTGTGACCTATAGTGATTGGACGGCTGATGGTGCCGCTGATTCAACTGATGATACAATTTTGGTTCCGGAATTGACAGCCAGTGATCCGTCTGTGGCTGTTAATGGCTATACGGATACTGTCACTAATGGCACTACTTATACGCTTGGCCAATTTAAGAAACAAAATAGTCGTAGCGTGACCTTAACACGAACGGTTACCTATCAGGCCAAAACGTACAGTGCGGATAATCCTGGTAGCGCCACTGATCCAGCGGGAACTCAGATCGCCTATCTGCGGGGAACAATCACTCACTTCGTGCAGGGCGAAGGTGGCTACACGCAAAAGACGAGTATTGGTTATGGTACCGTGGCTGCACCATCGAATGGTGGTGTTGCTGTGAAACGGGAAGCCAAAATCGTGAACGGCAAGGTGGTTTATAGTGCATGGACAACCAGTGATGGGACCGTGGACTGGAATGCGGACGGCGCAGACGAAATTTTAATTCCTGCTTTGACGGAAACCACAGCCGCTCGTGCTGGCTACACGGTTACAACAGATCCGAATACTCAATTTACTAGTGATGATTTTAATCATTACATTGGCACGGGTATCCCATCTCCTGGTACGTCGTATGCAGGCGTGTATACCCAGAAGGCAACGTATACACCAATTACTTACACAAAGGACCAGCCAGGTGGGACTGATGCTCCTAAAGGAACCCAAGCTAACTATTTGACGGGAACAATCAATATTGAAACTGACGGAACTGGGGATTACACGAGCAAAACAACGAGCACGGTTTCGCTCAGCCGAACCGCTAGTTTAGACGTCAACGGCAATGTGGCGTACAGTAGCTGGACGATTGATGGTAGCAACAGTACCAATACAGATGACAGTACCGTCTTGGTTCCTGAATTGACGGCTACAGATTCTTCTTTGGCTGTGAAAGGCTATACAATTAATGGCATCACCAACGGAACCGCTTATACGATTGGTCAATTTAAGAGTCACAGTACTTTAGGTGATAACGGCTATAGTGCAACAATCAAACGAACGGTTAACTATACAGCCAAGGCGTACAGTGTAGATAATCCTGGCGGTGCGGATGATCCAGCCGGGACTCAGATTGCTTATTTGCGGGGAACAATCACTCATTTCGTTCAGGGCGAAGGTGGCTACACGCAAAAGACGAGTATTGGTTCTGGTACCGTGGCTGCACCATCGAATGGTGGTGTTGCTGTGAAACGGGAAGCCAAAATCGTGAACGGCAAGGTGGTTTATAGTGCATGGACAACCAGTGATGGGACCGTGGACTGGAATGCGGACGGCGCAGACGAGGTTTTAATTCCAGCTTTGACGGAAACCACAGCCGCACGTGCCGGCTACAATGTTAAAACAGATCCGAATGCCCAATTTACCAGTGACGATTTTAATCATTACATTGGAACGGGTATCCCATCTCCTGGAACATCGTATGCAGGGACGTACACCCAAAAAGCAACCTATACCCCAATCACTTATACAAAAGGCCAAGCGGGGTCAGCTAATGATCCTGTAGGGACCCAATTGAACTATTTGACAGGGACACTGACTGTTGAAACTGATGGCCAGGGAGCTCATACGAGCACAACGACAAGCACCGTTGAGCTCAGCCGAACCGCTAGTTTAGATACCAACGGCAATGTTACCTATAGTAACTGGACAATTGATGGTACCGACGATGCCGATACAGATGACAGTACGGTCTTAGCCCCTGAGTTAAAGGCTAGCGATCCGTCTTTGATTGTTCAAGACTATACAGTCAGTGACGTCACTAACGGAGCTGCATATACTCTCGCTGATTTTAAACGTCAAAGTGTTTTAGGTGATAGTGGTTATAGTGCAACAATCAAACGAACGGTTAACTATACAGCTAACGTGTTCAGTGTGGATGATCCTGGTGGCGCTGATGATCCAGTTGGGACTCAGATTGCGTACTTGCGAGGATTCATTTCCGTATATGCGCAAGCTGAGGGGGATTATACTTATAGTCCTAAAAATCCTAAGTATCCTAAGTATCTAAATAAGACCGTTATCGTGAAACGGGAAGCCCGTTTAGATCAAAACGGCAAGGTGACTTATAGTCCTTGGACGACACTTGATGGCACGGTAGACTGGAATGCAAACGGTGCGGATAAAATTTTAGTTCCTGCTTTGACGGCGGCTGAGGTCGCAGTAGGCGGATTCACTGCTACCATTTCAACGGATCCGGTTGTTGTAGACTGGAACAAAGATCAGCCATTTTTAGTTGCACCATTTACCAGTGATAGTATGAATGCTTACATCGCAAATCACACGACTAAAAATTATGCCACGGGTACCGGCATTTATGATCAACCAGGCTATGGGGCTACGGATCTTCAAACGGTACACTATACCAAAATTATTTATACCACGAGCAATCCTGGCGGACCTAATGATCCAGCGGGGACCCAAAAACAGTATTTGACGGGGACAATCAACGTTGTAACGGACTATACGGGTGATTACACACGTGCTGAAACGGCAACAGAAACCGTCAGTGTCAGTCGAACCGCTAGTGTGGATGCTAGCACCGGTGCAGTGGTTTACAGTGATTGGACAACTGATGGGACCAACACGGTTTTGGTTCCCGAAGCTGAATTGACTGGGTCCATTCCGACTGATGCTGTAAGTGGCTATACAGCTACTGTTGTTAACACAGACCCAGCTACGGACGGCAGCGGATATACAAGTTCACAATTCAATGACCAAATTAAGGATCAAACCACGCCAGCGGCAACTGGCTATCTAGCGACGGTCAAACGGACGGTTAACTATACAGCTAATACGTATAGTGTGGATCATCCAGGCGTCGATACTAAAGATCCATCAGGGACCCAGATTGAGTACTTGCGGGGATTTATTTCCGTATATGCGCAAGCTGAGGGGGATTATACTTATAGTCCTAAAAATCCAAAGTATCTGAATAAGACCGTCATCGTGAAACGGGAAGCTCGTTTAGACAAAAACGGCAAGCTTACTTATAGCCCATGGACGACACTTGATGGAACGGTAGATTGGAATGCCAAAGGTTCAGATGAGATTTTAGTGCCTGCTTTGACGGCGGCTGAAGTTGCTGTTGACGGTTACACTGCTACAATTTCAACAGATCCGGTTGTAGTGCCATGGAATCAAGATACTCCATTTTCCGTTACGCCATTCACGAGTGATAGTATGAATGCTTACATCGCAAATCACACCCCGAAATTTAATGCGACGGGCACTGGTGTGTACGATCAACCAGGCTACGGGGCTACAGATCTTCAAACTGTTCGTTATACCAAAATTAGTTCTACTACCTCAACTCCTGGTGGGCCGACTGATGAGACGCCAACGAATCCTAATGGCACCACTGGTGAGACGCCGACGGTCCCTGAAAATGGAACTGGAGTCGAAACACCTGTGAACAATGAGCCATTAACTGCGGACGCAGACAAGGGCGCAGCGACTGATTCACAGCCTGACGGTTCAACAGCTGATTCGACAGATGCCAATGGTGACGGTACCAGTCAAAGCGAGTCGGTCAGTGGCGGTCAAGCTACTGTAGCCAAATCAACTAGCGTTGCTAAGGCAGCGACTGAACAAAACAAGCTGCCACAGACTGGCGAAAACGAAACGCCTGTTGGGGCGACGATTGGTCTTGGCTTACTGGGCATATTAGCTGCATTTGGCTTCAGACGGAAGAAACGTGACGATGAATAGTAACTTGTCAAATTGAATTATTAAAAACGACTTATCGGCGTTTTCATTTGATGTCGATAAGTCGTTTTCTGTTGCTGCTGTCGGTTCGTTTCCTTGCTCTGACATCTTGCCTGTCGGCTGTCATTCATGTTACAATCTCATAAGCAAACATACGTTTACGTAAATTATAGAACTGGAGCTATCATCATTATGTATGAGTATTTAAATGGTAAAGTTGTCGATATTCAACCCGCCTATGTGGTGTTGGATGTTAACGGGGTGGGTTATTTGATTCGGGTGGCGAATCCCTTTCGATTTGAAGTCGGTGACAACCTGACGAAAATTTATATTCATCAAACGATTAGTGACACAGCTCAAACGTTATATGGTTTCAGTTCGTTAAAGGAAAAACAGCTGTTTGAAAAACTGTTGGCGGTATCTGGTATTGGGGCGAAGAGCGCGTTAGCTATTTTAGCCAATGGTGACCAGCAGGCTATCGTTGAAGCGATCAGTCAAAACAACGTGACTTATCTCACTAAGTTTCCTGGTATCGGTAAAAAGACGGCGCAACAGATTGTCCTGGATCTGAAAGATAAGTTAGAGGACTTTTCTGCCGGCAGTTTATTTGATCAGCCCAAGACGGTGATTTCGGCAACGGACAACGCGGCCTTAGCAGATGCTTTAGCGGCACTAACGGCGCTTGGTTATAAGGATCGCGACATTAAACGGGTTGAAAAAGGGTTGCAAAACGAACCCGAACAGACAACGGATGCTTATTTAAGCGCAGCACTTAAGTTATTAACGAAGTAGCGTCATAATGGATAAGAAGGGGGCGAGCAGATGGCTGAAGATGACCGAATAGTTGCGGGCGATAAACAAGATGAAGCTGAAACATCCATTGAACAGTCGCTTCGACCAAGCAGTTTGTCAACTTACATTGGGCAGGCGGCTTTAAAACGCGAACTGAGTGTTTATATTCGGGCGGCTAAAAAGCGTGAAGAAGCGCTGGATCACGTTCTTTTGTACGGCCCTCCCGGATTAGGGAAGACGACGTTAGCCATGATCATTGCCAGTGAGATGCAGGTTGGTATCAAAACGACCAGCGGACCTGCGATCGAAAAGACGGGTGACCTGGTGGCGCTGCTCAACGAACTGAACCCAGGCGACGTATTATTTATTGATGAAATCCATCGGTTACCTAAAGTGGTTGAAGAAATGCTGTATTCTGCAATGGAAGATTTCTTTATTGATATTGTTGTGGGGCAGGGACCAACGGCTCACCCCATTCACTTCCCGTTGCCGCCGTTTACGTTAATTGGCGCGACGACTCGGGCGGGCTTATTGTCAGCACCGTTACGAGACCGCTTTGGGATCGTGGGTCACATGGCGTATTACAATACGGCAGAACTGGAACAGATCGTGAAACGTTCAGCCGGCATTTTAAATTCGCCCATCCAAGAAGAAGGGGCACACGAAATTGCGCTCCGTTCTCGGGGCACGCCACGAATCGCCAATCGTCTCTTGAAGCGGATCCGTGACTTTGCTGAAGTTTCGGAACATCACGATTCGATTGACCGATCGATTGTTCAACAGGCGCTTAAAATGCTCCAGGTCGATGACGAAGGCTTGGATCAAACGGACATTAAACTACTGAAAACCATGATCAAATTTTATAATGGCGGCCCAGTTGGGCTGAATACTTTAGCGGCTAACATCGGTGAAGAAACCGACACGGTCGCTGAAATGTACGAGCCATTCCTGCTTCAAAAAGGCTTTATTAAACGGACTGCCCGTGGCCGAATGGTAACGTCATTGGCCTATGAACACCTTGGTATCTCACCAGACAAAAAGTGAAAGGACCTTCATCATGACACTAACAACTGAAGACTTCGATTATGATTTACCGCACGAACTAATTGCTCAGACACCCATTGAGAAACGTGATGCCTCACGGTTACTCGTTCTAGACCATCAAACCGGTGCTCTGGCTGATAAGCATTTTTATGATATTCTGGATTACTTGAATCCTGGCGATGCCGTTGTGATGAACAATTCGCGGGTCATGCCAGCCAGAATTTACGGCATTAAGCCAGAGACTGGCGGCCACGTCGAAACGTTACTCTTGCATAATACCAAGGGTGATGAATGGGAAACACTGATGAAACCGGCTAAGAAAATGAAGGTTGGTTCCACGCTTAGCTTCGGTGATGGTCTGCTAACAGCAACCGTGACTGAGGAATTGGAACATGGCGGTCGAATGATTGAATTTCACTATGATGGGATTTTTATGGAAATTCTCAACCAACTCGGCGAAATGCCGTTACCGCCATACATTAAGGAAAAGTTGGATGATCCGGAGCGGTATCAGACCGTTTACGCGAAAACACCTGGTTCGGCGGCAGCGCCAACGGCCGGACTTCATTGGACGAAGGACTTGCTTCAAAAAGTTCAGGACAAGGGTGCTAAATTGGTCTACCTGACCTTACACGTGGGACTTGGGACATTCCGGCCGGTTGATGAAAAGAACATTGAGGATCACAAGATGCATTCCGAGTTTTATCAGCTGTCTGAAGAATCAGCCAAGACGCTGAATGATGTCCGTGCCAATGGCGGCCGAATCATCGCCACGGGGACCACTTCGATTCGGACGCTAGAAACCATTGGGACCAAGTTTAACGGCGAGATCAAGGCTGATTCTGGCTGGACCGATATTTTCATTAAACCTGGATATCAATGGCAAGTGGTCGATGCGTTTATAACCAACTTCCATCTGCCAAAATCGACCTTGGTTATGCTGGTAGCAGCCTTTACTGGTCGCAAAAATATTTTGAACGCCTATCAGCATGCTATTGATGAGCGCTACCGCTTCTTTAGCTTTGGCGATGCTATGTTTATTAAATAAGTCATGATCAACGACCTTTTGCTGATTACAGCAAGGGGCCGTTATTAGTTAAGTACGGAGGAAATAATTAATGGAACCAGCGATTAAATATCGCCTTATTAAAACCGAAAAAGACACCGGCGCACGGCTGGGTGAACTGATTACACCCCACGGGACTTTTCCCACGCCCATGTTCATGCCGGTTGGGACGCAAGCCACCGTTAAGTCATTGGCCCCCGAGGAGTTAGATGAAATGGGTGCTGGGGTTATTCTGGCAAATACGTATCACCTGTGGCTTCAGCCGGGTGAAGATTTGGTCAAAGAAGCCGGCGGGCTGCATCAGTTCATGAACTGGCAGAAACCCATTTTGACTGATTCTGGTGGGTTTCAGGTTTTCTCTTTAGCAGAGAACCGGAATATCACGGAAGAAGGCGTTCACTTTAAGAACCCTTCGAATGGTGACCGGCTGTTTTTATCACCTGAAAAAGCTATGCAGATTGAAAATGATTTGGGCCCTGATATCATGATGAGCTTAGATGAATGTCCACCATTTTTTGAGAGTTATGAGTATATCAAACATTCCGTTGAACGGACTTCTCGCTGGGCAGAGCGGGGATTAAAAGCCCACGCCAACCCGAATTGGCAAGGACTTTTCGGTATCGTACAGGGTGCTGGCTACGAAGATCTGCGTCGGCAATCCGCCCACGACTTGGTCAGCATGGATTTCCCTGGTTATTCGATTGGCGGTTTATCCGTTGGTGAATCCAAGGCTGA
Source organism: Secundilactobacillus mixtipabuli (assembly GCF_002217925.1). Lineage (GTDB taxonomy): Bacteria > Bacillota > Bacilli > Lactobacillales > Lactobacillaceae > Secundilactobacillus > Secundilactobacillus mixtipabuli. Next base: position 36,548 of record NZ_BCMF01000005.1, on the reverse strand, counting down.
AATGAATCGGGTACTTGATTTCACTACGCCGATGCTACCGAGCAATAAACCGCGTTATCTAATGGGTGTTGGCTCACCTGATTCACTGATCGACGGTGTGATGCGCGGCGTTGACATGTTTGACTGTGTCTTACCAACGCGGATTGCCCGGCGTGGCACTTGTATGACCAGTCACGGCCGCTTGACCGTGAAAAACGCCAAGTATGCGCGGGACTTCACGCCGATTGATGACCGTTGTGACTGCTATACCTGCCGCAACTACACGAGAGCCTATATTCGCCACTTGTTTAAAGCGGATGAGAGTTTTGGCTTACGGTTGACCAGTTACCATAATTTATACTTTTTGTTGCACTTGATGAAAGATGTTCGGGCTGCAATCATGGCGGATAACCTGGTTGATTTCCGTGCTAATTTCTTTGAAGAATACGGTTATAATCAGCCAAATCCGAAAAATTTCTGATATTTGATAGACTGATAGCCGAATTTTTGTTAAATTATACAGTAGACAAAGGTGGGTGAAAGATTTGAACGTTTTAGCAAGCTCGAACGCTGGGAGTTATTCCAGCATGTTGTTGATTGTGGTAATGATCGTTGCGATGTATTTCTTGATGATCCGGCCACAACGCAAGCAACAAAAGAAGCATCAAGATACATTGAACCAATTGAAAAAGGGCGATCACGTTGTTACAATTGGTCGACTTCACGGTGTGATCGATGAGATCAACATGGAAGCTAAGACAGTGACACTTGATTGTGATGGTATTTACTTGGTCTTTGACCTTAATGCGATTGCATCAGTGACCCAACGTTCTGCCGCTAGTGAAGTGACTAGTGCTGCAGCAACTGAACAAAAACCAGCTGAAGAAAAAACTGCAGAGACGACTGAGGAAACACCTTCAGACGCCGCAACGGATGATTCATCAGATGATACTAAAGCTGATAAGTAGCTTTGATCTCCCTATTGCTTAGGGAGATTTTTTTATTTAAAGGGGGGCGGTTATTTGGATAATCTAGTGCATGTCGACGACAGCCGACGCATTCTACATGTGGATATGGATGCCTTCTACGCCTCCATCGAACAACGAGATACGCCAGCCTATAAAAGACAGCCACTGGTGATTTCGCGTGATCCGCGGCAGACGGGCGGTCGCGGTGTGGTAACAACTGCCAACTATGTGGCCCGAAAATTTGGCGTTCACTCTGCCATGCCATCCCAGCAGGCGTTAAAGCTGTGTCCCAAAGCAATCTTTGTCACGCCCAATTTTCACCATTACCGCGCTATCTCCGATCAAATCCACCAAATCTTTCACGAATACACCGATATTATCGAAACCGTGGCTTTTGATGAGGCCTACTTGGACGTGACTAAAAATAAGTTAGCAATCGCTGATCCCGTTGAACTAGCAGTCCGTTTACAAGCGGAAATCTGGGATCAGACGCATCTAACAAGTTCCATTGGCATCTCTTACAGTAAATTTCTGGCAAAAGAAGCTTCGGATTATCGTAAACCAGTCGGCATTACCATCATTCATGCAGAGGATGCCCATGATTTTTTGATGAAATTACCGATTGAACGCTTCCGCGGGGTCGGCAAGAAAACCGTTCCTAGGATGCACGAACTCAACATTCTAAACGGGCAGGACTTATTTGCCTGGGATGAACTGGATTTAATCAACAAGTTTGGCCGTTTTGGTGAAATCTTGTACCAGCGAGTCCGTGGGGCGGATGACCGGCCAGTCGAATATCAGCGGGAACGAAAATCAATCGGCAATGAAACGACTTATTGGCCGTTTTTAATGACCCGCAGTGCCGTTGATACGCAGTTAGATAAGTTGGCTGGCATGTTAGCAGAAACGGTCAAGAAACAGCAGATGCACGGGCGGACATTGGTGTTAAAAGTTCGCTACGGTGATTTTAAGACTAAAACTAAGCGCGTGACGCAACCTGATTTCTTGGATAATGACCCACGATTGTATGCGCAAATGGCCAAGGAAATCATGACGAGTTTACCAGACAATCCAGAAGGAATCCGGCTACTTGGCATTACACTGACCGGATTAGCACCGATTACGTTTGAAAACATTGCGTTAGATTTATTTGAGCATGAGCAGCGCAGGCACTTTCAGAAGGGTTAACGTGAGTCACAAATTAGCGTTATTATTGACTAGTAAAGAATAATTGGTCAGTGTGATGGCTTCTTGCTTTCAGAGGCAAGACAACTTATACTGTAAAGACGACTAAGCGAGTTGAAAGGTGATACTCAGTATGACATTAAAAGAAACACAAACTGAAATATTGAACGCAATCAAAAAACATCAAACCATTATTATTCACCGACATCAACGGCCGGATCCGGACGCTATCGGTTCTCAAATGGGCTTGGCAGGCATTTTAAAAGCCAGTTTTCCCGAGAAAAAAATCTATGCAGTCGGCAAGCAGTACCCTGGTTTCGACTGGTTAGGCAAAACAGATACGATTGAAGACGACGTGTATAAGGACGCCTTAGTCATGGTTTTGGATACGGCTAATCAACCACGAATTGATGATGACCGCTATAACAATGGTGATCAGCTGATCAAGATCGACCACCATCCCAACGATGATCAATTTGGCGATCCAATGTGGGTCTCACCGGAAGCATCAAGCACATCAGAGTTAGTGTTTGATTTCTATACAGCGATGAAGCCTGAATTGACGTGTACCGCCGAGGCAGCCCGAGTTTTGTACGCGGGAATCGTTGGTGATACTGGCCGCTTTATGTACCCGTCAACGTCGACGCATACCATGAAGGTGGCAGGTGAGCTGATGCAGTTTGATTTTTCAGCCAGTGACGTGAACCAAAAGGAAGACGAGATTTCGATTCCCTTGGCACGGCTGTCAGCCTACGTTTACGAGAATTTGACAGTTTTGCCTAGTGGCGCTGCGTACATCAAACTGAGTGATGAAGTTTTGGAACCCTTCAAGCTTGGTGATGAATCGACCAGTTCAGTGGTCCCATTACCTGGGCGGCTGAAGGAAGTTTCAGCTTGGGCAATTTTCGTTGAATCTAAGGATCATACCTTTAGAATTCGTTTACGCTCAAAAGGACCTGCGATTAATGAATTAGCCAAGCAGCACGGCGGCGGCGGTCACGCTTTAGCCAGTGGTGCCGTGGCTCACGATGATGATGAGATCAAACAAGTCATCAAAGAACTAGACACCCTTTTGTCAAAACAAGGAGAATAACATGAGTCAAACCTTTGAAGAGTTCGGTTTAAAGCCATTTTTAAATGAGGCTGTGCAAGAACTCGGCTTTACAGAACCGACCGGGATTCAAGAAAAGCTCATTCCCGTGATTCGCAGTGGGAAGAGCGTTGTTGGTCAATCAGAAACGGGGAGTGGGAAGACCCACGCCTTTTTACTGCCAATGTTTGATGCTTTGGATCCAGAAAGTCATGAAGTTCAAGCAGTGATCACGACACCTAGCCGTGAGTTAGCCTACCAAATTTATGGTGATGCTAAGCAGCTAGCCAAACATAGTCCTGTACCCATTAAAATTGGAAACTATGTTGGCGGAACTGACAAGATGCGTCAAATCAGTAAATTGGAACATGAGCAGCCTGAATTAGTTATCGGAACGCCTGGACGGATCCGTGATTTAATTAAAAACGGTGCGTTAGACGTTCATACCGCCACTCAGTTTGTGGTTGATGAAGCGGATATGACCCTTGATTTAGGGTTCTTAGCCGACGTGGATCAAATTGCTGCTCGGATGCCCGAAAAGCTGCAAATGATGGTCTTCTCAGCAACGATTCCCGCTAAATTACGGCCATTTTTAAGAAAGTACATGCAAAATCCAGTGGTGGAAGAGATTCCAGTAAAGTCAGTGATCAGTCCAACCATTGATAACTGGCTGCTGCCAACCAAGGGTCACTCTAAAAACGAGCTGATTTACCAGTTACTGACGATGGGTGAACCCTATTTAGCACTGGTCTTTGCCAACACGAAGCAGCGAGTGGTTGAAATTGCTGATTATTTAAAAGCTCAAGGCCTAAAAGTCGCTGTGATTCACGGTGACGTGCCTGCTCGGCAACGGAAACGGGTCATGCGTGAAATCCAGAACCTGGACTTCCAATTTGTCGTCGCGACTGATCTTGCTGCGCGTGGCATTGATATTGACGGTGTTTCTCACGTCATCAATGATGGCATTCCAGATGACCTGGATTACTTTATTCACCGGGTTGGCCGGACAGGTCGGAAGGGCTTGCCAGGAACAGCGATTACCTTCTATTCACCGGATGAAGAACCCAAGATCGCGGAACTGGAAGACATGGGTATCGTCTTTAAGCCAAAGCAAATCAAGAACGGTGAAGTTGTTGATTCCTTTGACCGTAACCGGCGTAAAAAACGCGGTCCGCGGGCACCAAAGATTTCTGGTTCATTAGCAGGTAAGATCCAGAAGAAAAAACGGACCGTTAAACCGGGTTACAAGAAGAACATCAAAAAGGCCATTTCAAAGGAACAGTGGTTTGAGCACCGGGTCGAAATGCGCCAAAAGAACCGGACAAACCGAAAGAATAAAAAAGCCTCCTCACAACGTTACAAATAAAGTGCTTACTTGTGTCACGAATCCCGTGGCGCAGGTTGCATGAATTTTGTAAAAAATGTATACTAATATGCGTATTAATTGCAAGGATATGCTTAGTGGCCGGATTTTAAGAAACGTTTTGGTTGATGCGAAAAACGATTCCTATGCTAAGTGCTCCCTTGTGAAGAATTAAATAACCGTTGCTCAGCGTATTGAGCCTTAAGAGGTAAACGATCAAACATCGTTGCAAGTAAAGTGGTACCGCGTCTATGGCGTCTTTACTAGCAGCGGTGTTTTATTATTTTAAAAAGGAGAAAGACATTGAAAAAATTAAGCAGCAGTGAAATTCGTCAAATGTACCTGGATTTCTTCAAGAGCAAGGGTCACACTATCATGCCTAGTGCGTCATTGGTTCCCGTTGATGATCCAACTTTACTATGGATCAACTCAGGTGTCGCTACCATGAAGAACTATTTTAACGGTTCGGTTGTACCAAAGAACCCACGGATGACCAGTTCTCAAAAGAGTATTCGGACCAACGATATTGAAAACGTTGGCCGGACTGCCCGGCACCACACGTTATTTGAAATGCTTGGTAACTTTTCGGTTGGGGACTACTTTAAAAACGAAGCCATTGCATGGGCTTGGGAACTCCTAACTTCCGATGAATGGTTCGGCTGGGATCCAGACAAGCTGTACATGACCGTCTATCCGAAAGACGATGCTGCCAAAAAACGCTGGGAAGAAGTCGGTGTTGCGCCTGATCACATCGTTGAACAGGAAGATAACTTTTGGGATATCGGTCAAGGTCCTTCGGGCCCTGACAGTGAAATTTTCTACGATCGCGGTCAGTCGTTTAATAACTTGGCTGAGGACGATCCAGAAAACTACCCTGGCGGCGAAAACGAACGCTACCTTGAAATCTGGAACATCGTGTTCTCACAGTTTAACCACGAACCAGATGGCTCATACAAGCCATTGCCACGGAAGAACATTGATACCGGGATGGGGCTTGAACGGGTAGTTTCCGTTTTCCAAAACGCGAAAACCAACTTTGAAACCGACCTCTTTTTACCAATGATCCATGCTACTGAATCATACAGTGATGGTAAAAAGTATAACCAGGATCCTAAATTGGACATTTCGTTTAAGGTGATTGCTGACCATTCACGGGCCATCACATTTGCGATCGGTGACGGTGCCTTACCATCTAACGAAGGCCGTGGCTACGTTATTCGGCGTTTGATTCGCCGGGCCGTTGTTAACGGACAGAAATTAGGGATCAAGGGTGCCTTCCTTTACAAGCTGGTACCCGTTGTTGGTGAAGCCATGAAGGCTTACTACCCCGAAGTGCTTCAAAACAGTGATTACATTGCCCAAGTGGTGAAATCAGAAGAAGACCGGTTTAACGAAACTTTAACTGATGGCTTAAACTTATTGAATTCAGTGATTGCGGACACCAAAAAGAGCGGTAAATCCGTGATTGACGGTGCTGCTGCCTTCAAACTTTACGATACGTATGGTTTCCCAGTTGAGCTGACCCGCGAATACGCTTTTGATGACCACATCACAGTGGATGAAGACGGCTTTAAAGCTGAAATGAAGAAGCAACGTGACCGCGCTCGTAAAGCTCGGAACACTGATAACTCCATGGGTGTGCAATCAGACGTTCTGACCGGTGTTAAAACACCAAGTGAATACGTTGGCTACACCCAGCTTGAAGTGGAAAACGCTAAGGTCACGGACATCGTGGCTGACGGTAAGCTCACTGATGCGACAGAAGGTGAAATTGCCCAAGTGATCTTTGACAAGACGCCGTTCTATGCTGAAATGGGTGGTCAAGTGGCCGACAAGGGTGATGTTTTGGACGAAAACGGCAATTTGATTGCCACGGTTGAAGATGTCCAGCATGCGCCTAACGGTCAAAATCTGCATACGTTGAAGCTGCACCGTGGTATCAAAGTCGGGGATCAGATGACCCTTAAAGTTGACGCTCATTTCCACAGCAAGGTTGAAAAGAACCATACCGCGACCCACTTGTTGGACCAAGCCTTGAGAAACGTGTTTGGCGGCCATACGCAACAAGCTGGTTCGTTAGTTGAACCGAACTATTTACGGTTTGACTTTACCCACTTTGGTCAGGTGACTGAAGCCGATTTAGCTAAAGTTGAAGCCATTGTTAACGAGAAGATCTTCGAAGAAATTCCCGTAACGACGACGGTTACTGATCAAGAGACCGGTAAAAAGATGGGTGCCATCGCGCTGTTCAGCGACAAGTACGGTGACAAAGTCCGCGTTGTTTCAGTGGGTGACTTCTCAATCGAATTTTGTGGTGGGACTCACGTGAAGAACACCAACGAATTAGGGTTGTTCAAGATCACTTCTGAGACTGGTATCGGAGCTGGAACACGTCGGATCGAAGCGGTGACCGCTGGCGATGCTTACGCTTACCTTGAAAAGCATGACCAACTGTTAACGAATGCTGCAGCGGCATTAAAGTCACAGCAGGTAACGGATGTTCCCGATAAGATTCAGCAATTACAAGAACAAGTAAAGGCATTGAGTAATAAAGCTGAGAGCCTTGAAGCCAAGCTTGCCAGTCAACAAGCCGGCGCCATCTTTGATAACGTTCAAGATATTAATGGCAAAAAGCTGATTACGGGCGTGGTCCAGGTTTCTTCAATGGATCAGTTGCGTCAGTTAGCTGATACTTGGCGTCAAAAGCAATTATCTGACGTTTTGGTACTGGGTGCTGAAGTGGGTGAAAAGGCTAACCTGATCGTGGCTGTTAGTGATGAAACGATTAAAGCTGGCGTTAAAGCCGGTGATTTGATCAAAGCCATTTCACCAAAGATCAATGGTGGCGGCGGTGGTCGGCCAAACCTTGCACAAGCTGGCGGTAAAAACCCAGCTGGTTTACAAGATGCCATGACTGAAGCAGCAAAATGGCTGTCAAATTTAGGCTAACGTGTTAGACTTTAACTACTAGGTTGAAAAAGCGCTCAATTGCCGTTAATATATTTCATTCCAATTACAACGCTCCACAACCATTGTCGTTCTTGACTATTTTAGGTAGAATAAGAACAAATAGCATTGGTGGAGGTGTGATCATGAGTACGTTAGATAAAACCATGTATTTTGATTTTGGTGATAAGAAGCCGAAAGATGTTCATGAGACATTGGTGACGGTGTACCAAGCGTTAGAGGAAAAGGGCTATAACCCGATCAACCAGATTGTCGGTTATCTTTTATCCGGTGATCCGGCTTATATTCCCCGTATTAATGACGCTCGGAACTTGATTCGTAAGCATGAACGCGACGAAATCATTGAGGAATTGGTTCGCTTCTACCTAAATGAGAATGGGACGGCTAGTAAGTGATTAGATTATTAGGATTAGATGTAGGTTCAAGAACTGTCGGAGTTGCGGTGAGTGACATGCTCGGGTGGACTGCGCAGGGTGTTGAGATCATTCGAATCAATGAAGATGAAAAACAATTTGGCATTGACCGGGTGAAGGAACTAGTCAAGCAGTACGAAGCGACTGGTTTCGTCTTAGGACTACCGAAGAACATGAATAATACACTGGGACCAAGAGCCCAGGCTTCTCAAGATTACGGAGAATTATTGAAAGCAACGTTTGATTTACCAGTTGATTTTGAGGACGAACGGTTAACCACCGTTGAGGCTGAACGGATGCTAGTTGAAGAGGCTGATACTTCGCGTAGAAAGCGGAAGCAGGTCATCGATAAACTGGCAGCTAGTTTGATTCTTCAGAACTACTTGGATCGCAAAGGCCCTTTAACAAAAGAAAAGTGAGGTAGACTAACATGAGTGAAAACAACGACGAACAACAAATTACAATGGTGGACGAAAACGGTAACGAAGAATTATACAACGTTCTGTTTACCTTTAAGTCACCGGACTACAACAAATCTTATATTTTACTTTACCCAGCAGGTAAGGCTGACGATGAAGAAGTCGACATTCAAGCTTATCAACTTGCAGATGGTGACGATCCTGCTGATCCACAAGGCGGCGACCTGTTGCCAATTGAAAACGATGATGAATGGGATATGGTTGAATCAATGCTGAACACCTTCTTAAACGGTGGCGGTACTGATGCTTCCGATCAAGACTGGGGAGTACCAGATCCTAAATAAATGATTTCTAATGAGGTGAGCGTTAGGTAAAGATGCCTGATGATCAGACTCGTTCATTTAGCCGCTGGTCCGTTTCGGGTCAGCGGCTAAATGAGTTTAATTGGTATTCTGGGGGTGAATTATTTGGATAACGCTAAGGAACCGCAACCTGCTCGTCGGCGTTTTAAAGCCGTCATTGACGGTCAAAGTTATACAATTGTCGGCAACCGCTCAGAAGCACACATGCGAGCCGTTACGGAGTTGATGAATAAGCAGCTTGCGCAGTTAAAAAAATTGGCACCGGATATGAGCAAGGAAGAGGCTTCAATCCTCTTAGCTTTTAACGCCATTTCTGATCAACTTGAAAAAGCAGAGGCTTATGATAAATTGAAAAAACAGGGCGATGAAACAACGTCTTCTGAATCTTAATATCTAAGTTTCACGACAGTATTTGAGTTATGGGAGTTAAAGATGAATAACAAAATTTATAAAACAATGGCCTATGACCAAATCAAGCAGCAGTTAAGGCAGTATCTGGTTTCTGCTGCGGGTGATGCCGAGTTAAAAAAATTAGCGCCCAGTAGCGACTTTGACTGGGTGCAGGAACAAATTGATGAGACCAAAGATGGCGCGGATATTTACCGCCTAGAAAATGGCATTCCGATTCCCAAGCTGGCCGACGTTAGTCCTCATTTGAAACGGCTAGAAATCGACGGTACCTTGAGCGGAACGGAATTGGCGCAGATCAGTCAAGTATTAAAGACGGTTCAGTCAGTGATCCGCTTTTTCGATGATTTAAGTCAGCGACCAGTGGAACTGCGCCGTTTGTACACGGTGGTTGGTCGGCTGGTCCATTTACCCGATGTTAATAAACGGCTCAGCGTTTCATTAGAAGATGATGGCCGGCTAACGGATGAAGCCTCACCAGAACTGCGTCGAATCCGCCGTCAAATCAATAATTTTGAAGGTGCGATTCGGGAACAGATGACGGGCTACACCCGTGGTAAAAACGCCAAGTATCTGAGCGATACACTGGTCACGATTCGTGATGACCGATATGTTCTGCCAGTAAAAGCAGAGTACAAACAGCATTTTGGCGGCATTGTTCATGATCAAAGTGCCAGTGGTCAAACCCTCTACATTGAGCCTGAAGCAGTAGTTGGTAAAAATAACCAGTTGCGGGAAGCACAGATTGCTGAACGACAGGAAGAACGGCGGATTCTACTTGAATTGTCGAATTTACTGCGGCCTTATCAAGCCGATATTCGCGATAATGCTTCAATTTTAGGGCATTTGGACTTCGTGAATGCGAAGGCTCGGTATGCGCATAACTTGAAGGCCACGGAGCCGATTTTGTCCAAGAATAACGAGATTGCGCTGCGTCAGGCCCGCCACCCTTTGATTGATCCTAAAAAAGTGGTTGCCAACGACATTGCGTTGGGCAAGGACTATCAGGCCATCATTGTCACTGGACCGAACACCGGTGGGAAAACGATTACGCTGAAAACAGTTGGGCTGACGCAATTAATGGCGCAGTCGGGTCTGTTTATCTCCGCGGATGAGCATTCACAAGTTGGTTTATTTGACGAAGTCTTCGCCGATATCGGTGATGAACAATCGATTGAACAAAACTTGAGTACCTTCTCATCGCATATTGAAAATATTGTTTCGATTTTAGGTGCTGCCAGTGACCACAGTTTGATCCTGGTGGATGAACTGGGTGCCGGAACTGACCCGCAAGAAGGGGCAGCTTTGGCAATGGCTATTTTGGATGAAATTGGTTCAATGGGTAGCGAAGTCATTGCTACGACCCACTATCCTGAACTGAAAGCTTATGGTTATAACCGGCCGGAAACCATCAACGCCAGCATGGAATTTGATACTGAAACGCTGAAACCAACGTATCGGTTACTGATTGGCATCCCTGGCCGCAGTAACGCGCTGGAGATTGCGACCCGGTTAGGGCTAAAATCATCAATTATTGACGAAGCCCGTAGTTTGACCGATGACGATAGTCAAGACCTTAACAACATGATTGCTGATCTAACAGCTCAGAAGCGTCAGGCTGATCTGGATGCGGCAGCCGCAGCGAAAACGTTAGCTGATGCTGAGACGCTGGAGAAGGATTTGCAGAGTAAGTTCGATGGTTACTTGAAGCAAAAAGATCAGTTAATGGAGCAGGCTAAAGACGAGGCTAATCAGTTAGTCGAAAAAACCCGGCTGCGTGCGGATGAAATTATCAAAGATATTCGTAAAAAGCAGCTTAAGGCCGGTAAGACCGTGATCAAAGAAGATCAGCTGATTGATGCCAAGGGTCAAATCAACGCTTTGCAACAAGACCAACGGTTGAAGAAGAACCGGGTTCTAAATCGTGAGAAGAAACGTCACAACTTTAAAGTTGGCGATGAGGTCGTGGTGCGTTCTTACGGTCAACGCGGTGTCATCATGGATAAAATTGATGCCCATCATTTTGAAGTCCAAATGGGGATTTTAAAGATGAAGATTGAAGATACTGATTTGGAACGGGCTGCACCTGAGAAAAAGGAGCCGAAACCAAGAGCCACGGTTCAACGCACCCGGTCTAACGGTGTCTCACCAACCCTTGATCTGCGTGGCCACCGCTATGAAGAAGCGATGGCTGAGGTTGATCGGTTTATTGATTCCGCCTTATTGGCGGGCTATCCGTCAGTTACCATTATTCATGGTAAGGGGACCGGCGCGCTTCGGAAGGGTGTTACTGAGTACTTGCAGTCTAACCCAAGAATTAAGTCCTTTGGCTTCTCACCGGCTAATGCGGGTGGTGATGGGTCAACAATCGTTAAACTATAACCAGCTAATTGCTTGTTCTTTTTGAAAAATCTGATACACTTACTAAAGGTAAACAAATAAAGGAGGGATCGTTTTATGACTGTTGCAGAAACGACAGATAAAACTTTTGAAAACGATACATCGAAGGGTGTTACATTAACTGATTTTTGGGCAACGTGGTGTGGTCCTTGCCGGATGCAATCACCAGTAGTTGAACAACTTTCTAGTGAAATGGATGACGTGACATTCAACAAGATGGATGTTGATGCCAACCCTGATACACCACAAAAATTCGGTATTATGAGTATCCCGACCCTCCTTGTTAAAAAGGACGGTCAAGTTGTGGATACGGTTGTTGGCTATCACACCAAAGACCAATTAAAGCAATTACTATCACAATACGTTGAAGCTTAGTGAACTTAAAGCAGCGTTTGTGAACTAAAAAGAGGGCCTCATTAGCAGTTAACTTAACTGGTAATGAGGTCCTCTTTAGTTTGAAACTTTATTTAGTGAGCATTCAGCTTAATCGATAATTTTCATGGGATCTAGTTCCTGCGGATCCGAAACGGCATCTTTAGGATCAAGGTGGACAACCAAACTGATGCCTTCAGCACGCTTGGGCTTTTCACCCATTTCGGTTTCAGCGATAACGCCAACCATTTGCTGAGCAGTTTGGGCTAAAAACCCGGCTTCTAGCGAAAAGGTGGCATCAGGCTGCAATGAAAGCCGGCTGGTCACTGGCTTGCCACTGAGTGTAAATTGCCATTCTTTAGCGGTTTGTTTCTGCAGCATCAAGTCGCCTAATTCAGCCTGCTGGAAGAAACGCACGAGGTCTTGGATACTACCTAAGGTGAATCGTCTTGCCAACTGTTTGCCTTCCCAATAAGCGATTTTGCCTGCATCCGCCCCTAAAAGATCGGTCAACACAACGTCTCTGATGAGTGCCTTGCCAAATAAGGGGGCGGTTTCAGGGTTTGATAGGTAGTGGTTATAAATCTGATTATTCATGAGGTGATCTCCATTCACTTTTCTCTTACACTTAGATTACAATGGATTGCGCTTGAATTGCAAGACAATTAAACGATCTTAAAAAAAACTGGGATTTCTTGCTTCCGGTCTTAAAAAGGATAATAATATAGTTTCAAGAACTATTTGAAAGGGAGATTGTGATGACATCTCAACCGATTGGTTTTTTAGATTCCGGTGTTGGCGGTCTAACCGTTGTTAAAGAAGCGCTCAAACAACTTCCAAACGAATCAATTGTCTTCTTAGGCGACCAGGCCCGTCTGCCCTATGGACCGCGTCCAACCGAAGAAGTAGCCCACTTTGTGCAACAAATTGCCGGTTTCTTATTAGACCAGCAGATTAAAGCGTTGGTGCTTGCCTGCAATACGGCGACAGCAGCAGCCTTACCCATTTTACAAGCTAAACTATCGATTCCTGTAGTGGGGGTCATCGATTCTGGTAGTCAGACTGCAGTTAAAGTCTCAACTGGCCAGCATATCGGTGTTATTGCTACTGAAGGAACGATAAAGAGTCACGCCTATCAGCAGGCGATTAGCAAATTATCTCCAAATGCCTCGATTGAGGGGTTGGCCTGTCCAGAATTTGTTACCGTTGTGGAAGCTGGCAAGTACCACGACAAACAGACGGAACAACTGGTTGCGGATCAGTTAAAGCCGTTTAAGCGGCAGCCAGTAGATACGTTAATTTTAGGCTGTACCCATTTTCCATTGCTTGCTCCTGCGATTCAAAAGGCGATGGGGAAAGACGTCACACTAGTTGATTCCGGTGTTGAAACTGTGAGTGTCATCAAACAGCTATTGACGGATCAAAACCTGTTGAATACGGCTCGTGAAGTTTGTCAGCCTAAATTTTATACGACAGGAGATATCAATAGTTTCAGTGCTATTGCCAAGGACTGGCTGCAATTGTCAGATCTCGATGTTCACCACGTGCCAGTGACGCAACTAACCGCTTATGGTGATTTAGAGCCAAAGGAGACCAGCCATGAAGCCTAATACATTAGTTATTGCTACTCGTAATCAAAGTAAGGCACGGGAATTTTCTGAAATGCTGGCACCAAAGGGGATCACGATCAAAACCCTAGCGGATTACCCAGATGTTGGCGAAATTTCAGAAACCGGGTCCACCTTCGAGGAAAACGCAACGATCAAGGCAAAAGCCATTGCTGATCACACGCAGTTACCCGTTTTAGCGGATGATTCCGGATTAGAAGTTGCGGCTTTAAACGGCGAACCGGGGATCTACTCAGCTCGATACGCCGGTGATCATGATGATGCCGCTAATAATGCGAAATTACTGAATAACTTAAAGAATGTGCCAGCTGATAAGCGTTCAGCCATCTTCCATACGACCTTAGTGTTATTAAAACCCAATGGGTCAAAGTTAGTGGTAGATGGTGAAGTTGCCGGTGAGATTTTAACCGCGCCACGTGGCGAGAACGGTTTTGGCTATGATCCGCTCTTCTACATTGCCTCCAAGGGTAAAACCATGGCTGAGATGACGGATGATGAAAAGAACGCCATCAGTCACCGTGGCCGGGCAACTCAAAAAATGATGGCACAGTTTGATCAGTGGTGGGAGGATTAGCATGAAAATTTTAGCTGTCAGTGACAACCATGGCGACCGTCAAATTTTGCAAACCATTTTTGAAGCTTATGGTGACAAGGTCGATGCCATTTTCCATTGTGGTGATTCTGAGATGGAAAAGGATGATCCGTTTTTTAAAGGTGTTCAAGTTGTGAAGGGCAACAACGATTTCGGCCCTGATTTTCCCAACGAGCTGCAGCGGGTAGTGGCTGGCACTAAAATTTTTATGACCCATGGTCACCTCTACGGTGTAAATATGAGTTTGACGAGGCTGGACCTTAAAGCACGTGAAATCGGCGCGTCAGTTGTTTTATACGGCCACACCCATCAGCTAGCAGCGGAAATGGCCCAGGGACGTCTTTACGTTAATCCAGGCAGTATTTCACTTCCCCGTGGTGAGTATGCTTCAATCGGTGGCACTTTTGCCATAATTGAAGTTTTACCAGATCAGATGAACGTTGATTTTTATGATCGCAAGCTGAACCCAATTGATCAGCTGCACCGGCAATTTGAACGCTAGAAAGGTAAAGTGAACGTAACGGATGATTGATGAACCGATTAAAAAAATGATCATGGCTGACCATGATAACCTCATTATTCCAGCTAATATCGTTGCCAATGTGATGGTTAACAATGACTGCTACCACGCTTTCTTGGTGTTAACTAAAGTGGGTTATTCGAAAGTACCCGTTTTGGATAAGGATCAGCATTTGTGTGGGCTGGTTTCACTAGCGATGATTACCGAACACATGCTGGATACCAACCATGTTGCTTCGGAAAATCTGCGGCGACTACGGGTTGCTGATGTGATGCAGACCGATTTCCGTTCGATTGAAGATCCAACGGATTTAGAGGAAATCTTGCATTTGCTGATCGACGATAATTTTGTGCCGGTTGTTTCTGATGAAAAGACGTTTACGGGGATTATCACCCGGCGTGAACTCTTAAAGCGCATCAATTACTTGGCGCATAATTTTTCGGAACAATACGATGTGCAGCCCTTGCTGGATTCAGTGGAAACTAGCGGTAATTAATAGAAAAAAATCTGTGAGAAGGGTTGATCACTTCTCACAGATTTTTTTATTTGGTGTCAGTATGATAAATCGTTGGTAGTTCGATATGAGCATCCTTGATAGCTTTTAAGTAGGCGGATAATAGTTTATGTTGGACGTCAAATTGCTCACCCGGCTGAGTAAAGGTGACCACTTGAATCACCACTTGGCCATTGGCTAATGGCACGGTACCTAAATTAGTAGGGGCTTGTGTAATCGTTGGAAATTGAGCTGGAACGGTTTGATTGACCGTTTCAATGATTTGGTTGATCTGGTCAATGGGGGAATCTGGGAAAATGGGGATCTGTACCATCGCCCGCATCTCATGGCGAGATTTATTACTAACAATCGTAATGTTACGGTTAGGAATAAAGTTTAATGTGCCATCCGCACTGATGACTTGAGTAGTCCGAATGCCCACTGCAGAAACGGTGCCTTCAACTTCACCAATTTTGACCGCATCGCCAACGTTGATTTGATCTTCCATTAAAATAAAAGCGCCGGTGACAATATCGGAAACAAAGCCTTGAGCACCAAGGCCTAAGGCTAAACTAAAAATACCAGCACCAGCAATTAACGTTCCCACTGGGACGCCCATAAATGAAAGCAGCGCGTAGACCCAGAAAAAGATGATCGTATACTGGAAAATATTGAGTGTCAGCGTAAAAATGGTTTCAACGCGACTAGCGGAACCTTCTACAAATTTGTTCTTTTTATACCGTTTGAAAAAGTGCCGGATAATTTTTTTGCCGATCCAATCGACAAGCAGCAGCCCAACGGTGACCAGCAAAAGCTGGAAAAGCGTTGTCGCAATCTGTTCGCCAATGTGTTGCCAGTCAAAGCGCTGAATAAAGCGGGTAAGGTTACTGGTCAATATCATAATGTTCGCTCCTTGAAATGTTTTCAACCACTAGTGTAACAGAAAGCCACCGAAAAAAGCAGTTGTTCAGGTGGTTTTATATTGCGCCGAGGTATTCGCAATGCTATTCTTAAGCTAACAGTAAAAAGTAAGGAGGGGTAGTGTGACAGCAGGACAAGTGGCAGGCCTAATTGCGGCCATCGCATTTTTGATTTTAGTCTTATTTATCGGCGTCTTCTTGATGAAGATGGTGCGGACTCTTGGTGAAGTCAATAAGAGTGTTAAGACAATGACTGAAGACTTGGACGTGATCAGTAAGCACGCTGAGGATATTTTAGCCAATGCCAACACACTATTAGATGATGTGAACCACAAGGTAGCAACGATTGATCCAGTATTTAAAGCAGCTGCTGATTTAGGGACGAGTGTTTCTGAACTGAACTCGGCCACCCATGATTTAACGGGAAAGGTCAAATCAACAGCTAAGAAGACAGCAAAGACCAGTGTCTTTACAAAAGTTGGCGAGATGGCATTCAAAGCCTATCGTGGCCGTAAAAATAAAATTTGATCATTGGAAGGAGTTTTTGACTTATGGGAAAGAAGTTAGGCTTTTTAGCTGGATTAGTTGCTGGAGCAGCTGCAGCGCACGTCGCTTATCACCATTTGAGTGATGAGGATAAAGCAGAGCTTAAAGCTGATTTGCAAGAGAAGATGGACATGGCTAAAGACCGGGCCGTTGATTATGCCTTTTATGCTAGTGATGCTTGGGACGACTTCAAGGAAACTTTTTCTGATCAATCACAAACGGTTACTGATCGGGTAAAAAACGCTGCTAGTCAGTTTGGTGAAACTAAACTGAAGCCAGCAACGGATGAAGACGATTCATTACGGTCTGAATTAGCCGATGTTTCTACTTCAGCTGATGATGACTCAGATGATATCGTGTTAAATAGTGAAGACACTTTCGGCGGTGCTGATGTTGCCGGAGATGCCACTGCACCAGATGACGATTCTGACGACACTAAAGAAGATTAATTTTAAACTGCAATCATAAAAAGAAGCAATCTGACCATCAAATATGGGGGTCGGACTGCTTCTTTTTAGTTAAGAGGTTTGGTTAACCAACAGTTGTCAATTCTTTTGGCGTATGGGTGAATGGTTCGCAGCCGGTTTCAGTAATATGCACACAATCTTCAATCCGGACGCCGGCGACACCGGGGATGTAAATGCCGGGTTCAATTGAGAAACACATCCCTGGCTGAAGGACCATGTCATTACCCGCCATGATAGAAGGGAATTCATGTTCACTCATCCCCATACCGTGGCCGAGCCGATGAATGAAGTATTCTCCGTAGCCCGCCTTCGTAATAATATCTCTGGCAACTTTATCTAGTTCAGCTGCAGTGATGCCGGGTTTAGCAGCTGCTTGCGCTGTAAGTTGTGCTTCAAGGCAGACTTGGTAAATATCCAGCTGCTTTTCAGTAGGTTTACCAAGTGCCACTGTTCTAGAGGCATCTGAAATATAGCCTTGCCAAATAGTGCCCAAATCAAATAGAATCAGTTCGTTGTTTTCAAACTTGGTGGCGTTAGTTGCGCCATGTGGCTCAGCCGCGTGAGCACCGGCTTGGACGAGGGTATCAAAACTCATTTGCATGATCCCTTCCTTCATGAGCGCGTACTGTAGTTCTGCCACGACTTGCTGTTCGGTTCTGCCGGCTTTGACGGCGGCAAAACCTTTTTCAAAGGCAAAATCCGCCCACTTGCCCGCGACGTTTAGTTTTTCAATTTCATCAGCAGTCTTGATGACCCGTAACTGGTTGATGAAAGGCGTGATGTCTTGATTGAACTTAGCGTCAGGGAAGACGTGCTGTAACTGTTCAAGGCGGTCAACTGAAAGCTGGTTTTTTTCCAACGCGATTTCAGTCGGTCGGGTAACACGTTTTTTCACGTTATCTGCAATCATTTGCCAAGGATTTTCATGGTCTAAGTAACCATATACAGGAAATGAAAAACCGGTATCTTTGATTGCTTCAACTTCCAAAGCAGGTGCAAACATGAAAGGATCTTGATCTGGGAAGACGATTAACGCCAGTACCCGTTCAATCGGGTCACTATAGAACCCCGTTAGATATTGAATCGTCCTTGGGTCGCTAACATATGTGAAGTCCGCTTGATGCTGCTCGGTCCACTCTTGGACCTGTTGTAATTTTGACAAAATGATCACCTCGAATTAGGATGTTCTTATTATAGCATTTTTCAATTGCCGTTAATTCGAATTTATGGCAATCAAAAAGGAGCGTTTCAGCCAGAATTAGACCGTTATTTGGCCTTTTTCACTGTCACTTTTATGAAATGGTCTAGGTCAAATGATAAGCTAGAAAGCCGGTTAATTTTCAATAATAATTAATTTTCATTGATTGACGGTGTACTTGAAATGCTTGGTATACTGGGCGCTTTCAGAAACTAATTGAATAGTCAAAAACCATACCTATACAGTTCAATACTTATTTCGGGTCTGGGCGGGTCTAATGTGGTCTTGAAAAGTTTGTGAGAAGAGTGTATTATCAAGTTGAAAACGTTTTCAATTTGATTTCTGAAAATAAATCTGATATATTTAACAAGTTGTTGAAAATCAATGAAAACGAATTAAACCAATAAAGAAAGGGCTATCGCAATGGATAAACAGACAGTAACAATTTATGACGTCGCCCGTGAAGCCGATGTGTCGATGGCCACTGTATCAAGAGTGGTTAACGGGAATCCCAACGTCAAGCCGGCGACTCGGAAAAAAGTCTTAGATGTCATCGAACGCTTAGACTATCGTCCAAACGCCGTAGCACGTGGATTGGCTAGCAAAAAAACGACGACAGTTGGGGTCATTATTCCGGATGTCACGAACGTGTACTTTTCAGCTCTGGCACGTGGAATTGACGATATCGCAATGATGTATAAGTACAACATTATTTTAACCAATTCTGATGAGAATGGCCGTAAAGAGGTGCAAGTCCTCAACACTTTGATGGCTAAACAAGTTGATGGGATCGTCTTTATGGGCAATGACATTAGCGAAGAAGTTCGTAAGGAATTCGAACGCTCAAAAACGCCTATCGTTCTTGCCGGCTGTGTTGACGATCAAGGTCAAATGCCAAGCGTTAACATTGACTATACCGCTGCTGTGGAAGAAGCAACTAAGAATCTAATCGACCATGGCAATGAACGGGTTGCTTTTGTTTCCGGCAGTTTGGATTACCCGATCAACAAGGATTATCGTCTAAAGGGTTATAAACAAGCCCTCAAGAAGGCGGGTCTACGCTATGATGAAAAACTCGTCTTTGAGACGGATTACTCGTACAAAGCAGGGCAACTTTTGCAACCGGCCTTACAATCCGTCAACGCAACAGCTGCTGTCATTGGCGACGATGAATTAGCTGCTGGTGTTATGAACGGTGTGACGGATGCTGGGTTAAGCGTTCCTGAAGACTTTGAAATCATCACAAGTAACGATACGAAGCTGACTGAGATGGTTCGGCCTAAGATGTCATCCATTACGCAGCCACTTTACGATATTGGTGCCGTTGCAATGCGGTTATTGACCAAATTAATGAATAACGAACCAGTGGAAAATAAGACTGTCTTATTGCCATATGGCTTAATGAAACGCGCATCAACTCACTAGCTGTTAGGGTTAGTCAATAGACAGGCTTATGCTATCTTCTGTATGGAAGATGGTGTAGAGCCTGTTTATTTTTGAAGAATTTTGGAGGATTGCTTATGAAACGAGGAGCAGTATTATTATCGGTGGAATCGCTGGTGATGACGGTGGTGATTATCACACTGACTTCTATTATTGGTCACCTAGGTTCTGCCGTGGTACCGGTGATTTCTAAAACGGGGGCTCAAATCACGGCTGAATTATTGGCATTTGGCTGCTGGTGGGGGCTAAACCGCTGGTACCCGAAGGCGAAGGTGAGCTGGTGGCAGCATCCTGATTGGCAGCAATGGCTGTTAGTGCTGCCGGTGGTCATCGTTTGGCTTGGGGATGCAACGTTGAAGCCCAAGTTTAATTTAGCGGTGGGGCAGGTACTCACTGCTGTAATTCTTGGTCTTTTCGTGGGACTATTCGAAGAGTATGTCTTTCGTGGTGTATTAGTTAGCGGATTACGCCAGCGATACCATGTTGGACCTTTCATGACTGCTTTTATAAGTGGCTTAATGTTTAGCCTCGTTCATCTTGTGAATGCGTCGGGTGGCAGTTTGGCGATGACGTTGGTTCAAATGCTTGAGGCCGTTGGGTTAGGCTTCTTCTTTGCGGCAATTTATTTGGTGACAGCTAGTCTTTGGTTGCCAATCTTAGCTCATGGCGCCATTGACGCCTTTGATGCACTGGCCTTTGGCACATTGAGCAACACTGCAGGAATGAGCATTTGGACCAGTTTAAGCTACGCGGTGATTTTTGGGGCACTGGGGTACTGGGTGCTTAAAACGAAACGCTACGCAGTTAAAATCTCAACTCGCCGGGTTGCTGAAGTTAATTTTGAACGCCAGCAATCTCTGGGACGGCCAGCGATTCAACGCCAGCCGGTTTCAATGGTAAAAACCGTGATTGCAGTTCTCATTCCGTTAGTCGAACTGGGGCTGGGCGCTTTGGTGGCAAAGACAACGACAAATCACTGGCTGCGAATTGTCTTGGTCGATTTGATTTTTTTCGTCGGCCTTTGTATAGCAATTTACTTGTATCACGATGTTTTAACTGATCATTGGCACCGTTTCAGGCGGCATTTAGGCAGCGGGCTGCTCATCGGCCTTGGTGGCGTGATTGCGGCCTACGTTTTATTAGCGGTAGTTCGGCAGGGCCTAAAAGCGATTGGGGTGGCAGGTGCCAGTCCGGTTTCGGTGATGAGCATCCAATCGGCAGGAATGGCTTTAGTTGCCAGTCTAACAACTTTAATGGCCCCCTTTGCAGAAGAGATCGTTTTCCGGCACGCACTGTTTTATCAGTGGCGCGGGCGTGGCATTTTAACATGGCTGATGCTGGTTGTTTCGTCAGTTGCGTTTGGCTTGGTCCATTGGAATAATTTTAACGGCCAGCTGATTCAAATGATACCATATATGTGCGTAGGTGCACTGTTTGGTTTAATCTACTATTTTTCACGGAATATTTGGCAGGCAATTCTGGCGCACTTTTTATTTGATGTGATTCAGGTCATTGCCGTCATTGCAATGTTCATTTTAGCAATCGTTCAGCGAGGTTAGATTTATTTACCGGTTTCATTGCTGACAGGTTGTATTGAAATTCACTGCGTGATATTATAATAAGGTCTGTGTAAACGAATATAATTAAGAAAAGAGGAGTCGTGAAATGTCAGGACATTCAAAATGGCATAACATTCAAGGGCGTAAAAACGCCCAAGATGCTAAGCGTGGAAAAATCTTCCAAAAAATCTCACGTGACTTATATCAAGCCGCTAAAGCAGGTGATCCTGATCCAGCAAACAACCCTCAACTTCGATTGGTGATGGATAAGGCTCGTGCTGCTAACATGCCTAAGGATAACGTTCAACGCGCTATTGATAAGGCCTCTGGTATTGGTGGCGCCAAGTTCGAAGAGATCACCTATGAAGGCTACGGTCCTGGTGGGACTGCTATCATGGTGGCCGCTTTGACCGATAACAAGAACCGGACTGCTGCTGCTGTTCGTTCCGCCTTTACGCATCATGGTGGATCTTTAGGTGCTGCTGGTTCAGTTTCTTATATGTTTGATCGTAAGGGCTACATCGTTATCTTACGTGATGGCTTAGATGCCGATGAAGATACGGTTTTGATGGATGCACTTGACGCTGGTGCTGATGACATGAAGACCAGCGATGATCAATTTGAAATCTTCTCAGATCCATCGAACTTGACTGCAGTTCGTGATGCATTGCAGGAAAAGTACAACTTGGATACTGCAGAAGTTCGGATGTTCCCAGAGAACACTACCGAA
Organism: Secundilactobacillus mixtipabuli; assembly: GCF_002217925.1. Taxonomy (GTDB): domain Bacteria; phylum Bacillota; class Bacilli; order Lactobacillales; family Lactobacillaceae; genus Secundilactobacillus; species Secundilactobacillus mixtipabuli. The sequence continues at coordinate 14,526 of NZ_BCMF01000005.1, read as the reverse complement.
GTTCCCGAAGACAAAGTTTCTCAATACCAAGGTTTGATTGATGAACTTGAAGAAAACGATGATGTTTCAGATGTTTATGAAGCAGCAACGATGCCTGAAAACGTTGAATAATCAAACTGAAAGAGCCGTTCCCTTTTTGAGGGAGCGGCTTTTTTATTGTCTCAAACTGCTGTTGCATGCTCAACGTAGTTAGGCACAGGAGGGACGATATGATAGAAAAACTAGGGCAAGCCTTGTTGAGTGCTGCGGTTGCTTCGGGCAGTTCAGATCTTTATATTCAACCCGTTGGTAACCGGTACAAGGTGTTTGAACACCACGGTGATGGGCTCACACTGGTTAGAGAATTAACAATGAGTGAGGGTCAGCAACTGATTGCACACCTGAAGTATCGGGCAAACATGGCCATTACCGAAACCAGACGGCCGCAATTAGGGGCGTTGACGTTAAAGTTAAATGATCAAACCGTTCATTTGAGGTTATCTAGCGTGGGTAATTTCATTAATCAAGAATCCATTGTAATTCGGCTGTTGTTACCACTTGAAGAAAAACGGCTCACTTTTTTGCTGCCAGAACAGCTAAAGCAATTAGATGAATGGAGTTTACGACGTGGGCTCATTATGTTTGCTGGACCAACTGGATCGGGTAAAACCAGCACCATTTACCACTTAGCTCATAAACTGAGCCAGTCGCTTTCCGTTCTTTCGGTTGAAGATCCAACGGAAATTGTTGCGCCGGACTTTTTGCAGTTACAGGTCAATCCGGCGGCTGACATGAGTTATCAAGCACTGATCAAAGTTGCGTTGCGGCACCGACCAGAAGTTTTGATCATCGGTGAGATTCGGGACCACGAAACAGCTAAAGCTGCTGTTGACGCTGCTTTAAGTGGTCATTTAGTACTGAGCAGCATTCATGCTCAGACGGCAAAGGGAACGCTGCTTCGGTTGACGCAACTAGGTATCGACCCGGCAGCTATTGATCAGGCGGTTGTTGGAGTGGCTTATCAACGGCTGATACCGACTAATGATGGTGAACTAAGTGCGTTACTTGATTTAGCAGGTGGTCCCGTTAAAAATTGGCGGCAGACAAATGCAATGACACCACGGTGGGAGGAGAATTTAAAACATGCCAGAGATAACCAGCAGATTTCCGCAGCGGACTTCCAGCGATTTAAAGCCGGATAAACCTTGGCCAATCAGTACACAGGCCAAACTTTTTCAAACGATCAGTGACTTGTTACGGGTCGGTTTTTCCGTTCGGCACGCCATTCGGTTTTGCGAGGTATTATATAAACCGCAAAAAGCGGACTTGTGCCGGATCAATGACCAGCTGCATGCTGGGTATACGGTTAGTCAAACATTTGAGCCCTTTGTGGACGATCAGATTGGCTTACAGCTGCGCTTGGCAGAGGAACACGGACAACTCGTACAAAGTCTGGGGCAGGTTAGCCGACTACTTCAGACGGCGCATCAACGGCACCAAAAAATTAAACGTCTGTTGCAGTATCCATTAATCTTAGGCGTTATTTTGGTCGTGATTGTTGCGGGGATGAAACTGATGATCCTACCGCAAATTGAGACCCTTGCAGCGACAACTGAATCACATTCGTTGAACGGCTGGTGGTACGCAGTGGTTCTGCCAGTCATATTAATCGTTTTTTGTGCCTATCAGGGAATTAGGCAGCAACCGATTTTAAAGCGGGTGGAACAAACTGCTCAGCTGCCAATTATTGGTCCAATTGTGAAGGGCTACTATGGGTATTACTTTTTGGTAACCTTGACCATCATGTTTCAGGGTGGACTGGGATTTAAAGAAATTTTGCTAACGCTGCGAAAGGCTAAAACAACGACGCTTTTATATCAATTAGGTGGCAAATTAGAAACAGCGCTGGCAGCTGGGCAACCCTTGCCGCAAGTATTGGCCCAGTTTCATTTTTTACCCAGTGAATTGCAGCTGCTTTTTCAAAGTGGTAAACCCCAAGGGGAATTAATCAAGGAGTTAACGGCACTGACAGAGCTCTATTACCAGCGGCTGACCAATCGGTTAGAAGTGATGATGACTTGGATTCAGCCGTTATCGTTTGTTTTGATTGGCGGCGTGATCATTGGTGCTTATGCCAGCCTGTTTTTACCCATGTACCACACCATTGGAGGATTGTAATGAAACGGAAAAGGGAAGCTTTTACTTTAATTGAAATGACGATTGTACTCTTTATTATCGGGTTACTTATCCTGATTATTGTTCCCAACATTAGCCATCAGAAAAATCGGGCAAATACGGTACATACCGGTGCCATGACTACCGTTGTGCAGACTCAGCTAGATACGTATTTGGATGCAACGGAGAAAAAGACTGCCAGTTTAAGTGAACTGCAAAAGGCAGGCTATTTGACGGATAAGCAGGTCAAAATTGCTGCTAAGGAAGGAATCAAAATCAATGGTGATGAAGTTAAGGCCGGTTCGTGACGGATTTACAATGATTGAGATGCTGATCACGTTGCTGATCGTCAGTAGTATTTTGGTGCTGATCATGGTTGGCGGTCAGCGTTTTTCAAGATCGTCGCTACAAACAGAACGGGCATTTTGGGACAGTTTTGATGGCTATTGGAAGCAGGGGCTTTATGAAGCACAATACCATGGCCACCAAACCGAAATTCTCATCAAAGAAGGGTCACCGATCGTCTTTCAAACGGCACGGGTTACCCGATCGTTGACGATCCCCCGGAGCCTGCATCCCGAAGAAACTGCAAAATTAACCATTCGCCCGGATGCAACGACGTCACCACGTACTGTGACATTTAAGTCGGATATTGATCGGCGAGTCTATCACTTAGTTATCCAAATGGGATGGGGGGTCTACCATGTTGATCGTCAAGCAGCTTAAAGCGGGCTTTGTCCTGAGTGATGCCTTAATGGGCCTAATCTTGATCAGTGCTGGACTGATCCTCTATACTCAGGCGCAAACCTCGATGGAAACGCAGCTAAAGCAGCGCCAAGAACGCGTTCAGTACTTACGTCATCAAGTTGAAACTCAGATAAAACTGCATGAGCAGGTGAAAAAATGAGAGCGGGTTTTACGCTAATTGAAACGCTGATTGCTTTGGCAGTTACTGCACTAGCACTATTGACCCTGCAATTTGGCATGCAAATGATAACCGTTCATTCCCAGCAAAAGTATGAGGAACAATTAGCTTGGTACCATATGCTGGGAGAACTTGAGGGGGAGGACTACCGGTTTTCCTTGGAGAAAATTACCAGTCAAAAAGCCCAGCTTAAGCCGCATACCGATAAAGAGCGAACTTATTTATTAAAAGCTAAAAAGGGCAACCTTATTTTAACAACGGATAAGGGCGGCTATATGCCACTTTTGACGGGTGTTTCTGCCCACAACTTTTCGGTGGATCACGGGCATTTAAAAATTGAGGCAACGACTAAATTACAGCGCTTTTCGGCCGTAACTGCGATTGGAGAAGAGCATGAATGATCGGCAAGGCTTTGTCACCATACTGGCGTTACTTTTTTTAATCCTTTTGAGCGGTATTTTACTCTTGCAGTTAGCGGGCTATCAGCATCAGATAGAATCTTATGATATTTTGATTCAGCACTATGAGCAAAGTTTACGGTCTAAATAGGTCACAAGGCGTTAAATTTCCCATGTTCGCTTGAATTAACAGTCGAATATTTGTAAACTATAAATTGTGTGGAGAAACCAATAGGACAGGAGGTTGACAATTCTGGCTATTAAAGAAACAGAGGCGTTCTTTAAGGTTCTCGATGAATCAAGTGAGTTGCTTAAAGAGGCACTCTCAACGTCGTATTTAGACGCCTTTATTGAGTCCGGTGATAATCTGATCGATGGACACGTCCAGGTAGAAGATGGTCGACCAGATGACAAGGTTGTTCAGCAGCTTCGAGGGCTCTACGATTCAGTTGACCGTCATCGGCTGAACCCGGAAACGGTGCGTCAGGGCATTCAGTTGGCAATGCTGAAAGCAATGCGCGAGGATGATATTCAAAGCAATCACCAAATGACACCCGATAGTATTGGGATGGTCATGGGTTACTTAGTCATTCGCTTAGTTGAAAAGTTGAATCAGCTGACGATCCTTGACCCAGCGGTTGGGACAGCCAATTTATTGACCACGATTATGAACCAATTGAAAGATGCAACGCATGAAAACGTTGCTGCAATTGGGATCGACAATGACGAGTCATTGCTTTCGGTGGCTGATATCAGTACCACCTTGCAGCAGGCTTCAGTGACGTTGATGCACCAAGATGCGTTAGGTGAACTGCAGATTCCAGAAGCTGATTTGGTTGTTTCTGATCTGCCGATTGGTTATTATCCACTCGATGAAAAGGCGAAAGCATTTAAGACACATGCTCAGTCTGGCCATTCTTACGTTCATCATTTATTGCTGGAGCAAGCAATGCGCTATGTAAAACCGGGTGGTTACGGTGTCTTTTTGGTTCCAAGTCAGTTATTTTCAACACCAGAATCTAAGGGATTACTTTCCTGGCTCCAAGATACAGCTTATTTACAAGGCTTGCTGGCCTTGCCAAAGGATCTGTTTACCGCGAAGCAAGCAGCGAAGTCCATTTTGTTGCTGCAACGTCACGGTGAAGGTGTCAGTCAAGCTGATAAGGTCATGATTGGCGAATTTCCGTCGTTTAAAGATCAGACCGCATTTTCGAAGTTCATTGCCGAAATAGTCGACTGGGAACTTAATGATTTACTAAAGCGTTAACATAAGGAGATTATGACATGGGAAAAACACTAGCCGTCAATGCAGGAAGCTCAACATTAAAGTTTAAATTATTCGAAGTACCTTCAGAAAAGGTCATCACCAGTGGTGTGATTGAACGAATCGGTCTTAAAGATTCGATTGTCACAATTAAGTACGGCGATGGTCAAAAGTTTGAAAACGTTCAAGACGTTGATAACCACGAAGAAGCCATTAACTTGATGCTTGATAAGTTGATTGATTTAAAGATCATTGCTAATTACAACGAAATTACGGGTGTTGGTCACCGAGTTGTTGCCGGTGGTGAATTCTTTACTGATTCAGTCCTAGTTGACGATGACGTCTTAAAGAAGATTGAAGATTTAGCTGAATATGCACCATTGCATAATCCATCTGAAGCCATGGGTATTCGGGCATTCAGAAAGATTTTACCTGATGTTCCTAACGTGGCGGTTTTTGATACTTCATTCCATACAACGATGCCAAAGACCAACTACATGTATGCGATTCCTTATGAATACTATGAAAAGTACGGTGCTCGTAAGTATGGTGCCCACGGAACTAGTCACCGCTACGTTGCTAGCCGGGCAGCTGCCATGCTTGGTAAGCCCCTAGAAGACTTGAAGCTGATTACTTTGCATATTGGTGCTGGTGCTTCAATCACGGCCGTTAAGAATGGCAAGTCGTTTGATACCTCGATGGGCTTCACGCCGCTGGCTGGTATCATGATGGCAACCCGTTCAGGTGATATTGACGTTTCATTGGTAACGTTCTTAATGGAGAAGTTAAACATTAAAGATCCTAACGATATGATCAATATCTTGAACAAGAAGTCTGGGTTACTGGGTGTTTCAGAATACTCAGCTGACATGCGTGATCTTGAAAAGGTTCAAGATAACAACGACAAGGCCCACCTTGCCCGTGATATGTACATCAATCGGATCGTTCGCTACATTGGTCAATACATCGCTGAAATGAACGGTGTTGATGCTATTGTCTTTACAGCCGGTGTCGGTGAAAACGATATTCCAATCCGTCAAGAAGTTGCAGATAAATTAAGCTACTTCGGCATTGCAGTTGACCCTGAAAAGAATCACATTCGCGGTGTTGAACGTGATTTGTCAACGGCGGATGCAACGGTCAAAACGTTGCTGATCCCTACGGACGAAGAATTAATGATCGTGCGTGACGTTGAGCGCTTAACTAAATAATTAAATATTCAAATATAAATGGGGCCTGGTTCTTAATGAATCAGGTCTTTTTTTGTAAAATACCAAGCTATGAGACTGCAAGCTGTTTTATTTTCTTCAACCGTAATGAATAAACGTGCAGATCCTTCACTTAAAGGTGAACAAACATCATTAATGCAATAATGACGGTAATACCGCGCATAAGCGACAGCTGTCAATTCGGATTTCCCGTTTAAAAGACGGTCTCCTTCAAAACCCACGTTTTTCACGTGTATAATGGACACTCATGAAGGAGTGAAGCGTATTATGGCAAAAGCAGCAACCACTAAAAAACAGTCTCATGGGTTAAAAAACCGACATGTTCAAATGATTGCTTTAGGTGGCACGATTGGTACCGGCTTGTTTTTAGGTGCTGGGCAATCGATTCATTTAACGGGTCCTTCGATTTTACTTGCCTATTTGATTGCGGGTGTCGCGTGCTTTTTATTGATGCGGGCACTTGGCGAGTTATTACTGTCTGATTTGAGTGCACATTCTTATATTGATTTTATAAAAAAGTATCTTGGTGATCGTTGGAGCTTTATTGCGGGGTGGACGTACTGGGTTTGCTGGTTGAGCATTGCGATGGCTGACTTAACAGCAGCTGGTCTTTACATGAAGTTTTGGTTCCCCCAGTTGCCACAGTGGGTCACTGGGGTGACCATCCTGTTGATTTTGGTCTTGATCAATGCCATCACGGTGCAGGCTTTCGGTGAAACTGAATTTTGGTTTGCCATTGTGAAAGTTGCTGCGATTATTGCTTTAATTGCGATTGGTGTCGTGCTGGTGGTGATCCAGTTTAAGACACCAGTGGGTCATGCTTCTGTGATGAACTTAGCAGATGGCCACTTTTTTGCTCATGGAGCAAAAGGTTTCTTCTTGTCTTTCCAAATGGTTTTATTTGGTTTCATTGGGATTGAAATGGTGGGGATGACGGCTTCAGAAACGGATGACCCCAAAGTGATTATTCCCAAAGCCATCAATGAAATTCCAATGCGGGTGATCCTCTTTTATCTCGGCTCTTTAATGGCTTTAATGTGTATCTACCCTTGGCATTATATCTCGCCAAATCAAAGCCCTTTCGTAGAGGTTTTCTCAGCAATTGGGATTAAGTCGGCAGCTGCCATCATTAATTTTGTGGTGCTGACAGCGGCAGCCTCAGCTTGTAATAGCGCGCTGTTTACCACTGGCCGGATGCTGTTTTCACTTTCGTATGGCGGTCAGTCGAAACTTTCAAAACGATTTAGCAAATTATCACGGGCTCAAGTACCGGTCAATGCACTGTTGTTTTCCGCTTTAATCATTGCAATCGTTGTTTTATTGAACTTCTTTATTCCGGGGAAAGTGTTTACCTTAATCTCAAGTGTGGCTACCACGTGTTTCTTATTTATTTGGGGCTCAATTATTTTAGCCCACATCAAATATAAACGGGAGACAGTTGTTGAGATTGAAGATCAAGTAACGTTCAAAATGCCCTTTGCACCGTACTCAGACTATTTTGTGCTCATTTTTCTCATGATGGTCTGTGTGATTCTGTTGTTTAAATTCGAGACTATGGTCGCACTGATTGGGTCGATTATCTGGCTGTCTGGCCTTTGGTTGTTCAAAACGGGTGTTGACCGAGTGGAAACTGACAAATAAGTAAAAGTTCGGACTGCGGCACGATAGTCGCTATAAAAATCACGCCTTTTCCCAAAATTATTTGGGAGAAGGCGTGATTTTTTATTTTTAGTTCACCAGCTAGCCTATCAGCAGGCTTCCTTTCCTATCAGCGGTGGAACATGGTAAACTAAAGGGGTAATGTTTTCAAATGGGTTTAATTATTTAATCAAAGAAGGGGTAAGCGTGCAACTGTATTTCACCGCAGATACACATTTTTTTCATAAAGACCTGCTCGGAAATTCCGATTTTGCGCCTCGACCATTTAAATCGGTAGAAGAAATGAATCAAACCATTATTGACCACTGGAATGCACGGGTGACACCAGAAGATACTGTGTATCATTTAGGTGATATTGCACTGTATTTTATTCGGCCAGAAAAGGCGGCTCAAGCAGCCATTTTTGACGTCTTGAATCAATTAAACGGGCATCTCGTTCTCATTAAGGGCAATCACGATAACCGAGCACTGTTTAAATACTTAGCACAGCATAATTATACTTATGGCGGGAAACCTAAATTCGAGTTTCACGATGTTGGCGCGATTATTAAAGTGAACCACCGACAATATTATATGACGCACTACCCAATGATGATGGGCATCGTTAAACAAATCATTAATTTACACGGCCACATTCATCATTATGCGGTTAATATTAAAGAAGATATCAACGTGGGTGTTGACACACCTGAAACCGATTATCTCCAGCAGAAGCCACCTTTTGGCGCGCCGCTGTCCATGGCGGAGATTGAAGAGATGGTAACGGGTAAGTACAATGACTATCAAAAACGAAGATAAAAGAGCTGAGGAGCTGGGTATGACCGAGAAAATTACAATTTTACATACCAATGACCTGCATTCGCACTTTGAAAATTGGCCAAGGATTCGTCGCTATTTACTTGAGGAACGGCAACGTTACAAAGCGGCGGGCAATCAGGTGCTGACCTTTGATATTGGTGATGCGATGGATCGTGCACACCCGTTGACTGAGGCGACCAATGGTCAGTCGAACGTCACCTTAATGAATCAAATTCACTATGATGGTGTCACGATAGGTAACAATGAAGGTTTGGGTAATTCTAAAGAGCAATTGGGTCATCTATATGACCACGCTAATTTTGACGTGATCCTGGGTAATTTGCTGAATGCGCCCCAAAGAGTACAGCCAAAGTGGGCTTTACCGGGTAAAGTGATAACGACTCAAGCGGGCACGCGAGTATTGGTGCTGGGTTTAACGGCACCGTATACGTTAACGTACCCGTTGCTTGGCTGGCAGCCAATCTCGGTTGAACGCATGCTGCCTCATTTGTTGAAACAATTTGAAGGTCAGTATGACTGCACCATTTTACTGTCGCATCTTGGACTGGACGTTGACCGGGCAATCGCCAAACGGTTCCCAGAAATTAACGTGATCTTGGGTGCCCACACGCACCATTTGTTACCACATGGCGAATATGACCAGCAAACGTTGTTGGGAGCGGCAGGTAAGTATGGCCAGTACGTGGGGACGATTCAACTAGAACTGACTGATCATCAAATCATGAAAGCATCAGCCTCTGTTGTGCAGACGAGCCATCTTCAGGCGGCAACCAGTGATCTTCAGGAAATTGAAGACTATGAAGACCAGGGGGAAGAACTTTTGGACGCCCAGAAAGTGGCCGATTTGCCCGTTGCGATGGAGAAAAATTGGCAGGGGCATTCCCGGTTGGTCAGTGAAGGACTGGCAGCGTTAGAAGATTATGCAGGTACGGATGCTGCGATTTTAAACGGTGGCTTATTTTTGCGAGATTTGCCAGCGGGCATTATTTCGCAGAATCACCTACACCAGATGCTTCCCCATGCCATGCATGTGATGAAGGTGACATTAAGCGGTGATAATCTGTGGCGGCTCATTCAGGAGATGGAGAAGAACAGGCGGTTTTTGACCCGTTTTCCAATCAAAGGGATGGGCTTTCGTGGTAAAGTTTTCGGCGATTTGAATTATTCGGGGATTCAGTATAATGACCATGATGGTACGGTCCTATTTCGTGGGGAACCCCTATCACCGTTACGTGCATACACGGTGGCGATGCCAGATCATTATCTGTTTATCCCGTTCTTTCCGACAATTTCGATTGTTGGGCAAAATGAAATTTTATATGGTAAACTTTTAAGAAATGTGTATGGCGACTACCTCGCCAAACGATATCCAATTAGGAAGAAGGATGCACATGGATAAGAAATCAATGCAAACGCTGATTGACGACGCTAAAGCCAGTCGAGAACCAGGCGGCGTTATCGTTGCAGTAGATGAAACTCATTATCAAATCAACGAACATCCCTACGAACTTGTGGTCAATTACCACGATGCTTTTGATCGCGTTGAATTAAGTGATCGTTTCAACACGTATTTTTCACGGTATGACTATTTAGTCGGTGACTGGGGTTTTGACCAATTACGGCTACGCGGTTTCTATGATGATAAGCGTAACGTCGCGGGTGAATTGAAGATTAGTGCGCTGCAAGATTACTTGGATGAAGCATGTAATACCGGCTGCCCTTATTTTGTCATGCACAATGAAGACGCCAAAATTATCACGCCCAAGCGAAATCCAAGGCAGCGTGACAATTCACGTCGGCCTAACCGGAGTCAAATGACTGCTAATAAGCAGCAGGCACGGCATCATTCTGCCAATCGACCTAAAAATTCACCAACAAGTAATCACAAACAAGAACGGACAGCTACCAATAGGCGGTCCCAAAATAAGCAGCAAAGTCGACCAAGTAACGGGCAGCAAAAGGCTTACACGGTGGAAAAAGTTAAACCAATTAAGAAGACACCGGTCAGCCAGCGCCATGGGGCAGTTAAAACGGTTGGCCACAGCCAGCACCGTAAGTTTACAATTCGAGAAAAAGAGGATTAGCGTTTGATGCAAAAACATTATGAGGGCTACTTTATTGATCTGGACGGGACGGTATACGCCGGTAAGCGGCGAATCCCTGCTGCCAAAAGGTTTGTTGAACGGTTACAGGCTGCTGATAAGGATTTTTTGTTTGTAACGAACAATACGACGAAGTTACCAGTGGATGTGGTCGATAATTTAGCGACAAACCACGATATTCACGTTCAACCAAGTAACGTTTATACTGCCGGTTTAGCGACAGCTGACTATGTGGCAGGAATTGCTAAACCAGGACAAAACAAAGTTTATATCATCGGTGAAATTGGCTTAATTCAGGCATTCTTGGATAAAGGGTTTGTCTTAAGTGAACGGCAACCAGATTTTGTGGTGGTTGGACTTGATTCAGATGTGACTTACCATAAATTTGAAGTGGCCACATTGGCGATTCGCGCTGGTGCAAAATTCATTGGCACAAACCCGGATTCTAATATTCCTAATGAGCGGGGGATGCTGCCTGGTGCTGGCTCACTCGTTGAAATGGTTGCCTACACAACGCAGCAGCGGCCAATCTATATCGGCAAGCCTGAAACAATTATTATGGCCAATGCTTTACAACGCATTGGTTTGGAAAAGTCGCAGGTTGTCATGGTTGGTGATAACTATCGAACTGATATTACCGCTGGTATTCGGTTTGGGATGGACACGTTACTTGTGTATACCGGGCTTTCAACACGGGAACAAGTTGCGCAGCAGAAAATCGCGCCAACGTATGAAATCGATAGTTTGGATGATTGGTCGCTTGAAGATGATTAGAAAGCGAGTCAAGACATTTCTACAGTGGCTGATCCTCTTTTTAGCAATCATTTCGGTCGTCATCTTTTTGACTATCAATAGTATTTGGCTGTACTGGTTGAACGTTAAACTGGGTCATTTATCGAGTGTTGTTCAATTATCTACCAGTCGGATCATGCAAAATTATGTTCAGCTATTAGGCTATTTACAATTACCATGGATTTCTCGGTTGGATATGATGGATTTTCCAACTTCACCTAGTGGCCTTCAGCACTTCATTGACGTGAAACACCTATTTTTACTGAATAACGGTGTGCTGATTGTAACGATTTGGCCGGCTATCCATTTTTTACGGTCGCTTGCCAAAAAGAAGAGGCTATGGAAGCTTATCCAGCCGTTTCAGATTGCAGCGATCGTGCCTGTACTGGCAGGATTATTGATGCTGGTTAACTTTAACCAGTTTTTCGTTGATTTTCATAAGGTCCTATTTCGCAATTCTGATTGGCTATTTGATCCTCGGTTTGATCCGGTGATCCTGGTCTTGCCAGAAAGCTTCTTTTCACAGTGTTTCGTTTTGGCGTTTGGTTTATTCGAACTGATGATGCTGTGGGGTGTCTGGCGCGGTAGGCGAACATTTTTAGATAAATAAAAAAACTCTAGCAGGATTTAACCCGCTAGAGTTTTTATTTGCTTGTCATTAATCTTTACTGACTTGAGTACGGCTTTTAAGCAGGCCAACAAAGGCAGGAATCATTGAGACGATGATGATGCCTAAAACGACCAGTGAGAAGTGGGCTTTAACGAAGTCAATGTTACCAAAGAAGTAACCGCCACCGCAGCATAGTACTACCCAAGCAATCCCGGCTGGGATATTGTACCGTAAAAATGAGCTGTATTCGTAATCTGAAGTTGCGGCAACGAATGGGACGAAGGTTCGAATGATGGGCATAAAGCGCGCTAAGAAAATGGCAATTTTACCATGTTTTTCGAAGAACTTCCTTGCGGCTGCCAAATTCTCTTCTTTAATAAACCGACTAAAGAATGGATGACGAGTAATCGCGATCCCAGCTCGACGGCCAATGAAGAAGTTCATTGAGTCACCACCGATAGCAGCCAGTAAGAAGATCATTGTGAATAGGGTGATGCTGAGATGGTAATCAGGGTTAGCAGCTAATGCAGCTGCCGCGAATAATAAAGAGTCACCCGGGAGAAACGGTAAAATAACGGCGCCTGTTTCGATAAAAATAATCAAAAAGAGGATGCCGTATGACCAACCACCAAAGGTATTAACAATGTTAACCATGTGACTGTCAATGTGGAGAACGAAATCGATTAATTGACCCATAATTTAGTAAGTTTCCTTTCAGCGTTTAAGTTGCTGATATTGTATCAGAGAATTAGCGGATGTAAAAGACTTTCAAGTCGATTTAAGTTAATCGTAACTTTAAATAGTCAATCTTAGTTGGTTGGTAAGGGTGATGGCGGTATTGTGAAGGCATCTATTTTATAGCAACGCTAGCTTGTTTGCCGAGGCCGAGAACGTCTGAGACTTGCTTTTCGTCATATTTCATGGATAATAGAAATGAAAGAAAACTGGAGGTTATTAATGTGAACTATCCACAGTTACAACCCGATAAGGCTGAAGGCCCCCGGGCAATCATTCATACGTCGATGGGTGATGTTACGATTCAGTTGTTTCCAGAACAAGCGCCTAAAGCAGTTGAAAACTTTGTGACACTTGCTAAGAAAAACTACTATGATGAAGTCATTTTTCACCGGGTGATCAATGATTTTATGATTCAAGGTGGCGATCCAACCGGAACTGGTATGGGTGGATCAAGTATTTGGGATGAACCCTTTGAAGATGAATTTTCTAAAGAACTCTATAATCTTCGCGGAGCTGTTTCAATGGCAAATAGCGGCCCGAACACCAATGGCAGTCAATTCTTTATCGTTCAAAACAAACATATGTCTGAACAGCTCACGCAGCAGATGAAGGATGCCCATTTCCCAGAGGAAATTGTGACAGCTTATCAAAAGGGTGGCACACCATGGCTCGACTTTAGACATACTGTTTTTGGTCAAGTTGTTGATGGCATGGATGTTGTCGACCAGATGGCTACGGTAAAAACGGATGAAGTCGATAAACCGTTAGAAGATATCATGATCGAATCAGTGACCATTGAGGATTAGACTGAGTTGTTGATTGAGCTTGGGGTGTGTTAAGCCTCAAGCTCTTTGTTTTAAATTTATTATTTATTATATAGAAGAAAGGTGTGTTAATTATGCGTATTGGAGACCATGTTCATGGCACAGTGACGGGTATTCAACCCTATGGGGCTTTTGTCAATCTTGGCAACGATATTCAGGGACTCATCCATATTTCAGAATGTCATTATGGCTTTGTTAAGGACATCCATGACTATTTATCTGTTGGCGATGAGATTGATGTTGTTGTGCTTGATATCGATGAGTTTACCGGCAAGATTTCTCTTTCATTAAGATGCTTAGAAGAACCTCAAGTGCCACTGGTACCCATGGCGCCGCAAAATGAAGATCACCACAAGCACTATTGGACAAGCCGGAACGTTCATGAAGGCTTCAAGCCGATTCAAAAAAGAAGGCAGGCTTGGGCTCAGGAAGCGTTAAAAGAGTTTGTTGCAAAATAATTTGATTAATTTATCATTTGTCCTTGACCGTGTCGTTAATAGCTGGTATTATTTTATCTGTTGTCAAGAACACAATATTAATTACGTGAATTTATATTCAGACATTTAATATTCAGTCGCTTTGGCATCTAACAGTTAATTCATGAATTCGATGCTAACGGAAATGAATAAAGATTCAAAAAAACGTTGACATTAATTTCTATCTTGGTTATACTAATCAAGTCGAGTTAACAAGTAGACCTTTGAAAACTGAACAAAGTTTTGTTTCACAAATGTGCAGGGTATATCAGTTTCGGCTGATATCAAATGTAATTTGCGAAGTCAATTTCGCTAGTAATATTAATGAGTCACAAACAATCATAAATTGAGAGTTTGATCCTGGCTCAGGACGAACGCTGGCGGCGTGCCTAATACATGCAAGTCGAACGCATCCCGATGAATTGAAGTGCTTGCACTGATTTTCAGCATTGGATGAGTGGCGAACTGGTGAGTAACACGTGGGTAACCTGCCCAGAAGCAGGGGATAACACTTGGAAACAGGTGCTAATACCGTA